>NZ_JBBOWN010000001.1:0-1618153 GCF_038007085.1 Streptococcus sp. FSL E2-3494
TCTGGTTAATAACTAAACTCTTAGCCACTAACTCCTTTTTCTGAATAGATCCTAAATAAGCCTCATCTTCCTGAACCACATCCAAGAATTGCTTGCAAGTTTCTGTCACATTATTGCCGTAAAATTCAATCTTATTGCCAATAAGATAAGCTTCTGCCTTAACATAGCTTTTCTTTGTAATCACTTCTACTGCTTCACTCTTGATATAATCTACAAATTTTTTGAGAGCTAACCAGGCACGAAAACCGTTAGTAGAAGCATCCGTTACCCCCAGGACAATATCAGATACAGCAATAAAATTCGCTGTCACTAGACTTTCATCATTGTGCGTATCAATTAATATAATATCAAATTGTTCAGCTAGTTCATCGTAGTGCTCACTGAACCACATAAATAACTGAAGATACTTATTGTTTCGACTGGATAAGTCTAACTGTTCATCTGTCAGTCGCTCATCTCCACGGATTAAGCTAAGATTATCATTTATACGGCAGATTTCATACTCACCTGTTGTGAAAATATCATAAATTGTCTTTTCACTAGTCACATCAAAGGAGTGCGTTAAATTACATTCTCTTGCCCCATCAATTAGCAAGACACGCTTATTTTTAACACGTGATAACCAATCTCCTTCATTGTAGGTATGACTACTTTTTCCGCCACCACCTTTATCAAGGTTTGTTGTTTGAATCTTCATAAAAGCACTCCCATTCTTATATAATTAGTTGGATAAAAAGTTATATAACTTTTTATATATCTATTTTAGCTTATTATTTATTTTATGTCAACTAAAAATGCACAACTTGTTATATAACTTTTTGTGCATTTGTTTTCTTATTTACTATCCAAAAGAACCTCCAATATTCCCACCAACATAGGCTTTCAACTGAATCTGATTAACCGTTGTATTAAAGTTTCCTACAAAATAACAGTTATCTTCTCCCTTCTTTGTCAGAACAATCAAAAATTGAACAACATCCTCATTTTCAGATGGCATAACTTCTAGCTTACTTGATTGATACTCATATTGATTTACCAGGAGTGCCATCGCAAAGGTTTGAACCATTCCATCTTGACTCATTGAAAGATGATTTTCTAGTGTACCACTAACATTTGATAAATGTTCTGCTTTCTTAATAGCATTGATAGCCTCTTCAAATGCTTTAAGTACCTGTTGCTTATGTTCTTCACTACCTTCTGTATAAGGGTGCTCTAGCTTCAATTTTGCTGTCCGATAGTTCTTTTCATCAACTGTTTCTGGAGTTGATTGTGATACATCATCCTCCACTGTCGTCTCCGTCTGTTCGCTTTTAGGTTCCTGTGGTTTGCTACTGGTTAGATTTCTATGAATTGCAAATCCAGAGAAAATTAGTAATAGTCCAACCACGATAACATAAATCATATTATCTTTTATCCATTCTTTCATTGATTTATCCTTTTACTTTCCAAGTTTTGGTTCTTTTCCATCTGGATAAGCAAAGGTAGTAATTTCTGCCTTTTGTTGCTCTGGTGTCCAGATACGATAGTTCCAGGTATAAGATTTTTTGAAATAATCTGCCCCTGAAAGTGGTGTATTTTGCTCTACAATCAAAATTGAACCATTTTCAAAAACATGGCACACAATACCAGTATGGCCATAACCACCACCCCCGTTTTGTGTAGAAAAGATAGCTCCTTTTTTAGGAGTAGTTTTGACAGAATTGCCAAATATGCTAGCCCATGCTGCTGCTTGGTCTTTACCGTTTCCAGTAACCGACCCTGAATGTCCCCAAAGATGGTTTCCCACGCTAATTGTCAAATTAACACATTGACCAGCTAAATAATCACTACCTGGATTAAACCATCCAGAAGAGCTTGCATAGGCCATGCCAAGCGATTTAGGATCAATGATATACTGCTTTAGACTCTCTGGTAAGTTATCAGGACTATATCCCCAGGCTGTCGCATCAGCTGGAACTGTTCCTGTACCATCATTGGCACCACCTGAAGAAGAATCGCTACAATCTTTACTATTGCTTGTAAAAGTATCAGATGGGCCAGCATCTCCAGCTGAAGCTGTGACTGCTTTATAAGGTTTATCACCATGAGCGCTGATAGCTTCCTTATCCAGCCATTCATACTTTTTGCCAAGCGTATTGTACATGTCAATAAGCTTAGTTTTATAAGTACCGTCAGTAGCCCAGCCACCGTCTGCAATAGCACTTAGAGTCGCTATGCCATCCGTATTATTGATAGCCTTAGTATAGAGTGTTTGGTGAGCCATAAACTCTGCTTTACCAACAATGCCAGCATCATAACTGGAGAACCAGGTGTAAGCTCCACCTGTACCATCTCCTACATTAGCTCCTGGTTTCGTTCCTGTTAGGTCAACACTATCTTCACCATAAGTTGCTAGAGTAACAGGGAAGTTGCTCTTGCTCGAAGTTTTAACACCACCCATATTGTGTGCTTGCCAAAATGAGGTGCCATTAGGATTAGAGAAATTGAATCCATTTTCAATCATAGTCTGCGTGATCGATGCAGACGGTAAGAACCCACCAGCTTTCCAAGACCGGATATAAGCCTCTTTGTGTTCCTTAACAAATGAATCAATTGAGCCATCACCTGAAGAAATAGAGGATTCTGTAGAGGTAGAAGTTGCTACTTCAGTTGTACAATTCGTTTGAGAACTACTAACAGCCCCCAAAATACCTGCTAGTATGGTTACACCAATACTAATTAGAAACACAAGAGAAATAAGTGGTGCTAGTATCTTAAATAGAACTGCTTTTTTCACATATTCTCCCTTCTACCAAAGACCAAGAATTGTCTTTAGAATAGCGTAGAACACTAAGAAGACAATGAAACCAACACCAAGTTTCCTTAAACCTCTTAAAAATTCTTGATCACGTGCTTTCTGAGCTGCTAAGCGTTCTGGATCAGACTCACCATCCGAGGCAAAATAATCTCTAATTTCCTGACTCTTAATTTTTCGTACGGTCACATAGTTATTGATTGCTTGCTTCCGTCTTTCAATTGGTCCAAGTTTATTTGGATTTTTATGGCTCTTTGTCAACTGTAGTGGGTGACGAAAAGCTAACATCTAGAGAGGACCGGATAGGTCCTCTTTTTATGTATGTTCAGTGTGATGAAGACACGTTTCTTAAAGTTGATGAAGTTTCTAAAACCGAAGCCCAAGCGTTTAATGTCTTTAATTAACTTATTAGTCGCTTCAAGTTTTGCGTTTGAATAGTCTGTTTCTAGTGCATTTTGGATGTATTGCTTGTGTCTAAGAAAAGTCCTAAAGACCGTTTGAAAATAGTGATTGACCTTGCTTCTATTTTCCTCTATCAGGTCAAAGAACTCACCTACTCTCTTCTCCTGAAAGTGAAAAAGCAAAAGCTGATAAAGTGTATAGTAGTCAGTAAGCTCTTTTGAAAAGACTAGTGTCTTCTTAACAACTTCATGTGGTGCTAAAGTTTGGCGGAAAGTCTTTGAATAGAAAGAGTTGAGAGATAACTTACAGCTGTCCTTTTGGAAGAGTCGCCAGTGATTTTTCAAGGCTCGATAGGGTAGTGACTTCTTATCGAACTGGTTCATAATTGCAATTCTAGTCTTTAAAAAGGCACGTCCAAGGTGCTGGATGATGTGGAAACGATCAAGAACGATTTTTGCGTTTGGAAAGAGCTTGCGAGCCAGTGGAATATAAGCTCCAGACATATCCATCGTGATAAACTGTACCTGTTGCCGGACTTTCAATGGATACTTCAAAAAGTAGTTTCGTATAGTAGTTTGGCGGCGATTATCAAGGATGGTTATGAGTTGGTTTGTCTCATAATTCTGCGCCACAAAAGCCAATTCCCCTTTCTTGAACCCAAACTCATCCCAGGACATAACAGCAGGGAGTTTGTCATAATGTTCCTTGAAAGTGAACTGATCAAGCTTACGATAGACAGTGGACGTCGACACGCGAAGTCTTCTTGCAATATCAGTTAGTGACACCTTCTCAGTTAGAAGCTGTGTAACTTTTTGTCGGACTAGATTGGAGATTTGGCAGTTTTTCTCAACGATAGATGTCTCAGCTACCGTGACTCTTCTACAACTTTTACACTGGAAACGACGTTTTTTCAGACGTAGTAGAGTTGGCGTTCCCGCTTGCTCGAGAAGAGGGATTTTAGAAGGCTTTTGAAAGTCGTACTTGATCATCTTTCCATGGCAGTGAGGACATGATGGTGCAGGGTAATCGAGTTTTGCTTGAATCTCGATATGAGTATCAGTTTCAAAAACAAGTGAAATCTTGATATTTTGGTCTTTAATTCCGATTAATTCTGTGGTATTCTTAATAGGTCTCATAAGTTCTTCCTAATGGTAGTTTTGTCACTTTTCATTATAGTTCTTATGGGACTTTTAGTGTACACTCAAAAAGCTCTATAATCTCTACAGTAGTTTTACCCACTACAGAAATTATAGAGCCATTTTTATTTGACATATCCGTCACCTTTCTATTTCTACTGAATACCACCATATCTCTGTACTTCTGGCGTTAATAACTGCTGGTTAAAGACCAGATTGCCTACCCCAGCAATATTCATAAATAATTGCCCTTTTACTAAGCGTGGCAATGTTTCCAGCTCTGATTGATTCATAGAGCCTACCAAGGCATTAGCAAGCAAAGGAATACTTGTTTCATCAGTTTGAGCAAAGACACGGTACTGCATCAATCCAAAGATACGCTGAACAGCTGTGACATACGGATCTTTATGACTACCTGCTCCTGATTCAAATAAAATTCCTCGTAGAGAGTTAACCGATAGTACCACACCTGCAAAGTTCTCTCCCATCGAGTCAATCATATCAGCTAGTAGTTCAACGCTGCTTTCATACTTAGGATTAATCAATGTTTGAGCTTCACTGATATTAACAATATAATGCTCCATATCCATTTCTGTTAGATTAGGATTAGCTTTTAATAATTGCTTGCAGCGTTTACCATTATTGACGATATCAGCTGAAACCAGGGATAGCACTGAAAAGATTTGTGCATTAAGCAAGTGAGGGGTTCCTTTAAGGCCTGAGAAGTCAAAAGTAACAACTTGCTCAGACGAAATATCCTGGAACTCAGTTGTGCCTTCAAAGATCTCTGAGTTTGTTGTTAGCAGTTCATCAAAAGTATTATGAATACGGTTAACAGATTTAATTTCAATTTCATCTGGTTGACTTTGTGCCAATAAACTACGCTTATAGTCTTCCGCAAAGTGGATAAAATCTGTTAGGACTGGATACTCCTCATTTACTAAATCAGTCGCTTTTAACTTCTCTGGATTCAACTTGGGATTACGTGCCCACAAACCTTCTTCAATATAAAACTCATTGAGCATCTTACCGAAGGTTGTTAAATCATCCCCTGTTACTTCACTATTAAGTAGTTTCAAGATACTCTTTAATTTCTGAATATGTAGATTATAGGATTTCTTCTTATCAATCTCTGTTCCATCTTCATTTGTTACTGTTGGGAACACTTGGAAAATATTGATACGGTTAGCTTCACCTGATAAATCAAGAATCAGACCATGCTGGTGTCTCGTCTGATCGAGAAATGTCCCATTTGCATCAAAGTTACGAATATAATTTCCTTTGGCATAAAGGCCATCTGTATGCTTCAACAGAAAAGAACGCTGCCCCATCTTAGGGTTTCCTGAAATAATCATAAAGGAACGAGTTCGACGTTGATCACGTTGCAAAAAGTTGAAATTAACGGCTCCTTTGGTGGGTGTCCATCCCATGTAAACACCTTTAGAATCTTCTAGTTTGGTGTGATTGAAGAAATACCCACCGGCCAAATCATGCGCCCTAATAGGAATACCTCGTCTATGGTTGGGTAAATCAATTTGATATTGGGCTGGTATGAATGGAGCATGATATTCAAAGTCAAGTTCACCTGAAAGGATAGTTGACTTAAAGTTAGAAGTCTTGTCTTTAATATCCTCTACTTGCTTGAAGAGAGCTTCTTTAGTTGATGCAGAAGAATAGTTCCGAACATACATTCCTAGCATCGCAATATTCTTCTTGGTAATGTCTCTATCCAGTTGAGTTAAGTCTTTGATTTCATCTAGTTCTTGTTGGTTATCAACTATCTTACTGTTTCCAGTAATACGAGTTGATTTTTCCTCAATAGCATCTTTGATTTCTTGCTTCAGCTCTTTGTTATTTGCTCGGTAGAGAGACAAAAACGAACGTGTGCCTGGAATCAGCATTAAATCTGATAACCAGAAACGGTCTAAATCTTCTGAGGGGTATTCGTAATAATGAAGTGCTGTATGATAACCGTCCCCACTGATCCAGGAGCGATCATCCTTTTTGAAATCAATGTTACCTTGTGGTTGTATGCGACTGAGAAAAGCAAGATCATAACCTTGCGCTTTTAACTGTCTTTGTCTGCGTTTTGAAAGTTCTGGCATGTTATCCTCCTATACTTTTTCGTTCATGTTATTGAATTGCTTGATAATTTGTTCTTTCTTAACCCTGGTTATTTCTTGAGGAACAAAATCATTATTCCCATAAGACTTAGCCTTACGTACTAGGTCATCTAACTCCGTTGTAGTTGGTGCAAAGAGCCACAAAATAAACTCTGTATTGTAGATTTCTTGTTGAATACTCTCTTCAACTTGAATCTCATTGATCAGTAAGGCCTCACGATCAAGAAGCTGTAAGTACCGACGTGAATTAGGTAGTAATTTTGCCTTTTCTTGCCGAACGAGGCTCAAATGATGACGAAGATCCATAATCTGAGTATCTGTATTAGTTGGCAAGGTTGTTGTTTCAATCTGAATATCAGTGTTAAAGTCAGTCAACCATTTCTCAAAATTATCAATTGTTCGTCGAATTTCATTATAGGAAAGTGATCCTAAGTCTTTTCCTGGTATTTCCATCAACTGAAGATAACCGTAATCAACTAATTGAATGTAAGCTTGACGATTATCAATAATTGACTTTACATCAAGCAATTCTACACATGAATGAAGGTCAAAATATTCTTGACTGTGCTTTTTTTCCTGCTTACGCCCTAATTGTCGTTTAACTTCAGGCTGCTTTTGATTTTGTTTAATAGCCATTAACGTTTCTCTCCTCTCTGATAATTCAAACTAATGTATCGTTTCCGTCGTCTCCTGAAAAAGAGAAGCATGCTATGCCAATTTTTCTTTCCGCCATTGGCTGGTAAAACTAGATAGAGACACATAAGCGGTGTCAAAATAATAAAGGCAAGTAACTGTGCCCATTGACTCGTTGGGAATATCTTGGTTCCAATAGAAACCGCAGCAACCGCTGAGCCTCCTACAAAAACAATATCGGCCATGAATAGTCCTATGATTTTTACTTTGGCATAGATGTCACGTGGAACACCGTATTTTTCATCCATTTATCTAACTCCTTTCTTGTATAGTTCCATCATAAGAGATAATGAAAATTCTTGCGTTAAGCGGACAAATGGTATCATCTTAAACTGAAGATCCGTTTTTATACAAAAAGTTATATAACTTTTTACACAAAAAAGAAGCCTCAAGATTGAGACTTCTTAACCATATTGAAGAATGATTCTTCTGACAAAATTGTGATTTCTTGCCCTTCTGCTATTCTGGATATTGCAGCTTCATACTTTTTAGACCGTCTATCTGGTTCAAAAAGATCTAGTTGTTTATGACCTGCAAGAAGAATATTTGTTTGAGCAGAGACATATCCTTGAACGATTGCTCCCTTTTTCTCCAGGAAGGTAATCACATCTTGTCGGCTCATTGGTCGTAAACTTCCTGTAATCACAACAACCTTACCTGCAACATCACACATAGAGCTTACTCTTCACTTTCATCAATTTCAGCACCTCTTATATGAGATTGTCCTTGCATACGCTGACCTGCTTGTTGCATTTGTTGGTTCATGTACTGCATTTGGTTCATTGATTGTTGGAAGTTACGTTTAGAAACCGTTGAGCCTTCAGTTTTTTTGGGTGCTTCATGGGTAACATTGGGAAGTGGATTATTTTCAATAGATTGAGGAATGTCTCTAGCTGGTGGAGTTGGATCACTAATGCCACCGAAGGCCTCGCCAGACGGTTCTGCTGGTGTCACTGTTGGATCTGTAATACCACCACCACTTGGGCCACTATCTGTATTTTCAAATGGGCTAGGCTCATCTGATAATAAACTTTCCCCTCCATATTGTCCAGAAGGATTTAAGGTAAATTCTGCATTTGGATTGATTGTTGAATCAAATCCTGCACGTGGCGGAACTGCATCATTTTTCATGCCTTTATAAACAGCATCATGGGCAGCCTGCTCTTTTTGACCTAAGTTATCTGCTATACCACCTGCAAAGTCTTTCGCTTTACCGACAGCCTCTTTACCTGCAAGGTCAGCAGCACTATACATGTTACTCAAGCCACCTTTAACTGCATTCAATGCACCTTGATCTTTAGCAGCATTGAAAGCACCTCGAATTCCACCACCAGTTGTTGCCAGACTATTTCCAAGAACTTTACTTCCTGCTACCATTGCTCCAGGAGCTTTCTTAGCCATATCAAGTCCAAAGCCTCCCATAGCCATTGCTCCGTTACCGATAGCTCCAGCACCTGTCGCAAAGGCATTACCCATCATCATCGCTCCAAGCAGTTGTTGGGCTGTATCACTATGACCAGTAGAAACGCCAAGCCAACGTTCAATCATTGATACCCCTTGCATAGCAGCAAAGAAGACACCAATATAAACAAGTGAAGCTGCAAGACACTGTTCCCACATATTCAAACCATCAAAGAAACCGCCTGATAATTTTGTAACAGCTGATACTGATAACGTTGGTAAGTCACGTAGGATTTCCAGCGTCACACGCATAATCACCACTTCAAAGAAAATACCTGCAAGTGCTCCTCCTATTGTTCGTAGAAGTTCTTTATACTTCTTGGAATTAGACAAGGAAGAGTATCCTTGAAGTGGTGAAATCATAGTTTCTATCACGATATCAAAGACTGATTTAACCAACTTGATTGACATAGAAATCAATAGGACAATCAAGATAATGTATTGCATGAACATTCCTATCCAATTGACCTTATATCGCATATAAACTGGTTCAAAGGCATTTAATTCACCTACAATTCGATGCTTAGTAATAGTTTCAACACCATTTTGATTTGCATTTAGCTTATGCAGGAACAAACCTTCTAAACCTTTTTGCTTATCCTCCATTTCTTTTAATAAATCTGCATTTGAAGCTCCATAGGTTGCCCCAAAATCAATTCGTGTCGCAAAGTCAGTAGTATCTCTCTTGTCAATGCTATCTGTAATATTATTGACTGGTGTTGATCCTTCTTTAGGAGGCTTGATATACCCATAATCGTCCAGCGGAAAAAGCTCTGTTGAAAAATCATTATCTATCAATACTTTTAGATCCACTATATTATTCTTCATCGGTTGAATCGCTAATGATGAATAGTGTTCAGTTCCATCAGGTGCTTCACTAGATACAGTTTGAATATTCATTGCATCTTGAGCAATCACCGATGAAACAGATGTTAAAGCTAAAGGCAACACAGCCGTAACCATCGTTACTAGAAGGAAGTTAGTTATCACCCCTTTGTATTTGACTGGCTTAGTAAAAACACCAGCTATAGCTGAAACAACCAGAATCAAGCTAAATAGCGTTGTTCCTATAACCTGAAACCAGAAGAAAAATTGTCCGATAACAGTGTTGTTATCTCCTAAATATCCGAATAGTCCAAAGAGCTTAAACATATTATTAAAGACATGTTCTAGACTCGCTGTAATGGAATATAGAGCTTTGGCAATGGCACCTGGTATATAGGCTAAAAAGGAGAGAAAGGCTGGGGTTGAATCAAGATAGTTGCTCCAATATTTATAAAAGGAAGCCATCTTCTCCGCATTCTCTCCTGTGATATTCCCATTAGTCGCACCATTCCAATCTAGAAAACCAGTTTCTAGGTCATTAACTAAATCGGAATAAGTATCATATTTCACATAAGGTACCTACTTTCTTTATAAGATACCTCCATCATAAGGGATAATGAAAATTCCTGCGTTAAGCGGACAAGTCACAGGAAATATAAAAAGCCTCGCTTATGCGAGACTCTCTCATTATTTAGATGTTCCTGAAAAATCATAATAACCAAAACTTCGTTGGTCTCTTCCTAACTCAAAAATACGGATACTTTTTCCCTTGTCTGTTAACGCAATTTGATAAACACCTTCAGAATCTTTACGTGTCGGATTCTTTTCACGACTAACAATTATGGTAAAATTATCAGTTCCCTTTAATTCAGATTCTAACTCATCAATAGTATTTTTAATTCCTGAAGGAAGTTCCTGATCAGAAATAACTGAAAAATATTTCATATTCCCATAGCTATTAGTAATTGAATTATCTTTTTTATTAAAGGTTAATACATCATCACCAGCTCTAAATGGATAAATGCCACCTGGATTTTCTGAATACCCTGTATAACTGTTTTTTAATTCTGTTTTGATAATATCTTCAGCTGACTTTTGACCACAGGCTGCTAAAAGAATAAGCGCAAGACCTAACGTCAATAGACTAAACAATTTTTTCATTTTCATAACAACCTTCTCCTTGTTTAAGTTGATTTCATTATATCAGAAATATGGTTCTCAGACAACAATTTGTATAATTTGTTATATAACTTTTTATCTATCTTATTATATCACATCATCTACAAAGAAGATATCGTCTTCCTCTTCTTCATTAAAAACATCTGCAATAATAGCATGTGTAAGTTCATCTGGAGACGTGAACTGAGCTTGAGATAAAGGTTTTGGTTGCTGCTTTCTTGTAGCTAATTGAGGAGGTTCTCCGTTACTTCTCATACGATCAGTTAGTGCTGTACGCCAATCAATAATTTTATTAAAAGTGCTTTGTGCTCCTACTGCTATATCTTGAAGATCAAGCTCTCTATGCTCACTATTTACTGGAATATCAGCCAAGGTCATAGAGTGATCAAACTCATCTTGAAGGAACATATAACGGTAAGGAAGGCTGGTCTTCTCGTGCAAGAAAATTGGATCTGTCGTTACCTTACGACCAACGTTATCTCGACCTTTAACCCCACGTAGAATAACCGCTTCTCCTTCCTGGAGTTTGGCTAATTGTGTAGGTGTTAGCAATTCTTGCTTAGGATTTTCAATAGACACGTTAGGGTTAGCTTCATCTAAGATATTGCTAGAACGTCGGCGACGTGTGATTGTCCGTGTTCCTAAATCCTTACTGAAGCGTTCATTAGTTTTATTAGAGGTAGATTTAACATAGATTTTAAGCGAACAGTTATCTTGAATAGTTGCTGCGATATTTTCACCATATTTATCGGTCAATTGCTCCAGATTTTGAATCCAGAGATAGTATAAAATGTTTTGACCAAGCCCAATAGAAATCTTAGTATCCATATGAGGAACTGCTGGTATGTTTGTGAACTCATCCAGGATATGAAGAATCCTGTTAACGCACTTACGGCCATTTGACAGAGCTAACTCATAATTGGCATTAAACAGCTGATCCAAGAACAGCGACACAATACTATTATATTCAGTACGGTTTGGTGGTGTTACCAGGTAAATAACTTTAGGATTGTCTGAATAAATCAAATCAATATCTTCTTCTTGGAGAAGGTTATCATCTTGTTCATTGAGAACAGTAACTTTGATATAATCCAAAATAGGTTTCCTAGTGTATTCATCCAGCGCAATGATTTTACCACGCTTCTTATAGACTTTCTCAGCTGAGAATTGGAAGGTCTTGTTACGGATAGCTGAATCACCATTATTTTCATGGTTGAAATCTATCGTTACTATGAACCGATCAGGAAGTTTTGGTTCAATCACATAGGTAAGATAACCTTCACCATCTATCAAAGCCGTTGCAGCATCTACGTGAATAACTTGTCTAGTTGTTTTACCCCAAGCCGATTGACTGGTAATTGTTACCTTAGCAGTCTTATGAGCGTATTCGTTACGCATAGCTACATTAGAACTTGAACGAAACTTAACCGATAAGCGACGTGGGAAGCCAACTGATTCTAGGTCAATAGAATTTTTAGACGTGAGTTTAGCAATGTTATCTTGCAAGAACAGATTAATACCAGACATCATACTAGAGAATACGTTTCCTTTTGTTTCTTCTGAAGCAAAGTCAGACGACCTAAAGTTAAGGTCTGCCATATCTCTAAACTTAGAAAACTGTTCCTGATTGATTTTACGCAAGTTATCAAAGTAAACCGTGATTTTAGATTTCTTCTTAACTTGTTGCTCTCGATCTGGATTCTCAACGATTTCTCCAAAGTCATTAACAAAGACTTCTTCAGAACCCAAATCGGTTAAGAATTTGGCGATATTTCGAACTGTAACCGTGTCCCAGGCATCCTTTTCTCCATTCTTGAATGTTTCATTAGCTCGGTCAATGAGAGCCATAGCAATCGCATTAAAGAGCGAAATAGAGGTATCTTCCCAATATTTGGCATTTCCGTTGCCAACACCTGGTTTCGTTTTACGATAAATTGCTTCAGCAACCGCATTAACCCTTGTCTGTGTCATTTCATAGTAACCTTTCTTGGCCGCTGCTATTGCAAGAGCTAGAGGGTTATAAGACATAGACCAATCCATATTCTGGAAAGATAGGACATTAACATCATAGCCACGTCGGCGCATGGTTTTATATGATGACTGATAGTGTTCCCCTTTTGGATCGGCAAGAACCATCGACGGTTGAATTTCTGCACGACTATTGATATCAATAGTCGTTGTAATATGCCCTTCGCCTTTACCAGAACGTGTCATACCAATACCAAGCATATTAGTGGTGCTGTCATCGATGTAATAATCACCTGAAGCTTTCGCATAAATCCCTAAGACTCTTTCAGCATTCGTCAGATATCGGCTAAAAGTGCGGTTTTGCCAAAGCATTTGAGAACCTAATGTTAAACCTGTAAGATTCGTTCTCGTCTCATGTAGGACTGGTACACCACCTTCACCTGGATAAGTTTCTGTTTTATTGGGAACTTTCTTATACTGTTGGTGAATTTCCTTGACTGTCGCAAAGCGGTCATCACCTTCCTCATTATGGTTATAGTCACGATATTGTTCAAAATTGACCCAAGCTGAACGCCAGGCAATGATTAAACCAATGATAAAAATTGGTACTGCTAGAATCGGTGCTACCAGAAATACTCTAGCATTAAATAAATTCTGAATCAGTAAGCTATCAACATTAAAGACGACAACTTGACTGCTATCCCTCAACGTTATGAGTGAGAAATAAAGGAAGCGGATAGCTGCCCTTAAAACAGTTACCAAATAGTTCGTCAAAATTAAAGCAATAAAACTGAAGCCCAAACCCATGAATACAAAACTACGGTAGTTTTTGAAGTAGAGCAGAGGCTTCATTTCCTTGTCAAATCGCTTTCTGTCTTGCTTCACAAAGGGCAATTTATAGATAAGACGGAAGAGAAGGTTACCAATCAGCAAGAATAAAAATGAAGGAACAACTGTCATAAGTCGCTTCATAAGATTCCAGAACTGTTTACTCTTAACTTTACCAGCTGACTTCCAGTCAATTTCATGACGATTCTTCAAGATATGAGCTAATTCTGCACTCCTATTTATGAAACGTTCCCTGAAAAGTTCTCTATCATCTATCAAGCCTCTTATCAACCGGAAAAGATTTCTAAGTGGTTCTCTCACAACTTTTATTCCCTGATAACCCAGATAGCCTACAAAACTAACTAGGAGGAGAGCATTGAACCTATTGACTTTGGCTAATTGAATAAGCGTGTAATAAATGGCCTCTATCCAACTATACATACCGTTCACCTCTGATTTCTTCTAAGAAACGCTTGATTTTCTCACCGTAGAAACTTGAAAAGAGGAATATTTTAAATTTTAATTGAGGTGATGCAAGCTGGTATCTTTCCAGATAGGAATTTATCCCCTGCTCAATTCCTAATTGAACGGTATAGCGATGACAACCTCTCCCCTGTTTCAGATAGTTTTCCACCTGAAGAGACTCAGCCATCAATTCATCTGATTGATCATCTGTTTGTTTTCTTTCCATAAACAATTATCCTTTCTGATGTAATTTTGAATACACTATTAGTCTAAGGGATAATTGCTTTTTCTGCGTTAAGCGGACAAATTAGGAAGTTGTATAAAAAGTTATATAACTTTTTAGCTCTCATTCTAAGAGCATTTCATAAAGAAATACCCACAAAACAAGTTGAAAACGTCTTAAAATTAGTATATTAGCAAGCCTTATGATATACTTAAATAGGCATAAAGCTCTAACCAAAAATAGCACGTGAACTAATCTCACGTGCTATTTTTGTCTATTAAATCATGTTATCGGATATAACGTTCTTTCCAGCTATTCAAAATAGCATTAAAATCAATTTGTTTTAAATCATACAAAAAATCACCTAAATGTTGAACTGCTTGATTACTATCGTTAGTTATCTCTAAATGCTCTCCAGAATCGTTAGAGCGCTCCAATCTTAAATCATTAAGTACTTGTCCAACAAATAAGTGAAATTTAGAAATACCAATATGATATCCACCATCAAATGTTAAATTCATTGAAATAAATTGATTGCCACTACCTAAAGTCTTCGATTCCACAAATGGATATTGAATATCACGCACACTCAGCTCATTCAGTGTTGTTAAAATGGACTCATGATTAGCTTGGATAATGGCGAAAATTTCACTTCTAAGAGCATCTACAGTTGAATTAATGATTGTTTGATCTGCCATATTTCACCTCTTTGTATATTATGTATTTATTATAATTATATCATACTGTCCCAGTATTTCAGTAAAACTACAATTCTTTTTTGACTTTTTTTAATAGTGACATAATATTGCCAAATATTCTCTTTATTTCTCTAGAGTTGATAACAATCCCAATTCATATTTCCATGATAGGATTCGTTTAACAGATTCATCAATCCGTTCTTCAGATAACTCACCTGAGGAAACTTTCTCTAGTAGGTATGGAATTTGCGTATGGTAAGAAGAACCTAGGATCAAATCATTTCCAGCTGAAATCACCTGATGAGCTGCTTCATCCTGATTAACAAAGTTAGCTAATCCTGCCATATCCAGATCATCTGTCATGATAACACCATTGAAGCCTAATTCTTTTCGCAGGATCTTATTGATTTTAGGTGAGATTGAAGATGGTACATTATCAAGCTTAGATAAGATATTATGTGAAACTAGAACACTATCTGCGCCAGCAGAAATCCCAGCTTCAAACGGTAAGAAGTCCGATTGGCGCAATGCCTCCAAAGAACGGTCATCTCGAATGATGGCTGTATGGCTATCCCCATTATTTCCGTAACCTGGGAAGTGCTTTAGGGTGGAACCAACCTGATTTTTATCAAGTTCTTGAACAACAGATTTGACATACTTAGCGGTTGTTTTGGCGTCTTCTCCAATTGTCCGGTTATAAATAAAAGCTGATGAATCCGTTGCTACATCCGCAACTGGGAATAAACCAGCATTGATTCCAACTGATTTTAGTGTCTCTGCTTTCGTTTTAGTGTCAGCAACAACAGCCTCAAGCCCTCCACTTTGATACAGAGACATTGGCGACTGGAAAGGAGCGTTTAGGATAGAACTGATACGTGTTACTGTTCCCCCTTCTTCATCAGATCCAATTAACAGTGGAATTTCAGCAGCTGACTGGTAACTATCCGTTAGCGCCTTAATACCTTCCAGTGATTGCCCCTCAAAATCCTTACCAAATAAAATGTACCCCCCTAAGTGATAGGTCTGAATATCCTCTATTTGGTTGCCATAAGGTACTCTTGCCCAAAATAGCTGACCTATTTTTTCTTCTAAAGTCATAGCTGCTAATAAATTCTGAACGACCTTAGTTTTTTGATTTTCTTTATTGTTTTTAGTTGTTATCACATTCTTTTCTGTTCGTCTTTCTGATGTTACTTTATTCTGATGGTTCGCAAATATCAGTCCACCTATTATAAACAGGAAGAATACATAAACAACAATAGGTTTCAATCTTCTTCTCATAACAAATCCATTATATCATGTATCTGGCCACAAAAACACACTTACAAAAAATAAAGCACTCAAGGTGAGTCCTTGAATGCTTTACCATTATTTAAAAGGGTTCATCTGCATCCATTGGTTCTGGATGAGCCGACGTTGGTTGAGGTGCTACCTGAGAAGTATTAAAGTTTCCTTGCTTACGTCTTTGAGCCGCTTCTTTACCTTCTAAGAAAGTAATGCCATTCTGCTGATTTGGAGCAATGTATTGATAGCTGCGACGTTGTCCTTGTTCAGTCGTATAAGGACGCTGAACAATTTCTCCGTTAACTAAAATTGGAGAACCTTTTGATAAGCTTTGTGCCATAACTTCAGCCTGTTTACCATAAACTTGCACGTGGAAGAAACTCGTCAACGGTTTTCCATCATTCCCCTTTAAGCTAGAATCACAGGCAAAATCAAACTTAAAGCTGACATGCCCATTAGCTGTTCTACCAACTGCATCAGATGGAATATCTGACACTCGCCCTTGTGCAATAAATGCTTGCATGTTATTAACCTCCTTGATAATAAAAGGCCACAAGTGTATAACGTATTCTTCTTGTGGCCAATTTTTGTTATATACGAGCTTTTCAGTTACCTGAATTAGTTTTCTTTACGTTTACGAACGCCTGCCAAACTTAATCCAGAAAGCAGGAATCCACCTAATACTGTAAGAATGCTACTTGCTTCACCAGTTGAAGGAAGACTAGCTTGTTTAACTGGTGTATTTGGAGCTGGTGGAGTTGGTTTTGGTGGCTCTGGAGTGTGAGTTGTGACTTTTGCAGTCATCTCTTTGCCATTCACAATATTTACAAAAGTATTTTCAACGTCACCTGCTGCAATACGTTCTACTTCTAGGTAGAAGTCTGCATCGAAGGTTCCCTCTACACCAAGTGAACGGAGAAATTCCTCATCAATGCTGTATGCCCATTCACCTTTTTTATCGTCCCAAGTTACTGTTACAATCTTCTTGATAAAATCGTTATTAGTATCTTGGTCAAATTCAAAGGTAAAGGCATACTTAGAACCAGATTTGATAGTATCACCAGCTTTAACAAGTGTCCCATCTTCAAGCGTTACATCATAGGTTAGTACGAGGTCTTCTTTAGCTGTATATTCAGTTCCTTTGATAATACCTTTCCAATTACCAGTATAGCGGTCATGTGCAATGTCAAGCTTATCTTTACCATCATATTGCCACAACGTATCATGTTTCACTGGAACAGTTACACCATCAAGAAGATAACGAATGTACTCACCAATTTGAACCGTTTGATCATCTAAGATAATGTTATCATCTTTTTGATCCAAAGCGTGTTTTTCTGGGGTCACATCTGGTACTTCAACAGTAACAAGATTAGACTGATAGCTGTTTCCAAAATCAATTTGGTAGAAGTCATTTTCAACTACTTCTCCTTCTGGAACAAGTAAACGTGCTGGAAGATCAATTGTGACGTTCTTAGCTTGTTTAACATAGTTTGCGTAGAAGCTAGCTGGATCTTTAGCTACCCAGAGATAGAACTCTCCAACTGGAGAAAGATTAGCATTGTCCAAGATAGCTTGGATAGCTTCTGTACGAGCTTCATCTGAAAGAACATGATACATGGTAAATAAGTCTTTAACATCTGTACCATCTGTAGCTGTTGCAGTAATACCATCTTCATTTACAGTAAAGGCACCATCTTGAACATCATCCATAATCGCAAAGCCCTTAGCAATCGCAAGAGTTGAGGCTGTTACTTTCGTGTATGGGCTGTAGTCTGTAGTCAAATGGAAGTTAACGTTACGGTCAAATGTTTTCGCACCATTAATGTCTGCACCAGAGTTATCAGTAATTGATTTAACTGGATCTGGAGTTGGTGGGGTATAAGTCGTTACTGTATTTGAAAAGGCCTCATAATCATTCTTGAACACTTTATAAGTGTTATCATAGAATGCTTTATCGTAGATAGGAACCCATTTAATCGTTGGTGCCTCAAGTTTTTTACCTTGGTAAACAGCTGTGTAAGTGTAAGTTTCTTGAATTTCATCGTAGTTGACTGTCCAACCTTTTGCCTGAGCATCAGCTTCATTTTCAGCAACAACTGGTGTAGCACCTGCTTCCAAAGGATCCACAATAGTGATAGTATCTCCAACTTTGATATTAGCATAGATATTATCGTGGTCTAGAGTATAAACTTGCGGAGTATTTTTAGCAACTGTTGCACCATCTGTATTTTTCTTATCAGTGTCCGTAACAGTCTTAGTCACCGTCGGTTTATAGGACAATTTGTAATCATGATAAGCAACGGATACTTGTTGATTTTTAGTATCAGCTAGTTTGGTTAATTCAAGAGTCGGTTTCTCAGGATTTTTAGCTTTAACCAATTCAGCTGAAACTGGATCAGGGGAAACAGGGTCAACCGTTGTCTTAACAATGGAAACGTTAACTGGTTTAACCTCAGAAGGTTTAACTGTTGTTTTAATTAGTGAAGCACTAATTGGTTTAACTTCAGTTGGTTTGACCGTAGTTTTGGTCAATCGAGCACTTGTTGGTGTTTCAACAACTGGTGCTACCACACGAGTATTAATCGCAAACCAGTAAGTTTGACCTGCTGGATCAGCTGGCCCATCCCATTGCACAAATTCAGTCGTAAAGCTTGAACCTTGAGTGAAGACACCAATCGCAGCTCCTTTGTATTGGTAAGCGGAATCTGTTGTGTCCCAGTTAAGTCCTGTTTCTTCTTGACGGTTATAGTTGTCAGAATATGCAAATTGGTCACCATGAACGCTAACCGTTGAACCGTTAATTTCAACCATTGAACTTCCATCACCTGTTGCACGTGCCCCCTCACGACCAATTGGGTTATTATTAAGTGATGAATAAGTTAAAGTAATAGGTGTGTCTTGTGAGGCTGAGTACACAACTTCTTTTCCATTTACAGTGTAGTAATAAGAATCTGTAACAAGGAAATTCATATAATCTGAATAACTGCCTGTACCATTGTTACGTGCTACAATGAAACCTTCCGTTGGATCGTTTGGAATATAAACATCATTTAAGCCTGTAGCTCCAGTATTTACCAGTTGGAAAGTACGGTGGATACGTGAAATATCATGCTTTTGACCATCAGTTGTCGTAACAGTTAAACCTTTAAGATTAGTGTAATCAATTTCTGTTGTCCAACCTTTGTCAACATTCGCATACTTGAAAACTCCAGTTGAGTCAAGAATACGTCCATATCCAGAACTTCCTGTTGTAGAGCCAATATCACGAGTACCTACAATTTGAGAACCAGCAGCAGAAGAGCCATGTGTTGCCTGTGGGTTTGATGCTGATAAATCTAGTGCTTGAAGAACAACTTGTTTTGTATAGCCTTCTGTGCCTGTTTTAGATTGTAGTTCATCATATTTTTTCTGCCAATCTGCTTGTTTCTGTTTTGCTTGATCATAAGCAGATTTATTTTGAGAAGTAATTTTTTCTGCTTCTTCTGCTGAAGAAACTTCTTTTGATGAAGTCGTTACGACAACCCCAGCACCTTTAAGCTCATTAACTTTAGCTTCGGCATCCGCATTTGTGGTATCACTAGCTTTTTTAGTTTTATTATACGCTTCTAAAATAGCATTATCTGAAGTGACTTGCTTTTCTGCTAAAGCAACGGCATCTGCATTTTGCTTACGGATAGATTCAGCTTCTTCTGCTGAAGAGACTTCTTTTTCAGCAGTTGTTACACTAACGCCTTTACCTTGAAGTTCTTTAGCCTTAGTATCGGCATCCGCATTTGTAGCATCACTGGCTTTTTTAGTTTTGTCATGCGCTGCTAAGACGGCGTTGTTTGAAGCTACCTGGTTACCTGCTGAAGTTGCTGCTGCTTCATTTTGTTTACGTAGTGTTTCAGCCTCTTCAGCTGAAGAAACTACTGTTGTAGTTACATTTACTGTAACACCTTTTTCTTTAAGATCTGTAACTTTGCTATCAGCATCCGCATTTGTAGCATCACTGGCTTTTTTAGTTTTGTCATGTGCTGCTAAGATGGCAGTGTTTAGGGTAATTTGTTTTTCAGCTGAAGCAATCGTTGCTTCATTTTGTTTACGTAGTGTTTCTACTTCTGCAACCGAAGTAACAACTTTTTCAGTTGTAGTTACTGTAACACCTTTATCTTTAAGAGCATTAGCAGCTGATTCTACTGCTTGATTTAATGTTTTAGCTTCTGCAACTGTCGCATCATAAGTGGCTTTGTTTAATTCGTAAGTTTTAACACTTTCTTGGTTACCTTTTAAGGTTTTCTTAGCCACTTCAGTAGCCTGTTTATTTTTGGCAGCTGAACCATCTGTGGCTGTTGAACCATCTGTTGTAACAGTTACCGTAGTGTCTTTTTCATGCTTACCTTTTGCATCTTCTACAAAATCATTATTTGCATCGATAGCACCTTGTGCTTCACTATATGCCGCATTATTGTCAGCTTGTGTTTGTGTAGCTACTTTAATCTCTTTAACTTGCTTTTCTTGATCTGACTTAATATCAGCCTTAGAAGCGTCCAAATCAGTGCTATTTGTATCTGTACCTTGATCAACGGTTGCTTCTTTTGTGACCGCTACTCCTGTTTCTGTAGCAGTTTCTACAGCTGCTTCAACAGTGCTATTATCAATAGCTACTGGTTGAGTTCCAGTTGACGTGTTTGCTTGTGCTGCATAAGCATTATTATCATTAGTGCTTTCTGGTTGTGTAACAACTGTTGTTGCTTCAGATTCAGTCACTGGCGAAGTCACTTCATCAGCTAAAACTGCACCTGATGAGAAGGCTACTGCCCCTGCTAGAGCAATTCCTGATACAAGACCTTTTGCCCATTTTTTCTTACGGAAGTAACCATGTCCTTTAGTATTGTTTGTTGTCATTTTATTTTCTCCTATTTCCGTTTTAATTTATTAAACTAATTTCTTTTTGAAAAGAAATCCTACCAAGCCCAGCAAACCAGTACCAACGACCGCTAAGAAGCTTGCTGCTTCACCTGTTTCAGGAAGTGTCGCTTTCGTACCATCTGCTTTAGTTACGGTGATTGTTTTATCAGTATTAGTCACTGCTCCAATCGCTTCAGGGGCAACAGTAGAGCCATCACTAAGAACAACTTGACCATTTTGTGTGCTAACAATTGAGGCACCTGTGTTAGTTTGTACTGGGGCATCAGGCGTAACATTTTGCACGACCTGACCAGTGGAAGTTGAAACAGTTCCTACTTGAGAAACTCCTTGTTGGTTGGCTTGCTCTGTTGTCTTTGGTTGTTCTGATGGCACATCTAGGTTCTCTCCTGCATTGTCCTTACCTTGTTCACCTGAAGGAGCTGGTTGTTCTCCTTGACTTGGATCAGTAACTTCCAAGTTATCACCTGCGCTATCCTTTCCTTGAGGCGCTGGTTCTGGAACATCTACGTTATCGCCTGCATTATCTTTACCTTGTTCATCTGAAGGTGGAGTCACTTCAGTTGATGGAGTTGTGGGATCAACTGGTGTTGTTTGTTCTGTTGTTGTAACATCTACTGGCACAGTTGTATCTGTTGTAACTGCTGGAGTAGAAGGTTCTACTGGAGTTACAACTTCCGTTGAAGGCGCTGATGGATCAACTGGTGTTACTTCATCAGCTGATACAAATCCAGCTTGAGCTAACGCAAGTGTTGATAAGGCAAGTGCTGATAATAATTGTTTCTTTTTCATGTTTTTTTATTCCTTTTCTTTATTTGATATAGTCTGCTTCTTTAGGTTCAGTTGTCACAACAAAACCATATTTTGCAGAATCAGATTTTTTAGCAGTAAAACTTAAACGAATACTTCTAGCTTTATCACCTTCTTTAACTGATAGAACGTAAGTCGGCTGATATTCTTTAGTTTCTGGTTCATAGGTCAGTTGTTCAAGAATAACTGACTGTAAAGTTCCTTCTTTGGGAACAGTATATTTGGCATCTCCATCAGAAAGAAATTCCTCAAGATTTTCTTTCTTACCAGAATAATAATTTGGTAAGAAATAACGACTGAACACATCAATCTGATGTTCTTCATTAATGACATTCTGAGTATTCTTCAGTTCTTGATAAAGATAAGTAACTTGCTCATTTTGCTTAGTTAGTTGCGTATATGCAATAACAGATGAAACGATTCCTCCAATAGCTAAAGTTGCTAAAAGCCCCATCAGCAAGTAAACCTTTTTCAGAGATTTCTGATCAGCAACATTTACTACTGCTTTTGGAGTAGCACCAACATTAATATTAGGTACTTGTTGATGTTGAGTAAAGGGAGCCAACACTTGCTCTCCTTCTTCTGGGAAAAGGGGTAAGGCTGATTCCTGAATTCCTAAACTTGCTTTATAAGCTGGGTAAATTTGATTAACAAAATACTCACGCTTTTCTTGATAAGTATAGTTTTGGAAATCTGAACCTGTCATAATAGATTGAATCAGCGGTAAGAGTAAATTCTGATACCGTTGATCAATGATAAATGGACTGGCAAAGACTTCTCCTTCTGAGATAGCCTCTTTACCCTCCAAATGACAGATAGCCACTTTTTTCAATTCCATGTGCCCATAAGCATCTTTTAGCGCTTGAAATAGCAATTCTGCTTGATAAAAGGTCACATAAGGCAATGATTCTTCAATTGTATGATCAAAGTCCAGGTACTGTTGATCCAGCCCATCAATAATGCCAAGCAACTCACTATCATCTTCTGGAGATTTCCCTTCTTCCCAAGTTACCTCAAGAAATAGATCATCTGTTACTAAGCATTTATTGCTTTTCTTAAAAGGGATAAATGCCATAGCAACCACCTTAACCTTTCACAAAGTTAAAGCCCCATTCAACAATACTTGGACCAGCAGAAACAGCAATAATTGCCACTGCGATTGCTACCCAGTGTTTTTTGATTGCAGCTTTAACTTCACGACCACCGAAACCGTAGATTAAACCAGTGACAACAACGGCTAATCCCAAAGTTACAATACCAATTCCTTGAACTTTAGAAATACCTTGTTGAGCTAGTGCATCTGTTTTGGCAAAAGGATCATCCGCATAGACGGTATTCGTCAGGACTCCTGATAAAAAGAGCGATAAACTAAGCAAATACCCTTTGCTTTTAGTCCTCACTTCACTGATAAAATTTGTTAACTTGTTCTTCATAGAAGACCTCCTTTATTTTATTGACATTATTAGTGTAAGGGATAATGAAAATTCCTGCGTTAAGCGGACAAGTCATGGGAAAAAAGTTTTTTTCAGCTGAAAAGAGCATCAACTTCTTCTCCAATTTCTCCTTCAACATCTAGCTGAATTTGTCTCAAATCTTTTCGATGTTGGCTATCTGGTGCCTCTCCCTCAACCCATAGATGAATATTGTAGGTTTGCCTACTTTTATCTAAAGAAAGACTTTTAGCTGAAATAGGGGCTAAAACTTTTCTTTTAATCAAACGCTCTAAGGGACGTGCGCCATTTTTTACATCGGTTCCAACATCAGATAAATACTGAATTAAACTAGGCTCATATGAGAGTGTCATATTTTGACGCCTCATTCTATCTTCAATTTCAGACAAGTTTTTTTCTGCTATCTTTTCAATAATTTCTCGTTCCAAAAGATTGAAGATAAGCTTATTTTCAATACGATTAAGGAACTCTGGTCTAAACTCAGTTTCAAGTTCACTAATCATTGACTTCTCAAATTGTTGCCTATCACGTTCTGTTAAATGCTGGAAACTCCCCTTCAACTCCCATTTATTGATAATCTTTTTGGCTCCAATATTAGTGGTCATTATGACAATAGTATTTTTGAAGCTAATCAAACGTCCTGAACTATCTGTTAAACGACCATCATCTAGCACCTGAAGAAAAAGATCCAGAACTTCACCATCAGCCTTTTCAACCTCATCTAGTAATACAACGCAATAAGGCTTTTGTTTTACAGCCTGTGTCAGCTGCCCTTTTGTTTTCGTTGCACGATTACCAATCAGTTTAGCTGCATCTTCTTTCTCTTTGAACTCAGACATATCAAAACGAATCATAGCATTTTCATCATCAAAGAGCGCTTCAGCTAAAGCCTTTGATAACTCTGTTTTACCAACACCTGTTGGGCCCAGGAACATGAATGACGAAATCGGTTTATTCTCATCTTGCAATCCAGCTTGAGCAATAGTGACAGCATCCACAATAGCATCAATAGCATCCTCTTGCCCCTTGACACGATTCATTAATTTTTCCTTCAGACCATCTAAGCGTTCCTGATCACCTTTTAATATTGTAGTGACAGGAATACCAGTTTTATCCTTCAAGACCTGGGCAATATCCTCTTCTGTAATACTGTCTTTTCCTTCAGCTGAAGCAATGGTTGCTGCTTCATCAATCAAATCAAAAGCTTTGTCTGGCAGAAAGTGATCTGTTAGATAACGAACAGATAAACGTACAGCTTGTTTCACAGCTTCAGAAGAAATTTGAATCCCATGAAATTTCTCATAAATTATTTTGGCCTGATCAATAATGGATATGGCTTGTGGAATGGTGGGCTCTTCTACCATGACTGGTTGCATCCGACGTTCCAAGGCTCTATCAGTCTCTACATAGTCATGAAACTCATCTAAGGTAGTCGCACCAATAAGCTGAATATCCCCACGTGCTAAAACTGGTTTAATCACATTTCCTGCATCGAGGGCTTGACCATCTTGGCTACCTGCACCAACGATAGTATGAAATTCATCTACAAAGAGAAGATTACGGCCACGTGTCGCAACCATCTCTTCAATAATCTTCTTAAACTTGGCAATAAAGCCACCATCTTCTTCACTCATCAAGCTAGAGAGTTCCAGAGAGCGAACTGTTAACCTTTTTAAAGGTTCAGGAACTTGACCACGCATAATAGCAAGCGTTAGGCCTTCCACAATAGCTGTTTTCCCAACTCCAGCTTCTCCTACCAAGATAGGATTATTTTTAGTTCGTCTGAGAAGAGAGATAATGACCGCTTTTACTTCCTTATCACGGCCATAAACTTGGTAATCATCTGATTTTTTAGCAACCTTAGCTGACAAATTATCAGTGTATTTATCAAGATAGGGGGTCTTCAATTCATCGTCCACTTCAATCACTCCTTTCCTTTGCAGCAGCAACCTGGTTCACCAACTTTTCTTTTATGGCATCGACAAACTCACGTGGGTTAATCTTACCCTCACCAATTTGAGAGAGAAACAACTCCCATCCTCCTGTCGTTTCAGGACTAGCAAATTCATTATCATAAAGGTAATGAATCAAGAGATAGGCTTTATTTGTTGGGAATAGCTGACCTGTCTTTTTATCTTTGGTCACATAACCTCTATCCTGAATTGTTTTTAGCATAGCAGCTCTGGTTGCTTGCGTGCCTAATCCATACTTCGGCAAAATCTCACTAATCAGTTGACTCTCAGTAATTCTCTTAGGAGGCTTAGTCACTCCTTCTACAATGATTGTTTTAGTTTCAATCTGATCTCCTACGCGGTAATCAGGTAGCTCAACATCTGCTTTTAATTTTTGCTGACTATAAGCGACCCACCCCAAGTCAATCATTTGTCGTCCAGTCGTTTTGAAAACTAATTCTTGATTTTCCACTTCAACTGTTGTCGTTAAATAACGACAATCTGCCGCAAACATCAGAAGAGTTCTGCGAACAACTGCTTCATAGATTAACCGCTCATCTGGCTTCAAAGTCACTAGATTAGGAATGTTTTCAGTTGGTATAAGAGCGTAGTGGCTTGTTTTATCCAATTTTTCTGGATTAACATAATCTTCCCTAGGATTTAAATTTACTGCCTCAAAAGAGCAATTAACAACCTCTTGATAGCTCTTCAAATAGTTTTTCAAGTAGTCAAACTCATCTTCCGTGATAAAGCGAGTATCGGTTCTAGGATAGGACAGATATTTTTTTAGATAGAGACCTTCAATCAAACTTTCTGTTTTAGAAGAATCAAATCCCCACTGTTTAGCCGCTATCCCCTGAATATCCGATAAATTAAATAATGAGGGTGCTGCCTCCTGATTTTCTTCTGTTTCAACTGAAGAAATGGTAGAGACAGATTGAAGTTGTCTTGAAGTTGATAAGACAATATCACTATCAGAATATTTCTCTTTATTTGAAAAAGTAATTCCTAAATCTTTGTCCTCTAAACGAAGCTTCCAATATGTTTCTGGTCTGAAGTTTTGAATAGCCAATTCATTCTCACAGATTAAACGTACTCCTGGTGTTTGAACACGGCCAACGGATAAGCTATTGCCTTTTCCTTTAGGAAGTCTCCCTTTATTTTGTAATTCTAAGGTGACTAAAGGCGATAGGTTCATCCCGACCAACCAATCTGATTGTGCACGTGCCTCGGCCTCTAGATAGTAGTTATAAGTCTCTAGCGGTTCCCTTAGATTTTGAAAGGCTTTTTGTAGTGCTCTTGTTGTCAATGAATTGACCCATAAGCGTTTGGTGACTTTTTTCTTTCCATCAGGAATATGAGACAGAATTGAGTAAGCAATCCGCTCTCCTTCACGGTCTGAATCCGTACCTATAATGACTTGATCAGCTGATGTCACTTCCTGGTAAATCTGTTTGAAGATATCTTTAGAAGTTTTATCTTGTTTCAAGGTTTGCTTAAAAGAAACGTCAATCAGGGGCAATTTTGTTAAATCCCAATTATCTTCTGGTAATCCGTATTCAAATAAATGCCCTTCAGCAGCAATAATGTGAACTTCATCTGAAAAATAAGGGGTTTGTTTAACAATGTGTACTTTACCTTTTTTACTAGCCGAACCAAGGCTTTCCGCATACGCAGCAGCTTGATTTTCTTTTTCAGCTAGAATAACTGTTACCATATTTTCTCTCCTTTCCTGTAGTAATTTCATCATAAGGGATAATGGCAATTCTTGCATTAAGCGGACAAAGTATCGGATAGGTATGCCAACTCAAAAAAAGTTATATAACTTTTTGTGCCATTTTATGTACAATAAAAGGTACTCTCAGATGAGAGTACCTTACAAATGTGAGATACCAGAATTATTCAGACTCAGAAAGCTCAGACAGAACTTCAGATAAGGATTCTACTGTTACAACTTCCCACGGTCTCACAGGTTCATTTGGTAAAACATAATCAAAAATCTTCCCTTCTTTTCTGACCACACTAACCTCATCCCCTTTAACATAACCATTATCTACAGCCTGCTTCAATTCATCATAATGTAACATACTTTCCACCTCCTTACTTAATTATTCGTAAAGAAATTTTTAAATACAGCAGGAAATTTCAAAATTGTTAAACACAGCACAAAAATACCCTCAGCAATTGCTAAGGGTATCTGATACATAGGGAATCTTTTCCCTGATTAGATTACCGACTAGGCCCTTTGGTTGGAGCTTTAGGAAAATTTGGCGCTTGTCCTCTATTTTTTCCTACTTGATGTGGTTTGGTATGAGATTCAACTTTCTTCAACATTTTAGAAACAGTTTTATGAACTCGTTTCAACGAATCAGCTAGTTGTTTATCATCTAAAGCTTTGAGATTATTTGTCCAACCTGCCATATAGTCAATAGCTTTTTCAGAAGTATCTAGCCCAAAATGTTTTGAAAGCAGATGACTTGTCATCTCAGCTTCTAGTTCTTTTTGATCTAAAGGAACATTTTCTTTATACTGCTCGGTCATTTTAGGATTATGCAGCGTTGCATGGGCTAACTCATGTATGGTAGTTGCAATTTTTTCTCCAGGTGTGTTATCTGGATTGATTAAAATAATCTGTTCATCTGGGAAAAAGGCACCTTTGGCATTTCCTAAAACATGAGCTTCATCTTTCATCATCTTAACACCAATACTATCAGCATAGTCACACAAGCCCTCAAGTACCTCTTTAGTCTTAACTTTATCCACGTTGAAGTTATAGTGACGGTTTGGCATTGCTTTAGGATAACTTTCTGGTTTAAGTGTAGTTTGTGATAGTTCAAAAACCTTGTAAGTGGTAAAACGAGGATACCCTGTTTTCGGATCCCTTTCTTGGAATTGACGTACAGGAAGTTTGCCCTCTTTCACAAGAACTTTTTCTTGTGGCGTAGCATCAGACAATTTTTTGTACTTTGGATTGCCTTTATCATTTTTTAGCTGTTGGCCATGTTCATCTAGAACTGGAATCATCTTAGCCATAACTGGCCTAAAAAGCGTAATTTTAGACTTCTCGCCTGTTTTAACTGACAGTCCTTGGTGTACAATTTCTTTCGTTTCACCAGTCCTCTTGTTGGTGTACGTCGCTTTTGTCTGGATAACATCGTCTGGTTTAATACCTAAAGTTTCTCCCATAGCTTGCCACTGATCATAGGTTGCAACAGCATTAGCACCGTTCCACTGCTCATGAATTAAGGCAACGTTTCTAGGAGATAGCTGTGGGAATTTACTCATGAAATCCATATACTCCATTAAATCTTCAGGTGACTGTGTGTATTCACGAATTTTTTGGAAAGCATGTTCACTGATTTCAAAAGCGGATGCGCTGGTATAATCAAATGGTTCATCAGATGTCACAGGATGCTCCTGCTCATTTTCTCTGACTGGATTTTTAACTGATTCTTCAGCCATAATCTCTTCAAGCCTTTGAGCTAAACTAACTTTCATTTCTTGATTAGGAGATTGGAAATGTTCTCTAGGATTATTTGTTTCATCTAAAAGAATGTCTGGCATCTTTAAATTCTGCTCATTAGCTTCAGTTGCAATTTCCTGATTCACTTCTTGCTTTTCCAGCTGAGAAAGAATCTTTTCGTCGATGGCTGCTAACTCAGGCTGTCCTTCTAAACGACGATAGCCTAGCCCCAACAAGCGTGAGATAGGTTCCGTTTCATCACCAATATCATAGCGGATATTATCTTTGATTAGTATGCCTCCAGGAGCATACACGTCAAATTTAACTTTAGTAAACGGTACATAATCTGCTTGATTTCCTGTTGCCAAACTTTCTTGATGACTGTCGTATAAGGCTCTATTCTGCTTGTAAAGCTCTTCAGCAAATGTTTGATACTCTACAAGCTCTGTTTCCTTAAATGGAATCTGAGGGCCATCTGGCCATATTTCAGACCATTGAAGACGTACATGGTAAGTTTCATTATAGATACGGTCTTGATGCCACTCTTGATAGAAATGTGACGATTTATCAACTAGCTCTTGCTGGTCAGCTGCTGCAATCACAGCAGTAAAGTTTCCATCATGACCATCAGAAAGTTCATAGTAATGCTCCCATGCAGCTTTTGACTCTTCAGGTAGTTCTGTTCCCAGTTGTCTAGGATCTCCTGCATTATATGCAGCATCTAGCACCTGTGTGAAAAGTTCAGCTGAGATAGTATCGCTTTGAACAATTTCTTGACTCGGTTCAAGAGCCTCTTCATATTGCTTATTTTCTAAAATTGATAACATTTCTTGACCACCATCTTTGACAAACTCTTCATTGATTGACAGTTGATCAATTTGCCCATTTCTTTCTCTATAAACACCCAAAATAATGTTTTCGTCAGCTGATTGTGCTAACTGATTTTTTAATCCTGTACGTAGCTTCATCAAACTAGCTGGAAAAGTAGTATTATCAACAGTCCTAAGTGCCAAAATAATATCTTCATCCCCAGATTTAATGGCTTTATCCAAATCTAAAGAATGAAGTTTTGGAACTTCAGACAGATCACCAAAATAAAATGAATCTGATTCTACAATTGCTGGCAATTCAGGCAAGACTTTTAACTTATCAAACGCTGCACCTTTATTTGCTAAGAGAATTGTGTCAAAAGCACCATTACCATTAGCAAAATCTTCCAATGTTTGCTCTGCTGACTGACCTTCCTTATATGGAAAAACTCCTGTTAAGTGCTGAAATTTATCTTTATCAAATAACACTTGAAGTGTCTGTATAGAATCATTTTGTTGATAAAAGTAGTATATTTTACTATCTGCTAATTCATTCAGATACCAATTCGCAGCTTGTTGTAGCGTAGGAGCATAACGATTCAATTTCACTAAATCCTTGTTACTAATAACATGATAATGGCGCTTATTAATTGACTGACCATCCTCATTTATGCTAAAATGTAATAAAGGCTGAGGCTGAGTTTGGCTTGGTGACAAGTCATTCAAAGGTTGCGATACGTTCGCTTCAGGTAGAGGTGCTGCCTCCTGATTTTCAGGAAAATCCCCGATTGTACCCTCAGCATTTTTTTGTTGTCCAAAAATACTATCCGTCTCTTGAACATTATCAAGGGACTTTTCTTTTTGTTCTAAAACAACTGAAGATAAGGAATCAGCATCCTGATGAGCAATATAGCTGATTAAATCAAACTTATCACTACTCAATAATTGTTTTAATTGAGAACTATCTACCTCTTCATTGATCATACGATCAATAAGACCATCTACCTGTTCCTGGCTAAGCTGTATGCCTGCAATAGAGACGGAATAGGTACCAGGTATCTCGTTAAAATCTGTATGACCTAGCTCGTTTGCCATCATTTCTAAATCTGTATGATTAAAGAGGTCATTAAAATCTAACGTATCAATCTGTTCTTGATTATTGTAGAGCTTTACTTCTATTCCAGAATCTTGATTACTTTCTACAGAAACTGTACTGAACGAAATATCAGAATCAATTTGTTTAGCATACTCTAAATATTCTTCTGGAATGACTCTATTCAAACGTTCAGATAGTGGTGCAAATTCATATCCTACATCGTAAATACATTCTTTGACCAAGGTATTCCCTTGTTCGTCTCTAATCGCAAACCAAGTCCCCTCGGAATGATCAAAGTGCATCCTGGGATAAAGACCATCTTCTGATTTTCGTTTATAATCCTCATTATTAGCCACATACAAATCTTTAACGAAAGAAACATACGGTACAATGTCACCTGATGAATATTTTTCTGCAATCGTTGGGTTATTTGAAGTCTCAAACACAATATCAAGCCCAATACTTTGGTTCATTCTAGGGTCTTTTTGATTGCCTGCAAGATTGTACTTCCCAATAATTGTCTCTAGTTCCTTATCATAGTGAGTAAGAACCTTATCCCAAACACTAGGGAGTTCTGCCTGTAATTTTTCCAAAAACTCAACTTGTTCTACTTCTGAAAACTCTTGATTAGATAGATAGTCACGAATGCCGTTCTCATCTAACGCATGCCCTTCAAGAGAGAGATAGCCTGTTGCCCCATCGTTGATCGACTCTTCAACGTAGAGCTTGGCACCAGCAATTTGATACTGTTCCTCTCCAAGATTATGATGGAATTCTTCTAGAACAGCATCGTCAACTTCAAGACTCTTCAGTTCTTCATCGTGCCATAAATAAAATCCCGTATCGTCTTTGGTGATATCTAAAATGAGGTCATTAACCTGTTCTCGGTAATCAACCATAGGCCGTTCAGAGATAGTTTCGCTATTTTTAACTTCCTCAACCCACGCTTTTAATCTCTTGAGAGTATCATTCCAGTCTGCCTTTTCGCCTGGAATACGTTCAGGAGGCAAGGCTTCTATGACAACAGCCCCCTTTTCACGCAGTGAACTGATAAAGTTTCGTCCTCCTTCATCGTTATCTACTGCAAGAGTGATCCAGTTTGCATGTTTTCCATCTGTAAAGAAATTATTATCAATAGCTGTCTGTAATCCTTCTGCTAATTGATCATGAGTCCAACGCAGCGGACGACCTGAAATATCTGCCTGAAGCTGTGCTAAATGCCTTCCTACCACAGATTCTTTCAAGCCGTCCATCGATACTAATCTGACATCTTGTAGTTTTTCTCTATTCAACTCATAGTAAGACATCAAATCAATAGCACTTTCTGCAAAGATAAGGCGATTAGGTTGCCCAATGTCAACGTGCATACCAGTAATACCATCTGAATTTCTGACAATATTCTTAGCATATCCACGTTCTGGCCATTTCTCCCAATTTTCTTCAATACCTTGCAGCGTAGCCCCTACAATTTCACCTGAGAAATCAAATGACTTAAAAACAACTACTGGCTCAATACTGCCATTAACCTTAGCATTAGCTTGGGCAAGGACTCCCTTTTCTAAGAAAAAATCAATCGTTTCATCAGAAAGGCCACGTTGTTCTTTTAGATAGTTTCTGGCAGCTTCAAATGGCTGCTCATAAGGCTGCAAATAGTAGGTAAACGGCTCTTGTACTCGTTCTACATGAGTAAATTCTTTAAAGGTACCATCATTGAGAAAGTCAATTGCTTGATTAAAGTTGACTTCTTTCATAGTTTGAACTAGAGCAATAACATCACCACCTTGATGACGTGAAAACCAATTCCACATGTTTTTTTCAGGTGAAATCACCATAGAGTCGTGCTCTTTCCAGCGATAATCTCGGCCTGATTGAACCAATTCCATGCTAAGTTCATTAGCAACGTCTAAAATATCACGAGATCTGGCATGCTCTACTCTCTCACGACGGCTTTTCCCACGTGGAGATTGTTGTTGTGTATGTTCTTCTGCCATAAAAACTCCTTTCATTCACTAAAAACACTCATATGTCGGCTGATATGGTGCTATTTCAGGAACAACAAAAATTTCTTTTGGTAATTGAACTAGCTCTCCAACCGAAAAATTTTCAAACTGCTCTGCATTATCTTGAAAATCAAGTTCTAATTCTAGATCACCATTTTTTCCTTGTCCGGAAAAAAGAATTTTCTTTTGAGTATCATCAATGGCCCTAACCAACCACTCAGCTTCAAAATCAAATTCCTCTTCTGAGACACCTGGGAAATGTAACATTGTCTTCACCTCCTTTTCTACAGTTACTTTTAGTGTAAGAGATAATGGATTTTCTTACATTAAGCGGACAACTCACAGGATTTTTCAGCAAAAAAGCCATTGATAGCTTATCAATGACTTATTAGCGTTGAGCTTGTCTGCGTTCCTCTTGCTCCTCACGTTCATCGCTTCGTGCACGTTCCATCAGTGCTTTTTTACTTGCTTGTTGTGACCGTTTAAGAGAAGCTGTTAGTTGTTTCATAAAGTCGGTATTGATTCTACCACTTCCCTGTGACTGTTGCATTTGAGCTTTTTTGATGACTTTACGCTCTTGTAATTGCTTAGAAACAGCTTGAGTAATCTGACTTTGATTCTCTTCATTTGGTTGTAATTTGGCATATAAACGCTTTAACTCTTTAAAACCTTGTGCATTAGCGATTTTTATCTCTTTGATAGCTGATTCATCAGATAATTGATTCATCTGTTGATTTCTCGTGTTGATTTGATATTTCAACTGAAAAATAGAGATGTGAGTTTGAAGTTCCTCAACATAAGCCTCTTTTGAGGTTGTCACCCCTTTCAGAAGCGTTAAAATCCCATCATCTTGAAGTTGATTGACAAACCCTATCTCAGATCTCAGCTGCCTAATAGGGAGCTGTATCGTGCCCGCAGTAGCTTTATTGATAGGTAATGCAACACTATCCTCAAATTGACCTTTTAACCGCTGCTTAAGAAACTGCTCCTCTTCAGATAACTTATAGTTAGGAGTGAGTTGTAACTGTATAGCCTGCAACTCCTGAGTTATTGATTGTTTCTTGAAATCCACAAATGGTTGATCAGAAGCTAGTGGCTGGATCTGTTCAAGTAGTTTTTGACGAACTTGCAGCTCCTTCTGACTAGCTTCTAACATACTGAGTTTCAGCGCATAACGATAAGTACCTAATTCACGACGTTCTTTCTCTGTAGGGTTAGGCTTTAACTTAGCAGCATCCACCAACTCTTTTAATTCATTTGATGACAATAAGGATAAGTCTTTTAGTGTCAAGGTTTTCATCTGAATATTTTCTGTTAGCTGGCTAATGTCATAAACATAATCTAGGACAAACTCTGGCTGACCAATTCCCTTACCATCCGTATCGTAAGCTTCATAGACTGGCTTTATAATTTCAAGTGGTTGTTCTCTAGGTTTCACAAAATAACCTAACTTCTGCCAAGCTTTCTGACTTTTTACTACACTTGCTTTAGGTAGTTGTTCCAAAATTTTTTTCTGATTCAAAACAGAAAAGTCCTTCAAATTTTTTTCCAGCTGAACGTCCTGAATTTGTGGCGCTGCCTCTCTGAACGATCGTAAGATATTATTAGCTAAACGCTCCCTTAAATCCATCACACGACGTGCTAAATGATGTTCTAAATCATATCCTTTGGATTCAGCCAATGTCCGAATTGTTTGTCCATCAACCTTTCGGATTTTTTCATAGACTTGATTTTTTTCAGCCGAATAGACCCCAGCGTAGGTCTTTAGCAATTCCCTAGTCTCTTGAAGAAATTCTTGATAGGCAACACTCCCCTCATTTTGCAAATAGGAATCTAAATAACGATCAAGAAAAAACTTACTAACCGCAAAATCTCTGGCATTAGATCCATAACGCCACCTCTTGTTTAGCGGCAAGTGATTATAGGCCTGTTCCAAAAAATTTTTTTCAGCTGAAGAGGTGATTTTGTCTTCCTGGTAAACTGAAGTCATTAAGTCAGTTTTTAAGTTAGCAAGAACCTGCTCTTTTCTGATAAGGTTTGATCGTGTTTCTTCTTTCAGAAGTCCATGATAGATACCACTCTTAAAACGGTTGATTGTTTTCTGGGAAAAATTTCCTTTGTACTCCATACGTCCACGAGGCCGATAGAAAATTTTGTCACGATTAGATTCAACCTCAGACAGTCCAAAATGAATATGAATATTATCTGTATTCAGATGAATATTCCCCCACCAAAAAGCAGAATCAGAAAGCCCCTCTTTTTGGATAAGTGTTGGCATCATGTCACGCATAACTGCCTTAATTGCCTTTTGATCCACTTGACCAGTAGCCACATCATACAGACCTTGTTCCGCTAGAAAAGCATTATCAAATGAAATAACACCCTGCCAAAGTAGAGATCCATTTTGATAGGCTGTTTCCAGTTGATTTTTTAACTCTGTTAACCGCTGCTTTTGAAGGTAGTCTGCTTCTTGAGTAAAGACCGCAGTCAATTCTTCAGACTGTTCTTCTGTAGCATAGGAGCGATTCATATAATCAATGTATTCTCTAAAATTCAACTGTGTTTCAGGGACAGCTTCTTGAATACGAATCATCTCATCTTCAGTCAATCCTTCTATCATTTGTCGGCTCGTTTCTAAAGATAACTCATCATCAATTTTGACAGCTTCATCACGATTAGTATAATCCACATATTGAGCATTTGCTTCTGTATATTGGATCATAAATGTGATGCCAGGACTTTTTTGTTCACTCACCACTGTCTCCTTTCATTTATTGATTAGTGAGAATGTTTAATCGTTTGTCCTCGACTAACATCTTCTTTGATAAGATCTTCAATACGTGCAATTAGTTCATTTTGTTGTGGATCAAAGTGGGAATGAATAGACTCTAAATCTTGAATATCAAAATCATTTCCTTTTGTGATAGCATGGAAATTAGTTAATTCCAAATAGAGCAATTGATCCATCTGATGCCTAATTGATTTTAAGAGTTTTTGTTCATCCGAAGAGCCCAAATTTTTTTCCAGCCGAGACAGTCTTTCGGAAAATGGTTGTCTTTCTCCTGTTTCCAAAAAGAGTTTATGAAAGGCATGAATCACTTTAACTACTGTCGCTGAGTTGTTAGGACTTTGACGATTCAGACTTCCTCCCATTTCTTCTTCTAAATAACTTTTGATTTCAGTAAACTTCTGTAATGTCTCTTCGTTAAAATAGACGTTGATTCTTCTAGTCATTGCTTCTCCTTACTCTGATTTTTTTGAAGTTCCTGTCAGATAGTTAATATCATATCCTGATTGAACATTAAAGATATAAATATCAAACGACACTGTTTCATCTTCTACACTCTGTGCTTCCATACGAATACCACGAGCAACTAATTCTACATTTTTGAATAGTGGTGTAATCCGATAACGAACATGATGCCCTGTTTCCTTGATATAGGTAGCGACCATATTTTCGTAATAAACCATAGATGATTTTTCATCATCAAAGTTTGCATTAAGGGCACGTGTTCCTGTAAATAGATTTTTTACATTAGCATTCTCACCACTTAGTTGAAATCCAATCAAGTGTGACCGATTATACAAATAATCTTGTTTTCCATTAAACAGGATTTTTTTATTCTTCCATCCAGTCGGTTTTACTGATGAAATATCTTCACGTTCATTTGTTGGCATCAACTCTTGGCCCAACATTGCTTCAGCAACACCAACACGATTCAAGAAATCTAGGTTACTGTATTTTACCCATGAACCATTTTCTAGACTCAACTCTTCATCAGTAAATTGTGCTTTATCATTCACTACAATAACCTGATGTTTCCCATCAAACACCTTACCTTTCAATTCTTCATTTTGTGTCTGATGAGCATTGCCTAAATCACCATTTTTTTCTTCAGGTGAATCTGCAATATTTAACTGACTAGCCAGATCATTTTGAGTAAATGCACTTTTGAGAGATTGAAAATTTTGTGGCTGCACTAGCAATATGACAATAAATAAAATACTGACTAATAAGAATTTGTTCTTTTTCATGAGCGCCCTCCTGCCTCTCTTTCAGCAGCAAGCGCATCAACATCATCCATAAATCGCAACCAGTCTGTTGTCAACTCTTCAACAATTTCTTGATTAGCACTGTAAGCTAATAACTTGATTTCATTTTTTAGTAACAGTTCCAATATCTGTGACTGTTGTTTTTTAATATCTGCCAGAGTTTCCGCAAACTTATTATCATATAAATCCAGTCCTCTATTTTCGACAATCCGTTGCAGTTGAGCAAGCATGAATTCATTAAAAGACGGATACTCATATTCTTCCGAAATCATATGTAACTGAGTAAATACTTTTTCAGGAACGTTACGGATAATAAAATTTTTAGTCACTACTTTCTACCTCTCCTTCATACTCAAGCCATCTCGAAATATGATCTGCATAGCGAGCCATTTTCGTTTCAAAGTCAGATAATAGATTTGTCTGTTTTTGAGTCAATACTAAAACATGATCTGATGTCAATTTCATATTTTCTAAATACGAAAGATAGTTCGATTCAACTAAATTGAATTGACCTTTTTCAATTTTTTCACGACACATGGCTAGTAAAAATTCATTAAATGATTTTGCTTTAGTTTCTCTTGCAAGAGCTTTTAAGTAATCTATCTCTTGAATAGATAGCCCTCGAATTTTTAATTCTGTTTTTTTCGATACCATACAGTTATGCTACTCTCCTTTCAAAAATAAAGCGCCCTTCTTTTTTCTTTTGACGAGGCAAAAGCTAAAAGAAGCAAAAAAGAAAACCTCGACCTCGCAACGTCACGAACCAAACTGGTTCTACTTTTGCGGTTTTTCCACACACAAACGCACACTACTGCGGCTAATGCCTTCTAGGGTGTGTTGTGTTAGAAAAGAGCATAAGGGAAACTGATATCACGTGCCGTGATATGTTGATAGTATCAACGTTTCCTGTGTCCCCAATTTTCTCGGCTACGCCTACTTACACACACATAGGTTACACACCTAAACACAATGTATCTTCCAATATACACACTTAGACACACCGTAACAGCCACAAACACACACAGTATTCAACTGTCAAAATGTGGTAACTATTCAGCTGGAAAGGTAGTAAGTTAAACTATTTTATTCTCCTTCTTCTCGCTCTTTTTTAGCAGCCTCACGTCTTGCTTTTTCATCTTCTTTAATAATTGCAAGCTCTGTTTTTAAATCATCAAGAATTGATTCATAGGACTGATTCTTGTCCTTTTTCAATTGAATCTGAACGTAAAATTTACCAATTTGTTTTTGAAGATTTTCTTCCACAAGCTTCCGTTCATTTTCTAAAGAAGCAACTTTTTTCTTTGCTTCCTCTAGTTCCAAATCAATTTTAGTAAGATCTTTTTTTGCCATTTAATAGCCTCCTTCATTTTGATAATTTTAGTATAAGGGATAACAAAATTTCTTGCGTTAAGCGGACAAATCACAGGAAATACAAAAACTCCCTAATATCAAAATTAGGGAGCTCCATATGTTAAACTTTCTTCAGTACGCTTAATTCACCTGTTACAGTAAAAGCTGCTTTTCGGCTGAGTTTAAGTTTAATTAGCTTATGATAAAAGTCTGATTTTCCTTCCAAACTTCCAAAAGGATGAACTGTAAAAATTGGATAATAGATGGTATCATCATCTATAAAAGTACGTTCAGTTTCTTTTTCAAATGGAACTGCTTTATAGCTAATACCTGTTAACACTTCTCTATTCAAAAAGCTCAATTCTACTACTTCTTGATAAGCTGGTTTAACAGCATTTTTGTTAATTCTTTTCATCCGTTTATTAGCATCTTTTTCATCTGCATCAACATCATCCATAAATCGCAACCAGTCTGTTGTTTTTCGGATTCCTAAATAGTCTTTGTTAATAACATTTTTGAAGAGATAGTGATTAAACAATATTGGTAGAATAAACTTAGCAAGAAGCATAATAACAAGACTGATTGACCAAAAAGTAAGCAAGCGATCAACCATAGATTCTGATAACGTATGCTGACTAACATACTGTATTCCTAACTCAAAAAATAGCAATAATACTAAAGAATAAAATGCAGACTTCATTCTTCTAAACGCTTGTAAAAGAAAGGAATAAAATAAACTTCCCACACCACTTGCTAAGAAAAAAAGCACTAAAATATCCAATGTAATTTTTCGTACTTCCTGAGGTATGTAGTAAGTCAACACACCTGCAAAAGCAGCTGAGAATAGATAAAACTGGCTTTTAGAGATAAAACCAACGAGCCAATTTAAGCCACAAATAAGAGATAATTTAAGACCAATTTTGTTTAATGATTTCCATTTTTGAACGAAGTTTTTCATAAGATTTTTCCTCTTTTCTTTTTTTATTATTTCATTTCGACAGTTTCAATTGGGTTTGAAAATTCAAAGGTTCCATCTTTAACTGCTGTTTCTTTTTTCTCAAGACTAACAATCTTAGCCTGAACTTTTTCAATATTTTGAGTTGCAGTCTCAATAGATCTATTCTTAGTTTCTATATTACTTTCGATAGTCGCAACATCTTTTTGATTAGATTCTAAGTCATCACCAGAGAGATATTCTGCCTCTTTGAGTAAACCATTTTTCCGAGATTCATCATCCTCGATAGAGGCTTTCAGTTGCTCTATTGAGTTATTTAATTTCTCAATCTGTCCTTCCTGAAAATCCTTTTCTTCTATGATTTCTGATAAAGCAAATTCTTCACGAGAAACACTTTTAATTATCTCTTTTTTCAGTTTACTATTTTGAGTTGTCACATAAAATTGAACAACATTATCATCGTCATCATCTTCTTGATTAACAGTTTTTTCCTGCTCATCTGAAGGAGTAGAAACATCAATATCAATATCGCTTGTAGCAACTGTCTTATTAGTAATATCAATCGCATAAGCCCCAAAATTTTCTGGAACATTTCGGATAATAACAGAGATTTTATTATCTACAATTGGCACGATTTCCATAATGGTATCAGCTGTCTTATTCTGTGCGTATAGATTCCATTTAAGACGTTTGGTATCAATACCTCGATCAACTGGAGAGGTGGAATCCTTAGTTTCAAATTGAAGAACAATAATGCCTGTTTCAGGAGAATAACTTTGACTAGATAGTCTAATTTCTCCTGTACCATTCTCAAATGTTCGCTTTGTTTTGAGTTGCTCATCTGTATAAGTTTGTCTTTGTGGGGAGTAGATAGCTCCCAACAATAAACTAACCCATGCTGTAAACAGCATGGAAAAAATAACCAATTTACGCTTAATCACATTGTCTTGAAACCATCTTTTGATTGTTATAAATGGTTTAGCAATTACACTAGATTTTATTTTTTCAATCCAGCACTTAATCGTATCTATCATAAGTGACACGTCCTTTCTGATTTTAGATAATAAATGTTAAAATAAAGATAAGAAATTATCATTGAGAGGTATAAATATATGAGTTTTCCATCTGCTTATAGCCTTGAGTTAAAAACTGATTTATCTGCTAAGGAGGCCTACGATTTTTCTCGTACTCCAGTTGGGTCATCTCATCGTTTGACTGATGCCAAACAGTTTCAATGTGGTGAAAAATGTTCCTTCAAATTGACCTTAGCAAACTTCAACAATCCAGACTTTAACAAAACACCTTATTTTACTCCTGGAGCACGTAATCAAAAACATGATTCTAATTATTGTCAACGCATGATTGAACATTACCATCAAAGAGAACAAGAGGTAACAACAGAAAACCACGGTTCGTTTTCTCGTGAGAAAAACAAACTCATTATCGATCTAGATCTTGTTAAAGGGTCACTAGCTATTGTCACTAAGCCTAGACAAAAGAATGAAAATACCCCTTCATCTGAAACAAGTGATACTGAGGTTGCACATCGACACTCTCATTCATCTTCTACCGCTGATACCAAAACTTTTCGGAGTCATATCAAACAACTTACTGCCCTTATACGCTATTTTTTAGAATACCAATCAGGCGAAAAATTCACATTTTACTCTAAAAATAAACAAGAAATTCAACTGGAAAGGTACTTCGTCAATCTAGCAGAAGCTACCAAAAGAGGAATTAACTTGGAGGATGTTCACATCTACTATGATACCGCCACAGTAGATTATCATTTGGATAAAGATAACCCTGATAATAGTTATTTTTTAATTAGATTTCATCATGTCTGCTCAATTGATAACGTCAATAACCGTCCAACAATAATCATCAATGAAACCAAGTCTCAACATCATGGAGTAGGTTATAAGATAAAGATATTAAAACGTGCAGCTAAAGATGGTGAGCCTTTAAAAGTGTTCTTTTTTGGAAGTTTTATAAAACATCCAAACAGAAAATTTATAAACCCAAACGTTAGCCCAATTGATATTTTAGATTATCTTGTCTTTAGCTAGTTGCAATAAGAAAATCATCTAACTCCTCTATAGAAAACTCTATTATTTTATATGAAGCTATAAATTCAAAGACTGATTGCATATGTGCTTCAGTCTTATTTTTGGCTTCCTCATAGGATAAAAAGGGTTTAGCTTGTTTTATTTCATCTGTCCACCCAATACTTCCATCTTCCCTAGGAATAAGCCAAACAGTTTGAAAAATACTGACTTCCGCCAAAACCAAATAATATTTTTGTTCCATTTTGTCCTCCTAAATACAATCCATCTTTTCTGGAGCCAGCTCCAGCGTTAGCCACAAGGCTTCACTTTCTGAAATATGTGTCAGCTTTCCCCCTTCATCATTGAAACGCAACAAGGTAAAAATATCATCAGAAAGTTTGCCTAAGATAACCATTCCTTCGGTTGTTTTCGCACGCCACAATTCATCATCAAATTGAAAAGCCGTTTCTGTCCACTTACTGAGCTTCGTTTTTTGAGTCATCTAGTGCCTCCTCAATGGTCTTCTCGTCAGCTGTAATCTTCCCCTGCTTATCCTTAACAGCATAGAGATAGAGCTGATATTGGCCGTCTCTTATCGTGACAAGGGACGCTGCTTTTTTAACCTGGTATTTCTTCACAAGAACTTGTCCTTCTTCAGACTCCACGTTAATATAAAACGTTGGATAAGCACTTTTTTCAGCCGTTGTGATAACGGCTTTTTTGCCTGCTTGACAATAAGGGCAGCCATGTCTATAAAAGACTAAATTAGCATTCTGATTGATCACAGCATCCACATAAACTTGTTCCGTAAGGTGTCTATCATAGTCTTTGACAACGTACCTAGTCCAAACTGTCTGTACACCAATAACTGTGAAAAATAGCAAACTGACTGCTGCTATCGTGCCAAAAATCATTTTAGCCCATTCAAATCTATTAGCCACTATCCTTCACCTCCTTGCATAAAATCGAATAAGTCTCCTTGAACATAGTTCACTTTGGCCAAACGCTTGATCTCTGATTTTAAGTTATCAAAAACAGTCATCATGGTACTAAATTGTAACGGATCGAACTGTTCATACAGAGAAACAAGTGGCAGCATAGGAAAATGGTCCTTCTTTTCACTTTTAAGAAATTCTAAAACCTGTTTTTCTCCCTCAATAACAGCATCTACTCTAATCAACGCAGGTATGCTTGTAATAGCATCTCCATTTTGATAAAAGGTCAAAGCAATGTCTCCAGCTTTCACTACCTCAAACTCAGGAAAATCATCTGTAATCTTAAAATAATAAGCTAATGGTTCCTGACCTAAACCAGTAAGATAATAGCCACGTAACACCTTGATATTATCCATTTTCTTCCTCCTCGTTATCCATTTCTTAACAAACTCTATGAACTTTAAACGGTGCCTGGTAATAATTGGGATAGTGAATAACTTTCTTAGTCTTCTGAACTGGTAAAGGAATATGATAATGCACCTGCATGTACTGACAAGCTAATCCTCTACTCTCAAAGACTAATAAATTTCCCTTGTTGTCATAGAGATAATCTCCATCTTCAAAACTAAAAATAACGTATCCCATCTATTCTTCTCCCTTTCTAGTTTGATCTACAATTGCCCTATAATCATTTTCAAATTCCATATCATAACCTTCTGCATATCTAATCTGATGACTACTGATAAGCCATCCTAATAGAAATAATGCCAAACAGAATATAGATATAACTAAACTAACTACAATAATCCACGTCCACATAAAATTCTCCTATCAATTATTTAACTACAGTTTCATATTAGTTTTTACCCCTTTTCAAACCTGCTCTCATTATCGTAGATATAAATGTAATGGCAGTTTGCGGGTTTTATCAATTATCCAATGTCAGCCTCAAATAGAGATAGTTGTCTTGCTTGTTTAAGCCCATTTTTAACCCCTTCTATCACCCTTTTGGTGAATCCTATACTCTCTTCAAAGAAAGTAGCAATGTTTGCAAAATAAGCCTCCTGACGCTCTTTTTTCACCTGAATAAGGGAAAGAACAATAGCTTTAACAGAAGCTAATCTAATCCCACCACCACGTCCAGCTTTAACCGCAAAGAAAATCTTACGATCAGCTTTAAGAGCCTTCAGAACTTTATCTAATGAACGTTCAGGGATATTTAACTCTTCCCTAATAGCTTTTTTAGTCGTCTGAACAAAAGGATCCTCAGACTGATAAAAACCTTCTAAATAAGCCATAATATCAGCTTTCCACTCATGTAGGTGGCTATGCTTACGATCTGCACGTTTCTTCTTAAATTTATACCAGCGTTGCTTGATAAACAAATCTGAGCCCTTCAGATTCTCATTGACCCAAGCTTTGCATAGTAATTTGATGTAATCTCGACTAGCAGCTTCATATTTCCCTGAATAAGCTGAGCCAACGACTTTTAGGAACTCGTCCTGAGAGAGTGGTTCGGCCAAGTGCTCATTGAAATCAGCTAAAACAGCCTCACAATCGCTCTTAGAGACACCACTTGAAAAGTTAGCCAGTGCCAAAGTAAAGAGTACATTGTTTCTTCCCATCAATGCTTTAGCTCCTCTAATATTGGCTTCTTTCAGCAGTAAACCATACCAGGGTTCATCTACCTGTTTAACGCCTTCAGAACCAGCAATAACCGTTAAATTAGGTTTCTTACTTGGAAACGGTAGATCAGACTGTTTCATAGACCAATCTAGCCATTCCTGGAATGAATAAGTATAGTCAGCATGAAAGAACTCTACATTGTTCGCTCGGGGCATACGTGCAATACCAAGGTGGTTACACGTCATATCAACTGGCAATGTTTGGCCAAAATAGTTACGTAAATTTTGAGAGATTGCCTTGGCCACTTTTACTACTTTGAACTGTGAATGAGTTGTCACATATGCTGCTTTATCCAGTACAAAATAAGCTTGATACCCCTTATCAGATTTTAAAATCAATGTAGGCATGAATCCTAAATCAATAGCAGCGGTTAAAATATCTCCAGAAGTCATCTCTTCAGCTGAAGATGTGATGTCAAAATCAATATAGAATGTATTAATTTGTCTCAAATTATCTTCAGAGTGTCCACGTGTAATTTGACGTTTGGGATCGCTGTAACTACCAAAACGGTAAACATTTGGTGTCCAGTGAGTGAAACTATCCTCATTCTCAGAAATAGATTCCATCGATGTCAAAACAACGCCACGTGCTTTTATCATTTTTTCTTTTGTACGATATCCAAAGATTGCTCCTCGATTTCCTTCTTCAACTGAAGAAACTGGTTTTAAGTGACTATTCTTAAATTTATAGTTTCTTAAACCATCTTTTAGAATCAAACTGTAAATGTTAGTTAAGTTCATCTGTTTCCTTACTATTAACGATTTTATAAGCTAATTTTCCCTTGAATTCAGTTAGTTCTAGACCTAGCATTACAGCCATGTCTTTATATTGACCAAATTCATCTACGAGAATCCCTCCATCAGTAATTGGAAGTCTTTTGTGAAGCTCTCTTATCTTTTTAGATTTGGTATCCATTTAATAATTCCTCTGACAGCAACTTTGTTTCCTTTGACTGTTCAAGACCAGAAAGATACGCCTCATAATCAACGTCAAGTGCCATTTTAAAGCTTCTACTTTAGTTAATTTTCATACTTCTGGGAAGAGTCGTATTCGGAACGCTGTAACCATCCTGTAAGTCTCTCTTCAAATAAAATTCAGGGCTTATTGTTGTAACGTAGTCACTTCTTTTCCAGTTACTTCGTAAGCGTGTATTAAATAGTGAAATCCTAGCTTCAATCTCTTTGAACCTGAATCCAAGCTTTAGATAAGTTGTAACAATCTCATTAACATGCTCTTTAGATTCTTTATTCCTAACTCTGTTGTGAACACCTTGTTCCTGATCTTCCAATATCAAGCTTTTCTGATACTGAATATACAGTGCTCTCATCTGTTCTATTTTGTTCTGCCAGTTTAAACTGTAAGGTTTACCTGAATATTTGTTTTTCAAATTCCTAACAGGTTCACAGAACTTCATCTGAATAGAATCGAACTCTCCTAGATCACTCAGAGGATCAATAAAACCTAATGGTTCACTATTGATTAATTGATCATAAAACTCATTCCTAACCATCATGTCCTCCTAGCTATGTTATACATTAACTAAACTATTCAAGATGTATTAAGTAAGTTCATTTCTTCAAATAGATCCAACTGATAAACTTTAACAATACCACTATGATTATCAAAGACTAATTCTTTTTCTTCCTCAGTTGATTCTGAACTCACTTCTTGATCGTGATCAATGACTTCATAGACTTCTAAAGTCTCAATATCCATCACTATTTCCAATCCCTTCATGGTAAAGACTCCCTTCTTTATGAAATTTTAAGCGAACAAAAAGGAGAACAGATTTCTCCGTTCTCCTCATAAATACAGGATTATTTTCTATTTCTAAAAACTCTTACCACTTACTTTAAAGTTTTGGAACCTTTTTTATTGCTGAACAAGTTATTTGGGACTTTACTAGTTTATCAAGTTTAAGTAATAAAGTCAATAAATTCTTCTTTTTAAAAAACAAAAAGAAGATACTAGTAACCTTCTTTTAGAATTTTATAGTGCTGCACGCATGCGTGCTTGTGAATTTTCGACATTACGGATTGAACGTGGTAAAAAAGCACGAATATCATCTTCTTTATAACCCACTTGTAATCTCTTATCATCAATCAAGATTGGACTCTTCAAAATTCTAGGATTTTCTTGAATCAAATCAATTACTTCACTGACGCTAAGCTCATCAATATCACAATTTAGAGCTTTGGCATAGCGATTTTTTTTTGAAACGATGCTCTCAACACCATTCTCTGTTTTTGAAAGGATAGTAAGGATTTCTTCTTTTGTAAGTGGTTCTTTACCAAGATTTTGTTCTTTATAAGGAAGTTGATGCTTGTTCAACCATGTTTTTGCTTTTTTACAACTTGTACAACTTGAAATTGTATAAATCTTAATCATGTTAATTCTCTCTTTCTGTCACATGATACTATTATCTTATCACCTTCTTTGATTTATTAAATCGGTCTAGCGACCTATTTTGAATCTGGGGTGTATTCGCTTTTTTAACTTGTATTGCTCATATTTTCTTCTTAATTCAAATCAAAAAGAAAAGAACCTTTTGGGCTCTTTGACATTTATTCTTCGATTTCAATGGTTGAATCAAGATCTAGAATGAGTTCATCAGACGTGTCTTCAACTTGTGTATCTTCAACAACATCGTCCTCATCTAGCTCAATCAGACCGTAGTGTACGCGTACTTTATGATCGATTTCTGCAAAAATCTCAGGATGATCTGCTAAATACTTTTTAGCATTTTCAGATCCTTGACCAATTTTCTCCCCATTATATGAGAACCAAGCTCCGGCTTTCTGAATAATGCCTATATCACTTGCAATTTTTACAAGTTCACCGGTTTGTGAAATTCCTTCGCCATACATAATTTCAACAAAAGCTTCTTTAAATGGTGGAGCAACTTTATTTTTAACAACCTTAATCTTGGTTTCCTTACCAACATTTTGGTCCTTTTTGTCACCGGTTCCTTTAATTTGTGTATTACCACGTACATCAAGACGTACTGATGCATAGAATTTTAAAGCACGTCCACCTGGGGTAGTCTCTGGGTTACCAAACATGATACCAACTTTTTCACGCAACTGGTTAATAAAGATAGCAATCGTTTTTGTTTTATTAATAGATGCAGAAAGTTTACGCATGGCTTGACTCATCATACGTGCTTGAAGTCCTACATGACTGTCACCAATATCTCCATCAATTTCTGCACGTGGTACCAAGGCCGCAACTGAGTCAACAACAACTAAATCCACTGCACCAGAGTCAATCAGCTTACCTGCAATTTCGAGACCTTGCTCACCAGAATCAGGCTGCGACAAAAGAAGCTCATCGATATTAACACCTAGAGCTGCTGCATACGCAGGGTCAAGAGCATGCTCGGCATCGATAAAAGCTGCGATGCCACCTTCTTTTTGAGTCTGAGCAACTGCATGAAGGGCAACAGTTGTTTTACCTGATGATTCTGGTCCGTAAATTTCAATAATACGACCTTTAGGGTAACCACCCGCACCAAGAGCAATATCCAAAGCTAGCGAGCCTGAGCTCATAACCTGAACTTTTTGCTCTGCACGCTCACCAAGACGCATAACTGCACCCTTACCAAAATCTTTTTCAATATTTTTTAATGCATCGTCGAGTGCTTTGCGACGCTCATCACCAAACTTCTTTGTGATTTCTTCTGTTTTCTTTGTTTTCTTAGCCACTTAATTTCCTCTTCTTTCTGTGTTAAATGACAAACTTAAATTGAGTTGTCCTCTTGTAATAAAGCTTGGCGAACTAGGTTAAAGGCATAGAGTGTACTGATATATCTAACATCAGATCGACTTCTTCCACCTATAACAACCTTAATTGACCGCACTTGGTTTCTATCGGCAATACCAATAAAGACTGTACCTGCTTGATGCCCTTCCAAAGCATCTGGTCCTGCTACTCCAGTAAGCGCAATTCCGTAATCACTATCTGTCTTAACTCGGGCACCCTCAGCCATTTTTTCTGCTGTAAAATGACTAACAACACCATGCTCTTCTAATTTAGATAAGGGAATACCCAACATTTTAGCTTTTTCTTCCATGCTATAGGTGACAAAACCACCCTTGAATACTTGTGAAGCTCCAGGAAAATCAGCAACACTAGCTTGAAATAAGCCAGCTGTTAAACTTTCAGCTGCAGTAATAGTTTTGCCATATTTCTTAAGCAAATAGAACACTTCATAAGCTAAGCTATTTGATTCTCCATATCCATAGATGAGATCAGACAAGCTTTTTCCATCTAGAGTTTTAGTAGAACGAATTTGTTCTTCTAAAACATCTAGTTTTCGATCCGCTTCTTCTTGCGACGATGCCTTTGTTGATAAGCGAAGGGTCACTTCTCCCACTTTAGCATAGGGCGCAATGGTTGGGTCTGTTTGGTTAACAATGAGATCTTTAATAATAGTCACCAATTGACTTTCTCCAACACCAAAAAACCTTAGGACTCTAGAATAAAGCGTAGTATGATTCTCTGTAAGAGCTGGAATAAGCTCTTGGTTCACCATAGGTTTGAGTTCACTTGGCGGACCAGGCAAGACAACATAGGTCACTCCTTCAACAGTAATAATTCCTCCAACTGCCAGACCTGTGAGATTTTGCAAGGGGACAGCCCCCTCAACAATTTGCGCTTGGCGTTCATTATTAGGCGTTCGTGTATGTTTAGGACGAGTAGCAAAGAAACTATCCAGTTTTTTACTTGCCTCCTCATCAAAAATGAGTTCTTTGCCTAAAAACTTAGCCAATGATTGTTTGGTTAAGTCATCCTCAGTAGGGCCAAGTCCTCCACAGAGTATAACTAAATCGCTACGTTTACTAGACTGGTCTAAGACTGAAAGTAGACGGTTTTCATTGTCTCCTACCGCTGTGTGAAAATACACGTCAATTCCTAATTCAGCTAGTTTTTCAGATAAAAATTGGGCATTGGTATTGGTGATTTGCCCTGTAAGAATTTCAGTTCCTACTGCAATCAATTCAGCTTTCATTGGTTCACCTATATTACTATTCGTAAAATAATCTCAGAAACATGTTTGTTTATAAACTAACACGTTTCTTCCGTCTTGTCAATCAAATCTACTCATTATTTGAAGTCGCAATCATTTTCATGATCATTCACAAATCCAGCTGCTTGTAAAAACGAGTACATGGTAGTCGGTCCTAAAAATTTGAACCCTCTCTTTTTTAGATCTTTTGCAATTTGTTTAGAAAGGTCAGTTAATGATGGAACATCTTTATATGTGGGAACATTATTTATCAAGGGTTTTCCGTCAAAAAAATGCCAAAAATAATGAGACAGGGAGCCAAATTCATCTTGGAGTTTAAGCACTTGTTTGGCATTATTTACGGTTGCTTCTAACTTAAGTTTGTGACGGATGACATCCGGATTTTGAAGCGCTTCTTCCAGTTCACTTAGGCTAAACTGGGCAACTCGACTAATATCATAGTTATGAAAAACACGATTAAAAGCCTGGCGTTTTTTTAAAACCGTTAGCCAGGAAAGCCCTGACTGATAACTTTCTAAGCAAAGAAGCTCAAAAAGTTTTTCATCGTCACCAATAGGCTTTCCCCACTCCTTATCATGATAATCACAATAAAGTTTATTGTCTGTCGGAACCCAACGACATCGATTGACCATTGCTACTCACTTCATCAACATTTTAAGAGCGGACTTAATATATTGCTCTGCCGTTTCATTGGTATCCTCAAAGAAGGCTTTCACTTTCTTAAGCTCTGTGGCTTTGTACCCAAGAGCAAGCAAAGCTTCCATAGCTTCATCCAACTGTTGATTTCCTGCAGTCTGATTTGCCGTAGTATTGGTCGTTTCTGCTGGTAACTCTGCAAATTTTCCTGCCAGATCAAGAACCATTTGTTGAGCAGTCTTTTTACCAATCTTTGGAAATTTCATCAGGTATTTGATGTCACTATTATCAATAGCGGCAACAAGTCCCTGATTATCATCCACAGCCACTATGGCTAGAGCAGTCGTCGGACCTATCCCAGAAACAGAAATCAACTTAAGAAAAACTTCTTTCTCATCTTCAGTATGAAAACCAAAAAGTAGGTGGGCATCATCTCTAATAACTTGATGAAGATACACTTGGATAGTCTGATTCATTTGATCAGAAAAGCTGTAGGGATTAGCCACAGTGACAATATATCCTAGACCATTTGTTTCTATGACAATGTGTTTGGCTGTGATTTTTACTAGGGTGCCCTTGATATAATCATACATAGCTTGCGAGTTCCTTTCTTTTTAAATGTTACATGATGGTTATATAGTTTTTAAACCTACAAAACTTACCTTGTTTTTTACTAATCTCAATCACTGCTGTACTATTGTAACAAAAAATCCACTCGAAAGTGGATTCTATTTGCTCCCTTTTTTAAGAATGGCTACTCATCTTTAAAGTATCGGTAATCATCTCCAATCCCAAGAGAACATATGTTGAAATACCTAAGGTGAAGGCAATGCTAGAAACATTTACTAAGGTATTCTCCAAACTTGGTCGACCTAACCAAGCCAAAATATAGAAAATCAAACTAATCGCTAAAAATGTTAAGCCAACAAGTAAAAAGTTTTTATAAGTTTTTGTTAGGTGTCTCATCACTCTATCTCCTAACTTAAAGATCAGACCATCATCCTACAATGATATGCTAAAACATTAGAAAATTCCGTATCTTCACCACGATTATAAAACTAACATCTCTATTCGTAAAGCAAGACGAAAAAAGTTTTAATACTTTCCTAAATCACGTAGGCTGGTATGGTTTTCTTGAATACGACGGAACATTTTTTCCATATCAGACTTGGTAAAGTTGACAAGTACTGGACGGCCGTGAGGACAATTATAGGGATTTTTGCACTGTGCAAGCTGTACTAGAAGGTCACGCGCAGAGTAATCATCAAGAGCATGATTGGCCTTTATTGAACGTTTACAACTCATCATGATGGCTAACTCAGCACGATAGGTCTTGACGGATACTTCGTTCGTCAAAAGAAGCATATCACACATCTCATAGACTGCAGATTCGATTTCTTCTTCCTTCATCCAGATAGGGTGCTCTCGAAGAATGAAGGTATTATTCCCATAAGGCTCCAAATAGATGCAAACTTGGTTAAGAAGAGGCATTTTTTCTTGTAAACTAATGTAATCTGAACCTGAAAATTCAAAAAGATAGGGAACCAAAAGTTGTTGTAAACTACTATCAACCACACCTATCTTTTCGCGATAGTACTCATACTTGACACGTTCTTGGGCAGCATGCTGGTCAATGATGTAAAGGCCACCTTGTCCTTGGGCAAAGAGGTAGGTTCCATGCATTTGACCAAAGAACTCCAATTCAGGAAAGGTTGATGTTTCCTCATTGGTCAGATTTTCAAGCATGCGCTTCAATTTCGATTTATTTTTATAGTCAAGTTTTCCGTGTTCGCTATCACTATCATCTGCTGAACGTTTTGCCTGTTTAACAGTAGGTTGCTGTTTGTTTGCTACCGATGAAACTGAAGACTCTGACTTTGATACAAGAGGTTTGATATCCTCTTGAACTGTCTCTGGCGTGACAAAGAAATCATTACGGCTACTGTCATAGTAAAGATTGGTTTGTTTGAGTGGGAGACTCGTCTGAACTGACCTAGTTGCACCTCTAGTACTTGACTTTGCTAGATTTTCAAGGGCATCAGGAATCAAATCCTGCTCTCTAAGGCTTTGAGCAATGGCAGATTTGATAAGGGCCATGAGCTCCTTTTCTTTAGAGATACGTACTTCTTGCTTTGTTGGGTGAACATTGACATCTGCCAAATAAGGATCAATCTGAATATCAATAACTGCAATTGGGAAGCGTCCCACCATAAGTTTAGAACCATAACCATCAAAAATAGCACGGTTAAGGAGGAAGTTTTTTATATAGCGTCCGTTAATAAGAATCGTGATATAGTTACGGTTAGCACGCGTTAATTCAGGGAGACTGACATAACCAGAAACTTCAAAATCAAGGTCGGAATTTGAAATTTCCACCATTTTTTTTGCTGTTGTTAAGCCATAAATCCCTGCAATAGCTTGGCGAAGGTCTCCAGTACCTGATGTCTGTGTCAACTGACGACCGTCATTAAGCAAGGTGAAGGCTACTTCGGGGTGGGCTAAACTCAAACGGTTGACAACATCGACAATATGAGCCAACTCAGCCTGTAAACTCTTCATATACTTGAGACGAGCTGGGGTATTATAAAACAAGTTTTCAACTGTAATCTTTGTTCCCACTGGGGTTGAAATAGGATCTTGACTCTCAATTTCTCCACCTTTAGCAACAAGTTTGGTCCCATAGACTTCTCCATCCGCTGCTGTCACAATGGTAAGGTGACTAATAGAAGCTATAGAGGGTAGGGCTTCACCTCGAAAACCAAGTGTTCGAATACGAAAGAGATCTCCTTGATTTTTGATTTTACTCGTTGCATGACGGCGCAAACTCATAGCTACATCAGCTTGAGCCATTCCTTCGCCATTGTCTGTGATTTGAATTTTTGAGAGGCCTGATTCTTCAACTTCAATAGTAATCTGGGTGCTGCCTGCATCAATAGCATTTTCCACCAGCTCTTTAACTACACTAGCTGGTCGCTCTACGACCTCACCAGCAGCAATCTGATTGGCTAGAACTTCAGGCAATTCGATAATTTTTGGCATAATTAGTTTTTCTCCCTTCTAAAAGGTTGATAGATCACTGGCGTTGACTTGTTACTTATGCTGACTATAAAGCCACAACTCACACACAACTGTTAGCCAAGATAAGGCTGTAGCAATAACAATCATATCTCCATGACGAAGGTTGAACCAAATGAGTCCAGAAAAAATCAATAGATAAATAACTTGAAAAATCCATTGATAGGTTCTAGGAGAGCTTGTCGAATCCAGAAACTGCTTCACAAAGAAATAAAGCAAGAGCAAATTCAGTGTTAGTACTTTTTCAAAAGGTGTAAAAAAGCTCAAAATCAGGCTAAAAGCAAGAAAAATTCCTGCTATCCATTTCATTATCGATTTCATGTGATTACCTCGTCAGTGCGTTTTCATTAAGTATAGGGGTTTTCTAGAATATTTTCAACCACTTAAACACCATATAGGACCACATAGACAAGTGCTATTGCTGTGGACTAGTAAATAGTGTTTAATGAAGATGTGAAAGGGAGGAGGCCTCCTCAATCAAAAATAAGAAAGTATAGTTATGAAAATAAAAATTTAGACTGACTCGGCATTTCAAGAAGAAACGTTGCAGGTTCAAGCACCTAGACGGACACCAAAGATTCAACAAGTCGTCGAGTTTGTCGAATCTTTGGATGACAACCACCGACTCAAGGGAAAAGAGGATGGCGAGACTTATCTCATCGAGCCTAATGCTATTTCCAGAATTTACATCGAAAATCGTCAAGTTCTATCTGAAACTACTCAAGGAGACTATCACTTAGGCCTACGTCTCTATCAAGTTTTAGAAATATTACCGTCCTACTTCATCAAAATCTCACAGTCAGAGATTGTCAACCTCAAAGAAATTGAACGCTTCAACATCACCCCTAACGGACTCGTAGAAATTCACCTAAAAACAAGAAAACTACCTACTCATCACGCCGTTACCTCAAAGCAATAAAGGAGAAACTACAATGAAAAAACAACTCTTTAAATCAGGCACAAATGGCATCCTTCTCGGACTTGCCGTATCCATGGTCATGTTTCTTATCTTGGCGCCAAGCTACATGCATCTAAATCCCCACTCAGCGGTTGGACAATGGATGACCTCTCATCAGATTCATGGATCTATTATCTTAGCCTATTGCCCCATCACTTGGTTTGCTATCGGTATCCTCTTTGAAGTCGCTAACTATATTTTCCGTAAGGCTGAGTGGAGTTTACTTCGTGCAACCCTCACTCACTATGCTTTGACCTGTCTTGGTTTCATTCCACTAGCTACCCTCAGCGGATGGTTCCCTCTACGTTTGACTTTCTACTTGGAGCTAGTCATTGAATTCAGCCTTATCTATCTGCTCGTTTGGGCCTTCTCTTATTGGAAAATGAAAAAGGATATTGAACAACTCAATCAAGAATTGAAACACCTATAAAAGACAAGAAGCCTGTCAATCGACAAGCTTCTTTTATAGTTTCTGTTTTAAATCTGCTACAGCCATCATGACTTGCATCGGTGTCATGTTGTAAATGTCCAAATCACGCAACTCTTGAAGAACCGGATTTTCAGTAAAGTCATCAAAGAGAGAGATTTGCTCGTTGACATGCGTTTCAATGGCAGGCTTTTCTTGAGACGATACCTTTTCCTGAGGTTGGATTACAACTGTCTCTCCTTCTAATTGTGTCAATATGGTGTCAGCACGGTTCAATAAATCTGTTGGTAAACCTGCAATTTTAGCTACATGAATACCATAAGATTTATCGGCTGGACCATCGACAATTTTGTGGAGGAAAGTCACTTCGCCATCCTTTTCAAGTGTCGCAACATGGACGTTGACAAGGTGTGTCAAACTGTTTGACAGCGCAGTCAACTCATGATAATGGGTAGCAAACATGGTCTTAGCCCCAACCTTGTCATGAATAAACTCAATAATAGACTGGGCCAAAGCCATACCATCATAAGTGGCTGTCCCACGCCCCAACTCATCAAAAATAATCAAGGAATTAGGTGTCGCTCGCTTAATGGCCTGATTAGCCTCCATCATCTCAACCATGAAGGTCGACTGACCTGAAATCAGGTCATCTGCGGCACCTATACGTGTATAGATGGCGTCAAAAACAGGTAAATCAACACTATCTGCTGGTACGTAAGCCCCCATTTGAGCCATAACTACTGACAAGGCTAACTGCCGCATATAGGTAGATTTACCACTCATATTTGGTCCTGTGATGAGCTGAATATTGGTCTGACTGTCAAAGGTAATCGTATTTGGAATGTATTCCTGAACGCCCATAACCTTCTCAACCACCGCATGACGGCCCCGATCAATAGCGATACGATGCTCATCATTAAAAACAGGACGAACATAATGATTTGTCTCCGCTGTAACAGCCAAACTCTGAAGCACATCAACTGTCGCAATGACCTTAGCCAAAGACTGCAAACGGTCGATATAGCGTTCAACTTGCTCACGGACACGCATGAAAATATCATACTCTAGGGTTGACGATTTTTCACGCGCTTCTAGCATTTCACCTTCAATCTTAGCCAACTCAGCAGTTCCAAAACGCTCCGAATTTTTCAGTGTCGCCTTACGGAAGAAATGGTCAGGAACCAAGCTAAGGTTAGAGTTGGTCACATGGAAGTAATAACCATCTTTACGGTTATAATCAATTTTTAGTGTTGTAATACCAGACGCTTCACGTTCTTTGGCTTCGATATCCGCAATCCATGACGTCCCCTCGCTCATCACTTTGCGATACTTGTCCAAGGTATCATCAAAACCATCACGGATAATACCACCTTCTGTAATTGTTGCTGGAGCATCAGGATCAATAGCCGAACGAATCAAACTCTCTAATTCTGGCAAAGCATCTAACTCTTGTAAAAGACCTGACAAGGCATCGTCATTAAAGGACTCCAAGATTGCCTTAATGACCGGAACCTGAGCTAAGGTATGACCTAGCTGAATTAAATCTTTAGGATTAGCCTTGCCAAAGGAAACACGACTGGCCAGACGCTCAATATCGTAAACACCTTTTAGACTCTCGGTCAAGTCACTACGCTCAAAGAAATTGTCCAAGAAAACTTGGATAATATTCTGACGCTCTATGATGGTGGCTTGATTCACTAAAGGCCGATCAATCCAAGTTCGCAAGAGACGCATTCCCATGGCTGTCTTGGTTTCATCCAAGAGCCAGAAAAGAGAACCGTGTTTCTTGCCCGTTCTAGCATTTTCCAGTAAATCCAAGCTTGACTTGGTCGCATAGGACATCTGCAAGTAATCCTTTATCTCATAGTGCTGAGCTTTTTGTAAATGACTGAGCTCACGCATCTGAGTGCGATGAACATACTGGAGAAGTTTACTTGCCACACTGCTTTCCAAATCTGTCAAGCTATTACCAATCAAGTGAACATCATCGTAACCTTCTGTTTCCTTGGAGAGAAGTAGGTTAAGTTGGTTCACTAAAATTTGTTCGTCAGTTTCAAGTAGATCATATCCAACCACTACTTCACGTGCCTTAAGGTTCTGAATTTCACTACAAACTGAACTAAAATCATCCAACTCTGTCGCAAAAAATTCACCCGTTGACACATCCATATAGGAAAGACCAAAACGACTTCCAACCTTGTCAATGGCCACCAAGAAATTGTTGGCACTATCAGGTTTAGAGCTGTCAACCACTGTACCTGGTGTGATAACCTGAACAACCTCACGCTTCACCACACCGACAGCCTGCTTAGGATCCTCCATCTGCTCAGCAATGGCTACCTTGTAGCCCATCTCAACCAAAACATCAATGTATGCTTGAGCTGAATGATAAGGCACACCTGCCATAGGAATGGGATTATCTGCATTCTTATTACGGCTAGTTAGGCTAATTTCCAAAATCTGGGCAGCCTTGACAGCATCATCGTAAAATAATTCGTAAAAATCCCCCATCCGAAACAGCAAAAAAGCATCTGGATAATTTTTCTTGATATCCAAATACTGCTGCATTCCTGGAGATATTTTTTCCTTAGCCATGTCTTAACTCCTCGTTAATCCTTTCTTCGATAGACTTGGTCACATATTGAATCAAGTCACTGGCATCTTGCATCTTTTGACGGTAATCCTGAACAATGGGCAAATTTTCCAACTCATGCTGAATTAAATCTGCCTGCTCACCAGCCTCCTCATAGGCACGTTGTTTCTCGATCTTTTGAAAAAGAACCGCTTCTTGTTGATAGGCCTTCATCTGTCCAGCCAGATCGCTGATCTGAGGAATCTGTCCAATAGATTCCTCAGCCTCTTGAAAAGCAAGAACCGCCTCATGGTGTTTGAGGAGGTCAATTAACTCTTCTTTGGCTTTTTGGAAATCCTGATGAGGAGTGTTCATCAGTGAAACTCACTTTCCAATCTTTCAGCAACCACTGCGTCCTTACAGATTACCAATAGGGTATCTGCGCCAGCAACGGTTCCTAAAATTTCAGGATTTTCATCACTATCAATTATGTTTGCCAAGACATCTGCTTCACCCAATTCTGTATGGAGAACCAGCATAAACTGAGCACGGGAAACTGATTTAACATAGTCCTTAACCGTAGGATCCAAACTTGGAAGCACATGCTCAGACAAACTATAGTAAAGTTTACCTTCCTCATCACGAAGCTTCAACAGGCCAATCTCACGTAAATCACGTGACAAGGTAGCTTGGGTAACCGTGATACCTTCCGCCTCTAGGCGTTGCTTAATTTCCTCTTGTGTCCCAATCTTATCTCTTGAAATCATCTGTTTGATAACAGCTTGACGATCTCTCTTCATTATCTTTCCTCTTTTTATGTATATTCCTTGCATATTATAACAAAATTTTTGTATTTTTTCATGGAATACTTCTTAAGAGATACTTTCTTGTCTCTACCCTATTAACTAAAATAATGGTAAAATAGATTTGAATGACAAGATTTGAAATGGAGTACCTATGAATACTAAAGAACTCATTGCAGCAGAAATTGCTAAAGTTGTTCCTGAGTTGGAACAAGAAAACATTCAAAATCTGCTTGAAACCCCTAAAAATGCTGACATGGGAGACCTCGCCTTTCCTGCCTTCTCATTGGCAAAAGTCTTGCGCAAGGCTCCTCAAATGATTGCAGCAGACATCGCTGAAAAAATTGATGCCTCAAACTTTGAAAAAGTTGAAGCTGTTGGTCCTTATATTAACATCTTCCTCGATAAATCAAAAATTTCAGCGGACGTTCTTGGACAAGTCATCGCTCAAGGTAGCCACTACGCTGACCAAAACATCGGTAACGGACGTAATATTGCCTTTGATATGTCTAGTCCTAACATCGCCAAACCTTTCTCTATCGGTCACTTGCGTTCAACGGTTATCGCTGATGCTCTTGCCAACATCGTAGCTAAACAAGGTTACAAACCAGTCCGCATCAATCACTTGGGCGACTGGGGTAAACAATTTGGTATGCTTATTGTTGCCTATAAGAAATGGGGTAGCGAGGAAGCTGTCAAAGCCAATCCTATCAATGAACTCCTTCAACTTTATGTGCGTATCAATGCCGAAGCTGAAGAAGACCCATCTGTAGACGAAGAAGCTCGTGAATGGTTCCGTAAATTGGAAGCTGGTGATGAGGAAGCAACTGCCCTCTGGCAATGGTTCCGTGACGAAAGCTTAGTGGAATTCAACCGTCTCTACGATGAACTTGGTGTTTCATTTGATAGCTACAATGGTGAAGCTTTCTACAATGATAAGATGGATGAAGTCGTAGACATTTTGACAGAGAAAGGACTTCTCCAAGAATCTCAAGGTGCCCAAGTGGTTAACCTTGAAAAATACGGTATCGAACACCCAGCCCTCATCAAAAAATCAGATGGTGCAACACTCTACATCACACGTGACTTGGCTGCTGCCCTCTACCGTAAACGTACTTATGATTTTGCCAAAGCCATCTATGTAGTTGGTAATGAACAATCTGCCCACTTCAAACAGTTGAAAGCTGTTCTTAAAGAAATGGGCTACAACTGGTCTGACGACATGACTCACGTTGCCTTTGGTCTTGTAACTAAGAACGGTAAGAAATTGTCGACTCGTAAAGGTAACGTTATCTTGCTTGAGCCAACTATCGCTGAGGCTGTTAACCGTGCCCAAGCTCAAATCGAAGCTAAGAATCCCAACTTACCTAACAAGGAAGCTATTGCTCACGCTGTTGGTGTTGGAGCTATCAAGTTCTACGACCTTAAAACAGACCGCATGAATGGTTATGACTTTGATCTTGATGCTATGGTATCTTTCGAAGGGGAAACTGGACCTTACGTTCAATATGCACACGCTCGTATCCAATCTATCTTGCGCAAGGCTAACTTCACGCCATCTGCAGATGCTACATACAGCTTAAACGACGTTGAAAGCTGGGAAATCATCAAACTCTTACAAGACTTCCCACGTATCATCAACCGTGCATCAGACAACTTTGAACCATCTATCGTTGCTAAATTTGCTATCAGCTTGGCTCAAGCCTTTAACAAATACTATGCGCACACACGTATCTTGGACGAAAGCCCAGAACGTGACAGCCGTTTGGCTCTTTGCTACGCAACAGCAACAGTCCTCAAAGAAGCCCTTCGCCTTCTCGGTGTTGAATCTCCAGACGAAATGTAATCTATACTTAAAACGCCTAAGGGCGTTTTTTAGTAACCAAAAAAAGAACCCAACACATCATGTTGAGCTCTTTTGGAGATTATGAAAAAGAAAAGTTCGTTGTTCTACAAAAAGTGTAAGCCAACGAGACTTACTGAAAAGTGTTCAGTAAAAGTTATTTAGGGGATTTACAGTATAACCTCCCTACCTTAAAGAAACCTTAAATCGCAGCACAAAAAAAACCTAAGGGATTTTCACAGCAGTCCAAAGACCACTGAAAAGATACGATTGTACAGGCTTCCCAACCTAATCTTCAAAGGTGACCGCTTGTCCAATAGAACCTTTATATAACTATATCACCTTTTTCTAGAAGGGTTTTCAAGTGTTTTCTTAAAATATCCTAATAAAACATCAAAAAGAAGAAAAAAGCCTAGATTGCTAGACTTTCTTCGGGGAAATTTGTTATGAAAAAATTATGTTCACCTTCTAGCTCACAAAAGCTAGCTGCTTTACTAGGATGGTTATAATATATCTTAATGAACTTAAAGGTTACTTAAAATATTATTCTCTTTCATCACTTTTTAAAACGATAAGCAAAATAAGTAATAGTAAGCACCCATTAGGAATATCCATATCTAAAAACCAAGAAGGAACTTTGATACTTCCTAAATCATTCATAATCCGGATGATATTATAAGCAAGGCTTACTATTAAGAGACTAAGTTCCGGCAAACAGTTAAATCGTCCTTTTAAGAATGATAACTCCTCCTTCCTGACAGTTTTCTTGCGATGACCCTATTGTAAAGCAAAAAAGAGAACAAAAATAGTGACATAGATATCACCATAAAAAAGCAGGGCGGTCCTGCTTTCTCTTATTCATATAAATCAGTCACCCAAACCGATGCGTTCGAAGATTTCATCAACACGTTTAGTATAATAAACTGGGTTGAAGATTTCGTCGATTTCTTCTTGAGTGAGGCGAGAAGTTACCTCTGGATCTGCTTCAAGAAGTGGTTTAAAGTCTACTTGGTTATCCCATGATTGAGCTGTCTTAGGTTGAACAAGGTCGTAAGCTTGTTCACGCGTCATGCCTTTTTCAATCAAGGTAAGCATAGCACGTTGACTGAAGATAAGACCAAATGTGGAGTTCATGTTGCGGATCATGTTTTCTGGGAAGACTGTCAAGTTCTTAACGATGTTTCCAAAACGGTTAAGCATGTAGTCAATCAAGATGGTTGTGTCTGGTGCGATGATACGCTCAGCTGATGAGTGAGAGATATCGCGTTCGTGCCAAAGAGCTACGTTTTCATAAGCTGTTACCATGTGACCACGGATGACACGTGCAAGACCTGTCATGTTTTCAGAACCAATAGGGTTACGTTTGTGAGGCATTGCTGAGGATCCTTTTTGACCTTTAGCAAAGAACTCTTCCACTTCACGTTGTTCAGATTTTTGAAGACCACGAATTTCAGTTGCCATACGCTCGATAGAAGTTGCGATGCTGGCCAGAACTGCAAAGTACTCAGCGTGAAGGTCACGAGGAAGCACCTGTGTAGAGATTTCTTGAGCACGGATACCAAGCTTGTCGCAGACGTACTTTTCAACAAATGGTGGGATGTTGGCAAAGTTACCAACCGCACCAGAAATTTTACCAGCTTCCACACCAGCAGCCGCATGCTCGAAACGCTCGATATTACGCTTCATTTCGCTGTACCAAGTCGCTAATTTAAGACCAAAAGTTGTAGGCTCAGCGTGCACACCGTGCGTACGACCCATCATAATCGTAAACTTGTGTTCCTTCGCTTTGTCAGCGATGATATTAAGGAAGTTTTCAAGATCCTTGCGGATAATATCGTTGGCTTGTTTGTAGAGGTAACCATAGGCAGTATCTACCACGTCAGTAGACGTCAAACCATAGTGAACCCACTTACGCTCTTCGCCAAGAGTTTCAGAAACCGCACGTGTGAAAGCAACCACATCGTGACGAGTTTGCTGCTCGATTTCCAAAATACGGTCGATGTCAAAGTCCGCCTTTTCACGAATCAAAGCCACATCTTCCTTAGGGATTTCCCCCAACTCAGCCCATGCTTCGTCAGCCAAGATTTCCACCTCAAGCCAAGCACGGTATTTATTTTCTTCAGTCCAAATGTTCGCCATTTCTGGGCGAGAGTAACGTTCGATCATAATTAAGATATTAAGGGCGTTAAGCGGACACAGTCAAAATAGGAGTTTAGACGAAGAAGCGTCAGCTTCTAGGAAAAACTATCTTTTCGACCAAGTCCGTAGCCCGTATTCAGTTTTAGTGAATACGAGTGCCCTTGTTCCTTTCTTTTTTTGTTTATTTTATTCTATCAAAGATTGGACGTTTAGCTCATCTTAATCGAATCCTATGTCCGCTTCTTTTTAGTTTTACGTGCAATATTCTTTTGATGTTTCACATCAATTAACAACCGACAGTCGGTTTATTCAAATTCTTCTTTCCCAATCCACACTGACGGATAGTGATCTAGTGTATTCAAATCCGTATCCATCGGCAAATCATAGATAGCTAAATAGTTTTCAGGATATTGAGCAATCAACTCTTCATACTTAGCTCTCACTTTTTCGTGATTGCTACTAGCATACAAGACTTCAACGACTGCCCCCGTCTTATCTTTTTCAACAAATGCATTAACGATGAGTTGAATCATAAAACCTCCTAAAGTGAAATTCCCTTCATATTTGCTTCCAGAATGGGCATCTTCACACCTAACTCCTGACCGGTTTGATAAACACTTTGACAACAATAGAAGATGTCCTGTTTATCATTGTGTAAGGTCATAATTTTTCGGGTCAGCTCATTTTTTGCAAACATGATTTTCATGGCTTTTCCAGCAATCCATGCGGGAATTTTGTACGGCAAGAGCTCAGCTTTGTAAAGCTTCAAATTTACGCCACGCGCTTCTACGACTTTCAAAGCTTCTCGAATGGTCTTGATGACTAATGATAATTCCGAAGAACTATTCATCAAGTTCAGAGCCAGCTGTTCTGGATTTTCCAGATTCCCCGAACGTGCAGCTGTCGAAGTGACACCTGCGTTAATCGCCATGTGAATCCAAATCCACTCGACCATATCATGAGGCACTTCCCACTTTAAATCTGCAGAAGTCAGTAAAGCCGTCAAATCAGTATAGTTAGAAATGTGTGCTTTTTTGCTCACCTTCTAGCATTAAATGGTCGAACAAGACCCCATCCAAATGGTCATCCTGCATCTGGCCTCCAGCAGTTGGAAAAGCTAGAATATAAACGTAGTCTCCTGCCCACTCCTCTACCTCTTTTCGAGTATCCCAGAAATTACAGAAGAAAACAAGGGTGCCTTTGACATTATTTTTTCGCAAGATTTCCACAGTTTCTTTGACAAAGCCATGACTCACACTCAGAAAAATAAAATCGTATTCTGAATGAGCTTTCGCCACATGTACCTCATAGGTGTCATGTTTGTTTTCACCCTTGGAATGATAGTGACCATCTAGCAGGTCAACCGAGAGAGATTTTTGAGCATTGTTTCGCTTACTCTCTCAATACATGTTCTACTTGGGGGCCAGCTTTTTGAAAGGCGTAGCATAAGTCATTCCAATGACTTCGAGTCCTAGAATTGCTATTTTTACCTAAAAATCAATTCCTTTCCCAAACTCAACCACATTATCTGGCTCATTACTAAACAAAGTCACATGACCCATCTTTCGGTTGTGCTTCGCTTCTAGTTTACCATACATGTGGAGGTGGGCGCTTGGATTTTCTGTGACATAACGCTCAGCTGCTTCGACGTGTTGGCCGAGGACGTTGAGCATAACAGCAGGTTCATGGAGGTTGATTGCTGGAAGTGGTGCTCCGAGAACGCCCAAGATATGTGTGTCAAATTGTGAAAAGTCGCAGGCTTCGATTGAGTAGTGCCCTGAATTGTGTGGGCGTGGCGCAATTTCGTTGACAATGATGTCATCAGCTGTCGCAAACATTTCTACACAAAGGGTACCAGAGAGGTTAAGTTGCTCAGCAATCTTCACAGCAATAGCTTTAGCTCTGTCTGCTAGTCTATCAGAAATACGAGCTGGAACGATAGTCTTAGAGAGGATGTTGTTGCGGTGGATATTTTCCTGAACTGGGAAAACCGTCACATCCTTGCCGTTACCTGACACGATAACCGAAATTTCAAGGTCGAAGTTGACGAACTCTTCCAAGACACACTCAGCTGAGTTAGCAAGTGCATTTGCCTCTTCCAAATCTTCGGCTGATGTGATGACTTTTTGACCGTGGCCATCGTAACCACCTGTCGCAGTCTTGAGGACGTAATTTTTAGAAAGATCAATATCTTCCAAATCAAGGCTAGAGGTCACGACCTTGTAAGGTGCCACCGTTACTTGAGCCTTGTTTGAAAGGAAGTCCTTCTCAAAGATACGGTTTTGTGAAATGCGAAGCAGTTCTGTTCCTTGTGGAAGTTGTCCATCCTTGATGACAGCGTCAAGACCGTCAGCGTCGACATTCTCAAATTCATAAGTGAGAACATCACAGCAGTCCGCCAACTGACGAAGAGCATCTACGTCATCGTAGGGTGCCGCGATAACCTCAGACACACGAGAAGATGGACAATCTGATGCAGGATCAAGGGTGATAACCTTGTGGCCCATATAGATAGCAGAAATGGCCATCATCTGACCAAGCTGGCCACCACCGATGATACCAATGGTTTTAGTTGAGCTCATTTGTAGACTCCTCTGCGATTTTTCCTTGTTCTTCAGCAAAGTTAGCAAGTGCCTCTGCAATAGCCTTGTCTTCTACCGAGAGAAGACGAAGGGCAAAGAGGGCTGCGTTGGTCGCACCTGCTTCACCGATCGCCATAGTTGCGACTGGTACTCCACCTGGCATCTGAACGATGGAATAAAGTGAATCCACACCGCTAAGAGCACGAGATTTGACAGGCACGCCAATGACTGGAAGGGTAGTTTTAGCTGCTACCATCCCTGGCAAGTGAGCTGCGCCACCCGCACCAGCGATGATAACCTTGATGCCACGGCTACGAGCTTCTTCGGCATGCTTGAACATGAGGTCCGGTGTACGGTGTGCAGAAACAACTTTCTTTTCGTAAACGACACCGAAGTTATTGAGGACTTCAGCGGCTTTTTGCATGGTTGCCCAGTCGGATTTTGAGCCCATGATGATGGAAATTACTGGTTTCATATTAAGATACAAAGGGACGATTCGCTTGCGAAAACTCCCGTAGAAAAATAGGGAAACTAACGACGACGTTACGTCTAGGCAGTTTTATCTTTTTTCCTAGGGATTTAGTCCCGTGTTCGGTTAGGAAAACTAACTGAACATTCCCTTTCTTATATTATTTCTTTTTTGATAATGGTCTTAGGTGGTGGGGACGGAAGCAAACCTTCGGTTTCATCCCTAAACTTTTAGCCTAGGGTCTCAAAGTTCCCTCGACCAGAACAGGATCTGTTCTGGTCTTTTCACCACGGTAACCATTATCTTAGTTTGGCTCGCTTTCGCTCGCCTTTTACAACCTACGGTCACTTATTATTTGTTAGCCTTGCTACCGATATCTGTACGGTAGAACAAGCCTTCTGTGTTTTGGTTGTTGAGTTCGCTGTAGATGATATTTTGACCATCTTTGACGGTGTCTGCTGTTGTGACCAGCATGTAGACACGTCCGCCGTTTGAAAGGAGGTCTTGGCCATTTTCAGCGAATTTAGCACCTGCATAGTAAGTGACGATGTCGCCCTCTGTCTTGGCTGGAAGCTTGACGCCTTTCTCATAAGCGAGTGGGTAACCGTTTGATGCTACAACCACACCAAGTGTCACACCCTTGTCGGTCCAAGTGATTGCTGGCTTTTTGCCATCCAAAATGTCAGTGATATTTTGCGCAAAATCAGATGTCAAACGAGGCAAGATGATTTGCGTTTCAGGATCACCAAAGCGAGAGTTGAACTCGATGACTTTAGGGCCGTCAGCTGTCAAGATAAGACCAGCGTAAAGGACACCAGTGTAGGGACGACCTTCTTTGATCATGCCTTCAAGAACCGGCTTGACAATAGTGTCAACCGCTGTGTCAACCACACTCTGTGGCAAGTGAGGAACTGGCGCATAGGCACCCATCCCACCAGTGTTAGGTCCCTTGTCACCATCATAAGCACGTTTGTGGTCTTGAGCCGTTGGCATAATGTAGAATTTGTCCCCATTGACAAAGGCAAAGAGAGAGAACTCTTCCCCATCCAGGAATTCCTCGATGACCACACGCGCACCTGAGTCACCGAATTTATTGTCCAAAAGCATCTCGTGAGTGGCTTCTACTGCTTGCTCAACTGTTTCAGCAACGACGACACCTTTACCTAGGGCCAAGCCGTCTGCCTTGACGACGATTGGAGCGCCTTTTTCCTCAATATAGGCTTTAGCTTCCTCGAAATCTGAAAATGTGCCATAGGCTGCTGTTGGAACATCATATTTGACCATGATTTCCTTAGCAAAATCCTTAGACCACTCAAGTTCAGCCGCAGCCTTGGTCGGACCAAAGGCTTTGAGTCCTGCCGCATTGAAATCATCCACGATACCAGCCGCAAGGGCATCGTCTGGACCGATAAAGGTCCAAGCAATATCGTTCGCTTTTGCGAAGTCAATAAGCTTAGAATGTTCGGAAATTCCGATATTGATCAAATCAAGACCGTCCAATGTCATCCCATCATTACCAGGAGCCACGAAAACCTGCTCAACGTCCTTAGACTCCAATAATTTCTTGGCAATCGCATGTTCACGACCGCCAGAACCAACAACCAAAAGTTTCATTTGAAAGATACCTCAATATCAAATAAGACTAGGGGCAAATGCCCGTTAACGACCATCATTCGGAAAAATTAGTTATTTTCACGAATTATATGTAAACATTATAACATATTTGTTCGGAGATATGGGTGTGTAGCCAAATTTGAACATAAAAAAGGCGACCACTTGGACCGCCTCTTAGGAGATTATGAAAATGAAAAAAGTTATTTAGGATTAATGATAGTATAGTCTAAATAGCTTAAGAGAGACTTAAATTCAAAAATCATCTTCATTTTCCTGAAAAACTGCGAATAGGTAGGTGGAGGTTGAAATGAAGAAAAAATTACTAAATTATCTCATACTGCTAGCTTGTCTAGCGACTGTTTCGGTTTCGTGCAGCGGCTCTGCTCAGGCAGCTGTCCTCGGAGATGACTACCCTTTTTCTTGGAAATATGGTGGCTTCGGCGTGGACCCTTGGACTATGTACTGGCGTCAGTGTACTTCCTTTGCGGCCTACCGCCTTAGCAACACCAATGGATTCACCTTACCTATAGGTTATGGAAATGCCATCACTTGGGGTAATATCGCACGTGCGAATGGCCACCGTGTTGACATGAATCCTGCCGTAGGGAGCATCGCCTGGTTCTCAGCTGGTGTTAATGGAGCTGGGCACATGGGGCATGTCGCTTGGGTTGCAGAAGTACATGGTGATCAGGTAACTATTGAAGAATACAACTACGATGCGGGTCAGGGGCCTGAGAAATATCACAAACGTAGCTTCCATAAGAGTCAAGTGTCTGGATATATCCATTTTAAAGACCTCGAATCAGGAACTCAAAATGGAAATCCTACTAATTCTTCTATAAAAGCTGGCGATTCAGTCCGATTCACAGGTACCTTCCGTGTCACCTCTGTGTCAGGAAATACCATCACCAGCCAAGATTTAGCTGGAGGTACACCAACCAAACACAATATCGTTGACCCTAGCCCCGTTCTTGAAGTTGATGCACAAGGTAATCCAACATCAGACCAGTCCCTCAATCCTGGTGAGACCTTTACTATTCCAGGTAACTTCAAAGTTCTTGCCATTGACCCACCTAGCGATGGCATCCTCGTCCAAATCGGAAATCTCAAGACTTGGGTAACCCAATCTGTCCTTGAAAAGATTTAAATTTATTGAACAATCGTGAGAACGGTTGTTTTTTAATACACTGAAAAAAAAAAAAACCAGCGGATGCTGAGCTCTTGTACTGACCCCAAAAAGTTAGACAACTAATTTATTCAAAGGATTTAGTTCTGTATTGCACAGGACTGAGTACTTTTAATTTTACCTTAATGCGTTTGTTGTTGTAATAATCAATATAGTCTACAATAGCTTGTTCCAATTGCTCAAGTGAGTGAAACGTCTTCTCGTAACCATAAAACATCTCAGACTTAAGAATACCAAAGAAGGATCCCATCATGCCATTGTCTGGACGATTCCCCTTACGTGACATTGACGGTTGGGGGTCCCTTTATCCTCTAAAAATTGATGATAATACTGATGTTGGTATTGCCAACCTTGGTCACTAAGGTTATCTGCTTTCTTGCCAACTTCTCCTTGGTATGAAGAATACTTGCGTTTACGACGAATTTGGGAACTTAAACCAAGGAGCTTCATCAGACGTTGGACCTTTTTCTGGTTCACTACAAAACCACGATTCCTCAATTCAAGAGTTATTCGACGATATCCGTAATTTCCCTTATGTTCATCATAAATGGCTTGAATTTCCACTTTGATAGATTGATTTTTATCTACTTGATTCAGTTGCTTTAAGTGGTAATAATAGGTTGAACGAGCAAGTTTGATAATGTTTAGAAGGATATCTAAAGGAAACTCTGTTACCAATCCTTGAACAATTTCTGTTTTTCTTCTTGCTCTTTTTCGTCCCTCAATCGGAGTTATCTCAACTTTTTTAGAATAGCATTCTCCGCTCTCAGGTACTCATTTTCTGCTTGAAGACGTTCTAACTCTGTCATCTCTTCGGGTTTCTTCTTTGGTTTACGCCCCATTTTAGGTACTCTCCCTCCTCTTTTCTCAAGAAGAGTATACCCATTTTTCTTATATTGTGCTATCCAATTAGGCAACATTCCACCACTTGGAAGACAATAATCAAGACTTACACTTTTTTGTGAACGACCTTCAAGTAGCACTTTATCAATCATTTCTTGTTTTAATTCTGGTGAATCGTAACGATGCTTACCTTTCTTGATAATTTCTATTCCGTAACGTTCAATCAATCTCGTCATATATCTTAATCCAGAAGCACCCACACCAAATCGTTTTGAAAGTTGGTTGAAGGTTTGACCTTGCTTTCTCAATTCATATATTTGAACTTTATCTTCATAAGTTAATTTCATAATAAAAACACCCCAAAAGTTAGATTTTTCTGTCTAACTTTTGGGGTACAGTTCATTTTAGGAGATTTATGAAAAAAAAGTTTTTTAGGATGACCTTAGTATAGCTTGGATAGCTTAAAGAAAGCTTAAGGCATCTTAAAAACATCCAATTACTTAGATGCTTCGTAATTTTTTAATGACGGAAGTGACGAACGCCTGTAAAGATCATCGTTAATCCATATTTATCAGCTGCTTCGATAGACTCTTGGTCACGTACTGAGCCACCTGGTTGGATAATAGCCTTGATACCTGCTTTGGCGATTTCTTCCACGTTATCTGCAAATGGGAAGAAGGCATCTGAAGCAAGAACAGCACCGTCAAGACGCCCTTTGGCTTGGTCAATAGCGATACGGACGGAAGCCACACGGTTAGTTTGGCCAGGGCCAACACCAAGTGTCATGTGGTCGTTAGTCACGATGATACCATTTGATTTGACGTACTTGACGGCTTTCCAAGCAAACTCAAGAGCTGTCGCTTCTGTATCAGTTGGTTGGCGTTTAGTAACCACTTGCCAGTCAGCTGGACTTTCTTTAACAACGTCTTGGTTTTGAACAAGGAGACCTCCAACAACACCAGTGTATTCCGCTTCCACTCCACTAGCATCTTGAGCATCAAATGGCAACTCAAGGATACGTAAATTTTTCTTCTTGGTAGTCAAAATTTCAATCGCTTCATCTGTATAGCTTGGTGCAATAATGATTTCAAGGAAGACACCATGCATTTTCTTAGCTGTCTCAGCATTCACTTCACGGTTAAGAACTACAATACCACCGAAGATTGACACTGGGTCAGCTTCATAAGCGTAGTCCCAAGCTGTTTCGATGTCATCAGCTTGACCGATACCACATGGGTTCATGTGTTTGAGAGCCACAACTGTTGGACGGTCTTTGAAATCACGGATGATACGGATAGCGGCATCAGCGTCACGGATATTGTTGAATGACAATTCTTTACCGTTAAGCTGTTTTGCTGAAGCAATTGAGTAAGCCGTTGGCAAACCTTTTTGGTAGAAGTCTGCGTCTTGTTGAGGGTTTTCACCGTAACGCATTGGTTGCTTAAGGTCATAAGTCAAAGTGAGTTTTTCAGGTTTTGTTTCACCCACTTGAGCTGTGAAGTATTCCGCAATCAAAGCATCATATGAAGCTGTGTGACGGTATACTTTCGCTGCCAAACGTTGGCGAGTTTCGTAACTTGTTTCACCGTTTGCTGACAATTCGTCAAGCACAACCACATAGTCAGCAGGGTCTACCACAACTGTTACGCTAGCATGGTTTTTAGCTGCTGAACGAAGCATTGATGGACCACCGATATCGATGTTTTCAACTGCGTCAGCGTAAGTCACGTCTGGTTTGAGAATGGTTTCCTTGAATGGATAAAGGTTTACCACAACAAGGTCAATCAATTCGATATTATTGTCCTTAGCCGCTTGAAGGTGGCTATCGAGGTCACGACGAGCGAGGAGACCACCGTGGATATTTGGGTGAAGGGTCTTAACACGTCCGTCCATCATTTCTGGGAAACCAGTCACATCGTCGATGGCGATAGTGTCTACCCCAGCATTGTCAAGGGCAACTTTAGTACCACCTGTTGAGATGATGTCCCAACCTAGTTTTTTGAGTTCTTGGGCAAATTCAACGATGCCCGCTTTATCTGAGACACTAATTAGTGCGCGTTTAGTCATTTTATTTTCCTTTTTTAGAGTTCTTTCTCTGCTACAGTCGAAAATTTTCATTCAACTCTAGCACTTCCTCATTTTCTCGCTACTCCCAAACTATCCAATACTTCTGGATAGAGCTTGTACTCTGTTTCGTGGATGCGAGTCTCGAAAGTATCAAGGGTATCACCTTCAAGGCGTGGGACACGGACTTGTTTGATGACCTTACCGGTATCAACGCCAGAATCCACCCAGTGAATAGTCACGCCAGACTGGTCAACACCTGCATTCCAAGCATCCTCAATGCCATGAGCTCCCGGAAATTCAGGAAGATAAGCCGGGTGAATATTGATGATACGGCCTTCATAAGCTGCTAGCAAGGTTGGACCGACGATTTTCATATAACCGGCCAAACAAACCAAGTCAATCTGGTGTTCATCCAAGAGTTTGACGATGGCTTCTTCATAAGCTGCTTTATTGTCAAATTCCTTGAGTTCAAAGGCATGGCTAGCCACGCCTAGATTTTTGGCACGTTCTAAGACATAGGCATCACGGTGATCTGAAAAGACAAATTCTACTGGAAATTGTTCCGCAATCACCTGGAAGTTTGAGCCGTTGCCAGAGGCAAATACAGCAATCCTTTTAGCCATTATTTAATCACCACACTTGCGCCATCCTTCTTCACAATTCGACCGATTTCATAAACAGGTTCGTCAAGAAGTTCTTTGACACGTTCCACATTTTCTGGTTTCACCGCAAGCATGAGACCAATACCCATGTTGAAGATTTCAAACATTTCTTCATGTTTGATTTCACCATATTTTTCAAGAGCTTTGAAAATTGGAAGTACTGGGACCTTGCTTTCGTCAATCTCAGCAGCCAAGTCATCTGAGAACATACGTGGTACATTTTCGATGAAACCACCACCTGTGATGTGGGCAATACCGTTAACCAATTCTTCTTTAATCAATGGCAAAGCTGCTTTGACATAGATACGAGTTGGTTCAAGAAGAACGTCTTTAAGTTTTTGCCCTTCAAGTTCTGGGAGGACTTCTTCACCTGTGTAATCAGCAAAAACACGACGAACGAGTGAGTAACCATTTGAGTGGATACCGCTTGAGGCAAGTCCAAGAAGCACATCACCTTCGGCTACTTTTGAACCGTCGATGATTTGTGATTTTTCAGCGACACCTACTGCGAAACCAGCCAAGTCATAGTCGTCTTCGCCATACATACCAGGCATCTCAGCAGTCTCACCACCAATGAGGGCCACACCAGATTGCACACAACCCTCAGCCACACCAGCAACGACTTGTTCCAACTTAGCTGGTTCATTTTTACCAGTTGCTACGTAGTCAAGGAAGTAAAGGGGCTCAGCACCTGCAGCGATAATATCGTTAACACACATAGCCACACAGTCTTGACCGATAGTATCGTGTTTATCGTACTTGATAGCAAGCATGAGTTTAGTACCGACACCATCTGTACCTGAAATCAAAACGGGCTCTTTGACACCTGTTTTTGAAAGGTCAAACATACCACCGAAGCCACCGAGAGCTCCCATGACACCTGCACGCTCTGTACGGGCAACATGTTTTTTGATACGTTCAACAACTTCATAACCTGCTTCAACGTCCACACCCGATTGGGCATACGCATTTTTATTTGTCATTTGTTTATTCCTTTTCTTTTTTCGAGAAAAATACTAGTCAGGTCTCCAGCTTTGACTCCATAGGGCAAAGCGTCTACTGACAAATGCTTTAGCTTTTAGTCAGTAGTTAGACGTGGAGCGTAAGCATTTTTAGACATAATTTTTTACTCTTTTTTCCTTCTAGACTACTCTTAATAGAAAGAAGTGTGTTCTTTCAAACTTTCCAAATAGCGTTCTTCGTAGTCATACAATGGTGTTGGATATTCACCATCAAAGTAAGCCACACAAAGGCCACCGTTTGGTGCATCTGTGTCAATTCCAATAGAATCAATCAAGCCATCGATTGACAAGTAAGTCAAGCTATCCGCACCAATGATTTCGCGTGTTTCCTCAACTGTATGATTGGCCGCAATCAATTCCTTACGTGTTTGAATATCGATACCGTAGAAACATGGATAGGCAAGGGCTGGACTACCGATTGCTACGTGAACCTCTGTTGCTCCTGCTTCTTTTAGCAAATTAACGATACGACGTGAGGTTGTCCCACGTACAATAGAGTCGTCAATCATAACCACACGTTTGCCTTTAACAACACCTGATACGGCAGAGAGTTTCATACGAACTCCTTGCTCACGCAATTCTTGTGTTGGTTGGATAAAGGTACGTTGGGTGTATTGGTTTTTTATCAAGCCCATTTCATTTGGCAAGCCTGATTCTTCTGCAAATCCCATGGCTGCACTAAGTGATGAATTAGGCACACCAACGACAATATCTGCTTCATGTTTGAACTCACGTGCTAATTGAGCACCCATACGTTTACGAGCTGTATGGACATTGACCCCTCGGATATTTGAATCAGGACGGGCAAAGTAGATATACTCCATTGAGCAAACAGCCAATTGAGTGTCCGTTGTATAGTTATCGTAAGTGATGCCGTTATCATCGATGATAACAACTTCACCTGGATTTACATCGCGAATCCACTCTGCTCCAACTACTTCAAAGGCACAGGTTTCAGATGAAACCACGATAGCTCCATTGGCCATCTTACCAATAGAAAGGGGACGAAAACCATTTGGATCCAAGGCTGCAATTAGCTTGTCCTCAAGCATGAGGAGGTAAGCAAATCCACCTTTAACAGTATTCAAAGCTTCTTTCACCTTGCCCATAAAGGATGGGTTGTGGCTATGACGAATCAAGTGAGCTAAGATTTCTGAATCAGAAGTTGAGCTAAAAATGGCCCCATTCTTCTCCAACTCACGTCTTAGTGACACTGCATTAGTCAAATTCCCATTATGAGCAAGACCAAGCTGTCCATCGTGAAACTTAAACATGAATGGTTGAATATTGTCTACAGAAGCCTCACCGGCAGTCGCATAACGAACATGACCAATAGCAGCCTTACCAGTCAGCTTGTCTAAGTTGGCTGGATCACGGAAAACTTCTGAGAGAAGCCCCATATCACGATGACGCTTCAATTGACCCGCATCATTTGAGAGAATTCCTGCCCCCTCTTGGCCACGGTGTTGAAGACTATAAAGTCCGAAATAAGTTAATTTGGCAGCATCTGGGTGACCCCAAATTCCAAAAATACCACATTCTTCATTAAGAGATTTAACTTCGTATGTCATTTTATATACCTTTTATTTGTGATATTTTTCTTAGGTAACACGAACGAGTATAGCTATTTCTAGCGTCTCATTCTTCCAATTTGATCTCGATTTTACAAAATTCTCCAGTTCTCTAAGAATATCGCTACAGCGAAAAATATCATTACTGAGTGCGCTAAACTCGCTCTATTATTTTCCAGTGAAGTATTTAACCGCTGACGCAAAGAGGTGCTGTTCTTTATTTCCTGGAATATTTTTGAAGAGACCATCTTCGAAACGTTCTGAGTGTCCCATCTTACCAATAATTTGACCGTTCTTGCTTGTGATACCTTCAATAGCATTGACAGAACCATTTGGATTATATTTAGAATCCATGCTAGGTTTTCCTTCAAAGTCAACATATTGGCTAAAGATTTGACCATTATCGCGAAGCTCCGCAAATTCTTCAGTCGTCACGACAAATTTACCTTCACCGTGTGATACTGGGATGGCATGGATGTCACCAACTTTCACTCCAGCAAGCCAAGGTGAGTTAGTATTGGCAATACGTGTTTCAACCATCTTAGCCACGTGTTGGTTGGCATCATTGTAGAAGAGGGTTGGACTAGTACTGCTTGCATCTTCAAAGTTACCGTATGGAAGGAGACCTGATTTGACAAGAGCTTGGAACCCGTTACAGATACCGATGATTAAACCACCACGTTCGATGAAGCTATCAATAGCTGCACGCACTTTTTCATTGAGCAAGATGTTAACGATAAATTTAGCTGCTCCATCTGGTTCATCCGCTGCTGAGAAGCCACCTGCAAGGAAGATAATGTTAGCTTTTTCGATATTGTCAACCATGGTGACAACAGACTTGACAATCGCTTCTTCATTCAATGTTACAAATGGGACTAAGTTGACTTTGGCACCTTCTTTTTCAAAGGCCTTAGCAGAGTCATACTCAGAGTTAGTACCTGGGAATACTGGGATGTAAACCACTGGTTTCTCAACTACTTCTTTAGCTTTTATAACAGTATCTGACGTCACAGCAGGTACTTCTTCTAACTCAGTTGCTTGTGCAAATTCAGTTGGGTAAACCTCTTCCAATTTACCTTGAAAGGCACTGTCAAGTTTATGTCCATCAAGCGTTACACCATTGACAGCAAGTGTAAAGTCAGCTACTGTTTGTCCAATCTTGCCAACACTTGCAATCTCTTCCGGAGATGTGAAGATGAATCCTCCCAATTGAGCTGTTAATGCAGTCCCCAGATTTTCAAGGGTTACAGTCGCCCCGATATGGTTCCCAAACGTTGCAAGTGCAAGAGCTTCAATGACACCACCATATTTGACAGCTGATGCAGCTGTCACTTTGTGATCAGCTTGGATAGCTTCAAACTGAGCAAAGTTAGACTTGATGAGATCAAAATCAATCTCTTGGGCCAAAGCTTGACCTGGGATGTAGTAGATATTTTCACCAGCAGCCTTAAATTCTGGAGAAAGGACCTTACGACTGTCTGCTGTTGTCACCCCAAAAGCAACCAAGGTTGGTGGTACTGTCAATTCTTCAAAGGTGCCTGACATAGAGTCCTTACCACCAATAGATGGTAAACCAAGTTGAATCTGAGCTTCGATTGATCCAAGAAGAGCTGATACTGGTTGACCAAAACGCTCTGCTTTTTTATCCATACGCTCGAAGTATTCTTGGTAAGAGAAACGAGCCTTAGACCAGTTTGCACCAGCAGCAACCAAACGAGCTGTTGCTTCGATGACTGCATATGCAGCACCATGATATGGAGACCATTCTGCGATGTATGGGTTAAATCCTTGGGCTATGACAGAGGCAGTTGTTGTCACGCCATATTGGACTGGCAATTTCTGAACAGAAGCTTCAGTTGGAGTAATTTGGTATCGACCACCAAGTGGGTGATTGACTGTTGAACGACCAACCGAGCTATCAAACATAGTTTGTAAACCTTTTTGACTTGCATGGTTAAGGTCAGCCAAAACTTCAAGCGTATCTGCTTCAAGGGTTTCAGCAGAGGTTTTGCGTTCTTCTGGAAGCTTGACATCCTTGTCAACCACCTTAACATCTACTACTGTACGCACACCATTTGTATCAAGGAAACGACGTTCCAAATCAACAATTGTTTTACCATTCCAGTGCATGACGAGATTTGGTTTTTCAGTCACGGTTGCAACGACAACTGCATCAATATTTTCTTTGTTACATTCAGCAACGAAGATATCTACATCTTCTGGACGAACCACCACAGCCATACGTTCTTGAGATTCAGAGATGGCAATTTCGGTACCGTTCAAACCTTGGTATTTCAATGGCACTTTGTCTAGATCAATTTCAAGACCATCTGCCAATTCACCGATAGCCACACAGACACCACCAGCACCAAAGTCATTGGATTTTTTGATAAGACGTGTTACTTCACCATTGCGGAAAAGACGTTGAATCTTACGTTCTTCGATAGCATTACCTTTTTGAACCTCAGCACCAGCTGTTTCAACTGATTCAACCGTTTGAACTTTTGAAGAACCTGTCGCACCACCGACACCGTCGCGTCCAGTCTTACCACCGAGCAAGATAATCACATCTCCAGCTTCAGGTTTTTCACGGACAACATTCTCCTTAGGAGCTGCACCGACAACTGCACCTAACTCCATACGCTTGGCAACGAAACCTGGGTGGAAGTATTCACGAACATAAGTTGTTGCAAGACCAATTTGGTTACCATATGAAGAATAACCATGAGCCGCTTTTTTAGAAATGACTTGTTGCGGCAATTTTCCAGCACGTGTTTCAGCGATTGGTGTTGTAATATCACCGGCACCTGAAATACGCATAGCTTGGTAAACGTATGAACGACCTGACAATGGGTCACGAATGGCACCACCAATACAAGTAGCCGCTCCACCAAATGGTTCGATTTCCGTTGGGTGGTTATGAGTTTCGTTCTTGAACATAAGAAGCCATGGTTCTTTGACACCATTGACATCTACTTCAATTTCAACTGAGCAGGCATTGATTTCGTCAGAAACTTCCATGTCATCCAAACGGCCATTGGCACGCTCATAACGACCAAAAATAGTCGCCATATCCATTAAGGTTTGAGGTTTTTCTGCACGTCCCAACTCATCACGCATGGCAATATATTTGTCATAAGTTGCTTGCAATTGTTTTTGGAATTTAGAAGCTGAGAAGTCGATGTTTTTCAACTCAGTCTCGAAAGTTGTGTGGCGGCAGTGGTCAGACCAGTAAGTATCCAAAACCTTAAGTTCAGTCTCAGTTGGCACACGTCCAATTGACTTGAAGTAATCTTGAATGAAGAGCAGGTCATCCACTTCCATGGCCAATCCTTGATTTGCCTTATACTGTGCAAAATCTTCTGCTGTATAAGTTTCAAAGAAATCCAAGTTTGGAATCGTTTTGTCAGACTCAGAGAAATCCTGTTTAGCAATACCAACAGTGATATCTTTGAAACGAGAGTCCACTGGGTTCAATAGATAATTTTTAACAGCTTCCAATTCATTAGCAGCAATGTCCTTGTTAACCAAGTACAATTGAGCAGTATTAACCGTTACATCACTTGAGCTACCAAGCAAAAGCAAAGCTTCTTGTGAAGATGCTGCACGTTGATCAAATTGACCAGGCAAGCTTTCGATAGCAAAGAAAGCATACTTCTCAAGGTCAGTCTTAACTGTAGCTTCATCCAAAACAGTATCGGTCACTTGCTCAGAAAAGATATATTTTTCCGCACGGGCAAACAAATCCTCTGCCAAATTAAAGACATCGTAAACTTGTACAATACGAAGATCATTCAAGGTTTTCAACTGAATATTATGCTGTAATTCTTTTAATAAAGAGCGAGATTTCACACGAAAATCAGCTTTTTTCTCAACAAAAATACGTTTATCCATTTTATTTCCTTTATCTATTTCCACTAAAAGATTGTAGTGACGACCAAGTAAAACTTTACTTCAATCCTTGCAATTTTTCCAATACAACTTCATACACATCTGTCAAGCTACCGAGATCACGACGGAAAACATCCTTATCCATATGGTGCCCTTCCGCATCCCAAAGACGACAGTTATCTGGTGAAAATTCATCTGCCAAGATAATCTTGCCATCCTTATCAAAACCAAACTCCAATTTGAAGTCAATCAAACGAAGACCAATTTGCTCAAACCAATCTTTTAGCAATTCGTTGATACGACGTGTTTCCTCCTTGATATAAGCAATTTGCTCATCATTAGCAATATCCAAAAACTTCACATGCTCATCATTGATAAATGGATCATCCAAATCATCGTTTTTGTAGTAAAATTCAACGATTGGAGTTTTCAAGTCCAGACCTTCTTCCACACCGAAACGTTTTGAGAAAGAACCCGCAGTCACGTTACGAAGCACAACCTCCAAAGGAATGATTGTAACCTTCTTGTTAAGTTGTTCTGTATCAGAGATACGTTCGATAAAATGAGTAGCCACACCCGCAGCGTTCAATTTTTCAAAAATAAGAGACGAAATCTGATTATTAAGCACGCCTTTCCCTTTAATGGTCTCCTTACGAGCACCATTAAGCATGGTTGCCTGGTCCTTATAGACCGACTTAATCACATTTTCGTCTTCTGTACTATAAATATCTTTAGCTTTCCCAGTATAAATCAGTTGGTTTGACATAGAATCGTTCGCCTTTCAAGTTTGTTCATCTTAATTATATCACACAAAAATCCAAAAACAAACATATATCAAACTTTTTTGTTTTGTTAAACAAATAACGTTCGGATTTTTAGTGTTGGTTAGAGTTTTTTAATAAAAAAGTATAGAAAAAAGGAGTGAGATAGTGCTAAATCAATGTAACTTTTAGCTTTTTATCTCACTCCAATAAAATGAAAACATGCAACAACATATAGTTGCTTCATTATTCTATTCCTCTAGAATCTAACAACTAGAGTCTAGTTTTCTTATTTGTTATTCAATTGCTCAGACAAATAGTCTAACAAATCTGATACCTTATCCATATGATCAATGGTATTATCAGAAATCTCTAGGGAAAACTCATCCTCCAAATTAATAATGAACTCCATAAGCTCTATTGAATCTACACCCAAGTCATTTAATTTGGTAGCTTCGGTTAAAACAATGTCCTCTCTATCCAATTGCTCTTGAATAACGAGCTGCATTTCCTGAAGAATTTCTACTCTACTCATCAGTTAACCTCCTCTTTCGGGTCGAAAGCGTCAACTAGTTGCTCCACCACCTTAGTATCGAGCATCTTACGAACCTGCTTAATGGTATAGTAGACTGCTTTAGCATCACTAGATCCATGACATTTTACTACAGGAGCCTTGAGCCCAAAAAGAACAGCTCCACCGGCACTTGAGTAATCCATCGTCTCTTTCATACCTTTAAGTCTATCCTTCAATAGGAAGGCACCTAACTTAGCTTTGAGACCACCATTCATTATGGCTGACTTAAGAGTCTTCATTGTGCCAAGTCCAGTTCCTTCAATTGCCTTAAGAACCGCATTTCCTGTGAAACCATCAGCCACTACCACATCAGCAGCTCCAGACATGATTTCACGCGCCTCGACATTACCAATGAAGTTAATACTTGCTTCCTTGGATAAAAGCTCAAAAGCCTCCTTACGAAGACTATCCCCCTTTGTTTTCTCAGTCCCATTATTAAGGAGGCCTACACGAGGGGTGGCAATTCCACGTACATTTTTAGCATAGAAAGAGCCTAAAATAGCATATTGATGCAAGTGATTAGCTGTATTTTCAGCATTAGCTCCTAGATCAAGCATATCAAAGGGTTGACCAGTAAAACTTGGCATCGTTGACATAAGACCTGGTCTTTCAACTCCCTTAATACGTCCAACAACAAAAAGACCGGCGGCCAAAAGAGCACCTGTATTCCCTGCAGAGATTACAGCATCCGCTGCTTTCTCCTTAACAGCTTGTGCACCCAAAACCATCGAAGCTTTCTTTTTCTTTCGAATTGCTTTGACGGGCTCGTCATCCGAATTTATCTTTTCATCAGTATGTACAATGCTCACACGTTCATTCGCTGTCAAATAGTTTTTGATTTTAGCTTCCTCACCATAAAGCTGGATTTCAATATCTTTGAACTCTGCTAAAGCTTGGTTAACTCCCTCTACGATCGCTTGTGGCGCATTGTCGCCACCCATAGCATCCACTGCAATTACATGCATAGCATTCTCCCTCTCATCCTCTGCTCTTAAACAATAGACTCAAATTCTATCAATAAATCACTCTGTATCAAAGATAGACATCCCTCGGTCACTATCCCTAGCAGAGTCTTTCAGCTTATTGTCCTCTTATTATAGCACGAACTGACCTGCATTTTAACCCCTGAGACTGAAAACCTCTACATTCCTGTTTCACGTGAAACAAAAGAAGACAATGCTTAATCAGCACTATCTTCTTTACTCATAATATGACCCCAAGAATTTAGATTATCAATAAACTTCTTGCTTTTAAGATGAATCCCAACATAATTATCATAAAGCTCATCAATAAATTGTCTCAACTTTCGTTTCATTTCATCCTTAACAGATATGCTTCTCAATTCTTCAAACGAAAGACCCTGGAAACGATCCAAAAGATAAGGCACATTAGGGTCCAAATGACTACGCCTTTCATCTTCTTCGTAATGATTGGGACAAAGTAAACCTGAGAACTTATACGAGAAATCAAAAGGAAGACCAACACGATGACAAAAGACACATTCATGAAAATTCAATCGTACGCCAAAACGGTCCAAAACTTGAATCTCAAAGATATTAGTCAATATTTCATAATCTAAGCCCTCTTCCATTAACACAAGGGTTTTCTCTAAAAATGCAAATAATTGTGCATCTACCACACCGTCAGCAATAGCAGCATCAGTCAAGGCAGCTAAATAGGTCGCGTAAGACAGTTTAAAAATATCACTTGTAATTTCCTTAAAAGACTCTGCCTGACTATAATCCTCTATGAAAGATAAACCTTCATCATTTACAGTCATCATAAATTCAGCGATGTTTAAAGGTTGAATCACAGCACTCAATTTACCTGACCCACCACCTCTAACAAAAAACATCCGTTTACCAGCTTGTTTAGTAAAAATCTTAACCAGCTTATCATTCTCACGATAATTACGATTGAAGAGGATAACCCCCCTACTCTCAAGCTTCTGCATGTTCTTCCATAAACTCTTTCAAACGAGTCATAGCTGTTTCAATAGTGTCCATGCTAGCTGCATACGACAATCGAACATAACCTTCGCCATATTTCCCAAAAGCAACGCCAGGAATAATAGCAATAGCTTTTTCACGAGCAAAGTCTTGACAGAACTTAAAGGAGTCTTGATTATATCCTTCTGGAATCTTAGCAAAGATATAGAAGGCACCGTCAGGTTTAATAATTTTGAAACCAAGTTCAGTCATTTTTTCAAGAATATAATCCCGACGTTTCAAATACTCAACTTTCATTGGTTGTGCATCATCCTTACCAGCAGATAATGCTTCGATAGCTGCAAATTGTGCCATAGTAGCTGCAGCCGTCACCAAATACTGGTGACTCTTAATCAACTGAGCCGTCAAACTTGCTGGTGCAAAAATCAAACCAATACGCCATCCTGTCATCGCATGAGATTTCGACAAGCCGTTGATTAAAATAGTTTGCTCAGGCAAATATTCAGCAATAGAAACATGTTGATCTACATAAGTTAGTTCTGAATATACTTCATCACTAACAACAAAAATATCATATTTTTTCAGAACTTCAGCAATATCTTCAATCTGTTGGCGTGAATAAGTCACACCTGTTGGGTTGGTTGGGTAGTTAAGTAAAACAGCCTTAAGCTTATCACCTTGCTCTAAAATTGCCTTTTCTAACATCTCCGGTGTCAAAACAAAATCATTAGCTGTTGTATCAATTTCAACAATTTTAGCCCCAACTAGATTTGCAATCGGCTCATATCCTGGATAGGCTGGTGCAGGCAAAAGAATCGTATCACCTGGCTCCAAAATAGCTGTTAAAGACGCAGAAAGAGCTTCTGTGGCCCCAATAGTTACCAAAATTTCATTATCGGGATTATAAGTTAGATTGTATTTTTCCTTAACAAAATTCGCAGCAGCTTGGCGCAAATCAGGAAGTCCAGCCATACCTGTATAGTGTGACTGGTTCGCATCAATCGCAGTTTTAGCTGCTTCTTTCACATGATCTGGAGTCGTAAAATCAGGTTCTCCAAGCGTCAACTTTTTAATACCTGGAACATCTGAAATTGATTGGTCAAACTGACGAATCATTGAGACTTCAATCTTATCTAAATTTTTATTAAAACGTTGTGTTAAATCCATCACAGTCACCTCTTTGCAATTATTCCTAACATTATATCAAAAACTCAAACGCATTTAAACACCAAAAAACTGTCCTAGGCTAGCTTTAATGGCTCTATAATTTCTGTAGGGGGTAAAACCACTGTAGAGATTATGGAGCTTTTTAAATGCAGACAAAAAGTTCCATAAGAACTATAATGAAAAGTGACTAAACCATCATTAGCAAGAACTCATGAGATCTATTAAGAATACCACAGAGTTAAATACCTTAACATCATTACTTCTCTTGTTTTCGAAAAAGATACCTACATCGAGGTTCAAGCAAAACTGGAACTCCAACACTACGACGCCTGAAGAAACATCGGTTCCAGTGTAAAGATTGTAGAAAAGTCACGGTGGCTGAGACATTAATCGTTGAGAAAAACCACCAAATCTCCAATCTTATCCGACAAAAGGTAAGGTTTATCACGATGGACATGTCAGGAGCTTATATTCCACTAGTTCGAAGACTTTTCCTAAATGCCCAAATCATTATTGATCGTTTCCACATCATCCAGCAGCTTGTTCAAGCCTTTTTAAAGACAAGAATTGCCATTATGAACCAGTTCAATAAGAAGCCACTACCTTATCGATATTTAAAAATCACTGGAGACTCGCCGTAAGTTATCTTGTAAATCATTTCACTCGAAGACCTTTTGTCAAACCTTAAACCCACATGAAGTCGTTGAGAAGACACTGAATTTCTCAGAAGAGCTCGCTAATTATTACAACCTCTATCAACATTTGCTTTTTCACTTTCAGGATAAGAGGGTGAATGAGTTTTTTCACCCCATGGAGGAGAAAATAAGCAAGGTCAATTATTACTTCAAAACAGTCTTTAGGACCTTTCTTAGACACAAACGATACATCAAAAATGCACCAAAAACACAGTCCTCACATGCAAAATTGGAGGGGACCAATAAGCTTATCAAAGATATTAAACGTCTGGGCTTCGGTTTTAGAAATTTTATTAACTTTAGGAAGTATGTTTTCATCACTCTTAACATATAAAAAGAGAAGACCTATCTGATCCTCTCTAGATGTTAGCTTTTCGTCACCCACTACAGTTGACAAAAAGCCGCTTTAATCTATTTATGACCCATTTCGAACAATGGTGACAATGGGCGTTTTTCATGACTACGAATGATTGCTTCAGAAATCAAATCAGCAATAGATATTTGTTCAATTTTATCAATCAAACGCTCTTCTGGAAGATAAATCGTGTCAAGCACAACAAGCTTTTCAATAGCAGATTTTTGAATATTATCAAGAGCTGGACCTGACAATACAGGGTGAGTACATGATGCAAAGACATTTGTAGCACCAGCTTCAGCAAGTGCATCCGCTGCATGACAGATGGTACCTGCAGTATCAATCATATCATCAATCAAGATACATGTTTTCCCTTCAACATTACCAATGATATTCATAACCTCAGAAGTGTTCATTTTATCAACACTACGACGTTTATCAATGATAGCGATTGGTGTTTTCAAACATTGAGCAAGTTTACGCGCACGAGTAACACCACCATGATCTGGAGAAACAACAACCACATCATCACCCGTAAGACCAGCACGATCAAAATAATCTGCGATAAGAGGCGCTCCCATCAAATGATCCACTGGGATATCAAAGAATCCTTGAATTTGAGGAGCATGAAGGTCAACTGTCAAAAGACGGTCAACACCTGCTACCTCGAGCATATTAGCAACCAACTTAGATGTGATTGGTTCACGTGAACGTGCCTTTCGATCTTGACGTGCATATCCATAATAAGGCATAACAACATTGATTGTCTCAGCGCTAGCACGTTTTAGCGCATCAACCATAATCAAGATTTCCATCAAATTATCATTTACAGGAGAGCTTGTAGATTGAAGAATAAAAACGTGATGACCACGAATAGACTCTTCAATATTAACTTGAATCTCACCATCTGAAAATTCACGAACACTTGATCTTCCAAGTTCAATACCAATTTTATCAGCAACTTTTGCTGCTAATTCTTGGTTAGACGACAAAGCAAATAACTTTAAATTCGTATAAGACATGATTTCCTCCAAAATATCTACTAGACCATTCTACCCTTTTTTAAGTTGATTTTCAACGCCAAATAAATGGTGTCACATGAACTTAACAAGGATAAAAATACTTCCCCTTAGTCTAGAATTTTTTTCAAACACCATTATTTTCTCAGGCTAAATATATTATTTACATAAAATAAAAACGATTCGGGAATAGCCGAATCGCTTTTGTTATACTCATTATGGGTAAATATAAAATACAGAACCACCATGCGCTGATGATGTTGGATCAAATGTACCACGGTAGTTACTGATTGACATGTTACCAGCGTAGTTCGATTCCATAACTTGAATTGAATTTGCACCTGATGCTGATGTAACATAAGCTACGTGACCATAACCACCACCATCATTTGGCCATACCGCAATCGCACCGGCTACTGGAGTTGTACCTACTGAATGACCAGCTGCTCGCGCACTAGCAATCCAGTTTTTAGCATTACCCCAATTATTACCAGCCCATGGAGCCAATGATTTCACACCCCAAGTACATTGTCCAACTGGATATGTATTAGGAGTTGATGCTGCTGACACTTTATGTGTTTCAGCAGCTGGTGCAGGAGCTTCTGAAGCAGCTGGTGCAGCTGATTCTGGTTGTACTTCTGATGTTTCTGATGAAGCCGGCTCCTGTGCAGCCTCAGAAGCTGTCGATGTTTCAGAAACTGGTGCCTCTGAAGGCTGAGCTACAGCTTCAGAAGTAGCTGCTACTTCTGAAGAAGCTACTGATGTTGCTGCTTCTGAAGAAGCTACAACTTGTGCAGTTGCCTCTGATTCAGCAATTGCTTGAGACTGTGCCACTGATGCAGCCGTCGAGGCAGCTACAGATTCAGCAGTTGATTTAGCAGAGACAAGTGATGTCTTCTCATTTTGAGCTGTTGCCAATTCAGCAGCCAAAGTAACTTGTGCTGCTTCAAGTTCTGCTTGTTGAGTTGTCAAACCAGCTTCTGTTGTTTCAAGTTCTGACTTATTAGCTGCAATAGTATTAATTGCAGCTTGATTTTCTACTTGTTTAGCAGCAAGCTCTTTTTGATCTGACTCTTGTTTAGTCAATAAATCATTATTAGCTGTAACAACTTTTGAAATAGCTGTGATACGAGTAATAGCTTCAGAGATTGACTTAGAGTTCAAGATAGAGTTAATGTAGCTAGTAGCAGTGTTATTTTGTTGAGCACTACGAGCTTGTTTCGCCAAAGAATCTTGACGAGCTACAATCTTACTTGATAATTCTTGAATTTCAGATTCCAAATCTGCAGATACTTTTTCAAGTTCGGCATTTTTAGCTTCCAATTCAGTTTTTTGTGTTCTGAGAGTTGATACTTGAGATTGGATTGTAGCAACTTGTGCTTGCGCAGCCTCTTGTTGAGAAGCAAGGTTACTAATTGCGTTATTTGTAGCAGCGATTTGCGAATCATAATCCTCTGCATGTACTGATGCAGCTGCTGATAAAGTCACACCACTTACCAACACTGCTGAAAGAATGCGTTTTTTCATAATATAAAATACTACTCCTTTTCGATAAGACTCCTTAATTGTATCAAAAAATGGCGCAAACTTTGTTACGCCAATATTACAGTTTTATTTAAATCTATCAACTGAAAGATACAAAAATAATTTTTCGACAAAAGGTTTGATCAAAATAAAAATCAAAAGATTAAACACTAGACTAGGACTGAGTTGATAGATAATAAAATCACTAATATACTCATTTGTGAAGCCATAATATAAGGCAAAACCAAAATTTAAAGTATCAAAGAGAAATAAGAATAAAAAAGCCAGTAAACAATCAACATAAGCATTTCTCTTGACAAAACGCAATAGTTGAGAAAACAGATAGGATAAAAGTGGGAGAGTTATAATTACTATACCGAGTGTTTTGAAATAATATGTATCATATAGAAATCCTAAACAAACAAGGTATAGAAGTGAAAAATTATAAGGACGGCTGAGAGTTAAGATGAATAGGTAGATAATAAAGAGGTGGGACGATAGAAATAATTCTGGAGAAAAATAATAGTTAAGTAGCATTGAAATATGACCATCCCATAGAAAAGGAATAATACTCAACCAGTATGGAGTAACAGAAAACTTGAAAAACTTCATATTATTTACCCTCTCCAACAAGAGTGACATAAGAAATTTTATCAAAATCAGCATAAGGTTTAACTAAAATCGTACGATTCCCTTCATAATCAATCACAGATTCAACCTTACCAATTGGAACATCTTTTACTGAAACTTCATCTAGGCCACTTGTTACCACTTCAGAACCAACCTTAACATCAGAAGATGAATTTAGCTGAGTCATTTCCAAAAGCTTCTTTTTATTATCATAACTTGATATAATTCCAAAAATCTGACTTCCATCCTCACCTTTTACACTAGAAGCAATATAAGAATCATTTGAGCTATTGGAGAGTAAAGAGATAGTTGTACTATGATCATAAATTTTAGTTATAAAACCAAATACTCCACCATTAGAAGTCGCCAACATAGACTTACTAACACTCTTAGACTTTCCAACATTAATCGTTAACTCCTTCAACCAGGTAACAGATGGACGCATTGAAACCTCAGCAGTGATTACATTGTTACGACTAAGTTTATCCGAAAGATTTAAAGAAGCTCTCAAAGAGTCATTTTCTTCTTGTAAATTAGAGATGACAGCAGATTGATTTTCTAAAGTAGATAATGATTTCTTTAAATCACGATTCTCAGAATAGGTTGACAAAAAATCAGAAATAACATCATGAGATTTTGCTAATGCAGTAAATGGAACTGAAATAACAGAATCTACTTTAGACACAACTCCCGAGACATTAGAAGAAACATCCCTGGACAATTTATAGTTTCTAAAAACAAAAGAAATAAGCATTACAAAAAATAGAATAAGAACAAACGCGTATAGAAGAAATCGATAAAAACTATTTTTCATTTTGCCACCTCTATAAAAAAGAAAACGAATTATCATTTAGATAATTCGTCATAATACGGAGAATGGGGGATTCGAACCCCCGCGTCAGTTACCCGACCTAACGATTTAGCAAACCGTCCTCTTCAGCCTCTTGAGTAATTCTCCAATATGGGCACGAGTGGAATCGAACCACCGACCTCACGCTTATCAGGCGTGCGCTCTAACCATCTGAGCTACGCGCCCAAGCTAAATGCTTGGATATTTGTTTCCAAATAAAGCGGGTGACGAGAATCGAACTCGCGACAACAGCTTGGAAGGCTGTAGTTTTACCACTAAACTACACCCGCTTAACAACAAAATGGCGCGAGACGGAATCGAACCGCCGACACATGGAGCTTCAATCCATTGCTCTACCAACTGAGCTACCGAGCCATATTGCGGGAGCAGGATTTGAACCTACGACCGTCGGGTTATGAGCCCGACGAGCTACCTAGCTGCTCCATCCCGCGTTAATTATAAGGAGGATGTGGGATTCGAACCCACGCACGCTTTTACACGCCTGACGGTTTTCAAGACCGTTCCCTTCAGCCGGACTTGGGTAATCCTCCCAATATTATAAATAATATATGGACCTTGTAGGACTCGAACCTACGACCGCTCGGTTATGAGCCGAGTGCTCTAACCAGTTGAGCTAAAGGTCCAAGTAATCCATATATAGCGGCGAAGGGGATCGAACCCCCGACCTCCCGGGTATGAACCGGACGCTCTAGCCAGCTGAGCTACACCGCCATTAATCGGGAAGACAGGATTCGAACCTGCGACCCCTTGGTCCCAAACCAAGTGCTCTACCAAGCTGAGCTACTTCCCGATAAAAATGCACCCTAGAGGAGTCGAACCTCTAACCGCCTGATTCGTAGTCAGGTACTCTATCCAGTTGAGCTAAGGGTGCTTATTATTAAGTTATGCCGAGGACCGGAATCGAACCGGTACGAAAGTTTCCTTTCGCAGGATTTTAAGTCCTGTGCGTCTGCCAGTTCCGCCACCCCGGCTCCTCAAGCGAACGACGGGATTCGAACCCGCGACCCCCACCTTGGCAAGGTGGTGTTCTACCACTGAACTACGTTCGCGTTTTATGCCGGCTACATGACTTGAACACGCGACCCTCTGATTACAAATCAGATGCTCTACCAACTGAGCTAAGCCGGCTAACTTTTTTCTAATGCGGGTGAAGGGACTTGAACCCCCACGCCGTTAAGCGCCAGATCCTAAATCTGGTGCGTCTGCCAATTCCGCCACACCCGCATATATGACCCGTACTGGGCTCGAACCAGTGACCCATTGATTAAAAGTCAATTGCTCTACCAACTGAGCTAACGAGTCTCAAATATTTCTACTTGAACGGTCCCGACGGGAATCGAACCCGCGATCTTCGCCGTGACAGGGCGACGTGATAACCGCTACACCACGGGACCTATGGGAGTTAACGGGATCGAACCGCTGACCCTCTGCTTGTAAGGCAGATGCTCTCCCAGCTGAGCTAAACTCCCTATTTGCTAAGCGACTACCGTATCTAACAGGGGGCAACCCCCAACTACATCAGGCGTACTAGGGCTTAACTTCTGTGTTCGGCATGGGAACAGGTGTATCTCCTAGGCTATCGTCACTTAACTCTGAGTATTCTCAACTCAAAATTGAATATCTATACTGTATCAAGAAACCAAATCGTTGTCAATATATCTCAGTTACTTTCGTTGGATAAGTCCTCGAGCTATTAGTATTAGTCCGCTACATGTGTCACCACACTTCCACTTCTAACCTATCAACCTGATCATCTCTCAGGGCTCTTACTGATATAAAATCATGGGAAATCTCATCTTGAGGTGGGCTTCACACTTAGATGCTTTCAGCGTTTATCCCTTCCCTACATAGCTACCCAGCGATGCTCTTGGCAGAACAACTGGTACACCAGCGGTAAGTCCACTCTGGTCCTCTCGTACTAGGAGCAGATCCTCTCAAATTTCCTACGCCCGCGACGGATAGGGACCGAACTGTCTCACGACGTTCTGAACCCAGCTCGCGTGCCGCTTTAATGGGCGAACAGCCCAACCCTTGGGACCGACTACAGCCCCAGGATGCGACGAGCCGACATCGAGGTGCCAAACCTCCCCGTCGATGTGAACTCTTGGGGGAGATAAGCCTGTTATCCCCAGGGTAGCTTTTATCCGTTGAGCGATGGCCCTTCCATACGGAACCACCGGATCACTAAGCCCGACTTTCGTCCCTGCTCGAGTTGTAGCTCTCGCAGTCAAGCTCCCTTATACCTTTACACTCTGCGAATGATTTCCAACCATTCTGAGGGAACCTTTGGGCGCCTCCGTTACCTTTTAGGAGGCGACCGCCCCAGTCAAACTGCCCGTCAGACACTGTCCCCGATAGGGATAACCTATCTGGGTTAGAGTAGCCATAACACAAGGGTAGTATCCCAACAACGCCTCACTCGAAACTGGCGTCCCGAGGTCATAGGCTCCTACCTATCCTGTACATGTGGTACAGATACTCAATATCAAACTGCAGTAAAGCTCCATGGGGTCTTTCCGTCCTGTCGCGGGTAACCTGCATCTTCACAGGTACTAAAATTTCACCGAGTCTCTCGTTGAGACAGTGCCCAAATCATTACGCCTTTCGTGCGGGTCGGAACTTACCCGACAAGGAATTTCGCTACCTTAGGACCGTTATAGTTACGGCCGCCGTTTACTGGGGCTTCAATTCATGCCTTCGCTTACGCTAAGCACTCCTCTTAACCTTCCAGCACCGGGCAGGCGTCACCCCCTATACATCATCTTACGATTTAGCAGAGAGCTGTGTTTTTGATAAACAGTTGCTTGGGCCTATTCACTGCGGCTGACCATCAGTCAGCGCCCCTTCTCCCGAAGTTACGGGGCCATTTTGCCGAGTTCCTTAACGAGAGTTCTCTCGCTCACCTGAGGCTACTCGCCTCGACTACCTGTGTCGGTTTGCGGTACGGGTAGAGTATAATTAACGCTAGAAGCTTTTCTCGGCAGTGTGACATCACTAACTTCGCTACTAAACTTCGCTCCCCATCACAGCTCAATGTTAAAGATATAAGCATTTGACTCATATCACACCTCACTGCTTGGCCAGACACTTCCAATCGTCTGGTTTAGTTAGCCTACTGCGTCCCTCCATCACTATATACTCTAGTACAGGAATATCAACCTGTTGTCCATCGGATACACCTTTCGGTCTCTCCTTAGGTCCCGACTAACCCAGGGCGGACGAGCCTTCCCCTGGAAACCTTAGTCTTACGGTGGACAGGATTCTCACCTGTCTTTCGCTACTCATACCGGCATTCTCACTTCTATGCGCTCCAGCACTCCTCACGGTACACCTTCTTCGCACATAGAACGCTCTCCTACCATACCTATAAAGGTATCCACAGCTTCGGTAATATGTTTTAGCCCCGGTACATTTTCGGCGCAGGGTCACTCGACTAGTGAGCTATTACGCACTCTTTGAATGAATAGCTGCTTCTAAGCTAACATCCTAGTTGTCTGTGCAACCCCACATCCTTTTCCACTTAACATATATTTTGGGACCTTAGCTGGTGGTCTGGGCTGTTTCCCTTTCGACTACGGATCTTAGCACTCGCAGTCTGACTGCCGATTATATCTCATTGGCATTCGGAGTTTATCTGAGATTGGTAATCCGGGATGGACCCCTCACCCAAACAGTGCTCTACCTCCAAGAGACTTAACATCGACGCTAGCCCTAAAGCTATTTCGGAGAGAACCAGCTATCTCCAAGTTCGTTTGGAATTTCTCCGCTACCCACAAGTCATCCAAGCACTTTTCAACGTGCCCTGGTTCGGTCCTCCAGTGAGTTTTACCTCACCTTCAACCTGCTCATGGGTAGGTCACATGGTTTCGGGTCTACGACATGATACTAATGCGCCCTATTAAGACTCGGTTTCCCTACGGCTCCGTCTCTTCAACTTAACCTCGCATCATATCGTAACTCGCCGGTTCATTCTACAAAAGGCACGCTCTCACCCATTAACGGGCTCGAACTTGTTGTAGGCACACGGTTTCAGGTTCTATTTCACTCCCCTCCCGGGGTGCTTTTCACCTTTCCCTCACGGTACTGGTTCACTATCGGTCACTAGAGAGTATTTAGGGTTGGGAGATGGTCCTCCCAGATTCCGACGAGATTTCTCGTGTCTCGCCGTACTCAGGATACTGCTAGGTATAAAGACTATTTCGAATACGAGGCTATTACTCTCTTTGGCCTACCTTCCCAGGTAGTTCTTCTATAATCTTTAAGTCCACGTTGCAGTCCTACAACCCCGAAGAGTAAACTCTTCGGTTTGCCCTCTTGCCGTTTCGCTCGCCGCTACTAAGGCAATCGCTTTTGCTTTCTCTTCCTACAGCTACTTAGATGTTTCAGTTCACTGCGTCTTCCTCTACATTACCTTAACAGTAATGAGTGACAGGCATTACCTGCCGGGTTCCCCCATTCGGACATCTCTGGATCATTGCTCACTTACAGCTCCCCAAAGCATTTCGTCGTTAGTCACGTCCTTCATCGGCTTCTAGTGCCAAGGCATCCACCGTGCGCCCTTATTAACTTAACCTTATTTTTGGCCTTTCGACCTAACTCATTAAATATTCACAGCGTTTCGGTTTATTTTCTTGTTACTATCTATATGTAATTACTTACATATAGAATTTGATATAGATATTCAATTTTCAATGGACAATACTTGAATCTTTCGATTCAATGGAGCCTAGCGGGATCGAACCGCTGACCTCCTGCGTGCAAAGCAGGCGCTCTCCCAGCTGAGCTAAGGCCCCACAAGACCTCTCAAAACTAAATAAGAAACTCAAGTACATTCCGTTTTTCCTTAGAAAGGAGGTGATCCAGCCGCACCTTCCGATACGGCTACCTTGTTACGACTTCACCCCAATCATCTGTCCCACCTTAGGCGGCTGGCTCCAAAAGGTTACCTCACCGACTTCGGGTGTTACAAACTCTCGTGGTGTGACGGGCGGTGTGTACAAGGCCCGGGAACGTATTCACCGCGGCGTGCTGATCCGCGATTACTAGCGATTCCGACTTCATGTAGGCGAGTTGCAGCCTACAATCCGAACTGAGATTGGCTTTAAGAGATTAGCTCGCCGTCACCGACTCGCAACTCGTTGTACCAACCATTGTAGCACGTGTGTAGCCCAGGTCATAAGGGGCATGATGATTTGACGTCATCCCCACCTTCCTCCGGTTTATTACCGGCAGTCTCGCTAGAGTGCCCAACTGAATGATGGCAACTAACAATAGGGGTTGCGCTCGTTGCGGGACTTAACCCAACATCTCACGACACGAGCTGACGACAACCATGCACCACCTGTCACCGATGTACCGAAGTAACTTTCTATCTCTAGAAATAGCATCGGGATGTCAAGACCTGGTAAGGTTCTTCGCGTTGCTTCGAATTAAACCACATGCTCCACCGCTTGTGCGGGCCCCCGTCAATTCCTTTGAGTTTCAACCTTGCGGTCGTACTCCCCAGGCGGAGTGCTTAATGCGTTAGCTGCGGCACTGAATCCCGGAAAGGATCCAACACCTAGCACTCATCGTTTACGGCGTGGACTACCAGGGTATCTAATCCTGTTCGCTCCCCACGCTTTCGAGCCTCAGCGTCAGTTACAGACCAGAGAGCCGCTTTCGCCACCGGTGTTCCTCCATATATCTACGCATTTCACCGCTACACATGGAATTCCACTCTCCCCTTCTGCACTCAAGTTTGACAGTTTCCAAAGCGAACTATGGTTGAGCCACAGCCTTTAACTTCAGACTTATCAAACCGCCTGCGCTCGCTTTACGCCCAATAAATCCGGACAACGCTCGGGACCTACGTATTACCGCGGCTGCTGGCACGTAGTTAGCCGTCCCTTTCTGGTAAGCTACCGTCACAGTGTGAACTTTCCACTCTCACACCCGTTCTTGACTTACAACAGAGCTTTACGATCCGAAAACCTTCTTCACTCACGCGGCGTTGCTCGGTCAGGGTTGCCCCCATTGCCGAAGATTCCCTACTGCTGCCTCCCGTAGGAGTCTGGGCCGTGTCTCAGTCCCAGTGTGGCCGATCACCCTCTCAGGTCGGCTATGTATCGTCGCCTAGGTGAGCCATTACCTCACCTACTAGCTAATACAACGCAGGTCCATCTTGTAGTGGAGCAATTGCCCCTTTCAAATAAATGACATGTGTCATCCATTGTTATGCGGTATTAGCTATCGTTTCCAATAGTTATCCCCCGCTACAAGGCAGGTTACCTACGCGTTACTCACCCGTTCGCAACTCATCCAAGAAGAGCAAGCTCCTCTCTTCAGCGTTCTACTTGCATGTATTAGGCACGCCGCCAGCGTTCGTCCTGAGCCAGGATCAAACTCTCATTAATACTTTAATAATTGTTCGAGCGTTAACTCATTACCGTCGTCTGACGATTTATTCTTGTAAATTGACAGGTTATAATTCTTCTATCATAACCCTGCACTTGGTTTCTTATTCAGTTCTCAAAGGTCTTTGCCTCTCTTGAGACAACTTCTATATTCTAGCAAAGACAGAATATCTTGTCAACACTTTTTTTGAAGTTTTTTTCTCTTCTTCGTGCTGGCCGTCTCTCAAGAGACAGCTTATTTATAATATCATCCCTTCTTAAACTTGTCAATAACTTTTTTAAAGTTTTGGAACCTTTTTTAATAATTTTTTGTTATTAGTGAACTTTTTCATTAAAAGTAGAAAAAGATTAAAAAAGTCCCATAAGACCTGTACTGACTGCAAAAAGTTAGACAATTAATTTACACAAAGGACTTAGTTCTGTATTGCACAGGACCAAGTCCTTTTAATTTTACCTTAATGTGTTTGTTGTTGTAATAATCAATATAGTCTACAATAGCTTGTTCCAATTGCTCAAGTGGGTGAAACGTCTTCTCATAACCATAAAACATCTCAGACTTAAGAATGCCAAAGAAGGACTCCATCATACCATTGTCTGGACTATTTCCCTTACGTGACATGGACGGTTGGATCCCTTTATCCTCTAAAAATTGATGATAATACTGATGTTGGTATTGCCAACCTTGGTCACTATGGAGAATTGTATTTTCATAATGCTCCTCTGTGAAGGACTGGTCTAACATAGATTTCACTTGTTCTAAGTTTGGTGAAGTTGAGAGATTATAAGCGATAATTTCGCTGTTGAAACCATCTAAAACAGGCGATAAATACAATTTATGTGTGCTATTTGGAATGGCAAACTCTGTCACATCTGTGTAGCACTTTTCCATTGGGTTGGCTGCTTCAAACTGGCGTTGAATAAGGTTATCTGCTTTCTTGCCAACTTCTCCTTGGTATGAAGAATATTTGTGTTTACGACGAATTTGGGAACTTAAACCAAAGAGCTTCATCAGACGTTGGACCTTCTTCTGGTTCACTACAAAACCACGATTCCTCAATTCAAGAGTTATTCGGCGATAGCCATAATTTCCTTTATGCTCATAATAAATTTCTTGAATTTAGCCTTTAGTCTCTTCATCTTTGTCGTGCCCATCTAGTTGTTTCAACTGATAATAGTAAGTCGAGCGAGCTAAACGTGCTGTTTCAAGAAGTAAATCGAGTCGAAATCCTCCTGAAACCATTTCTCTAATTGTCTCTGCCTTTCTCGCTGTAAGGCTTCATCCCTTTCCTCTAACTCTTTTAACTTTTTTTAGGTAGGCCACCTCGGTACGTAAGCGTTCATTCTCCTCTTGGAGTCGCTCTAGTTCTGTCATTTCTTCCCAAGTTTTCTTACGTTTACGCCCCATTTTAGGTACTCTGCCTCTTCTTTTCTCAAGAATTGTATACCCATTTTTTATATTGTGCTATCTAGTTAGGCAACATTCCACCACTTGGAAGACAATAATCAAGACTTACACTTTTTTGTGAACGACCTTCAAGTAGCACTTTATCAATCATTTGTTGTTTTAATTCTGGAGAATAGTAACAATTCTTACCTTTCTTGATAATTTCTATTCCGTAACGTTCAATCAATCTCGTCATATATCTTAATCCAGAAGCACCCACACCAAATCGTTTTGAAAGTTGGTTGAAGGTTTGACCTTGCTTTCTCAATTCATATATTTGAACTTTATCTTCATAAGTTAATTTCATAATAAAAACACCCCAAAAGTTAGATAGAAAAATCTAACTTTTGGGGTGCAGTTCAACCTATAATGAAAAGTGACCAAACCATCATTAGAAAGAACCTAATGGAACAATTAGATTTTATCATAAACATACTCAGAGTTGAGATAAGAACATCATAATCTTGGATTATTTGGATGCTGGAACACATAAAGAAATCATCGCTAAGCTAGATTACGCTGCTCCTAAGTGTCTCGACTGTCAAGGACAAATGGCTAAATTTGACTTCCAAAAAGAATTTAAAATTCCCTATCTAGAGTGTGCGGTCTACAAAACTCTTATTCGATTGAGAAAACGCCGCTTTCGTTGTAACGTATGCGGAAAAAATGGCTGTCGCAGAGACTTCCTTAGTTCAAAAAGAACCACCAAATTTCAACGATCGTCAACCAGAAAATCACTCAAAAATTAATCGAGAAAGTCTCTATGACCACTATCACCGAAACTTTATCGGTCTCTACTTCGACAGTCATCCGTAAATTGAAAGAGTTCGAGTTCAAGTCTGATCTTAACCACCTTCCATAACACATGAGCTGGGATGAGTACAGCTTCAAGAAAGGTAAGATGAGCTTTATTGCACATGACTACGATACAAGAAAGATCGTAGCTATCCTAGATGGACGGACTCAAGCAACTATTCGCAATCATTTCCTTCGTTATTCTAGACAGGTGAGATGTCGTGTGAAAGTCATTACCATAGACATGTTTAGTCCCTACTACGATATTGCTAGAAAACTTTTTTCAAATTCAAAAATCGTTCTCGACTGCTTTCACATTGTCCAGCATCTCAATCGAGCAATGAATCGCGTATGCATACAAATTATGAATCAGTTTGATCGGAGATCGCACGAATATAAAGCACTGAAACGTTACTGGAAACTCATCCAACAGGATAGCAGTAAACTCAGTGATAAACGATTTTATCAACCAACTTTTCGGTCACACTTGACCAATAAAGAGGTTCTAGAAAAGCTCTTTTCATACTCACAAGAACTTAGACAGCACTATAATCTCTATCAACTCCTACTCTTTCATTTTCAAGAGAAACAAACGGAACATTTCTTTAGTCTTATTGAAGAAACAATTTCTTCTGTAAATCCTATTTTTCAAACTCTTTTTAAGACCTTTTTGAAAGATAAGGACAAGATTATGAATGCACTGGAACTTCCCCACTCAAACGCAAAACTAGAGGCTACCACTAACCTCATCAAAGTCATCAAGCGAAATGCTTTTAGCTTCCGGAACTTTGACAACTTTAAAACTAGAATTTTCATTGTTTTGAACATCAAAGAGGAGAGAACCAATTTGGTCCTCTCCAGGTTGTAACTTTTCATCAACCCACTACAGTTGACAAAGATCCGAAAAATTCTACTCTTCTTCATCTTTATTTTTGTTTTCAAGTCTCTTTTTAACTTCATCAAAGGATAAAGCATGGTTATCTTCTTCTGAATCTACCGGCATCTTACCAGTCTCATAAATTGATTTAATTTGTGCAGCGTCAAGTGTTTCATACTTAAGCAAAGCTTCTGCAATAAGAGCATGTGTGTCTCGGTTTGCATTGATAATTTCAGCTGCTCTGTCGTGTGCCTCAACTAAAAGTGATCGAATTTCTTCGTCGATGAGTTGAGCTGTATGAGCTGAGTAAGACTTGTCTGGCGTGAATTGACCTGGGTTCATCGCGTGGTTCCCCTCATATTGGACTGGTCCAAGTTTTTCACTCATACCATATTCAGTAACCATTGCACGTGCTAACTGTGTTGCCTGCTCAAAGTCGTTGGAAGCACCAGAAGTTTGAAGATTAAAAATAATTTCTTCTGCAACGCGTCCTCCCATCAATCCCGCTAATTGTTCTTTCAGTTCGTCTTTAGATGACAACATTTGATCTTCTTTTGGTAAAGAAATCATATAGCCACCCGCACGACCTCGGGGAACAATAGTAACTTTGTGAACATCACGAGCACTAGAGAGTGTTAATCCAACAATCGTGTGACCAGCCTCATGGTAGGCAACAACTTTACGTTCATGTTCCGAAACTTGGCGATCTTTCTTAGATGGTCCAGCAATGACACGATCCTCTGCTTCATCAATATCACTAGCATCAATCTTAGTCTTACCACGTCGTGCCGCAACTAAAGCAGCCTCATTCAAGACATTCTCTAAGTCAGCTCCAACAAAACCTGGAGTTTGCTGAGCAACAACCTTAAGGTTGACATCTTCAGCCAATGGTTTATTCTTAGCATGTACTTTCAAGATGGCTTCACGACCTTTTACATCGGGGAGTCCAACAAGAACTTTACGGTCAAAACGTCCCGGACGTAGAAGGGCTGGATCAAGAATATCACTACGGTTGGTTGCAGCAATGACAATAATATTCTCATTACCATCAAACCCATCCATCTCTATCAACAATTGGTTAAGGGTTTGTTCACGCTCATCATTGCCACCTCCCATTCCGGTACCACGACGACGACCAACAGCATCAATTTCATCAATAAAGATAATAGCACGCTCTGTCTTTTTAGCATCTTCAAACAGACTACGTACACGGCTAGCTCCGACACCGACAAACATTTCAACAAAATCAGAACCTGAGATGCTAAAGAATGGTACATCAGCTTCACCAGCCACAGCTTTAGCAAGGAGGGTTTTACCTGTTCCTGGAGGGCCTTCGAGGAGGACTCCTTTAGGAATACGTGCACCCAAAGCTTTATATTTACGTGGATTTTTGAGGAAATCTACTATTTCTACAAGTTCTTCTTTTTCTTCTTCTGCACCGGCTACATCTGTAAAGCGAACTTTAATATTTTCTTTTGACTGAGCTTTAGCACGATTACGGCCAAAGTTCATGGCACCGCGATTACCACCTTGATTCATCATAAAAATGAAAAAAATAGCAATACCAATCAAAGGAAGGTAACTAAAGAGATACGAAATCCAAGTACCACTTGAACTTTCACGTATCATTTTGATATTAACATTAGCTTTTTCTGAAGCTGACTGTAATGCCTGTATTATCGTTTCATTATGAAGCACAGTTGATGTAAATCTTTGTGTCTCTGACGATGCTCCACCTAAAAATGGCAAACTTAGGTCATTATCAACCTTTTCAGCCTTTTTGTAGTCTCCTTTAACTTCAATGATACTACCATTAGGTTGATAGGTAATTGATTTTACCTTACCATCTTCAATTTTCTTAATCAACTGGGTATAAGATAATTGTTGACTTGGACTTTGACTTCCTCCAACAAAATACTGTACTGCCGTTACAACCGCAATAATCATTACGATGTAAAGGAAAGCATTCCGTAAGAAGCTATTATTATTTTTATTATTCATAAGTTAATTAGCCCTTTACTTATTATAAATTTCTTCTTTTAGGACACCAACGTAAGGAAGGTTACGGTATTTTTCATCATAATCTAGTCCGAAACCAACAATAAATTCGTTAGGGACATCATAACATACATAATCAGCCTCAATATCCACGACGCGACCCTCTGGCTTATCAAAAAGAGTTGCAATTTTTACTGAGCTTGCTTTGCGGTATTTGAACATGTCTCGAAGATAAAGGAGCGTACGACCCGTATCGATGATATCTTCAATAAAAATAACGTCTCTCCCTTCGATATTAGTATCTACATCCTTAAGAATCTTTACTTCACCACTGCTGACAGTCCCGCCACCATAGCTTGAAACAACCATAAAGTCCATCTCAATATGTGTATCAATATGTTTGATAAGTTCTGCCATAAATGGAACAGCACCTTTCAACACACATACTAAAAGGGGATTTTTTCCTGCATAATCCTTTGTCAGTTGTTGACCTAGTTCTTTAGTTTTAGTTACGATATCCTCTTGGGAAAAGAGGATTTTTTTAATGTCTTTTTCTAACATTTGGTTTCCCTTTCTCGAAGTCGATATTGTCTTATTATACCACTTTTACTTCAATCATCGTTATTTTAACATGGTATTTGATTAGAATTTCTTATAAATGACAACAGTGCCATAAAGTATAGCATTTTTAGGCCTTTTTTTCAAATAGAGACGCCCCGCAACATAGAGAAAAATAATCTGACCATCTTGTTCCCCTATAATGGCTTTTTGACGATCTTTCTCTGAAATTTTATTGTCTATGAACAATCGTCTTATTTTTTTGTGGTGAGTACCCAAGTCAATCCTATCACCTTCATGTCTATGACGAATCACTATCGGCGCATCAGACCAAATATTAATAGTATCCACATTAGAAACGACATGTGGTTCAGAAAAAGTCAATAGGTATTCCTCAAACACAATAGATTTTCCAAATTCTAGGAGGCTTGGAGAAGATAGGCTGATGGGCTCTTCTTTGGTTATTAAGAAATCCGTCTGTGTTTTGACTAACACGTAACCATTTTTTAGTGGCATCTTTCCTGAAGTTTTTTTTCTTAGGAAACTCATCAATTGATTGAACTGACCTTTTGAAAGCTGTAAATCAGGAAAGGATTCTAAATAACTCTGAATAAGAAGGTGTTGGACAGCATCTGTCTGTTGTTGAAAAACAGACAAATCGGTTATAGTAATATCCTTCGTTAACTCCTCTAATGCTTTCTCCATAAGGGCAATCTCATCTGCTAGAAGACAAAGATGCTCCTTAAATTTAGGATTTTCCTGAGATAGAGTAGGGAGGTAGGTCAGTCTAATGCGATTTCGGAGATAGGCTAAAGAAGAATTACTCCTATCTTCAAAATGAAAGGTTACGGGAAGTTGATCTTTCGGAATATGCAAAAAGGGACGAATAATCTGACCAGTGCCAAATGATCTTACATCACAAATCCCGCTCAGATGTCTTAAACGACTTCCTCTCAACAATCTCATAAAAATTGTCTCAGCCTGATCATCAGCATGATGGGCTGTAACAAGAGCAGAATAGTCAGCTTCTTTCATAATTCGCTTAAAAAAATCATAGCGAAAAGTACGGGCGGCATTTTCTGAAAACTTTCCTGAGAATGCGCTGTAGTGCAAAGGTACCTTATGTTCCTTTGCCCAATGACGTAAATAATTTTCTTCGTACTCCGACTCTTGCCGTTGCTTATGGTTAACGTGAGCAATGCCCAGCTGAATATCCAAATCTTTTTGATGGTTATACAAAAAGTGCAGCAAACTCATCGAGTCTGCTCCACCTGATACTGCTACTAAAACTTTCTTGTGCTGGTTAAAATAACCTTTTGCTTGCATCATTTGCAACAATTTTTCTGTCATTATTTTAAAATTCCATAAACATCATCTGCAATTGAGGTGATTTTGTCATAGCCTTCTTTATCTGTAAAAATCGAAAGAATAAAGGGAGAATCTGTATAGACAATAGCGACATCATGTTTAAAATCGTAGGCATCCCCTATTTTATGTGCAACAGGGACATCAATATTTTTTGAAATACGTTCGCCATCATAGTCTGTACTTGAAAGATAATTAATAATATCCCCATTTTGCCTATAAATAGCCTCCATCAAAGTACCTGCTGCTCTAGCAGTCAACTCTTTTTTATCCATATTCCATGAGGTTGCTGACGCCTTATCTACTGATTTTTGGAAAGAATTATCATACTGATTAGCTACATAATAACCTAAGATATTTGTCGCTACATTATCTGAATTTTGGGCTACAGCCTTTAACAAGTTTTCCAAGCTATAATTCTTATCATCAGTCATCTTACTAATCTTTCCTGAGCCATCTGGATCATAAGCACCTGGAAAACCATTCACAGTAGAGGTATATTGATACTCATTGGATAATGATAATTTCTTTTGAGACAGACGTTCCTGTGCATAATAGAGTACACCTAACTTGGCTACGCTAGCTGCATACATGCTTTTTTCGTCATTGATAGCTGCTACGCGGTCTGTATCAAGCTGCTTGACATAAACTGAGATGTGCTCTTGATTGTTATACTTCTCATTAAGGACCCTCTGGACATCCTCTATGCGATTATCTGTAGTTGACAAGTCAGAAGCATTAATCCAACCCTCTCCATCTGCTAAATAATAAGTTCCAGCATGCGTCTGGGCAGCTCGGCTAACCTTTATCGGTTTGAAACTAGCGAGTTTAGAGTCAGCTTTTTCAGTTCCTAAAACGTAGGGGGCTTTGTAAACTGTTAAACCATCTTTAGTCCAGAAGGTCATGTCTACCGGTTTTTGATTATAGACACTATCATCAATAATTAATTTCTGACTAGCGGCTACAAAATCACCATCTTGAAGTTGGAAAACAGGTTCACCTTTAGCATTCCAAAAAATAGCAGAAATCGATAGTTTGGTATCTGCTTTGATACTGGTTTTAAATTCTGTTAATTCCTTGTTCTTATAAGTTAGGATATTTGTTATCGTTCTTGGATTTTTAGGAATCTGTTTAAATTGACTCAAGCTAGCTATAGTATTTTGAGACAAGTTTTGGACCTGTTTTGGAGTCAGAGTTAGCTCTTTCTCCATAGGAAGTAGGAATATAGGGCTAGAAGATACAAGCACAGCAGTTGCAGCTATTAATAGCTTTTTCATGCTTGTTTCTTCACCCCCTCTTTCCTCGGTACATCCGTTTTAAGTTGCTGATTTTTTTCTGATAGTTCCTCTAACTTGGCTTCTGAATAGGTTAAAAAAATTTCTACAGTTTTAAGTAAATCTTTCATTAGGGTAATAAGCTTGGTACAGGATAGATAGACTCTCCTTCACGTGAATAGTAATACTTAGCACGCGCATATTTCTCAGCGAAAGCATCATCCTTAAGTTTCTTAGCCAAATCCTTTCGTTCCTTTGTCTGATCTGACAATTTATCATAGTCTTTCTGTAATGACAAGACTTCCTTCTCTTGCTGTTTAATATTCATATACGTTTCAACTAGATTATAAGTTGGCAAGATAAAGAGTAAAACAACCACAAAGAGCATCCACCCCATAAAGCGATTCCTTTGTTCGTGTTCGGCACGCTCTAAACGATGCTCTTGATTGGCATTATCAATGTAATCGTTAGTAAGTTGTACAATATTAGGCTTCTTGCTCATCCACTTCAATCCTTGTTTCACTTATAATTTCATACATTTTTGCTGCATCTTCTTTTTTCGTACTGTCTTTCATTTCTAGAACACGAACAGTCAAAAGTTTATTTCCAAAACGAACTTCCACTTGATCACCGATTTTCAAATCTGTAGATGACTTAGCGAGTACACCATTTACTTTAATACGCCCTTTATCAGCTACTTCTTTAGCCACTGGACGGCGTTTGATAATTCGTGATACTTTTAAATATTTGTCTAATCTCAATGTTACTGTTTCCTTTCCGTTAGGATACTTCTTCTATAATAGCATTTTTAAAAAAAAATAGGTGACTAAAGCCTTTTCAAACACAAAAATAAGAGGATCGATACTAGTAGACCCTCTCAGGAGAATTATGAAAAAGAAAAGTTTTAGGATGTTTTATAGTATATAGAGACTTACTTAAACTTTCCTTAAGTTTCTTTTTTTTCTTTACGTTTTTTAATTTCCATAAATGTCTGACCAAAAATCTTTAATTCTTCAAGGATTTCATAGTCTTTCTTGTTACGAACATCAAAAATAATCTCTACTTTTCCTTGATTATCACTAATTCTTGCCTTTAAATTTGTCTTAGAGATGGCTTCAAAATAGTCTTGTGTCAAGAAGAATTTTAGAGAGACTTTTTCGAAACGAACGATGATAGTATCGTTCTTACGCTCGACTAATTCTGCAAAGGCAGCATCTAAATAGGCCTTAACCAGACCAATCTCAATGAGATAGGCAACTTGATCTGGATATTCTCCAAAGCGGTCAATCAACTCATCTTGAAGGTCCTGGTAGTCTTTCTGATTCTCAATTTCACGAATACGCTTATAAATTTCAATTTTTTGGCGCTCGTCAGAAATATAGTCAGAAGGAAGGTAAGCATCAATCTGAAGATTGAACTCTGCATTTCCTTTTCGACGAACCTGAGTCTTACCTTGACGCTTATTGATAGCCTCTTCCAAGAGTTGCGAGTACATTTCAAATCCGACTGAGTCGATGAAACCACTTTGAGAAGCACCAAGAATATTCCCTGCACCGCGAATCGATAAATCACGCATAGCAATTTTGAAACCTGATCCCAGTTCTGTAAATCCCTTAATAGCATCCAAACGCTTCTCTGAGACTTCCGTCAACACTTTGTCAGGACGATACATAAAGTAGGCATAGGCAATTCGATTACTACGTCCCACACGACCTCTTAGCTGATAAAGGGTAGACAAGCCCATATGGTCTGCATTCTCAATGAAAAGTGTATTAACATTGGGGATATCAATGCCTGTCTCGATAATGGTCGTTGCTACCAAAATATCGTAATCACCATTCAAAAAATCTAAGAGAGTATTCTCCAACATAACTTCACTCATCTGACCATGAACAAATCCGATACGTGCTTCAGGGACTAGCTCATGCAGTTCAGAAACTTTTTGATCAATGGTTTCAACACGATTATAAATATAAAAAATCTGGCCACCTCTGTCCATCTCCCTTAATATCGCTTCTCGAATAAGACCAGGATTGGTTTCCATAACATAAGTTTGAACTGGATAACGGTTGGTAGGTGCTGTCTCAATAATCGACAAATCACGAATACCCAACATAGACATATGAAGCGTACGAGGAATAGGGGTCGCAGTTAGAGTAAGGACATCAACTTTAGCTTTCAACTCCTTAAGTTTCTCTTTATGCTTCACGCCAAAACGTTGTTCTTCATCAATTACTAGCAAGCCTAAATCAGAAAACTTAACATCTTTAGACAACAAGCGGTGGGTCCCAATAATAATATCAATACGTCCTTTAGCTAGATTTTTAATAGTCTCATTTTGCTCTTTTTTACTTCTAAAACGACTGAGTTCATCTACTTCAACAGCATGATTTTCAAAACGCTCTTTAAAATTTATATAATGCTGATGGGCAAGAACTGTGGTAGGAACTAGGATAGCAACTTGCTTCCCATCATTGACCGCCTTGAAGGCAGCACGCATGGCTACCTCTGTCTTACCAAAACCAACATCACCAACCAAGAGACGATCCATAGGTTTGTCTGACTCCATGTCCGCCTTAATTTCCTTAATGGAACGCAGTTGATCCACTGTCTCAGCATAGGAGAACTCATCTTCAAAATCCCTTTGATTATCATCATCCGGTGAAAAAGTAAATCCTTTCAGTTGACTTCGCTCGGCATAGAGTTTTAAGAGATTATCAGCAATATCCTCTACCTGCTTGCTTACTTTTTGTTTGGTCTTTTGGAAACGCCCATCATTGAGTTTATTAATTTTAGGCTCTTTCCCGTCCACTGACACATACTTAGAGAGACTCTCAATCTGCTCAATAGGTAGAGAAATTGTTGCAGCATCCTGATATTGAATGGTCAAGTAGTCACGGTGTACCCCTTTAATTTCAATAGTCTCAATACCTTTAAATTGTCCTATACCATGAGTCTGGTGTACAACATAATCACCTTTTTCAAGTTCATTATAGTCTTTAAGACGCTCAGCATTAGAAATATGGTTAGCACGCGTACGACGTTTTACTTTTTTATGAAAAATCTCACGTTCAGTAACCAGAACAACCTTTTCATCTGCAAAGTAAAAGCCATTCGATAAGTTTCCTAGGACTAGTTGAGCCTTATGAGGTATCAAATCTCCAAAGCTACTAAGAGGTAAATCTAGATTGTACTCTTCCAAGGTTTCCTTCAAAGAATTAAGTTGCTTATCAGACCCTACTTGTAAAATAACCGTTGCCTTATTCTTAGTATAACGACGAATTTCGTCAATCAGTAATGGAAATTGGTTGAAAAACTCCTGCATAGGGTATTGTGTGAATTGATACAACTTATCAAATTTAAGATTTCCTAATCCGTTATGGAAATTAGAAAAGAAGCTAGCTGGCTGATAGTTACGTAAAGTCTTAAATGAATCCACGAAGTAGTTTAGATGACTCAGAGACTTACCTTGATGAAGATCCTCAGTTAAAAGATTAGCCACTTCCAATTCAAGACGTCCATGGCGGTCCACTATCTTTTGAAAATCATCAATGAATACAGGAGTCCCTTTTGGAAGATAGTCAAATAAGGTATAAGCTTTGTCATAAAAGAGAGACAAAAACTTACGTAAATCTTTATGGCGATGACCATCAATCGTCACTGATAGAACTTCCTCAAGGTAAGCCTTATGAAGACCGTCTGCCTTCGAGACCGCACTTTCTAGGGCCTTCTCAGCACGTTGGTAATCTTCTCTTGTTAAGATAATATCATCCGCCGGTGATATAACAACATGATCTAAATTGTTTAAAGATTTCTGACTATCGCTATCAAACTGACGAATGCCATCAATCTCATCTCCAAAAAACTCTAATCGGTAGGGAAGCTCTGCAGTCAATTCGTAAATATCTAAAATATCCCCCCTACGACTAAACTCTCCAGGTGAAAGAACTTGCTCTACTCTTTGATACCCAATATGCGTTAGATGCCTACTGAGAGCATCTAAATCATGTTCCTTCCCTAGTACTAAGTCGATGCGAGAGTCCTTATAAACCCTAGGATTAGGCAAATGTAACTTCGTACCAACTAAACTTGTAACCAAGACCCCACTTGCCTCTTCATCCATTAAAAAGTTAAGACTTTCAAGACGAGAATGAGTTTTTTCTGGTGAAGCAAAGATAAATTCAGCAGCTGATACATCATCCGCAAAAAAAGAATAAACCTTATCCTCTCCTAAGATAGCTGACAAATCTCCTACTAATTGCTCAGCTTCATTTTGTGTTGAGGTAACTATAAAAATCTTAGGAACCTGATTAGAAAGGGCAGATGCCATGGCAACTGCCTTGCTCGAACCAGAAAATCCCATGACCAATTGCCTACTCAATAAGCTTACCTTATCACGCCACTCAAGCAATTGATGATTCTTCTCAAAAAGCTCTAAGATCGTATTAGCCATTATACCGCCTCATGGTGTCTTCAAAATCATTTGTTTTTAAGTAGTGATGGAGGGCTGTCTCTACCTTGTCTAAAGTAAGTAAAATCATGGCATAATCGTCTTCACTAAATTTTCCAAGAACATGGTTAACAACCGTCATTCCTTTCTGTGGCCGACCAATGCCAATTTTTATACGATCAAATTCTTGAGTTCCAGTTTCAGCAATGATAGATTTAATACCATTATGACCACCTGCTGATCCCTTTTGACGAAAGCGCAATTTCCCAACTTCCATATCTAAATCATCGTAAATGACGATAAAATCCTCCATGGGAATATTGTAATAAGCTAGCAGTGCTCTCACAGCTAGACCAGATAGATTCATAAAAGTTGTTGGTTTAACAAAATAAACTTTCTCACCGTTTAAAAAGGTTGAAGCTACTTCAGCCTTAAAAGTCTTTTCCTCAGAAAAGGTTAATCCTAATTCTTTAGCCATTAGGTCTATAGCCATAAAACCAACATTGTGTCGTGTTTCATGGTATTTTGAACCAGGGTTTCCCAATCCAACTACTAATTTTGTCATCATTTCTCCTCTTTGATAAACAGCAAAAGGACTGAAAAATACTTTTCAGCCTTGTGCACTATTTTTTATTTTCTAAACGTTGAAACGGAATTCCATGATGTCACCATCTTGGACAACATACTCTTTTCCTTCTTCACGAAGGCGTCCAGCTTCTTTAACAGCTTTCTCAGAGCCATATTTAATCAAATCGTCATACGACATTGTTACAGCGCGGATAAAACCTTTCTCGAAGTCAGAGTGGATAATTCCAGCTGCTTGTGGAGCCTTGATCCCTCGTTTAAAGGTCCAAGCGCGGACCTCTTTTTCACCGGCAGTGAAATAAGTTCCAAGACCAAGCAAATGATATGCTGCGCGTGTTAGTTTATCGACTCCTGACTCTGTCAAACCAAGGTCTTCCAAGAACATCTCCTTATCTTCATCATCCAACTCAGAAATTTCTTCCTCAACACGAGCCGAAATAACAACTACTTCTGCATTTTCAGTCGCTGCAAACTCACGAATTTGCTTCACATAATCAATATCATCAGGATTTGCGACCTGGTCTTCATCAACGTTAGCCACATAAAGCACTGGTTTTGTTGTCAAGAGGAAGAGTCCCTTAACAATTTTTTGTTCTTCCTCAGTAAAATCAATTGTACGGGCAGACTTACCATCTTCTAGAACGGGTTTAATCTTTTGAAGAATATTAAACTCTGCCACAGAATCTTTATCTTTTTGAGTACGAGCGATCTTTTCGACACGCGCATAACGTTTGTTAATTGACTCAAGGTCAGCCAAAATCAATTCTAGGTTGATTGTATCGATATCAGCCATCGGATCCACAAAGTCATCCTCGCGCCCTTGTTCACGCATAACATTTTCATCATCGAAGGCACGAACGACATGGATAATCGCATCCACTTCACGAATATTGGCCAAGAACTTATTTCCAAGCCCTTCACCCTTTGATGCCCCTTTTACGATACCCGCAATATCTGTGAACTCAAATGTAGTTGGCACTGTCTTTTTAGGGGTGATAAGTTCAGTCAATTTTGTCAAACGCTCATCTGGTACTTCGACCATACCAACATTTGGATCTATTGTTGCGAAAGGATAGTTAGCAGCTTCCGCACCTGCTTTTGTAATTGCATTGAAAAGAGTTGATTTACCAACGTTCGGCAAACCAACGATACCTGCTGTTAAAGCCATTTATTTATTTCTCCATTAAAAAGTAATTTAGTTAATTATAACACAAAAATTGTTAAAAATAGGCAACTTCCCTTTTGAGAATCAGAAAAAGAGAAGTAAGGAAAAATGCTATAAGGAAGACGATTAGGGGACCTTGGATACTTTTTATTTTGCCAAAGTGCTATAGCTTTTAATATAAGAATCTAGTAGGTAAGTGACGTCCGTAATAGCTGTTATAAAACCTTTTTAAGCTTCTTTTCAAAATCATGACGACTCATCATGACCACATGATTACAATTTGTACAACGAATTTTTATGTCAGCTCCAAGACGAGTCACTTCCCACTCGTTAGCTTTTTTTCCTGTTGCTTTGATAGTACAAGCATGGGGTTTCTTCATTTCAACTAAACTTCCAATTTGGTACATAAACTTCCTCCTTAGTAAAAAAGTTATCCACAGTGGATAACTTTTCGATTTTAGTTTGTTCTTACAGGTGTAATTAATTGAATAAAGTTTTCACTGTCATCTGCTGGTGTCAAAGTGAATGGGCGTACTGGAGAAATGAAACGAACACGAACTGACTCACTTTTTAGTGCTTTCAAAGCGTCTATCAAGTAAGTGGGATTAAAACTAATAATCAAATCACTTCCTGAAACGTCTAGCACATCAATATCTTCATTCACCTTTCCGACTTCAGGTGAATTAACATGAGCACTAACATTACCATTGATGATTTCGAGTTTCACCGTGCCACTTTGACTTGCATTTGAAATCAAATAGGAACGTTCCATAGCAGAACGAAGGGTAGATGTTTCAAACACAACCTCTGTTTCAAATGAATCTGACAAGAGACGATTAGTATCTGGATAATTTCCTTCTAGTAAACGTGTGTAAAAAGAGATTGTCTCACTACGGAATAGAATTTGATTTGCAGAGAAGAAAATTTTCAAATTTTCAATACCATCACTAAAGACTGCTGATAACTCTTTAAGTGATCGGCTTGGGATTACTACATCAAAGTTATCTGCAGAATGTTCCAAAACAAGTTGACGTTGGCTCATACGATGAGAATCAGTGGCAACAGCTTTAAGATCTTTGTGATTTGAAAGAACAAAGTGAACTCCAGTTAAAATTGGACGACTTTCTTGCGTGCTTGCTGCAAATGACGTTTCAGCAATGATAGATTTTAACATTTTAGTGTCCATAATTAGTGGTGTCAAGCTGTCAACTTCTTGAATACGAGGATATTGCTCAGCATCCTTTCCTTTTAGAGTAATCTCTGATTTAGCACTCTTTAGTAATACTTGGTATTGTTCTATTTCTTCAAATGTAAGAGTAACATCAGGTAAGCTTGAAACAACGTTGATGAAAAAATTCGCTTCTAAAAGGATACTACCTGGTTGTGTAATTAATAAACCTGCATTTTCTTCTGAAGCAGAGATGCTATTCTCTATCGAGATTTGTCCATTTGAGCCAGTTAAATAGATACCATCACTAGTAACTTCGATTTTTATAGTTGATAGAATGGGAATAGCATTTTTTGAAGAAATAGCACGTCGAGTTGTATGAAGGGCTTGTAGGAAATAAGCTTTATTAATAGCAAATTGAATCATGTTGCTCCTTTATTTTATTAGTATTATATTAGTAGTAGTAGTAGGTCTTGTGGATATTGTGCATAAATATCTAAATCACAGTTTTATCAAGATTTTAAACTTGTGCACATCTTGTGGAAAACTGTGCATAAGTTTTCCACAAGAGTTATTTTATCTTGTTTTTAATGGTATCAATTTCAATGCGTAAACTGTCATCTTGAGTAAGCATATTTTTGATTTTATTGTAAGCATGTAGAACAGTTGAGTGATCTCTTCCTCCAAATTCTTTTCCAATTTTTGGAAGGGAGTTATCAGTCATTTCACGCGCAAGATACATGGCAACCTGACGCGCTAAGACAATATTCTGTGTTCGTTTAGTTGCCTTAATCTCTTTAACCGTGACATTATAAAATTTTCCAACCTCACTTTGGATGTCTTCAATCGGAATGAGAGTTAACTTAGGGCCATCTATTTTACGTGCACGAATAGCTTCGGCAGCTACTTCAACTGTGATCGTATCTAACTGGCGGACATTTGCAACTAAGCTAATATCTTTCAAAGCTCCCTCTAAGTCGCGGACATTTGAGTCAAATTGGCCAGCTAAATACTCAATTGTTTCAGGTGGAAAATGGTAATCATAGTCCATAATCTTATTGGTAAGAATAGCAACTCGGGTTTCAAAGTCAGGCGGTGTAATATTTACAGTCAAGCCCCATTTGAAGCGCGTGACAAGACGCTCTTCCATCTCATTCAATTGATCTGGATTTCGGTCGCTAGTCAAGACAATTTGTTTATTATTATCGTGAAGGACATTGAAAGTATTGAAAAATTCCTCTTGAGTGGCTTGCGTAGACTTTTTAGCCAACGATTGTATATCATCAATTAAAAGCACGTCTAGATGGCGGTATTTTAGCTTTAGTTCATCCATTTTATCTAAACGGATATGTAAAACAAACTCATTAATAAAATTTTCGGCAGTTATGTATTTGATTCGTGCTTGGGGATTATCATGTAAGACCTTATTACCAATGGCATTGAGCAAGTGAGTTTTTCCTAGACCAGGTCCCCCATAAATGAATAAAGGGTTATAAGTTGCTCCTGGTGAATCAGCTACAGCTAGAGATGCTGCTACAGACCAGCGGTTTTCATCTCCTTGAATAAAATTATCAAAGGTATACTTACTATTTAAGTCCGAGTTCAAAGTGGGAAGATCAGGTGTTTGTTGTTCCCTTTTATTGCTGAAGTCATTGTTTGCTAAAGTTGGTTTTGTTTCGCTAACGAGAGCCTCGTCAAAGACATATTCAACTTTTATCTCACTATTGTAGACTTCAAATCCAGTCATCAAAATGAAAGATTGCATGTTCTTTTCCCAGAATAGTTTCTTGACTTCTTCAAGCAGAATTGTAGCAACGTTATCTTGAATTTTGATGAGCTTGGTATCTAGGACATAATAATCAAAAGTGGCTTGTGTTAGTTCTTCTTTGGCCAGCTCTAAGAGCTTATTCCAAAAAAAATGCTCTTTTTCGGTCATTTTATCAATTCTCCATCTTTATTCTTGTCCTCTGATTCTATCATAAAATGAAAAAGTTTTCCACAGGTCAGAAAGAGAAAAATTTTGAGGTTATCCACAACCATAAAAAAGGTTATTCACACTGTGGATAAAAGTTATCCACAGCCTGTTGATAATAAAGGAACCCTTTAAAATAAAGGGTAGACACTATTTTTACGATGTGGATAAGTCTGATTTTCCTTTTTCTACAATTAACAGCTTAGATAAGCTTGTTGATAATTCTGTTAAAATCTTCTTCTGTCGAAAAGTGTATTTGAATCGTTCCTGAGTGATTTTTGTGATAACGTAGAGTTATAGGGAGACCTAGTGATCTTTCAAGTTCTTTTTCTTTATCTTTTACATGGGTATCTTTTTTAGATTTTTGTTTTCTAGGAAGTTCCTGAAGTTTTTTTTCTAGAGTACGAACAGACCATCTTTCAGCCACAACCTGCTGAAAGATGGTTAACTGCTTTTGAGAATCCTCAATAGCTAAGAGTGCTCTAGCATGTCCCTGACTCAGACTTCCGTTTTCAATACTCGTTTGTATCTCTCGCGGAAGTTGTAGTAGTCTAAGAACGTTACTAATATATGGTCTAGATTTTCCCATAGCTTTAGCGAGCTCCTCGTGACTATAAGTTAACTCATCAATTAAATTACGATAGGCCTTTGCTTCTTCAATAGGATTGAGATTTGATCGTTGTAGATTTTCAATAATAGCTTGTTTACGACTCTCTTGATCTGTAACTTCCTTTACAACTGCAGGGATTTCTGTCATCCCTAAACGTTTACAGGCTCGTAAACGTCTTTCTCCAGCAATTAGTTCATAACCAATAATGTCAGATTTTCGTACAATAATTGGCTGTATTAAACCATTTTCTGATATTGATTGACTTAGTTCTACTAACTCTTCATCGGAGAATTTTAGACGAGGTTGAAAAGGATTGGGGTAAATTTCACTAATAGATAAAGTTTTGAGTTGTTCTGACATGGTATTCCTTTCCCAAAAAAGACCTTTACATTATTGTAAAGGTCTTTTGACAGATTTGTCAATAATTAATCAGATATGTCTTCTGTAGATTTTGTTAATTTAAGATCTACAGTTTTCTTATCTTTACCACGATAGAAGGTTACCTTGATAGTATCTCCGATACTATGGCTGTAAAGATTGGTTTGAATATCAGTTTTTGAGCTAATCTTCTTACCATCAATCTCAGTGATAACATCATATTCTTGAAGTTTACCGTCAGCTGGCATACCTTTCTGAACACTACCGACAACAACACCGGATTTGACCTCATCTGGTAAATCTAATTTAGAAGTTGCGCTGCTAGAAAGGCTATTAAGATCTGCTATTGAGATCCCTAGTGCTGGTCGTGTAACTTTACCATCTTTTTCTAATTGATTGATGATTTCAACAACATCGTTTGATGGAATGGCAAACCCCATACCTTCAACAGCACTACCAGCGATTGCAGACGTTGATGAAATTTTACTTGAGTTAATACCGATAACTTGTCCTTCAATATTGACTAGGGCACCACCAGAGTTACCAGGGTTAATGGCTGCATCTGTTTGGATAGCGTTTGTTGATACAGTTTCACCATTATCGTTTTGCATCGTTATAGTACGGCTAAGGCTAGAAACGATTCCTTCTGTTACTGAGTTGGCGTATTCGGTACCAAGTGGGCTACCGATAGCAATTGCTTTTTCACCAACAGTAAGGGAGTTTGAGTCTGCAAATTCTGCAACAGTTGTTATTTTATCTGAAGATACTTTGACAACTGCTAGGTCAGAGTAAGTGTCTTTACCAACAAGTTCACCAGTAATTTTCGAACCATCCGAAAGCATGATTTCAAGTTTTTTAGCCCCATCGACAACGTGGTTATTGGTTACGATGTAGGCTTCTTTGCCATCTTTTTTATAGATGACTCCAGAACCTTCACCAGCGACCTGCAGACCATCTGAATCTTTTGAATTTTCTTGGCTAGAATCAGAACTGTCCCCTCCGCCAAAGATACGGCCATAAAGGTCATTTAGAGAATCTGAAGATGAACCTTCTTGATAATTGATGACAGAAACAACGGCATTTTGTACTTTCTTAACAGCCTTAGTTGTATCTGTTATATTGGTGTAGACGGTCTTAGCCATTTTTACTCCAGTATCTGTTGTATTGGTAAAAGATACCCCGGCTGCTGTTAGTAGGATAAAGGCACCAAGTAAACCACCTAGTAAGCCAATAACTAGCATTGCAATTGGCGCGACTATTTTTTTCCAGTTAAATTTTTTCATGTTTAGTCCTCCTTCTTGATAAACATATCAAGGTAAGCTTAATTATATCATAAAGTGATTTAAAAAACAGTTATCAACAGTCTGTGGATAAGTAAAAAAATTGTAGATGATAGGCTATTATAGATGGAATAAATAGGGGTTAATAAATATGAAAAGCTGTGGATAAGGTGTTAAAAGATTGTGGATATGTGCTATAATGAACCTATGAAAGTTAAATTGATTACTGTTGGAAAATTGAAAGAAAAATATTTGAAAGATGGCATTGCAGAGTATATCAAACGACTAGGACGCTTCACAAAATTTGAGTCTATAGAGTTGACGGATGAGAAGACGCCTGATAATGCAAGCGAAGCTGAAAATAAAGCTACCCTAGACAAAGAAGGACAGCGTATTTTGGCTAAGGTTGGTGACCGTGATTACGTCATTGCCTTAGCAATTGAGGGAAAGCAATTTCCCTCAGAACAGTTTGCCAAAGAGTTAGAGCAAGCGACCCTTAGAGGCTATTCAGATATTACTTTTATTATAGGGGGGAGTTTGGGGCTATCCCCTAAAGTGAAAAAGAGGGCTAATCAATTGATGAGTTTTGGTCTTTTGACTTTTCCTCATCAGCTTATGCGCCTTGTATTAGTGGAACAAATTTATCGTGCATTCATGATTCAGCAAGGAAGTCCATATCATAAGTAGAAAAAGGAAATCGACATGTTCAAAATGAAAAAACGCTCCTATCGTGTTTTTGAAGGTTTACGAGTAGCAACTTTAGTTAGTTATATAGGGGGATTTATTGATGCCTATACTTACAATACTCAAGACGAACGATTCGCAAGTATTCAGACAGGGAATCTTCTCTATTTAGTCATTCACCTTGTTGAAGGGAATATTGCAAGAGCTTTTAGCTATGCAATACCTATTTTTTTCTTTATTTTAGGTCAGTTTTTTGTTTTTTTTTGTTAAGAAGTGGCTTATCAACCATAAATGGAGATGGCATTTACAAGCAATTAGGCTTGCCTTACTATTGATGACTATTCTTGCAACTATCACACCTTATGTTGATTCCATTATTACTATTGCAGGCTTGGCATTCTTTGCCTCTCTCCAAGTAGGTATTTTTAAGCGGGTCAGAGGAGTAAATTATGCCTCCTTCATGATGACTGGTAATATCACTAATACTTCCCTAACAGTTGCAAGAGCTATTGATGAGAGTGATCCTAAAGTACTAAAACAAGCTTCTTACACTATTATTATCATCTTTACCTTTATGGTGGGAGTCGCAGCATCAACTTGGTTTGCCCAATATTTACATGAGTACAGTCTATACACAACTTTGCTCCCTTTGTTTATTTTAAATTATTTTCTATTTATCGAAGCAAAAGAAAAACGCAACTAGAGATTCTAGATTGCGTTTTTTCATCTGATCCCAGCAGGATTCGAACCTGCGACCGTTCGCTTAGAAGGCGAATGCTCTATCCAGCTGAGCTATGGGACCAATAACTCTATTAGTTTACAAAATATATAGCAACATGTCAATACTTTGTAAAAAGCTAGATAAAAACTAACGTAAAATTCGAACAAATTCAGCAAAATTTAATTTTATTTTTTTGAAAAAAAGTATAGACAAAATCGAATATTCTGATATAATAATAAGAGTATTAGCGAGATAAAAATCTCAAAACTTGGTCCGTTGGTCAAGGGGTTAAGACACCGCCTTTTCACGGCGGTAACACGGGTTCGAATCCCGTACGGACTATTTTTGCTACTTAGCAGTTTTATCCGCCATAGCTCAGTTGGTAGTAGCGCATGACTGTTAATCATGATGTCGTAGGTTCGAGTCCTACTGGCGGAGTGATAAGACACCTCAAGTTGTATAGCTTGAGTTTTTTTGTACCCTAAACCTAAAAGGTCTAGAACATTCGTTCTAGACCTTTTAGGTTTTTATTTAGGGCGAGTAGCTTTTTGAGTAATTTTTATTTTACCGATGAAGTAAGCATAGCAACAAAATATTCCAAATGCCAAGCAACTAATAATCAAGCCAATCTTAAGGCCATAGGGAATAAAGGTAAGCACAACTTTTCCTTTACCACTAGGGACATCAACCTTCATGAACCCCTTTTGAGCTCGATGAATTTTAACTTTTCTATTATTTACTGTTGCTGTCCACCCCTTGTCGTATGGAATGGTGAAAAATAATGAAGCATTTGTGTGGCTACTATAATCAGTAAATACTTTATTTTTTGATGTAGTAACCTTGGTATCACGTTCATTAATAGTATCCATAGCAATCTTGTAGTTTTGAGTATCAAGGGCATAAAAACTAGGATTATCAAAGGATATTGCTTTATTTCCGGGAAAATTAAGATTGATGGTAATTGCTTCTTCTGTTTCAAAGTAGCCAAGATCGAAGAAATCAAAAGTATTGTCAGTAACTTGATTCCTTGTCACCCCATTTACAGTAATTGACAAAGAGTGATTATTGTCATCGGACCAAGAAATGTTAGGAATACTAACGTAGAGTTGACTATGTGGCGGAGCAATGACTTGATAAGTGATAGTAGCAAAATCGTTATTCGAGTTGCTAACATTTTTAGCCACGCGCTGATTCAAAGATTTAGCATCATTATCAGAAAGTTGGGATGGAACTCTTCTAAAGTATGTTAAGTTAAGTCCAGCTAGAGCATTTATTAAGCTAGTTTGATTGTCAAGTGTATTGACAGTAAAGTCAACATTAGTGTAAATCCCATTAGTTAAGATAGCGAGCTGGCTAGCATAATCATTTTGATAAAGTCTTACTGTCTTTTCAGAAGCTATGTAATTAAAACCATACTTATTCAGGTCAAAGTTCGATAAATTATATTTTATTCCGAAGAGACTATCAGCAATAAGTGTATTATTTTGGTAACGTAGGTTTAAATTAGTCCCTTCAGATTTGAACCCCAACCTGTCTAGTGTTGAGCTTGAAGCAGTATTTCGAATGGATGAAAATTGAGAAATACCATTATAATTGAATTTCATACTGTCGTTACCAGTTTGAGCCTCAAGCCTCTCCGTACGGTAAAAATTCTTATTAGTCTGCTTCGTATCTGAAACCAATTTTGAAATTGCCGACATATTCCGTAGGTATCCTTCACGAGTTGGAAAAATCCACTCATTTCCAAGAGCTCCAACAACATAGTAAGTATTTAGTCCAAGCTCAAAAATGCAGAATAAGAAGGTGAAACAGCGAAAAACACTCCTAGGAATCTGCTGTCTAAAATAGCTAATAAATAGAATGGCATAGGCTAATAGAAATGCTAGGCTTAATAGCCAGGAAACTGGTTCAATGAAACTATAGTGAGACTGAAAAATCCAAGTTAGTAAGTAAGCGACACTCAATCCTACGAAAGGTAGGAGCAGCCTTTGTAGAGAAAACTTTTCAATTCGGTTGAGAGTTTCTCCTGCCAAAAGAACAATTAAGAGAGAAAGAAGCCAAGAATAGCGATGGAGAAACATGTTAGGTGCATGCATACCTTGCCAAAACAAATCAAGAGGTTGTAAGTTGAAACTAGCAATAAAGAAAGCTAATAACAAGAAGTAGCCTAAACGTAGTGATAGCTTGATTTCCTTACTAATGAAGAAAAGTAGAAAAAGAATCAAAGGCAAGAGTCCCACATAAATCATAGGGATTGATCCAAATTTAGTAGTATCGTAAACTCCGACCAGATTTTTGGCAAAGAAATCAAAATAGTATGTGGATTCTGTCAACAAACTTGATGGAGCTGTAAACTTCTCACCATGTGTAGTTAAATCAAGTAATGTTGGGAGTAGCATGATAGTGCTGCTTAGACCAGCTAGTATAGAGACGATTCCAAAGTCTATAAAATGAAGGATTTTACTCTTCCATCCCGTGATAGTTATTAGTTGTATAATAGTGTAAAGGGTTAAAAAGATAGACATCATATATCCAAAATAGTAGTTTTGGATAAAAAGACAGGTCAGACTCAAAAAATATAGCCCGCGTTTATTGAATCTTAGTAAAAGGTGTAACCCTAATATGATTAAAGGTGCTAAAATAAAGACATCTAGCCAAGTATTAATTTCTAACTGACTGGTAGCAAAGCTCATCAAAGAAAATCCTGTAGAAAGACATAAGATGAAACTTCTTGAGACTTTGGTAAAGAGATGCTTAAAACTGAAGGCTCCTGACAGACCAGTAAGTCCGAACTTAAGCAGTGTTATGTAATAAAAAGCATCGGCCATTTGGCTGACGGTAAAGAAATAGTAGAGTGGAGACAAGAAGGAACCTAAGTAATAACTTGTTAGGGCATAGAAATTAAGCCCCAATCCACTTGTAAAGGTGTAAAAGAGGCTCCCATCTCCATGAAGTATATTTCTCAGTTCGGTTGCAAATATCACATACTGATGAAAACCATCACTTGTTAAAATAGTTCTCTCACTACCAGGATAGATTTTTTGGCTGTATAATACACCTATCATGATTAGTACTGGCAAGAAAAAAGCAGCCAGATAGAATAATAAGGTCGTATAGTATTTTTTATTTGTCATAATGATAATAAGACAGGTTGGGATATCCCAACCTGCATCTTTTTATAGTTTAATCAGCCCACAGTGCTTTGACTTTAGCTTGAACTTCTTCATTTTCAAGGAATTCATCATAAGTTTCATCGATACGGTCAATAACACCATTTTTAGAAATAACTACGATGTGGTTCGCTATCGTTTGGATAAATTCGTGGTCATGGCTGGCAAAGATAACAGACTCTTTGAAGTCACGGATGCCATCATTCAGACTTGAGATTGACTCCAAATCCAAGTGATTAGTTGGATCATCTAGAAGGAGAACGTTAGATTTCAGAAGCATGAGTTTAGAAAGCATGACACGGACTTTTTCTCCCCCTGAGAGGACACTAACAGACTTATTGACTTCATCTCCTGAGAAGAGCATACGACCAAGGAATCCACGCAAGAAGGTATCATCGTCTTCCCCTTTTTCAGCGAACTGACGAAGCCATTCAAGGATTGATTCACCAGATGCAAAGTCTTTAGAATTGTCTTTTGGGAGGTAAGAACGGCTAGTTGTAACCCCCCATTTGATTGTACCTTCATAGTCGATATCATCAGCTAGGGCACGAATTAAAGCAGTGGTTTGAATATCGTTTTGACCGATAATAGCTGTCTTATCTCCTGGACGTAGGATGAAACTAATGTTATCAAGAATGGTTTCACCATCCATCTTAACAGTGAGATTTTCAACTGTTAGAAGATCGTTACCGATTTCACGTTCTGCTTTGAATTTGATAAACGGATATTTACGGCTTGATGGAACGATTTCCTCTAGCTCAATTTTATCAAGCATTTTCTTACGAGAAGTCGCTTGTTTAGATTTTGAAGCGTTGGCAGAGAAACGTGCAACGAACTCTTGAAGTTCTTTAATTTTTTCTTCTGCTTTGGCATTACGGTCGGCCTGCAAGCGTGCAGCCAATTCTGAAGATTGTTTCCAAAAGTCGTAGTTACCAACATAGAGTTTGATTTTACCAAAGTCAAGGTCGGCCATATGCGTACAAACCTTGTTCAAGAAGTGACGGTCATGGGATACGACAATTACAGTATTTTCAAAATCAATCAAGAAATCTTCAAGCCAAGAGATTGACTGGATATCAAGACCGTTGGTAGGTTCGTCAAGAAGAAGCACATCAGGTTTACCAAAGAGCGCTTTTGCAAGAAGGACTTTCACCTTATCACCATTAGCTAATTCGCTCATATTTTGATAGTGAAGGTCTTCTGAAATATTTAGATTCTGGAGTAATTGTGAGGCCTCGCTTTCAGCTTCCCAACCACCTAATTCAGCAAACAGACCTTCTAATTCAGCAGCACGAACACCATCCTCATCTGAAAAATCTTCCTTCATGTAGATGGCGTCTTTTTCTTTCATAATATCGTAGAGACGTTCATTTCCCATGATAACCACATCAATGACGCGTTCATCTTCATAGTCAAAGTGGTTCTGACGAAGAACAGAAAGACGCTCATCAGGACCAAGTGAGATATGTCCTGTTGTGGGTTCAATATCACCTGCTAAAATTTTCAAAAAAGTAGATTTACCAGCACCATTAGCACCGATAAGCCCATAAGTATTACCAGGTTTGAAGGCAATGTTAACATCATCAAAAAGTTTACGATCGCTAAAACGAAGCGATACATCTGATACAGTAAGCATATAATATCCTTTATTTTTATTCTTAAATACTATTTTACGAGAAATTAGACTTTATTTCAATTGATTTTATAAGGGATTAATAAAGTCATTTGGAACACTCTTGTAATCTTTTTGAAGGCTAAATCCACGTCCCATAACTGTAGAAGCAGGGATAATGACAATGAAGGCAGTTTCGTCTATTTTTTGGATTTCTTCTTGGACTTTTGGGACCTCATGAGTTGACAAGGTGGTCATAATCATATTTTGAGAATGTCCAGTATGTCCACCAAGAACTGGAATTTTTGTTGCACCGCGATCAGCACCATTAGTGATGTAGTTTAGGATTTGATCACTCTTTTGTGAAATGATTAGGAGATTCCGTGATGAATTGAGTCCTACCATCATTTTGTCAATTGTAAGGGATACGACATAAAGAGATAAAATGGAGTACATAACAGTATCAGGAGAAAAGGCTATGGCACTAATGGCGACAATGATTCCATCAACTATGAGTAGGACCACTCCTAGAGGTAGAGGTGTGTATTTATTAAGAATTTGTGTGATAATCCCTGTTCCCCCAGTTGAGGAATTCCCATAAAAGACTATTCCTAGACCTAATCCTAGTATAATTCCACCAAAAATTGATGCTAACAAAGGTTGTTTGGTAAGCGTAGGTAAACCTTCGGTTAATTTAATAAAAGTCGGGAAAACTAGAGATCCATATAAAGTTTTTAGGAGAACTTCGCGGCCAAGGAAGCACCAACATAAAATTAACAAAGGGATAGTTGTCGCTAAGACAAAGTTAGCATTATTCCAACCGAAAAGAGCATTTAAACTAATGGCTAGCCCTCCGACACCACCTGAAGCAATATTATTTTTAACTAAAAGTGAGTTATAACCAACTGCAGATATAAAAGAACCGATTGTAACTAAAAGTATGTCTATTATTCGACGTTTCATATATTATCTCCTAAATATGATATTCCTATTATCAAGTCTTTTTTAGTATCCGTCAAGTAATGACTATTTTGATTGTTTAGAAGGTTATGTTTCACGTGAAACTAGAAATATAACCTTGACAAAAATGGATAAAACAATGTAGAATAATAGTCATCAGAAGAGTAATTCTTCCTTTCTTTTTTAGAGAGCTGGTGGTAGGTGTAAACCAGAATGAAGGTGGAATGAATGGGCTGAGGAAAATTGACGAGTAACGTGAACACATAAACGTTAGGTTTGGCACCCCTTATCGTGCAACTTCTTTGTTGAGAAGTTTTGAGATGATAGCTTTACAAAGAGTTATCAACTGAGGTGGTACCGCGTATCAAAAGTGATTAACGCCCTCACGCATATTTTTGCGTGGGGATTTTTATATTAGAGAGGTAATTATATGGCGAAACCTATTATTTTGACGGGAGACCGTCCAACAGGAAAACTACATCTTGGACACTATGTAGGTAGTCTAAAGAATCGTGTACTGTTACAAAACGAAGATAAATACAAGATGTTTGTATTTTTAGCTGACCAGCAAGCCCTTACTGATCACGCTAAAGAATCAGAAATTATAAAAGAATCGATTGGGAATGTTGCTTTAGATTATCTTTCTGTAGGTTTAGATCCAGCGAAGTCGACTATTTTTATTCAAAGTCAGATTCCTGAGTTAGCTGAGTTGACTATGTATTACCTGAACCTAGTTTCATTGGCTCGTTTAGAGCGTAATCCAACAGTTAAGACGGAAATTGCTCAAAAAGGCTTCGGAGAATCTATTCCAACAGGATTTCTAGTTTATCCAATTTCTCAGGCAGCTGATATCACGGCATTTAGAGCTAATTATGTTCCTGTGGGGAATGACCAAAAGCCAATGATTGAGCAGACACGTGAAATTGTACGTAGTTTTAATCATACTTACAACTGCGATATTTTGGTTGAACCAGAGGGAATCTACCCTGAAAATGAGGCTGCAGGACGCCTCCCAGGTCTAGATGGTAATGCTAAGATGTCTAAATCCTTGGGTAATGGAATCTTCCTTTCAGATGATGAGGATACTGTTCGTAAAAAAGTTATGAGCATGTATACTGATCCAAATCATATTCGTGTGGAAGATCCAGGCCAAATCGAAGGTAATATGGTTTTCCATTATCTTGATATCTTTGGTCGCGAAGAAGATGCTGTTACAATTGCTGAAATGAAGGAACATTATCAGCGCGGTGGTTTGGGAGATGTGAAAACAAAACGTTATCTTCTAGAAATTTTAGAACGTGAGTTGACTCCAATTCGTGAACGTCGTTTAGAGTATGCCAAGGATATGGGAGAAGTGTTCCGTATGCTTGAAAATGGTAGTCAAGCTGCGCGCGAGGTTGCTGGACAAACATTAGTAGAAGTAAAAGAAGCGATGGGAATTAAATATTTCTAAGAAATAAAAATAGGGGTCCAGATTATCTGGACCCCTATTTTTGTTTGGAAAAAGTTTTTCTTATAATCCTATGCGAAACCTGTTGACAAATCTATTTAGCATGATATGATATTATCAATTAAAAAATAGACAGGGGTTTTTGTACCTCAAAACTTTGAGAAAAGAGGACGATTATAATGTCAAATTGGGACACTAAATTCTTGAAAAAAGGTTACACTTTTGATGACGTACTGCTTATTCCTGCGGAAAGTCATGTTCTACCAAACAACGTCAACTTGAAGACGAAATTGGCTAAAAATTTGACATTAAATATTCCAATCATCACTGCAGCCATGGATACAGTAACAGATAGTAAGATGGCTATCTCAATTGCTCGTGCAGGTGGCTTGGGTGTTATTCACAAAAACATGTCTATTGCGGAACAAGCTGAAGAAGTTCGCAAAGTAAAACGCTCTGAAAATGGTGTAATCATTGATCCATTCTTCTTAACACCAGAACATAAAGTTTCTGAAGCTGAAGAATTGATGGAACGCTATCGTATCTCAGGTGTTCCAATCGTTGAGACACTTGAAAATCGTAAATTGGTTGGTATTATCACAAACCGTGATATGCGCTTTATCTCTAATTACGAGACACCAATTTCAGAACATATGACTTCTGAGCAATTGGTCACTGCTCCAGTTGGAACAGATCTTGAAACTGCTGAAAGCATTCTTCATGAGCACCGCATTGAAAAGTTGCCTTTAGTTGATGAAGAAGGTCGTTTGTCAGGACTCATTACTATTAAGGATATCGAAAAAGTTATTGAGTTTCCTAATGCAGCTAAGGATGAATTTGGTCGTCTATTGGTAGCAGGTGCTGTTGGGGTTACCTCTGATACTTTTGAACGTGCAGAAGCTCTCTTTGAGGCAGGTGCAGACGCTATTGTTATTGATACAGCACATGGTCACTCAGCAGGTGTTCTTCGCAAAATTTCTGAAATTCGTGCTCACTTCCCAGACCGTACTTTGATTGCAGGAAATATTGCAACGGCTGAAGGTGCGCGTTCGCTTTATGAAGCAGGTGTTGATGTCGTTAAAGTAGGTATCGGACCAGGTTCTATTTGTACAACACGTGTGGTTGCGGGTGTGGGGGTACCTCAAGTGACTGCTATTTACGATGCTGCTAGTGTTGCGCGTGAATACGGAAAAACAATCATTGCTGATGGTGGTATCAAATACTCAGGTGATATTGTAAAAGCACTTGCAGCGGGTGGTAACGCTGTAATGCTTGGTTCTATGTTTGCCGGTACTGATGAAGCACCAGGTGAAACTGAGATTTTCCAAGGTCGTAAATACAAGTCTTACCGTGGTATGGGATCAATTGCAGCTATGAAGAAAGGATCAAGTGATCGTTACTTCCAAGGCGCTGTGAACGAAGCTAATAAACTAGTTCCAGAAGGAATTGAAGGCCGTGTAGCTTATAAAGGTTCTGCTGCTGATATCGTATTCCAATTGATTGGAGGCATCCGCGCAGGTATGGGTTATACAGGAGCAGAAGATATCCAAGCTTTACATGACAAAGCTCAGTTTGTTGAAATGTCAGGTGCAGGGCTTATAGAAAGTCACCCTCATGATGTTCAAATTACAAACGAGGCGCCTAACTATTCAGCTCATTAAAAGACACAGAAGTACTTGCCAAGAGGCAAGTACTTTTGTGCATCAATATTTACATTAAGTTTACAATACATTCACGACAATAGAGTTATTAATATAGGATTTAGGAGAAAGTTGTTTACAAGATATCCAATATTTATTGTCACAGTTGTCAACAAAAAAAGCAGTTCATTAATCGACTTGCTTTTCATAAATAGTACCATTCTTAACTAAGAAGGTCTTTAAATTGGGTGGTAGGTTGCTAAGATGATCGAGTGAGGTTGTCGTCATGAAAGTTTGGACCTCTTCATCAATATTTTCTAGCAATTTAAGTTGACGGTGATTGTCAAGTTCACTCATGACATCGTCAAGGAGAAGAATAGGAAATTCCTCTGTCACTTTTTTAATCAGAGCAATCTCAGCCATTTTTAATGAAAGAATAAGGCTACGTTGCTGCCCTTGACTACCGAAAGATGCGTTCATGTCATTAATGTAAAATCTTAAATCATCCCTATGTGGACCAACACCGGTATTCTTTTTGAAGATATCTCTTTTGTGATTCTGGTTTAATGTAGTTAAAAATGCTTCTCGAATATCTTTGCTATTTTGTATTGGGATGTTAGATTCATAGGAAATTTTAAGACGCTCAATCTGATTTGAGAGAATACTATGATGTCCATCAGCTTCCTCTTCTAATTGCTTGATAAATTCTAGTCTATGTTTAATAACTCGTGCTCCAAAATCGGCAAGCTGTTCATCTAAAACTGAGAGGAAATTAATGTCTACCTTGTCAGTAGATTTGAGATAGGCATTACGCTGCTTAAGAACATGATTGTAATTTGATAGGTCTGAGAGGTAAACAGGCTTAATCTGTCCTAAATCAATATCTATAAATTTACGTCTTAGACTTGGAGATCCTTTTACAAGTTGTAAATCCTCAGGAGCAAAGAGTACCACCGTCATGTGACCTATATAATCAGATAATTTTGCCTGCTTGAGGTAGTTGACCTTTGTAACTCGTCCCTTATTAGATAAGTTGATTTCCAGAGGTAGATTTCCACTATGACGACGCACGATGCCGTTTAGTTTAAGACTATTTTGCTGGAACTGAATTAGTTCCTTGTCTAAATGGGTCCGATGACTACGTGTTAAGGCTAGAAAATAGATAGCTTCAAGAATATTTGTTTTTCCTTGGGCATTTCGTCCAAGAAAAATATTGAGATGTGGTGAAAAGCTCACAGAGGCTTCAGAATAATTTCTAAAGTGTTGAATATCAATTTTTTCAAGCCACATGGTTAGATTCCTGGGAAACGGACAGGTTTCCTTTTTGTTTTATTACTTTCTTTTGTTTGGTGTTTTTTTTGTTTCTTTTTGTTATCTTTATTCATTTTTTTTACAATAGCATAAAAACGTGCTCTCTCAGCGACTTCTTTTTTATGTTTTTCAATTTCACTTTGTGTAGGAACTACGATAGTAATTTCAAGCTCTTCAGACGGTATGGTAATAACATCTCCATAACGAAGTTTTTTTCCACGCCGTTTTTCCTCCTCACCGTTGAATAAAACAACATTGTTAGCTAAAAAGCCCTTAATAGCTCCACCACTGTGAATGATGCTTAATTCTTTTAAAAGTGCCTGTAGTGTTATGTATTCATCAAATAATTTATATTCCATAGAACCTCAACTTTCTCTTGAGATAAGATAGCATAAAAATGGTATAATTGAAAGCATAAACTTTCTAGAGGTTATCAATGAAAATTGCTGATGGTGTATATGTACACTTCATTCCAACACAAAAATATAAAACTAACCGTATTGTTTTTCGAATGACAGGTTCTTTGAATAAACAAACAATTGCTAAACGGGCTCTAGTTTCACAAATGTTAGCTACAGCTAATCAGACATATCCAACAGTACAGTCTTTCAAAGAGAGATTAGCTTCACTTTATGGGACACAGTTATCAACTAAAGTGTCAACAAAAGGGTTGACACATAGTGTTGACATAGAGTTGACATACCTGAAAGACTTCTTTATTCCAATGAATAAAAGTTTATTTTGGGAAGTCTTAGGTTTTTTGAAGGATTGTCTTTACAATCCATTGTCAATAGTAGCGCAATACCAAAACAAAGTATTTGACATAGAAAAACAAAATCTAATGACCTACCTGGATGTTGATACAGAGAATAATTACTACTATAGTGAAGTTCAGGGACGAGAGCTTTACTTTGTAAACGAGGCTTTGAAAGTTCCCAAGTATGGGCGAGTAGAGCTTGTTGAAGCCGAGACATCGTTTACAGCTTATCAAGAATTTCAAAGCATGTTAACTAAAGATCGAATTGATATCTTTATGGTTGGGGAATTTGATGACTATCAAGTACTCCGAGGTTTACACAGATTTCCTTTAGAGGGACGCCAAGTTGATTTACAGTTTAGTTATAATCAACCTTATTCTAAAGTTGTGAAAGAAAAGATAGAGACTAGACAGACTAGTCAATCTATTTTACAGTTAGGTTATCAATTTCCTTGTCAATATGGAGATAAAGATTATTTTGCTTTAATTGTATTTAATGGCATGTTGGGTGAATTTGCTCACTCAGCTTTATTTACAAAGATTCGAGAAAAAGAAGGATTAGCTTATTCAATTGGTAGTCAATTTGATGCCTTTACAGGTTTACTAGAAATTTACGCTGGAATTGAAAAATCTAATAGAAATCAAGCTATGCGAGGGATTATCAGAGAGTTGAATCACATTAAATTAGGACGTTTTTCAAGTTCCCTTTTTAATCAAACCAAAAAAATTATACGGATGAATGCCCTTCTCTCTGAGGATCATGCATTAACACTAGTAGAACAACATTTTAATAAGGTTATTTTTGGCGATAAAAATATCTCATTAGAGGATTGGTTAGATAAAATCGAGAAGGTTACTAAAAAAGATGTTTGCCGTATAGCACGTCAAGTCAAGCTACAAAGTTTGTTCTTTTTAGAAGGAGTGTCTTAGAATGGCTGCTGCTTTGAAAAAACGTTATTATCCAAAGATTGCTGAAGAAGTTTATTTAGCAACTTTAGATAATGGTATGTCGTTATCTATTATCAAGAAAAAAGGATTCATTGAAAAAGCTGCCTTTCTGTCTACAAATTTTGGGGCACTAGATAACCACTTTTATATTGATGGTAAGTTGCAGACATACCCTGCTGGTATTGCTCATTTTCTTGAACACAAGTTATTTGAGGATGATCAGGGAAGGGATGTTACATTGGACTTTGTAAAGCTAGGAGCTGATGTCAATGCTTTTACCACCTTGGATAGGACAACATACTATTTTTCAACAATTGATCACTTTGAGGAGTCACTGGAGCTTTTGCTGAGGTTTACAAGTGAGTTTACAAGTTCCGAAGATACTGTCAACCATGAAAAAAGAATCATTGAACAAGAAATAAACATGTATCAGGATGATCCTGATTATAGAGTTTATTTAGGGTGTTTACAAAGCTTGTATCCCAATACTATATTAGGTCAAGATATTGCTGGAAGTATTGATAGCATTAAAAAAAATTACTGCAAAGGATTTAAAAAATAATTTTGATTATTTTTATAGACCGGAGAACTGTCATCTTGTCTTAATAGGCAATTTTGACATTGAACAAATTTACAGATTTGTAAAGGAAACGCGAAGTGAATTTACAATATCTCATAAAACAGTTGAAAAAGAAAAGCAACCCATTGAGGAGAATATCCAAAAGTTAGATAGTCTTCAAATGGACATCTCGATTTCAAAACTAGCCATTGGTTTTAAGAACGTCCATTTTTCCGATAATTATATGAGAGAGAGCATATTGGTACAATTGTTATTTAATTTATTGTTTGGATGGACATCGCCTTATTATAAAAATTGGTATGCTGAAGGAAAAATAGATGAGTCTATGTCAATTGAATATGAGGTATCTAGTAGATATTCATTTGTTATTATGACTATGGACACTGCAGAACCCATCCGTATGTCAAGTTTAATTCGTCAAGTGATGACATCGGCAGATAAACAAAGATTGTTGACAGAAGAAGCATTGGATCTACAAAAGAAAGCTTTGTATGGTGAATTTTTACGTAGTTTAGACAATATTCAGAATTTAGGTAGCCAGTATTTAGCTTACTCAGATGATGGCAAAACTTACTTTGATTTTGGTCAGGAATTGATGAGTATTACTTATAAGGATTTGAAGAATTTTTTAATCACTATCTCTCAAATATGGTGATTACCGATTTTGTTGTCTTCCCTAAATAAGTAAATATTTGCTATAATATAAACACTAAAACAAAGAAGAATATTAGAAAGGGGAAAAATGAAGCGATACTCTCTTGGTGAGCAATTACGTGCAGCACGAATAAAAAAAGAATTAAGTTTATATGATGCAGAAAAAGTTTCAGGGGTTGAAGCGCAGTATCTTCTAGCTATGGAAATGGATCAACTTAAAGCTTTACCCAAGGACATTCAGCAAGAAGCACTTGAAAAGTACGCTACTTCGGTTGATTTAGATGGAAAACATCTGTACGAAGAGCAGAAAAAGAATGAGCGAAAAGTTAAAGAAGAAAAGAAACAAGTTGAACGTAAGGAAGATATTTTAGATACTAAAGTCCCCATGTCACGTTTTTCAAAACTTAAACGTGAAGAAAAAAGAAAGTCTAACTATATCCCTTTACTAATTCTGAGTGCGGTTTCATTACTTATCATCTGTTCAGTTGGATATATTATTATTAGACACCTTTCTAACCAACCTCAGGTGATTAAGCCCAATACTATCTCTACAGCTAATCACTTATCAATTGCAAGTGGAGCTAAGTCGTCTCGAAGCATTTCTGAGGTTACAGTATCGGGGGCCAATTTTACAACAACAACTCAAGGAAATCAATTAATGGTTGATTTCTCCAATGTAAAATCTTCAGTAGTTTTAGAAGTGGAGTTATCAGAAAATAGTAACGATACATGGTTTTCTGTAGATAACTCAGATACTTCAGAGAGTTATTATCTTTCAAAAACTAATAAATCAAAATACTCTTTGGATCTTTCTGATAAAATCAAAACAACTCAAATTATTATCGCTCAACCTTCAAAAGTTACTCTCAAGGTAAATGGAGAGTCACTTGATTTATCTCAACTAGATCAAAATACACCTAGCTACCTAACATTAAGAATCCAATAGAATCGAGAAGAAATGTTTAAAAAAGAAAATTTACCTAACTTATTGACACTTGCTAGAATTATCTTAATTCCCATCTTTTTATTGATGACATCACTTGCGTCGAGCAATGTGATGCATATTGCGGCAGCAGTTGTTTTTGCCATTGCTAGCATTACAGATTATTTAGATGGCTATTTGGCACGAAAATGGCATGTTGTTACTAATTTTGGGAAATTTGCAGATCCTTTAGCGGATAAAATGTTGGTAATGTCAGCTTTTATTATGTTAGTAGGTATTAATCAAGCACCTGCTTGGGTTGTTTCAGTTATCATCTGTCGGGAGTTGGCAGTTACAGGACTTCGTCTTTTGTTAGTCGAAAACGGTGGCACAGTTCTCGCTGCAGCTATGCCTGGTAAGATTAAAACAGTGACTCAGATGTTATCTATTATTTTGTTATTGTGTCATGTGCATTTTGTAGGGACAATCATGCTGTATGTAGCTTTATTCTTTACGATTTACTCAGGCTATGATTATTTCAAGGGTGCAGGTTTCTTGTTTAAGGACACCTTTAAGTAGTACGATAAACCAATGATTGAAATAAAAAATTTAAAATTTAAATATAATCAAGATCAAACCTCCTATACCCTGAATAATGTATCGTTTCACGTGAAACGTGGGGAATGGTTATCCATTGTAGGCCATAACGGATCTGGAAAATCCACGACAGCACGTCTAATTGGCGGACTTTTAGTGGCAGATTCTGGGCAGATCATTGTTGATGGTCAGGAATTAACAGAAGAGACTGTCTGGGATATTCGTGATAAAATTGGTATGGTTTTTCAAAATCCAGATAATCAATTTGTTGGAGCTACTGTTGAAGATGATGTTGCTTTCGGTCTTGAAAATAAGGGACTTCCCTATAAAGAGATGGTTTCTAGAGTTCAAGAGGCATTGTCTTTTGTAGGCATGATGGATTTTAAGGATAGAGAACCAGCCAGACTATCTGGAGGTCAAAAACAACGTGTGGCTATTGCTGGAATTATTGCCATGAGACCATCTATTTTGATTTTGGATGAAGCAACAAGTATGCTTGATCCAGAAGGTCGCCAGGAATTAATTCAATCTATTGAGGATATTCGTCAGCAATATGGAATGACTGTTTTATCAATTACTCATGATCTCGATGAGGTTGCGATGAGCAACCGTGTTTTAGTTTTAAAACAAGGTAAAGTGGAGTCCATTTCAAGCCCTCGTGAACTTTTTAGCAGAGGCTCAGAGTTGGTTGACTTAGGTCTTGATATCCCTTTTAGTGCGTTACTAACTCAGAAACTTAAAAATCAAGGTTTGATAGATTGTGAAGGCTATCTGACAGAAAAGGAATTGGTAGAACAATTATGGGAATATATCTCGAAAATGTAAGTTATACCTATCAATCGGGTACTCCTTTTGAGAGGCGTGCCCTTTTTGATATGACAGTTACGATAAAAGATGGTTCGTATACAGCCTTTATTGGACATACAGGGAGTGGTAAATCAACAATTATGCAGTTGCTGAATGGACTTTATTTACCAACTAGTGGTCAGGTTAAAGTTGATGACACTATTATAAATAGTCAATCCAAGAATAAGGAAATAAAGCCAATCCGTAAAAAGGTCGGTTTAGTTTTTCAATTTCCGGAGAGTCAGTTATTTGCAGAAACTGTTTTAGAAGATATTGCTTTTGGACCTCAAAATTTCGGAGTTTCTAAGGAGGAGGCCGAACAGCGTGCTCTGGAAAGTCTAAGATTAGTTGGTCTCTCAGATGAGTTACGTGATCAGAATCCTTTTGATTTATCGGGAGGGCAGATGCGACGTGTTGCTATTGCAGGTATTCTAGCTATGCAACCAGATATTTTAGTGTTGGATGAACCGACTGCTGGTCTAGATCCTCAAGGACGAAAGGAGTTAATGTCACTCTTTAAGCAGTTACACCTTTCTGGAATAACGATTGTCTTGGTTACACATTTGATGGATGACGTTGCAGATTATGCAACAGCTGTAAATGTTATGGAAAAAGGGCGCCTAGTATTGTCAGGAACTCCTAAAGATGTTTTCCAAAAAGTCGCTTTTCTCAAAGAAAAGCAGTTAGGTGTTCCTAAAATCACAGAGTTTGCGCTACAACTGCAAGAAAAAGGTTATAGCTTTGAAAGTCTTCCTATTACAATAGAGGAATTCGTAGAGGTGTTGGTTCATGGATAAGTTAATTATTGGGCGTTATATTGTTAGTGATTCTTTTATACACCGATTAGATCCTAGAAGTAAATTATTAGCAATGCTGATTTATATTATCGTCATTTTTTGGGCTAATAATCCTGTAACTTATGCTGTGATAACTCTATTTACACTTTTCTTGGTTTTCTTGTCTAAAATCAAGCTTGGTTTCTTTTTGGGTGGTATTAAACCAATGATTTGGATTATGTTATTCTCTACCCTGTTTCAAGTTTTCTTCAATACAAGAGGGAATGTGCTTTGGTCCATCGGATTTTTTAAGATTACGGAAGTTGGTTTAAATCAAGGTTGGATGATATTTCTCAGGTTTATACTCATTATTAGTTTTTCCACCTTACTTACTTTAACAACTACGCCGTTAAGTTTATCTGATGCAGTAGAGTCACTTTTAAAACCGCTGACTATTTTTAAAGTACCGGCACATGAAATTGGTCTAATGTTATCTTTGAGTTTACGTTTTGTACCAACCTTGATGGACGATACAACGCGTATTATGAATGCTCAGAAGGCGCGTGGTGTTGATTTTGGTGAAGGAAATATTATTCAAAAGGTTCGGTCAATTATACCAATCTTAATTCCTTTGTTTGCATCTAGCTTTAAACGAGCAGATGCTCTGGCTATAGCTATGGAAGCCAGAGGTTATCAGGGTGGTGAAGGGCGAACAAAATATCGTCGACTTTTATGGAACTGTCGAGATACCTTGTCAATTATTGCTATTTTAGCTTTAGGGTTAATACTTTTTTATCTTAAGAGTTAATTCGTAAAAATGAATAAAAACTAGGTCTTAAGACCTAGAAGTATTTGAAGAACGTCTACGTAGGCGTTCTTTTTCGTCTAATCTCAATCTACCTGTAATATTTTTAATATCACTAACAAGAAGATGTTATATTTGCACGGTATTATAGATACATGGTTATAGTTCTTCAGCTTAATCTGGATTAAAGAATCCCTATAGTGAATAAGCCAGTTGATTAACTATTAACCTATTGGTCATAAATAAAATAATTTAATAACTTTTACTAATATGGATTGGACTATAAATAGATAAAGGAGCATTGTCATGCAAACAAAGAATACATTTAACACTAAAAAACTAGGTCTTTTTGGACTTGTTACAGTGGCAACACTTGGAGCAACAGCTTTAGCTAATGCAGAAACTTACACAGTTCAAAAAGGAGATACCCTTTCAGCTATTGCTAAGAAGAATGGTACGACAGTGGACGAAATCGTCTCAAAAAATGGCATCCAAGATGCTAATAAGATTTATATTGGTCAAAAATTAACGATTAATGAAACTACTGAGGAGCCAGCAGAGACACCTGCTTTAGTAGAAACATCAACAGATTCTACCCAAAGTGAAAGTAACCAAACGACCGACACAAATCTTTCTTCTTCAGAGGCAGCTGCTAAGGAAGAAATCGCTCAACGTGAGTCAAGTGGTAGCTACACAGCCCAAAACGGACAATATTATGGACGTTATCAATTATCTTCATCATATTTGAATGGTGATTTTTCTCCTGCGAACCAAGAAAAAGTAGCAGATAATTATGTAGCAAGTCGTTATGGTTCATGGACAGCAGCTCTTGCTTTCTGGAACGCCAATGGCTGGTACTAAAATTTTGTCATTGAATTGTGAGAAAATAAAGTAGAAACTCATACAAATAAGAGAAAAAATGCCAGATTTTTGGTATTTTTTTATTGAAATGATAAATCATTGTAACATTAGGCATAATATGAATAATCGGCAGTAATATTACTAGGTTATGATGAATATAACTAGAAGAAACTAGGAGAGATTAATGTTTAAAAAAAAGTTATAAGGGACGTCGTATCAAATTAGCAGTAAAAAAATCATTGGCGGTACCAGTAGCAATTGTAACGAGTTTTAGTGTCATTTTGGCAGTTTCACTCTCTCCTTTAGTTAATAAAGGATTGGTTAACGCATTCTCGGATTCAGTTATACCAACTCCTTCAACAACATCAACAACGTCAGAATCAACAGCAGATTTGGTGAAATCAACAGAGGTTAGCTCAAGCAAAGAGAATAAAGAAAAGGTTGAAGAAAGTAAAGCTCAATCAGAGACAACGACCGAAACAGTAGGAGCATCAGAAAAACCTCAATCAGAGTCTGCTACAACAGCAAGCATTGACGCTACGTTTACTCAAAATAATGGAGTAGCTTCTTCGGTTGCTGCTTCGACTACTGGAAATGGTTTAGTTATTATCTCAAATGGCAACACTGCAGGAGAAATCGGTTCTTATGCAGCAGTACAGATGGCAGCAGTAACTGGAGTCCCACAGTCAACCTGGGAGTCGATTATTGCGCGTGAATCAAATGGTGATTATACTGTAGCAAGCAGTTCAGGGGGGCATCAGGTCTCTTCCAAACAATGCCAGGATGGGGTTCAACTGCAACAGTTGAAGATCAAATTCAATCAGCCTTGAATGCCTATAACGCACAAGGATTGTCAGCTTGGAATTACTAAGATTTATAGAAGTTGGGAGGTATCTTTCAGCTTTTTATTTCGGATATTAGTAATCGTTTTCACGGAGCTTTTTGTTATAATGGGGAATGAAAGGTTTAGCAATGAAACAATTTTTTAAATCAAAAGAAAAGCTATGGGTTCCCCTTATTATTGTATCTTTTGCTGTGTTATTGGTTACGCCACAATTATTTACAAAAAAAGTCATTTTAGGTTCAGATTCCGTTTTTCACTATAATAGGTTTTATGAAGCCGCTATGCAATTAAAGAATGGTAACTTTTCTTACTTTTTATCTTTGTATGGCTTCCAACAGTCAGGCCGCATTGTCAATGCTCTTTACGGTCCTTTTTTTGCTTATTTACAAGGAGGACTTGTTTTAATAAGTGGCACTTGGTTTCGTTATCAGATTGTGTCGAGGATACTACTACATATATTAGCTGAGTCCTCAATGTATGCTTTGCTCAAGCAGTGTAAAGTTAAGACTACCATTGCCTTGTCATTAGGTTTACTCTATGCTACAACATTCTCTATCCAGTACTGGACGATGCGTCAGGGGTTTTCTAGTTGGGGAGCAGCTTTATTACCTTTTTGTTTTATCCCAGCAATTCGCTACATTTTTTATCAAAAAGTAGAACCAATTAGACTTACCTTATCCATGGCCTTGATTTTTCAAGTTCATGTGCTTAGCGCTTTAATGTTAGTGATGATGTATATTCCTTTCTATCTTTACACCTTTGTAACGTTATCCGTCGCTAAGAAGAAGGAAACCTTCTTGCAAGTCTTTATAGCAGTCATTCTTTTCCTCTTGCTGACTGTCAATGTCTGGTTAATACTCCTATATTTGAGAGGCACGAATCATCTTTTAGATCCATTTATAAATAGGGAAATAGGTAAGAATGGAATTGATGGAACAGCAAGATACTGGCTATATACTCCAATTTCCTTAATGGTGTTACTCGTTTTACAGTTTGTTTATGCTATTTTGAATTGGAAGAAATTGGCCAAATGGAAAAAAATATTGCATTTTATCTATTTTGTCTTCTTTTTCTTATCAACAGGTCTTTTTCCGTGGCAGTATCTAGTAGAAAATGGAAATACATTTGCTGAACTGATTCAATTTCCATTTAGATTCTTTGTTCCTGCTACCATTTTACTTTTAGCAATTACGGGGTTAACGGTCACGCGATTTGTAAACTGGCGAAAAAGTATTGCTGTTTTACTCTTTGCCTTTGCGGGCATTGGTCTCATTCAGAATATGATGGATACTACCGATCGTGTAAAAACTGCGGCACAAGATGGTGAACTTATTACCATTGTTAAACATACTTACGTTGAAGGAGATTACCAGACGATAAATCTTACTATGGATGACAGTGATTTGTCACAATTTTTAAATTTAGTTGTTAAACCAACACCAGATTATGTTCCAATTTATGGGACAATAGGTAAGCAGAATACTTACGATCTTTATTATAAAAATGTTGTTAAGAATCAGAGTGCAGAAAAGATGCTCGAAGATGGTTATCTTGTATTAACTTGGCAAGCTGCTGAAGGAGAGGAGTTAAACTTACCAATAGTTGTCTATAGAGATTCCATCTTGACACTAAATGGTCAAGAACTTAACAAGGCTGATTATAGATTGTCAACAATAGGTACACCAATAGTTTCATCACAAAAAGGGCAGAATAAACTGGTGTTAAGTTACCAAGAACCGAGATGGTTAGTTATAGCCGTATGGATTCCAATAATAGTCTGGGGAGTAATATCTTTACAGTGGGTTTACATTAAAATAAATATAAAAAAGGTTCCCTAGTGTAACCTTTTTGCATTATTCTTTAATCATGATATAATTAAGTTTGCGTGCTTTTACGCTTCAAAATCGACCTTCAAATCGATATTTGAATAACTAGACCCTTCAAGTCTATGTTGAATTTTATTTGATGGGAGGAGTTATCAATGACTGATAATTCAAAAACACGTGTTGTTGTCGGTATGAGTGGTGGCGTTGATTCATCAGTAACAGCTCTACTTTTAAAAGAGCAAGGCTATGATGTAATTGGTGTCTTCATGAAAAATTGGGATGGCACAGATGAATTCGGTGTATGTACAGCCACCGAAGATTATAAAGATGTGGCGGCAGTAGCTGATCAGATTGGTATCCCGTATTACTCTGTTAATTTTGAAAAAGAGTACTGGGACCGTGTATTTGAGTATTTCTTAGCAGAGTACCGCTCAGGGCGTACCCCTAATCCAGACGTTATGTGTAATAAGGAAATCAAGTTCAAGGCTTTCCTCGACTATGCTATGTCATTGGGAGCGGACTATGTGGCTACAGGGCACTATGCTCAAGTTGTTTGCGATGAAAATGGTATTATCCATATGTTGCGTGGTGCAGATAACAATAAAGATCAAACCTACTTCCTTAGTCAACTTTCGCAAGAGCAGTTGCAGAAAACGATGTTTCCTTTAGGACATCTACAAAAGCCAGAAGTTCGTAAGATTGCTGAACGTGCAGGTCTTGCAACAGCCAAGAAAAAAGATTCAACAGGAATATGTTTTATTGGTGAGAAAAACTTTAAAGAGTTTCTTAGTCAATACTTACCAGCTCAAAAAGGCCGTATGATGACCGTCGATGGTCGTGATATGGGTGAACATAACGGACTCATGTATTACACCATTGGTCAACGTGGTGGTATGGGTATTGGTGGCCAAAAAGGCGGAGATAATGCTCCTTGGTTTGTAGTAGGGAAAGATCTTTCTAAAAATATTCTTTACGTGGGTCAAGGTTTCCACCATGAGTCGTTGATGTCAACTTCACTTGACGCTTCAATGATTCACTTTACTCGAGATATGCCGGAAGAATTTGAAATGAAATGCACAGCAAAATTCCGTTATCGTCAACCTGATAGTAAAGTTACTGTAAAGGTTAAGGGTGATAAAGCAGAGGTTGTTTTTGCTGAAACTCAGCGTGCTATTACACCTGGTCAAGCCGTTGTTTTCTATGATGGTCAGGAATGTTTGGGCGGCGGTATTATTGATCAAGCATATAAAGACGGAAAAGTTTGTCAGTATATCTAACTGGAGTTAAGTAATAACGAAGAGTTCCCAATTGTTTTATGCATTTATGGCATTTTTCGCTATAATGAATCCAATTTCAAATCTTCCTGCTTACATGGCTTTAGTGTGCAGACTCTAATCAAATTGTGATTGGAATTGACAAAACAATTTGATTTGATAAAATAATTTTAACAATAGTCATGATGGTCAAAGCTCATGGATGTTGCAGGTTTTTTGTCCTGCACTTCTTGCGAGTTTTGACTATTTTTGTGTTGTTTTAAGGGAGGAAAAAATGCAACATCAGGATTTTCGGATGAAAATTGATTCCACTGTTTTTGGTGTGAGAGCGACTGCTTTGATTGTAAATGACAATCGCTTGTTAGTCGTAGAAGATGAGGACAGTTTTTATACAATTGGGTGTGCTATTCAAGTGTATGAAGCTACTGAAGATGCTGTGGTTCGAGAAGTAAGAGAAGAACTCGGTGTCGCATCTAGAGCTGTTCAGTTAGCTTTCATTGTTGAAAATCGCTTTGAACAAACTGGGGTCCATTATCATAATATCGAGTTCCATTATTTAGTGGACTTGCTAGAAGATGCCCCTTTAACCATGCAAGAAGATGCGAAGCCATTACCTTGCCGGTGTCTTGCTTTAGATGACCTACATACTGTTAATCTGAAACCGGCATTTCTAAAAGCCGCCTTACCAGAATGGGACGGACAATTACGACACATTCATCTTAAAGAGTAGGAGAAAAAATGACTTATAATTTTATAGAAGAGTACGATATTATTGTAATCGGAGCTGGTCATGCGGGAGTAGAAGCCTCCCTAGCTGCAGCCCGCATGGGATGTAAGGTTTTATTAGCGACTATTAACCTAGAGATGCTGGCATTTATGCCATGTAATCCTTCTATTGGAGGATCGGCCAAGGGTATTGTTGTCCGTGAGATTGATGCCCTCGGCGGGGAGATGGGTAAAAATATTGATAAAACTTATATTCAAATGAAAATGTTGAATACTGGTAAGGGTCCTGCTGTCAGAGCTTTACGTGCACAAGCAGATAAAGCCTTGTATGCTATGACGATGAAGCATACAGTTGAGCGTCAGGAAAACTTAACTCTCCGTCAGTCAATGGTTGATGAAATTCTTGTTGAAGATGGTAAGGTAGTTGGTGTCAGAACAGCCACAAATCAAAAATATGGAGCTAAAGCGGTTGTTGTAACAACAGGAACGGCTTTGCGTGGTGAAATTATCCTAGGTGAGCTCAAATATTCATCAGGTCCTAATAATAGCCTTGCATCTGTTACATTGGCAGATAACCTGAGGGATCTTGGCCTTGAAATAGGAAGATTTAAAACGGGTACCCCTCCTCGTGTTAAGGCATCATCAATTAATTACGAAGAAACTGAAATTCAACCAGGTGATGAAAAGCCAAATCATTTTTCATTCTTGTCGAAAGATGAAGATTATCTTCAGGATCAAATACCTTGTTGGCTAACTTATACGAATCAAGAGAGCCACGATATTATCAATAATAATTTACACCGTGCACCAATGTTTTCAGGTATTGTCAAGGGTGTAGGACCTCGTTATTGTCCATCAATCGAAGATAAAATTGTCCGATTTGCCGATAAGAATCGCCATCAACTTTTCCTTGAACCTGAAGGAAGAGATACTGAAGAAGTCTATGTGCAAGGCCTGTCAACAAGTCTGCCAGAAGATGTTCAAAAAGAGTTGATTCACTCAATTAAAGGTCTCGAGAAGGCAGAGATGATGCGAACTGGTTATGCGATTGAATATGATATCGTGCTCCCTCATCAATTACGAGCAACACTTGAAACGAAGTTAATTTCAGGTCTCTTTACAGCAGGACAGACCAACGGAACTTCTGGATACGAGGAAGCAGCAGGTCAAGGTCTAGTTGCTGGTATCAATGCAGCTCTGAAAGTTCAAGGTAAACCTGAGCTTATTCTCAAACGTAGTGATGCCTATATTGGTGTAATGATTGACGATCTTGTCACGAAAGGAACCTTGGAACCATATCGTTTATTAACTTCACGCGCAGAGTATCGACTTATATTACGTCATGATAATGCTGACATGCGCTTGACACCTATTGGTCGAGAAGTTGGCTTGGTTGATGATGAACGTTGGAATATCTTTAAAATTAAGAAAAATCAGTTTGACAGAGAGTTGACACGTCTGTCAAAAGAAAAATTAAAGCCTATCAAAGAAACAAATGAAAAAATTCAAGCTCTAGGATTTAAGCCTTTGACAGATGCCATGACAGCCAAAGAGTTTATGCGTCGACCTGAGATTGATTACGCTACAGCTACTCAGTTTGTCGGTCCAGCTGCAGAAGATTTGGATGCTAAGGTTATAGAGTTACTTGAAACTGAAATCAAGTACGAAGGGTATATCAATAAAGCTTTGGATCAAGTAGCTAAGATGAAGCGAATGGAAGAAAAAAAGATTCCGGAAAATATTGATTGGGATGCTATTGATTCTATTGCAACTGAGGCTCGTCAAAAATTTAAGAAAATAAATCCTGAAACCATTGGTCAAGCAAGCCGTATCTCAGGGGTTAATCCAGCAGATATCTCTATTTTGATGGTTTACCTTGAAGGCAATAATAAAGCTCGACGTAAAGTGGATTAACAGTCGTAACACTTGTAAAAGCCTTTTAATTAAGGCTTTTTTATGTTATAATTGTTAGATTAAGAGGTTTTATATGAAAAGATTTCACTTTGCAACTATTCACCTGATAATGATAGGACTAATTCTTTTTGGAATTGCTACCATTTTTGTCCGCGTATTACAAACGGAGTCTGCACTCATTTTTGCGCTTTTTATCATTATGGTAGTAGTTGTTACACTATTGCATTACCAAAAGACAACATATGAGTCTTTGGAAATAGAACAATTAGATGAACTGAATCAGGATGTGGAAGCTTCTTTGAAGACTCTTCTTGGAAAGATGCCTGTCGGAGTCGTTACTTTTGACGAAAATGACCATATTGAATGGTTCAATCCCTATGCTAAGTTAGTGCTTTCAGATGAATATGGGAACTTCAATAAGCAGTTGATTGCAGATTTTATCTCCCAGAAACGAAAGGGGTCACCTTCGAATGTGATAACTGTTGGTGACAATAAATACGCTGCCTTTGTGGATTTTGACAATAAGCTGACATATTTTATTGACAATGTTTATGATCAAGATGAAAATGTTGATCCAAATATGACTCGACCTGTTATTGGGATTATTTCAGTTGATAACTACGACGATGTGACAGGAAGTTTGCCAGATGCAGATGTTTCAAAAATCAATACATTTGTAGTAGGATTTATTTCTGAGTTTGCTAAGGCTAAGCATATTCATTATCGACGTATTGAAGGGGATCGTTTTTACTTCTTTACCAATTACAGTGTTTTGACAGAATTCATGGATCAAAAGTTTTCTGTCTTGGATGACTTTCGTCAACAAGCACAAGAACGTGGTTTACCACTGACTTTGAGTATGGGAATATCCTTTGGTACGCTTAAGCATGATCAAATCGGGCAAGTTGCTTTGCAGAACCTTAATATTGCACTTGTTCGAGGCGGAGATCAAGCTGTTGTTAAGGAAAATGATGATCACAAGGAACTTCTTTATTTTGGAGGAGGCTCTGTCTCAACAGTTAAGCGTTCTCGTACAAGAACAAGGGCTATGATGACTGCAATTTCATATAAGTTAAAAACAGTCGAAAAAGTATTTGTTGTAGGTCACAAAAATCTTGATATGGATGCCTTAGGGGCTACTGTTGGTATGGCCCATTTTGCTAGTCAGATTGTTAGAAAGAGCTATGCTGTTTATGATGATATGGCTATGAATACGGATATTGAGCGTGCGGTAGAACGTTTGAAAGAAGATGGGCAGTCACCCCTTATTACACTCTCAGAAGCTGAAGAACTAGTCAACCAACACTCATTGCTAATTATGGTTGACCATTCAAAAATCAATCTAACCCTATCTCAGGATTTTTATGATCGATTTAATGAAGTTATTGTCGTAGATCATCACCGTCGAGATGACGACTTCCCTGAAAATGCAGTTTTGACTTTTATTGAAAGTGGAGCAAGCTCTGCTTGTGAATTGGTTACGGAGTTGTTACAATTTCAAGGGGCTCCAGAACGTTTGAGTAAAATCCAAGCTTCTATCCTTATGGCAGGTATAATGCTGGATACCAAGAATTTCTCTACTCGTGTTACTAGTCGAACTTTTGATGTTGCCTCTTACCTTCGTAGTTTAGGAAGTGACAGTGGAGAAATTCAAATGATTTCTGCTACGGATTTTGACGAATATCGACGTATTAATGAGTTAATTATTGCAGGCGAACGAATTACTGATGATATAATCGTTGCTACAGGAGATAACCACAAGTGCTATAATAATGTTGTGATTGCTAAGGCGGCAGATACTATGCTTGCAATGGCTGGAATCGAAGCAACCTTTGTTGTTGCTCGAACAAGTCACTCGACTGTAAACATATCTTCTCGAAGCCATAATGCGATTAATGTACAACGTATTATGGAAAAATTAGGTGGTGGTGGACATTTCAACCTAGCCGCCTGCCAATTACGAGACTGTAGTGTTTCTCAAGCGCAAAATAAATTAATTGAAACTATTATGGGAGAGTTGGCTCCCAAGGAGGATTAAAATGAAAGTTATTTTCTTACAAGACGTTAAGGGTAAAGGAAAAAAAGGTGAAATTAAAGAAGTACCATTAGGTTATGCTCAAAACTTCTTGATTAAAAAGAATCTTGCTAAAGAAGCAACAAACCAAGCTATCGGGGAGTTGAAAGGAAAACAAAAATCAGAAGAAAAGCATGCTGCAGAGTTGTTAGCTGAAGCAAAACGCGTTAAAGAACAACTTGAGAAAGAAGAAAATCGTCTTCAATTTACTGAGAAGGTTGGGCCAGATGGTCGTACATTTGGTTCAATTACAGCTAAAAAGATTGCGGAAGGACTTCAGAAACAGTTTGGAATCAAGATTGATAAACGTCATATTGAACTTGAACATCCTATTCGAGCGATTGGCTTGATTGAGGTTCCTGTAAAGCTTCATAAAGAAGTGAATGCACAAATTAAGCTTAACATCAAAAATAGTGCTGAGTAATTCGTTGACACTATAAGTAAATCTTGTAAAGGAGGGAATAATTGTGGCAGAAGCTCAAGAATTACGAGTGCAACCTCATGATTTAGTAGCGGAACAGTCTGTTTTGGGGGCTATTTTCATTAACCCGGAAAAGTTAATTACGGTTCGAGAGTTTATCGAAGCAGATGACTTTTACAAGTATTCCCATCGTGTCATTTTTAAAGCAATGGTAACGCTGTCGGATCGAAATGATGCCATTGATGCCACGACAGTACGTACTATTTTAGATGACCAAGATGACCTCCAAAACATAGGGGGTATTTCTTATCTTGTAGATTTGGTCAATAGTGTCCCAACATCCGCAAATGCTGAGTACTATGCTAAGATTGTGGCTGAGAAAGCCATGCTTCGGCGTATTATAAATAGGTTGACAGAAATTGTCAATCAAGCATATGAGGGGACAACTGAATCGGATGAAATTATTGCAAATGCTGAGAAAGCCTTAGTTGATGTTTCAGAGCATAGCAATAGTAGTGGTTTCCGCAAAATATCTGAAGTTCTTGATGTCAATTTTAATACTTTGGAGATGCGTTCACAGCAAACATCAGATGTAACTGGATTACCGACAGGTTTCCGTGACCTTGATAAGATTACAACAGGTTTACACCCGGACCAATTAATTATTTTAGCAGCTCGTCCCGCTGTTGGTAAAACAGCCTTTGTGTTGAATATCGTTCAGAATGTTGGTACCAAGCAAAATAAAGCTGTTGCAGTTTTTTCCCTAGAGATGGGTGCAGAAAGCTTGGTTGATCGTATGTTGGCAGCTGAAGGTATGATTGATTCTCATGCTTTACGTACAGGTCAATTGACAGAGCAAGATTGGAATAATGTCATGATTGCTCAAGGGGCACTGGCTGAGGCACCTATTTACATAGATGATACCCCTGGTATAAAGATTACTGAGATTCGTGCACGGTCCCGTAAATTGTCACAAGAAGTAGAGGGTGGTCTCGGTCTCATTGTGATTGACTATTTGCAGTTGATTACAGGGACGCGACCGGAAAATCGCCAACAAGAGGTCTCAGATATTTCAAGACAGTTAAAAATCTTAGCCAAGGAGCTCAAAGTTCCTGTAATTGCCTTGAGTCAGTTATCTCGTGGGGTTGAACAACGTCAGGATAAACGACCAGTCTTGTCTGATATCCGTGAATCAGGATCTATCGAGCAGGATGCCGACATTGTAGCTTTCTTATATCGTGATGATTACTATCGAAAAGAGAGTGAAGAATCAGAGAATGCGATTGAAGATAATACAATCGAAGTTATCTTAGAAAAAAACCGTGCTGGTGCGCGTGGAACAGTTAAGTTATTATTCCAAAAAGAATATAATAAATTTTCATCGATTGCTCAGTTTGAGGAATCGTAACTTTCAGATTTAAGGAGATATATATGAGTGACGCATTTGCAGATGTTGCTAAAATGAAAAATATTAAGGAAGCTATTAAAGCTCATGAAGGTCAGTTGGTAGAATTGACTTTAGAGAATGGACGTAAACGTGAAAAGAATAAGATTGGTCGTTTGACAGAAGTCTATCCATCATTGTTTATTGTTGAGTATCAGGACTTCGGTTCTCAAGCTGACGCTATTAATAATAGTTATGTTGAATCTTATACTTATTCAGATATTTTGACTGAAAAGACTCTCATTCGTTATTTGAGTCCCGAGGAACAAGCTGAAATCGAAAATAAATAAGAAAAAGCCTTTACTTGGGCTTTTTTTCGTGGTAAAATAGCGGAGTATGTGAAATAATAGCAGGATAAAATGAAGCTCGTCAACAGGAAGTCAGCTAGAAAAGTAACCTTTGCTGTTTGGGCGAAGTCTTTCTGAACGAATCAGGTTTATCTAAAATGTTATTTCCTAAAAATATTTTTTATAGGAGGACATTATTAATGTCACGTTATACAGGTCCATCATGGAAACAATCACGTCGCCTTGGTTTCTCACTTACAGGCACAGGTAAAGAATTGGCACGTCGTAACTACGTACCAGGTCAACATGGCCCAAATAACCGTTCAAAACTTTCAGAGTACGGTTTGCAATTGGCTGAAAAACAAAAGCTTCGTTTCTCATACGGTTTGAGTGAAAAACAATTCCGTAACTTGTTCGTACAAGCTACTAAAGTTAAAGGTGGAACACTTGGTTTCAACTTTATGGTTCTTTTGGAACGTCGTCTTGATAACGTTGTGTACCGTCTTGGTCTCGCAACAACTCGTCGTCAAGCACGTCAATTTGTAAACCACGGTCACATCCTTGTTGACGGTAAACGTGTTGATATCCCTTCATACCGCGTTGAAGTTGGTCAAGTAATCTCAGTTCGTGAAAAGTCAGTTAAAGTTCCTGCTATCCTTGAAGCAGTAGAAGCTACTATCGGACGTCCAGCATTCGTATCATTTGATGCTGAAAAACTTGAAGGTTCATTGACACGTCTTCCAGAACGTGATGAAATCAACCCAGAAATCAACGAAGCACTTGTCGTTGAATTCTACAACAAAATGCTTTAATTTTAATATTATTGTATCGAAAAGCCCGTTATTATGGGCTTTTTGCTTATTTTAAAAGACTGTTTCAGAAATTTGCTTACCTTTTTGCTTACTTCTATATAGATTTTAGAGCTATATCACAGAATGAGACGGCTTTTTTGTTTTCTAACATAATAAGCTCCTAGTCATTTGTATTAGACTAGGAGCTTGTTCCATTATCTTATGATATGTGATTTTGAGGTATAGTTCATTTATTTTCCAGTCCACCTTCAAAGTCTGCTGAAACATTTGAAACGTAGTTGGTGAAGTAGGCTTCAAAATCTTTTTTAGTCGTTTGTACTCTTTCTTCAGAGTATTCTTTATCCTCTATATAAGCTTGAAATCTAGAGATTTTCAAGTCTTTTTGTAGACGTTGTATTACTTCTGTTTTTGTCATAAGGACCTCTCTTTCAGTCTTTGTTTTACCATATTTTAAATTTTATAAAACATGTGTGTTGTTTTAATGCTTTACTTTTGATATACTGTCAAAGTTGTTTAAGAAGGGAGAAACTATGTCTATTATTATACTAATTTTAGCTGGGATTGTTGCATTGGAGCATCTTTATATCATGTATTTGGAAACTTTTGCAACACATTCAGACACAACTAGTAGAATTTTTAATATGAGCAAATAAGAGCTTCAACGCGATTCTGTTACAAACTTATTTAAAAATCAAGGTATTTACAATGGTTTAATCGCTGTATTCCTCTTGTATGGTATTTTTACAAATAGTCAGCTACTTGTAACTGTTTTTGTTCTTAATGTTTTCTTTGCTGCTGTTTATGGTGCTGTAACTGCTAATAAGAAGATTATTTTTACGCAAGGTGGACCCGCAATATTGACCTTGTTTTCACTTATTATCTCATTGTTCTAGGAATTTAATTATAAGAGAAAAAAGCTACTTTATCTACCGAGATACTTTGTAGCTTTTTGTGCTTCTGGTGTTATTTTATTGTGGAATAAATCGTAGAAGGAAGTCTGTCATTTCTTGAGGTGATTCCTTTTTGCCATTTTTTATCCATGCTTGACAAGCTCCAAAAATAGCATGAGCAAGATAAATGCTGGCATAGTTCTTCTCGAATCCTTTGAGAGCTCTTTTTTCAGCAGTAGGGTCAATAAAGTCTTCAGCTATCATACGCTGAAGTTTGTTTATCAGAAAATCTTTAATTTCTTTTGCTCCATTTGTAGATAATAGAGCTGAAAGAAGTTTTTCACGAGTAAGAATTTCAAAGATTTCGAGAAAGGCCCCTTCTTTCTTTCCTTCGTATTTATCAAAGATATATTCTAGTTTATGAAACAATTCTTTCTGATAGCTATCTATCATTTCAAATTTATCCTTGTAGTGAGTATAAAAACTTGAACGGCTAATCCCAGCTGTTTGAACTAGACGAATAGTTGTAATCTCATTGAAATCTTGGTCTTTAAGGCATATTACCAAAGCATCTAAAAGAGCTTTTTTAGTAAGTGAACGCCTTTGATCTTTTGTCATGTATTTCTCCTTTCACACAGTTTTAGATAAAGTGTCCAAAAATAGTTTTTAAATATTGATTTATAAAATTAATGAGCTTATAATTGATTATATCATAAAAGTATACACGATGTCTAAAAAGGAGAAATATGTTAGCAGAATTAAAGGCTCTTCTAAAAAGTCCAAAGCTATGGATAACCATTATTGGTGTTTCATTGATACCCGCTTTGTATAATTTAATATTTTTATCTTCTATATGGGATCCTTACGGTAATGTGAAACATCTGCCAGTGGCAGTGGTGAACAAAGATAAGAGTGCTAGATTTCAAGATAAGGCGCTTAATATTGGTCATGATATGGTGGACAATATGTCTAAAAATAAAAATTTAGACTATCATTTTGTAACTGAAACTGAAGCACAAAAAGGAATAGAAGACGGTGATTACTATATGGTTATCACTTTCCCAGAAAACCTCTCAAGTAATGCAGCAAGTCTTCTGACAAATGATCCTAAGAAACTAGAAATTTCTTATCAGACAACAGCAGGGCATAGCTTCGTTTCTTCGAAAATGAGCGATTCTGCCATGTCTAAGTTAAAGGAGACTGTTTCTAAAAATATTACGTCAACTTATGTTGGAGCTGTCTTTAAGAGTATGTCTCAACTGCAGAGTGGGATGGGAACTGCAGCGAATGGGGCCAGTCAATTATATGCAGGTGCAGGAGCACTTCAATCTGGAGGTCAGATCTTATCAAATGGTCTAGGAACTCTTGCTGGTTCTACTCAAACATTGGCGACAGGTGTTGATACCTTGAGTTCGGGCGCATCTGCCTATACTTCAGGTGTGTCAACTTTGTCAGGTGCTTTGTCACAGTTGAATAGTAACTCAGAGGCTGTTAATTCTGCTGCGGGTCAATTTGCATCAGGAGCAGAAGCTATGAATACCTTAGTTACAGGTGCGAATTCTTTGTCAACGGCGCTTAGTCAAATGGCTACAGCAACAAGTTTATCTGAAGAACAGCAAACACAGTTGTCAAGCTTGTCAGCTAATTTAACTGATTTAAATACAGCAATTCAAAATCTTAATACGACAGTAAGTAATACATCATTCCCTAGTGGAACATCAACAACATCAGTAGATACAAGTTCAATAGCGACTTATCTTTCAAATATTTCTTCTGCAGCTAGTTCTATAGCTACAGCTAGTGCCACTGACAAAGCGAACGATTTGGCTGCGGTACAAGGAACAGCTGCATATCAAAGCTTGACAGCAGATCAACAAGCAGAGATTGCTTCAGCAATTAGTAATGCTGGCTCTACAGCTAGTAGCTATGCTTCAACTATTGCATCAGATGTGTCAAGCATGTCAACAGCTTTGTCTAGCTTGGCAGGCACGACAACAACTAGTAGTGGAGAATCAAGCAATTTAGTTTCTCTACAAACGTCTATTTCAGGCATTGCAAGTTCGGCAAATACTCTTCTTCCTGTAGCTTCCTCAACTATATCATCAATGCAAGGTAATATTGCTAATGTTAACTCAGTACTTGTTAATCAATTATCGCCTGGGGCAATTCAAGTTGCTTCAGGTGTGTCAAGAGCTCAAAGTACTTTAGCCACAGGTGCAAGCAATCTCTTAACAGGTTTGTCAACCTACACTGGTGCTGTGTCAACGATTGCTAGTGGTGCACAAATTCTAGATGCTAACAGTAGTACCTTAATGAATGGATTTTCTACCCTTAAAAGTGGTACAAGTGTTCTTAATACAGGTGTCCAACAATTGGCAATTGGAGGAAACAATTTAACAAATGGATTGACAAATCTGTCAACTAATCTTTTTACCTTGTCTGACTCATTAAACAAGGCTAATCAACAGTTATCACTTGTTTCTGTAAACTCAGAAAATGCTAAGATAGTCAGTGCTCCTCTAAAAGTGAAGAAAACTGATAAGGATAAGGTTGACACTAATGGTGTGGGAATGGCCCCATATATGATTTCGGTTTCTCTTATGGTTGTAGCTCTTTCAACAAATGTTATCTTTGCTAAAAGCTTAACAGGAAGAAGCTTTACGAGTCGTTTTGACTGGTCTAAAAATAAGTTATTTATCAATGGTATTATTGCAACTATGGCTGCAATTGCCCTTTATATTGCTATTCGATTTATGGGAGTTGAACCAAATCATCCACTAGCTACATTTGGTATGATTCTCCTTGCAGCATGGACTTTAATGGCGCTCGTTACAGCCCTTGTAGGTTGGGATGATAGATATGGTGCATTTGCCTCCATGATTCTGTTGCTTTTACAGTTAGGTTCTAGTGCAGGGACTTATCCAATTGAACTTAGTCCTAAGTTCTTTAAGGTCGTACAGCCATTCTTACCAATGTCCTACTCTGTGTCAGGCCTTCGTCAAACTATTTCTATGACAGGACAAATCTCAGATCAAGTACGTATGCTAGTCATTTTCTTACTTACTTTTGTAGTTGTAGGTATTGTTATTTATAGACCAAAAACTGAGAATGTATAAACTAAAAGCCGGCTAATGTGAGCTGGCTTTTTTATGTTATTCGACAGTTATATTACCGAGATCGGAGGTGATGGTAAGTGTATTATCTTTTGAGTTCTTAAGGTTATTCGTAACATCCACCTCTCCTGAGTGACTATCTGCTTGAACATTGATAGTGTAATCTTTAAGAGCTATTTCAACTTCACCGGTTGTGACGTCAAGTTTATTGTGACCGTTAAAAATTAAGTTATTACCAGAGAATTCTCCCATTGCAATAGATAAATCTGCGTTAGTAAAAAGGGTATTATCACTATCAACACTACCAACATCAAGGTTAGCTTTTAGGTTGCTGACTATCATTTTATTAAAATTCAGGTTCCCCACATTTAGATTAATGTCTACTTGTCTAACCGTGCTATGGCTTAAATCTAGATTTCCAGTTGCTAAATCAACCTTTAAGAAATCAATCGATTGTTTTTTAGGAAGTGTAATAATAATGGTTTGCTTTCTGACTTCCTGGTCGATAGCAGAAGAGAGGCTTATTAAATCTTTTAATTTGAAAAAGTTAATGTGTTTTTTAGAAGTCGAATCTAATTTAGAGTTGTTATCATTAATAGTTAATTGACTATCCTTTACAGTTGTGTCAATTGTATTTTTTATTTTTTGGTAGTAAGAAAGTGTAGTTTTGTTAACCTCAGAACCTTGAATTAGTACATTGTAGCTGCTACTTTTAATATCAATCTTATTGAAGTTATCAACTTCCTTCTTGACATAATCTAGCTCACTTTTATTTTGATTTTGTAAATCTGTCAAGCCACCTTGACTATAAACCCAAGTTGCTAATCCCCCGCCTAAAAATAGAGATATGAGAGATACTTCATGGACAATCTTTTTCCAAGTTTTCATGTTTTTCTTACTTTCTTGATGTGTCATCTAATTGATGGAGTAATTAGCTTTACAATAAGTTTACAGATTTCAAATGAAATCAAAAATAGTAAAAGTGCTCCCCCAAACATCAATAGTCCTACACCTAGTCCAAACAGTGTTGAAGCTAGTGAAACACTTAGGGGAGAGAAACTTGTAGAGAAAGTGTGAACACCACTAATGAGTAAGACAAGAGTAAGAGCTAAGGCAGTCACCATGACCGCAAAAATGATCATAAGAAGTGTCATTAGCATAGCTAAGAAGAAAGGGAGAATTAGAAAAGCTACTGGACTAGCTAATACTGCGAGAATAGCAATTCAAATAATAGTTGTTTTATTGCGCAAACTAGTCGTATCCTCAATAACCTTTTCATCTAGCAGACGGCTAATGACTTCATGAGCGTCTTCCTTAGGTGTACCCAGTTCTGCAATAACTAGAGATTTATTTTCGGGTCCAGCCTCCTCAAAATATTACATGAAATATTCTAGAGCTTCTTCGTAGTCTTTTGGTGGTAATTTTCGTAGATATTTTGTTAATTTGGCTATATATTCAGTCTTTGTCATGTCTTAATCTCCCTTCCACAATACCATCCAGAGTTTCTTTGTAAGTTAACCATTCCTTATTAAGAAATTGAAGTTGCTCTTTTCCATATGGGGTAATACTATAATATTTACGTTTGCGCCCTTGATAATCTTGGCCGTAGGTGGTCATATAGCCTGCTTTTTCAAGCTTTTTTAGAATAGGATAAAGTGTTGATTCCTTGATACTAGCCGCAATCTTTATGTTTTGGCTAATATCATAACCATAAGAGTCTTCTCTATCAATAATAACTAATATTAAGAACTCAATCAGGGTTGACGATGTTGGAAAATACATGGTTTGCTCCTTTTATTTTAGGATAGGTATAAAAATTATATATAATTATTTTATATATTGAGTGTATGTCCTTTAGAGGTAGTGTAAAATAAGTTGTGTAAACACAAAAAGGAATAAATCCGTTATAGTAGAGTTGCAAAACATTACTAGAAAGAGATTTATTCCTATGACTCAGTTTACCACAGAACTACTTAACTTCCTAGCCCAAAAGCAAGATATTGATGAATTTTTCCGTACTTCTCTTGAAACAGCAATGAATGATCTGCTTCAAGCAGAGTTATCAGCCTTTTTAGGGTATGAACCTTACGATAAATTAGGCTATAATTCTGGGAATAGTCGTAACGGAAGCTATGCACGGAAATTCGAAACCAAATATGGGACTGTTCAGTTGAGTATTCCTAGAGATCGTAATGGGAACTTTAGTCCAGCTTTGCTTCCCGCTTATGGACGTCGAGATGACCACTTGGAAGAGATGGTTATCAAACTCTATCAAACCGGTGTAACGACTCGAGAAATTAGTGATATCATCGAGCGAATGTATGGTCATCACTATAGTCCTGCCACAATTTCTAATATCTCAAAAGCAACTCAGGAGAATGTCGCTACTTTTCATGAGCGAAGCTTAGAAGCCAATTACTCTGTTTTATTTCTTGACGGAACCTATCTCCCCTTAAGACGTGGAACCGTTAGTAAAGAATGTATTCATATCGCACTTGGCATTACACCAGAAGGACAGAAGGCTGTTCTTGGATATGAAATCGCTCCAAATGAAAACAATGCTTCTTGGTCCACCCTGTTAGACAAGCTTCAAAACCAAGGAATCCAACAGGTTTCTCTTGTAGTGACCGATGGCTTCAAGGGGCTTGAAGAGATTATCAATCAGGCTTACCCATTAGCTAAACAACAACGTTGCTTAATTCATATTAGTCGAAATCTAGCTAGTAAAGTGAAACGAGCAGATAGAGCGGTTATTCTGGAGCAATTTAAAACGATTTATCGTGCTGAAAATTTAGAAATGGCAGTGCAAGCTTTAGAGAACTTTATCGCCGAATGGAAACCAAAGTATAGGAAAGTCATGGAAAGTCTGGAGAATACGGATAATCTTTTAACTTTTTATCAGTTTCCCTACCAGATTTGGCATAGCATTTATTCGACAAACCTCATTGAGTCTCTTAACAAAGAAATCAAACGTCAAACGAAAAAGAAGGTCCTTTTTCCTAACGAGGAGGCTCTGGAACGTTATTTAGTTACCCTGTTTGAAGATTATAATTTCAAGCAAAATCAACGCATCCATAAAGGGTTTGGCCAATGTGCTGACACACTTGAAAGCTTATTTGATTAACATTCTTCAACTCTACTTGAGTGTTTACACATAATTATTGACAGTATCCCTTTAGAAAGATATGTCTAAATTTTATATATAAAATTTTTATATAATAGGGCTATCTTATTTTTTATGATAATATGAAGTCAAGGAGTACTTATGACTATTAAAGATAAATTAGCTCATTACGAGCCGAAGCCACTGGGGGAGAAAGGACGCTATGCAGTTCTCTTGCCCTTAATATATGATGTAAAAACTGGTAAGTATCAAGTCCTTTACCAAGTGCGAAGCGAACATATTTCTCAACCGGGTGAGATTTCTTTTCCTGGTGGACGTGTGGAAGACGGCGAGACTTTTCAAGAGGCTGCTATACGAGAAACTTGTGAGGAGTTAAACCTAGTTCCTGATCAAATTGACATTTGGGGAGAGATTGATTATCTGATCCATCAGGGTAGAACCATCCATTGCTTTGTTGGAAAGATAAAGATAGAAAATTGGGAGTATATCCATCCGAATGAAGAGGCAGACCGGCTGTTTACAGTTGAAGTTGACACATTGTTGACAAAAGAACCGATTTATTATACTGTGAGTTCTACCTTAAGCGAAGCAAAAGATTTTCCTTTTTTCCTAGTAAAAAACAGGGAAAAATATAATTTTGGGTACAGTGAACGTCATATTCCTTTTTACAGAAACTTGACAGAAAATATATGGGGGATGACGGCTATATTTACACATAGGTTTACAAATATCTTGAAAGATTTAGAGTGAAAATTAAAGATCAACGATAATATAGTGATCTTTTTGATATTAGTTAAGTTGTTAATTTGGTATTAATGGAGTAAAATCCGTTTCTGATGTAGAAGTTTAGGTTATTACTAAAATGATTTTCAAAATTAATATCGAGTTTTTTATCTAGGTAGAAAACTTTATATTGAACAATGACTTTTTCGATTTATTGTATCCTCTTTGCGACAGGAAGGTAGGAGTAAGATATTAATAGAGGCTATTATGTGTTTGTAATCTTTTTACTAGAACGAATAACTGTTATCTTTGCTAATAAAAAAAGCCATAAAAATAATATTTTCATGGCTTTTTAATTCAATTATTTAACCTCATTCTGAGGTACAGTAAAATCTGTGCTTTTGTTTTTTTAAAAATAATATAAAAAGCACTCTAGCTTCTATAGTTTAAACAAAACTACAGATTTTAGAGCGCTAATGCTATCAGAAAGGAATATACACATGAGGTTAGAAAGAATCTCAAAGTAATCTAAAGAAAGCTGATTTTTCACCTGATTAATATTGTAATGTTAAGGATTTGTCATAGTTTTTGGTGTTGTTTTAAAAGTGAGTAGTTAGGAGTACAACAACCTTAAATTTCTTGTAGAGTAATCCCATGTTTTAAGTAAAAAATCAACCGATTTTAGAATTATTTATCGTCCTTTTTAACCATATTTTTAACACCTTCAATTGCTCCTTTAACAGCATCTTTGGCATCTTCGGCAACTTCTTTAACTTTTGAAACTCCTTTTTCAGCAGCTCCTTCTTTTTCGGTTTTTTTATCATCAGTCACTTTTCCGACACCTTCTTTAATAGCACCATTTGCTTGATTAAGTTTTTCTTCTACTGACATAGTGTTACCCTCCATTGGGAAATTAGATTATTGATAATGAACGTTTTTAAACTTTTTTAGGCATAAAAGAATTTAGTGAACTCTTGGTTCTGCTTTAGCAGTTTCTTTGGTATCTTCGGCAACTCCTTTAACTTTTTCCTTTGCAGCTGAGAGGCCATCACCCAATCCCTCTTTTGCGCTTTCAAACTTATCGGAAGTAAATTTACTTGTTGATTCAACAACTCCAGTTGCTCGATCTTGCAGGCTTACTGAGTCTGCTTCATGTTGCTCTTTAGTCTTGATATCAACAACATCTACATTAACTTCAACCACTTCCAAATTAGTCATATTAGAAATTTCTGAAACAACAATTTCTTTGATTTTCTTGTATAATTCAGGAATATTCTTTTTATATTCGACAACTACTTTCAAATCCACAGCAACTTGCTTTTTACCAACTTCAACATTGACTCCGCTTGCAACGTTATCAGTATTGATAAGTTTTCCAGTTAGGTTTGAGAAAAAGCCTCCATCAATAGCCAGCAAACCTGGAACATTTTCTAAAGAAAGACCAATAATTTTTTGAATGACTTTATCTTCATAGGTCAATTCGCCTTTTACTACTTCTACTTTTTTTTCTACATTTGACATATAAATCACCTTTACTATTTAAATAATTGTTTTTGTTGAATATAATACCCAATTCCAACTCCTAGAGTGGCGCAAATCAAGACAAATAAAGTCTTAAAAAAACCATAGGATAGGATGAAGCACGCTAAGATAGCACCCGCCAATCCGGAAAGAAGTAGATATTGGTATTTTTTAAACCATTCCATTTTTTTACTTCCTTACTTTACACGACTAACAGTTTTTTTACGTGGTGGTTTTGGCTTGTATTCTTTTACAGAAATATACAGTTTTACACGATGATTCATTCCAAAAAACTGTTTCAATCCATCAGCTATCTCATCTTTAATTATTTGAGTTCGTTTAATAATGTTGTCTGATGGAAGCATTTGTCCTTCTACGTGAACTAAACATTTATTCTTACGACAGTTTACCTTAATAGTAGGATCCTTTATAAAATTGTGATTAGCAACCACACAACGTACAAATCCTTCAATAGCTGAATTTTTTAATTTTAGGTTCCCATCGACATCAGGTAACTGAATCTCTAAATATTGTTTAGGATAAAAGAGTGTAACAAGCATTAGAAACAACACTACAGCTGAAAGTACTAGAGCACCCCAGAAAATATATCTTGAAAGATAAAATTCTAAAAAGGAATTTTGATTCCAATCAACTAAATGAAGTCCTAAGCCACTGAATTTAAGATAATCTAGCAAAATAGGAATCAAAATTGTCAAGATTAAAATACATAAAATAAGGTAAAATATTTTTTTGTTTTTTGACATATTGAATCCTTTCATCAATAGAATTTGAACTTTAATCTATTCCTGTCAGAAAGGTTCAAGTTCAATCATTTTTCCCTAGGAAAAATGATACTACTGAAACAACAATAACCGCTCCTAAGATTGATGGAATTAATGCCATTCCAGCTAGACTAGGTCCCCATGCACCGAAAAGTGATTGTCCAACAGATGAACCGACTAAACCTGCAATGATATTAGCGATTATTCCCATGGAATCTCCCTTTTTAGTGATTCCACCTGCAATAAGACCGATAAGCCCTCCTACGATAATAGCCCAAATCATAATGTGTTCCCCTTTCTAAATTGTGGAAAGTTAGATTGTTTGGAAAATCAAATAATCTAAAGAGTTATAGTATATACCTTTACGAACAGTAGTCTTATGATTGTTAAGATTAATGTTAGTATATACCTTTGCGAATAGTATAGCTTAATAAAAATGATAAGTCAAAGAAAATGATCTCGCTTATAAAAAAATAGAATGAAATCTGTTAATCGTTTTGCAATCGATTGCATATATTTGCAAGTATATTTCTGATATGATTCTTGTTATTTTTTGAACAGTTTTATAAATACTCTTCATTATGGTTATTATTATCAGACCATTCTGACAATTGAATAATTAATCAATAAAACCTTTGATTATGGTGGTATGACCATAAGATTTTTAGCCAATTAAAGAAGTCTAAATGATACACAGGATACTGTGTTATTTTCAGTAGGAGTTTAAAATTCAAAAAAGGAGATAATTACGGATTTTAGAGAAACATTGAATTGTCAGGATTACACTAAATTAGACAAATTTAGTAAACAGCTTGAGGGCTTTGAACGACTATTTAGAGACAAGGATTTGCTTGAAATGCGTTAGGAATTGGCCAAAATTAATAAGGATGAGGTCGTTGGTTTATGCTCAGAAATTAATGGATATAAAACAGGTTTTATGGATGCACTAACCCTATTGAATTCTGAACCAGATTTGCAATCTTTCAAAGAATTGCTTGAGGAGTGGTGGATTGATTATGAATTTGATCAACGTATCAATGTGCTACTTGGTCAATATCCTTATACCAATTTTGAGGAGAGAATTGATTATGGATTGAAAGAAGAATATGGAACTAGCTCTCGTAAAGAAGTTGCAAAAATAATTTCTTTTTTTGGATGATTTTGACCTTTGGTTTTAAATTTTTGAAAAAAATAGGCGAAGCCTATATTACATTTATCTTATGATTGGTTATAGTTACTACAACTATCGAAACATTGAAAAAGGTCAACGAAAGATGACCAAAGAGTTTGAAGAAGCACTCTTTGGGTTCTCTTTCTAACACTGTCCGATGTAACAGGATTGATTGACGATTTAGAAACGTCATCAGAGGACGAAGCTAAAAAGTTATTTCTTCAAGAAATCCTTTCATTAGAAAAGAGATCAAACGATATCGATTAACTTCTTCAAAAGTTGACCATACTAACAAAGAGGGAGTATTGTTATGGAAAAAGTTTTGAAGGATGGTATTATTCCAGATTTGTTAAAAGGGGATATAGTAGAAAATAATAATATCGAATATATCAAAGTATGGAATATTAAGATTTCTTCAGATGTTGAGTTAGAATCAGATGTTGATGGAGATAAGTCAGATAAACTGCCAGTAGATATAAAAATACTAGGAAATCATATCGAAGTGTTCTCAGGCATGAAAGAATAGAGTGTTAATATTGATAATTAGACATTAGTTCTATTAATTAATCCAAGGAAGGGTATTTATGACAAAGGGAATACTAATTAAAGCTCCAGATCTTTTTACAGTTGACGAACAGTTAGAAATTCAAGAACGATTAAAAAGTAATGATATTGAAGTTGCTTTCCTTAGGGATGATTAGATTCAAGCTTCGTTCTATTCTTTTATTGAGATATTGGTTAATAATGACTTTTTAAATGAACTTGAAATAGCTCTATGTGTAGATATTTTGAAAGATATTATTATTAAGATTATTTCTAAAATAAAAAAAAGAACGTAGTGATACTTGATGCTAAACAAAATGAAAAACCTGCTAAACTGACCATTAAATCTAATACCGATAAAGGAACAATATATCTAGAAGTGCCATGCGATATTCCTGACTATGGACTACAGGAGTCCATAGAAAAAATTATCGAAGCAAAATGTATTCTCGATAACAATAGCAATGAAGGTCTAAATGATTTGTATATCGTTGAAGATAAAACTGGAAATTTGTCAATTATGACATTAACCGAGTATAGTAATTACAGGAAAAGTATTAGATAAGATGTATTGCTATCATTTAAACAAGGTTAAGTTGACTTGGCTTATTATGAACAGAAATCAATTAAGAAAAAGGTAGAGAAAAAGGTAGAGATTGAATTGAAATACAGTTCAATATATAGAGTTTGACAAAAAGAAAAAAACGCTTGAAATCAGCGTTTTTCTTTTCTATTGATTCGTATTGAATCTTTATTTCACCTCAGTAAAAGTTAAATAATATTGCTGTAAACGTTGATTTTACAGTAGATTTACAACTTTGTAAACATAAATGTAGAGTAAAATGTAGAGTTAATGCTTATTTGCCAATTCCTCTAGTTTACATTGGAAGGTATCAACTGCTTCAAATTTTTTGTGTGGTGCTAACTCAGCATAAGTGTCCATTGTTGTAGTTATTGATTTATGCCCCATTCTTTCTTGGAGTTCTTTCCAGTTTGTTCCAGCATTTAAAAGTAGTGATGCATGTGTATGTCTAAAAATATGAAAACCATATGAAGGCAAACCGGCCTCCCGTAATCTCTTGATTAATGTAGCACGCTCGTTTCTATCTGTCATATAATTTCCGTAAATAGTTGGAAAGATCAGAACAGATTTAGGTAACCCTCTATATGTAAGTACCTCATTCATTTCATCATGAAATCTTACTAGTCTATTAATGATTTCACGTGAAACAGGAACTATTCGATTTCCTGAATCAGTTTTAGGAGTTGGTTTACATACCACTTTACCTTTCGTGTTAGTACTCTTATTTCGTGCCTTCCACATTAAAGTTTTGTTTACATTAATTGTATTTTTATCTGTATCTAGATCTTGTATAGTTAGTGCTAATAATTCATTTATTCTTAAAGCGCTTGCTAGAAGTGTGTCACAGATTAAAATAAATTTCCGATTAGCACGATTATCAGGTAGAGTGTCTAGATAATTTAGCCATTTTGATAGTTCATCATCATGTAATACTTTAATTCTCTTTTTTCCTGTTAATGTATTTTGAGGAGGAATCTTTACAGATTTAGCTGGATTTGTGGTCAAACCATAATGCGTAATTCCAAAATCTAGTATATCACTTAATTTATGTAGGACTGCGCCGTAATCTTTTGCTGATCCTTTTTTGGATTTCCTAGCACCTGATTTAATACTTAATTTATGTTTTTCTGCTAATTCATTAATCCAATTCTGAATCTCAACAGAAGTCAGTTTGTCACAAAAATAATCACCGAATCTTGGAATAATATAAGTGTCAAGATATCCTCTAACTCTATTAAGTGTGTTATAGGAAGTTACCCAATTTTGATAGGAATTAAACCATTCTTCAGCAAGTTCACCAATCGTACTAATTTCAGAAACTTTTTCTTTGCGTGTACTTCCCCTTTGTTCGAAGTCTATTCTAGCTTGAATGACACTCCGATCTAACTTTTTTAATGTTGGAGCTGTTATTGAGGTAGTGACCTGTTTACCAGTTTTTTTGTCTTTTCCTAGAAAAACACCACGCATCACATAGCGTACATCGCCTTTGTCACCAGTAAATTTTGTGACTTTTTTATTTTTATGGATAATTACTTCTTTTTTCACTTGATTACACCTTTTCTAACTTTTTAGCTATTAAGAAAATGGATGACATCGGACCATTGATAAAAAACAGTCCGTGTATCTTCAATAGGAGGTTCTAATCTTTTCAACCCTAGATTTTCCCACTTTTTTAAGGTATTAGGTGAGATACCTAATTGTTTTAACAGTTCTTTTTGCTGAACAATATCAGAATTATTGATTTGGCTTTTTTTGTCGATTAGTTGAACTAATACTGTTAAAAGCTGTTCAATTTGATTTAATTTTTCACTTTCCATAATTATTTCCTTTCTATTTTCCAATAACATAGGTGAACTGGCTGGCTTGGGCTTTGTCAAATGTACGATAAGATACCACACCAAGGCCTTTAGCATTTGATTCAGAGATGAGAATGGACCCATCAGATTTGACTTGTTCCACAAAGGCAACGTGACCATAGGTTGGGTCTGAACCAGCTGTACCTGGTGTAAAGCTAACCGCAGTATGTTCTAGTGGTGTATGAGTGGTTTCATAGCCTGGTTTATATTGCCATTCCCCACCATTTCCCATATATGGGTCGTAGTTGATACCAAATTCCTTGGCACGGTTAAAGACAAACCAAGTACATTGGCCATAAGGGTAGCTTTGTGCGATATAACCAGAGGTATCAATCTTCTTAGTGAGGCTGTACCCTGCTGGAACACCATCTGCTGTAACGCCTCCACCATCACGAGTACCAGTAGGTGCTTTTTCAGCGGGTGCTTTAGGTGTGCCACCATGATCATCAATATACTTATCGAGTTTTTTCATAACCTCTGCACGTGCTTTTCCTGAACCAGAGGTATCAGTGAAATAAACCCCACCTTCAGTGGCTGTATTTAGTGTCCCATTCGCATATTTCTTAGCCTTATCATCTTGGACCTTAAAGGTCTCATTTTTGTTTTGGATGATAGTGACTTGAGTTAGTCCAGTAACAGCTTTTTCGTCATTGTAGTTGGTCGCATTACCAGGGGTTGAATCAAAGGCTCCATATCCAAACATATTAGCTCCGGGAGAAGTGGTGACACCAGCTGTCCCATAGGAGCTTTCCATTTGAGCAATGGAGACAATAGCTCTGACATCTAGACCCGAAGCTTTTTCCCATTGCAAGAGCTTTTCCCCATTGATTCTTGATTTATCATAGGCAATCCCTGTAGAGTCAAGGAAACCATCCAGTTGTTTAGCAGTGATGCCATATCGATGAACCAGGAGGTTATGAGTGTAGGGATCTCCTGTTGACCAGTGGTCTGTGTAGCTGGAGCCTTCAATCGCTGACGTTCCGCCTCCAGTAGCTCCTCCTCCCATAGCTCCTGCAAATAGTAGTACTAGAAAAAGTGGGAGGAGAAAGGGATAAAGGGCTAATGTAATGGCAATAGTTTTCTTCATACTTTCTCCTTTCTTCATGACGTTAGCAACGCATATAAGCGGTTAAAGTGACTGTTCCAAATCTCCATCTTGCATCTAATACCACAGGAATTTCTTTAACCACCTCTAGGATATGCTCACTATCTGAGCGACTGACTGGAAATAAAAGAAGGAAATCGACTGAGCGTTTTCCTTCTTCGTAGGCTTTATAGAGGTGATTGGACAGTACCATTCGTAAGGTTTGTTTAGAGTAAATTCTCACATTCAACTTAGGCACCTCCTCTCAATTCATTTAGGCGTTGGGTGAGACGATCACGGCGATCAATATTGGCTTGTAATTTCTCATCTTTTGATAGAGTTTTTCTAAAGTTACGGGTGAAAGCAGAGGAACCTTGAGCTCTAAACATAGCTTCAGGGTCTTTATAGACCTCTAGACGCTTCTCTAAGGACTGTATTTTGAGTTTGTCTATAGCTGAGAGTCGTTGTTCTTTTAGCTGTTCAAACTCGCTCTGAGGGCTTTCTGGGCTTTCTTGAATTGGTATTGGCTGTTCCAATTCAGGTGTCACAATCGGTTTGTCAAACTCTTGAATAGGTGAGGGGATTTCATCACTATTCAGTGTTGGTTGTTCTGGAATAGGTGGTTCAATAGGAGTTTCTATTTCTAGGTTATCTGGTTCCATTGGTTTTGGTACCGTATTTTCTTCAGTGATTGGTTCTTTGTCAGCTACCATCTCAGGGGTATTGCTGGCAAACTTATTGCGAACCCTGTTAGCTGTATTAACCACAGCACCTGTCGCAAATCCTGCTGTTCCTAGGGCAAAATTGCCAAGATGTTGTGCAGAAGCTAGAGAACGCCCTGGGACTTGTGTGGCTATGTCACGACTTCTAGCGACCCCTGTTTCTACTTTACGGCCAATATCATCAGTGACCATTCGAGCTCTTGATCCTAGAACGGCTTGAATGACTTGTCCCTTGTATTTCCACAAAAGGATATAAACCATGGCTTTAGCAACTACAGTAACTAGCAATTTAAAGAGGATACCAAAGAGAATCAGTGATGGCATTGTTTTTAGCACCCCATCAAATCCGCTGGTGATCAGACCCTCTACCATTTTCTCAATGTAAAAAATGATAAGGGTAATAAGACTGGTAATAGCAGGAAAAGCTAGCCCTCCAAACATGATTTTTAGGGCTCCAAAGATGAGGTCTTGCATCCGAGGAACAAAAGACATGAGTAGAATAAATGGGAATAGCAGAATCATGACCAAGACAATCACTTGGGCAATGACATTGAGTATTTGGACGAGAATAATTGGTACGGCTAAGACAAAGGCTTCAATGATTTTAAAGATGACATAGAACATTCGTAGGAAAATGAAGTCAGGGATAGCTGACACCCAACGGTTGTCTTCACTGTCATCATTAGCCCCATCTCCTAAGCTATCGAGGTAATCTTGACGGTCTTTTGATTTTACCGTTTGGAATTTTCCACCCTTGGTACTGCCTAGTACCTTACTATCGTCAAAGGCTTTTTCTTTACCATCTTTAGAACTCTTATACTTGCCATTTTCCTGACCTGTATTAACAAAGAGGTAGGCTTTATAGGAGGTTTCCGCAATGTAAGTATCTGCTAGTGAATCACCAATCTTAACGGATTTTCCTTTTTCGTATTCTACGGATATTGACGTAATCTTTGAAGAAACCTCTTTTGAGAAATTGTTGACCGTGTCTAAGAGATAAAGACCACCAGAGGTTTTGGCAATGGTTCCAAAGTAAGAAAAGCCAAGCAACATGACTAGAAGCAGATGCAGAATCTTACGGCTGATATCACCTCGTGAGAAGAAATATTGAAAGAAAAGATAAATGGCACTGATAACTAGCAGTGTTCCTACTAGTGAGTTATGATTAAGTCCACCATTAGAAGAGCCTGATAGACCTTCCCAGATTGATTTAGCTCCATTGAAGACGTAGTTTTTGTAAAGTGAATAGAGATCAATATTTTCTAATAGACGGATGAGGAGTGAGAAGAAGCCAACGACAGCGTTTAGGAGAAAGAAGAAAAAGTTGACCATAATTTCATTGACCATTACCCAGACCCCATTAAAGGAACCAAAGTCAGTCGGTTCCATATAGGATTTAAGGTCAAAGATATTGACGCCTTTTAGCTTCTCAAAAGCTTTATTCATAGATTCACCTCCTAACTAGCGTATTTGTTTTCAAGGCTGGATGATACCGTTGCTTTCATTGGTTTGAGTAAGAGATCAATATCTTCAAAGATATTGTGGACCGAAATCATATTGAGGTTGCCGTAGACATCATAGTAGAGGCATTGGCCTGAAATCATGTTATCAATCCATTCTAGGTTGCTTTCTGTTACTTCAAGATTGACATGTCGTAGAATATCTTCTCGTTCTGATTTTTCATAGAAGGCAAAGATTGTTCCAAAACCAGTGGTGTCATCATCATTTTCAGCATCATGGACGGATTGAGTAATGAGCGCTAAGGTATTATTCTTAGACCGGCCGATACGGCGCATGTTTTTGATAACGGCTTTTCCTTCTGCAGACTTCATGAGAATCCATGCTTCATCAAAGAACTCAATGGTATCTTCATTTTCGTGACGTTCTCCAAAATGGGTACAAAAGGCACCAAGGGCAAACATGAGAGCGATTGAGTTTCGCTCGTGGTCAGAGATTTTCGTGGAATCATCTTTTGGCAATTTGAGGTTGGCAACCTCTAGGACAGTAACCCTCGCATCATAATCTAAACCTTTTACTTGACCATCAGAGAAGGCTAGTTCAAGGATAGAGTTGGTAACGATAGAAGAGAGGTAGCGCCCAACAGAGGCGATTTCCTTGGTGTCATTATTTTTCAATAAGTCAATGACCTGTTTAAAGCCAACAAATTCTCCAGCTTGGCGTTGTTCTACTACCGTATTGATAGCTTCTGTAATGGCCGTCTTTTGATCCATAGAGACATCATCAACAGCTTGAAGTAGGAACTCTAGCATGTTTTTAGCGACTTCTACGGCTTGTTCTTTATCAAGGACAACGATAGGGTCCAGCACCCCGTGGTTTGACGTGATGGCACTATCTAAGGTGACAAAGTTAAAGGCTTCAATTTGAGCTTTACGCTCAGGATAGCGCCTAGCAAATTCAGGACTATTAATGACTTCCATGTAGTGGTTTCGCAGTTCACGCTTAGGATCCACGTATAGAGTTTTGACATTTTGTAGGGAGACACTTAAAAAGATAATCTGAGCCAAGAAGGATTTTCCTTGTCCTGTAGCTCCTGTAATAATGATATGTGGGTTTTTAGTAACTTTACCCGCAATATTTTCTTTATTTCCGACTGTGGCATTATAAAGGACAATATTCTTTGAGGAGTCAATGGCTTTTTGAATACTGTCCCAGCGACCTGTCCAGTTATCGACACGACCGATATACCAGCCAATACGGTTTCCAGAAGTTGTATTGGTAAAGGGCATGAGTTCCGCAAAGCCAGTAGGTGTGACTAGGTGTGTCCAGGTTCTAGTCTTTTTTTCTAAGTCTTTTCCATAGAGAAGCGATTGGAAGAGATAGGGACCATCTTGACTAGCTTCACTGATTTCAACTCCCATATCATCAAAGTAGTTGAGGACGACTTGACGGCGTTGTCTGAGTTGACTGACACTAGATCCTGTCACGATAAGGTAGGCACCATAATCAATGATGTCTTCTTTATTCCCAACCTTTTTCATGAGGTCTTTCAGGGAAATAGAACCGAGGATAATTTCATCTTGTTGGACGGTATCGGTATTTTCAGCTTCTTGCATGATGTTATTGTAGCGGGTATTCGAACGGCCCATTTTCCCTTTGATTTTAGAGCGATCAATAAACTCTGCTTTGATGCGTAGCTCAACAGGAAAGTTCAACCGTTGGATAAATTCCCCAAGGTGAAATCCATTAAACTGAATGGGAATCTTTCCAACTGGTAGCAAGCTTACAAAAGATGACCCGTAGGGACTTTCTAGTTTGAGGAAACCACCTTTTAGCACCTTGATGAGGGTGTCTGTGACATTAATCATGGCACGGTTAGCGAGTACCTCTTTTTTGTAATGAGGAATATAACGCAGGTACTGCATGCGTTGGTAGTAGAATAGCTCCTCATCACTTAGACGCTGAGCACGTAGTGAAGAAAGGGCCTGATAGACGGTAAATTCATCATTGGTGTAATCCTCATACCAGGTATCAGAGATTTCTGACTCATAGCCAAGTCCGTTGGCCAGTTTTTCTGATAACTCTAGGAAGCTGTCACTAGCCATTTCTTTGATGGTGGTTAGTTTTTGTTGTTTACGAAGAGTGACCCCAATCAACCAATCAAATTGATAGGGAATTTCCATCTCCTGGGTCAGCTTATCTACGGAATAGAGAAGGAGTTCTTCCCCTAATTGACGGCTGTCATCAGCAAGAGCTTCAGCGAAATCTACCATCTTTTCTTCTAAGAGGTAGTCTTTTGGAATCAGTGAGATTTCAAAGGTCTTATTCTTGGCTAGTTTTTTAATCATTTGAGCCACTGTAATCTTGTGTTTTTCCTTTTTATCCGTATCAGTGATGGTGATTGGTGTGTTTGGAATCCGATAAAAGGCCATGACGGACTTATCTTGTCGCATGGCCAGATGTTCGTGTGTCATCTTGATTGGGTAGACTAGATTAATACTCATAGAACCTCCTTTTTACGATATCAAGCCGTTTAGGCTCATAGATTTGTTTTTTCAAAGACCACCTCATCTAATGGCTCTTGTCGGCCTTCTTGGTAGATGGCTTTTCTATTCAATTTGAATTCCCAGAAAAAGACCAGGTAATCCCAAATGAAGACGTGCATTTTCTTTCCATTTGGTTCATATTCGGTATAGAACTTGGCGAGTTTAAAGGGGACATACCAATAGAGCAGTAGAGAGATGGAATGTGTGAGTTTAGCTAGGGGAACAAGAATAGGTGCTCCTACAATAAGCATGAGGACAAAAATGACGACAAAGACAATAAAAAAGGACAGTTGCATTGGTGTTGCGAAATACCAAATTCGAGTGCCCTTTTTTGTCTTAATTTCTTGAATCCAGTAAGGGGCGTTTAGGCCCTTACCGTAATCATAGAGTGGTTCATGGTTCATGATTATAATCCTGTTTCAATGCCAAAGAGTTTGAGGAACCAACCAACTGCAGAGAGGATTTGTTGGCCCTTAGTGAGTGATACAATAATAGCATAGAAACCAATAACTGAGAAAAGTTGAAGCCAGTTACTGTTACGCCAGCATTTAATAGCAAGAAGAACCGCAATGGCTGTTAGAATCCAGAAGAAATCTCCTTGCAAGAATTGTCTTAATCCATCAGTTGACATAAATTAGTTACCTCCATTTTCTTGATCATCCGCATAGTCAGAAGGAATGGTATGGTCTAGTTGAGACACATAATAGCTCCCTGACTTCGTGGTAATGGTCAGTGTAAAGTTTTCTGCATGAGTGGTTTCTCCTACTTTAAAAGTCGCTTGGACATAGGCCTTGATGCTATTGTCTTTGTCTTTTTTGAAGTAGGTGAAATCCAGTGATTTAAAGGTTGTATTTGGCACGACAGAGACGTTATCTGCCATCAAATTGAGATTATCTTGGTTAGTTGTGTAGTTGATAAAGAAGGTGTTGAGAAACTTGGTCAGTTTCTTTGCTTCTTTAGTACTAAAATTATCAGTGTAAGAGAGGTCCGTTTTAGACGACTCAGGTTGTTTGCCTGCTTGATGGTTTTCAATCGCTGAGAACCAAGGGAGTCCTGAAATATAATACTTATCCCCATCCAGTCCATAAGGCACATTAAAACCTGTATAGTGGTACTCGGTGACATCTTTGCCATCTTTCTTGATGGTTTCCTCATAGCCGACTCCAAAGGTGGCTTGATTATCTTCAATCTTTAGAAGCTGGTAGTATTTCAATTGAGTAGGGTTTTTGGTTTGTCCTTGGGCTTTGACATCAGGGACAGCATTGTAAAAGGTGTTGAGGTAATCTAGTTGTTGAGATTGTTTTTCAGCGTCCGCATCCCAGGTAAAGTAGGCTTTGACATAGTTGCTAAGGTAGACCTCCAAGTTTTTATCGACAGTTTGCGATTGTGTTGGTGCTTTGTTTTTAGTGTTTTTGATCTGAGTCACTAGCTTTTGAAGTCCATCTACTTTACTGTAAAGGGTGATGCTTCTAAAGGTACTCAGAAAAGACACACCAAAGATAAAACAGAGGCCAGAGAGTACCGCAATATTGACAGTGCGTTTACTGACCTGTTTGGGTTTAGGCGTGCCTTTTTTCTTTTCCTTCTTTTGAAATTGACTCAAAAAGGTATGAGCTTTATCCAGGTATGATTTTAGTGTTGACATGGTCCCTCCCTTTAATGATTGGATAAATCAATCAGTTTATTTCCTTTAGCGTAGAGCTGTTTATGAAGCTTATTGAGTTCGCCATTGACATAGTAATAGCCCCTTAATTCTTGGCGGAGTTGGTCGCAAAGTTCAGGAGCGACTTGTTGGGCCTCCTCTTTTTTTAGCATGGCATTCAGCTCACCAGCTTTGGTCCAAGCTTCCTTGGTATTATTTGCTTTCAGAAGTTCGCCAAGTTCAAGGGCCTGGTGTCTGATGAGGCCTTCAATCTTATTATCAATATCCATGATGATTTCCCTTCTAAAATTTTCTAGGTTTTGATTAACAACTTGGGATAAAACCCTCAGCATGTCTTGCTTAATGGTTTTTCCTTTAACGATAAGGTTTCCTGAGACGTTAAAGCTCGCATTGACGTAGTGATCTGTTTGGGCATTATTAGCAAAGGCCTCAAAGTAGTAGTCTTTGGCCTTCATGAGCACAATGTGGATATACCAAAGCTCATAGGGTGGGATGATGGTATAGCCATCATAGAGTTTTTTGACAATCATTCGTCCACTAGGTCCTTATAGCCTAAGTATCGGAAAATGTAATTCTCATCAAACCAGAGCCAGTCGTTAATTTGCGTTTGAGTTGGGGTGTTGCCTGAGAAGACATCTTCACATAGAGTGGTCAGTCGATCAATGCCCCCACGTTCACGGACAGTGTTTAAAGTTTCAAGCCCACCTGACCAAGCTTTAAACTGGTCAATGCTTGAGAGTTCAACTTTGTATTCCATAGAGTTTTCCTTTCTATTTCTTGTGATTCGATTTTAAGTCTTTTAGGATGGCCTTAGCACGGTCATTGAGTTCTCCACTTTCTTGAATCATCTTGAGATAGTCAGTGTCCATGAGTTTGTCAGCTTCTTCCACCAGTTTTAGGGAGTTTGAGACTTGATACATGAGCCATCTGACCGTGCGATCAATCGTATAGGGTTTTGGTTGCATGCTTAATTTAAGTGGTTCACTGCCACCAAAGAGGCGTTGCCACTTAGCATCGGGATTGAATTGACCATAGCGATTGGTGCCATCATAGACTTGCATTTCATGATTGATCACACCTCTAGCAACTTCAGCCAGGTCAACACCGTTAATGTACTCTTCAACAGCTGATCGAGCTTTTTCTTGAGCAAAGCGTAACTCATAGCGGTTCCAGATACCAAAAATCTCCAAAGATTCTTCTAAGGAGATTTGTTCTTTTTTGGCTAGTTCATAGCGTTTTTCATAGAAGTTGAAGTAGAGATTACTCTGACGACTTCCAAAATAAATTGAGATGCCTTGACTGGATTCCTGGGAGTCAGTGTTTTTGAGTTGACCACCGCCAATGTGGTTCCAGTTACGAATGTATTTAAAGGTCACCTCCTCCTTATAAACTTTTGAGATGAGATCTGATAGGAGAAATTGTTCGTTTTCCCTATCAGGGCCGAGGTATTTTTCATCAAGAGCAATATCTAGCCTGGTGACATGGCTATCTGAAAAGTCATTGCATAAGCTTGATAAGAAGTTAGACCAGTCAAGTTCGTTTTCAACTAGCAGGAGCTCTAGTTCACGGCATCCCTGACCAGATAACTGTAAGGTGACTTGGTTATTTCCTGTTTGAACTTTATCAAAGAAGTCAAATAACCAAATATTGCCACGTTTCCAAACTCGTGAGTAGGAGAGAAGTCTCGTTTCTTCCTCTCTAAACTCAGAAAATTGACAGTGCAAGTAATTGGTACAGAATGTTTCTAAGTCTCGGATGGACATGAAGGTCATTCGTAAGTAGTCAATATGGACTTTAATGAGATCTTTATCAGCATCTCTAACAAATCCGAGAGCTTCTTTGAAGTTGTTAAACTTTTCTAGAGATAAACCACGACTTCCATTTTCATAACTACGATAGGTTCTAGGGTTGATACCAATAGTTTTAGCTATTTCTTTTTGACTAAGACCAAGTGATTTTCTAAAGTTTTTCAGCAGTAGGGGATTTATCTTAGTCATTCATGGGGTAACCTCCTTTCATTTTAGAAAGTGACACAGTTATTTTCCAAAAGTGACACATCTTTTAAATTTTGTAAAACCTTGGGGCACATGGGATTAGGGGGGATGGACTTGGTCATTTTGACAAATCTTACCCCCCTATTAGAAATCGGGGGTTTGTTCAACCATCACGGTCTAGGGACTGCGAGCTACGGTCTGCGCCTGACGTTGTCAGGCTTGCCCTTGCTCTTGCCCTAGCCCATGATGAGCCAAGCACGCTTCAACGGCTTTGGGATAGGACCTGCCTCCCTCTTCGTCGAAGTACTCTAAGGTTTCCAAAAGAAGTGTCTCTACAAATGGTGTCACCATAAGTGAGTTCTCTTCTTTCTCTAGGGAAATTCCTCTTTCATCAAGTAGGTAAAGAATTTTCCTGAGGGTCTTGATATTGAAATCTTTTTCTTTAGCAAAATCTGCGAGAGGACGTTTTTGACTGATAACTTCTAAAAGTTCTTCAGTTGCTTGTTCCGTTGATTCTTCGATAGGCAATTCCTCCTTTATTGGTTCTTGAATCTTTGTTGGGCTATCTTCTTCTAGGACTGGGAGTTTGATAAACTCATCATAGAAGGAGAATCCTTTATCAAAGGGGACATATGGGGCAAAAAATTCACCTGCCAATTCCCCGTTGTTAGCAATATAGCCACGGCCCTTTACTTTCTTACCGTTGACCATATCTAGTTTTTTAAATTCCTTGTTCTTATTGGCATCCCCAAACATCATGTCATATCCAGTAGATTCAAGGTGTCCGACAGTCAGCCGTTTCATGAAGTTATCACGAAGGGCAGTCTTAATGTATTCGCCATCAGGCCGTTGCATAGCAAAGATCACAAAGACACCTGATTGACGGCCTTCTAGGACAATCTGTGAGAGGTATTCAATAGCTTGGGATTGTAAAGAATAGTCATTTTCAATCTTAGCAATGAAAGCAGCCCATTCATCAATGACGATAAATTTTGGCTTGAATCCATAATCACTAAAGTTTTTTCCAATTTTATAGTCAGGATGGTTCTGGATAGCTTCATAGCGATTTTCCATGAAAGTGACGTTATCTTTCAAACAGCCAATAATATCTTCCTTAGAGGTGTAGAGATGGCCTTTAAAAACAGGCACCTCTCTCAAACCAGCTAAGTCCGCATTCTTAGGGTCACACAAATCAATGAAACCTAACTTAGCTAGTGCCAGGACTAAAGTCATGAGGACAACGGTTTTACCTCCGCCCGTTCCTCCACCAATGAGGAGATGAGGTTCAGAGATATAATCCCAAAAGACGTCTTTCATGAGACGAATGCCTTTTTGGGTCATCTCAACTTCAGAAACAGTAATACGGCTATCAATACGGTTAATGGCAATCTCATATTGGACAAAGCGATTATCAAAAGTCTTGTTTCTAAAGTCTCCGTTAAACATGACTTCTAGAGTAGCACCTAGATTGATAAAGCGATCTTGAAATTTGTTTCCCTCTAGGATAAAGCTGACGAGGAGCTGGTAATTAGTCTGTCTTAGATAGACCTTGGGCAGAACAATTTTCTCGGTGGTCTTATTATTTCGTCTAATGGTTTTAGAAAGATAGTATCGATTTTCTAGGAGAAAATTAGCTAGGATTCTAAGACTATTGAGGCGTTTAAAAAATAAAAATTTTTGATAAAGAACTAGATTAAGGATAGGGATAATAAGGACTGGTAAAACAAAGTAGAGAGTTAGACTGGGCCAATAGTCAATGGGACTTCTGATGACCAGGTCGTAAATGGGGTAGAAGTGATAGCCTCCTAAAAACAAAAAGGGCAATCCCATCAGCAAAGCCGTGATTACCCTAATGGATCGATAGAACTTGTGGACTCGTAGCCCACGATAGGTGTAAAGGGACATTGACCCCTCCTAAATTTTACTTCTTAGTTTCTGGTTCAGGTTTTTCTGCTTTAGATGTGACAGAAGCTCCTCCTTTTTTCTTAATGGTTGAGGCGTAGAGACGGTAGTTGTCATTACGGCCAATCGCTGAGTAAGTGACGACAATATCAGTTAGTTCTACTTCTTCACGGTATTTGAGACCTAAGTCTTCAATTTCTTGTTCAGACATATCAACAATCGTGACAAAGAGCGTTTCGTGTTGATTAGCAGAGTGGATGCCTAAGGTCACCCCACGGATTTCTCCTGTAGGCACTTGGGCATAAGAGCCATCTTCATTACGTTGTGAACGATCAGCTTCATAGATCAGTTCATTTCCTTCAATTGAGCGGAAGGTGAGTTTTCCAAAGACTTCTGGGATAATGAGGCCATCTGTGATGACACGGTAGCTTTTATCCACGATTTGTAGTTTTTCTCCAAAGTTTAATCCAATTTTAGCCATAGTAATTTCATTCCTTTCTTATTTGACGATTTCAAGTTTTTCAGCAAAGACATTGAGAGCAGGTGCCACGTTAAAGCCATTGATTGAGCGATCAGGTAAGAAGATGGGATTGACCACTTTAACAATAGTATCTTCATCAAAGACTTGGTTGGTCGCTGGTGTGATGACGTGGAAAGAGCCATGTTTTTCAGAGTTTAGCACATGACGTTGGTATTTGCCTTCTTTACCAAAAACGGTACGAGGAGCAGTAGCAAGACTTTCATAGTAAGCCTCTCCGATAAATTCAGGTTTCATTTTCAATGTTTCAGCAATCATAATAGTTTCCTTTCTTTTAGGGCAAAATAAAAAGAGTTAGTAAACTAGACTAACTCGAGAGTGATAGTAGTGATTAATTTTATTCTTAGTGATATGGTGGTAGAGATAGAGTTCTCCAGCAGGCGCTCCTGTTTTGCGCAAGCGTTCCACAATCTGATTCAATTCTTTTAGGCTATTATGATAATGCCAATGTAATAGTTTTGGATTATGGGCATAAATGCCAAAAGAAAAGCAATAGTTTTGAAAATGGCGGTCAAAAACCGTCTCTATATATGAGGCCATAGTTGCCTCCTTTCCGTTATTGTAAAAGGCTACTAAAGGATTCCTAGTAGCCAAAAGTGTAGTGTGATTCTTTTAGTAATAATATATAGAATCACATAAAGAGAATGCGTTATTTGGTTGATAGGGATTAACCTATCACGGTGGCAACGTTTAACAAGGTGCTTTGTATCAATTACCATCGTTTGCCCGGCCAATCTGTTAGGTAGAACGAATCACACCCACAAGATTCTCTTACGCCCTTTGGCGCAACCAGTTCACTTTACTATTCGGCAAAAGTGCTAAAAGTCCGAAATGCGTGTGAGCCCACCATTCTAGGAACAGTTTTATATCTCAACTTCAATCATCAACGGACTTGACATTCTCTTTTCAACACGATACAATAAAGGTACGAAGCTAATTGTGTGTATTGATAGTCAGTTTACTGATTGTCAGACGCACTTTTTTATTAAATTTTCAATGAGCACGTTTGTTTCAAAGGAACGTATATTTTTTTAAAGTTTTATACATCACCCTTGATGTATTTATAGTTTACATCAAGTATGATGTAAATGCAAGTGTTTTTTGAAAAAAATTTAAATTTTTTTGAGGCCCCAAAAATGACAATAGGAACACGACTACAAAATTTACGAAAAGAAAGACATTTGACTCAAACAGATGTTGCCAAGGCATTAGGAATTTCACAACAAAGTTATGGACGATGGGAAACAGATAAAGTTCAGCCATCTCCAGCCAAACTAACGCAAATTGCGACTTACTTTGGTGTATCTACTGATTACCTTTTAAATTCGGATACAGATGATATTGATTTATCAGAGGTTGAATTGCTCTTCAGAACAACCTCAAAAGGAATGACAGCAGAAGAACAAAAAGTTTTCAAACAAGAACTTATTGAGTTTATGAAAGAACGTAAGAAATTATTTGAAAAGGATAACTAATGAAAAAAATTGGAAGAAACGATCCTTGTTACTGTAATTCAGGATTAAAATATAAAAAATGTCACTTACGAATTGATACTATAAAAGACAAGATTCAACAAAATGGGGTTATATCATTCACAGAAGAAGAAAGTCGTATTTTAGGAAATATTAATAGAGAATACATTCAAAAATTTTTCAAAAAACAAAAATGTATTTACCCTAATTGCGATAAAAAGCCAATTTCATCTCATACTTTCTCTAGAAGTTTATTAGAACATTCTTTAGGAGAAGAAATTGAAGGTGAAAATCCAGGAAAATATGTTTATCATTCAGATATCCAACGTATATTTTCATCTTTTCCTAATAAAGATCAAAGAGATTTTTTATATAAAACTCTTATCAAAAATGCAGGAACCCTACCTTTATTTTGTAGCGAACATGATGATAAATTATTTTCCTCTATTGAAAATAGAGGGCAGAAATTAAGTGTTTCTGAATATATTTTTATGTTGTCTTATAGATTTTTTATGTACGATATCTTAAAAGATAATTTTATTGCTTTTACAAGAGATAATGAGATAATTGGAGAAAATCATTCGATACATAAAAAATTTGAAAAGAGATTTATTGAACTTTATAATGAATTTCAAAAAAATACTAGTCAGCTTGTTCAATCTGTCTATAATAGACAAAAATATTTATTGATGAAAGAAAGTTTTGAACAGATAATAGTGTCTAATAATCTGAACAAGGAAACTATAAATGAAAAATTTGAAATAAAAATTTACAATTTAAAAAAAGATGTAAGATGGGCAGGGGTTGGTTTTACTGAATTTGTTTCTAATGGAGATGATATATACAATCATTATCCTAGTGGATTTGGTGTGATTCCAAGTTTTAATGGCTACGATGCTTGCTTCTTTATCATTAGTTTGAAAGAGGAGGCGCAATATTTAGAATCAAACTTATATAAGATATTTGACGGACTATATCTAAAATATGTTAATAATAATGATATTGAATTTTTAGCTAGTTTGATGATGATGGTTTTTGATTCCTCTGAAAATATTATGTTGTCTCCTTCAAAATTTTCGGAACTTAAAGAAGCAGGACAATACGAAAAATTAGAACATATTAATAGTTTATTAACTAGAAATAAATCTTTAAGAAGTACTCAAGTACGGCGAGAGGTTTTTGGGCTATGTCAGGAAGTTGATTTGTTTTAAAAATGGCTAAGATGTTTAAATCCTAGCCATTTTTTCTATTTCATTGCTTCTTTATATGCCTCACTATTTTCCTTGTATACCACAAATTTATTGCTACCAGTCATGAAGCTACCAGTATCATATTTAAGAGTACCGTCTTCACTGAGAGTATAAGTTACAATATATTCACTGCCATTAGATGAGAAAGTGAATGTTTTGTTTTTAGTATCTACATCAGTGATAGCGTGAGTACCTTCTTTGTAGAATTTACCACCATCACCATCAATCTCCAATATTAACTTAGCATTTCCATCATAAACATTATAGTATTTACCATCTAAGTTATTTGGTTTAGAGCAAGATGCAAGAAAGATAAGTGAAATACCTAAGATCATTAAACTAATTACTTTTTTCATGTAGTATACCTCCTAACATTATTCTACTAAATAAAATTTACAAAAAGATTTCTATAAATTATTGAAATGTCTGTCGTAGCAGACATTTTTTATTTTGTCTATGGGAATGAATATCAAAAAATAAGTTTAAAAACTAATTTTTTTCTAGACAAACCCTAATAGATTTTATAAAATATAGTCAGTTTACAAACTGACTAAGAAAGGAAAGTCTGATGTATCAACCAGAGAAATTAAAAAGAAGACGTACTGAGATTGGCCTTCGTCAAATAGATGTTGCTGAGGCTATCGGGATTTCTAAGCAATCCTATTTTGCTTGGGAAAAAGGAATAACACAGCCTAATCAAAAGAATCTTTTAAAACTAGAAAAGGTGTTAGAAGTAGAACCTGGTTACTTTACGACGGATGATATTTCTGTGCTCTATCAAAAATTGACGCATCCTAATCAATCAAAAGCAAAAACTTTCATGGAAAAACTCTTAGAACAACAAGAGAAGGTTATCTCTATTGCTGAGCCTAGATTTGAATATCATGTCTATGAGAAGATGTCTGCTGGTCGTGGGGCAACAATCTATGGCGATCGTGATTATGATACTGTCTACTTTGACAAGGAAATCTCTCATGATTTTGCATCATGGGTTTCAGGAGATTCTATGGAACCTAAATATCCTAATGGTTCCGTAGCCCTGATTCAAGAAAATGGCTTTGACTATGACGGAGCAGTTTATGCTGTGCTATGGGGAGGGCAAACCTATATTAAGAAGGTTTATCGTGAAGAAGAAGGTTTGCGACTAGTCTCTATCAATACCAAATATAGTGATTTGATAGCTCCCTATGACGAAGAACCTCGTATTGTTGGGAAAATCGTTGGCCATTTCCTACCTATCGAGGATTAAGCCATGGGAATTTTTGATTATAGTAAAGAGCCTAGAAGCGATATAGCCTTTGTGGATATGAAGTCCTTTTATGCCAGTGTAGAGTGTGTGGAACGTGGCCTGCATCCCTTGAAAACGTCACTTTGTGTCATGAGTCATGCGGATAATTCTAGTGGCTTAATTCTAGCTTCATCACCAATGTTTAAACAAGTCTTTGGAAAATCAAATGTCAGTCGCTCATTTGATCTACCCTTTGATGTAAAGACACGTAAATTCTCTTATTATAACGCCAAGAAACAAGGACTACCAACGAATCTAGAATATGTTCGTTATATTGAAAGTTGGGCCAGAGCTACTTTTATAGTGCCTCCTAGGATGGATTTGTATATAGAAAAGAATATGGAGATTCAGCATATCTTTCAGAACTATGCTAGTGTTGAAGATATTTTGCCGTATTCGATTGATGAAGGATTTATTGACTTAACTTCATCACTTAACTACTTTATTCCTCATAAAACGTTAAGTCGCAAAGAAAAACTTGATATGATTTCCTCCAAAATCCAAAGAGACATTTGGAGAAAAACGGGAATCTATTCAACGGTTGGTATGTCAAATGCTAATCCCTTACTAGCAAAATTGGCACTAGATAATGAGGCTAAGAAAACCCCCACAATGAGAGCTAATTGGTCTTATGAGGATGTGGAAACAAAAGTCTGGAACATAAAGGAAATGACCGATTTTTGGGGAATTGGCGATAGGATGAAAAAGCGTCTTAACAACCTAGGAATTTTCTCAATCAAGGAACTTGCAAATTGTAATCCAGATATGTTGAAGAAAGAACTAGGAGTAGTTGGAGTGGATTTATTTTTCTATGCTAATGGCATTGATGAGAGTGATGTCCATAAACCATATAAGCCAAAAGCAAAAGGGATAGGCAATTCTCAAGTATTACCAAGAGACTACTTCAGGCAATCAGAGATAGAACTGATTATGAGAGAGATGGCGGAGCAAGTAGCTATCAGATTGAGAAAGCGTCATAAAAAGACAACAAATATTTCCATTATTATAGGATTTTCAAGGTTTGAAAATAAACGTCATATTCAAACTCAGATGAAAGTTGAGCCAACGAATAATACTAGGTTATTAATCAACTATGTACTGACACTTTTCAGAAAGAAATACGATGAAGGAGCAGTTAGAAGTGTTGCAGTTTCTTATTCAGGCTTAGTAGATGAGTCTTATGGTCTCATTTCCTTATTTGATGATGTTGAAAAAATAGAAAAAGAGGAGAGGCTCCAGTCAGTAATTGATACTATCAGAAATCAATTTGGATTTAGTAAACTTCAAAAAGCGACAGCACTTCAGGAGGCTTCAAGAAGTTTGGTTAGAAGTAAGTTGATTGGTGGACATTCTGCTGGAGGATTAGATGGTTTAAAATGATTGATCGTTCTTATTTACCCTTTAAGTCTGCTAGAGAACATAGAGACAGAGGGATGGCTAAATGGATGGGATTTTTTCTTTCTGAGCATACCACCTCACTAGATGAGGATAAAAATAGGGTGGATTTGAGTAGTCCCCTGTCTAAAATTGAAAAGCTGACATTGATAGGTCAATTATATGCGAGTAGATTAACTGGTCGATTTGTTATTAAGCAAGATAAAAAGAAAGAACAGGTAGTTGGCCAAATAGAGGAATTATCTTCAAAAGAGATAACTATAAGAGCTGTGGACGGTTATCAGCTCCTTCAAATTGATCATATCCTTAATATTGTTCTAGAAAGTGAATTGGAAGATGAATAGAAAAGCATTATATAAAGATCAGTTACAACTAGATTATTTTTCTGATTCTTACTTAAAGTTTGAAGAAGACTTTTACAGGTTCTCAAATTTGAATATTCCATTAACATTTTTAATTGATGATATTCTTAGAGAGATGGCTATGAGCCAAAAAAATTATTTCCGATTAAATAAAGCGAATGCTAAGGATGGGAGAGACCACTATTTTATATTTAAAATAGTCACTGAGATTGACAATAAGACAGTAAGAAAATATGAGTATTTGGGGGAAAACTGACAATCGAGTAGGAAAAGACTAGTTTTGAGACAAAGGAGGTTCATGATGGATGAGATGTATCCAAGAATAAACCAACTAGCTAATGAACAGGTTTATACATTCATGAAAGAAAATGAGATTTCACCATTAAGCTATCATTTTAGTGATTTTTTTGATGAGTGCTTAGACAAATACAATATCAAGCTAATGGAGCATCACTTTTCAAACCAGCAAATAGAAGGTTTAACATTGATAGATGATTATGGAATCTCATTTTCCTATGAACGGGACAATCCAGAAGTAAAACAGAACTTCACTAAGTGTCACGAACTAGGTCATTTTTTATTGGGTCATTCTGGTAGTCTCTTTACAGAGTTAAAAGGGCAAAGTGATTCCAAGCATGAAACTGAAGCCAATATTTTCTCAGCAATAATACTTATGCCTGCTATTGTACTCCTATCAAAGATCTTTTATAGACATGATTCGTTTCAAACAGTAATGAAAGATTTATCAGTATCAGCAGAAGCACTCAAATTTAGACTATTAGATATTTTTCGATTTTATACAAATGAAAAATATGACACCATTATCAGAACGATTTCAGCTTACCAAAGAGGCGTAGTTAATGGGGTACTTAAATTTTTCGATGAAATCAAAGAAAAAATCATTGTGAAGTATGAAGCAATCAAAATCGATGTCACAAAGATGATATTGAAGAAAGTAGAAGAAACGGGATTTGTGACTAGCCTGGAATTTGAAGAACTGTTGAATTGGGAGTTTTGTAAGATATTAGTAGAAAAGAAGAATAATATTGATTCATGGATGGAATATAACTTAGGAAAAAAGGTGGGTTTTATTTGGGATACAACATGTTTGACTAAATCGGAGGCTTTAGATAAAGTTCGCAGAATTATTTGGCTGATGTAAGAGTCTGTAAAATAAATTTATTGAATTTGGATAGATTCACTTTCAATAAAGTAGTTAGAGGTTTGACTGTAATCAGGTTGGACCTTTTTGTTTGGGATAAAACAAATTAATAAAGGTTATAAAACATCAATGAGTGTGACTTATAGTCCGTTGACTTATAAACCACAGAGAATTAGTATAAAAAATGAGGTGGTGTATGTGATAACAAAATCATTCGGAAACAGAGTTCGTATACTTAGAAATAATTTAGATGTTAGCCGAGAAAAATTTGCTTTAAAAATAAATATGGATAGAACATATTTGGCCTCTGTTGAAAACGGAAAAAGAAATTTATCATTGGATAATATTAAAAAATAGCAGATGGATTTGAAAAGACACTTAGTGAATTATTTGAAGGAGTAGAATAATGTGTGATAAAAGAGAGCTAATTGAAGGAATAGTAGTGGAGGAATTTGCAAATCTATTACAGAATATTGAAGTAGACTTTTCAACCAACTATACTAGAAAAAATATAACTTTTTATTGAATCAAATGGATACAGGGATGGTTGCAAACATGGTGTTTGTAAGTAGTTTTGAATCAAAAAGTGGTTACGCAATTGAAACGGTAGCAAATCGAATTGCAAGGTTGCGATTTGGGAAAGAAAATGTACCCTCAATAGTAAACCTAGAAATTTAAAACATAATATAACAATAGACGACTCAAAAACTCAAGTTAATGTAACTGACATAGATGTAGATAATGGCGAACTAAGAGGGCATATTTCTACATTCAGAGCTTCTAATGTAGCCAAAGGAAGAGGAAAGAACAGGGTTCAAAGTGGAGTTAATCAAATAACTAAGCAGTCGCTATGCGATTTTGCAAAAAATCGGTTGATAAAGACACTCAAATCAAGGAAAACTAAAACCAGTGGAATTTACCCTGACACGGATTTCCACTGGTTTATTCATTTTTCTCAGACTAACTTCCACTAGATTGGACGGTGGAACTTAGTTTGGGAATTTAGCTATCAAAATTTCATTTAAGGTAAACTTTGTACTTTCTGGTTCGATTTTTGTTGATTTTGCTAGAAAATTTACCTTATTTTGATGACATTAGTTAAAATTGGATGAAATTTTAAATTTTGAAAACGTTGATATTAAAGGTTTTTGCAACCTATTAAAATTGACAATGCCCCACAGCCGGTCTTAATGAAGCCACCATAAAGAAATATATTCTAGAGCAAGAAAAGTATGACTTGGCACTTAATAAAATGAGTGTGAAAGAATATGAAGATCCCTCTAGGGATAGTGGTAGGTAATACCAACACCTCTTTTAGAGGTTGGTGACGAGTCAAGCCCATTTGACAGGTGGTTATCATTATTAGTCACTCACTATAGTTGACAAAGAACCAACATTTTTACATAAGACTGATTTATTTATTTAAATATAAATAATCCGACATAATTAATAATGAAGCCGGTATTTCAGTTCAAGAAATTAATAGACATATATTGAGTAATTACTCAATTCCTTTTAGATACTGTCAATAATTATGTGTAAACACTCAAGTAGAGTTGAAGAATGTTAATCAAATAAGCTTTCAAGTGTGTCAGCACATTGGCCAAACCCTTTATGGGTGCGTTGACTTTGCTTGAAATTATAATCTTCAAACAGGGTAACTAAATAACGTCCCAGAGCCTCCTCGTTAGGAAAAAGAATCTTCTTTTTCGTTTGACGTTTGATCTCTTTGTTAAGAGACTCAATGAGGTTTGTCGAATAAATGCTATGCCAAATCTGGTAGGGAAACTGATAAAAAGTTAAAAGATTATCCGTATTCTCCAGACTTTCCATGACTTTCCTATACTTTGGTTTCCATTCAGCGATAAAGTTCTCTAAAGCTTGCACTGCCATTTCTAAATTTTCAGCACGATAAATCGTTTTAAATTGCTCCAGAATAACCGCTCTATCTGCTCGTTTCACTTTACTAGCTAGATTTCGACTAATATGAATTAAGCAACGTTGTTGTTTAGCTAATGGGTAAGCCTGATTGATAATCTCTTCAAGCCCCTTGAAGCCATCGGTCACTACAAGAGAAACCTGTTGGATTCCTTGGTTTTGAAGCTTGTCTAACAGGGTGGACCAAGAAGCATTGTTTTCATTTGGAGCGATTTCATATCCAAGAACAGCCTTCTGTCCTTCTGGTGTAATGCCAAGTGCGATATGAATACATTCTTTACTAACGGTTCCACGTCTTAAGGGAAGATAGGTTCCGTCAAGAAATAAAACAGAGTAATTGGCTTCTAAGCTTCGCTCATGAAAAGTAGCGACATTCTCCTGAGTTGCTTTTGAGATATTAGAAATTGTGGCAGGACTATAGTGATGACCATACATTCGCTCGATGATATCACTAATTTCTCGAGTCGTTACACCGGTTTGATAGAGTTTGATAACCATCTCTTCCAAGTGGTCATCTCGACGTCCATAAGCGGGAAGCAAAGCTGGACTAAAGTTCCCATTACGATCTCTAGGAATACTCAACTGAACAGTCCCATATTTGGTTTCGAATTTCCGTGCATAGCTTCCGTTACGACTATTCCCAGAATTATAGCCTAATTTATCGTAAGGTTCATACCCTAAAAAGGCTGATAACTCTGCTTGAAGCAGATCATTCATAGCTGTTTCAAGAGAAGTACGGAAAAATTCATCAATATCTTGCTTTTGGGCTAGGAAGTTAAGTAGTTCTGTGGTAAACTGAGTCATAGGAATAAATCTCTTTCTAGTAATGTTTTGCAACTCTACTATAACGGATTTATTCCTTTTTGTGTTTACACAACTTATTTTACACTACCTCCTTTTAAAGCTTCAACCATATTTATTTTATTAATATTACGATTAAAAAGAATAGTTGTACCTATTGATGTAAACCAGACTAATAAGGTAGCTATTAATAAAACTTGCCAATTAGCGTATGGAATAAATTCTAATCTTATACTTGAAAATGTCTTAATATATTGATTTAGGAACCATATTCCCATAGGAATCCCCAGTATCCAACCTATCATTGTGGTTAATATATTTTCTAACAAGGTAATATTTTGTAAATTTTTCTTAGAGAATCCGAGGACTTGTAAAGTGGCATAATCTCTTGTGCGTTCAACAAAATTTAGGGAGCCTAAATTGTATAGTATTACGATCACTAATAATAAAGCAAATCCAATAATGATTAGAAAAACATTCATTAAGCTATCTATAAAATTATATGCATTACGTTCCTGACTGTACTTAGTTACTGTAGATAAAATATTTGGATCATTTGAAAGTTTAGATGATGAATATTTGCTATCAATTAAAATCGTCTTAGGATTAAATTCTCCTCCGAGCCTTTTATACGTAGCTTTAGTAATATACGCTCCTTGAGTAGTCTCACTTCCGACAATACCTTTTACAGGTACTACATATTTTTTACTATCTTGATACGGTTTTATTGTCAAGTTGTCACCGATATTAATATTTGCAGATTTTGCAAAGGATTTAGAAATATATACTCCACCATTTTGAATTTTTTTTCCATCTGTTGTCTTTATATTAACAAAATTTCCTTGATCTACAATGATAAATAATCTATTATATCCATCATCTTTACTAAAATGTGCTTGATTAATTTGAATCCATTGACCGTCATATTTTTTATTTGCTAATGAATAATCTCTGACATTAAGTCTTCTATAATAACTAAAATCTTTATTATAGGTCTTAGTAACTAAATAGTTCATTGAAGAAGGCATTCCTATTCCAGCAATTAACAACATCACACCGCCAGAAACCCCTATTATTCCCATTAAAATACGTATTTTATTAGAAAGCGCATCTCTAATAGCCCACTTGGTTTCATCCGTTATATTTCTCCAAATAATATCTATTTTTTCTAATAAAATATGATGTACTTTTTTTTCTGTTCCTCTTAAAAATACTGCTGGAAGGCCTTTCACCGCTTGTCGAGAAGCTATGTAAGAAGAAACAGTACAAATCAAAATAACGAACCCTATAATTCCTAGAGAAGACCATGAATAAGCAATTCTCCAGTTTGGGATTGAGAACATTTTTTTTTGAGTATTTAAAACAAACAAAGATATAATAGGGGAAAATACTGTACCAATAATACATCCGAGACTACTAATTAAAAAGCCAAAACTGATATAATGTTCAGTAATCTGTAAATTAGAATATCCTAGTGCTTTGAGTACAGCAATTTCTTTCGTCTGGCTTTCAATGAGCCTTAGAATGGTTGAAAACATAGCTAAAATTGCTAATAGTATAAAAATAAAAGAAAATAGAAAAGAAAGATTTCGAATTTGACCAACACGCTCTGTTGCTTCAGCTATCTCAGTTTTTGTCTTGCGATTCTCGTAAGAAATTAATCTATTACCTAATATAGTTTCAATTTCATGTCTAATATCATTATTTTTTGAATATATTTTGATTAATTGTGTTGATGGATAATCAATAAAATATTTGTTGAATGTTGCTACAGATATGTAAGCATAAGAATAATTTTTATGGTTAGGAGCAATATAGTCTGAGCTACCTGTAAAATAAATTTTTTCAGCAGATTGGATAAATCCTACGATTTTGAGATTCTTTAATTTATTGCCTATTCTTATAGTGATTGTATCATCGAGGGATAAATTATTTTTACTAGCGTAATCTTTATCTATCCAAATAGTATTTATTGATGTATTAGAGAAATTTTTACCGTCAACAACTTTAATTTCATCGGATTTATTACTAGTGGACTCGATAGTCATATGGTCTTTAGAATTATTATTTATTTTAGCAGATAATATGGTACTTATTTTTAATTTATTAACATCTTTAATTGATTTAATTTTAGATTGATCTTGACTAGTTAATTGGGAAGTTTGAATCCAAACAGTAGGTAGATCTGCAGATGAGATATAATTGTCGAGACTTTTTTCAAGTCCATGCCATGCTCCTTGTAATCCAACAAAAATTAAAATGCTTAACGATGACATTAAGAAAACTGAAAAAAATTGTCGCCAATTCTTTTTTAAATCTCGTAGGAGCTTTAAATTAAGATATTTCATTGACCGCTCTCCCAATCTAAATTTTCTTGTATATTTTTATTGGAAATAGATTTAATTTTTCCGTCTTTTAAGTTAATAATTGTATCGGCATATTTTTGGAATTCGTCATTATGAGTTACCATGACAACCGCAACATCGTTAGTTTTTGCAGTTTCTTTTAGTAATTTTATAATTAAATGACCATTTTTAGAATCTAAAGCTCCAGTAGGTTCATCACATAATAGTAATCTTGGTTTTTTAGCTAGTGCCCTTGCAATGGAGACTCTTTGCATTTCACCACCGGATAGTTGATTTGGAAAATTATTTTTTCTGTGAGATAATCCTACTTTATCTAATAATTTTTCTGATTCAGAAGAGTTTCCTCTAAGGTGTCCAGCAATACTAATATTTTCCAAAGCTGTAAGGCTAGGAATAAGATTATAAAATTGAAAAACAAATCCTACAACATCTTTTCTATAAATAGACAGTTGTTTATCATTTAGTAAGTTGATTTCCTTATTATCAAATAAAAATTGTCCATGTGTTGAACGATCCATTCCTCCTAGTATATTTAGTAAGGTACTTTTTCCTGAACCAGAAGGTCCTAAAATAACGGTAAACTTACCTTTATTAATACTAAACGAAATATTATCAAGTGCTTTTACCTCTTGCTGACCAACTTGATAAATTTTACTTATATTTTTAAATTCAATCATTGCTTCCCCTTGTATAAATTTATTTTAATTTATAATTTAGTATTTTAAAACAGAATATTAAGTTACAAATAATAAAGATTAATGTAAGTAATGAGTATAAATATAGAAGATAATCATTTCCTAAATATAAAAGTATATAAGCTAGACAGTAAATAGCTGTAATGATACCACTAGCAGTTCCTGGAACATATTTTTTTAGAAGAATACACTGCCCAATATGAAGAAAAATATGATAAATATAGGCAATAACAATTGTTTCGTAAAAAGTAAAATTATTAAATTTACAACTTATTATTAATGTGATTAGCAATAATAATAATTCTTCGAGAACAATCAAATTAAAAATAAATGGAGTATAATAAGAGTTTATTTTTTTGAAGCTTTCGTTATTCTGTTGATTTGAGATGAAATTTGGCATGAAAATAATTTCTTCCATTTCATGAATCATAAATAAGCTTGGAAAAATCAACAAAAAATCTACTGGAATCATTTGTTATTCTCCATAATTTTAGTTATTTTTTCTCCTACTTTTGTACCTAAATCAATGTTGGAGTAAATTGAATAGTGGTTACCTTCAATATAACGAGTATTGATTTTATTTTTAAATCTTTTTTGCCAAATAGTTTTATCTAAATCTTTTATACCTAACATTTTTAATAATTCTTTATTTTCGTCTTCTTTACAAATTAATATATTTAAATGGCTATCCAACTGAACTTTAGGAGGAGTATATTCTTTTAGCATCTTGTGATTAATTACCCATACTTTGCTGTATTTATCGATTTTATCATCTAATAAGTCTGAATTAATTACTCCTTGTTTTCCAAACTCATTTAATGCAAAATTTATTGTATTTCTTGTAATTAATTTTTTCTCAGTATGGTTGTACGCTTCAATGGGATGAGAGTCAATCATTATTATTTCAGGGATAATGATTGAAGCTTCTTCTTGTAATTGCCTAGCAATTTCAAAGGCAATATTACCACCAAAAGAGTATCCTCCAATGAAATATTCGTTTTTTAATGAAGGAATGAATGATAAGATTTTATCTTTATATACTCGTGCTAGTTGTTCTAAACTAAAATATTTGACGTATTCGATGTTGCTAAAAGGAAATGATATAAAAATAATATTATATTCATTATTTTTATTTTTAAAGAAATTGTTATATCCATTTACCGTACCACCAGCAGGGTGAACTAAAAACAATGTTTTCCTTGAATCGATAAAGTCACCAAAAATATGTAGTATATTTTCATTATTTTCTATATTATTTTTGAGTAGTTTAGAGTTAACAATATCTAGGAATGTATCATTTAATTCCTGAAAATCACTCAATTCAAATTGAATATTAAACCGATTATTTAACTCATCAATTAAATCAATTAATACATATGATTCCATATTTAATGATTTAATTGGCATCTGCTTGAGAGTAGAGTTATCATATCCTAAATATTCATTAACAAATTCTATTACCTCTTCAGCAGTAGTAGAACTTGTTGAAATTTGAGAGTGTTGAACAATAGGAAGTTGACTATCAATCCAGTAACTTTTTTCAGAGAGTAGAGATGAGTGATCATTCTCTGAAAAGTTATAATTATTAATATCACTTTTTTGTAGAAGGATATGTGCGTTAGTTCCCCCAATCCCAAAGGAATTAATTGCAATATTGGTTAATTTAGAGGGTTTTAAATTTTTGCTTATGGATATATTATGTTTTTTTAATAAGGGATTTTTTGATATAAAATTAGCTTGGGCAGGTATTTGCTGATGGTGGAGCATGAGAATTGCCTTAAGAATAGACAAAAACGAGGAAGCGTTATCTAAATGTCCATAGTTAGCTTTAATTGATCCTAACTCTAAATTATTTTTAAAAATTTTTGAAATTGATTCTGCTTCTATTGCATCACCAATAGCAGTACCTGTACCATGTGCTTCTAAGTAGTCAATGTCTTCAAAATCAATATCTGAATTCTTGTAGGCGTTATTAATTGCTTCATATTGTCCACTAATTCCCGGTGCAGTATAACTTGCTTTCTCATTTCCATCATTAGCAATACCTATTCCTTTAATAATAGCCAAGATATTATTGTTATCTTTAATTGCATCTTCTTTTCGTTTTAATGCGAAAACAATACTACCAAAACCAGGAACCATTCCATCGCTATTTTTATCAAAAGGAGAGCACATACCTGACTTGGAAAAAATACTATCTGCCTTATACTGGTATTCTAAAGAACTTTCAACTGGAAGTCGCGAAGCTCCAACAATAGCTGAATAAATTTTTTTATTCTTTAAATCATTAAAGGCATAGTATAACGCAAGTGAGGAACTTGAACAGGCAGATGAGAAATTTAATGATGGACCGTGAAAATTAAATTGATAAGAAATTTTTGATGCTGCAGTATCAGGGATATTATTGATATAAGTTGTATAATCTTGAGTATTATTTTGTGGTAACAAATTTTTTAGTAAATAATAACTCATACCTACAGCAGTATATACACCGACCTCTTTTCCAAGTGTTGAAATTAACGGAAGATCCTTATGAGTGTTCTGATGTAACATATTATATGTGAGCATAAGAAGTCTTCGATGCTGAGGATCCATTTTTTTAGATTGATCTGAAGTATATTTGAAAAGTTCCGGGGAAAATTTTTTTATTTTATCTAAATTATAATTTTGAAGTTTTAAGATTTTTTCTTTATCATTTAATAATTCATATTTTGTTAATACATGTCCAGTAGAAATATTCTTCCATAATTGTTTAAAGTTATCTGTTTCTTGTAACTCAAAATTAGTACCAACAATAGCAATATCCATTATGTTCCTCCTTATTTAATAAACTCATCTTCAAAAGATTTGATTGTATTATATTGAAAAAAATCTACAATACTGATTTCTTTTTTTAAAATAAAGTTATTTAACAATTCGTCGTGTAGATTTATTAATTCCATAGAAGTTAAGCCTATTTCAGTAAAGCTTACATCATGAAAATTTGTAATATCTAAATGAAATTTATTGACTAACCACTTTTCAAATTCTGTTAAGTTTTCAGTATCTTTTTTCTGATTTATTAATTTTTCCTCTAAGAGTTGAGTTAAATAGTGAGTGTCAATCTTTCCATTAGTAGTTAATGGGATCTTAGTAATTTGATAAAAATATGATGGAATCATATATGTAGGTAATAAATAATTTAATTTTTCTTTAACTTGTTCTATATCTAGAGTAGTATTATTTTGAGTCATATAAAAAGTAGCTAATTTATTTTGAAATCTAATTATAAATACTTCATCAAAATTTTTATTACTCTTTAGAATATTTTCCCGAATATCATCTAATTCAATTCGATAGCCATTTAATTCAATTTGTTGATCTTTTCTACCGATATAATTAATATCACCACTAGGTAAGTACTCACCTAAATCTCCAGATAAGTAAAGATTATCTGATGTATCATCAATAAATCTTTTATTTGTTTCTTCGGGATTATTTATATATCCCTCGCTAATTGTAGGACCTTTGACTACAATTTCAGAGTACTTACTGTTAGAAACTTTTTTAAGAAATACATTATTGCCAAATATCCCTTTCCCAATATTTGAAACAGTACTACCACTAACTTTTGTAAAGTCTTTATCAGTAATTTTATGAAAAGTAGCGTGAATAGTGACTTCAGTAATACCATATAAATTATAAAAATTTATATTACTAAATTTTGAATAAATAGGTAATAGATTAGTATAATCAAGCTTTTCTCCTCCAAAGATAATTGTATTGATATTTTTTGCGCTAATATTAGAAGATTCAAAAAATTTCATCAATGAAAAGAATGCGGAAGGAGTCTGATTTAAGATAGTTACTTGCTTATCAACTATAAGTTGAGATATTTTATCAAATTCGTAAATCTTTACATTATTCCCTAATAAAACCAAATTATTTTTATAGTAAAGAGGAGCTAAAATTTCCCAAATTGAAAAATCAAATTCTAATGAATGTAAATTAATCCATGTATTATCTTTACAAAAGTTAAACTTTTTCCCTAATCCTTTAAATAAACTATTCAAGTTGTCATAAGTAATTTGAACTCCTTTAGGTTTCCCAGTTGTACCAGAGGTAAAAATTATATAAGCAACATTGGTTGATGGAATTTCTTCACTTTTAATTTTTGAGGAAAATAAACTTTTTCCATTTTTATCGATATTAATTTCACTGTAGTCTTGCAAAGTATCTTTTATATAATTAACTCTGTTAGATGGTGTAGTGATGTTAATAGGAATATAAGTTTTATTTGCTTTCCATAAGGCTAGTATTGTGGAAAGACATTCTATAGTACTTGACATGTAAACTATTACATTTTGTCGTATGTTTTGTGACTCAATAATTTTATATTTTTGTTCAACCATTTGGTATAAACTATGAAAACTGTATTTTTTATTGTCTTCGATAACATATTGAGAATAATTATTTTTTAAATTCTTTTCCAAAGTATTATAAAACATATTCACTGTAGTGTATTCCTTTCTAATAAAACATGTAAACTTTCTTCAAGAAAATCATTTTTATTTATTATGAGATTCGTTTGAAATTCAGCTAGTAAAAGATTATCGTCGTTTAGCATTAAGTGGATAGGAGACGGTGAATCAATAGTAAAAAGGTTGTCCATTTTAATTTCTGCACTTGAATTAGAAATAGCAAATTTTGAAGGGTAATACGTAAACATCATATCGAATTTTGAATATTGATAAAACTTTTGATTAAAATCATAGAATTGCATTTTTAAATTTTCAATTAATTGTTTGTACACACATTTTATGCATTCTTCAATGGACCATTTGCTATCAATTATTACTGGATATGTTGTTACCAAACTACTAATCAACTTACGGTTACTTTTAATTCTATTGGGGACAGGGACACCGACAATAATATACTCTTTATTAATGTAACGACTAAATGTATAACCAAATGCTGAAATCAGCAAAGCGGATCTATAATTATTATCATTAGATTGTTCCATAACTATTTTTTTACTAATTTCAATTTTTTCAAATTTAGTAAAATCCGAAAAAATTTTTTCATTAACCTTTCGGATTTTTGATAATCGTTTTAGAAAAATATTTTCATATTTTAATGAGTTTTGCTTCTCCAAAAATTTATTAATTGTTAATAAATATTCTTTGGTGAAATCTTTTTTTGTAAACGTTATATTTCCTTGTAATGTATCGATAATTTGTTGTGAGAAAGCTTTTGCACTATAAAAATCAAAAATAAAATGATGAGCAGACATTAGAAGGTAGTATCTATCTTGAGAATGTTTAATTAATTTAATTCTAAATAATCTTTTATCGTTAACTAAATCAAATGGAACATTAAACATATCATCTTTTTCAAGAAAATTGGTAAACTTTCCAATAGCTATTTCTTTAATACTAAAATTATTAGTGAAATTCAACAATATTTTAGAATTTTCTATACAAGGTCTTGATAGGAGTAATGGTTGATTGTTCACAGTACTACAGATTGCCTCAAGTATCTCCTGTTCAGAACTTTCTGATTTAATTTTGAGTGTAAAAATCATATTGATATTAAATTTTTTATTAGCTAATGGATTTAGCATGCATTCTAGATAAAAGTCTCTTTGTATGGGACTAATATTATAATTCATTTTTTAACTCCTTTAAATAATTTATAAAACTTGGAAAATCATTCTTTGTAATTACAATACTTACTACGTAGTCATTTTTTAAGAAACCAACTCCCATTAATGTTGGAAAATTAGCAAAAGATACTTGATAAAATTGTTCTTTAGAATAATCAAAGACTTTTATAGAAGCTATTGCAAATATACTTTTATCAGCAAGTAAACCTAGCCCTAAAAACTTACCTAGACTTTCTTTGAAACTTGTCATTATAAAAAATTTTTCATGATGCCTTTTTAAACAATTTTCTTCCGTTATTAACTCCTGGTTAAACCATCCTAACTTTAGCTTTTTATCAATTAATTGTATATCGATACCACAATTAATATTTCTAGAAGAGATACAAAGTAAAGAATAACTTCCTGAATGTGATATTGTAATATTACAATTATAATTTGGAACAGGCTTACCAGAAGAATCATGTGGGAGTAAATCTTTTATAATGCCTTGAATTAAAAAAAACGTACATAATTTTGCATACATTGATTCTCCTTGTCTTTTTAAGATTTATTATAGCAGGAATATTAAGTAGTATTTAAAATATTTTTTAACGATTTGTAACTATAATAAAATAAAAATTGATTAAAATATATTTATGAAAATAAAGTAATAACAAACTGTAAAAAAAATAAAGAATGGGTAACGATGTTATGGTTAAGGGGACAAGAGAAAGAATAATAAATAGTTATTTCAACTTAGCTCTAAAAAATCCTGGAAAGTTTAGATTTACAATTGCAGAAATAGCTATGGAAGCTGGGATATCACGTCAGGCAATCTATAAAAATCATTTTAATACTCCAGAGGAAATTATGATAGCTGTTCATCAAGAAATTGACTATGAAATAGAACAGGAGTTTAATAGTTATGATGAAGGCCTTAGTCCATTAGATTTTTTTACTGAGCGTATAATTCCTATTTTATATAAAAATAGGAATCTTTTAAGATACTTGTATATGACTAATATAGATCCTGGGTGGCGTTTGTTTTTAAAAAATAAATATACAAAATGGGTCAAGGATAATATCAATATTAATAATACTAATTTATGTTTATCAAAGGATATGTCACTTAATTTATTTGTCAACATGTTTTTAGCTATTATAGAATCTTGGATTATTCAACCGATTCCTGAAACACCGGATCTTTTTGCTAAACAGTTGCAAAAAATTAGCAACTGTTCAATTAGATCTTTAATTTCCTAAGTTATGCTATACCCTTATTAGAATATGAGAATTTTTTTCCATTTTGATTTCTTTTACTTAAATGGATTTTGAAAAGATATATTTCTGTTAAACTTTCTATCTAATTACGTCAAGTGTGTTCATGTAATATAGAGGATGTAGTTAGTTATATGGTAAAGTACTTTCTGAAATTTGTACCCACTGTTAAAAATATAGGGGATTTAAAAAGTCTGTTCAAGAATCAAAGAAAATAATTGCTAAAAAACTGTTATAACGAAGAATTTTTTATATTTATTTGAAATAATTCCTGTTTTCTTCAAATAATCTGAGTTATGTGAAAATAAAAAAGGCCTAAATTTGTACTGACCCTAAAAAGTTGGACAATTAATTATTGAAAGGATTGGAAAGGTTATAATAAACTAGACACAAAGTTAAGAGAAATCGTGGAAAGGTTTATTATGGCAAGAAGAAAATTCGATAAACAATTTAAAAATTCTGCAGTAAAACTCATTCTTGAAGAGGGTTACTCTGTTAAAGAAGTCAGCCAAGAGCTTGAGGTTCATGCCAATAGTCTTTATCGCTGGGTTCAAGAAGTTGAAGAATATGGAGAAAGTGCTTTTCCAGGCAATGGGACAGCCCTAGCTAATGCCCAACATAAGATTAAATTGTTAGAGAAAGAAAATCGTTATCTTCAGGAGGAACTTGAACTTCTAAAAAAGTTCCGGGTCTTCTTGAAGCGAAGCAAGTAAAACGTTTTGAATTTCTCTTGAAACATTATGGGAAGATAAAAATTAAGCATGCAGTAAAAGTTCTTAAGGTTTCTCGCTCAGGTTTCTATGAATACATGCATCGTCGTCCTTCAAAACAACAAGTGGAGAGAGAAATTCTCTCAGAGAAGATAAAAGCTGTCTTTCATGAGCATAAGGGACGCTATGGTGCGGTTAGAATTACCAAGGTACTTCATAATACTGGTATTATGACCAACACGAAACGTGTTGGGAAACTGATGCACTTGATGGGACTTTATGCCAAGGGAAGCCGTTATAAATATAAACATTACAACAGAAAAGGAGCTTCGCTTTCAAGACCCAATTTAATTAATCAGATCTTTAAAGCAACAGCTCCTAATAAAGTATGGCTGGGAGACATGACCTATATCCCTACCAAAGAAGGCACCTTATACTTAGCCGTGAATATCGACGTTTTTTCACGTAAGATTGTAGGCTGGTCAATGTCTTCACGGATGCAAGATAAACTGGTGAGGGATTGCTTCTTACAAGCTTGTGGGAAAGAACATCCTCAGCCTGGCTTGATTGTCCATACTGATCAAGGGAGTCAATATACAAGCTCTCGTTATCAATCTACTCTTCGTCAAGTCGGTGCTCAATCTAGCATGAGTCGTAAAGGAAATCCCTATGACAATGCAATGATGGAGTCTTTTTATAAGACGCTAAAGAGGGAGCTTATTAATGATGCTCATTTTGAGACAAGAGCTGAGGCTACTCAAGAAATATTTAAATACATTGAGACCTATTACAATACAAAAAGGATGCATTCAGGTCTTGATTACAAGTCTCCAAAAGACTTTGAAAAATATAATTCTTAAATTCTCTTAACTCCGTGTCTAGTTTTTCGTTGACTTTCCAGATTTAGTTCTGTATTGGACAGGACTAAGTCCTTTTAGTTTTGCTTTGATTCGCTTATTGTTGTAGTAGAAAAGATAGTCTGTAATAGCTTGTTCGAGTTCATCAAAGACATCAGACGACAAGCATTTAGCTTTAGAAATTTTAAAAACTTTAATACTAAAATTCTCATCGCTTTGAATATCAAAAAAGAGAAGACCAATCTGGTCCTCTCTCGTGTTTGATTATAAGTCACCCACTACAGTTGACAATGAGTCCAAAAATGTAGAGTAAAATGTAGAGTTCAAAATTCATTTTAGTGCATTACAGTGAATTTGGAAAAAGAAAAACCCTGATTTTTCAGGGTTTTTGACGTTCACTGAATTGTAGTGAATGTCTTATTTCACTTCAGTAAAGATTACATGTTTACGCAATTTTGGTGAGTATTTTTTTAATTGAAGACGGTCTGGAGTGTTACGTTTGTTTTTTGAAGTAAGGTACAAGCGTTCACCAGATTCTTTGTGTTCAAGTGTAATATTTACGCGCATGGTATCTCCCTTCTATTATTCAGCTGATGCAGCTTTAGCGATTTTACGTCCTTTGTAGTATCCTTTAAGTGATACACGGTGTGAACGTGAGTAATCTCCAGTTGTTTCGTCAAATTGTACTGATGGAGCAGTCAATTTGTAGTGTGTACGACGTTTGTTTTTCTTCGCTTTTGAAGTGTGACGTGCAGGTACTGCCATTTCTTTATTTCCTCCGAATTAATAGTTATGTTCTTGATTTTAAATCAACTATAACAGAATAACATATCTTTATTGTAAAGTAAAGTTACTTGACAAAAACTTTTTATCAATATATATATATAGTTAAAAGTTATATAGAATGATAGTAAATACATATTTCACAGCTATAACGGAAAGTGCTAGAATAGGCTTATTATAACATTAAGTGAAAGAATAAAAAGGAGTAAATAACTATGAGTAAAGTACATTATCATTTTGATCATGTTGGTTCTTACCTTCGTCCACAAGCTCTAAAAGAAGCACGTGAAAAATTTGCCAATGGTGAGATTTCGCAAGAAGAATTACTGAAAGTACAAGATGAATTGGTTAAGGAATTGGTTCACCATGAGGTAGAAAATGGTCTTCAAGTCGTTTCTGATGGTGAATTTGGTCGTTCTTGGTGGCACCTTGATTTCCTATAGAACCTAACTGGTTTTGAAGCTTACCAACAAGAAGATTCATACAAATTCCATGGTGCCAAGACACGTACAACCAACGTCCGTATCAACGGTAAAATTGCCGAAAATCCCAACCATCCTTTCTATCACGACTTTGAATATCTTAAATCAGTGACTCCTGAAGGAATCACTCCAAAAGTAACTATTCCAATTCCATCACTCATCATTAAACGTGACCACCGTAGTGATCTTTATGCAGATTACTATGATTCATGGACTGATTTCCTTGATGCTTTGGCTAAAGCTTACCATGATACCATCCAACATTTCTACGATTTGGGTGCACGTTATGTGCAATTGGATGATACAACTTGGGGGTATTTGATTCAACAGTTTGAGAATGAAAAAAATAATCCTGAGAAAACAGCTGAGTTGGCAAAAATTGCTGAGGATGATGTATACACTATTAATAAAGCTTTGGAAGGTCTTCCAGAAGATTTGACTTTGGCTACTCATATTTGTCGTGGGAACTTTAAATAAACTTATCTTTTTGAAGGTGGCTATGATTCAGTAGCTAAATATCTTGGTCAATTGAACTATGATATCTTCTTCTTGGAATATGATGATGCGCGTTCGGGTAGCTTCGCACCACTTCCAACGATTTGGAATAACCGTGATCATGTTGAATTGGTACTTGGTGTGATTACTTCTAAGGATCCAGTTTTGGAAGATGTAGATGCTGTCATTGCTCGTATCCATGAAGCGGCTGAACTTGTACCACTTAAGAATCTTGGAATCTCAACTCAATGTGGTTTTGCCTCAATTGAAGAAGGTAATATCTTGACTGAGCAAGACGAGTGGAATAAATTGCAATTGATTAAAACTATTACTGATAAGGTTTGGTCACAATAGAAAGAGTGTATAGGATGGGGTAAGCCTGTCCTATTTTTAATAGCAAGAAAAAGTTTCGTGGAAGATAAAGAGACAAAACAAAGAATTCTACAGTTTTTTGGGAAAAGGAGAGCTCCTAATAATTTCACTACTTGTTTGTTGATGAGTAAGCTTGACCATTATATATACCCAGAGGTCTATTTCTTTCTTACGTTGAAAAAAACCTGCACCATTTCCCAAAAGCTATGTAAATTATGATAGAATAGAGTGATTATATCTGTAATAACGGAAAAGGAGGGCAGGTCTATTTGAGGCCTGTATCATCATTATGAAACTTCAAAAACCTAAGGGAACGCAGGATATTTTACCTGGGGATAGTGCCAAATGGCAGTACGTGGAGAATGTTGCACGTGAAACATTTAAAAAATACAATTATGGTGAAATTCGTACGCCTATGTTTGAACATTACGAGGTCATTTCACGTTCAGTAGGTGATACAACTGATATCGTTACTAAGGAAATGTATGATTTTCATGATAAGGGAGACCGTCATATTACACTCCGCCCAGAAGGAACAGCACCGGTTGTACGCTCTTATGTAGAAAACAAACTCTTTGCGCCAGAGGTCCAAAAACCTGTTAAAGTTTATTATATTGGATCAATGTTCCGTTATGAACGTCCTCAAGCAGGACGCTTGCGCGAGTTCCACCAACTAGGTGTAGAGTGCTTTGGCTCAAAAAATCCAGCAACAGATGTTGAAACAATTGCCATGGCCTACCAACTCTTTAATACGCTTGGCATTAAGGATGTTACTCTTCATTTGAATAGTCTTGGAAATACTGACAGTCATCTGGCTTATCGTCAGGCCTTGATTGACTATTTGACACCAATGCGCGAGAGTTTGTCAAAAGATAGCCAACGCCGTTTGGATGAAAATCCTTTGCGAGTACTTGATTCAAAAGAAAAAGAAGATAAGGTTGCAGTTGAAAATGCTCCATCTATCCTTGATTATTTAGATGAAGAAAGTCAAACTCACTTTGATGAAGTGCGTGCCATGCTCGATAGTCTTAACATTCCATATGTGATTGATACTAATATGGTACGTGGTCTGGATTACTATAACCACACGATTTTTGAATTTATTACCACTATTGACAAGTCTGAGTTAACAATCTGTGCGGGCGGTCGTTATGATAGTTTGGTTGAATATTTCGGTGGTCCAGAAACAGCTGGATTTGGTTTTGGACTTGGTTTAGAACGTTTGCTTTTGGTTCTTGATAAGCAAGGCATTAAACTTCCGGTAGAAGAAAGTCTTGATGTCTACATTGCAGTACTTGGTTCGGGCGCTAATGGCAAAGCTCTTGAGTTAGTTCAATCCATCCGCTACCAAGGATTTAAAGCTGAACGTGATTACCTTGGACGTAAGATTAAGGCACAGTTTAAGTCAGCAGATACCTTCAAAGCCAAGACTGTTATCACATTAGGTGAGAGTGAAGTGGAGTCAGGTGTGGCTGAGGTCAAAAATAATGCTACTCGTGAGGAAGTTACTGTAAGTTTTGAAGAGCTAACTACAAACTTCGCAACAGTCCTCAAACAGTTAGAAAAGTAGGGGGCATATGGTTAGTATAGTTGATATGCTCAAACGGAGTGAAAAATTCAGTTTGGCTTTTGATCGTAGTATGCCCATTCGTTTCCAACAACAGTTTTGGCAGTTGATTGCATTTCTCGATAAACACGAGATTACGTGGTTTAATGATGAACCTGCGAGTGATCATGCTATGTGTCAACAATTGCTTGGTCAAGTTTGGCGCCAAGATTGTCAAGATGTAGTTTTGAATTTTGAAACCCAGGAACGCTATTTGGGCTGGCAAGTAGATGAGGAAACTGATGAACTTAGTGTTATCATTGAAGATGTTTATGGTTTCCGTTGGAATAGTTTGCTTGATTTAGAAACAGCTGACTACCGTTTTGAAGATTTTGAAGAATTTGCTGAAGATTATGTGGATACTAGTGAATTGTTTAAACAATTTGGTAAATAGTTTTATAAAAAAGAAAGTCTATTAAAATTCGAGCCTGAAATGGGTGGGGTTTTGATGGGCTTTTTGCTATAATAGTTAAGACTAAAAAATTAACGAAAGAAGTGTATTTATGGAACGTTCTATGTATGCCGGTCGTGTTCGTAGTGAACATATCGGAACTACTATTACTTTGAAAGGTTGGGTATCTCGTCGTCGTAACCTCGGAGGTTTAATTTTTATCGATCTTCGTGACCGTGAAGGTTTGATGCAGTTGGTTGTTAACCCTGAAAATACTGATGCAGCTGTTGTTGAAACAGCTGAGAGCTTGCGTAGCGAATTTGTTATTGAAGTAACAGGAACAGTTGAAGCGCGTGAACAAGCTAATGATAACTTGCCTACAGGTGCTGTCGAGCTTAAAGTTGAAGATCTTAAAGTCCTTAATACTGCCAAAACAACACCGTTTGAAATCAAAGATGGTGTTGAGGCTAGTGATGATACACGTATGCGTTACCGTTACTTGGATCTTCGACGTCCAGAGATGTTGGAAAACTTTAAGCTTCGTGCCAAGGTAACTCATACCATTCGTAATTATCTTGATGACTTGGAATTTATTGATGTTGAAACACCAATGTTGACAAAATCTACACCAGAAGGTGCACGTGATTACTTGGTTCCAAGCCGTGTTAGCCAAGGCCACTTTTACGCTCTTCCACAAAGTCCTCAGATTACTAAACAATTATTGATGAATGCTGGTTTTGACCGCTATTATCAAATTGTAAAGTGTTTCCGTGACGAAGATTTGCGTGGTGATCGTCAACCTGAGTTTACACAAGTTGACTTGGAGACTTCTTTCCTTAATGAGCAAGAAATCCAAGATATTACAGAAGGATTGATTGCTAAGGTTATGAAAGAAACTAAAGGGATTGAGGTGACACTACCATTCCCACGCATGTCTTATGATGATGCTATGAATAACTATGGATCTGACAAGCCAGATACACGCTTTGACATGCTTTTACAAGACTTGACAGAACTTGTCAAGGATGTAGACTTTAAAGTATTTGCTGAGGCACCAGCTGTTAAGGCGATTGTTGTTAAAGGAAATGCAGATAAGTATTCACGTAAAAGCATTGACAAGTTGACAGACTTTGCCAAACAATTTGGTGCTAAAGGTCTTGCTTGGGTTAAGATGACTGACGGAGTTCTAGCAGGTCCAGTTGCTAAATTCTTGACAAGTATTGAAGAAAAGTTGACAGATGCTTTACAGATTGAAGAAAATGATTTAGTTCTTTTTGTAGCAGACACACTTGAAATCGCTAATAACACACTTGGTGCTTTGCGTAATCAAATTGCTAAAGAACTTGACATGATTGACAATACTAAATTTAACTTTCTTTGGGTTGTCGATTGGCCAATGTTTGAGTGGTCTGAAGAAGAGGGCCGTTATATGTCCGCCCACCACCCATTCACTTTGCCAACAGAAGATTCTGCAGCAGAACTTGAAGGAGATCTTTCTAAGGTACGTGCTGTAGCCTATGATATTGTCTTGAATGGTTATGAGCTTGGTGGTGGTAGTCTACGTATCAATCAGAAAGACTTACAAGAACGTATGTTGAAAGCCCTTGGTTTCTCTGAAGAATCTGCCTATGAGCAATTTGGTTTCCTTCTCGAAGCTATGGACTATGGATTCCCACCACATGGTGGCTTGGCTCTCGGGCTTGACCGTTTTGTTATGCTTCTTGCAGGTAAAGATAATATTCGTGAAGTGATTGCCTTCCCTAAAAATAATAAGGCATCCGATCCTATGACTCAGGCTCCAAGTCTTGTGGCTGATAAACAGTTGGAAGAACTTGCCCTTCATGTAGAATTAGAAAATGAATAAAGCACCTCTTCATAAACATGTTAAGTATATAGCGAAAAAATCTGCAAAGAAAATGGGCGTTTTACAAGCGGCACGTAGTATCTCTCGTGAAAAATATACTGAAAAATTTTCAGCGTCAGTATTCTATGGGCTCTTGTCATCAATTGCCGTGAATTTCTTTTTTCAACCTGGACATGTCTACTCCAGTGGATCTACAGGGTTGGCGCAGGTGTTATCAGCATTGAGTCTCAGGACTCTGGGCTTTGAGATTCCGGTATCATTGACTTTCTATGCGATTAATATTCCACTCTTGATTTTAGCTTGGTATAAGATTGGCCACAAATTTACCATCTTCACCTTCATTACGGTAACAATGAGTTCCCTTTTTATTCAGGTGATGCCTCATGTGACCTTAACGGAGGACCCATTGATAAATGCTATTTTTGGTGGTCTGGTCATGGGAACAGGGATTGGTTTCGGTTTAAAATCACGTATTTCTAGCGGAGGAACAGATATCGTCAGTCTCACTATTCGTAAGAAAACGGGTCGTGATGTTGGGAATATCTCCTTGATTGTCAACGGGATTATCATGATTTTTGCAGGTATTTTTTTTGGCTGGAAATACGCTCTCTATTCTATGGTTACAATTTTTATTTCTAGTCGAGTAACGGATGCAATTTTCACTAAACAGAAGAAAATGCAAGCCATGATTGTCACAAGTAATCCTGATCCAGTTGTAAGGATGATCCATAAGAAACTTCACCGTGGTGTAACGATGATTAACGATGCGGAAGGAACTTATAATCACGAAAAGAAAGCAGTATTGCTAGCTATTATTACCCGTGAAGAGTATACGGACTTCAAGTATTATATGAGAAAAGCAGACCCTAAAGCTTTTGTTTCAATCGCAGAAAATGTACATATTCTAGGTCGTTTTGTTGATTTAGATGATTAATAAAGAAGGGAGTTAACGACTGTTTACTTCCTTTTTTGCTAGAGAGAATTCTTGACGAAATGCCAGCATGGCTTTACAATAACAATATGATTAGATTTTTAATTCCAACTGCAAAAGAAATGAAGCCCAGTGAGGAAGTCCCCTCCCAAAAACTATCTGAAAAGAGTGAAGCTATTCTAACAGAAATGGCTAAGTTATCCACAGACGACTTGTCCATAGCTTATAAAATAAAGCCTGAGCAGGCTGAGAAAGAAAAGCAGCGTTGGGATGCAATTTTAGCAGGTGAAGCGAAGAATTACCCAGCTGTCGAGCTTTTTAACGGACTGATGTATCGTCACATTAAATGCAAGGACTTATCTACATGTGAAAAAGATTTCCTCAGTCACCAAGTATTTATCACATCTTCTTTTTATGGGATTATTCCCGCTTTCTATCCGATTCAAGAACATCGTCATGACTTTCATACAAAGGTTAAGGTTAATGGTCAGTCCTTAAAAAATTATTGGCGTGCTGAATATGACCAATTCCTAGAAGAGAGTCAAGTTCCAGTTGTTTCCTTGCTTTCAAGTGAATTTGAAGATGTCTTTAGTCCAAGTCTTCGTAAGCAGTTATTCACAGTTAGTTTTATGGAAGACCGTAATGGTATTCTTAAGACACATTCAACGATTTCTAAAAAGGCTAGAGGAGCTTTTTTGACAGCTGTAATGGAGGAAAGTTGTCAAACCATAGATGCCTTACGAGACTTATCCTTTGATGACTTTTACTATCGTAAGGATTTATCTTCTGATAGTGAATTGTTTTTTGTAAGAAAAGTTAAAAAAGCCTGAGTTACAAACTCAGACTTTTTCTTATATCATGTCTTTACGATCGACTTGCTCATAGTTGTTTTGACCGTCATTCAACTTGTCCCAGATAACAACCTTTCCTTGATCAAGAGATTTTTTGACATCAATAATACGTTGATTAGATGATCCTCGAAACTGGAGCATAAGGTTCTTTTTAGTAATATCAAAACGTCCATCTACGAGAATGTCAACGAGATGAAGAAGTTCTAGCTTATCAGGAGTTTCAAGCATTAGCTCTTCCCAAGTATAACCAGTCCAAGACCAAATGTCTTTTTCGGGTAGTTCCTTACGGATACGCTTGACTAAGGGAGTTAGAATACCAGTATTTAGAAAAGGTTCTCCACCCAGTAGTGTGAGACCTTGCACGTAGGGTTGTGCTAAATCTTGTATGATTTGTTCCTCTAGTTCTTTGGTATAGGGAATCCCTGCCTTGAAGGACCAGGTAGCAGCGTTATAGCATCCCTCACAGTGAAACATGCAACCAGAGACATAAAGTGAGTTACGGACCCCTTCACCATCAACAAAATTAAAGGCCTTATAGTCAATAATGCGTCCTTGGCTAAGCTCTTCGGACTTCCATTCTTGTGGTTTTGGTGTATTCCATGTCATGATTTTACTCCAAATCTATCCAATAGCGCTCAGTTTCGTTACAAATGTCCTCTAGTTGACCACCGTTGGCTAATATAACAGCTCGGCTGGCTGGATTTTCTGTGCTACAAGTGACCAGAGCACGCTGAATATTCTTCTCCTTGGCTACTTGCAGGCCTTGACGGAGAGATTCTTTTGCATACCCCTTGCCACGTTCAGATGGACGGATGGAGTAGCCAATATGACCACCTTTTTCTAGTAAGCGCCCATTTAAACGAAGACGAAGATGTAGAAAACCAAGAGCATGACCTGATTCGTTGAAACTGACCAGCTGTATAGCAGGAACCCAGTTTTCAGGGATATTAAGTCCTGCTTCTGACTGAAGATTTTCTTCTAGCCATTCTTCATAAATAAAATTGTCCGCGTTCCAAAATCCACCATCATGGACAGATTTCTCCCTTTCAAATTCACCCATCATGTCTAAGATAGCTTCTTTATCTGCTTGACTTGGTCGGCGTAAAATCATCTTATTTCTTCTTCCCAGCTTTTTTTAAAAGGGCTTGGACACGTGCTTTTTTGTCATTTTTGACGGTTGCATTTTTTTCGTGGTAACGTTCCACCTGTTGCATACCTTTATAATCTAATTGATATTTACCCATTGTATTCCGTTCTAAAAACTAAATAAGCAAAGCAGTTGGAGGGAGTTGGAGGGTATTATCCAGCTGCTTCTAGTTTATTATAATGCATTATAGGTCTTATTAGAGATGTTTGCCACCATATTTGATGGTTGAACCATTCATATGTTTGACTCGGGCTGAGATTTCTTTGTGGCGTCCTTTAACCATAGGGCGGGCCTGTGGATTCCCTAAATAACCGCAAGTACGTTTGACGACATCAACTGTTTTAGGATCTGTGTTACCACAATTAGGGCACATGAACCCACGTTCTGTTGGAGTGAAATCCCCTTCAAAGTCACACTTGTAGCATTTATCAATTGGAGTATTAGTGCCAAGATAGCCGACACGGTCATAGGCAAAATCCCAAACAGCTTCAAGTGCCTTAGGATTTTGTTGGAGGACTGGATATTCACAATAATGGATGAATCCACCAGTTGCACCAACCTCTGGGTAATCTTTCTCAAATTCCAACTTTTCAAATGGTGTTGGATTTTTACGGACATCGTAGTGGAAGGAGTTGGTGTAATATTCTTTATCTGTGATATCAGTTACGACACCGAATTTTTCAGTATCCAATCGACAGAAGCGATCTGTTAAACTTTCTGATGGTGTTGAATAAACAGAGAAATGATAGTCATATTCGTCAGACCAACTTTCACAAGCATTTTTCATCGCTTTAACGATATTTAAAGTAAATGTCTTGGCTTCTAGATTAGTTTCCCAATCGCTACCATAAAAAACAGATGCTACTTCATAAAGTCCAATGTAACCAAGTGATACGGTTGCACGACGATGTTTGAAGAGTTGGTCGACGCTGTCGCATTTACGCAGACGCTGACCAAAAGCGCCATACTGATAAAGAATAGGTGCATTGGCAGGTGTAGCTTCTTTTACCCGCTCAACTCGGTAAACGAGAGCATCTTTGGCAATTCCCATTCTTTCTTCAAAAATTTCCCAAAATTTATCTTGGTCTCCTTTAGACTCTAGCGCAATTCTAGGGAGATTAAGGGTGACTACGCCAAGATTCATTCGTCCAGAATTAACTTCAACGCCATTTTCATCTTTCCAACCCTGAAGGAAGGAACGACATCCCATAGGGGCTTTGAAGGAGCCTGTCAATTCAATGATTTTGTCATATGATAGGACATCTGGATACATACGCTTAGTTGCACATTCAAGTGCTAGCTGTTTAATGTCGTAGTTAGGTGAGTTAGGTTCCAAGTTAAGTCCGCGTTTTAGGGTGAAGATGAGTTTTGGGAAAATGGCTGTGCGGTGCTCTGATCCAAGGCCTAAAATACGAACTTGGAGGATAGCTTTTTGGATTTCACGTTCAAACCAGTTTGTTCCCAAACCAAAACCGAGAGAGGTAAATGGTGTTTGACCATTTGAGGTGAAAAGCGTATTTATCTCATATTCAAGAGATTGCATAGCATCATAGATATCTTTACGCGTTTTAGCACGAGCATAGTCTTCCTGTTTTTCCTCAGTCACCCATTCTTTAGCATCTGCTAAATGTTTCTTGTAGTTGAGTTCTGCATAAGGCGCCAAGAATTCATCGATGCGATCTGCTGTACAGCCACCATACTGACTAGAGGCAACATTTGCGATGATTTGTGAAATTTGTGCTGTTGCAGTTTGAATGGATTTGGGACTTTCTACTTCAGCGTTACCGATTTTAAAACCATTTGCCAACATGCCTTTGAAGTCAATCAAACAACAGTTTGTCATAGGCGTGTAAGGGCTATAGTCTAAATCGTGGAAATGGATATCTCCCTTTTGATGAGCATTTGCTACATGTGGAGGAAGCATCTTAAGTCCAACGGATTTTCCAACAATACCTGCGGTTAAATCACGTTGTGTATTGTATAAATCACTATCCTTATTGGCATTCTCATGAACAACAGCCTGATCTTTATTAACCAGTTTGTTAATGGTGAAATTGATATCAGTAGCCTGAGAACGCTCAAAATCACGTTTGGTACGGTAGTTAATGTATTCTTGAGCGATAGCGTATTCGTTAGCTTCGAGTAACTCATGCTCTACGATACTTTGAATTTCGTATATTTTGATATTGTGAGAGAAGCGATCATTGATTTCGGCCACAACACGGTTGGCAATTCCCTCCAATTTAGTCTCAATTAATGGTGTGATAGGTGTAATAGTTTCGCTTGCTTTGAGAATAGCTTCATATATTTTACTTGAATCAAAAGTAACCATACGCCCATCGCGTTTGATAACTTTGATATCGGGGTTGACTGTAACCTTTTCTTTTTCTAATGTAATCATCTAAAAATAACCTCGCTGCTAATTATAGCACTAATTATAGCACTAGGCAAAAAAAAATCAATATATTGTGGTATATTTTTATCTCAACCACTATATATTGATTTTCGACCTATTTTAGGACATAGATAGTATATCGTTCAACGCCTTTTACAGGTGCTTTTTTATAGTTTTTTGAAAGTGTCGATTTAAACTCAGAAGGCAATTGCGTATCTTGTTGGACAACAAGATATTGTGCAGAATCTTGAACAAGAGTGTCTAAAAGAGCCTTTTGATGACTTGATTTAGCTGTGTTAAGATCAGGAAGAACAAATGGTGAAGCTGATTTACGATTACTTTTCAAATAAATTTTTGCTGATGAATCATAAACGTAAATAGTTTCATCTTTCTTGGTATTTTTAGCGAGGTAATTTGCGACACTGCTACGTTCAGCATTATTTCCTAAATCAAATAGGAACATGATGATTGGTATAGCAAAGGCAAATGCAAAAACGACTATAGGTAAGAAATAATTACGGCTAAGGAAGATACCAAAAACTTTTAGCGTGCGGATTTGGTTATCATTACGACGTCGGTGAGAGGTTCGCTCCGCTCTCTTTTTAATAGCATCATCCAGAGAAAGTGCAGTCAAGACTAAACCATATGGGACGATGGTAAGAATGCTGTAAAGTCCAAAACTTTGAGAGAATAGACTATAAACTAGTGTAAAGATAAAGCTAAGGATTAATACCCATTTAATGCTTTTATCTTTAGCATCACCAAGGAGGTGGTTACCTGTAGTAACTACACCAATAAGGAGTCCAGAACCTATAACAGCAAAACTTTGGTAAGCCAATGTCAGTAGGAAGTTATTTTTTTCTACAGCGAGTTGTGTAAAGTTGTAAACTAGAACTTGATTAATATAGTCCGAAGTGATTTGCAAGTTTAGGATGAAATAAAGGCATAGGTACAGTACTAAAATATTACCAAAAATAATACAAAGGACTTGATAAAAACCACGAGCAAAGTGCTTGTTGACAAGATTGTAAACAAATATTGTCACAAGTGACAATACCCAGAAAATAAGAGTTCGAGCTTCAAAGAGTGCTCCAGCAGCACCAGCAAAACCGTAAAGAATAAAGGCTTCATCACGACTGTGACCAGCAAAGTACCGGGTTAAGAAGAAAATAGCACCGAGGACAAAAGGCATGGCAAATTGGATAGGATAGAGTCCACCAAAACCAAGTGTCCCATTAAGTAAAAAGAAAATAATACTAATTAGAGTTGCAATTTCCTTCTTATTTGTCATATGCATGACAACCTTGTAAAGGTAGCTGCCAGAAAGATAGTAGGTTAGAAACTGTATTGGAATTAACCAAAGAGTAGACCCCAGACGAAAAGCTAGAGAAATTAGGAAATAATAGAAGAACCCACCTGTCGCAAAAAAGTCAGAATAGGGTAAACTACCGTTGGCAAACATTTTTGCAATGTAAAGGTTTTGGGATTGTATATTATTGGAAAAGTCTGTAAAGCAAGGGACTGATATACTACATGCACTCAAAATCAGACTGAGGATAAGGATATGTGCTTTATGCTTACAAGGAAGTGAAATCTTAGTTTTTTTTTCTTTCTGATAAGAAGTTGATTCTTTTGTACGCCCTTGAATTGTTACTTCACCCTTTTCAGATTGCTTATCATGTGTATGAGATTGATGGGGGCTTCGATGATAACCTTGATAGCTACCTGATCCTAGGATATTGTCTTTGTTATATGGACTCAAATTAAACTCCTTTGCTGTCATTTTGAAAGTTACAAATAAGGGAAAAACCCAAAATCTCTTATTTAAAGTATATCAGATAATACCATTTAGTCAATTTCTCTCTTATTTCTTACATTTAAGAAAAAACCTTCTAAAAAAGAGACTGAAATAAACTATTTCAGTCTCTTTTTTAGAAGTAAATGATTAGGCTTAGTTACGCCCAATATTATTTTTTAGTTTTCATCGATAAAGCTATTGAAAACTTCTTCAATCATATCCCATTCAGCATCTGAATCTTCAGGAATTGGTTGAAGGTCGCCTTCAGTGCCGTCCTCATTTTCAGTGAATGAGTATGCCTGGATTTCGATTTCTCCATCTGCATCTTCTTCAGCACCAGCTGGAACCAAAAGAACGTAGTTCTTACCGAATTCTTCACGTCCATCAATCGTTAATAAGATTTCAAAAAGTGTTTCATTCCCTTGTTCGTCTACTAAAGTGATGACTTCATGGTCATGGTTGTGATCGTGATTGTGTGACATATTGTTCTCCTTTTTGAAGAGAGTACTCAATAGTGAGGTGAATCTAGAAGTTCTGACTGGTAGTTCACTAGATTGTCGCTCGACTAATCGGTCTCTATTTACAGTTTATTAAAACATTCGATCGAGGTAGTTTTGCAGAATAAGTTGAGCAGCCAATTTATCAATAACTTTTTTACGCTTATCACGGCTGACATCTGCTTGTTCAACTAACATACGTTCTGCCTGAACAGTTGTCAATCGCTCGTCTTGGTAATCTACAGGAAGGTTAAAGATTTCCTTAATTTTATCACCATAAGCTTTGCTAGCCTCAACACGTGGTCCTTCAGTGTTATTCATATTTTTAGGGAGACCAACGACAAATTTATCTACCTGATATTCTTTAACGAGTTCACCTAGACGGTCGAAGCCAAACTCTTTAGCTTCCTCGTTAATTTTGATAATTTCAACGCCTTGGGCCGTAAAACCAAGTGGGTCACTAATAGCAACACCCACTGTTTTTGAGCCAACATCAAGTCCCATTACTCGCATTACAGGTCAGTTCCATTTCCTTTAAGATAATAGCGAACGAGTTCTTCAACGATTTCATCACGTTCGTATTTGCGAATTTGGTTACGGGCATCATTGTAACGCGGAACATAAGCAGGGTCACCGCTCAGAACATAACCAACGATTTGGTTGATAGGATTATAACCTTTCTCAGCCAACGAACGGTAGACATTTGTCAAAGTATTACTGATTTCATCTTTATCACCGTCGTTTAGGTTGAAACGAACAGTTTCATCTGTAAATCCCATACTGACACCTTCTTTCTATAAGGATTATCTATTAGTTCCTTATTATAACATAAGTATACCCAAAAGTGAAAGACGATGAACATTAAAAGAGATGACTGATGTCATCTCTCTTAATGTCTAATAAGATTAAACGCGTTCAACTTTACCAGATTTAAGTGCACGAGCTGAAGCCCAAACTTTTTTAGGTTTACCGTCGATAAGAACAGTAACTTTTTGAAGGTTAGGCTTAAAGACTCGTTTAGTTTTGTTCATAGCGTGTGAACGGTTGTTTCCAGAAACAGTTTTACGTCCTGTAAAGTAACATACTTTAGTCATTTCGTGTTTTCCTCCTAGGTAGAATTTATTACGGATGTGCTAGCACCACATACCAAAATATTCTATCATAAGAATTTAGGTTTGACAAGAACTATTTATAATTTCTTTTTACAGAAAAATAGTATATTCTTATTATAAGAAGAATAAATAGTTAAAAAAAGGAGAGAAGATGCCAGATAATCTTGCCTTACGCATGCGTCCACGTTCAATTTCAGAGGTGATTGGTCAGAAACATTTAGTTGGTGAAGGTAAAATTATTCGCCGTATGGTAGAGGCGAATATGCTGTCGTCAATGATTCTCTACGGACCTCCAGGAATCGGGAAAACCTCGATAGCCAGTGCTATTGCAGGAACAACAAAATTTGCTTTTAGAACTTTTAATGCCACTGTCGATAGCAAAAAACGTCTACAGGAAATTGCAGAAGAGGCTAAATTTTCAGGTGGTTTAGTTCTACTTCTAGATGAGATCCATCGTTTGGATAAAGCAAAACAAGATTTTTTGTTACCATTATTAGAGAACGGAAATATTATCATGATTGGTGCCACAACCGAGAATCCGTTTTTTTCTGTAACACCAGCCATCCGTAGCCGTGTACAAATATTTGAGTTGGAACCACTCTCTAATGAAGATATCAAGGAAGCTATTTTGAATGTTCTAGGGGACAAGGAGCGTGGCTTCGCCTTTGAGGTTCACTTAGATGATGATGCTCTAGATTTTATTGCGACAGCTACTAATGGTGATTTACGATCGGCATATAATTCTTTGGATCTGGCTGTCATGTCGACACCAGCTTCAGGAAATGGGCAGCATCATATTACTTTAGACATAGTGGAAAATAGCTTACAACGCAGTTATATTACTATGGATAAAGACGGTGATGGGCACTATGATGTCCTTTCTGCCTTGCAAAAATCTATTCGAGGATCTGATGTTAATGCCAGTCTTCACTATGCGGCACGTTTGGTTGAGGCAGGGGATTTGCCTAGTCTAGCACGTCGCTTGACTGTGATTGCCTATGAGGATATTGGTTTAGCTAATCCAGATGCACAAGTTCACACGGTCACAGCCTTGGAAGCTGCACAGAAAATAGGTTTTCCGGAGGCACGTATTTTGATTGCCAACGTAGTTATTGACTTAGCATTATCACCTAAGTCGAATTCGGCTTATAAGGCAATGGATGCTGTCCTGGCGGATCTTAGAAAGTCTGGGAATTTACCTATTCCGCGTCATCTGAGAGATGGACACTATGCTGGAAGTAAGGCACTGGGTAATGCACAAGATTATAAGTATCCACATGCCTATCCTGAAAAGTGGGTTAAGCAACAATACCTTCCAGATAAATTAAGAGGAGTCAATTATTTCCAACCTAATGAAACTGGGAAATACGAAAGAGCTCTTGGAGCTAATAAAGAACGAATCGATAAGTTATCTAGATAATACGAGAAGAATCAACGAAAACGATTGCAAAAAAAATGATTTTTCCTCTTGCAATAATTTTCAAAAGTGGTATTATAAAAACATAGAAATTGCTGTGGTATACGAATCCACATATAAGTGTTGACCGACTAATTTTTGTATTATCGGGAGACAGAGGTCTATTAACAGTGTGCAGGCTGGCTCACCCAGAAGCAACTGAAGTTAGTAGCGAGTCGCCCACCTGCTTTTTTACGTCGCGGGTTCAATACAAACTGTGGATCATCGGTACCAATACAGCATCCAGCCTCCTTAGCTCAGTTGGTAGAGCAGTGGACTCTTAATCCATGGGTCACAGGTTCGAGCCCTGTAGGGGGCATCAAACTTCAACAGTAAAAGCCTTGATAACCAAGGCTTTTTTGCTTGTCTTAAGAGCATTTGCCCCATCGTTTGCCCCACATTTTTTTATGAGCAATCTTTCCAGATATCTCTGATTTGATTAAATTCCTCAAAAATTTTCTCTTCTAAAGTGTGTCCATATACTTCTACCAACATTGAAATATCTCTATGCCCTAGAATTTTTGCAATAACTCCAAGGTCAAACCCTTTGTGCCAGAGGTAGCTTCCATAGGTGTGACGTGCTCCTTTTGTCGTGATAATTGGATAAATGTCCAACTCATTTAAGAGAACACTCAAAGCTTTATTGACGCTTGCAATATCTGGAACTGAATGAATATATCCAAAATGTTGAAAGATCATTCGATATCGATTTTTGATTCCTAACTCCATGTTTGCTCTTTCTTGCTCCGTTTGTAAAAGGCGCAAAATTTTGATACACTCTTCGTCTATTGGAACCATCCGAATAGACGTTTTATTTTTTGGTGGAACAAACTTATGAGAGAGAGTATTATACCTCCTGTATGTTTTTAACAATCCTCTGTCAAAATCAACCTCATTCCAAGTTAACGCTACTAACTCTCTATCCTCCTTATTGATTTTCTAAAGTCAGAAACTCACCTACAAGTAGTTGTAATTCTGTATTTAATTTAGGGAGATTCTGTATTAATACTTCTTTTAATTCTTCCGCAAATTGATTCGTTTCTTCTCTCAATAGTTTGCGGACTCTTGTTTTTTTCTTTTTGATGCTGTCTGATTTTAAATTTGGAAAAGCTAATGATAACAGTTCAGGATTGCTTAGAAAGATAATTGTAAAGGCTCTTTGATCCACTCGAATATGTTCTAGCTTATAAAATCCGAAATTATCAAGTCGATTCATAATATCTTGCACCATATCCTCCCCAATCGCTTTAGTTCTGAGTTGGAACTCTAGTCTCCACCAAAACGGATTTACACCCAAATCTAGCTTCTCTTCGCGCTTATGAGCAATGATTTCTTTATTCTTATCATATAACCTAACTTGTACATTACTACCGCTAGAACCCCAATATTTCGTCTCTAATTCGCCCCCTCTACCATAGAAGACCTTATGGGTAACACCACCTTTAATATGTTGCAAATTAACGATTTCAGGCCTGTTGAAAATGTCGAATGTCAAATCAAAACGAGACAAACGTACCGTCAATGAATTCAATCTGGCAAAGTACATTAATTGCCTCCATACTTTCATTCCATCAAATTCTTTTAAAGTGTTAGGATTGAAATCAATCCGAATCAATTGTTCACCTCCATAAGTGGATAATTGGAAAAATATAATATTGATTGAATCATACTCATTAAAATCCTTAGCTAAAGTAAAGACATCATCTCGCACGTTATCATGTATTTCAAATGAGTCAACTCTTGTACTTATTGCCTGTTTCAGATTTTTGAAAATTCGTCTTAGGGAACCAGTGTCTGTATCCCAGATAACCGTTAATCTATCAATACTGACATCTAACCTCTGTACTAATTCTCCTATTTCACATCGTTCTTGAATGCTTCTTAAATCTTGTATAGAAACCAACAAAATTGTCCCCCCTTCTTTTAGATTTTTTAGGCCTCAGAAACACCGTCAAATCAACGTTTGCTCGTTCCGTCGTTCTTTGGACGTTGTCCTAAGTGTACCTTTTTGCTGGCTGTTAGAATAGCCAGCTTTTGCTTGGCTAGAAATTGTCTGGACGGCAGCCTGCAGGACTTCGCCTGACTTCACGTCAGGCTCGTCCCTTGCCCTTGTCCACACAATTTCTAGCTCCAAGGCTTCGAATAGTCATCAGTCATAGTCATAGTCTCGTCCTCAAATTCCTCCTCACTCACTATTCCTAAACATATGAGCTATTTGTATCATTTATAACTTATTTATAAGTTATAAATATATTTTATAAAAAAATATTTTGATCAGTCAACTAAAAACTTGATTTGTAAGTTTATAGGTGATAGAATAAGTTTAAAATACAACATAGGAGTTTATCATGACCTTTATTATTCAGAATTTTGGACCCAATTTGGCACGACTACGCATAGAAAAAGGAGTAAGTCAAACTCAACTTGCGGAAGATTTAGGAATCGGTAAACAATCCATCTCTGACTACGAAAAACAAAAAAGCTATCCTACCTTTGCAAATTTGGATAAGATAGCAGAATATTTTAATGCAACTCCAACCCAACTATTTGGAACTAGTAAAGAGATTGAATTAGAAAAGAGTGTTCTTGAATCGAATGAATACTCTGATAAAGTAAGTGAGATCTTAAAGGCTGTCAAATACATCGAAAATTTTCTAGAAACTGATGGACAGTACTTAGAGGATTTACTTTACCTAACAAGAGGCAAACAACTATACACAGAAGATGGAGACGAGTTGTATACTGATCCAACTTCTCAGAAAAGAACATTTCATAACCAATATGAACCTGGTTTTATTGTAGCAAGAGACAAATCTCCACTAGAACTCTTGATTGAAAATAAGGAATTATTTGATAAATAGAAAAAGCGAGTTTGAACTCGCTTTTTCTGTTATGAAAGAAATAACTTATTTTCTAGTTTTTTAGATAAATCCTCTCTCCAAATATCCGTCACGGTCGCTTCTTCCCAGTTCTTTGGGCTTACGCAAGATTTTAATCAATTTTGAGTTAAAAATAAATACTCTAAATACTCATTCAATTCATTAATTATTTAGTCAATGGTTGCTTTGTATCCACAATTCCAAATAGTTCTAAATGAGATTTTAGGAACTTTGAAAACTTTAAAAAACGCATTCTTATCACTTTGAAGATAAGAAAAGAGAGAACGAATTGTGTCCTCTCTCGATGTTAGCTTTTCATCAACTCAAGACAGTTGACAAAGAGCCTTTCAGATATACAATTTGTCTATAGACACTATTGGCATAACTACTTTTTCAAATGAATCACTTTATCATAGCGCTTCAAGTCTTCCTTGGTGTAGTGGTGAATGACCTCCACCACAGCTTGAGGAAGTGAAAAGAGCAGCTGGTTGATTTTTTCTTGATTTTTGGCGTCCAGGTTAGCCTTGACCTCATCTGCTAGGATAAACTGTCGCTTGTGATAGAGAGCACGGGCGATTTCAAGGCGCTGTTTTTCACCGCCTGATAAAGTTTGGTTGCTGGGTACCTTGCCTTTTAGGCTGAGGAGCCCTGTTTCTTGCAAGATGTTATCCATTCTTTGCTGGTCAATTTCCTGTCCCAGAGCGATGTTTTCCTCCACAGATAAATCGTCAAAAACATGACTAGATTGCAAGATATAGGCACCAGCCTGATAGAGTTGACAGCTGGTTAGTTCCCGTCCTTGATAACGAATTTGCCCCTGACTAGGATGGATTTCCCCGTATAGGATGTTGAGCAGGGTGGTTTTGCCCGCTCCGCTTTCTCCGATGATAGCAATCTTTTCCCCAGCGTGGATAGTCAGATCACAAGGAGCTAGAATGGTCTCCCCATCCTTCTCCACACTGACCTGCTCCAACTGGATAGGAAAGACAGATTGGTCAAATATGCTGTCAGTAGCCAACTTATTTCCAAACAAGTCTTGATACTTATCGCAGAGGGACTTGGCAGACTTGCGGGTATTGATAAAGTAGGACAGTTCTTGAAACTGGTAGCCGATGTTGTGGGAGACCAGATAAATGCCGACAAAACTAGCCGCAGAAAGGTAGTTCTGGTAGGTCATGAATCCGCCAATCACAATGGGCGCCACAGAGCAAAATGCATCTATACTGTTGATAAATAAACTGTTTAGTGACCGTTGCTTTTCGTAGGACACTTCTTCTTGCAACGCCTGTTCTAGGTCTTTAGAAAATCTCTTGAAAAACAAATTCTGGCCCTGATAATGACGAATAGGAGCAATACCTGCAATCATATTGTTGACACGGGCGATATAATTCTGATTTGCCAGGGATTTTTGCTCCGCAATCCTATCCAAACGCTTCGAACCCAGTCCGCTACACAAAACTGGTACCGAGTAAAAGATGATAAACAATAACCCCAGATAGAAATTGGTCCAGAGGGCATATGCGATGGAAACGACTGTAAAACCTAGCGAGGATACGATAATGACGGTCGGTTCTATATAGCTATTTTCCAACTGTTGGACATCATTTTCCAGATCAGACAGCACCTCCTCATCAGGAATCTGACGGCTGTATAAAAAAGTCCGAAAAATAGCGCGTTTTATCCCAACCTTAAAGTCAGTCATCAAACGAGCATAGTAATAGCGCTTCCCAGCCAAGCCCAGGACAAGCACCAGATTGCCCCCAATCCCCCAGAGCAAAATCTGCCAGAGGAGATGCAACTGGCGGTTGGTAAAACTAGCGACGATATACTGGATAAGGGCAGGGGTGATAATGGCCTCTAACCAAGTGATGACGATGGCTAGAAAATAGAAGGTGAGATGTTTTTTCGTTACATAACTCCTAAGCATAGCGTATAAACCCCCTAAAATTATTTACCAACCTAGATAATTTTTCTCTGTCCTTGGATAAATATATAATCTGTTTAATACAGTATTCCATCAGTTCTGGTTTAGAGCATTCAAGAAATTCCCCATCTTCACTAATTACAGAAGAATATCCATCAATAACATTGGCAACGCATTCCAAGCACATACCTCTACACCAGCAGTTTTTACACTTTTCAAAGTTATCTTTGTTGTTAAATGATTCCGCTTTAGGACTGTTGTGAGTTCCCCAAAATCTGAAACATAGTTTCTTACTACCATCTACATCATAAGTTAATGTATTCGAAGGGTCAATATCATCACAAAATGTACGATTCGTACTCTTGTATATCATTGATATTAATACATCATATAAAATAGGACTGATAAATGCCTTCTCATTGTTGTTGATTACATGTTGAATGGATTTATCTATGAACTGTTTTCTTTCAGCCAAACTTTTTTCCATCTCTTTCACAATTAGCACTTTATTTTTAGTAAAAACATCATTTATATTAAAATGCACATCCATATCAGTAAAATATTGAAAGATATCTTCTCTACTTAGACCATTTTTTTGATGAAGTCTAGTATATGTCGAGGCTATTTCAAAATTTTCATAATCAATATTCTTTAAATAATTAATAAAACGTAATGTTTTTCGATGGCTCCCTCTTCCTCTGAGTCTATCATGAACAATTTCTGGTCCATCTAAACTTATGGTTAAATAAGGATGAAATTTAACAAGCATTTCTTTAACACGCTTATTTAAAACAGTACCATTAGTAACTGTTTCAATTTTCACTACATTTAATAATGTAGATAATTTTTCTATAAAATATATAAATAATTCTATATTTAAAAAAAGGTTCTCCCCCGAAAAGTATGAGACGGTTGATTTGTGTAACTCCTTTACTTGCTATCTCTTGGATAATATTATCAGCAGTAGTTAAATCCATAATACGATTATCCATACCATAGTTACCACCATCTGCATAACAATACGAACAAGATAAATTACAACTATTAGAAATATTTATAACTACTTTTTTTAATACACCATCTTCAACAGAATCTAGAGTTGGTGAACTTTGTTTTGAAATAGGTGACAAAGATAAAGTAAAATTAACAGAATCAAAATAATATGTTCCTATATCTGTTTCTATTGTCTTTATCATAATTATCCTCCAGACTAAAAACTGAGATGAGGAATCACTCCTCATCTCGGAAGAAGCTATCGACCACCGCCACAAGAATGACTTGGACCACAGCTAGCATTAATTACATACCCTTGATCAAACTCTAAAAGTTCTTCAAGGTCAATCACCTGAAGTTTTTCCATGGTTTTCACCTCCTTTATTTGATAGTTTCATTATATAACCTTATCAGAAGAGGATAATATTTTCCCTTATACGCAATTCACCTCATGTCATCTAATACTTTTTGTAAATAATTTTCAAATTTTATAGATATTTGATTGCTATCTACCAATTTCGTGGCAGCAATACATTTTCTCATTTCCAAAACAGCATGTCGATTATTATTTTTCTTTAGATCATATAAATTATTAGCATAATGGAGCACTAGTTTTTCATACATTTCAGTCTCTGAAAAGTTACAATATTTTAGCTGTTTTTCAAAATAAAGAGCGTCCATCCATTCATTGCGTTCAATACAGGTGATATAAGCATTGAGCGACATAGTTGCCAATAAACGTCTATTATTTGGAATATCTCTATAAAAATCCAAACGATGACACATTTCTTTGGCTAAAATCATCATTGTGTTATGATTTAAAGCGTCTATTGTATTCATAAACAGTAGCAATTCATAATAACCCCAGTATTCCGCAGAAAACAAGTAATCACTGATAGTAACAATCTCTTGGTCTGTTACATAAGTTTCTCCTGATAAATCCTGTAATCTTATTTTAATCAAAATTGTGTTAAATGAAGCGAAAGGTTCCTTTTTATCCTTCTTTTCCATTTGGCTAATTAATAGCTTTTTCATTCCGTCTATATCACGATTTGATACTAAATACCGAATCTTTTCTAAAAGTTCATTAAAGTCATCTCTGCGGAAATCACGTACAGCGTAAACAAATTCTTCGATAGGCATATGTATTGCATCTAACGCTAAAAAAAAATTTGCTGATGGTTAAATCAGCCTCATCATTTTCAAATCTTGAGAGATGGGAACTTGAAAGACCTGATTTTGCAACATTTTTTAAAGATAAACCTCGAGATTCTCTAAATTTTTTAAAAATTTTTCCATATTTCATTCTAGTCACCTCCTAAATTGCTTATAAGGGAAATTTCTTCACAAATATTAAAAATATTATATCATATAAGAAAACGAAAAGAGGTATTTACCATGAATAAAAAAGCATTGTTTAGTTTGTTGTTTGTAATACTTGAAGGTATTATCGTTATCGGAGTAGGTTAGCCAAATGATAAAGAGATTAGGCAAGAAACCTTAAAAATAAAAAATAGCTTAGAATTGCGTCATTATAAACGTTGATTCCAAGCTATTTTTGGTTATTAAAATTTTAATCAGAAGGGTAAACTTGTAGTTTTTGCCCAACCTCTCTTGATTTTATGGAAAAAGAATCCCGTATTTTGGATACGAAATGCTTTCAATAAGTGTAAATCAGTTTTAACGTTTACTAAATTTCGATGCTTTACGAGCCTTTTTCAAGCCTGGTTTTCAAAGCAAGTTGGAAACCTTTATGAGTCATTCGTTTTTGCCCCACTTTTGCCCCATTTTGAAATAATTATATTTAAAAATGCTCCAAGTATCTTCTAAAAATAACTTATATTTCAACATTTTTGATTATTTTCAATATGAAAAATTCATACAAATTCATGTAGGGGGCATCATACTATACATAAAAAAGCCTTTAAATAAAGGCTTTCTTACTTGTCTAAAGAGGAAATGTCCCATCATTTGTCCCCGAAATAATTTCCAAACTTTTGATAAATATTATTTTTGTATAAATTAATTTTTGTTGTGTATAGTAACATTGAATTCTCAATTTAAAGTGTAATAATACTATGAAATCTATCTAGTAGTTTTTCCTGTAAGTGATGAGAGACAGTAATGTACATCCTTGTAGGATCGTTTAATAGCTGGTTCTCAATTAGAAAAGCGTTATCTCTATCTAAATTTGCCATAGATTCATCCATTATTATTACGTTAGTTTTAGTAAGATAGGCACGTGCAATACCTAATCTTTGCTTTTGCCCTTCTGATAAAAAAGACATACTTACTTCATCATCTAATCGTGGAATTAAATCTATTAAATTAACTTGTTTAAGGATATTGATAATTTCTGATTCATTTATTTTATTATCCCAAAGTGTTAAATTATTTCTAAGAGAATCATGATAAATATGAGTAATATTTCCTATATATGAAACGCTTTTAAACAATTGAGATTCTTCAATATCAGATATCTCTACATCATTGTATTTTACACTTCCACTATATTGCTTATTATTTCCTAAAATTATATTTATTAAAGTTGATTTTCCACTACCTGACTCTCCAACTATGGCATAATTTTTTCCTTTTTCAAAACTACAATTTATATTTTTGAAAATTTCCTTATCTTTGAAGGAATACCCGACATTAGTTAACTTGATTTCTTCAATATCTTTATCAATATATCTATAATGGGAACTCTTCTCAAAAGCTCCAAATTTTTCAAATATAATATTTACTGATGATATTGATACCTGTAATTGATTAAACGTAGTTAATGAGTTAAATATATTTCCGGAAATTTGTCCGACTGATGATATTGAACCAATTGAAACTTGTTTTAAAATGATAAGATAACCTGTTAAAAGTAGTACTAACATTTGAGAAATAATTGAAAATAAACTCATTATTATTTCAATTAAGCTACTAGTTTTAATAAATACTATTTTTTCAAAAATAAATTTTTTTATTACCTCTCCACATTTAATTGATAACATCTCTTTTTTATTTGAATAATATAGCGTATCATATCCCAGTAATTGATCTGTTAGTGATGAAATAAATGTTTCATTACCTATAGAAAATCTTTTCATAGCTTTTTCCATCTTATGGGCAAAACTTCGTGGAAGGTAAGTTAGGATCAAAGTAAGTAGTATAGATAAAAGCACTATTCTATAATCATAACTAAACAGAGCAATAATTGAAAAAAAAGTTGTGAAAACTGTTGAAACTAATGAATAAAAACTTTCAAATCCGCTTTCTTCGATAATTTTTATATCGTTATTTAAAATTGACAAGTGTTCTCCAACAGTCTTATTTTTAAATTCACTAAACGATTTTCTAGTTAGACTGTTAATATAATCATCTCTGAGAGAAAGAGTCATTTTTTGAATTAATTTAGTCTGATTTACTCTAATTAAGTATGTATCTGCCAAAAATAACAAATAAACTCCAAATTCAATGCCTAACCATATGAGGAAGCCTTTAAAATCACTTTCAACCAATTTATTTAACATGATTGAGAGTGTGACTGATGCTCCAACTAAAAATGCAGAACTAAATCCTATTAATATTATATGTATAAGATTTAGCAGTTTATATTTTAGTATATATTTTTTCATTATGTTATTCCTTAATTATATTTAGCAACTCATTAATAAAGTACAACTGCCCCAACATTCCTTTTGAATATGTATAATCAATTTCTTCGGACATCGGGTCTATCAATATAGTTTTTGTATTTTGTTTAATAGAAAAATCAAAAATATGTTCGCAAATCTTAATACTCGTTTTAAGAAATGAAGTTTCTTTAAAATAATAATAAAGCCAAGCATTTGCCAAACCCAATCCTGCTAATCCATAATACAATGAGGTTCCCTTAGCATATGTATAACTAATTCCTTCTGATAAACTTCTAATCCATTCATCGAACTTCATTGTATTGTTATTTTTACTGAACTTAATAAGTTCAATGATTAACCCAGAGTTACCAGTTATTAAATATGGGCTAAAATACTCATTGGATTTTATATATTTCACTCCATCAATACACTTAATATCATTTTTGATGATTGAATTTAGGACCTTTATAAAGTAGACTCTATCACATATTTTAGTGTCATTGAAAAGTCTGAGTAGATAATATTTTTGATAGTAGCTCATATTATGTAGTAGTTCATCTAAATTACAATTTAAAAAAAGTTCAAAATTATTATCAAGTATAGCGATTCCGATTAAGTCATCTATACTTTTATTACAATTATCATAAAGAGAAGAGAAACTGGGATCGCTAGAAAATTTTAAATCCATATTACTAATATGTTTATAATTATCAATTGACTCTAATATTGTTTTTCCATAAATTTCAAAAGTATTATGGGAAAGTATAGTTTCTGTTAAATCTTGTTGCATTCTAACTATTTTTTCTATATTTAAACCCATTTCAATAAATTTTATTATAAATGTATTCTTAAAGTCCACTATACTAAAATCATTAATAAATTTTTTTCTTAAAGATTTAGGTAAATTATTCTCTAAACTCATTTTATAAAATAAATTTAAGGTACTCACTCCTGTATTATCATATTTTAAAAGACTAGTAGAATTAGTTAATAAATCAATTATACAATACCACATTTTAACAATATCTCGCTGTTCATTTTTTTGAGAAATGTTTTTGGGATAGCATTCATTTGTCGTCTCAACAATAATTCCATCATTCTTATTATATGCGGTTTCGAGATCAATAAAAAATACTCTATCATCATTTGTTAAAAGAATATTACTTGAAGATATATCCTCTAATATTATTCCCTCCTGATGGATTTTATATAAACTTAAAAATAGATTAGAAATTATTTTTTTTACTTTTTTATTATATCTTCCTAACTCGCTAGAATTTCGTTTTATCAACAAATTATATTCAGGCTTTAAAATATCCAATCTTTGTCCATCAATGAATTCCTCAACAAGATATAAATTTCCCTCAATTGTAAAGCACTCAATGTAATTTGGAATATCGACTTTACCTTTCAATTTTTTTAGAATACATTTTTCATTTAAAAGGAGATCTATTGCTAAAATCTTTTCTGTAATATATACTTTTTTTCTAGCTTCTTTTATAATAACCTTTTCTTCATTAATAGTATCAATCGCAATATATACATTACCTGCTCCTGATTTATGAATAATAGATTCCATTTGATATCTATCATGGAATAAAGATTCAATATTATAGTCATCTACAACTTTATTAAATATGATATCTTCAACAAATGGGGGACATGTATAGTATGGTTCCGTTATATCTTCATAAAAGGTTCCATTAAATTTAAGTTTTGGTCGCTCATTATTAATTAAACGTGCATTCATTACTCCATATCTATAAAAAATTATTTCTGAGTCTTTATAACTTCTATCTGTCAAAATTTGAACTCCAGTATATTTGGGTATCTTATCATATAGTTCTTCCAATAATAATAAAAAAGTTTCTTTGTTTTTAGGATATATAGTTATAAATTTTCCAATCTCTAATTGCGAAACGTGTTTTGATAAAATACGGAATAACTCAGATATTTTATTGATATACTTAAATGGCGTTTGAAAAATAGAACAAACATGGTAAACATTATCTAAAATAGACTGATAATCTATTAAATTAGCAGATATATGAATTTTCCAACCTTGATAAGGAACAAAAGCATTTGAATATGAAATATAATCATATATTTCCCCTTTTTTTCTATTAATGATTCTCTTTTCACTTGGTGTAATTAGTTCTTCCATGATAAATCTCCTATTAAAAATAAAATACTGCTGTATAACTATATAACTAGTGTAACAGCAGTATTTTATTTTTAGTAAAAAGTGTCATATAATAGAATTCAATAATTCTTCATATTCATTTTCTCTCATTAGCAGTAAATTCTCAGCACCTAAATTTTTGAGGGATTCCAAAGCTAGTTCAATTTTCTTCTTGCCGACTTCTATTTTACCTATAAGTATCCAATATGTACCTATTAATATATTATATTCCACTCGCTCATAGAGATAAACTTCAGGAATGGTAAGTGTATCAAAAAGATCAATATAGAACTTGGCATAATTTAGTTCTTTCCTCTCTAAAAATATTGAGATTCCGTTTAAAATAAGATCAATTTTTATTTTTTTATTTTCCTCATTATTACCAAATAAAGTAGTCTTATAAATAATTTCTTTTATTAATAAATTTAATGTATTTGTAGGCACCGCTGACATACTATTACCTAATATTACTAACTCTCTTTTCCCCCATTGATCTACATCGAAAAGATAATCAGAAATAACTTCAATATGTTTTTTATTCATTTTTTTACCTGTTATCGATATTAAAAATGAATCAATCAAAATAGAATTATATAAAAATATTTTTTTGTGTGTTGAATTAAACTTTTCTATTTCTTCATAATAATATTTTTTTAGAGCAGGTATGTTATTTTGTTGAAATGCCTTACTGACCCTTGCTAGTAATTCCTCAGTTCTTGTAGGATTATCTTTCGATAAAATTCCGTAAATTTCTTCGATACTTACATCCAAATTTTCCAATATACAAAGAAAACGAGAAAGTGAAATCTCAGACTCGCCACGTTCAAACTTAGATAAAAACGAAACCGAAAGATAATCACCAGCAACATCTTTTAATGAAAGTTTTTTTGATAATCTAATTTTTTTCGTTAAAGAACCTATGTCAATAGTATCAATCATAAAATAACTCCTTTTATACAATTATAACAAAAAACGCAAACATAGTGCAGTCTGCGTTAACCTTTTGAATATTAGGAGTATATTGTAATACGAAGTCTATCTTTAAATTCAAAAGAATCACTTGGTAAACTGTTCAAAATTTGAATAATCATTTTTCTCCTTAAAAACTTGGACAGTAAATCGTAATACGAATTTTATCCATTGGAACTGCAATTGTTCCTGGTAACTTATTTAGGTTTTGAGTAGTCATTTTTTTCTCCTTTCTAAATCTTATAGACATATTATATATTTTTGCAATAATTAAGTATTAATATTTTCATATATAGGAATTGCCCGATACTGTCAATAATTATGTGTAAACACTCAAGTAGAGTTGAAGAATTGACCTAGTCAAGCATTTTTGTAACACTAGTGTATAAAATTTCTTACGCTGCACGACATCGTGCAGCATAAGGTGTAAGTCCACCGTTTGCACGATGTGGTCTTACGTGATTATATTTCCCATAAACGAATTCATAGAGCTTTTGGTCAAGAATGTCATTTGAATCAAACTTGTAGAGATAATAGAATTCGTGTTTGAGCGTATTGTAGAATCTTTCCATAACGGCATTGTCATATGGACAGCCTGCTTTGCTCATACTTTGTTGGACATAGTTTTTATCACAAAATTTATTGAATTCTTTTGCGGTAAATTGACGCCCTTGATCAGAATGCAGGATAATTCCTTTTGCTGGTTTTCGACGTTCTAGTGCGATTTTCAAGGTTTCCTTTGCCAATTCAGTATCGATATGACTGCTGTTTAATGATGCAACCACTTCACGACCGCAAAGGTCTATAATCGTGCAATTGTAACGCATTGTTCCATCTGGACGAGTTAAATATGTAAAATCAGTACACCATATTTTATTGGGTTCTTTTACATCAAATTCCCTATTCAGAAGGTTTGGAAAGATTTTATTGGCAGTTCCTTTTACATAGTTTGGTTTCTTGCGACGTGTGATGGAACGCAAGCCCAATTCATTCATAAAATGATGTATTGTCAGATCTGAACGAATGCTTCCGATACCCTTAAGATAATCGTTCATCATTCGGTATCCAGGAACTCCATTTTCGCGGTGGTAGATTTCAACAATTTTACGTTGAATCTCTGCCTTTTCCTGACGATAAGCATGTTTTTTGTTTTTAAGATAATTATAGTAAGCATTTGGACAGATGTTCATTCTTCTAAGAAGCCATCTGACCCCAAATGTCTGTTGATATTTCTGGATGAACTGGTACTGAGCTAATCGATTTCCTTCGCAAAGAATGCTGCCGCTTTTTTTAAAAAATCATTTTCCTTTTTGAGTTCTTCAATTTCTTTGCGTAGCTTTTTTGCAACTTCGTATGAATCAGATTCTTCCCGTTTTGTTGGGCTGTTATCGCATTCTTTGCGGTATTGCTGTAACCAGTATGTCAGCGTGCCTTGTCCAAGATTATATTCTTCGGTCAGGCTTTTCTTGGTTCGTCCCTCTTCCAGATAGAGGCGAAGAACCTTTTGTTTGAGCTCAGGCTCGTAACGATTATTTGTCATTGTAACATCTCCTTGGATTATGTATGTATTTTACCAAACTATACACAGGTGTTACAACTTAATTATATCAGGTCAAATGTTAATCAAATAAGCTTTCAAGTGTGTCAGCATATTGGCCAAACCCTTTATGGATGCGTTGATTTTGCTTGAAATTATAATCTTCAAACAGGGTAACTAAATAACGTTCCAGAGCCTCCTCGTTAGGAAAAAGAACCTTCTTTTTCGTTTGACGTTTGATTTCTTTGTTAAGAGACTCAATGAGGGTTGTCGAATAAATACTATGCCAAATCTGGTAGGGAAACTGATAAAAAGTTAAAAGATTATCCGTATTCTCCAGACTTTCCATGACTTTCCTATACTTTGGTTTCCATTCGGCGATAAAGTTCTCTAAAATTTGCACTGCCATTTCTAAATTTTCAGCACGATAAATCGTTTTAAATTGCTCCAGAATAACCGCTCTATCTGCTCGTTTCACTTTACTAGCTAGATTTCGACTAATATGAATTAAGCAACGTTGTTGTTTAGCTAATGGGTAAGCCTGATTGATAATCTCTTCAAGCCCCTTGAAGCCATCGGTCACTACAAGAGAAACCTGTTGGATTCCTTGGTTTTGAAGCTTGTCTAACAGGGTGGACCAAGAAGCATTGTTTTCATTTGGGGCGATTTCATATCCAAGAACAGCCTTCTGTCCTTCTGGTGTAATGCCAAGTGCGATATGAATACATTCTTTACTAACGGTTCCACGTCTTAAGGGAAGATAGGTTCCGTCAAGAAATAAAACAGAGTAATTGGCTTCTAAGCTTCGCTCATGAAAAGTAGCGACATTCTCCTGAGTTGCTTTTGAGATATTAGAAATTGTGGCAGGACTATAGTGATGACCATACATTCGCTCGATGATATCACTAATTTCTCGAGTCGTTACACCGGTTTGATAGAGTTTGATAACCATCTCTTCCAAGTGGTCATCTCGACGTCCATAAGCGGGAAGCAAAGCTGGACTAAAGTTCCCATTACGATCTCTAGGAATACTCAACTGAACAGTCCCATATTTGGTTTCGAATTTCCGTGCATAGCTTCCGTTACGACTATTCCCAGAATTATAGCCTAATTTATCGTAAGGTTCATACCCTAAAAAGGCTGATAACTCTGCTTGAAGCATATCATTCATAGCTGTTTCAAGAGAAGTACGGAAAAATTCATCACTATCTTGCTTTTGGGCTAGGAAGTTAAGTAGTTCTGTGGTAAACTGAGTCATAGGAATAAATCTCTTTCTAGTAATGTTTCGCAACTCTACTATAACGGATTTATTCCTTTTTGTGTTTACACAACTTATTTTACACTACCCATACAAGCAATAGAATTCCCTCAATCAATGAAAGATGAGCTCTATTTTATTTTGGAAATGATAGATAGTAATGAACGTCAGTTGAGGTGGTGGGAAGCAAATAAAAAAGGTAGTAACCTAAAAGTAACCAATGAAAACCACCCCTAAGTTCAATAACTAGAATCCTATGAGAATATAATTTAATACTTTAGATACAATATAATTCAACCAATATGAAAATAAAAAAATAACAAAAATTAAAAAAAGTAAAGTTCAGAATTTTTTGAATTGACATTATTTTTCATGCGGCGTATAATTGTCTAAAAATATGAAGGAGGTACCCAATATGAAAGGGACAATCTTGAACTAACCACACTTGGTTAATCGGTTTAATCTATTTGGCTATATCTCTTGATATAGTTAAATAGATTTTTTTATTATAAATGGGAAGGATTAATTTATGAAATACAAAACAAGCTTAACCGCTACTACACTAAAATCTAATGAAAACTTAATTGGTATTGGCAGTAAACAATATACAGTTAATGATGATGAATTCAATTTATCACTAAAGATTCTAGAATTTCTACTTACAGAAAAAGATGAAGATGAAATCTTAAACTGGTTAGATAGTAATAATATTGATAAGTCGGTTTTTAAAAAATTAGTAGCTAATAAATTAATCACTACTAGTAAAGCTGTTTTCCAAAAAGAAGATACTATGGAATTTAAAAACGGACTTTATCTGGACCTAATAATAAATAACGTTCAAGATGTTATAACTAAATTTAAAGAAACAACCTTTGTCGTTATTGGTTGTGGTGGCATTGGAAACTTTATGAGTTATGCTTTATCGGTCTACTCTCCTAAAAAATTAGTTCTTATCGACGGTGATAAAATTGAAAGAAGTAACTTAAATAGACAATTTCTATTTACGATAAACGATATCGGAAAATACAAGTCAGAAGTAATTGCTGATGCACTAAAATTACGTAATCCTAATCTTGATATTGAAGTATATACAGAGTTTATAAGTACTAATAATATCAATAATATTCTTGAGGGCAAAGATACTAATTCAATGTTTGGGATATTATCTGGAGATGACGATACTGCTGTTTCAATATCATCAAAATACTTTCTCACCAATAATGTTCCATTTGTAAATATTGGTTATTTAAATGATATTGCTGTAATCAGTCCTTTTGTTATTCCTCACAAAACTTCTTGTCCTTTCTGTTATGGAACATTTTCAATCAACGGCGAGATTAATTCTAATGATGAAACAATGGCACAGTTGCATAAACAATATGCCTCACCATCAAGTATTATTAATAATTCACTAGCATGTGATTTAGCGCTATCGGATATTATTCAATATTTTGCAGGTAATAATGATAGTATAAAATCCCTTAATGCTCGAGTGGGTATTAATAGTAACTCCTTTGAAAAGTATGTCCTACCTAATACCAAGGACCCTAACTGTAGTATATGTGGTGGCACACTAGATGATTAAAAAACAAATTTTTCATTATCTATTTGCAACTTTCTTAGTTACAGTTGCCTATACACTACCTCATTCAATACTTACAGTCTTATTACTAGAAAAAGGACTATCAATTTCTCAAATATTAATAATACAGTCTGCATACAGTCTAGCAATTATATTGTTTGAATTTCCAAGTGGAATGCTATCAGACAATTGGTCAAGAAAGTATTTATACTTATCATCAAGAGTTTTATTAATAATTATGTTTCTTATTGTCCTTATATCTTCCAACTTCTATTTTTTATATTTAGCTTGGTTTATATATGGGATTGCAGCAGCATTTGAAAGCGGTACTTTGGATTCCTATTTAATAAATAAATTGAAACGTTCATCTAATGATAAACTTATTGAATCTTTTATTTCTAAAGATAATAAAATTCAATTTGCATCTATGATTATCGGTAGTGGTATAGGTGGTATTCTATATTTTATGATAGGTATAAAAATATATATTATTGCTATAATATTAGTTTGTTTATCTATTTTTGATATTGGCTTTTTCTTCCAAGAAGATAGAGATTACTATAAAGAAAAAATAAATATAGATACTTTTAAGAAACAAATTTCTATAAGTTTTAAAGAGCTAAAAGAAAATAGTATTCTTAGAGTTATTATTGTTTTTGACTTATTAACACAGTTATTTTTTCAAGCACATTTTCAATTGTGGCAATCCTTTTTATTGGAAAAAGGTATTGATAAACGATATTTCACAGCTTTCTATTTTCTTTTTCAAATAATCAGTATCCTATCCTATTCTATACATACAGACAAACTACAAAAGTTAGTTAACTATCGATTATTTCTCTTATTAGTTATTGCCTTGCCTTTATTTTTCTTATCAAACTTGCCCGTAGTTTATCTTATAGCCTATATTTTATATGTCTTTATATTTTATATAATTCAATTTGTCCTAAATATATATTTTAATAAACAGGTATCAACGAAAACAATATCTTCGTTAATATCTCTCAAGTCAACAATCTCTAGGATAAGTGGATTATTAATTTTATATGCTTTAAGTTTTTTACTGAATTATATGAGCGTTAGTCTTGTGATAAGCTCAGCATTCATTCTCTCCCTTTTATCTATATTATTGTTATTAAATTACTTTATTAAAAATTATATTTAACTATGTAGTATAAGATAAAATATGAAACAAAACTTGTTGTGAATTTGTTGCGAAACAAAAATTCTTTTAAAATATAAAGATACTAAAATCGCATAAAATCAATAAAAATCCTTTTCTCTATATGTATAAATCTCTATAAACTACCTGTAGGGGGCATCTAAATACAACAGGAAAAGCCTTGATTTACAAGGCTTTTTTTGCTTGTTTAAACATGAATTATTGCCTCGTAAGATATCTGCTTTGTGTTATGATAATAGTCAAGAAACAGAATTGAAAAAGGAGACATGAGTTGAAAATTGCAATCATTGGCTATAGTGGTTCTGGAAAGTCGACTTTGGCAAATTTTTTAGGTCAACACTACAATTGTGAGGTACTTCATTTAGATAAAATTCATTTCACATCAAATTGGCAAGAGCGAACAGTTGATGAAATGACTGACAATATATCAACATTTATGCTACAAAGTGATTGGATTATTGAAGGGAATTACTCGGCCTGTCTTTATGAAGAACGTATGAGGGAAGCTGACTGTATTGTCTATTTCAACTTTAACAGAGTTAATTGTCTCTATCGGGCGTTTAGGCGTTATTTAACATATAGGGGAAAGACACGTCCTAGCATGGCAGAAGGCTGTAATGAAAAATTTGATTTTACATTTGTGAAATGGATTTTATTAGACGGACGTTCTCAAAAATATGTAGAGAGATATAATGCAGTTGTTAAAAATTATTCTGACAAGACAATTATTTTAAAGAATCAAAGGCAGTTAAATGATTATATGAAGCAGGTTAAATAGCTGATAGTTATACATAATAAGCAAGGTTAAAAAGATATAGTAAATAACTAGTTGCAATCTTAGCTATAACTGTCAGAATATTTTGTAAGAAGCGCTTTCAACGTTGAACAAATAGACTTTTTTCTGCTATAATAAACTGTAACGCAAAACTTGTGGGTGAAATTCCCACCGTGAAGTTTTTCAAGAAAGGTGGGGACAGCCTCGTAAAGGTGGAGCTGTCCGTTATCAAAATAATATGACATCAGTAGTTGTTGTGGGTACCCAGTGGGGTGATGAAGGTAAAGGGAAAATTACAGATTTCCTAAGTCAAGATGCCGAAGTGATCGCACGTTATCAAGGTGGGGACAATGCAGGTCACACGATTGTTATCGATGGTAAGAAATTCAAGTTGCACTTGATTCCATCAGGTGTTTTCTTCCCAGAGAAAATCTCTGTCATTGGTAATGGTGTCGTAGTGAATCCTAAATCACTTGTCAAAGAGTTGGAATATCTTCATACAGAAGGTGTATCAACAGAGAGTCTTCGCATTTCTGACCGCGCACATGTTATCTTGCCATACCATATTAAACTTGATCAACTGCAAGAAGCTGCTAAAGGTGACAATAAAATTGGTACAACTAACAAAGGTATCGGTCCGGCCTATATGGATAAGGCTGCGCGTGTTGGTATCCGTATTGCCGATCTTTTAGACAAAGAAATCTTTGCTAGTCGCTTGAAGACAAACCTGGCTGAGAAAAACCGTCTTTTCAGTAAGATGTATGAGTCTGAAGAGTTATCATTCGATGAAATTTTCGAAGAATACTACGCCTACGGACAACAAATTAAACAATACGTCACAGATACATCTGTTATCTTGAATGATGCTCTTGATGCAGGTAAACGTGTCCTCTTTGAAGGAGCTCAAGGAGTTATGCTTGATATTGACCAAGGAACATACCCATTTGTAACGTCATCAAACCCAGTTGCTGGTGGTGTTACAATTGGTTCTGGTGTTGGGCCATCTAAAATTAATAAGGTTGTGGGTGTATGTAAGGCCTATACAAGTCGTGTCGGCGATGGTCCTTTCCCAACTGAGTTGTTTGATGAAGTGGGTGAACGTATCCGTGAAGTTGGCCATGAATATGGAACAACAACTGGACGTCCACGTCGTGTGGGATGGTTTGACTCAGTGGTAATGCGTCATAGCCGTCGTGTATCAGGTATTACAAACCTTAGCTTGAACTGTATCGACGTTCTTTCTGGTCTTGATACTGTGAAAATTTGTGTAGCCTACGATCTTGATGGTGAGCGCATTGATTACTATCCGGCTAGCCTTGAGCAATTGAAACGTTGTAAACCAATTTATGAAGAATTGCCAGGTTGGGAAGAGGATATTACAGGTTGCCGTAGTTTAGATGAGCTTCCTGAAAATGCCCGTAATTATGTTCGTCGTATTGGTGAGTTGGTCGGTATACGTATCTCTACCTTCTCTGTAGGACCTGGACGTGAACAAACAAACATTCTTGAGAGTGTTTGGTCAAATATCTAATAATGAAGATAAAGGGCTCTTTGTCAACTGTAGTGGGTGACGAAAAGCTAACATCTAGAGAGGACCGGATAGGTCCTCTTTTTATGTATGTTCAGTGTGATGAAGACACGCTTCTTAAAGTTGATAAAGTTTCTAAACCGAAGCCCAAGCGTTTGATGTCTTTGATCAACTTATTAGTCGCTTCCAGTTTTTCGTTTGAATAGTCTGTTTCTAGTGCATTTTGGATGTATTACTTGTGTCTAAGAAAAGTCCTAAAGACAGTTTGAAAATAATGATTGACCTTGCTCCTATTTTCCTCTATCAGTTCAAAGAACTCATCTACTCTCTTCTCCTGAAAGTGAAAAAGCAAAAGCTGATAAAGTGTATAGTAGTCAGTAAGCTCTTTTGAAAAGACTAGTGTCTTCGCAACAACTTCATGTGGTGCTAAAGTTTGGCGGAAAGTCTTTGAATAAAAAGAGTTGAGAGATAGTTTACGGCTGTCCTTTTGGAAGAGTCGCCAGTGATTTTTCAAGGCTCGATAGGGTAGTGACTTCTTATCGAACTGGTTCATAATTGCAATTCTTGTCTTTAAAAAGGCACGTCCAAGGTGCTGGATGATGTGGAAACGATCAAGAACGATTTTTGCGTTTGGAAAGAGCTTGCGAGCCAGTGGAATATAAGCTCCAGACATATCCATCGTGATAAACTGTACCTGTTGTCGGACTTTCAATGGATACTTCAAAAAGTAGTTTCGTATAGTAGTTTGGCGGCGATTATCAAGGATGGTTATGAGTTCGTTTGTCTCATAATTCTGCGCTACAAAAGCCAATTCCCCTTTCTTGAACCCAAACTCATCCCAGGACATAACAGCAGGGAGTTTGTCATAATGTTCCTTGAAAGTAAACTGATCAAGCTTACGATAGACAGTGGACGTCGACACGCGAAGTCTTCTTGCAATATCAGTTAGTGACACTTTCTCAGTTAGGAGTTGTGTAACTTTTTGTCGGACTAGATTGGAGATTTGGCAGTTTTTCTCAACGATAGATGTCTCAGCCACCCTTACTCTCCTACAACTTTTACACTGGAAACGACGTTTTTTCAGACGTAGTAGAGTTGGCGTTCCCGCTTGCTCGAGAAGAGGGATTTTAGAAGGCTTTTGAAAGTCGTACTTGATCATCTTTCCATGGCAATGAGGACATGATGGTGCAGGGTAATCAAATTTTGCTTGAACCTCGATATGAATATCCGTTTCAAAAACAAGAGAAATAATGATGTTAGGGTCTTTAATTCCGATTAATTTTGTGGTATTCTTCATAAGTCTCATAAGTTCTTCCTAATGATGGTTTTGTCGCTCTTCATTATAGTTCTTATGGGACTTTTTGTGTATACTTAAAAAGCTCTATAATCCCTACAGTAGTTTTACCCACTACAGAAATTATAGAGCCAGATAAAGAATCTAGGAAACTAGGTGCTTTTTTCTTTAGTCAGTAAACATAATAAGGTTCTAAATGACTTGGTAACTGTTAAAAAAAACGCGTGTCAATTTTTCGATAGTATTAGAAGAGAAATCTTTCTATTTGATTAGTTTTTCGGTATAATATGGTTTGATTAAATGAAAATTAACGAGAACCTACTTTCATGATTTAGGAGTATAGCAACAATTGTAACCAAGAGAATAAGTGAGCAAATTTCTTAATAGCTTTGGGGTAAGAGGTGAGTAATGAATAAGGTTGTATTTGTTTGTCTGGGAAATATTTGTCGAAGCCCTATGGCGGAGTTTATAATGAAAGCGCTTGACCAAGATGGGTCTTTGCATATTGAAAGTCGTGCAACTTCGTCTTGGGAACATGGAAATCCAGTTCACCAAGGAACTCAAAAGATTTTAAGGAAATATGCGGTTTCTTTTGATTCTTCCAAAGGCTCACAACAGATAAGTCAGTCAGATTTTGAATTCTTTGATCTGATTGTGGGGATGAATGAGTCAAATGTTGAGGATCTCCTACAAGTATCTGCGGGTCGTTATGACGATAAAATTAAGCTCTTTAGACCTGGTGGGGTTCCGGACCCATGGTACACAGGTGATTTTGAAGAAACATACAATTTGGTAACTGCAGCTTGCCAAGATTGGCTACAGTGGATTAGGGATAGACAATGAATTTTAAACAGCTAAAGAATTTTGATTTCAAAAATATTGATATTAATCGTAATCAATTTGAGCATATCACGGTAGGGCTTATTATTTTATGCGCTCTGTCCTTGTTGTTGGTGACTATAAAAACGCAACATTCTATTAAAATTGATGGGACTAAAATCACCTATAAAGGTCAGATGCAGAACCATCGTTTAAACGGTCAAGGAACTCTGACCTATGATAATGGTGATACCTATACGGGTGGATTTAAAAATGGTTCTTTTAATGGTCAAGGAACTTTTAAATCTCACGAAGGTTGGACTTATGAAGGAGAGTTCAAGTCTGGTCAAGCAGATGGCCAAGGAAAATTGACTACTGAAAATAAGGTTATCTACAAAGGAAAATTTACACAAGGGATTTTTAAAGGATGAGAATTAACTGGTTTTCTTATATTCGTGTGACAGGGCTCCTTTTAGTTCTTGTCTATCATTTTTTTCCAAGCGTTCTTCCTGGGGGATTCATTGGTGTTGATGTCTTCTTTACCTTTTCAGGCTATCTGATTACGGCACTTTTGATTGATGAGATGTCTAGGACACATCGCATTGATTATCTTGGTTTTATGCGACGACGCTTTTACCGTATAGTACCCCCACTTGTACTGATGGTTCTTATCTGTACCCCTTTAGCACTCTTGGTTCGAAATGATTTCATTGCAGGCATCGGGCATCAGATCACCTCTGTTATAGGTTTTGTAACTAACTATTATGAAATTTTAACTGGGGGGAATTATGAGAATCAGTTTAACCAGCATATCTACCTCCATACATGGAGTCTGGCTATTGAGGTTCATTATTATATTCTCTGGGGTGCCTTACTTTGGTTCCTAGCAAAGCGTGTTAAGCATCAAAATCAATTTAGAGGCCTAGTTTTCATGGTATCTCTTACCTGCTTTACGGTGAGTTTCCTATCTATGTTTATTAGTGCTTTCTTTGTTGATGGTTTTTCTCGCTTGTATTTTTCTTCAATCACGCACGCTTATCCTTTCTTTTTAGGTTCGCTTTTTGCGACACTTTCAGGTGTACATGAGACGACTGCTAGGTTTAAGAAAAATGTTCGCCTATGGGAACTTAAAAAGACAGTTCTTTATATGGTTGGTAGCTTTGCTCTGCTCTTATTGTTGGGATTAGTCCTTCATTTTGAAGAACGTATTACCTATCTATTTGGGTTCTTTTTGGCTAGTTTGTTTACAGCTGTCATGATTTACTCTGCACGTATTCTCCATGAGAAGCTACCTGGCAAATCAGAGCCTGCTTTTATTAGTTATTTGGCGGAAATCAGTTACAGCGTTTATTTGTTCCACTGGCCGCTATATATTATCTTCAGCCAATTAACCAATAATATCATTGCAGTCATACTGACAACAATTTTGTCAATCGTTTTTGCGACACTTTCCTACTATATAATAGAGCCGTTTATTGCGGGAAGAAAGGGAAGTCTCTTTGGAATAGATTTGGACTTGACACCTTACCGACATATTGTGCTCTATATCTTCAGTGGGCTCACCTTAATTACAGTGCTCATTTCTCTCTTTGCGCCAGCTGTTGGGAACTTTGAGAAAGATTTGGTAGCTAAGGGATTGTCACAAGCTCAGACGAAGATGAAATTAACACGTACCAATGCTGAAAACAGTCAAGCTACCTCTTTTGGTGTGAATAAAGGAGTGGTAATTCTAGGGGATTCCGTTGCTCTTAGGTCGAAAGATCAGATTGAATCAAGTATTGATAATGTCGCTATAGATGCAGTAGTCAGCCGTAATCTATCAACTATTAATGATTTACTTAAAGATTATGCGGATAGTAATGCCCTTGCAAAAGATGTTGTTATTGCTGGTGGTGTTAATGAGATTGATGACTATAAAGGGGTCATTAATAAAATGATTAAAAATCTACCTAAAGGTCACCATATCATCTTTGTGACACCATATAATGGTAGTAAGTCTGGAAGTGAAGCCGTATCTTTGGTTCAGTTACGTAAGTATGAGTTAGAGATGGCTAAGAAATATGACTTTGTGACGGTTGCTGATTGGTATCAAGTTGCTAAAGAAAATATTTCTATCTGGAATGGTACAGATGGGGTTCACTTTGGCTCCGATAGTGACTCTATTAACCGTGGGGCTAAATTATATACCAATACGATTAAAGAGGCTATCGCGAAAGCAAATCAGAAACCTGTTAAGGGTGGTAAAAAATAATAAAAAAAGAAGACAAGAGTGGTCTTCTTTTTTTGTGGACAAATTTTGACTCAGTTTTTTGTTTTGTGCTAAAATAAGCCTATGGCAAGAATATTAGATAATGATTTACTAGGAGATGAGGAGTATGTGGAGCGTACCCTTCGCCCTCAGTACTTTAAGGAATATATTGGTCAAGATAAGGTTAAGGACCAATTAAAAATTTTTATAGAAGCAGCTAAACTCCGTGATGAGGCTCTAGACCATACCCTTTTGTTTGGCCCACCTGGTTTGGGTAAAACGACTATGGCATTTGTAATCGCCAATGAGATGGGAGTGAATTTGAAGCAAACATCTGGGCCGGCAATTGAAAAGGCTGGTGATTTAGTTGCTATACTCAATGACTTGGAGCCGGGAGACATCTTATTTATTGATGAGATTCATCGTATGCCTATGGCAGTGGAAGAAGTTCTTTATAGCGCTATGGAAGATTACTGCATCGATATCATGATTGGAGCAGGTGAAACAAGTCGTAGTGTTCATCTAGACCTGCCTCCCTTTACTTTGGTTGGTGCGACCACACGAGCAGGTATGCTGTCAAATCCCTTGAGAGCTCGCTTTGGAATCAATGGTCATATGGAATATTATGAGTTACCTGATTTGACAGAGATTGTAGAACGTACTTCGGAAATCTTTGAAATGACAATAACACCAGAGGCTGCCTTGGAATTAGCACGGCGTAGTCGTGGAACACCACGTATTGCTAACCGCCTGCTTAAGCGCGTGCGAGACTATGCTCAAATCATGGGTGATGGTGTCATTGACGATAAGATTGCAGATCAGGCATTGACTATGCTGGATGTAGATCATGAAGGGTTAGACTACGTTGACCAAAAAATCCTCCGAACTATGATTGAGATGTATGGGGGAGGCCCAGTTGGCTTAGGTACTTTATCAGTTAATATTGCTGAAGAGCGAGAAACAGTGGAAGATATGTATGAACCCTACCTAATCCAAAAAGGTTTCATTATGCGTACACGAACAGGACGTGTCGCAACTGCTAAAGCCTATGAGCATATGGGATATGACTATACTCGAGATAATTAATAAAGAATCCATCTAGAAAGGTGGATTCTTTATTTAGTTTAAAAATAAAATAAAACAAGGGAAAAATTTCAAAAATCCCTTGCAATGAATGGGTTCTTCTGTTATTATATTATGGTGCTGTTAAAACAGTGCTTAGCTATGATACAAGAGGTTGCGACACGCCTGGTTGCACTGCCACGCAATCCGTGTTGGTTTTCTTGAGGAGCTAGCCTATTATCTTAAATAGACGAAAGAGGAGAAAAAATGGCAAACAAAAAAATTCGTATCCGTTTGAAAGCTTACGAACACCGTACGCTTGATACAGCGGCTGAAAAAATCGTAGAAACTGCAACTCGCACTGGTGCGACAGTTGCTGGGCCAGTCCCACTTCCAACTGAACGTAGTCTCTACACAATTATTCGTGCGACTCACAAATATAAAGATTCTCGCGAACAATTTGAAATGCGTACACACAAACGTCTCATCGACATTATCAACCCAACTCAAAAAACAGTTGACGCTTTGATGAAACTTGATCTTCCAAGTGGTGTGAACGTCGAAATCAAACTTTAATTTAAAGATTGATTCATTGAGCATAAAAAACGCTCGTTAAAAACTTTTTTGAGCATAAAAAACGCTCATAAAAAACTTTTTGAAATACATTATTAAAGTAAAGGAAGTATTTTCTCATGACAAAAGGAATCTTAGGGAAAAAAGTGGGAATGACTCAAATCTTCACTGAAGCAGGTGAATTTATCCCTGTTACTGTCATTGAAGCTACTCCAAACGTTGTGCTTCAAGTTAAAACTGTTGAAACAGACGGTTACGAAGCAGTTCAAGTTGGTTTTGATGACAAACGTGAAGTATTGAGCAACAAACCTGCCAAAGGCCACGTAGCGAAAGCTAACACAGCTCCTAAGCGCTTCATTCGTGAATTCAAAAACATTGAAGGCTTAGAAGTTGGATCAGAAATCACAGTTGACATATTCGAAGCTGGAGATGTTGTTGATGTAACTGGTACTTCAAAAGGTAAAGGTTTCCAAGGTGTTATCAAGCGCCACGGTCAATCACGCGGACCTATGGCTCACGGTTCTCGTTACCATCGTCGTCCAGGTTCAATGGGACCTGTAGCGCCTAACCGTGTTTTCAAAAACAAACACTTGGCAGGACGTATGGGTGGCAACCGTGTGACAATTCAAAACCTTGAAATTGTACAAGTTATCCCAGAGAAAAACGTTATCCTTATCAAAGGTAACGTACCAGGTGCTAAGAAATCTCTTATCACTATCAAATCAGCAGTTAAAGCTGCTAAATAATAAGAAAGGAGAAATCAGTTAAAAATGGCAAACGTAAAACTATTTGACCAAACTGGTAAAGAAGTTAGCACAGTTGAACTTAATGACGCTATCTTCGGTATCGAACCAAACGAATCAGTAGTATTTGATGTCGTAACCAGCCAACGTGCTAGCCTTCGCCAAGGTACTCATGCGGTTAAAAACCGTTCAGCAGTATCAGGTGGTGGACGTAAACCATGGCGTCAAAAAGGAACTGGACGTGCTCGTCAAGGTTCTATCCGCTCACCACAATGGCGTGGTGGTGGTGTTGTCTTCGGACCAACTCCACGTTCTTACGGATACAAACTTCCACAAAAAGTTCGTCGCCTTGCATTGAAATCTGTATACTCAGCTAAAGTTGCAGAAGATAAATTTGTAGCGGTTGAAGCTCTCTCATTTGCGGCTCCAAAAACTGCTGAATTCGCAAACGTTCTTTCAGCTCTTAGCATCGATTCTAAAGTACTTGTTATCGTTGAAGAAGGAAACAAATTCGCTGAACTTTCAGCACGTAACCTTGCAAACGTAACTGTTGCAACTCCTGCAACTGCAAGCGTACTTGACATCGTAAACGCAGATAAACTTCTTGTTACTAAAGAAGCTATCTCATCAATCGAGGAGGTTCTTGCATAATGAATTTGTATGACGTAATCAAAAAACCTGTTATCACTGAGAAATCTATGATTGCTCTTGAAGCAGGAAAATACACTTTCGAAGTTGATACACGTGCACACAAACTCTTGATCAAACAAGCAGTTGAAGCTGCATTTGAAGGTGTTAAAGTTGCTAGCGTGAACACTGTAACTGTTAAACCAAAACAAAAACGTGTAGGACGTTACACTGGTTTCACTTCAAAAACTAAAAAAGCTATCATCACTCTTACAGCTGATTCTAAAGCAATCGAGTTGTTTGCAGCTGAAGCTGAATAATCAAAGGAGAAATTAACGTGGGTATTAAAGTTTATAAACCAACGACAAATGGCCGTCGTCACATGACTTCTTTGGATTTCGCAGAAATCACTACAAGCACTCCTGAAAAATCATTGCTTGTTTCTCTTAAGAACAAAGCTGGTCGTAATAACAATGGTCGTATCACTGTACGTCACCAAGGTGGCGGACACAAACGCCACTACCGTTTGATTGACTTCAAACGTAACAAAGATGGCGTTGAAGCAGTTGTTAAAACAATTGAGTACGATCCAAACCGTACTGCAAACATCGCTCTTGTACACTACACTGACGGGGTTAAAGCTTACATCATCGCACCTAAAGGTCTTGAAGTAGGTCAACGTATCGTTTCAGGTCCAGATGCGGATATCAAAGTTGGTAACGCTCTTCCACTTGCAAACATCCCAGTTGGTACAGTTATCCACAACATTGAGCTTAAACCAGGTAAAGGTGCTGAACTTGTCCGTGCCGCTGGTGCTTCTGCTCAAGTTTTGGGTCAAGAAGGTAAATACGTACTTGTTCGTCTTCAATCAGGCGAAGTTCGTATGATTCTTGGAACTTGTCGTGCAACTATCGGTACTGTGGGTAACGAACAACAATCACTTATCAACCTTGGTAAAGCCGGTCGTAACCGCTGGAAAGGTGTTCGCCCAACAGTTCGTGGTTCTGTAATGAACCCTAACGATCACCCACACGGTGGTGGTGAAGGTAAAGCACCAGTTGGACGTAAAGCGCCATCTACTCCATGGGGTAAACCTGCGCTTGGTCTTAAAACTCGTAACAAGAAAGCTAAATCTGACAAACTTATCGTTCGTCGTCGTAACGAAAAATAATTTAGTCGCTTAGTATATGACATCCGCCAACTCGGTAGCGCTTCTTAGCGCAAGCCGCTGTGGTACATTTAATTTAAAGGAGAAAACTACAAAATGGGACGTAGTCTTAAAAAAGGACCTTTCGTCGATGGGCATTTGATGAAAAAAGTTGAAGCTCAAGCAAATGACGAAAAGAAAAAAGTAATTAAAACTTGGTCACGTCGTTCAACGATTTTCCCAAGTTTCATCGGATACACTATCGCAGTTTATGATGGACGTAAACATGTTCCTGTTTACATCCAAGAAGACATGGTAGGTCACAAACTTGGTGAATTTGCACCAACTCGTACTTACAAAGGTCATGCAGCTGACGATAAGAAAACACGTCGTTAATAGGAGGAGGACACAATGGCAGAAATTACTTCAGCTAAAGCAATGGCTCGTACAGTGCGTGTTTCACCTCGTAAAACACGTCTTGTTCTTGATCTTATCCGTGGTAAGAACGTTGCTGATGCAATCGCAATCTTGAAATTCACTCCAAACAAAGCAGCTCGCATTGTTGAGAAAACACTTAACTCTGCTATCGCTAACGCAGAAAACAACTTTGGTTTGGAAAAAGCTAACTTAGTAGTATCTGAAACATTCGCAAACGAAGGACCAACAATGAAACGTTTCCGTCCACGTGCGAAAGGTTCAGCTTCACCAATCAACAAACGCACAACTCACGTAACAGTAGTTGTGTCAGAAAAATAAGGAGGTAAACTCGTGGGTCAAAAAGTACATCCAATTGGTTTGCGTGTCGGGATCATCCGTGATTGGGATGCGAAATGGTATGCTGAAAAAGAATACGCAGATTACCTTCACGAAGATTTGGCAATCCGCAAATTCATTCAAAAAGAGCTTGCAGACGCTTCAGTTTCAACTATTGAAATCGTACGTGCTGTAAACAAAGTTATTGTTTCACTTCACACTGCTAAACCAGGTATGGTTATCGGTAAAGGTGGATCAAACGTTGACGCTCTTCGCACTCAACTTAACAAATTGACTGGAAAACAAGTTCACATCAACATCGTTGAAATCAAAAAACCTGATTTGGACGCTCACCTTGTTGGTGAAACTATTGCTCGTCAACTTGAGCAACGTGTTGCTTTCCGTCGTGCACAAAAACAAGCTATCCAACGTGCAATGCGTGCTGGAGCTAAAGGGATCAAAACTCAAGTATCAGGTCGTTTGAACGGTGCAGATATTGCCCGTACAGAAGGATACTCAGAAGGGACAGTTCCACTTCACACACTTCGCGCTGATATCGATTACGCTTTGGAAGAAGCTGACACAACTTACGGTAAACTTGGTGTTAAAGTTTGGATCTACCGTGGAGAAGTTCTTCCAGCCCGTAAAAACACTAAAGGAGGCAAATAACAAATGTTAGTACCTAAACGTGTTAAACACCGTCGTGAATTCCGTGGAAAAATGCGCGGTGAGGCTAAAGGTGATAAAGAAGTATCATTCGGTGAATACGGTCTTCAAGCTACAACTAGCCACTGGATTACAAACCGTCAAATCGAGGCTGCTCGTATTGCCATGACTCGTTACATGAAACGTGGTGGTAAGGTTTGGATTAAGATCTTCCCACATAAACCATACACTGCTAAAGCTATCGGTGTACGTATGGGTTCTGGTAAAGGGGCACCTGAAGGTTGGGTAGCACCAGTTAAACGTGGTAAAGTAATGTTCGAAATCGCAGGTGTTTCTGAAGAAGTTGCACGTGAAGCGCTTCGTCTTGCTAGTCACAAATTGCCAGTTAAATCTAAATTCGTGAAACGTGAAGCAGAATAAGGAGAAGACATGAAACTTGAAGAAATCAAAAAGTTTGTTGCTGAGCTTCGTGGCTTGTCTCAAGAAGAGCTTGCTAAAAAAGAAAACGAACTTAAGAAAGAACTTTTCGACCTTCGTTTCCAAGCTGCAGCAGGTCAACTTGATCAAACTGCCCGTTTGAACGAAGTTAAAAAACAAATTGCACGTATTAAAACTGTGCAATCTGAAATTAAATAATAGATTGGGAAAGGAGCAATTCTAATAATGGAACGTAATCAACGTAAAACCCTTGTTGGACGCGTAGTATCTGACAAGATGGATAAAACAATCACAGTTGTAGTTGAAACTAAACGTAACCACCCAGTCTATGGTAAACGTATCAACTACTCTAAAAAATACAAAGCACATGATGAAAACAACGTTGCTAAAGAAGGCGATATCGTTCGTATCATGGAAACTCGTCCACTTTCAGCTACAAAACGCTTCCGTCTTGTAGAGGTTGTGGAAGAAGCTGTTATTATCTAATAAAACTAAAAGGAGACAATTGAAATGATTCAACAAGAAAGTCGCTTAAAAGTTGCTGATAATAGCGGTGCTCGTGAGATCTTGACTATCAAAGTTCTTGGTGGTTCAGGACGTAAATTCGCTAACATCGGCGACGTTATCGTTGCAACTGTTAAACAAGCTACACCAGGTGGAGCTGTTAAAAAAGGTGATGTTGTTAAAGCTGTTATCGTACGTACAAAAACTGGTGCTCGCCGTTCAGACGGTTCATACATCAAGTTTGATGACAACGCTGCAGTAATCATCCGTGATGACAAAACTCCTCGTGGAACTCGTATCTTTGGCCCTGTTGCACGTGAATTGCGTGAAGGTGGATACATGCGTATTGTATCTTTGGCGCCAGAAGTACTTTAATCTGAATTAACACAAACTTAGTCCCCTGATTTATTCAGGGTGCCCATTAGGGCGTAAGAAATAATAGGAGAAATACTCAAATGTTTGTAAAAAAAGGCGATAAAGTTCGCGTTATTGCTGGTAAAGACAAAGGAACTGAAGCAGTAGTTCTTAAGGCTCTTCCAAAAATAAACAAAGTTGTTGTTGAAGGTGTTGCAATCATTAAAAAACATCAAAAACCATCAACTGAAAACCCTCAAGGTGCTATCGTGGAAAAAGAAGCACCAATCCACGCTTCAAACGTTCAAGTTCTTGACAAGAACGGTGTAGCTGGACGTGTAGGTTACAAAGTTGTTGACGGCAAGAAAGTTCGTTACAACAAAAAATCAGGCGAAGTGCTTGACTAATCACGAAGGAAAGGAGAAAGTATTAAATGGCTAACCGTCTTAAAGAAAAATACACTAACGAAGTAATTCCTGCTTTGACTGAACAATTTAACTATTCTTCAGTTATGGCTGTGCCAAAGGTTGATAAAATTGTTATTAACATGGGTGTTGGTGAAGCTGTAAACAACGCTAAAACTCTTGAAAAAGCTGCTGCTGAATTGGCACTTATTTCAGGTCAAAAACCATTGATTACTAAAGCTAAGAAATCAATCGCTGGCTTCCGTCTTCGTGAAGGTGTAGCGATCGGTGCTAAAGTTACCCTTCGTGGTGAACGCATGTACGAATTCTTAGATAAATTGGTGTCAGTTTCACTTCCACGTGTTCGTGACTTCCATGGTGTTCCAACTAAATCATTTGATGGACGTGGTAACTACACACTTGGGGTTAAAGAACAACTTATCTTCCCAGAAATCAACTTCGATAATGTTGATAAAGTACGTGGTATGGATATCGTTATCGTAACTACTGCTAACACTGACGAAGAAGGTCGTGAATTGCTTAAAGGCCTTGGAATGCCTTTTGCAAAATAATCTAGGAGGTAAATAAATTGGCTAAAAAATCATTGATTGCTAAGAACAAACGCCCTGCGAAGTTCTCTACGCAAGCTTACACTCGTTGCGAACGTTGTGGACGTCCACACTCAGTTTATCGCAAATTTAAGCTTTGCCGTATTTGCTTCCGTGAATTGGCTCACAAAGGTCAAATTCCAGGTGTTACCAAAGCTTCTTGGTAAAATTATGATTCATTCAAGTTGGATTTTTCTAAGTTGAATGTATTAAACACAAACTGAGCCCAGCTCAATCATTAACTAGCAAGTGAATTATTCAAACTACTAGTAAGAGGAGAAAATATAAAATGGTTATGACTGACCCAATTGCAGATTTCTTGACACGTATCCGTAACGCTAACCAAGCTAAGCACGAAGTTCTTGAAGTACCTGCATCAAACATTAAAAAAGGTATTGCTGAAATCCTTAAACGTGAAGGTTTTGTAAAAAACGTTGAAGTTATTGAAGATGACAAACAAGGTATCATTCGCGTATTCTTGAAATACGGACAAAATGGTGAACGTGTTATCACTAACTTGAAACGTATCTCTAAACCAGGTCTTCGTGTTTACTCTAAGCGTGAAGATATTCCTAAAGTTCTTAACGGACTTGGAATCGCGATCATTTCTACTTCAGAAGGTCTTTTGACTGACAAAGAAGCTCGTCAAAAGAACGTTGGTGGAGAAGTTATCGCTTACGTTTGGTAAGAGGTTAACAGTAAGCGCGATTGTTTAACTAGTCGTGCGAGTTTCATTGATTTAATTCTTTGAAACTCATCCCCGTGAAAACTAGTCACTTAGTGGCTTGATAATCTAACAGGAGAATTAAAGACTATGTCACGTATTGGTAATAAAGTAATTACTTTGCCTGCTGGTGTTGAAATAACAAACAACGATAACGTTGTTACTGTTAAAGGACCTAAAGGCGAACTCACTCGTGAGTTTAACAAAAACATTGAAATCAAAGTTGAAGGCAACGAAGTTACACTTCACCGTCCAAACGACTCAAAAGAAAACAAAACAATCCACGGCACTTCACGTGCAAACTTGAACAACATGGTTGTTGGTGTTTCTGAAGGTTTCAAAAAAGAACTTGAAATGCACGGTGTAGGATACCGTGCTCAACTCCAAGGAACAAAACTTGTTCTTTCAGTTGGTAAATCTCACCAAGACGAAGTTGAAGCTCCAGAAGGCATTACTTTTGAAGTACCATCTGCAACTTCAATTGTTGTTAGCGGTATCAACAAAGAAGTTGTTGGTCAAACAGCAGCTTACATCCGTAGCCTTCGTTCTCCAGAACCTTACAAAGGTAAAGGTATCCGTTACGTTGGTGAATACGTACGTCGTAAAGAAGGTAAAACTGGTAAATAATAGGATTTTATCCTTGTGGCTATTCTTTTTGGATTTCCCACTTACCAAAAGCTCTCATGAGCAATCATTATAATTAAGAGGTGAAAATTGTGATTTCGAAACCAGATAAAAACAAACTCCGCCAAAAACGCCACCGTCGCGTTCGCGGAAAACTCTCTGGAACTGCTGATCGCCCACGTTTGAACATTTTCCGTTCTAATACAGGCATCTACGCTCAAGTAATTGATGACGTAGCGGGTGTAACGCTCGCAAGTGCATCAACTCTTGATAAAGAGGTTTCTAAAGGAACTAAAACAGAACAAGCCATTGTTGTCGGTAAACTTGTTGCTGAACGCGCAGTAGCTAAAGGTATTTCTGAAGTGGTGTTTGACCGCGGTGGATATCTCTATCACGGACGTGTTAAAGCTTTGGCTGACTCAGCTCGTGAAAACGGATTGAAATTCTAATAGGGAGGACACTTAATAATGGCATTTAAAGATAATGCAGTAGAACTTGAAGAACGCGTAGTTGCTATCAACCGTGTTACTAAAGTTGTAAAAGGTGGACGCAACATGCGTTTTGCTGCTCTTGTTGTTGTTGGTGACCGTAATGGTCGCGTAGGATTTGGTACTGGTAAATCTCAAGAGGTTCCAGAAGCTATCCGTAAAGCAGTTGAAGCAGCTAAGAAAAACCTTATCGAAGTTCCTATGGTTGGTACAACTATTCCTCACGAAGTTCGTTCAGAATTTGGTGGAGCGAAAGTATTGTTGAAACCAGCTGTTGAAGGTGCTGGGGTTGCCGCTGGTGGTGCAGTTCGTGCCGTCGTCGAATTGGCTGGTGTTGCTGATGTAACATCTAAATCACTTGGTTCAAACACTCCAATCAACATTGTTCGTGCGACAGTTGAAGGATTGAAACAACTTAAACGTGCTGAAGAAGTTGCGGCTCTTCGTGGCATCTCAGTATCTGACTTGGCATAAGAAAGGAGATAACAATGGCTCAAATTAAAATTACTTTGTCTAAGTCTCCAATCGGACGCAAACCAGAACAACGTAAAACAGTTGCTGCTCTTGGACTTGGTAAATTGAATAGCTCAGTTGTTAAAGAAGACAACGCTGCTATCCGTGGTATGGTCAACGCAGTATCTCACTTGGTAACTGTAGAAGACGTTAAATAAAAATTGATTTAAGTCGTGAGGGTTACCTTGCGACTTAAACTGAATTTCATGTATAGGCGAGTTTCTAATCAAGCTACCTTACTTGATTAGAGGCGCTAGCATTTTACAAAAAGAGGAGAAAATAATAATGAAATTTCATGAATTGAAACCTGCTGAAGGTTCTCGTAAAGTCCGTAACCGTGTAGGTCGTGGTACTTCATCTGGTAACGGTAAAACTTCAGGTCGTGGTCAAAAAGGTCAAAAAGCTCGTAGCGGTGGTGGCGTACGTCCAGGATTTGAAGGTGGACAAACTCCATTGTTCCGTCGTCTTCCAAAACGCGGATTCACTAACATCAACGCTAAAGAATACACCCTTGTAAACCTTGATCAATTGAACGTTTTTGAAGATGGTACAGAAGTAACTCCAGTAGTTCTTAAGGAAGCTGGAATCATTCGTGCTGAAAAATCAGGCGTTAAAGTTCTTGGCAACGGCGAATTGACTAAGAAATTGACTGTTAAAGCAGCTAAATTCTCAAAATCTGCTGAAGCAGCTATCACTGCTAAAGGTGGTTCAATCGAAGTCATCTAATGAGGGGTAACTCATTATGTTTTTTAAACTATTAAAAGATGCGTTGAAAGTCAAAAACGTTCGTAATAAGATTTTATTTACAATCTTCATTATTTTCGTTTTTCGTGTCGGGACTCATGTAACAGTTCCTGGTATCAACGCTGAAAGTTTGAAACAATTAAGTGATTTACCTTTCTTGAACATGCTTAACTTGGTGTCTGGTAATGCTATGAATAACTTCTCTATCTTTTCAATGGGGGTTAGTCCGTATATTACAGCATCAATCATTGTCCAACTTTTGCAGATGGATATCTATCCAAAATTTGTAGAGTGGGGCAAACAAGGGGAAGTTGGTCGGCGTAAATTAAATCAGGCGACTCGCTATATTACTCTTGTTTTAGCCTTTGTTCAATCGATTGGTATTACAGCTAGTTTCAATACACTCTCATCAATTTCATTGGTTAAGACACCTAATATTTCAACCTATCTATTGATTGGGTCAATTTTAACTGCTGGTAGCATAATTGTGACGTGGCTTGGTGAACAAATTACTGATAAGGGCTTCGGTAATGGTGTGTCAATGATTATCTTTTCTGGTATCATTGCTTCCATTCCAAAGATGTTCTCAACAATTTACGAGGATTTCTTTGTCAATGTTCGTACAGGAGATTTGACTCGTTCCTATATCATCGTCGCTTTGTTGATTGTGGTAGGTTTGGCAATTGTCTTCTTTACGACATTTGTACAACAAGCAGAATATCAAATTCCAATTCAATATACGAAATTGGTTCAAGGTGCTCCAACGAATTCATACTTACCTTTGAAAGTCAATCCAGCTGGTGTTATTCCCGTTATCTTTGCTAGCTCGATTACGACAATTCCTAGTACTATTCTTCCATTCTTCTCTAAGGTTACGTGGTTATCACATTTACAAGGATTACTCTCGTATAATACACCTAGTGGAATGATTACTTACGCGATATTGATTATCTTATTCTCATTCTTCTACACATTTGTCCAAGTAAATCCTGAAAAAACTGCAGAATATCTTCAAAAGAATGGGTCTTACATTCCTAGTGTTCGTCCAGGTCGTGAGACAGAAAAGTATATGTCTTCATTGCTTAAGAGATTGGCAACAATCGGGGCTGTATTTCTCGCGTTTATTTCATTAGCTCCAATTGCGGCTCAACAGTTTATGCACCTCACAAGTTCAATTGCACTTGGTGGTACATCACTCTTGATCTTGATTTCAACTGGTATCGAAGGTATGAAACAACTTGAGGGTTACCTATTGAAACGTCAGTATGTTGGATTTATGAATCTTGAAGACTAAGTTTTCTCATGAGCAATCGAGAGGGAAAGAAAGGTAAGTTTCTGTCCCTTCTCTTTTGTTTTTAAATAACTCTATCAAGGTTTAACAACCTTGATAGAGTTATTTAAAAACAAAAATAAGGAGTTCGTAAGATGAATCTTTTAATTATGGGTCTACCAGGTGCTGGTAAAGGGACTCAAGCTGCAAAAATTGTTGAAGAATTTGGTGTAGCTCACATCTCAACTGGTGATATGTTCCGTGCTGCTATGGCTAATCAAACAGAAATGGGAAGGTTGGCAAAATCATTCATCGATAAAGGTGAATTGGTACCAGACGAAGTTACAAATGGAATTGTTAAAGAACGTTTGGCTGAATCTGATATTGCTGAAAAAGGTTTCTTGCTAGATGGTTACCCACGTACTATTGAACAAGCTCACGCTTTGGATGAAACATTGAAAGCACTAGATATTAAACTTGACGGGGTGATTAATATTGAAGTTAATCCAGAGAGCTTGGTTGAACGTCTTTCTGGTCGTTTCATTTGTCGCTCATGTGGTTCCACTTACCATAAAGTATTCAACCCAACTAAGGTTGAAGGAACATGTGATGTTTGTGGTGGACATGAATTCTTCCAACGTGAAGATGACAAACCTGAAACTGTTAAACGTCGTCTAGATGTAAACATTGCTCAAGGTGAGCCAATTATTGCACACTACCGTGAGCTTGGTCTTGTATCAGATATTCAAGGAAACCAGGACATTGATGATGTATTCGCTGATGTTAAAAAAGCGATTGCAGCAATTAAATAATTATAGAATCTTACTTGCGTATCAGACTTTGGCATGTTATAATACTTTAGTCTGACTTATAATTGTTACCTCTGTGCTCAGAGGAAATCAAATCGAAATTTTAGGGGGGACTTTTGCGTGGCAAAAGAAGACGTGATTGAAATTAAAGGTAAAGTTGTTGAAACTATGCCTAATGCTATGTTTACTGTTGAGTTGGAAAATGGACACCAAATTTTGGCGACAGTTTCTGGTAAAATCCGTAAAAACTACATTCGTATTTTGGTCGGTGACCGTGTGACTGTTGAAATGAGTCCTTATGATTTGACACGTGGACGCATCACATACCGCTTTAAATAATCGAAATAATTGGAGGGATTAAAACATGAAGGTAAGACCATCGGTTAAACCAATTTGCGAATACTGTAAAGTTATTCGTCGTAACGGTCGTGTTATGGTAATTTGTCCAACAAATCCAAAACACAAACAACGTCAAGGATAATATAGAAAGGAGAAATCATGGCTCGTATTGCTGGAGTTGACATTCCAAACGATAAACGTGTAGTAATTTCACTTACTTACGTATACGGTATCGGACTTGCAACATCTAAGAAAATCTTGGCTGCTGCAGGCGTTTCTGAAGACATCCGCGTTAAAGATTTGACAAATGATCAAGAAGACGCTATTCGTCGTGAAGTGGATGCAATCAAAGTTGAAGGTGACCTTCGTCGTGAGGTTAACCTTAACATCAAACGTTTGATGGAAATCGGTTCATACCGTGGTATCCGTCACCGTCGTGGACTTCCTGTCCGTGGGCAAAACACTAAAAACAATGCCCGCACTCGTAAAGGTAAAGCTGTTGCGATTGCAGGTAAGAAAAAATAATCTAAAATACAATAGGAGGTAAAAACATTGGCTAAACCAACACGTAAACGTCGTGTGAAAAAGAATATCGAATCTGGTATTGCTCACATTCACGCTACTTTCAATAACACTATTGTTATGATTACAGATGTGCATGGTAATGCTGTAGCTTGGTCATCAGCTGGTGCTCTTGGTTTCAAAGGTTCTCGTAAATCTACACCATTTGCTGCCCAAATGGCTTCTGAAGCTGCTGCTAAATCTGCACAAGAACACGGTCTTAAGACAGTTGAAGTAACTGTTAAGGGTCCTGGTTCAGGTCGTGAGTCTGCTATCCGTGCTCTTGCTGCTGCTGGTCTAGAAGTAACAGCAATCCGTGATGTAACTCCTGTACCACATAATGGTGCTCGTCCTCCAAAACGTCGTCGTGTGTAATTTTTAATAACAATAGTACACAAGATTCGTTTCGAGGGAGTATAATAAATGATTGAGTTTGAAAAACCAATAATAACAAAAATTGATGAAAATAAAGATTACGGCAAATTTGTCATCGAACCACTAGAACGTGGTTATGGTACAACTTTGGGTAACTCTCTTCGTCGTGTACTCTTGTCATCACTTCCAGGTGCTGCCGTAACATCAATTAAAATTGATGGAGTGCTCCACGAGTTTGATACCGTACCAGGCGTCCGTGAAGACGTGATGCAAATTATCCTTAATATTAAGGGACTTGCTGTAAAATCTTACGTCGAAGACGAAAAAACAATTGAACTTGATGTTCAAGGTCCAGCTGAGGTTACTGCTGGAGATATCTTGACTGATAGTGACATTGAAATTGTTAACCCTGATCATTATCTTTTTACTATCGCTGAGGGTGCTTCATTCCAAGCAACAATGACAGTATCTACAAACCGTGGTTATGTTCCAGCAGAAGAAAATAAAAAAGATGATGCACCAGTGGGAACTTTGGCTGTAGATTCAATCTACACACCAGTGAAAAAAGTCAATTATCAAGTTGAACCTGCTCGTGTAGGTAGCAATGATGGTTTTGATAAATTGACAATCGAAATCGTGACAAACGGAACAATCATCCCAGAAGATGCCCTCGGTCTCTCGGCTCGAGTTTTGATTGAACACTTGAATTTGTTTACGGATCTTACTGATGTGGCTAAAGCTACAGATGTGATGAAGGAAACTGAAAAAGTGAACGATGAAAAATTGCTTGATCGTACCATCGAAGAACTTGATTTGTCTGTACGCTCATATAACTGTTTGAAACGTGCCGGTATCAATACCGTTCATGATTTGACAGAGAAGACTGAGCCTGAAATGATGAAAGTCCGTAACCTAGGTCGTAAATCACTTGAAGAAGTCAAAGTTAAATTGGCTGATATTGGACTTGGACTTAAAAATGATAAATAATAATATAGGAGGATAACATGGCATACCGTAAACTTGGACGCACAAGCTCTCAACGTAAAGCGGTTCTTCGTGATTTGACTACAGATCTTATCATTAACGAAGCAATCGTTACAACTGAAGCACGTGCTAAAGAAATCCGTAAAACAGTTGAAAAAATGATTACTCTTGGTAAACGTGGTGATTTGCACGCACGTCGTCAAGCAGCTGCATTTGTACGTAACGAAATTGCATCTGAAAGCTATGATGAAGCAACTGATAAATATACATCAACAACTGCTCTTCAAAAACTTTTCTCAGAAATCGCACCTCGTTATACTGAACGTAACGGTGGATACACTCGTATCCTTAAAACAGAACCACGTCGTGGCGATGCTGCCCCAATGGCAATTATCGAACTTGTTTAATTTTTATCAATTTTGTTGAGTGTTATGATGATGGAATAGCTTAGCTTTTCTTAGTCTAGCTCTGGTCTACCGCTGGGCAGACGCCCAGCGGGAACACTCATCATAAAAAAGGGAATAAATAAGCATGTAACGCTTGTTTACGAAAGATAATACTGTTATTTTTCGTAAGCAGGCGTTTTTCATATCTTGAATTGTCAAATTAAGTGCATACTTTCCCCATAAAATACTTCATAAGGTGTTTTCCAGTTAAGATATTTTTGTGGGCTATTATTAAGTTTGTTCTTCCACAGCTGAATAATCTGATCATTAACCAATGTTACATCACTCTCTTTGGGAAAATGTTCTCTTAGTAGTCCATTCGTATTCTCATTAGTCCCTCGTTGCCATGGAGCATGGGGATCAGGAAAATAGACTTAAATTTTTAATTGATCACACAACTTCTGATGATAGGGACACTCTTTCCCTCTATCAGGAGTCACAGTATGCTTGGTCAAGGGTTCTAGCATTTTTACCATAGCTTCTATTACCAACTTACTTTTCTTGACAGCTACCTTCTGGATTTTTAGAAAACGATAATAACGGTCAGTTAGAGTCACTAAACAAGATTTTCCAGTTTTACCTGCAACAGTATCGGCTTCCCAATCTCCTATTCTAGTTCGGTTATTAGCATCTTTGGGTCTTTCTTGAATTGTATGAGATATAGAGATTTTCCCTCTATTTTCGACATAACCTTTTGTATGACGCTTTTTGCCACGATGGCGGAGCTTGCGAATGACAACCACGAGCACCATGAGATAGTGAGTTGTTATCAAAATGTTCTTTGTAAATGGCTCTATAACTTGTTTGATAACTAATAACAGCCTTTCCATACTCTAATCTCAACCGACCTTCTATTTCTTCAGGAGACCATTGATACTCGAGAAATAGATGTTTGACGGACGGTATTGCTTAAATTGCGATCTATTTCAAGTATCCGTTTCCGCCCAAAGTGTGATTTAGCAATATAGTAGGATTTCTGTGCATGACATGGAGAATAGTTTCCTTCTCTTAGATGTCGCTTTCACTCACGACTAATACTAGAGGGATAACGATGAAGTAACTTAGCAATTTGAGACAAATTTAGGCCTTGCGTACGGTAAACGAGAATACTTTCACGCTCTTCTATGGTAAAGTGATGGTAGCTCATAAGACTTCCTTTCGTAACTAGTTCGTTCAATTCTATTTTACTAGAAAATCTTATGAGTTTTTATTGTGCACTTATATTGTATATTCAAACTATAAATGGTCTGAATATTTTGATATAATGGAAAAAACTTATTTTTACATGGGGGATTTTATTGTGACAAGAGTCAAGGAGCTGCTTAAACAAAGGTACTATAAGCCAATCAAAGATCATCCTGAACTATTTGTTGAAATCGAGTTGGAATACCCTGTAGTTAATTTGAGTGTGAATGCTACTGATGTTTCTCTATCGAAATAGCTATTCATCTATCTTCTAAATAATTTTGATTTTCATGCGGATAAGTTTGATTATGATAATAATCCTATTCAGCTTATTGATCAGGTTTCTGGTGATATGATTCTTTTTGAGGTCTCATACAATATAATTGAATTTGCTTTTGCAAAGGCTAGCCGCATTGCTGAAGTTGAGGAACGTCTAGGCACTTACCTCAGTATGATTCAACCGTATCTTCGTGACCATAATCATGAGTTGCAAGGATGGGGCGTAAATCCAAACTGGGCAAAAAATGATAATAGGCCTGTTAAATCTCCTCGTTATAAGATGCTTATGAATTTTCTTGAGCTCTCTAAAGCAAAGAATGATCCTTTCTTTCACGATTACCCTGAATATGGCTCTTTTATCTGTGGAAGTCAGGTACAGTTAGATGTCTCAAAAACATCCTATTCGAGAGTTCTAAATGCTTTTAATCAAATAGAGGGACCCAAGGCGGTATTATTGGCAAACTCTTAATTTTGGGGTTCTGATTGGGATCTTGCGCTTTCACGTGATGTTTTCTGGGAGAATTCCATGCATGGTGTGTTTGAGGAAAATGCGGGGGTATTTCCGAAGGTGTTTGAAAACGAAGATGACTATTTTTCTTATCTATCCGAGACTGCAATTTTTACAGCTACGAGGGGTGAAGTGACTTACTATTTTGAACCTATTCGTGCTAAAGACTACTTGAATAAACCAGCTATTCAAGCCTGGTCTATTCATGGTAAAGAAGTTTCAATTCAGCCGAGTGAGGACGACTTTCAAACGCATCGTTCTTATCAATTTCAAGATTTAACGACTAGGGGAACCGTTGAGTTTCGAAGTGTTTGTACTCAGCCTTTCTCAGCGACTTTTGTACCAGCAGCCCTTCATCTTGGACTTTTAGTTAACTTAGAGGCACTAGAAAGTATTTTAAAAGGCACATCTTTATTTGAAGTTTTTGATTATGATTATCCTAGAATTCGTTGCTTGTTTTCGAAAAAGAAAATCTCAAAGACTGATTTAAAATTGATCTTGCCTTTGACAGAGGCTCTGCTAACTTGTGCAGAGGATGGGCTCAAAAATCGTGGCTTTGGAGAAGAAGTTTACTTAGCTCCTCTTCAAGAAAGATTAGCTGCTTTGAAAAATCGTTTAGACTAACTCCAGATAGTATAAATGTAATGTTTCGGAAAAGCTAAAAAAGTCAAAAAGCTTATTGACAATAGCATACAATAAATGGTATTATACAATAGTTGTTTCGAAAGAGACAAAAGAGAGTTTCAAAAAACTTTCAAAAAAGTATTGACATTGATTATCAAACTTGATATAATAACTAATGTTGTTAGCGGAAATGGCGGAATTGGCAGACGCGCAGGACTAAGGATCCTGTGACCGCTTTAGGTCGTGAGGGTTCAAGTCCCTCTTTCCGCAGAGTAACCAGTCAAGAGACTGGTTTTTTTTATATTAAAAAAATCAAAACGCTTACAAATCATAGAAAAACTAGTTTTTTGAGTCTAATTGTGATAAAATAAACATGTAAACGGGTTCAAACCCAAAAAAATATAGGAGGCCTTTATAATGGCAATCGTTTCAGCAGAAAAATTTGTTCAAGCAGCTCGTGACAATGGTTATGCAGTTGGTGGATTTAACACAAATAACCTTGAGTGGACTCAAGCTATCTTGCGTGCAGCAGAAGCTAAAAAAGCTCCAGTACTTATCCAAACTTCTATGGGTGCAGCTAAGTACATGGGTGGTTACAAATTGTGTAAAGCTCTTATCGAAGAATTGGTTGAATCAATGGGAATCACTGTACCAGTTGCTATTCACCTTGATCACGGTCACTACGATGATGCTCTTGAGTGTATCGAAGTTGGTTACACTTCAATCATGTTTGATGGTTCACACCTTCCAATTGACGAAAACCTTAAATTGGCGAAAGAAATTGTAGAAAAAGCACACGCCAAAGGTATCTCAGTTGAAGCTGAAGTTGGTACTATCGGTGGTGAAGAAGACGGTATCGTCGGTAGAGGTGAATTGGCACCAATCGAAGATGCTAAAGCTATGGTTGCAACTGGTGTTGACTTCTTGGCTGCAGGTATCGGTAACATCCACGGTCCTTACCCAGAAAACTGGGAAGGTCTTGACCTTAACCACTTGCAAAAATTGACAGAAGCTGTACCAGGTTTCCCAATCGTATTGCACGGTGGATCAGGTATTCCTGATGATCAAATCCAAGAAGCTATCAAACTTGGTGTTGCTAAAGTTAACGTTAACACAGAATGTCAAATCGCATTTGCTAACGCAACACGTAAATTTGTTGCTGAATACGAAGCAAATGAAGCAGAATACGACAAGAAGAAACTCTTCGACCCACGTAAATTCTTGAAACCAGGTTTCGAAGCTATTACAGAAGCTGTTGAAGAACGTATCGATGTATTTGGTTCAGCAAACAAAGCTTAATTAGACTGTAAAAACAAGATCCAGGAAGGATCTTGTTTTTTGTAGCAGAATAATGAGAAAGTCTTTGTCGATAGATAAACAAAGACTAATCTTCTATCTGGACTTTATTTAAGAGATAGCCCTTTTAAGATAATAGGACCTATTTCCTAACTTTTTAAGATATGCTATAGTATGAATATGTTTGATAATTATATTGTACCTGTATTTTTTGGTGGTGGAGCTCTTGCTCTACTTGGTTTATTGTTATTTGGTTGGGCCTTGCCTTCATTTTTGAAGGGGAAGTGGTCCTATTTGATTTCCTTACTAGGCCTAGGTTTGGTTGCTTTTGCTTATTTTGATGGGACGATTGTTATCACTTATAAAATATGGCTTGGCTTGCTTGGTGTTATCATTATTGGTTGGGGCTTTCCTTTCAACAATCGCAAGGGACACCGTGCTATGACCATTTTTTGGAGCATCATGGCCATTGTTGTTGGTATTGCTGCTATTGCCTTCATTTTTGCTTATGGTGTTATTAACCGCCACTAACATGAATCTATAAAACATGCTATAATAATGGCATGTTTTATTTTATGACCCTATCATTTATTATCATGCCTGCTTTGGGATGCTTCTTAATCGGTTTAGTATTGGCTAAATCAGATCGTTGGACTTTTTCTTGGATTCTATCCTTAATAGGTCTTGTGGCTTTTATTTCTTCTTTTTGGCATATAGAGCGTGCAGACCTATGGTTTATGCTTGGCTATAGTTTTGGTCCTTTTTTGATGGGATTTGGTTTTACATGGGATCTAAGTAATAAGCGTCGTATGCAGCTGCTACTGTTAGGGCTGTTTTTCCTTATCTTTTTTATGATTTTGTACTATCTTATTGTTCGAATCTTGAATACAGCTGTTGTTTAAAGGAGGTCTGTGATGTTGCTAGATTTAGAAGAGAAAACACGTGTACTTGTTGAAGACATTGTTGAGCGTTCGGCAATTGGATCTGGAGCCATATTTGTATTAGGTTTATCTTCCAGTGAGGTTGTTGGTGGAATTATCGGAAAAGCTTCTAGTCGTGAAATTGGTCAACGAATTGTAAAAACTATTCTTGAGGTTTTGGAACCTAAAGGAATTTACTTGGCTGTACAAGGCTGTGAACATTTGAATCGGGCTTTAGTTGTTGAGCGTGAGCTTGCTTTGGCTAAAGATTTGGAAATTGTCAATGTGCTTCCAACTCTGCATGCTGGTGGGAGTGGTCAGTTGGCTGCTTTTGATTACATGGAGGATCCTGTTGAGGTAGAAGAGATATTGGCTCAGGCTGGTATTGATATTGGGGATACGTCTATTGGTATGCATGTGAAAAGGGTTCAGGTTCCTCTTCGCCCTATTACTTCAGAATTAGGAGGTGCCCATGTGACTGCTTTGGCGAGTCGCCCTAAGTTGATTGGTGGTGCTCGTGCGGAGTATTTAGCGGATCCTATTCGTAAAAACTAAAAAGTATCGGACGTTTATGTGTCCGATACTTTTTATGTTGGTCGGGTCTTTAGCTTCAGTGATGACGCTTGGCATAATAGACAAATTTGAACTTTTCAAGTTTATGTCGGCTTTCAGTGAACTGGAACTGATTTCCATTATTCAGATAAACTTTTGAGCGTATGCAGACGACGTGATGATCTTTACCGATATCGATGAGGATTTTGTCTTGCTCGCTAGTGTTGTCAATGGTGATTTCTTTAAAGGCATGAGAAATGCTAAGGTGGAGCTGATTTTCAAGATAATCATAGATGGAGTTCTCAGCGATGCTGCGGTTGAGTTGAGGCATAAGTCTCACATCAAGGTAATCAATATCAACAACAGAGGCACAGCCATCAACTATCCTTTGCCGAATAAGACACCAAACCTGTTGGCTTCTTGAAAATCCCGTTTTCTCTGAGAGAATGATGTCAACGATGATTTTGTCTAGAGAGATAATGTTAGTTTGTGATTTAAGGCCTTGTTGTTCTATGAGTTCTTGGTAACTGGTTAAGTCAGATACAGGGAAGTTCACTTGTTCTTGACTAATAACTTGAGAACCTGCCCCATGAATCTTTTTAACCAGACCTTATTCAACGAGTAAAGACAATACCTTTCGTATGGTGTATCGACTGACTTTGAAAGTTTCTACTAATTCTTGCTCGGTTGGCAGGAAGTCACCAACTTGATACTTTTGACAGTGGATAGCTTTTTCTAAATCTTTATAAACAATCTGATATTTTTTCATCTCATCCTTACTTGTTGGCAAAAAAATATACAACTATTATTTTTTCAAAGGTGCCAATCTTTGGTGCCTTCTATGCGCCTTTCGTTATCACTGGTCTTCACCATATGACTAATGCTATTGACCTTGAATTGGTGCGTACGGCAGGTGGTACTGGTTTATGACCAATGGATTTCCCTCTCTAACATTGCGCAGGGTTCAGCAGTGTTTGCTTACTATTTTATTAAACGTCATGATGAACGTGAAGCATAGATTTCACTTCCAGCAATTATTTCAGCTTATCTTGGTGTCACTGAACCAGCACTATTTGGTATTAACGTTAAGTATGTCTATCCATTAGTAGCAGGGATGTCTGATTCTGCCTTATCAGGATTACTTTCAACAGTCTTTGGCGTCCAAGCAAACTCTATTGGTATTGGTGGTCTTCTAGCTATTCTCTCTATTAAACCCCAATATTGGGGAATCTTTGCGATTATTATGGTTGTTGATATTGTGGCTGCTATGGTATTGATATTCCTCTTTCACAAAACTGGATTTTTAACGAAAACAGAGGAAGATGGACATGCACAAGAAACACTTAAAGAAGCTTCAGAAGGTTTGGTAGAACCAACTGTTTTTACTGAAACAACAGAGGTTATTAGTCCACTTGCTGGTCAAGTTAAATTGCTTAGCCAAGCGACAGACCCAGTATTCTCATCAGGTGTGATGGGATAGGGTCTTGTTATCGAACCAAATCAAGGTGAATTGGTTTCACCAGTAAATGGTACAGTGACAGTACTCTTCCCAAATAAGCATGCAGTAGGCATTGTTTCTGAGGAAGGTGTTGAAATGTCGATACACATCGGTATGGATACTGTTAGCCTTGACGGAAAAGGATTTGAAGCACATATGAACAAGGGGATAAGGTTGTTGTTGGTCAAAAACTTATCACTTTTGATGTGGAAGCGATTAAAGGTGCAGGTCTTATCACTGAAACACCAGTTATCATTACAAATCAAGATGATTTTCAAGCGGATGTTGAAGGGAATCTTCCACGTAATATCAAATGTGGTGATATTCTTATGATCATTCATCGCACAAAATAATCACGCATAAGGAGTGGAGACAATAGTCCCAACTTTTGACTTAAAAGTTCGGAAAAGGAATTAAATATGGCATTAGATAAAACAAAGGTTATTTATCAAATCTATCCGAAATCATATAGGGACACTACAGGAAATGGAATCGGTGATTTCAGAGGCATCATTGAAAAATGCCTTATCTGTCAGAACTAGGCGTGGATATGGTTTGGCTTAATCCTTTTTATCCAAGCCCACAACGTGACAATGGTTACGACATTTCAGATTATACAGCGGTAAATTCTGTATTTGGGGATATGGCTGATTTTGAAGAAATGGTCCGAGTTGGTAAAGAACACAAGATTGACTTTATGCTAGACATGGTGCTTAACCATTGCTCAACGGAGCATGAGTAGTTTCAAAAAGCATTGGCTGGGGACAAGTATTATCAAGATTTCTACTTTATTCAGGACCAGACAACAGATTGGTTGTCTAAATTTGGCGGCTCTGCTTGGGCACCATTTTGGGGATACGGGGAAATACTATGATCAACCTCGTGCCTTGAATCGCTTTTTGGATATCAAGAACTTCCGTGATGAAGGAGCGACCGTGCTAGCCGCTAGCATTCACTTGTCAAGTAGAACACCATACATCTACATGGGTGAAGAAATCGGGATGGTTGATCCAGACTATGATTCGATGGCAGATTACGTAGATGTGGAATCCATCAATGCTTATCAAATGCTTTTGGACCAAGGTAAATCTCCTGAGCAAGCCTTCAAGATTACCCAAGCTAAGTCACGTGATAATTCTCGTACGCCAATGCAATGGGATGCTTCTGAGAATGCAGGTTTTTCAACAGGTACTCCATGGTTGAAAGCTAGTAAATCTTACAAAGACATTAACGTTGAAAATGAGATTAATAGATCAATCTTTAAATTCGATAAAGAATTAATTCGCTTGCGTAAAGAAATGCCGATCATTTCAGAAGGAAGCTACCAGCCAGCACTTGAAGATAGTCAACAGGTCTACGTCTTTGGACGCTACTTAGGCGATCAAAAACTCTTGGTGCTCAATAATTTTTATGGAAGTGAAGCTGAAGTGGGGATTCCAGAAGAATACCAAGCAGGGCGCGTGCTCTTGTCCAACTATGACGATGCGGAGCTTACTGAAAAGGTAAGCCTAAAACCTTATCAAACCCTATCAATCTTAGTTAAATAAGACAAACTTTCCTCAGTAAATGTTTTTGCTGGGAATTTTTGTTATAATAAAAACACTTTTATGTTGATGGAGGAAGTGTAATGACACGCTTACAAGATGATTTTTACCATGCGATTAATGGTGAGTGGGAAAAGACAGCAGTGATTCCAGATGACAAACCATGTACAGGTGGTTTCTCAGATTTAGCAGATGAAATTGAAGACCTCATGCTTGAAACAACTGATCAGTGGTTGGCAGGAGAGAATGTTCCTGACAATGCCATTCTACAAAACTTTATAAAGTTTCACCGTATGACTGCGGACTATGATAGACGTGAGGCAGTTGGTATAGAGCCTGTTAAACCTTTGATTGAAGAATACAAGAAGCTTTCCTCATTCTCAGAATTTGCTTCGAAAATTGCTGAGTATGAGATGTCTGGTAAGCCCAATGAGTTTCCATTCAGTGTGTCTCCAGACTTTATGAATGCTCAATTAAATGTCCTCTGGGCTGACGCACCGGGTATTATTTTGCCTGATACTACCTATTATACGGAGGATAATGAGAAGGGAAAGGAGCTTTTAGAAATTTGGCGTGAGATGCAAGAAGAACTCTTGGGGAAATATGGCTTTACAGCTGAGGAAATCAAAGACCTCTTGGATAAGGTTATTGACCTTGATGCTAAGTTGGCTAAGTATGTCCTTTCGCACGAAGAATCTTCAGAGTATGTAGAACTCTACCACCCATATGATTGGGCAGATTTCACCAAGCTGGCGCCTGAACTCCCACTTGATAGTATCTTCACAGAAATCTTGGGACAAGTCCCTGACAAGGTTATCGTCTCTGAAGAGCGCTTCTGGACAGAATTCGCGGCGGAATATTACTCAGAAGCAAATTGGGAGTTACTAAAGGCGGTCCTACTTATCGATGCTACAACATCATGGAATGCCTATTTGACAGACGAACTTCGTGTTCTATCTGGAAAATATAGCCGTGCGCTTTCAGGAACACCACAAGCTATGGATAAGAAAAAAGCAGCTTTCTACTTGGCACAAGGACCTTACAATCAGGCTCTAGGACTTTGGTATGCAGGTGAGAAATTCTCGCCAGAAGCCAAGGCAGACGTCGAAGCCAAAGTAGCAACTATGATTGACGTTTATAAATCACGCCTTCAAACAGCGGATTGGTTGGCTCCTGAGACGCGCGAAAAAGCTATAACGAAGCTGAATGTCATCACACCTCATATCGGTTATCCAGAAAAATTGCCAGAGACCTATGACAAGAAGATTATTGATGAGAACTTGTCACTGGTTGAGAATGCACAGAAGTTAGTTGAAATTTCAATTGCTCATAGCTGGAGCAAGTGGAATAAACCTGTTGATCGTAGTGAGTGGCACATGCCTGCCCACATGGTTAATGCTTACTATGATCCACAGCAGAACCAAATTGTTTTCCCGGCAGCTATCCTGCAAGCACCTTTTTATGATATTGCGCAAAGTTCATCAGCCAACTATGGTGGTATTGGGGCTGTAATTGCTCACGAGATTTCCCATGCCTTTGATACTAATGGTGCTTCCTTCGATGAAAACGGTAGTCTTAAGAACTGGTGGACTGAAGACGATTACGCAGCCTTTAAAGAACGTACTGATAAAATTGTGGACCAGTTTGAGGGCTTGGATTCTTATGGTGCTAAGGTCAACGGCAAACTGACTGTTTCTGAGAATGTGGCAGACCTTGGTGGTGTGGCGTGTGCCTTAGAAGCAGCTAAACGTGATGAAGATTTTTCGGTTCGAGAATTCTTTATCAACTTTGCGACGATTTGGCGTACGAAGGCACGTGAAGAATATATGCAAATGTTGGCTAGCGTGGATGTTCATGCCCCAGCTAAATGGCGTACCAATGTTATCGTGACCAACTTCGACGAATTTCACAAAGAATTTGACGTCAAAGAGGGAGACGGCATGTGGCGTGCCCCAGAAGATCGTGTTATTATTTGGTAAAAAGTGATGAAATCTGTCCAAAATGGACGGATTTCTTTATTTTTATACATGTAAGGGTTTACATAATATGTATAAACACTGTAATAGATTTGTGTTAAAACTTGTGAAGTTTTTAACAAGCATTCAAAGGAGTTTCATATGACTAAACAAACTAAAGATGTTCAAACAGTAATAGATGAATTGGCAACAAAAGGTGTTGAAGCCCTCGATGCCATGGCTAACTTTACGCAGGAGCAAGTGGACCACATTGTTCACCAAGCTGCGATTGCTGCTCTAGATAAACATATGTATTTGGCAAAATTGGCTGTTGATGAAACAGGCCGTGGTATTTATGAAGATAAAGCCATCAAAAACATGTATGCTTCTGAATACATTTGGAATAGTATTGAATATGACAAGCCAGTAGGCGTTATCGCTGAAGATAAAGAACAAGGTTTGGTTTCTATCGCTGAGCCAGTAGGCGTTATCTGTGGGGTGACACCAACAACTAACCCAACCTCAACAACGATTTTCAAAGCCCTTATCGCTCTTTAGACTCGCAACTCTTATTGTCTTTGCCTTCCACCCATCAGCTCAAAAATCATCTGCAGAGGCAGCTCGTATCGTCCGTAATGCAGCTATTGAAGCGGGTGCACCTAAGAACTGTATTCAGTGGATTGAAGAGCCATCTATCGAAGCAACTGTTCTTTTGATGAACCATCCTAAGATTGCCACAGTACTTGCGACTGGTGGGCCTGGTATGGTTAAGGCAGCTTATTCAACTGGTTAAACCTGCTCTTGGTGTAGGCGCTGGGAATGTCCCATCTTATATTGCTGCTGATGCTAAAGTTAAGCGTGCTGTCAATGATCTCATCGTTTCAAAAACTTTTTGACAATGGTATGATTTGTTCTTCTGAACAAGCAGCTATCGTTGACGCAGCTATTTATGATGAAGTTAAGGCTGAATTTGAAGCACATCAATGTGTCATTATTTCTAAAAAAGCTGATATTGCTAAATTGGAAAAAGTAGTTCTTAATGAAGCACGTATAGCTATAAACGGCGCTATTGTAGGTCACTCAGCTATCGAAATTGCTGAAAAAGCTGGTCTTAAAGTACCTGAAGGAACAAAAATGCTTTTGGCAGAAATTCCAGATGCAACAATGGAACACCCACTTGCCTTGGAAAAATTGTCTCCAGTACTTATCCTTATCAAATCTGATGGCGTTGAAGATGGATTCAAAAAAGTAGAAGGCGTGCTCAATTTGGGAGGTATTGGACATACAGCTGTTATTCACACTGAAAATGAAGAGCTCCAACTCCAATACGGTATCCGTATGAAAGCTTGCCGTGTCTTGGTGAATAGTCCATCGGCTGAAGGTGGCATTGGTAATATCTATAACAACATGATTCCATCATTAACTCTTGGTTGTGGTTCACATGGTCATAACTCAATTTCACACAATGTTAGCTCATTTGATCTCTTGAATGTCAAGACATTGTCAAAGCGTCGCAATAACATGCAATGGTTTCGTGTCCCAACAAAAATCTTCTTCGAAAAAGATTCAATAACTTACTTGCATCACATTGAAGCTGACCGGGTGATGTTGGTTTGTGACCCTGGTATGGTTCAGTTTGGTTACGCTGACTTGGTTAAACGCAATTGGAACTTAACCGCCATAGACCAGCAGTAGATGTTTTCTCAGATGTTGAGCCAAATCCATCTACAATACAGTTTATAAAGGGTTGGAACGTTTTGTAGACATCCAACCAGATGTGATTATCGCTCTTGGTGGTGGTTCTGCAATGGATGCTGCTAAGGCTATCTGGATGTTCTTTGAATACCTAGATGTAAGCTTCTTCGGTGCTAAACAAAAATTCTTGGATATCCGTAAACGTACCTACAAGATTCCTTACGCTCAGAAGACACAATTCATCTGTATCCCAACAACTTCAGGGACAGGATCAGAAGTGACGTCATTTGCGGTTATCACTGATAGTGAAACTCACATCAAGTATCCATTGGCAGATTACGCTTTGACTCCAGATATGGCCATCGTTGACCCTGCTTTAGTAATAAGTGTGCCTGCTAGTGTTACAGCGGATACAGGTATGGACCGTTTTGACGCACGCTATTGAGTCTTACGTATCAGTAATGGCTAGCGACTATACACGTGGCCTCTCACTTCAAGCGATTAAACTTGTTTTTGAAAATCTCGAACATTCTTACCACTTTGCTGATGAAGAATCACGTGAAAAGATGCATAATGCGTCTACAATGGCTGGTATGGCCTTTGCCAATGCCTTTCCTTGGTATCAACCACTCACTAGCTCACAAGGTCGGTCCTATGTTTGACATTCCACACGGACGTACCAATGCGATTTTGATGCCTCACGTAATCCGTTACAATGGTCGTAATCCTCAAAAACATGCTATGTTCCCTAAAGATGATTACTTCCGTGCAGACAAGGATTACGCAGACATTACTCGTTTTATGGGATGGGGTATTGATAAACAATCAGATGCCGAATTGGTTGAAGTTTTGGCACAAAAAGTTTACGAATTGGGTGTTGCCGTGGGTATCAACATGAACTGGAAAGGCCAAGGGGTTACGAAGAAACTTCTTCAAGACACTGTCTATACTTTGGCAGAGCATGCGTACGAAGACCAAGATACAACTTGCTAATTCCAAAGAACCTCTTATTTCAGAATTGAAAGAAATTGTCGAAGTTGCCTTTGACTACAAAGGTTAAGTGATAGCCTAAAGTAGCTCTATGAGGGCTACTTTTTTGCTAAAGGCTACTATATTAGAGTGCTTATCCAAATTAAAAATAAAGGGCTTTCCTGAATAAGATAGAAAACGCTTTAAAAAATTGTTATAATAACCTTACGGTAAAATAAAGAGAGTTCTATGACAAAAGAAGAAGGACTTGGTTTGAATGCCACAGTGCATCTTCTCAATCCTCAGGAAATGAGGTCATCAAGGATCTCCATATGAAGGGGATAGAGCGACTAATAAGTTTAAAGAGATTTAATGTTGATAGGATGGTAACTGTTTACTTCAATCCTGGTCAAAAATTAAAAGAATCAAGGGACACAGTAACTTCAAAGAATAGTGTGGTAAGGGTAAATCAAAAGATATCAATTTTTCAACTAAGAATGATACCAAAGGAATGATACCAAAGATAAATTTTAAAAGAAAATCTGGGATAGAAATTCCGGATTTTTTCCGATATTTAAATGAAATTAAACAAGTGAAATCCGAATGATTCTCTCACAAGTTACAATATGTGTAGAAATTTTCTGACAATTATGCTACAATAGAGTCAAAGACTATCTAAAAAAGAGGATTTACCATGACACTTGTATACCAATCAACACGTGACGAAAACAATAAAGTAACAGCTAGTCAGGCTATTCTTCAAGGATTGGCAACAGATGGTGGCTTGTTCACTCCGCTGACAACACCTGAAGTTACTTTAGACTTTGATCACTTGAAAGATGCTTCTTACCAAGAAGTTGCTAAATTAGTTTTGTCTGCTTTCTTGGATGATTTTACTGAAGAAGAATTGGATTACTGTATCACAAATGCTTATGATGATAAGTTTGATACAGCTGCCATTGCTCCAGTGGTCAAACTTCAAAACCATTACAACCTTGAGCTTTTTCATGGTTCTACCATTGCTTTCAAAGATATGGCGCTTTCAATATTGCCCTATTTGCTAACAACATCAGCTAAGAAACAAGGTGTTGATAACAAGATTGTTATTTTGACAGCGACATCAGGGGATACTGGTAAAGCTGCCATGGCTGGTTTTGCAGATGTCCCTGAAACTGAAATTATTGTCTTTTATCCAAAAGATGGCGTTTCAAAAATCCAAGAACTGCAAATGACAACTCAAGCAGGTGCTAATACTCATGTTATTGCAATTGACGGTAATTTTGATGATGCCCAAACAAATGTGAAACGTATGTTTAACGATGTTGATTTGCGTAAGAAATTGTTGACTCATCATATGCAATTCTCATCAGCTAACTCAATGAACATTGGTCGTTTGGTACCACAAGTTGTTTACTATGTGTATGCCTATGCGCAGTTGGTGAAGGCAGGTCATATCAAAAATGGGGATAAGGTTAACTTCACAGTACCAACAGGAAACTTTGGTAACATCTTGGCGGCTTACTATGCAGGTCAAATTGGTGTTCCAGTTGGTAAAATAATCTGTGCTTCTAACGAAAATAATGTCCTTACAGACTTCTTTGCAACAGGTACTTATGACAAGAAACGTGACTTCAAGGTAACGACAAGTCCTTCTATGGACATTTTGGTATCTTCTAACCTAGAACGCTTGATTTTCCATCTCCTTGGTAATGATGCGGTTAAGACTAAAGAGCTTATGGATGCGCTTGTGACTAAAGGTGAGTACACTTTGGCTGATGCAGATAAAGGTATCCTTGATTTGTTTGCAGCGGGATTTGCAACTGAGGATGAAACAGCTGCTGAAATCAAACGTGTTTATGAAGAAGACAAGTATATTGAAGATCCTCACACAGCGGTTGCCTCAGCTGTTTACGAAGCATACGTTCAAAAGACAGATGATCACACACCAACAGTTATCGCTTCAACAGCTAGTCCATACAAGTTCCCACGTGTAGCGGTTTCAGCTGTTACTGGTAAAGATAGTGGTGATGACTTCAAGGCGGTAGAAGACTTGCACCAACTTTCAGGAGTAGATATCCCAGCTGCTGTAGATGGACTTGAACGTGCAGAAGTTCGCCATAAAACAGTTGTTGCTGCAGCTGATATGCAGAAAGCAGTTGAGAGCTATCTTGGTGTATAAGAAAAAAATAGGAGCTGAGAAATCAGCCCTATTTTTATCAATATAAAAGAAAGTATTATGACAGAAACAAAGAAAATTTTAAACATAGCCTTACCGGCTATGGCTGAGAACCTCTTACAAATGTTGATGGGGATTGTTGATTCTTACCTAGTAGCTCAGGTTGGTATTGTTGCTATATCGGGGGTTTCCGTGGCCAATAATATCATTACGATTTATCAGGCTATCTTCATTGCGCTGGGGGCTTCAAGTGCTAGTGTCATTGCTAGAAGCCTAGGAAAAGGAGACGTTAAAGCGACTAACAGAGATATCTGGGATGCTATTATTATTACTCTTGCTCTTAGTATCGTCTTGGGTCTACTCTCCATTTTTTTTGGTGGAGCCATTCTTAATCTTCTGGGAACTGAGCAATCTGTGACTCAGGCTGGCAGCCTCTATTTGGCTATAGTCGGTGGAGGTGTGATCTTTCTGGCTTTGATGACTACCTTTGGTAACATACTACGAGCCAAGGGACGTCCTCGTATTTCCATGGTCGTCAGTCTTTTGACCAATCTTCTTAACGCTCTTCTATCTTCTTTGGCTATTTTTGTTGGACATTGGGGGATTATTGGGGTAGCTACAGCTACGGTTTTTTCTCGCCTAGTTGGGACAGTCATATTATGGACTGCAATGAAATTGGATGTGAAACAGTTTGAAGTTACCAAACCTTTTAACAAGGAATTGTTGGGAATTGTTCTACCAGCAGCAGGTGAGCGGTTGATGATGCGTGCAGGGGATGTTGTTATAGTGGCCATCATCGTTACCTTTGGTACAGCAGTTGTTGGTGGTAATGCCATTGGTGAAAATCTCACCCAGTTTAACTATATGCCAGGTATGGGGGTAGCTACAGCCACGGTTATCTTGGTTGCCAATAGTTTGGGGCGAGGGGATACGGCGCAGATGAAGCGTATTATACGAGAGTCTTACTGGATTTCAACTTTCTTGATGGTTTTGGTTTCTGGAAGCATCTTACTTTTTGGCCGGGGCTTGTCAAGTTTCTTTACAGATAACAAAGTAGCTATTGCTGCTAGTCAGGTCGTTATTCTTTATTCATTCCTAGGAAATCCCGTAACTTCGGCGACTTTAGTCTTCACAGCAGCCTGGCAAGGTCTTGGGAAGGCCAAGATACCTTTTTACGCAACGACTATTGGGATGTGGCTAATCCGAATTTTCTCAGGCTACTTCCTAGGAGTGAGTTTGAGAATGGGCCTTGCAGGTGTCTGGATTGCAACGGTTGTTGATAATATATGGCGTGCGATCTTTCTCTACGTGATGTATCGTCATTATCTCGCAAAGAGACAGTTTAGATAATAACATGATGGGGAGATGCTTTTATTTAAAAGGTATCTTCTTCTTATTTTTTACAAGTAGTCTCGAATATGATAGAATAAACTGATAAAAACTTTTTGAGGTAGTAATTATGACTGTAAAAATCAATACAAAAGATGGTCAAATCGAATTGTCAGATGATGTCATCGCAACAGTAGTTGGCGGTTCAACAACAGAAATTTTTGGCGTTGTCGGTATGGCAAGTAAGAGTGCTATCCGAGATAATTTTCAAGCACTTCTTGGAAAAGAAAACTACGCAAAAGGAGTTGTCGTGAAATCTACTGATGCAGGTATCGCTGTGGATGTCTACACTGTTATGAGTTATGGTGTTAAGATTAGTGAGGTTTCAAAAAATATTCAAGAACGTGTGAAATTTAATCTTGAGAATCAACTCGGTATTAAGACAGAGGCAGTAAATGTTTACGTTCAAAATATCAAAGTCGTAGGAGAAAACTAGTGTCTAAAATTACAACAAGCTTACTTCAGGAGATGGTCCAAGCAGCAGCAACGCGTCTAGGTAAGCAAGCAGAATATGTGAATTCACTCAATGTCTTCCCAGTACCAGATGGAGATACTGGAACTAACATGGGAATGACTATGGATAATGGAGCCAAAGCTGTCGCAGATCAAACAGCTTCAACAGTTGGTGAAGTTGGTCAGATTTTGTCTAAAGGTCTCTTGATGGGTGCCCGTGGTAACTCAGGTGTTATTACGTCACAATTGTTTCGTGGTTTTGGTCAAAGCATCAAGGATAAAACGGAACTTGACGGCCAAGATCTAGCTCACGCCTTCCAATCAGGTGTTGAAGTTGCGTATAAAGCTGTTATGAAACCTGTCGAAGGAACAATCCTTACAGTATCACGTGGTGCAGCTTCAGCAGCGATTAAGAAAGCTGAGTCTACTAATGATACTGTTGAGGTTATGCGTGCAGCTCTTGACGGAGCTAAGGCCGCTTTGGCTAAGACACCAGAGATGCTTCCAGTATTGAAAGAAGTTGGTGTAGTAGACTCAGGTGGTCAAGGTTTAGTCTTTATTTATGAAGGTTTCTTGTCAGCCCTAACAGGTGAGTATATCGCTTCAGAGGACTTCCAAGCGACACCTGCTACTATGACAGAGATGATCAATGCAGAACATCATAAGGCAGTTGCAGGTCATGTTGCAACAGAAGATATTACCTTCGGGTACTGTACGGAAATCGTGATTGGTCTCAAACAAGGTCCAACTTATGTGAGAGACTTTGACTATGAGGAGTTTCAAAATTACTTGAGTAATCTTGGGGATTCTCTCCTTGTTGTTAACGACGATGAAATTGTAAAAGTTCACGTCCATACAGAGGATCCGGGTCTTGTCATGCAAGAAGGCCTTAAATATGGTGCTCTTGTCAAAGTTAAGGTTGAAAACATGCGTAAACAACACGATGCACAAGTTCAAAAAGCAGCAGCCATTCAAGCTTCGCCTTCTGCTCCTAAAGACTTTGCCTTTATTGCAGTTGTTGCCGGAGATGGACTTGCAGATATCTTTAAATCACAAGGAGTTGACTATGTGATTTCAGGTGGTCAAACAATGAACCCATCAACGGAGGATATCGTTAAGGCTATTGAGCAGGTTAATGCCAAGAATGTTATCATCTTGCCAAATAATAAAAACATCTTTATGGCAGCACAATCAGCCACTGAAGTAGTGAATATTAATGCGGCTGTTGTTGAAACACGTACAGTTCCACAAGGCTTTAGAAGCTTGCTTGCTTTCGATCCAAACCAAAGTATCGAAGCTAATGTTGAAGCTATGACAGTTAGTCTTTCGGATGTAACAAGTGGTAGCGTGACTTTGGCAGTACGTGACACAACTATTGATGGCCTTGAAATTCATGAAAATGATATCCTTGGTATGGTAGACGGTAAGATTCTTGTATCTACACCAGATATGGATCAAGCCCTTCTTGATACCTTTGAAAAGATGATTGACGAAGACAGCGAAATTGTTATGATTTACGTCGGCGAAGAAGGCAATCAAGAACAAGCACAAGCGCTCGCTGAAAAATTGGAAGAGATTCATGAAGATATCGAAGTTGAAATCTTCCAAGGGGACCAACCTGTGTACCCATATATCTTTAGCGTTGAATAATTTAAAAATAATCATTTTGGAAGTCTTAGGGCTTCCTTTTTTGTTTAAATAGTTTCGATACTAAAAAGTCATTTTTTGGAATTACAGAAATATTCCGAAAATTAATTGACATTACCTTCCAAAGTGGTAACATATGTTGTAAGAAATTTTATAGATTGAAGGTAAAATCATGAGAAGTGATATGATCAAAGTTGGTGTTGATAAAGCACCAGCACGTGGCCTTTTGTATGCGACTGGACAGGTTAAATCTTCTAAGGATATGCAAAAGCCCTTTATTGCTATTTGTAATTCTTATATTGATATTGTTCCAGGACATGTCCACCTACGTGAATTAGCGGATATTGCCAAGGAGGCTATCCGTGAAGCTGGTGGTATTCCTTTTGAGTTTAATACTATTGGTGTGGATGACGGGATTGCCATGGGACATATTGGGATGCGTTACAGCCTCCCTTCACGAGAATTAATTGCTGATGCTGCAGAAACCGTTATTAATGCCCACTGGTTTGACGGTGTGTTCTATATCCCAAACTGTGATAAGATTACACCAGGAATGATTTTGGCAGCCATGCGTACTAATGTGCCGGCGGTATTCTGTTCAGGTGGACCTATGAAGGGTGGCGTTGATATGACTGGTCATCAGGCTACTTTATCAAGCTTGTTTGAAGCTGTAGGTACTTACCAGTCTGGAGATATGAGCAAGGAAGAGCTTGATTATTTAGAGAAAAATGCCTGTCCAACTTGTGGTTCATGTTCAGGAATGTTTACTGCTAACTCAATGAACTGTTTAATGGAAGTTTTGGATCTTGCCCTTCCAGGTAACGGTACTATCCTAGCTGTTTCAGACGAACGTCGTGAATTGGTTCGTCAAGCAGCCACAAAATTAATGGATAACATCAAAAATAATGTTCGCCCACGTGATATTGTGACCAAAGAAGCCATCGATGATGCTTTTGCTCTAGATATGGCTATGGGTGGTTCAACCAATACCGTTCTTCATACCCTTGCTATTGCGCGTGAGGCTGGTATTGACTATGACCTTAAGGACATTAATGATATTGCTAAGAAGACACCTTATCTCTCTAAAATTGCTCCCTCCAGCATCTATACCATGCATGATGTACATGAAGCAGGTGGTGTTCCAGCCATTATTAATCAGTTGATCAAGAAAGGTGCCATTAAGGGTGATCGTATTACGGTTACTGGTAAAACCTTAAAAGAAAATGTAGCTGGTGCTAAAATCAAAAATGAAGAAATTATCCATCCAATCGAGCAACCTATTTTACCGGTTGGCGGTTTGTCTATCCTTTATGGAAATATTGCTCAGGATGGGGCTGTTATCAAGGTTGGTGGTGTAGATCCATCCGTTAAAACTTTCCGTGGTAAGGCTATTTGTTGCGATTCACAAGCTCAAGCTCTTGAATTGATTGATAATGGAACAGTTAAGAAGGGCCATGTTGTTGTCATTCGTTACGAAGGTCCTCAGGGTGGTCCTGGTATGCCAGAGATGTTAGCGCCAACCTCTAAGATTGTAGGCCGCGGTCTTGGCAAGGATGTTGCTCTGATTACTGATGGTCGTTTCTCAGGAGCAACTCGTGGTATTGCTATTGGTCACGTATCTCCAGAAGCTGCGGAAGGTGGCAATATAGCTCTGATTGAAGATGGGGATGAAATTGTGATTGATCTTCCGAATCGTACCCTTGATTTGCTCGTTGATGATGTGACACTTGAAGCACGCCGTAAGCACTTGAAGCCTTTCAAATCTAAGATCTCAAGTGGCTGGTTGCGCCGTTACACTGCTTTTGCTAAATCAGCTAATGTCGGAGGAACTCTTATGAGTGATGAAGAATTTGAAGAACGTAAAGCAGAACGTCAGGCACAAGAAAAAAACTAAGAATATTATTTTCGAAGAGTTTGTGATATTTTTCTCTGAAACCCTTGCAAATTTAGTTAAAAATGTTATTATAGTATACAAGGTTTTGAATTTTTAGACAATTCGAAAAAAATAATTGTTAAAGGAGGTCCATGTGGAGAAAATTGAACTTGAAGAAGCACGCTCTGGTGCTGATTTGATTCTTGATACACTTCTCGAACTTGGGATTTCAACCATTTTTGGGTATCCTGGCGGAGCGGTTCTTCCTTTGTATGATGCTATTTACAAAAATGAAGAGATTAATCATATTTTGTCTCGTCATGAGCAAGGAAGCCTGCATGAAGCTGAAGGTTATGCTAAATCAACTGGGAAACTTGGTGTTGCTCTTGTAACGAGTGGTCCCGGTGCAACGAATGCTATTACTGGGATTGCAGATGCTATGAGTGATAGTGTACCTCTTCTGGTCTTTACGGGTCAGGTAGCAACATCAGGTATTGGTAAAGATGCCTTCCAAGAAGCTGACATTGTCGGAATTACCATGCCAATTACCAAATACAACTACCAGATTCGTGATACGGCTGATATTCCTCGTATTATTCGAGAAGCGGTTCATATCGCAACGACAGGACGTCCTGGTCCGGTTGTTATAGACCTTCCAAAAGATGTTGTAGCTAAGGAAACTACCTTCATCAACGATCCTGAAATCAATCTTCCAAGTTACCAACCGACGCTAAGACCAAACGAGATGCAAATTAATAAAATCTTGAAACAGTTGGGTAAAGCTAAGAAGCCGGTTATTGTAGCTGGAGGTGGAGTGGCTTATTCTGAATCTGCTAAGAAGCTAGTTGCTTTTGCAGAACGCTACCAAATTCCTGTTGTTACAAGTCTTCTAGGTCAGGGAACAATTGCTACTAGTCACCCCCTCTTTTTGGGTATGGGTGGTATGCACGGTTCGTATGCAGCTAATATTGCTATGACTGATGCTGACTTTATGATTGCCATAGGTTGTCGTTTTGATGACCGCTTGACAGGTAATCCAAAAACATTTGCTAAGAATGCAAAGGTTGTTCATATTGATGTGGATCCGGCTGAGATTGGCAAGATTATTGCGGTAGATTTGCCAGTTGTTGGTGATGCCAAGCAAGCTCTTGAAATGCTCTTAGCAGAACCAGTGGTTAAGAATAACACTGAAAAATGGATTGAAAAAGTCAAAAAAGATAAAGAGCGTGTACGTTCTTACGATAAGAAAGAACGTATGGTACAGCCTCAGGCGGTTATCGAGCGTATCGGTGAATTGACCGAGGGTGATGCAGTTGTTGTCACTGACGTTGGGCAACATCAAATGTGGACAGCTCAGTATTATCCATATCAAAATGAGCGTCAATTGGTGACATCAGGTGGCCTTGGAACTATGGGATTTGGTGTTCCAGCAGCAATTGGTGCTAAAATTGCTAATCCTGATAAAGAAGTTATCCTCTTTGTTGGTGATGGTGGTTTCCAAATGACGAACCAAGAATTGGCTATTTTAAATATTTACAAGGTGTCAATCAAGGTTGTTATGTTGAATAACCACTCACTTGGTATGGTACGTCAATGGCAAGAGTCCTTCTACGAAGGGCGTACATCAGAGTCTGTCTTTAATGCTCTTCCTGATTTTCAACTGATGGCTCAAGCTTATGGGATTAAGTCTTATAAGTTTGATAATCCAGAAACGATTGATCAGGATTTGGAAGTTATCAAAGAGGATGTGCCAATGTTCATCGAGGTTGATATTTCTCGTAAAGAGCATGTTTTGCCAATCGTTCCAGCTGGTAAAAGTAATCATGAAATGTTGGGGGTGAAGTTCAATGCGTAGAATGTTAACAGCTAAACTTCAGAACCGATCAGGTGTTCTTAACCGTTTCACTGGAGCGCTTTCACGCCGTCAGGTCAATATTGAGAGTATTTCCGTTGGAGCAACGGAAAATCCTGATGTTTCACGTATTACAATTATCATTGATGTGAATTCTCATAATGAGGTTGAGCAGATTATTAAACAGCTTAATCGTCAGATTGATGTGATTCGCATTCGTGACATCACTGATGTACCCCACTTGGAACGTGAGGTTATCTTGGTTAAGGTGTCGGCACCAACTTCTAAACGTGCTGAAATCTTGGCAATCATTCAACCTTTCCGTGCTTCGGTGGTGGATGTTGCACCAAGCTCTATTACTATCCAGATGACTGGAGATGCTGAAAAGAGTGAGGCGCTTCTACGAGTTATTCGACCTTACGGTATCAAGAATGTTGCTCGTACGGGTGCTACTGGATTTACCCGTGATTAAAAAATCCATTATAAATTTGTTAACCTAGCCTTAAAAAGGCAATTAAATATTATTTTAGAAAAGAGATATACTACTATGGCAGTTCAAATGGAATATGAAAAAGACGTAAAAGTACCAGCACTTGATGGTAAAAAAATCGCCGTTATTGGTTACGGTTCACAAGGTCACGCTCACTCACAAAACTTGCGTGATACAGGTCACGATGTTATCATCGGTGTTCGTCCAGGTAAATCATTTGATAAAGCTAAAGAAGATGGTTTTGATACTTACACAGTAGCAGAAGCAACTAAATTGGCTGATGTTATCATGATTTTGGCTCCAGACGAAATCCAACAAGAACTTTACGAAGCAGAAATCGCTCCAAATCTTGAAGCTGGTAACGCTGTTGGTTTTGCTCACGGTTTCAACATCCACTTTGAATTTATTAAAGTACCAGCAGATGTTGATGTATTTATGTGTGCACCTAAAGGACCAGGTCACTTGGTACGTCGTACATTTGAAGAAGGTTTTGGTGTACCTGCCCTTTACGCAGTATACCAAGATGCCACAGGTAACGCTAAAGACATCGCTATGGACTGGTGTAAAGGTATTGGTGCAGCACGTGTAGGTCTTCTTGAAACAACATACAAAGAAGAAACTGAAGAAGATTTGTTTGGTGAACAAGCAGTTCTTTGTGGTGGTTTGACTGCCCTTATCGAAACTGGTTTTGAAGTCTTGACTGAAGCTGGATATGCACCAGAATTGGCTTACTTTGAAGTACTTCACGAAATGAAATTAATCGTTGACTTGATTTACGAAGGTGGATTCAAGAAAATGCGTCAATCAATTTCTAACACTGCTGAATTCGGTGACTATGTATCAGGTCCACGTGTTATCACTGAACAAGTTAAAGAAAACATGAAAGCAGTTCTTGCTGATATCCAAAATGGTAAATTCGCTAATGACTTCGTTAACGACTATAAAGCTGGACGTCCAAAACTTACTGCTTACCGTGAAGAAGCTGCTAACCTTGAAATCGAAAAAGTTGGTGCTGAATTGCGTAAAGCAATGCCATTCGTTGGTCAAAACGACGATGATGCATTCAAAATCTATAACTAATGTGATAGTCTCAAAAACCAGCCTAGTGCTGGTTTTTTGTGTTCTTAAGAAAGTGGTTAGGTGTTAAGCTTATGGCTTTGTGTGTAAAAAAATTCACTCCACTAGGGAGTGAGAATGGTCATAAATTAGTAAGTTAAAACAAAGTTTTTCTTCTTACCGCGACGGATAACAGTGATTTCATTGTCAATCTTATCGGTATCTGAAAGAGTGTAATCCAAGTCTTGCACGCGTTCACCGTTGATATAGATAGCACCGTTTTGCACGTCTTCACGTGCTTGACGTTTAGATGGTGAAATTTTAGCATTGACGAGAAGTTCAACAATGTTAAGATTTTCATCTGCTGAAATCTCATAGGTTGGAACACCATTGAGGGCAACTTTAAGGTCACGTGCTGAGAGGGCTTTAATGTTACCAGCGAAGAGTTGTTCGGTGATGTGAACAGCTTGTTCATAGGCTTCTTTACCGTGAACCAAAGTAACAACTTCGCGAGCCAGAACCTTTTGTGCTAAACGTTGGTGACGAGCTTGGTCAAATTCTTTACCGATTTCTTCGATTTCTTCAAGTGACAAGAAAGTGAAAATTTTCAAGAAACGAACGGCATCATCGTCCATAACGTTAAGCCAGAATTGGTACATTTCGTAAGGTGTTGTCTTAGTAGCGTCAAGCCAGACAGCGTTGCCTTCAGATTTGCCGAATTTTTTACCAGTTGAATCTGTGATAAGTGGAACTGTGATTACGTGTCCAGATTTGTCCGCTTTACGACGCAAGAGCTCAGTACCTGCTGTCATGTTACCCCATTGGTCAGAACCACCAATTTGTAGGGTTACGCCATATTTAGCATTGAGTTCATAGAAGTCGTAACCTTGCATAATTTGGTAAGCGAACTCAGTGTAAGAGATACCTGTTTCGATACGTTTCTTAACAGATTCCTTGCTCATCATGTAGTTAACTGTGAAGTATTTACCGACATCACGCAAGAAATCGATGAAACTAACTGAACCAAACCAGTCATAGTTGTTGACCATAACGGCTTTGTTATCACCATTTTCAAAATCAAGGAAGCGAGAGAGTTGGCCTTGGATTTTTTCTACCCAACCTTCAACGGTTTCTTTGGTTTGGAGGCTACGCTCAGCATCTTTAAATGATGGGTCACCAATCAAACCTGTCGCACCCCCAACGAGGGCGTAAGGTTTGTGGCCAGCCAATTGAAGGCGACGACTAGTAAGGATAGCGACGAGGTGTCCAAGGTGGAGACTGTCTGCTGTTGGGTCATAACCGGTGTAGAATGAGACTGGCCCTTCTTCAAAGGCTTTTACAAGGGCTTCTTCATCTGTGGTTTGAAAAATCAAGCCACGTGCTTTTAGTTCTTCAAAAATTGTCATGATATTCTCCAGTAAAGTATATTCTGCACCATTATACCAAAAGAAAGCAACCCTATGCAAGCTTTGTCAAAGTTTGCTATAATAGGCCTTGAGGTATTTCTATGAATTTTGAAAAAATAATAAATTATTTTAGACGGTTAGGGAAGGTTTTTCGTGAAAAGTTTGCCGGCCTCAATTTTAAAAAAAGAGATAAATCTTTGAAAGCAAGGAAGGTTGGAATTAAATCTAAGTGGAATCGTAAGAAAGCGGAGAAGTCGCCTGAAGACAGAGTAACAGTCTTAGACATGGCTGATGTTTTTTTAAAGACATTAAAGCTCTTGTCTGATTTCTTTTATGTGGTCATTATCGTCTTAACCTTGTTTGGTGCTGGGCTTGGCTTGGGTTATCTGGGCAGTCAGATACAGTCTGTTCCATTGATTAAGGATAAAACCTTGTTGAATCAGATTGGCGAGGTTAGTTTGGTGTCTTCGATGAGTTATTCTGATTCTAAAAAGATTGCTGATATTGATACGGACCTGCTTAGAACTCCTATTGAAAGTGATGCAATTTCTAATAATGTTAAAAATGCCATTATTGCTACTGAGGATGAAAATTTCAATAAGCATAAGGGGGTTGTACCAAAAGCTGTCTTTAGAGCCTTGGTATCTTCAGTCTTGGGGGTAGGTTCCTCTAGTGGTGGTTCAACCCTAACACAGCAGTTGATAAAACAACAGGTTACAGGAGATACTCCAACATTTAAACGTAAAGCGGCAGAGATTATCTATGCACTACAACTGGAACGTCATGCTTCGAAAAATGAAATTTTAACTGATTATCTGAATGTTTCTCCTTTTGGTCGTAACAACAAGGGGAAAAATATTGCTGGTATCGAAGAGGCTGCACAAGGGATCTTTGGGGTCTCTGCTGCAGATTTGACAGTTCCTCAGGCAGCTTATCTGGCAGGTTTACCACAGAGCCCGATTGTCTATTCACCCTATACTGCGGATGGTCAACTAAAAAATGAAAAAGATCTTTCCTATGGCTTGGCACGTCAGAAAGATGTGCTCTACAATCTCTATCGAGGCGGTTACCTAGATAAGTCACAATACGAAAGTTATAAGAGTTATGACGTTACTAAAGATTTCAAGGCTGGTGAGAATCCAGATGCTGTCAGTCATGACTATTTGTACTATTCAGTCATGTCTGAAGCTCAAGATATCATGTATGATTATTTGGTGAAGCGTGACAAGGTATCAAGTCAAGATTTGAAAAATGATAAGACAAAGGAAGCCTACCGTGAGATGGCTCTCCGAGAGCTACAAACAGGTGGTTATCATGTTAAGACAACAATTGACAATGCTGTCTACCATGCGATGCAAGATACTGCGAACCAATATGGAGATCTACTTGATCAGGGTGGAAATAACGGGGTCGAAGTTGGAAATGTACTCATGGACAATGCGACTGGAGCGATTTTAGGATTTGTTGGTGGTCGTAATTATGAGAATAACCAGAATAACCATGCCTTTGATACTGCTCGTTCTCCTGGATCTTCTATTAAGCCTATTATTGCTTATGGAATTGCCATTGACCAAGGTTTAATGGGTAGCTCAAGTATCCTTTCAAATTATCCAACTAATTTTACAGGTGGGACACCGATTCTTCATGATGGCGATAAGGGAACGGCCATGATGAATTTGCAAGAGGCGCTTAATATGTCGTGGAATATTCCTGCCTTTTGGACCTATCAAATGCTTCAACATCATGATGTTGACGTTGAGGGCTATATGACCAAGATGGGTTATAAGATTGCTAACTACAATATTGAGAGTCTGCCCCTTGGTGGTGGGATTGAAACTACTGTTGCTCAGCAGGTAAACGCCTATCAAATGCTTTCAAATGGCGGTGTTTATGAAAAAGGTTATATGATTGATAGTATTACTGATAGCACTGGTGAGGTTATTTATCAACATAAATCTAAAGGGGTTCAGGTCTTTACAAGGGCTACGGCTAGCATTATGGATAACTTACTTAAAGAAGTTGTGGTTAAGGGAGCGACAACCCAATTTTATTCGGAGTTGAAAAATGTCAATGGTGCAGCGGCCTCAGCTGACTGGATGGGTAAAACAGGGACGACTGATAACTTTGCTGATGCTTGGTTGGTTGTGTCGACGCCTGGCATTACCCTTGGGGGTTGGGCTGGTTATGATGACAATGCACCTACCAATTCTAAAACGGGTTACACTTACAATGCCCAATATATGGCTCGTTTGACTTCAGCCATCTATAATGCTAATCCAGGTATTTTCAAAACGGGAGATAAGTTTAATATAGATTCAAGCGCCATTAAGGCAAGTGTGCTCAAGTCGACAGGCCTTAAGCCAGCAACGGTATCGGTCAATGGCCGTAATGTCTCCGTAAGTGGTGAAATGGTTGATAGTTATTGGGCTAAAAATGGACCTGGCGATACAATCTACAAGTTTGCCATTGGTGGAACGGATAGTGACTACCAAAAAGCTTGGTCTAGTATTCTTGGAGAACATTAGGCTGTCTCAAATAATACTTGCAAAATAGTTAAAATTTAGGTACAATATAGACAACTATTTGTCGTCTTATTTGATTGAAATATTGTCCAATCAAGAGATACAGCAGTTAAATCAACGTTTTTTCGGTCAGATTTAGCTGCTATTTTTGTGCTTATTTTTAGGGTTTTTGGATTTTGTAATGAATATTTAAAAGTTCTAAAAATTCACATATTAAAGTTATCGCTTATCGTTAATCCGATAAGTCGATGTTAATATCTAATCACTTGTTATCGGGACAAGCAACCAAAAAAGGCAGGAGACAAATATTTAAAGTGCACGACTTGCAAAGCAGGTCTCGAATGTAGAAAAGGAGTAGAAGACTTGACAGGACATGACGTTCAATACGGGAAGCATCGTACCCGTCGTAGTTTTTCAAGAATCAAAGAAGTTCTTGATTTACCAAACTTGATTGAAATCCAAACGGATTCATTCAAAGAATTCTTAGATACTGGTCTTAAAGAGGTTTTTGAGGATGTACTTCCTATTTCAAACTTCACAGACACCATGGAATTGGAATTTGTTGGTTATGAATTGAAGGAACCTAAGTATACACTTGAAGAAGCTCGTATCCATGATGCATCATACTCAGCACCAATCTTTGTGACTTTCCGTCTTATTAACAAAGAAACTGGTGAAATCAAAACTCAGGAAGTCTTCTTCGGAGATTTCCCAATTATGACTGAGATGGGTACTTTTATCATCAATGGTGGTGAACGTATTATCGTTTCTCAGTTGGTGCGCTCACCTGGTGTTTACTTTAACGATAAGGTCGATAAAAACGGTAAAGTGGGTTACGGATCAACAGTTATTCCTAACCGTGGGGCATGGCTTGAGCTTGAAACTGATTCAAAAGACATCGCCTACACTCGTATCGACCGTACGCGTAAGATTCCATTCACAACGCTTGTGCGTGCACTTGGATTCTCAGGTGATGACGAAATTGTTGATATCTTTGGTGATAGCGAGTTGGTTCGTAACACTATTGAAAAAGATATCCACAAAAATCCAGCAGATTCACGTACTGATGAAGCGCTTAAAGAAATTTATGAAAGACTTCGTCCAGGTGAACCAAAAACTGCTGACAGCTCACGTAGCTTGCTTGTAGCTCGTTTCTTTGACCCACGTCGTTACGACTTGGCTGCTGTTGGTCGTTACAAACTTAACAAAAAACTTAACATCAAGACGCGTCTTTTGGGACAAACAATTGCTGAAAACTTGGTAGATCCTGAAACAGGTGAAATCCTTGTTGAAGCTGGGACTGAAATGACACGTGATGTGATTGATTCAATCGCAGAACACTTGGACGGTGATTTGAACAAATTTGTATACACACCAAACGATTATGCAGTGGTTACAGAACCTGTTGTTCTTCAAAAATTCAAGGTCGTTGCACCAAATGATCCAGATCGTGTGGTTACAATTGTTGGTAATGCCAATCCAGATGATAAAGTTCATGCTTTGACAACAGCGGATATCTTGGCTGAAATGAGCTACTTCCTCAACCTTGCTGAAGGTATCGGTAAAGTAGATGATATCGACCACCTTGGTAACCGTCGTATCCGTGCCGTTGGTGAATTGCTTGCTAACCAATTCCGTATTGGTTTGGCTCGTATGGAACGAAACGTGCGTGAACGTATGTCAGTTCAAGATAATGAAGCCTTGACACCACAACAAATCATCAATATTCGTCCTGTAACTGCAGCTGTTAAAGAATTCTTCGGTTCTTCACAGTTGTCACAGTTCATGGACCAGCACAACCCATTGTCAGAGTTGTCACACAAACGTCGTTTGTCAGCCTTGGGACCTGGTGGTTTGACACGTGACCGTGCCGGATATGAAGTTCGTGACGTGCATTACACGCACTACGGTCGTATGTGTCCAATTGAAACACCTGAAGGACCTAACATTGGTTTGATCAATAACTTGTCTACATACGGACGTCTTAACAAGTACGGTTTCATTCAAACACCATATCGTAAGGTTGACCGTGCAACTGGTAAAGTAACAAACGAAGTGGTTTGGTTGACTGCCGACGAAGAAGATGAGTACATAGTTGCTCAGGCTAACTCTAAATTGAACGAAGATGGAACATTTGCAGAAGAAATTGTCATGGGTCGTCACCAAGGTGTTAACCAAGAGTACCCATCACACCTTGTAGATTTCGTGGATGTTTCTCCTAAACAGGTAGTTGCCGTTGCGACAGCATGTATTCCTTTCTTGGAAAACGATGACTCTAACCGTGCCCTCATGGGTGCCAACATGCAACGTCAAGCTGTGCCATTGATTGATCCAAAAGCACCATTTGTTGGTACTGGTATGGAATATCAAGCTGCCCACGATTCAGGTGCTGCAGTTATCGCTAAACATGATGGTAAAGTTGTTTATTCTGATGCCGATAAGGTTGAAGTTCGTCGTGAAGATGGTTCTCTTGACGTCTATACTATTCAAAAATTCCGTCGTTCAAACTCAGGTACTGCGTATAACCAACGTACTTTGGTTAAGGTTGGTGATATTGTCGAAAAAGGAGATTTTATCGCTGATGGTCCATCTATGGAAGGTGGAGAAATGGCACTCGGTCAAAACCCTATTGTCGCATACATGACATGGGAAGGTTATAACTTCGAGGATGCTGTTATCATGAGTGAACGCCTAGTGAAAGACGATGTTTATACATCTGTTCACTTGGAAGAATTCGAATCAGAAACACGTGATACAAAGCTTGGACCTGAAGAAATCACACGTGAATTGCCAAACGTTAGTGAAGAAGCCCTTAAAGACCTTGACGAAATGGGTATTATCCGTATCGGTGCTGAGGTTAAAGAGGGTGATATTCTTGTTGGTAAGGTAACACCTAAGGGTGAAAAAGACCTTTCTGCTGAAGAACGTCTTCTCCATGCTATCTTTGGTGATAAATCTCGTGAAGTGCGTGATACATCACTCCGTGTACCTCATGGTGGTGATGGTGTCGTTCGTGATGTTAAAATCTTTACACGTGCAAACGGTGATGAATTGCAATCAGGTGTTAACATGCTTGTTCGTGTTTACATCGCTCAAAAACGTAAAATCAAGGTCGGAGATAAGATGGCTGGTCGTCACGGTAACAAAGGGGTTGTTTCTCGTATTGTTCCTGTTGAAGACATGCCTTACCTTCCAGACGGTACACCAGTTGACATCATGTTGAACCCTCTTGGGGTGCCATCACGTATGAACATTGGTCAGGTTATGGAACTTCACCTTGGTATGGCTGCTCGTAACTTGGGTATCTACATCGCAACACCAGTCTTTGATGGGGCAAGCTCAGAAGATCTCTGGGATACTGTTCGTGAAGCTGGTATGGATAGTGATGCTAAGACAATCCTTTACGATGGACGTACAGGAGAACCATTTGATAACCGTGTGTCAGTTGGTGTCATGTACATGATCAAACTTCACCACATGGTAGATGATAAACTTCACGCTCGTTCGGTAGGTCCTTACTCACTCGTTACCCAACAACCTCTTGGTGGTAAAGCACAATTTGGTGGACAACGTTTCGGTGAGATGGAGGTTTGGGCTCTTGAAGCTTATGGTGCTTCAAACATTCTTCAAGAAATCTTGACTTACAAGTCAGATGACGTTAACGGACGTTTGAAAGCCTATGAAGCTATCACTAAAGGAAAACCTATTCCAAAACCAGGTGTACCAGAATCATTCCGAGTACTCGTTAAAGAATTGCAATCACTTGGTCTTGATATGCGTGTTCTTGATGAGGATGACTATGAAGTTGAATTGCGTGATCTTGATGAAGGTGAAGATGATGACGTCATGCACGTTGATGATCTTGAAAAAGCACGTGTACAACAAGCCAAAGAAGCTGCTGAATTAGAAAAAGCTAAAGAAGAAGCTTTAGATAAAACAGAATAAAATAAGCTTTAGAGAGGGAGTTAAATCTCTCTGCTAAGGTAGCTGATAAAGGTGAAAATAGCGCTGCTATTGTCAATAGAACAAAAGAAAGGTAATACTAGTGGTTGACGTAAATCGATTTAAAAGTATGCAAATTACACTAGCTTCACCAACTAAGGTCCGTTCATGGTCTTATGGTGAGGTTAAGAAACCTGAAACAATCAACTACCGTACGTTCAAACCAGAACGTGAAGGTCTGTTCGACGAAGTGATCTTTGGCCCTACTAAAGACTGGGAATGTGCGTGTGGGAAATACAAACGTATCCGTTATAAAGGGATCGTTTGTGACCGCTGTGGTGTTGAAGTAACACGTGCTAAGGTTCGTCGCGAACGTATGGGTCACATCGAGTTGAAAGCACCAGTATCACATATCTGGTACTTCAAGGGAATCCCTTCTCGTATGGGATTGACTTTGGATATGAGTCCTCGTGCACTTGAAGAAGTTATTTACTTCGCAGCTTACGTGGTTATCGATCCAAAGGAAACACCGCTTGAGCCAAAATCTCTCTTGACTGAACGTGAATATCGTGAAAAATTGCAAGAGTATGGACATGGTTCATTTGTCGCTAAAATGGGTGCAGAAGCTATCCAAGATCTCTTGAAACAAGTAGATTTGGAAGCCGAAATTGCTGAACTCAAAGAAGAGTTGAAGACAGCAACTGGTCAAAAACGTTTTAAAGCAGTTCGTCGTTTGGACGTTCTTGATGCCTTTTACAAGTCTGGTAATAAACCAGAATGGATGGTGCTTAACATATTGCCAGTATTGCCACCAGATCTTCGTCCGATGGTTCAATTGGACGGTGGACGTTTTGCAGCATCTGACTTGAACGACCTCTACCGTCGTGTTATCAACCGTAACAACCGTTTGGCTCGTTTGCTTGAGTTGGGTGCTCCAGGTATCATCGTGCAAAACGAAAAACGTATGTTGCAAGAAGCGGTAGACGCTCTTATTGATAATGGACGTCGTGGTCGTCCAATTACTGGACCAGGTAGTCGTCCACTTAAATCTTTGAGCCACATGCTTAAAGGTAAACAAGGTCGTTTCCGTCAAAACTTGCTTGGTAAACGTGTCGACTTCTCTGGCCGTTCCGTTATTGCCGTTGGTCCAACACTTAAAATGTATCAATGTGGTGTGCCCCGTTTGATGGCCATCGAACTTTTCAAACCATTTGTTATGCGTGAAATCGTTGCGCGTGAATACGCAGGTAACGTGAAAGCTGCTAAACGTATGGTTGAGCGTGGTGATGAACGTATTTGGGATATTCTTGAAGATGTTATCAAGGAACACCCAGTGCTTCTTAACCGCGCACCTACCCTCCACCGTTTGGGTATCCAGGCCTTTGAACCCGTCTTGATTGATGGTAAGGCTCTTCGTCTTCACCCATTGGTATGTGAGGCCTACAATGCCGACTTTGACGGTGACCAAATGGCCATCCACGTTCCATTGTCTGAAGAAGCTCAAGCTGAAGCACGTTTGCTCCTTCTTGCGGCAGAACACATCCTTAACCCTAAAGACGGTAAACCAGTCGTAACACCATCTCAGGATATGGTTCTTGGTAACTATTACTTGACAATGGAAGATGAAGGCCGTGAAGGTGAAGGTATGATCTTCAAGGATATTGATGAGGCAGTTATGGCTTATCATAATGGTTATGTTCACTTGCATAGCCGTGTAGGTATTGCAGTCGATAGCATGCCTGATAAACCTTGGAAAGAAAACCAACTTCACAAAATCTTAGTAACAACTGTTGGTAAGATTCTCTTCAACTCAATCATTCCATCAGAAATTCCATATCTTCAAGAAACAACAAATGAGAACTTGACAGATAGTACACCAGATAAATACTTCCTTGAACCGGGCCAAGATATCCAAACAGTTATCGATAGTTTGAAAATTAATGCGCCATTCAAGAAGAAACATCTTGGTAACATCATTGCTGAAATTTTCAAACGTCTTCGTACAACTGAAACATCAGCTTTCCTTGACCGTTTGAAAGACCTTGGTTACTACTACTCAACACTTGCTGGATTGACAGTGGGTATCGACGATATCCCAGTTATCGATAACAAACAAGAAATTATCGATGCTGCTCACCACCGTGTTGAAGAAATTAACAAAGCTTTCCGTCGTGGTTTGATGACAGAAGATGACCGTTATGTTGCTGTTACAACAACATGGCGTGAAGCGAAAGAAGCACTTGAAAAACGTCTGATTGAGACACAAGATCCTAAGAATCCAATCGTTATGATGATGGACTCAGGAGCTCGTGGTAACATCTCTAACTTCTCTCAACTTGCCGGTATGCGTGGTTTGATGGCTGCTCCTAACGGACGTATCATGGAATTGCCTATCCTTTCAAACTTCCGTGAAGGTTTGAGCGTTTTGGAAATGTTCTTCTCTACTCACGGTGCGCGTAAAGGTATGACCGATACAGCCCTTAAGACTGCCGACTCTGGTTACCTTACTCGTCGTTTGGTTGACGTTGCCCAAGACGTTATCATTCGTGAAGACGATTGTGGAACTGACCGTGGTCTTGTTATTCGTGCCATTACTGATGGTAAAGAAGTAACAGAAACTCTTGAAGAACGTCTTTTTGGTCGTTACACTAAGAAATCTGTTAAACATCCTGAAACTGGCGAAGTTATCGTTGGTCCAGATACTTTGATTACTGAAGATATGGCTGCAGCTATTGTCAATGCTGGTGTTGAAGAAGTAACTATCCGTTCAGTCTTTACATGTAACACTCGTCACGGTGTCTGTCGTCACTGTTACGGTATCAACTTGGCAACAGGTGATGCGGTTGAAGTTGGTGAAGCAGTTGGTACTATCGCTGCCCAATCTATCGGGGAACCAGGTACACAGCTTACCATGCGTACCTTCCACACCGGTGGGGTAGCCTCAAACACCGATATCACACAGGGTCTTCCACGTATCCAGGAAATCTTTGAAGCACGTAACCCTAAAGGGGAAGCGGTTATCACTGAAGTAAAGGGTACTGTTATCGAAATCGAAGAAGATGCTGCGACACGTACTAAGAAAGTCTTCGTTCAAGGTAAGACTGGAATGGGTGAATATGTCGTTCCATTTACAGCTCGTATGAAAGTAGAAGTTGGTGACGAAGTACACCGTGGTGAGGCCTTGACAGAAGGGTCAATCCAACCGAAACGTCTCCTTGAAGTACGTGATACCTTGTCAGTTGAAACTTATCTTCTTGCAGAAGTGCAAAAAGTTTACCGTAGCCAAGGGGTAGAAATCGGTGACAAACACGTCGAAGTAATGGTTCGTCAAATGCTTCGTAAAGTACGTGTTATGGATCCAGGTGATACAGATCTCCTTCCAGGTACACTTATGGACATTTCTGACTTCACAGATGCTAACAAGGATATTGTTATCTCTGGTGGTGTTCCTGCAACATCTCGTCCAATCCTTCTTGGTATTACTAAAGCCTCACTTGAAACAAATTCATTCTTATCAGCGGCTTCCTTCCAAGAAACGACACGTGTGCTTACAGATGCAGCTATCCGTGGTAAGAAAGATCATCTTATTGGTCTTAAAGAAAATGTTATCATTGGTAAGATTATCCCTGCTGGTACAGGTATGGCTCGCTACCGTAACATTGAACCACTTGCAGTTAACGAAGTTGAAGTTATTGAAAACATTGCTGTTGATGAAGCAATTGTGGAATCATCTGAAGACTAAGACTAAAACAAAAGAACTCACAAATGTGGGTTCTTTTTGTATTTATATCATCAAAAACGCTTCTATTCTTGCTATATGTGAAACATAAGACCATAATTTTTATCTTTTCCAGAAAATTTTGTATAATAAGGACACCAAAGATGAAGTGAGAAAGAAAAATGTACCAAGTAGTTGAAATGAAAGGGGATATGGAACCGTGGTGGTTCTTGGAAGGTTGGCAGGAGGATATCATAAGTACTAAGGAATTTGAAAATTTTTACGATGCCCTCAAGTACTATAAAAAACTTTGGTTTGCCATGGAAGAAATCTTGCCAAGTTACATCAGCCGTAGTAGTGTCATGACTGCTTTTTGGGACCAAGAGGATAAACACTGGTGTGAGGAGTGTGACGAATACTTGCAGGTCTATCGATCGATTGCACTTTTATATGATTGGCAGGAAATTCCTGAGGAAAAACACCGTCCGGGATATGAAAAGCAAAATGACCTTCCAAATCATGCACATTGTAGAATAAAACGTTAAACAATGCAGAAGCTCGAATTTTTTCGGGCTTCTTTTCATTTTCTTAAACTTTTTACGAATAGGTTTATGAGGAGGTCCTTATGGTAACAGAATTTGCTAAGGAAATGATCAAAAATGCTGATAGTTGTGGGGCTCAAGACATCTATGTCATTCCACGTCAGGATAATTATGAGCTCTATATGCGAGTCGGGCAAGAGAGGAGATTGATTGATGTATATCGGCCTGATTTCATGGCTAGTCTTATTGGTCACTTTAAATTTGTGGCGGGAATGATGGTGGGTGAGAAGCGTAGGAGTCAACTGGGTGCATGTGACTATGATTGTGGTGACGGTCACTTGGTTTCTCTGCGTTTATCAACTGTTGGAGACTATCGAGGTTTGGAGAGCTTGGTTATCCGTATCCTACATTCCGAACGTCGAGAATTAGTGTATTGGAATCAAGGAATCCAGCCTATTAAGGATGCCTTGGATTATAGAGGACTGTATCTCTTTGCGGGTCCCGTAGGTTCTGGGAAGACCACACTTATGCATGAGTTGGTTCAGGAGCGTTTTAAGGGGCAGCAGGTAATTTCGATTGAGGATCCTGTTGAAATCAAACAGGATAATGTCTTGCAACTCCAGGTTAATCAGGTGATTGATATGACCTATGATAGTTTGATTAAGCTATCTCTACGTCACCGTCCAGATGTTTTGATTATTGGGGAGATTCGGGATAAGGAGACTGCCCGGGCAGTTATTAGAGCTAGTCTAACAGGTGTAACTGTTCTTTCAACTATTCATGCTAAGAGTATTGCTGGCGTTTACGAACGTCTCTTGGACCTTGGCGTAGATAAGTCTGAGTTGGATAATGCTCTACAAGGCATTGCCTACATGCGTTTGATCAAGGGGGGAGGTGTGATTGATTTTGCCAGAGAAAATTTCCAAAACCATTCGTCGACCAACTGGAATCAGCAGTTGGAAGGTTTGGTTAAACAAGGATGTCTCACTGAGAGGGATATCCAAGGGGAAAAAATTAAAGATTAGTCAGCAAGTTAAGGTTATCCAGCTCTTCAAACAACTTTTAAAGGCCGGTTTTACCTTAACTGAAATCGTAGCCTTTTTGGAGCGAAGTCACTTGCTGAAAGAAACATCCTTGTCTCTTATGAAAGAGAGTTTAATACGCGGTGATAGGTTGGATCAGATGTTAGCGTTAGTGGGGTTTTCGGACAATATTGTTACTCAGATTTCTCTTGCTGACAAGCACGGTAATCTTCTAGGGAGTCTAACAAAGATTGAAACCTATATGCTTCGTATGACAAAGGTTCGCAAGAAACTCATGGAGGTGGCGACTTATCCCATACTACTTCTGGGTTTTCTGATTCTGATTATGCTAGGACTTAAAAATTATCTTCTACCCCAACTCTTAGAGGGTGATGGTAAGAATAATTGGGCTGTACAGTTGGTTCAAATTTTTCCCCAGCTTTTTTTTGTGAGTTTGTGTGGACTCCTTGTGTTGGGTTTAATTCTCTATCTATGGGTGAAACGACAGTCAGCCCTTGTTTTTTATAGGCGAATGGCCAAAATCCCTTTTATTGGTCAGACAGTAAGGCTTTACACGACCGCCTATTATGCTAGGGAATGGGGAAATTTAGTAGGTCAAGGCGTTGATTTGCTAGATTTGGTGGCTCTTATGCAAGAGCAAAAGTCTAAACTCTTCCGTGAGCTGGGAGCCGATTTGGAAGAAGCCCTGATGCTGGGACAGAGTTTTCCTGAACGTATTGCCAGTTATCCGTTTTTTACTAAGGAGCTCTCACTAATTATTGCTTATGGGGAGGCCAATGCGAGGTTGGGCTATGAGTTGGAAGTTTATGCCGAGGAGGTTTGGCAAAACTTCTTTAACCGTCTTAATAAGGCAACAACCTTTGTGCAACCCCTCATTTTTGTTATTGTTGCAGTTGTGATTGTAATGATCTATGTAGCCATGCTATTACCAATGTATCAAAATATGGAAGGAATGATGTCATGAAATTGATGTTAAAAAAATTGAATGCCGTTAAATTACGAGCCTTTACTCTGATTGAAATGCTAGTCGTACTTCTCATTATCAGTATTCTCCTTTTGCTCTTTATTCCTAATTTAAGCAAGCAGAAGGATTCCGTTAAGGAAACTGGAAATGCGGCTGTAGTCAAGGTCGTGGATTCTCAGGCAGAACTTTATGAAATGAAGAATAACAAGACAGCTAGCTTGGCAGCTCTTGTTTCAGAAGGTCAAATTACGCAAAAACAGGCAGATTCATACAATGATTACTATGCGAAACATGATGGTGAAAGCCGCTCAGTGGCCAATTAGAGCTTTCACCTTGTTGGAGAGCCTGATGACGCTAGCAGTGGTTGTCTTTCTCACTCTGAGTTTGGCAGGCTCAGTCACAGGTATTTTTCAGCAGGTCGAGATTAATCTTTTTTATCTGCGTTTTGAGTACCTATATCGAGATAGTCAGCGCTTGGCATCATCGGAAGGATCTAATGTTGAATTGCAGTTAACTAAGAATAAGGTTAGTAATGGAAGGTCTAGTCTGCTTATTCCTAAAAGTATTCATCTGGATAAGGGGCAGACGCTAGTGTTTGATGCTAAAGGAGGCAACTCTAGCCTCACGAAAATTCGTTTTTCAAGTGATAAGGAGGTGGTGACCTATCTGCTTAACATGGGCAGTGGTAAATATAAAAAGACGATCTCTTAGAGGTTATATTCTTATTGAAAGCCTGGTAGCTATGGCTGTTTTAGTACTTGTCAGCAGTCTGATATTGGAACAAATTAATACCAACCGCAGACTAATGGCTGATAATCTCCATCAACAAGAGGTCTTGAGTGTGGCAACAATGGCAGTTCAGACCAATCAAGACCAGTTAACGCTGAATGGCATAGCGGTGACAGTTAAACGTAGCCAGCAAGGTATCACGGTTTATGAATCGGGAAAGGAGATTATTCATGTATCTAAGCAGTAAGCTGCGTGCCTTTACCCTCTTGGAATGTCTAGTGGCCTTGTTGGTCATTGCTGGCTCAGTTCAAGTTTATCAAGGGTTAACCACTGTACTTGTGAGTAATGTTAAGCAGGTAAGACAACAAGAAAACCAAGACTGGCTTCTATTTGTTCAACAAATGGAGGGAGAATTAGAAGGATGTCAGTTGGTCAAGGTAGAGGGGAACAAACTCTATGTCAAGCAGGATAATCAAGACTTGGCTTTTGGTCTTTCAATTGCCTCTGATTTTCGAAAAACAAATGCTGATGGTCGAGGCTATCAACCAATGCTTTTCGATGTCAAATCTAGTAAGGTAAGTCAAAAGAACCAGATAGTTACCATCCAAGTGACTCTTAAAAATGGACTACAAAGGAGTTTTATTTATGCTTTTGAAAAAACAGGTTAGGGGAGGCGTTCTTCTCTACGCTCTTTTTATGGCTGGCATTTTTACACTCCTTCTTCAGGTTTATCTGGAACGGGTGGTAGCTAGCTCTAGACAAAACAAAGCGCAAATAGTGGCCAGTCAAAGCCGTCTCATGGCAGAGATGACTATGGCCTTGGTGGATAAGAAAGCAGGTGCTTTTAGTTTTTCTCAGGGGACTACGACTTACGAGATTAAGGGTAAGCAAGTGATTGTCAGAGTTGCCAGTAAAGGCCAAATCAAGACCTATCGTTATGTGAAGAAACAAGAGCAGAGATAGAAATTCTCTTTCCTTTTTGATATGATAGAGGAACGGAGGAAATCATGAATTTTGAAGCAATTGAGACAGCTTTTGAGCTGTTGTTAGAAAATGTCCAAACTATTGAAAATGATCTTGGAACCCATGCTTACGATGCACTTATTGAGCAAAATTCCTATTATTTGGGGGCTGAGGTTGCTAATGAGCTCATCATCAAAAACAACGAGAAATTACGGGCGCTTAATCTAAGTAAAGAGGAGTGGCGTCGTGCTTTTCAGTTTTTGTTTATCAAACTAGGGCAATTGGAAGCTTTACAAGCCAATCACCAATTTACACCAGATGCTATCGGATTTATCATTCTGTACTTGCTCGAAGGTTTGACCCAGGAAAAACAATTAGATATCTTGGAGATTGGTTCGGGAACAGGAAACTTGGCTGAAACTCTTCTAAATAATAGTCAGAAAACCCTTAATTATATGGGGATGGAAGTTGATGATCTTCTTATCGATTTGTCAGCTAGTATTGCTGAGGTGGTGAATTCAGTAGCGGTTTATATCCAAGAAGATGCTGTTCGACCACATATTCTCAAAGAGAGCAACGTTATTATCAGCGATTTACCTATAGGTTACTACCCTAATGATGAGATTGCGAGTCGTTTCAAGGTGGCAGCAACTGGCGAACACACTTATGCCCATCATCTTCTTATGGAGCAATCGCTTAAGTATTTGAAGAAAGACGGTATTGCTATTTTTTTGGCACCAACCAATCTTTTGACAAGCCCTCAAAGTGATCTGCTTAAGAAGTGGTTATCAGGATATGCTGATATTATTGCTGTTATTACTCTTCCAGAAGCAGCTTTTGGCAATAAACATAACATGAAGTCTATCTTTGTGCTAAAAAAACAAACTAAAGATGCTCCTGAGACCTTCGTTTACCCACTTAGCGATTTGCAAAATCCAAGGGTCCTCAAGGATTTTACAGAGAATTTCCAAAAATGGAAATCAGATAATTCCATTTTCTAGTAAAACATGATAGAATAGGTATGTATTATTGAAAGCGTTTTATAAAGAGGTGCTTATGACAAAAACAATAGCAATCAATGCAGGAAGTTCAAGCTTGAAATGGCAATTATATGAAATGCCAGAAGAAGTTGTTCTTGCTAAGGGTTTGATTGAACGTATTGGCTTGAGAGATTCTGTTTCAACAGTAAAATTTGCTGACCGTTCTGAATCGCAAACCTTAGATATTGCTGACCATGTTCAAGCGGTAAAAATCTTGCTTGATGACTTGATTCGTTTCGATATTATCAAGAGCTATGATGAAATTACAGGTGTTGGTCACCGTGTGGTTGCTGGTGGAGAATATTTCAAAGAATCAAGCTTGGTGGATGAATATGCCTTGGCTAAGATTGAAGAATTGTCAGCCTTGGCACCGTTACACAATCCAGGTGCAGCTTCAGGGATTCGTGCCTTCAAGGAACTTCTACCAGATATTACAAGCGTTGCTGTTTTTGATACAGCTTTTCATACATCTATGCCAGAAGTGGCTTACCGTTACCCAGTTCCTAACCGTTATTATACAGACTATCAAGTTCGTAAATACGGAGCACACGGAACTAGCCACCAATATGTTTCTCAAGAAGCAGCTAAGCTACTAGGAAAACCTATTGAAGAAACGAAGATTATCACAGCCCATGTGGGAAATGGTGTTTCAATTACTGCCGTTGATGGTGGTAAATCGGTAGATACTTCAATGGGATTGACACCACTTGGCGGAGTTATGATGGGAACACGTACTGGGGATCTCGACCCTGCGATTATTCCATTCATTATTGACCGTGAGCCTGACATGGCCGATGCTGAACGTATACGTCATGTCTTTAACAAGGAATCAGGTCTTCTTGGTATTTCTGAAAAATCAAGCGATATGCGTGATATCATTGCTGGTAAAGAGGCTGGTGATGAAAAATGTACGTTGGCCTATGATCTTTATGTGGATCGTTTGCGTAAATACATCGCTCAATACTTTGGTGTCATGAATGGAGCGGATGCTATCGTCTTTACAGCGGGTATCGGTGAAAATTCTGCGGATGTTCGCGCTTCAGTTTTGGATGGTCTCACTTGGTTTGGTATTGAAGTGGATCCTGAAAAGAATTTTTTCGGACATGTTGGCGATATTACAACAGCAGATTCAGCTGTTAAAGTGTTTGTTATTCCAACGGATGAAGAATTGGTGATTGCGCGTGATGTTGAGCGCCTTAAAACTAAATAAGTTATCAAAAATTTGATAAGACCAGAAAAGTTGGCTGAGCAATTGGCCAGCTTTTTTGAATGCTTTGAAAGAATCATTCAACTATTTCTGTGTGTGGTCATTGAAAAGCTAAAGAAAATTTCGCAAAAAATGTAAAAAAGAGTTTACAAAATATGTAAAGTAAACTATACTATAAATGTAAAGCAAATTTTACAAAAAAGGAAAAGAGCCGAAATATTTGAGAAGAAACGATAGAGTTGAGGTTTCATATGGAAACAAAGATTCGGGAACTTCGCAAGGCTAATAAGATTAGTCAGGCAGAATTAGCAGATGAGATGGGAGTCACGAGGCAGACCATCATTTCACTCGAAAAAGGGCGCTATAATGCGTCGTTGGAACTAGCTTTTAAAATTGCTAGGTATTTTGGAAAGACTATTGAAGAAGTCTTTATTTTTGAAGAAGATTAAGGAGTAAAGATATGTTTAAACAAGTAATGAAGAAAATTGGCGTTATTTTTTTAGCGCTCACTCTACTAATCTTAGATTTAACACTATTAGATGCTTTCCCGCTACTTACTCAGGATGGTAAGTTTTCACTTGTGGAGCAAATAGGTTACGGTGTTTGGGCATTAGGGAGTTTGGCTATTTTTATCGTGATTGCTTATGGATTTAAACTCTTATTGCTTAAAGAGATTAATTGGAGACGTCTCGTTGCGATTGCTTCTCTTAATCCTCGTCATCTTTTTCCTAGGTGATCTTCTAGGGTATTTTGTTGGTCAGTTAACACATAATGCAGCTATGGAAAATCAAGATGCTTTAAATAAGATGTTTATTCACGTACCAACCTATCTTCAGTTTGCAGTAGTAGGTTTTATCATTCCTATTATGGAAGAAATCATTTTTAGGGGACTCTTAGCCAAGGTGCTTTTTGGAAAATACTTTAAGATGGGTCTTGGTATTTCCAGTCTTCTCTTTATGGCTGGGCATTCAGCATCTACGCCTCAGACAATTGTCATCTATGGTATTATGTCAGCTGGTCTTGCCATAACATATTATAAGACTGAGCGTATCGAGTACAGTATGGGTGTCCATATCTTAAACAACAGTATAAGTGTCCTACTTAGCCTTTTTGTTTAAGGTGAATGTTTAAAGTTATCATTGAAAAATTTTATATTGCTCTTTTAAAGGATAATGAAGGGAGTATCTAGATATGTTATTAAAAACGTTAGGAAAGAAAAAAACAGAATCAGAGTATAAAAAATACATAGCTCGAGTAGCATGTTCTTTCTTTTCTTTGGGTATTTTGGGATTATTTATTGTTCGCTCTAACAGTCTTAGTGATTATGCGTTAGGATTAGTAATGGGAGTTACCATTGGGAGTTATGCCCTGTCGATTTATTATTTTGCAGCGCTTAGGCATTCGAAACGTCTTCATCAGATGTACATTGCTGCCTACGATGAGCGAAATAAACAGATTTTGCAGGTGACAGCAGTTGCAACACTGGTTCTGGAGTTTTTGCTTATCTTTGCTTTGATTGCCCTATATGCCTTTGCTAATATTCAGTTGCCCTATGTTACAGTCCTATCTATCTTGCTCTATGGCTTGGTTCTGGGATTTGCTCTTATTCGTCTGATTCTATCTAAAATAAGATAAGATTCCTGAATTATACCTCTATTTTCATGGTGTCTTGTCAAAATAGTAGATTTGTATTATAATAAAAGTACAAAATATAAAAAGAGGTAGCTTACTATGAACAAAGAGTCCATTTTAAAACGTTTTCTTTATTTTTTACTGGCTTTCCTAATTTTGTGTATTGAACAAGCTCCAACCATATTTGTTCGTGTTAAAGACGTGAGGGCAGTGAGTCTCCTAATTTTGGTTATGCTACTCATTAGTGCAGGAGCTCTTTTCTTAGGAAAACGCATGGGTCTTCTTGAGGGGTTCAAGACACTGTCTTCCTTAAAAGCATGGGGGATGATTGGCTTGACCTACCTAGGTATTTACATTGTTACTAGGATTGGTGCAATGGTCATGATGTGGGAAGGTGTTAGTAATAGCACCAATCAGGAAATCATAGAAAATGCCCATATGAATCCCTTTGTTCTCATAACAGTTACAGTGATTATGGCACCGATTGTGGAAGAGTTGATTTTTAGAGGGCTCCTCATAGGACGAGTCTTTAATCCAGATTCTATTGTTGGCTTGATTTTGAGTAGCTTACTCTTTGGCCTTGTTCATATGCCTAATAGTATAGGTGTCTGGATTATATATGCAGGTATGGGGTTTACCCTTGGGACAGTATATCGTAAGTTTCAAAAGTTAGAGTACTGTATCATGGCCCATATGATTAACAATAGTATTGCGGTTTCAATGATGTTACTTTTGCAATTGTTAGCGCCCTATATCAAATAAAGCTCGGAATTTTCCGAGCTTTATTTTTACTATAATTTTTTGGCTTTGGCAATGGTTGTATCAATACTTGAAGCCACACTATGGGTGAGACCTGTACGCTCAAGGTCCATGAGACCTGCGATAGTGGTCCCACCAGGGCTACATACCTTGTCAATAAGATCATGTGGACTATCGCTACCTAGACTGAGATTTTCAGCAGTAGCTAGAACTGTCTGTGTGGCAATGGTCAGAGCAACTTGCTTACTTAGGCCATTTTTGACGCCAGCCTTAGCCAGAGCCTCGATAAAGAGGGCGATATAGGCCGGACTAGAGCCAGCTAGAGCAGTAAAGGTATCGAAGTCCTTCTCAGCCAATTCAACAGTAGTTCCAAAACTATCTGTGATTTCCTTGGCAATTACCAAAAGGTCCTCAGATACCTTATCATTGGTACAAAGGCCAGTCGTGCTCTTAAGAATTTGAGCATTAAGGTTAGGCATGATACGAATAAGAGGTAGGTCTGCACTTGTGAGTGAAGCTAGGCGTTCCAAGGTCACTCCAGCAGCCAAACTCATGATAGGTTGATGGAAGTTGAGGTCAGTTAGCACCTTATCAAACATTTGAGGTTTAATACCAAGGATGATCAGATCAGCATTTTCTACTAATTCTTGATGGGAAGCAGCAGCTTCAACCTCTAGTTCCTCTGCAATTTGGCGCGAACGAGCCAAAGAAGACCCTGAAATAATGATACGATGTGAGCTTTTATTTAGGCCGTTGATAATAGCTGTTGCCATTTTTCCGACACCGATAAAACCGATAATCATGGGTTACTCCTTATCTTAGTAGTTCTTAATCAAATCTACTGTTGAGCGATCCAACTTCTTAACAATAGCTTGTAAAAAGGCTTGTGCTTCTAGGAAGTCATCCATAGCATATAGGGTTTGGTGCGAGTGAATGTAACGGGCACAAACACCAATAGTTGTTGATGGTACTCCAGAATTTTGCAAGTGAGCGGCACCAGCATCTGTCCCCCCTGCAGCGCAGTAGTATTGGTATTTGATACCAGCTTCTTCAGCAGTAGTTAAAAGGAAATCCTTCATATTTGGCAACATGATGTGACCTGGATCGAAGAAACGAATAAGGGTACCATCACCTACCTTACCTTGATTACCATAGATGTCACCTGCAGGGGAGCAGTCCACTGCAAAGAAAATTTCAGGATCAAATTTAGTGGTAGAAACATGGGCACCACGTAAACCAACTTCTTCTTGAACGTTGGCACCAGCAATTAGAGTATTATTGAGTTCTTGATCTTTAACATTTTCCAAGAGTTCACGAATCATGAGAACACCATAACGGTTGTCCCAAGCTTTAGAGATCACATTTTTTTGATTAGCTGTTAGAATCGTTTCTGATTCAGGAATAATGACCTCACCCGGGAAAACACCGTAGGTATTAGCTTCTTCTTGGTTGGCAAAACCAGCATCAAAGACGATATCAGAGACACCAGGAAGACTTGAAGTCCCACTGCTGCCACGCAAGAAATGAGGTGGGACTGAACCTGAGATGACAGGATAGATACGGCCGTCACGAGTGTGTAGGGTAAAGCGTTGAGAACTGACAACTAGTGGGTTCCAACCCCCAAGCTCTACTACACGGAAAGTCCCGTCTGACTTGATTTCTTTAATCATAAACCCAACTTCATCCATGTGGGCAGCCACGAGCACCTTAGGGGCATTTTCCGTTTGACTATGCTTGATACCGAAAATACCACCAAGACCATCTGTTTGCACCTCGTCTACGAGCGGTGTGATAGTTTTACGAAGGTAGTCACGTACAGGTGTCTCAAAGCCCGCAGCTGCCTTGAGTTCGGTTACTTCTTTAATTTTGTTAAATAGGGTAGTCATAAAATCCTCCTTGAGTAGTACTTGCTACTATTTTAGCACGATTCTCAAGAGATAGGTAGCCTCTCCCCATTCCTCTAAAATTATGGTAAAATGTTTCTTATGAAACGTAAAACATTGGCCTTGTTTGCTGGAGGCGTAGGAGCTTTAGGTCTCTTGGCAATGACAGAGAAGTATAGACAGTCACGCGTAGAAATGAAGAAAGCTGCATTAATCCAAGATATTAGACAAGAATTATCACATCTTGGCCCCATCGCAGTTCTTTATACGAATCCTACGGATAAAGAAAATCCTGGGCTCACAGGAGGTATCGTCTTAGAGGATGGACGTGTCTATAGCTTTGTTTATGCAGAGGACAAGCTGACCTATGAGGAGGAACAAGCATGATTATTCCTAAGAATCTTGAAGAACTGGCGAGCTATGTTGATAGTGATCAAAAAGTGGTCTTCTTTTTTACTGCCGATTGGTGTCCGGACTGCCAGTTCATCTACCCCGTTATGCCTGAAATTGAAGCCAGCCATCCAGATATGACCTTTGTGCGTGTTAACCGTGATGATTATATGGCTTTAGCACAAACGTGGAATATTTTTGGTATCCCAAGTTTTGTCGTGACTCAGAATGGTCAGGAATTGGGTCGTTTGGTCAATAAAGCTCGTAAAACCAAAGAAGAAATCACTGCCTTTTTGGCAACACTATAAGGAGAATCCATGATTTTTGCATACAATAAAGAACAAGTTGGCGACGTTTTGTTAGTTATCTTGGAGGATACTAAGGACATTAAACGTAGCGTAGAACGTAAAGGTAAAGTGGCTCGTGTCACAGCTGATGAAACAGGTAAGACTCTTGCTTGGAACATTTTTGAAGCATCAAGCCTCATTGATATCGAAGGAAATGGTCAAGTTTTCTTGTCTGACCAAGATGTAGCTACCTTAAATGAGGAATTGGCTAAAGAGGGCTTTGAAGAGCGTTTGGAAAATACGCAAGGTCCAGTCTTTGTGGTTGGACAAATTGATGAAATGGTTCCACATCCAGACAGTGACCACCTTAACATCTGTCAAGTGAACATCGGTGATAAGAAGGTCCAAATCGTTGCAGGAGCACCAAACGCATCCCCTGGTCTTAAAACTATCGTAGCTCTCCCTGGTGCTATGATGCCTAGCGGGGCTCTTATCTTCCCAGGAAAACTTCGTGGTGAAGATAGCTATGGAATGATGTGTTCCCCACGTGAGTTGGCCCTTCCGAATGCCCCGCAAAAACGTGGGATTATTGAACTTGATGATTCAGCAGTAGTCGGCGAGGCTTTTGATCCAGCTAAACACTGGAAAAGGTAAGTAAGAGAAGAAGCGGTAATAATCCGCTTTTTTTGTTTGCCATAAAGAAAGTTTATGGCTAACCATAAAAAAGAAAGATTATACAAGTTATAATATTTTTTTTATAATGTATTCAATATTTACTTTAGGAGGTACTTATGCTTACGACTGCTCTTTCTGGTGGGATCATTGGTCTGATATTTGGATTCGTTTTGCAACGAACTCGTTTTTGTATGACGGGTGGTTTTCGAGACATGTATATTGCACGTAATAATACCTTATTTTACGCTTTCCTTATTGCAATCACAGTAGAAAGTATAGGAGTGCTTTTCCTGATTAAATTAGGTATTGTTGGAAATCCCTATGAAGAATTTTCCGTGTTAGGAGCTATTGTGGGTTCCTATCTATTTGGAATTGGAATTGTTCTTGCGGGGGGATGCGCCACAGGAACGTGGTATCGTGCAGGTGAAGGACTCTTAGGTAGCTGGGTTGCACTATTTTTTTATATGACAAGTGCAGCAGCTATGAAATCAGGATTCCTTGTACCTTTGAATCAATCAATAGCTAAGCGATGGGTGATTAACGATGATTTAGCGAGTCAATTAGGAATTCCGGTTTGGTATTTTCTTGTTTTCTTAGTAGCTATAACAAGTTTTGTTGTCATTCGAGAGTTACGTAAGCCCAGACGTCAGATTGCTTCGCTTCCATCAAAATATAAGGGAGTGAGACACTACCTATTTGAGAAAACTTACCATAAATATTTTGCAGGACTTCTAATTGGTCTTGTTGCTTTAATTGCTTGGCCAGCTAGTCAGCTGACTGGTCGTGTTGGAGGGTTAGGGATTACAACACCATCGGCACATCTAATTAGTTATATTATTACAGGCGATAGTAAGCAACTTGGTTGGGGTGTTTTTCTTGTATTAGGTATTTTTATCGGTTCCTTTCTTGCTGCAAAGGGATCTCAAGAGTTTCGCTGGCGTTTGCCAGACTTGCCAACCATCGCTAAAAGCACACTAGGAGGTATTTTTATGGGAATCGGTGCTTCTTGGGCTGGTGGCTGTACAATTGGTAATGGTTTAACAGCTACAGCAATTTTTTCTAGTAAGGGATGGATTGCTTTGCCAGTGACTATTTTAGGTGTTTGGACGGCTTCCTATATTATCTTTGTAAAACCAAACAAAAATTAAGAGGAGAATATGATATGACTTTGGTAAAACTTGAAACTGGTGGACTGGTATGCCCATTTCCGTTGATTGATGCGAAGAAAAAAATGGCTGAATTAGCTACAGGTGATGAGTTGTTGATAGCTTTCGATTGTACGCAAGCAACGGAAAGTATACCAAACTGGGCTGCAGATAATGATTATCCTGTGACGCGCTTTGAACAAGTCGGCCCTGCTTCATGGGAAATTGTAGTTCAAAAACGTTGAGCTAGCTAAACGAGTAGAGAAAATTTAAAGATCAATTGTTGTAATGAAAATATCCTATGGAGTACTATTTCTAGAAAAATAATAACCTTCGAGTAGTAGAGAGATTCGAATATTAGAAGGGATCCTCTCGAGAGAATCTGTAAAACTATTTAAAAATAATCTATTTTTTACTTCCTCTTACGAATAGATAGGTGGAGGTAAAAAATGTATAACAAAGTAATTTTAATTGGACGTTTAACAGCTACTCCTGAAATGGTTAAGACTGCTAGCGATAGGTCTTTTACACGTGTCACAGTTGCGGTTAATCGTCGCTATAAGACGCAAAATGGTGAGCGTGAGGCTGACTTTATTACAGTGGTTGTCTGGGGGCGTTTGGCTGAGACCTTAGCCTCTTATGCTAGCAAGGGGAGTTTAATTTCTCTTGATGGTGAGCTTCGTACCCGTAAGTACGATAAGGATGGCCAAACCCATTACGTTACTGAGGTGCTTTGTTCCTCTTTCCAACTTCTGGAGAGTCGTGCTCAGCGTGCTGTTAGGGAAAATAATCCTGATAATGACTTGGCTGACCTGATTTTAGAAGAAGAGCTTCCCTTTTAGTTTATCCTTTGTCTAGCTATCTAGGTCTCCTATCTTTGAAGTCACCTCTCCAAAAAAAATCATTATCTTATTCCATACCTTGTTTTGAAGAATTGTTGGAGATAAAACATTAAACACCTGTTAGACTAATAAAAAGTAAAATTAGATAAGACTTAGGATGATAGGAGTTTAAAAGTATAGATAGAGTAGAGAAAGTTATTCGAAAAACCTTAAAATGCAGATATAACATGGTTTTTTGCTATTTGGTTAATTAGCCAAAATAGTGTACACAATTAACAGTTCTTTCTCATTTATGTCATTGTTTTATTACCAATTTTTAAATTAAATGATAGAGGTTTCGTGATAAACTATAGGTGGGTAAGGAAAAGCTATAAAAGTTACTTTTATAGTAGGCATTATTTGTTTGGAAGGAAAGTATGAAATATCACAACTATAATACTATGCTTGCAATTGTTTGAGACAGTTACATTTTAGTTTATTGTTGTGAGGCTTATAGGTCGATTCAATGATTTCACAGACAATTGACTGTGACACTCCGACTGACATATAAATTAGGATGTTAAGTGGTCGTTGACTTTTCGTCTAGCCTTGGGAGAACACATTGGTGTGATTTCTAAGACTCACCAAACTATTGTGTTTGAAGCTAGGATGATTCGTCTTAGCTTTTTTTTGTACCCTTTAGAAAGGGAATGTTTTTCTTATGCTATAATAGAAGGACTAAGCGAGACGCCATCTCGTAAATCTTGGAACAGGAGTAAGACTAATGCTTGACTATAGCCAAGAAGAGAAAGAGATTTTTATGTCTGAGGCTCTTAAGGAGGCTCAAAAATCTCTAGATAAAGCAGAAATTCCAATTGGTTGTGTTATTGTTAAGGATAGAGAAATCGTTGGTCGTGGGCATAATGCGCGTGAGGAGCTCAACCAAGCTATTATGCATGCGGAGGTCATGGCCATTCAAGAGGCCAATAGGACAGTGGGCAACTGGCGTTTGTTAGACTGCACCCTTTTTGTGACTATTGAACCCTGTGTCATGTGTAGTGGAGCCATTGGTCTGGCGCGTATTCCCAAAGTTATCTATGGAGCATGTAATCAAAAATTTGGTGGTGCAGGTAGCCTTTATGATATCTTAAGAGATGAGCGTCTCAATCATCGCGTAGAAGTTGAGACTGGTGTCATGGAGGCGGACTGTGCTAAGATTATGCAAGACTTTTTCCGCCAGAGCCGCGAACGCAAAAAAGAAGCCAAACGATTGGCTAAATTAGAAGTCGTGCAAGATATGTAAAGACAAAATGCAAGCCAAAAGAGCTTGCATTTTTCAATAGGAGATTAGAGGGAGTCTTGTTTTTTTGAAGGATCTTTAAGTCACTCTTCCTTAGTCTTATGTTTTTCTTGTTCTCTTGTCAAAAGAAAAATAGGCATGAAGAGTATAAGTGTCCAAAAAGCTGACTTCAAATTAGTGTCAATAATTGGTGTTCCTAATCGTTCATGAAAGATTAGGTTGATTAGGAGTATGAGAAATAGGCTACTGATAATTCCAGCTAAAGCGATTTTTACGAGTAAATAGTTGTTCATTTTAGGGAATTGATTAGCAGTAGTACCATTTGTTTGATTTCTTGTAAGCTTCATAAGTTATCATTCTCAAAATCTTGGAGATGTCAGTTGAAGTTAAGTTCTTTTATTAGTGTTTGAGATTGCAGAAAGATTTACCCGCAGCATAGCTTAGATCATAAGTCAGTTTTGCGCCAGCAATTCCTACTGAAATAGCAGCCCAAGGAACTGTACCACCTGATACGATTTCGAGTTCTTGAGTAGTCATTTTCTTACGGTTGTTGATTGTTTCAGTCATTGTTCTTATTGTCCTTTCTTCTTATCGAGCAGTATCCATTCAATAAAGTCAGTTATGTCACTAGCTTTTGGTGCTTTCCTCAAGCTGCGGATTTATTATAAGGTGAAGAGAAATAAAAAAGTAGTGACATTTCTGTTACTATGGCATTGCTAGGGTTTATCAAAGTTTATACTGATGAAAAAAATAATGAGCTTCGATGAGGGATAATCCTATCTAGTCTTGTCTTAAGTTTCCTACTTGCAATCACTTCGATTTATGGTATAATATTTATCGGAGCAACATCTGTGCGTGAAGCGGGTCAGGGGAGGAATCCAGCAGCCCTAAGCGATTTCAGGTGTGTGCTCTTTTTTTGTGTCGAGGAGGATTTATGGCTAATTTTAGTGTTTTTAAAAATCAAGAAAGCCTTTTTGCTTGTCCTATTTGTCAGGATTCAATGCATTTGGACCAGTCTAGCTTGGTTTGTCAGAATAGGCATACCTTTAATATCGCCAAGCAGGGCTTTGTCAATTTTTTGAGACAGAACAAGGGAGATAAACACTATGATATGGCTTCTTTTGAAAATAGGAGTCAGATTCTTGCGGCAGGCTACTATGATTCCATCCTGGAGGTGATTTCCGAGCGTTTGCGTGACCTTCCTAGACATTCGCATGTTCTAGATGTTGCCTGTGGTGAGGGCTATTACAGCCGTCAGTTGGCTTTAGCATTTGACAAAGATTTCATGGCCTTTGATTTGTCTAAGGACTCCATCCTTCTTGCGGCTCGTCAAAATCCTCAGAAAAATGTGGCATGGTTCGTTGGTGATTTGGCTAAACTGCCCTTGCGTGAGCACAGTATAGACCTGATTTTAGATATCTTTTCACCAGCTAATTATCAAGAATTTGGACGACTTTTGACTGATCAGGGGTTGATTTTCAAGGTCATTCCTCATGAAGATCATCTTAAAGAGTTTCGCCAACTATTACCGGAGGTGCATGCTTACTCTAATCAGGATGTTGTGGAACATTTCCAGGAATCCTGTGAACTTTTGGAGTGTGTGACTATTGTCAGGACTTGGTCTATGCCACCAGAACATGTTCAAACATTTGCAGAGATGACACCTCTTTTCTTCCATGTTGATAAGAACGGTTTAAATTTGTCCTCGGTGACGCAATTGACAGTTGCAGGAGAGTTACTGATTGGTCGTATTAAAAATGATAAGTAATCCTAACGGTTGTTGGGATTTTTTTGATGGGAAAATTTCTTGGTTAGTTTGTTTGATTTTCTTAAAAGGTGTATGATAAAGAATAAGAAATCTTGAGTAATGAGTAAAAAGGCTTTGATGAATAACGTTTATAAGAACTACATTTTTGATTTTTATGGAACCTTGGTTGATATCCTAACCGATGAGAAAGATCCTGCGTTATGGGATAAATTAGCCCAACTTTACCAAGCTTATGGGGCGGATTATAAGGGTGAAGGTCTTAGAAAATCTTATGCTAAGCGTGTGGCACTGGCTCGTGAGGAGTTAATAGAGCTTAAAGGAGTTGCGTATCCAGAAGTTGACTTAGCTCACATTTTCAACCAGCTTTATGTAAATGGTCGACCTCAGTCTAGTTGCCTTCATCAGCTAGAGGATTGGGGCCAATTGATAGCTATAGTCTTTCGCGTCTTATCTCGTGTAAGCGCTTATTAGTTTATCCGCATACCAAGGAGGTTTTGACCTTTCTAAAAGATCAGGGATGCCATCTTTATCTCTTATCTAATGCTCAAGCAGCCTTTACGAACGCCGAGATTGACCTAATGGAGTTAAGATCTTGTTTTGATACCATTTATTTGTCTTCTGATGCGGGTATCTGTAAGCCTCAACCAGAATTTTTGAAGCAAGCTCTAGATGACTATGGGTTGAACCCATCTGAGACTGTCATGGTGGGAAATGACTTGACGACGGATATTGCTGTAGCTAAAGCGGTTGGAATTGATGGAATCTTGTTGAATACTTTCCCTTATTCTCGTCAAGAGCTGGAGACATCCCCAATCAAGCCAGACCGAGTGATTACAGATATAGAGGATCTAAAGACAGTTTTTACATAAAAATACATTCGATTCGGCAAAAGTAAAGACAATTATCAGAATTTTTGGTATAATAATTCCTAACTTTATGTGAATGGAGAATCTCATGACTGCACAAAAAATGTCTGCACAAGAAATTATTGCTTTTATCGGTAATGCAGAAAAGAAAACAAATGTTAAAGTAACTTTTGAAGGGGAATTGGCAACTGCTGTTCCAAGTTCTGTCACTAAGCTTGGTAATGTTCTTTTCGGTGACTGGAAAGATATCGAGCCACTTCTTGCAAATTTGACGGAAAATAAGGATTATGTTGTGGAACAAGATGGCCGCAACTCAGCTGTTCCATTGCTTGATAAGCGTCACCTTAATGCCCGTATCGAGCCAGGTGCCATTATACGTGACCAAGTAACGATTGAAGACAATGCCGTCGTTATGATGGGGGCTGTAATCAATATCGGAGCGGAAATCGGTGCAGGTACTATGATTGATATGGGTGCTATCCTTGGTGGTCGTGCTACTGTTGGTAAAAACAGCCACATTGGTGCGGGTGCAGTCCTTGCTGGCGTGATTGAACCAGCTTCAGCAGAGCCAGTACGTATCGGTGATAACGTGCTTGTTGGTGCTAATGCTGTTGTGATTGAAGGTGTTCAAGTAGGTAACGGTTCAGTCGTTGCCGCTGGCGCTATCGTTACTCAAGATGTCCCTGAAAATGTGGTTGTAGCAGGTGTTCCAGCTCGCATCATCAAGGAAATCGATGAAAAAACACAACAAAAAACAGCACTCGAAGACGCTTTGCGTAACTTGTAATATATTGATAGTAGAGGCCCGTAAGGCCTCTATTTCTAGATTCTCTATAAAATAAATATAAATAAAAAGGACAAAAACATGACACTTGATTTAATCAAAATCAGACGAGACCTTCACCAAATTCCCGAAATTGGTTTGGAAGAATTTAAAACGCAAGCTTATCTCTTAGAGCGTATTGCTGAAATGACTGAAGGTAAGGACTTTGTGGAGCAACGTACTTGGCGTACAGGAATCCTTGTTTTTCTTCATGGTTCTGCGCCTGAGAAAACTATTGGTTGGCGTACAGATATTGATGGTCTACCAATTGTAGAGGAAACAGGTCTTGACTTTAAATCTATTCATGAAGGTCGTATGCATGCTTGTGGTCACGATATTCATATGACAACAGCGCTTGGTCTCTTGGACCAGATGCTTCAAGTACAGCCTAAAAATAACATGCTCTTCCTTTTCCAGCCAGCTGAAGAAAATGAAGCTGGTGGTATGCTTATGTATGAGGATGGTGCCTTTGGAGATTGGTTGCCAGATGAGTTCTATGGGCTCCACGTCCGTCCAGATTTTAAGGTAGGAGATATTGCTACAAATACGAATACCCTTTTTGCAGGAACTTGTGAAGTACTCGTTACTTTCAAAGGTAAGGGAGGTCATGCCGCCTTTCCACACGAGGCCAATGACGCTCTTGTAGCAGCTTCTTACTTTATTACACAGGTACAAACTATTGTTAGTCGTAATGTTGATCCTATCCAAGGCGGCGTAGTTACCTTTGGTTCTTTCCATGCAGGAACGACCAACAATGTTATCGCTGAAACAGCAGAGGTCTATGGTACTATTCGTACTCTTACTCAGGAAATGAGTCTCCTCATCCAGAAGCGCGTGCGCCAGATTGCAGAAGGCGTAGCAGCTAGCTTCGGTATGGAAGTGGATATCATGTTGAAACAAGGTGGTTATCTCCCTGTGGAAAATAATCCAGCCTTGGCTAAAGAGTTGATGGCCTTCTTTGATGCTAGTCCAATGGTGAACTTGATTGATTGTTTGCCAGCTATGACGGGCGAGGATTTTGGTTATTTGCTTAGTAAGGTTCCTGGTGTCATGTTCTGGTTGGGGATTGATACGCCATATGCACTTCACCATCCTAAGATGAGTCCAAACGAAGAAGCTCTGGCTTTTGCAGTGAGTGAAATTGGTAAGTTCCTTAAATACAAGGCAGAGGACTAATGATAGTTGATAAAGCTAAAAAAACTACCAAATCTGATTTTTGGTAGCTTTTTTGATATGATAAACCTATGAAAAATAAACTTAGAAAAACGGTCTTGTCTCAGTTGACTTCACAAGAACCTGAGACTAAGGCTGAGATAGATAAAAATCTTTTGGAGAAATTGATTGCCTTACCTGCTTATAAAGATGCCCAGGTGATTGCGACCTATCTGGCTTTTCCGCATGAATATGATACCAGTCTCTTAATCAAGCAGGCCTTAAAGGATGGTAAGCGTCTTTTGATTCCCAAAACCTATAAACAAGGTCAAATGATTTTTGTGGATTACGATCCAGATAATCTTGTTGCAACCTCTTTCGGCTTGATGGAACCTGCCTCTGATTTGGCAGTGGAAAAATCAGAGATTGATTTGATTCATGTGCCGGGAGTAGTTTTCAATGCTGAAGGCTATCGTATTGGTTACGGAGCAGGTTACTATGATCGCTATTTGTCTGATTTTGAGGGGGAGACAGTTAGCACGGTTTATCCCTGTCAGGAAATGGATTTTATTCCATATAGCCATGACATCGCCGTTAGGGAGGTTATTACATGCAAGTAAATGAATGGAAGAAATACCCTGCAACCTATCTATTGTTGGGGCTCACGACGCTGACTTTTATCTGTCAATATCTTTTAAATAGCTTTCAAGCGACGTCACCTCTTAGTCTCTTTAAGATGGGAGCTATGTTTGGGACCTTCGTTCAATACAATCCCTTAGAACTTTGGCGTCTTATAACACCTATTTTTGTCCATATAGGTGTCGAGCATTTTCTTTTCAATATGCTTACCCTTTATTTTATGGGGAGGATGGCTGAACAGATTTTTGGTACTCTACGTTTTCTAGGGCTTTATTTACTAGCTGGTGTTATGGGAAACGCCTTTACCTTGTTTTTTACACCTAATGTTATTGCAGCTGGTGCTTCGACCTCCTTGTTTGGCCTATTTGCGGCTATTGTGATTCTTGGTTATTACAGTCACAGTCCCTTACTCAATCAGTTGGGCCGTAATTATTTGGCTTTGATTGTTATTAACTTAATCTTCAACCTATTTACACCTAGTGTTGGGATTACAGGTCATATCGGTGGTTTAGTTGGAGGTGCTCTGGCAGCTATCTTTTTGGCCAATAAGGTTGAAAGTCGCCTATTTAGTAAGGGGTGGCGCTTCACTTCCCTTTTAACTTACGTTACACTCTTGCTAATTGTTCTAGGCTTTACTTATCTTTAAATTAAATGAAAAATCCATCGAATATTAGATTCGATGGATTTTATACTAGTCTTTTTTAGTGGGTTTGCCTTCAAGTTTGTGGCCCAATTCAATAAGGTATTGCTTAAGGTCATCTTTAATTTGAGGGTGTTTAAGTGCGTAATCAATAGACGTCTTCATAAAGCCAAATTTGTCACCGACATCATAACGATCTCCTGTAAATACATGAGCAAAGACGCATTGTGTTTTGTTAAGAGTATCGATAGCATCAGTCAATTGGACTTCATTCCCAGCACCTGGTTCTTGATTTTCTAAGATACCGAAAATCTCAGGTGTTAAAAGGTAACGTCCGATGATAGCAAGATCACTTGGTGCATCTTCTGGATTTGGTTTTTCAACGAAAGTTTCAACGCTGTAACGCCCATTTTCGCCTTTACCCTGAGGAGCGATTACACCATAAGCAGAGACTTCTTCATGAGGAACAGACATAACCGCAATAGTAGATGCATGTGTCTCCTCATAATCGTTGATAAGTTGTTTAGTCAAAGGTACCGCTTTGTCGTTAGTAATATCCATGAGGTCGTCACCAAGCATGACAACAAAAGGTTCATTTCCGACAAATGCTTTGGCTTGGAGAACAGCATCTCCGAGACCACGTGGGTGACTTTGACGGATAAAGTGGAGATTAATAGAAGTGGTGTCATTAACCAAATTCAACAAGTCAGTCTTACCTTTTTGTTCCAAGTTATATTCTAATTCGAAGTTTGAGTCAAAATGGTCTTCGATAGAGCGTTTTGATTTACCGGTAACAACCAAGATATCTTCAATACCAGACTTAAGAGCTTCTTCAACGACAAATTGGATGGTTGGTTTGTCAACGATTGGCAACATTTCTTTGGCCAATGCTTTAGTAGCTGGTAAAAAACGTGTTCCGAGTCCTGCAGCGGGGATGATAGCTTTTCTAACTTTTTGATTCTTCATGAGAACTCCCTAGATTTTTTATTTTTTATCCCATTCATTTTCAGAGCGCAAATCATTGGACATCATATTGAGAATAGATTCCTTGATATCAGCACCCTCATAGATAGATTTGTAGATTGCTGTTGTAATTGGCATGTAGACGCCAAGTTCTTGAGCAATTTCGTAGGCAACCTTAGTGGTTGAAATTCCTTCGATAACCATACCCATGTTACGTTTAATGTCTTCTAGTTTTTCGCCACGACCAAGCGCATCTCCGGCACGCCAGTTACGTGAATGGATAGAAGTTCCAGTAACGATGAGGTCGCCAACGCCAGATAGACCGCTATAAGTCAAAGGGTCAGCTCCGAGTTTTACACCAAGACGAGTGATTTCTGCCAGTCCTCGAGTAATTATGGCTGCCTTAGCATTGTCTCCATAGCCCATACCATGGAGAGCACCAGCACCGACTGCGATAATGTTTTTGAGGGCACCGGCTGTTTCAACACCAATCACATCATAGTTAGTGTAGAGACGGAAATAGCTATTACTAAAAATACCTTGGGCATACCTTGCTATTTCAAGGTCCTTAGATGCTGCTGTAATCATGGTGATATCACGAACAATAGTTTCTTCAGCATGACTTGGGCCAGATACAACGACAATCTCACTTCGCATTTCCGAAGGAATCTCCTCTTCAAGGATTGTAGAGAGGCGTTCGTGTGTTCCTGGTTCCAAACCTTTTGAAGCATGCATGACAACAACTTTGTGGTCTAAAAGTTCGGCAACTTGCTTAGCAACTAAGCGAGTGACCTTAGTTGGAACAACAAAAAGAATAGCATTAACACTATCTAGGGCTTCAGATAGCTCTTTGTAGGCTTTAATGTTTTCATCCAAAATCACATCTTTAAAATAGCGGGTGTTGGTGTGTTTTTCGTTGATTTCATCAATTTGTTCAGGGATGTTTCCCCAAATACGGACCTCGTGTCCGTTATCGTTGAGTACCTGTGCGAGAGCTGTTCCCCAAGAACCAGGACCCAAGACAGCGATTTTTTGTTTTTTCATCATTCGGTCTCCCTTTATGTCCTTTCTAACAAAGTAGAAAAAGATTATATTCTTTCTCATTATAGCATAAGAAAAGCGAGTTTGTCTTGTCCGCTCTGTTAGGAAGATTGCTGGCTATTTATTTTTTAGACAATTTTTAGCAATGTAGCCTCCAGTGAGAGCAGTCATAAGAGTTCAGCCAATCAGGATTAGAGCATGATTGGCTGTGAATGGGACCATAACTTGGTCTACATAATCTTGTGTTTTGCCTTTAGCTAAGAGCTGTGCACTGTAGGCTTTAGGAGCTAGCCACATGGTCACTATAGGTGCCAAGTTTCCTAGAGAAAAGACCATATAGGAGAGTAGATTTACTTTATCATTCTCATAGTTGCCCTTCTTGGCGAGTAAGTCAGCGACAAGGCCAGCCAGCAAACTTGGAAGGAAGGTTAGGACAAAGTGACCAGAGGCAAAGAAGAAGATGGACATGAAGAGACCAAGGCAGGTAACAGCTCCAAATTGTTTGGTCTTTTGGATTAGCTCTAAATAAACCCAGCCCGAAAAGATAGCCACCAAGGCAGGTGTGTGGTACATGTTTTTGACTTTAAAAAAGATTAAATCAATCGCAACTGCAATGGTTAGGCATATAAAATACAGTAGAAAAGCTCGGCAAGTTTGTTTGATAAATATCTTTTGACGCATGTAGCCTCCTAATCGATGTGAGTTGTTTTGGTTTTATTGAGCCAAGAGTATGCCAAACCAATGAAAATACCGCCACCAATCTAGTTGCCGAAGAAAACGATCACCCACTGATGTAGAATATTTGCTAATGTGAAATTGTCCACAGCATTACGGACACCGTTGAAACCGATTAACATGAAAGATGTAAAGTTTGTAATCAAGTGTTCATTCACCAAAAAGACAAACATGAAGATAGCTGATAGGGCAATGAAAATCTTGGCAGACTCTTCTTTGAGGAGCATATAGCTCAAGATAGCAAGGTTGACGAACATACTAGCAGTAATACCTTCTGTAAAGTTCATCCAATCTGTTTGTCCAAGCTTAGTTGAGACAGCAGTTACCAAGAAACTCCTATCTGTCAGATGATTGAAAGAGAGGGATTGGTTGAAAAACCAGGCCAAGATAAGGGCACCAACAAAATTAAAGAAGATACAGTAGAGGAGGATGGTAAAAACCTTACTCCATCTGATTTTACCATAATAGGCACCACTAGTAAGGAACATCATGTTTGAAGTGGCTAACTCTCCGTTGAAAATGAGAACGAATACCAAATCCGATAGCAAAGATAAAGGCAAAGACGAAGCGATAAGGAGCTGGGCTAGCTGCAGCAATAATATCAGCGCCAATAATTCCTACAGCAGTTGACATGGTAAGATAAACGCCTGCAAGCATAGAACGTAAGGCATAGCGACCAAGACTTTCGTTAAAGAGAGCTTCTTTTTAGCGCAAGCAGCAAAAACTTTTTCTTGGAATTGAGACATAAGTTTACCTCTAAGTAGTGTGACATGGAGCATGAATAGATACATATGCTCGGGTGAATGTTAATCTAAGATGACCATGAAAAAAGTTAGGATATTTTGTCCCAACTTTTCCAAGTCTTAGTATGAGGACGCTCCAGATGTGGCATCTGCGGCTGGCGATGCATCGCCAGCGTGACCACTAGCGTCTGATGCTCCAGATGTTGCGTCGCTACCGCTATGGCTAGTTACAGCCGGTGCAAAAGGACCGCTTCCTCCGACAAGGCGTTGACCAGTTGTTTCGAGATACCAGTCAAGCCATGGTTTAAAGTTAAAGACGATTTCATTGATTCCTGCATAAGAACCATCATCATAGTACATAGCTTGATAGTTATGCGTATTGATAACTCCTTCAGGCGAACCAGGTACAATTGTACGCACATATTCTTGGTTGCCGTTACAAAGGGTACCGATAACCCATTCCACATTCTTCATACGAGCTGGTGGAAGTGAACCGTGAACTGTTGACATACGGCTACCTGATTGAGGTGGTACACGTTTAGCTAACATAGTATCAGGATCTTGATGGGCATTATTGTAGTAGAGGAACTGGTTGTTATCATCGGCATAGGTTAATTCAAACGGCATAACCTTGAGGAACATGTCAATTTGGTTAACCGTCAAAATACCGTGATCTAGTTTAACATAAGTATCACCAGATACTGCACCAGTGATCTCAGCTACTTTTTCGACCCATTCTGGATCGTCAGGATCAACCTCGGTAACAGTTGTAGCGATTGGTTTGTCACAATCCAAGTCTTCAGGTTCAATTGGTTTTGGTTTTTTCAATTTAGAAACCATTCCTACGTATTGGATGAAATTATCTAAGCATTGTTCAAGGAAGTTAATAGTACCTTCATTGGTAATGTTAGCCTCAAGGTCAAAGGCTTCTTTGGCTTTTCCAAGCAAGAATTCATTACCCGGAAGAGTATAAGCATTGACGCCAGGTGCTTCAAGGATTTTACGCAAATGCACTTGGGCACGTGAAGTTCCTTGGTCGTAGTAAGAAGCACCAACAATCATAACTGGTTTGTTTTCAAATGGGTGCACTTCGAATGAGAGCCATTCTACTAATACTGACTTAAGTGCTGCAGAGATAGTGTGGTTGTGCTCAGGTGTAGCTATGATAACACCATCAGCGCGTGTAATTTTGTTATTAAGTAAGCGAAGTTGGAAACTTTCATCCCATTTTTCATCTTGATTAAACATAGGGACTTCATCAATTTCTAAAACTTCAAGTTCAAATTTAATTTTAAAATGTCTTCTGATAAATTCGAGAAGTTTACGGTTATATGATTGATCATAATTTGCTCCAACAATTCCAACAAATTTCATAGTTTATATTCTCCTGTCTTATAGGCTTTCCCAGTCGAAGTCTTCAGCTTCTTTATGTAGTAACTCTGTAGCATGTGAGAGTTTACCAGTAATTTTGACGTAGAGACGGAAGTCATCGAAAATAGCATCTAATTTTTTGATGACATCAAGGTCAACTAAATCGCCGTTGCTATCAAAAGCTTGAAGGGCATGTGAGAGTAAGAATTCGTCTGGAAGCACATTAGCTTTGATTTCTGGAGCATTCAAAATTTGACGAAGTTGTAGCTGTGCACGAGAAGCTCTCCTAGAGTTCCATAAGATGCCCCCGTAATCATAACAGGCTTATTCAATAGAGGGAAAACTCCGTATGAGAGCCAAGCTAAAGCATTCATGAGAACAGCCGGAATTGAGTGATCATACTCAGGTGTTCCAATGATGACACCATCAGCTTCATCGATTTTTTAGCGATTTCTAGTGTACTTTCTGGCAATTACTTATTAGCAGGTTTGTTAAAGACAGGAAGATCTTTGATTTCTACAAGTTCAATTTCTGCCTTATCTGCAAAATGCTTCTTAATATATTGCAATAATTGTCTATTAGTTGAACGTTTTGAATTCGTACCAACAAGTCCGATGAATTTCATGACAATTCTCCTTAAAAGTATTATATCTAGTATCATGTTAGCGTTTTCCTAGATAAAAGTCAATTTTCGTTTGATGAGAATACGATTAGACTATTACTTTTGTCATCTTATTTCGAATAGATTATAATAGGATAGATTTAAAAAATATTCTTCTTAATTCAGTGTAGATAATTTTACAAGAATTAGTTAACTGATGTATTGAAAGGAAAAATAATGACTAAAATTCGTGGATTTGAACTTGTATCAACCTATAACAATCAGGACTTACTTCCAAAGCGAGAGACTGCCCATGCAGCTGGCTATGATTTAAAGGTTGCGGAGAATACTATGATTTCTCCTGGGGAAATTGTTCTCGTACCAACAGGTGTTAAGGCTTACATGCAACCTGGTGAGGTTCTCTATCTCTATGACCGTTCCTCTAACCCTCGTAAAAAAGGTCTGGTCTTAATCAACTCAGTTGGAGTTATTGATGGCGATTACTATGGAAATCCCGGAAATGAAGGGCATATCTTCGCCCAGATGAAAAATATTACTGACCAGCCTGTGACTCTTGAAGTTGGCGAACGTATCGTTCAAGGTGTCTTTACGCCCTTCTTAATTGTAGATGGAGATGAAGCTGACGGTGTTCGTACAGGTGGTTTCGGATCGACAGGGAAATAGAGAAAGAATATGGCAGACTATTTATTAGTTGTAGATATGCAGTCAGATTATGTTGCTGTTGGAAAAGCATATCATGAAGAACTGATTGCAGCTGTGAATGACAAAATTGCCAGCTATCCCAGTGACCGGGTTATCTATATTCTCAACCGTTTTTTCTGGGAGAGAAAAGATAGAAAGAAGAAATTTGCGACCGGCTTGCTGCTTGTATCTTCTCGTATCTTTGAGAAGCGTCGGGCTTCTTGCTTTACCAATCCAGATTTAAAAGATTTTTTAGAGGAAAATGGTGCTAAAAGCATAGAGTTTATAGGGGTAGATGGCAATGGCTGTGTCAAGGCTTCCATTTTGGCAGCTGTCAAGGAGAATTATCAGGTTTCTGTTGATTTGTCCGCTGTCGGAGTTGCCAACCAGAAGAAATTTAAAAAAACATTGCATAAGTGGCATTCTGTCGGAGTAATCGTAGAAGGAGAATTATCATAGCAAAGAAAAAATCAACTTTTGTTTGTCGAGAATGTGGCTACAATTCACCCAAATATCTAGGGCGCTGTCCCAACTGTTCTTCTTGGTCCTCTTTTGAAGAAGAGGTTGAGGTGCAGGAGGTGAAAAATGCCCGTGTCAGTTTGACGGGTGAAAAGTCTAAACCAACTAAATTAAAAGAAGTCTCTTCAATTAGTTATGCCCGCATAAAAACCGATATGGACGAGTTTAACCGTGTTTTAGGTGGCGGTGTGGTTCCGGGGAGTTTGGTTCTTATTGGAGGAGATCCAGGAATAGGGAAATCGACCCTCCTCTTACAGGTGTCAACACAGCTGGCTAACAAGGGAACTGTCCTCTATGTTTCTGGGGAAGAATCGGCCGAGCAAATCAAATTGCGGAGTGAACGTTTAGGTGATATTGATAACGAATTTTATCTGTATGCTGAGACCAATATGCAAGCAGTCCGTAGTCAAGTGGAGGGTATCAAACCCGATTTCCTCATTATTGATTCTATTCAGACCATCATGAGCCCAGAGATCTCTGGCGTTCAAGGTTCTGTTTCCCAGGTTCGTGAAGTAACTGCCGAACTCATACAGATTGCCAAAACCAATAACATTGCCACTTTTATTGTTGGGCATGTGACCAAGGAGGGACAGCTGGCTGGACCACGTATGTTGGAGCACATGGTGGATACTGTGCTTTATTTTGAGGGGGAACGTCATCATACCTTCCGTATTCTGAGGGCAGTTAAAAACCGTTTTGGTTCAACCAATGAGATTGGGATTTTTGAAATGCAGTCAGGTGGTCTGGTCGAGGTACTAAACCCTAGCCAAGTTTTCTTAGAAGAACGCCTAGACGGTGCCACAGGTTCTGCCATTGTTGTCACAATGGAGGGGAGTCGACCTATCCTAGCTGAGGTTCAAGCTTTGGTGACACCGACCGTCTTTGGTAACGCAAAGCGGACAACGACGGGACTGGACTTTAACCGTGTCAGCCTTATCATGGCTGTCTTAGAGAAACGTTGCGGCCTTCTTCTCCAAAATCAAGATGCCTATCTCAAATCAGCTGGTGGTGTTAAGTTGGACGAGCCAGCTATTGACCTTGCAGTTGCCGTTGCTATCGCTTCTAGTTACAAGGAGCTTCCAACCAATCCACAAGAAGCCTTCGTAGGAGAAATTGGCTTGACCGGAGAGATTCGTCGTGTGACTCGTATTGAGCAGCGTATCAATGAAGCCGCTAAACTAGGTTTTACTAAGATTTATGTTCCTAAAAATTCGCTTCATGGCATGAAGATTCCAGAAGGTATCCAGGTCATTGGGGTCATAACGGTAGGAGAAGTACTCAAAAAAGTCTTTTCTTAAAAGATATGCTCAGAGTTGGAATCTGAAAGCGGCTGCAAGAATACCTGTTCGATGCTATACTTTTCTTAAGAATAGGGAGGTATCTATTATGCAATTTTTCACAGACAACAATATGCAATTCCAGCTGGTAGAGTTAACTCTTAATCAAGGTGAAACGGTTTTTATCCAACTTGGCAGTATGGTCTACCATACACCTAATGTGTGACTCTCAACACCAAATTAAATGCAAGTGGCTCTGGTGTAGGACGCTTTGTAAAAGCAGTTGGACGGTCAATGGTTTCGGGTGAAAGTACCTTTATTACCAGGTATTTGCCCAGTCTAATAATGCTTACCTAGCATTGTCACACGACTCACCAGGTCAGGTGATTCCGCTGTATCTTGGTGAAAAGCAGTACCGACTTAATGATGGTGCCTTTTTAGCACTTGATGGTACGGCTTACTATACAATGGAAACCCAATCGATCGGTAAGGCTCTCCTTGGTGGCCAGGGAGGATTCTTCGTTATGACGACCCAAGGTCAAGGGACTCTTTTGGCCAATGCTTACGGTTCTATTAAAAATTGTGCTAAACAATCAAGAAGTGACTATTGATAATGCCCATGTTGTTGCTTGGAGCCAGACTATTGATTATAGTATTCATTTGGAAAATGGTTTCTGGCAGTCTATCGGAACAGGTGAAGGTGTGGTTAATACCTTCAGGGGAACAGGAGAAATCTACGTTCAAAGTCTCAACCTTCAAACCTTCGCAGGCTTACTTAATAGATGCTTACCAAAACGTTCATAAAATAAAGGAGAGTAACCTCGATAGGTGGGACTCTCTTTTTTACTTAAAGAAGTTGATAGCTGACAAGTTAAGAAAAAGATGATAAGATAGACTGTAAATAATTTGAATGTCAAATTAGTTCTCCGTTAGAAAGTGAGTTATTATGTCCTATTTTGAAAACTTTCTCAATGCCAACAAAGCCTATGTTAATCTTCACGGGACAGCCCATCTTCCCTTGAAACCTAAGACTAAGGTGGCTATTGTGACTTGTATGGATTCACGCCTTCACGTTGCCCAGGCCTTAGGGTTGGCACTAGGTGACGCCCATATTTTGCGTAATGCGGGTGGTCGTGTTACGGAAGATATGATTCGTTCTTTGGTCATTTCCCAACAACAGATGGGGACACGTGAAATCGTAGTTCTTCACCATACAGATTGTGGTGCTCAGACCTTTAAGAACGATGAGTTTACGGCCTATCTTAATAAAGAACTTGGCGTTGACGTATCTGATCAAGATTTTCTTCCATTTACAGATGTAGAAGAGAGTGTCCGTGAAGATATGGCTATTCTTCGTCAGTCGCCACTTATTCCTAAGGATGTTATCATCTCTGGTGCGGTTTACGATGTAGATACTGGACGAATGACTCAGGTCTTCCCTTAATATCTAAAAATTTAGCAGGCATGATTGCCTGCTTTTTTATAATTCAATGTAAAAAACTCAGCTTACTAAAATATGCTGAGTTTTCTTGTTTTTAAGAGACGATAAAAATGAGAATTACAGTCCCTAAATAGAAAATACTAGTAATAAAGAAACTGATGCGCCAGAAAAACTTAAGGAAGCGTTTAAATTTAAAGGATTGTGTTTTTCTCAGCATCTGAATCGTGATAATAATAGCTGCCAGTGATAATAAGATGGTGATGTATGGCAGAAAACTATGGGTAAAAAAACGAGCTGATATAGCAATGACTTCAATAAAATAAAGTGGAAAGGTTAAATCAGCGAAATTAAGACCGAGATATTTTAAACTGAAGAAGCGGTGGATAATAAAAGCAAAGATAGGTGTTAAAATCAAAAATGCTATAGCAAAGAATTTATATAGAACCATAGGTCTATTTTACCGCGAAAAAGTCTTAATGTAAATTTTTTCCTAAACTTAATAAGAATTTCTTGCATCTAAAAAGAATTTTTGTATAATAGATAAGGTATGTAAAAACATACTTGTGGGAGGTAACAAAACTTACTTACCGCCAAAACCACAATAGGAGGAAATTACAAAATGGCTAAAAAAGTCGAAAACATCGTAAAACTTCAGATTCCTGCTGGTAAAGCGACTCCAGCTCCACCAGTTGGACCAGCTCTTGGTCAAGCCGGAATCAACATCATGGGATTCACTAAAGAGTTTAACGCTCGTACAGCTGATCAAGCTGGTATGATTATCCCAGTTGTTATCTCTGTGTATGAAGATAAATCATTCGATTTCATCACTAAAACACCACCAGCTGCTGTTCTTTTGAAAAAAGCTGCAGGTGTTGAAAAAGGCTCAGGTACTCCAAACTCAGTTAAAGTTGCTTCAGTAACTCGTGCGCAAGTACGAGAAATTGCTGAAACTAAAATGCCTGACTTGAACGCTGCAAACATCGAATCAGCTATGCGTATGATCGAAGGTACTGCACGTTCAATGGGATTCACTGTTACTGACTAATTCAGTTAACAAGAAAACCACAGACGTCGCCTCACTTCGCTGAGTGACGTGGAAGATGAAAGTCGTTATGACCACAATACACAAGGAGAAATAATTAACATGGCTAAAAAAAGCAAACAAATGCGTGCTGCTCTTGAGAAAATCGACAGCACAAAAGCTTACAGCGTAGAAGAAGCTGTAGCTCTTGCACAAGAAACTAACTTCGCAAAATTCGATGCTACTGTTGAAGTATCATACAACCTTAACATCGATGTTAAGAAAGCTGACCAACAAATCCGTGGCGCAATGGTATTGCCAAACGGTACTGGTAAAACTCAACGCGTTCTTGTATTTGCCCGTGGTGCTAAAGCTGAAGAAGCTAAAGCAGCAGGTGCTGACTTCGTTGGTGAAGACGAACTCGTTGATAAAATCAACGGTGGATGGCTTGACTTTGACGTTGTTGTTGCAACGCCAGACATGATGGCAATCGTTGGTCGTCTTGGACGTGTCCTTGGACCACGTAACTTGATGCCAAACCCTAAAACTGGTACGGTAACTATGGACGTTGCTAAAGCAGTTGAAGAGTCTAAAGGTGGTAAAATCACTTACCGTGCTGATAAAGCAGGTAACGTACAAGCTATCATCGGTAAAGTTTCATTCGAAGCTGAAAAATTGGTTGAAAACTTCAAAGCATTTAACGATGCTATTCAAAAAGCTAAACCAGCTACAGCGAAAGGTACTTACATCACAAACCTTTCAATCACTACTACACAAGGTCCTGGTATCAAAGTTGATCCTAACTCATTGTAAGAGTAGTAAAAACCTATCTTCGGATAGGTTTTTTTAATTGAGCTAGATAGGAATACTTGAGTAGAAAATAAAAAATCTTCAGAAGGTAGTGTTGATTGTTGGAGGTTATGGTATATTTTATGCGTATACACATAATTTTTGATTTAAAACTTTTTGCGTTACATTTTAAAGAGGCTATGAAAGAAAAAGAGTAAGGTGTTTTTACTGGTAGCCGTAGGCCTGTTGTCTGTAGGTCTTTTAACGGCTTGCTCATCATCAAGTAAGATGTCTGGAAAGATACTTATAACTATGTTTACGGAGGTGATCCTGCAACCCTAGACTATCTTGCTGCAAATAAGAAAAATATGACGACAGCTGTTAGTAATGGTGTTGATGGTTTGTTTGAAAATGATCAATACGGTAATTTAAAACCATCTGTAGCTGAAAGATTGGTCTGTCTCTCAAGATGGCTTAACATATACTTACAAGATTCGTAAGGGGCCCAAATGGTACACTTCAACGGCGAAGAATATGCAGATGTGACTTCTAAGGAATTTGTAACAGGCCTTAAACTTGCCGCAGATACAAAGTCTGAGGCTATCTATTTGCTACAAAATTCAGTTAAAGGTCTAAATGAATACCTCTCTGGAGCTAACAAAAATTTTTCAGCTGTAGGTATCAAAGCGGTTGATGATCACACCTTGCAATATACACTTAGCCAACCAGTACCTTACTGGAATTCAAAATTGACTTACTCTGTCACTTGGCCTGTTAACGCAGAGTTTTTGAAATCTAAAGGAAAAGATTTTGGTAAGTCAACGGATCCAACGTCTATTCTTTATAACGGACCATGCCTTCTTAGAGCTTTGACAACTAAATCATCTATTGAGTTCACCAAGAATGAAAATTATTGGGATAAGGATAATGTCTACTTTGACAATATCAAATTAACTTATGATGATGGATCAGATCAAGAGTCTTTGGAACGTGAGTTCACTGACGGTGTCTATACATTAGCTCGCCTCTTCCCTACTAGCTCAAATTATTCTAAGGTTTCTGAAAAGTATAAAGATAATATCTATACTACTCAACCAGCAGCATCAGTAGAAGGGGTTGGTATTAATATTGATCGCCAAACTTACAATAATACCTCTAAAGAAAATGACCAACAGAAATCATCAACTAAAGCAGTACTTCTTAATAAGGATTTCCGTCAATCATTAGGATTTGCCATTGGTCGTACAAATTATGCAGCTCAGTTGAATGGTAAAGAAAGTGCTAATACAGCTGTTCGTAATATCTTTGTTAAACCAGACTTTTTTCAAGCAGATGGTAAAGATTTCGGAACAATGGTAATGGATCAACTTCCAGCTTATGGTGATGAGTGGTCTGGTGTGAATCTTGCAGATAGTCAAGATGGTCTTTACAATCCAGAAAAAGCTAAGGCTGAGTTCGCGAAAGCTAAGGAAGCCCTTCAAGCAGAAGGAGTTCAGTTCCCGATTTATTTGGACATTCCAGTAAACCAAACAAGTAAGTTTTTGTGAATCAAGTGCAATCTCTCAAACAGTCTATTGAAGCCACACTTGGAAAAAAGAATGTTGTCATTGATATCCATCAATTGTCAGCCAACGATTTCTACAATATTACTTACTATGCTTCGAATGCAGCAGCAGAGTATTGGGACTTGTCAGTTGGTGTTGCTTGGGAGCCTAATTACCTCGATCCATCCACATATCTTGATGTTTTGAAAACGACTAGTAGCGAGAACACCAAGTCCTTTATGGGTTACGACAATCCAAATAGTCAAGCTGTGGAAAAAGTAGGTCTTAAAGAATATGACCAATTAGTTGAGGATGCTTCTAAGGAAACCACAGATTTAAAAGTTCGTTATGAAAAATATGCTAAAGCTCAAGCATGGTGATAAAGGTTCGACCTACTACTTCAAGTATATTAAATCTCAAGATGATATTGTAACTAAGAAACAGTATGATTCAGCTTATAAAGATTGGCTTAAAGAAAAAGCAAAATCTAATGACAAAGCTCAAAAAGATCTTGCAAAACACGTTAAGTAAATTATCGAAAACGTCTACCTTTAGGTGGTCGTTTTTTTGATAAAATTCCTCGAACGACCTTCAGATTGTGTTATAATAAAAAGGATTGATACTTATAAGCTTATGCTTAAGCTTGGGGAGAGCCTTCAAGCTAATCAGGTATCCAAAGACTGAAGAATGAAACATAAAAAGGAGATTTATCTTGGCTAAAGATATCCGCGTTCGTTACGCACCAAGTCCAACAGGGCTGCTACACATTGGTAATGCCCGTACGGCATTGTTTAACTACCTCTATGCACGTCATCATGGCGGTACTTTCATTATCCGTATTGAAGATACTGACCGTAAGCGTCACGTTGAAGATGGTGAGCGTTCACAGCTTGATAATTTGCGTTGGTTGGGAATTGACTGGGATGAAAGTCCTGAAACACATGAAAATTACCGTCAATCAGAGCGTTTGCCACTTTACCAAAAATATATTGATCAACTTTTGGCAGAAGGTAAGGCTTACAAGTCATATGTAACTGAAGAAGAGTTGGCTGCAGAACGTGAACGTCAAGAAGCAGCAGGTGAAACACCTCGTTATATTAACGAGTTCCTTGGTATGACTGAAGAAGAAAAAGCCGCCTACATCGCAGAACGTGAAGCCGCTGGCATTATTCCTACAGTTCGTTTGGCTGTTAATGAGTCAGGAATCTATAAATGGCATGATATCGTTAAAGGAGATATCGAATTTGAAGGTGGCAATATCGGTGGTGATTGGGTTATCCAGAAGAGGGATGGTTATCCAACTTACAACTTTGCGGTTGTTGTTGATGACCACGATATGCAAATTTCACACGTGATCCGTGGAGATGACCACATTGCCAATACGCCAAAACAGCTTATGGTTTATGAGGCTCTTGGTTGGGAAGCGCCTGAGTTTGGGCACATGACCCTTATCACCAATTCTGAAACTGGTAAGAAGTTGTCTAAACGTGATACTAATACCCTTCAATTTATCGAAGATTACCGTAAAAAAGGTTACCTGCCAGAAGCAGTCTTCAACTTTATTGCTCTTCTAGGTTGGAACCCTGGTGGTGAGGACGAAATCTTCTCTCGCGAAGAACTTATCAAACTCTTTGATGAAAACCGTCTAAGTAAGTCTCCAGCGGCCTTTGACCAGAAGAAACTGGATTGGATGAGTAATGACTACATCAAGCATGCTGATTTCGATAAGGTCTTTGCTCTTTGCAAACCCTTCTTGGAAGAAGCTGGTCGTTTGACAGATAAAGCTGAAAAATTAGTTGAACTCTATAAACCACAGATGACAGCTGCGGAAGAAATTGTACCTCTTACAGACCTCTTTTTCGAAGATTTCCCAGAATTGACAGCGGCTGAAAAAGAAGTTATGGCTGGTGAAACAGTACCAACAGTACTTGAGGCCTTTAAAGCTAAACTTGAAGCTATGTCAGATGATGAGTTTGTTACAGAAAATATTTTCTCACAAATTAAGGCTGTTCAAAAAGAAACAGGAATTAAAGGGAAAAACCTCTTCATGCCAATTCGTATAGCTGTTTCAGGAGAGATGCACGGCCCAGAATTACCAGAGACTATCTTTTTACTTGGTCGTGAAAAATCTATTAAACATATTGATCAAGTTCTCGCAACACTATAAAAAAACGAACCCAACATTTGTTGGGTTTTCGAATGTACATAAGCAATATGTCAGCCATCATATGATTTTAGTTAAGAGTGTTTTTGTAATACAATGATGATATAACGTAGTCATATTATCATTTTAAAAACTTTAAATTAGTTTTATAATAGATTTGTAATAAAAAGTTGAGAGAAGTGAAGATTTGGTTGGTATTTCTACTACGTCATTGACATGTATCCATAATTGAGGTTATAAGTCAGTTAAAGAGCTTGGGGTATCTAGGCTCTTTTTTATGTTACGTAAACAAATTCATATGTGACATGGTCTGACTATCAGTTGAATAATTGATGGTTCTTAACTAGGAAAAAAATAGATTTATATTTTTAGTTTTTTCTAATAGGAACGACGCTAAATTATATATTTATCTTACAACAAAGTAGGTTGATTTTTGAAAGGAAAAGCGGGAGTCCCTTGCTTATTTTTAGGAGGCATTACGGGATGGCTTTTAGTGATCAAATTTAGCAATTTATAAAAATAGACTAAGAAATTACAGTTCAGGATAAAAAACGACATTCATTCTATCTAAAATTGTTGCTCTGTTCTCTACCGAGGATGCTGTTGTTCAAAAGGTCAGTACTTTGTACAGGCCTTTTGGCATTTTATAAGAAAAATAGTTAAAAACATTTTTAAATCTATTTAAACAGTTTCAAGGCTGTTATTTATTTTCAATCTGATATTGCATAAAATTGAATAAAAACCAAAAAAATAAAACACTTTTTGACTAAAAATATAAAAATAAAAATAAATATAAAAAAATATCAAAAAAATAGTTGACATATGAATAAATATTCAATATAATTTATCTCGTAAGGTTGATAGAGATAGCAACCCTAAGAAAATATAAGAAAAGAGAAAATAATATGTCAAAAGAGAAAGTTATTCTTGCCTATTCAGGAGGTCTTGATACCTCAGTCGCTATTACATGGCTTAAAAAAGATTACGATGTTATTGCTGTTTGTATGGATGTGGGTGAAGGTAAAGATTTAGAGTTTATACATGACAAAGCTTTGACTGTTGGAGCTGTTGAGTCTTATGTTCTTGATGTCAAAGATGAGTTTGCTGAAGATTATGTGCTTCCAGCACTTCAAGCTCACGCCTATTACGAGCAAAAATATCCTTTAGTTTCAGCCCTTAGCCGTCCAATTATTGCTAAAAAATTAGTTGAAATTGCTCATAAAACAGGTGCAACAACCATCGCTCACGGTTGTACTGGTAAAGGTAATGACCAAGTTCGTTTTGAAGTTGCCATCGCTGCCCTAGATCCAAGTCTTAAAGTAGTGGCGCCAGTACGTGAATGGAAATGGTCTCGTGAGGAAGAAATTGAGTATGCTAAGGCTAATGGTGTTCCAGTTCCGGCAGACCTTGATAATCCTTACTCAGTCGACCAAAACCTTTGGGGACGTGCCAATGAGTGTGGTGTTCTTGAAAATCCTTGGAACCAAGCTCCGGAAGAAGCTTTTGGAATTACTAACTCACCAGAGTCTGCACCCGATGAAGCTGAGTATGTAGATGTAACTTTTAAGGAAGGGAAACCAGTTGCTCTTAATGGTAAAGAAATGAAATTGGCTGACCTTATCCAAGAAATGAATGTTATCGCTGGTAAGCATGGCGTTGGACGTATTGACCACGTTGAGAATCGTCTTGTGGGTATCAAGTCACGTGAAATTTATGAATGCCCAGGAGCTATTGCACTTTTGACAGCTCATAAAGAAATTGAAGATTTAACTTTGGTTCGTGAAGTATCTCACTTTAAACCAATTCTTGAAAATGAATTGTCAAATCTCATCTATAACGCTTTGTGGTTTAGTCCGGCAACAGAAGCTATCATTGCTTATATCAAGGAAACACAAAAAGTAGTTAATGGTATCGCTAAAGTAAAACTTTACAAAGGGCATGCACAAGTAGTCGCACGTCAATCAGCTAATTCATTGTATGATGAAAACTTGGCTACTTACACATCAGCCGACAGCTTTGATCAAGATGCTGCGATTGGATTTATCAAGCTTTGGGGACTTCCAACACAGGTAAATTCTCAAGTTAACCATCCATTTGACAAATAATAATAGATTTCATAAGAAAAGCAGGATATGAGAAGAAACTTCTTAATATCAGATAAAAGTGGACAGGGAGCCGCATCTGATACTCTTTTCTTATAACTTATATTATTCTCGTGAAGACGTTCTGCGAGGCGTCACGATCCTAAATAAACTACGACTGAGATCGGGTTTTAGGAAAACAAGTGTCCAGAGAGACAAACTAAGCTAGACAAAAAATATCTAGCTTTTTTCATTTAAAATATTGTGGCCTAAGAGGTCATTACTTGTTATAAGTATTAAGAAAGGACGGAAGGTTATCTTATCGTTTAGGAAAATCTTCAACATAAAAACTATGGCAGAAAATCATAAACTATGGGGCGGTCGGTTCGAAGCTAGTCTTGAAAAATGGGTAGAAGAATTTGGTGCTTCAATCTCCTTTGACCAAAAGATGGCTGAGTTTGATCTGAAAGGCTCTATTGCCCATGTAACCATGTTGGGTGAGACAGGAATTATTGCTCAAGAGGAGGCTTTGCAAATTAAACAGGGCTTGGAAGAGCTTCTGGAGGAATATAAGGCTGGTAAGCTAGAATTCGATGTTTCCAACGAAGATATTCATATGAATATAGAAAGTCTTCTAACGGCTAAAATTGGACCTGTGGCAGGAAAGCTTCATACAGCGCGTTCACGTAACGACCAAGTAGCGACAGATATGCACTTGTATCTGAAAGCCAAACTCGTGGAAGTTATTGAGAAAATTGATAACTTACGTAATACCTTGGTCAGTCTAGCAGATAAACATACTTACACAATTATGCCAGGGTACACCCACTTACAGCATGCTCAGCCGATTTCTTTTGGTCACCACTTGATGGCTTACTACAATATGTTCACACGTGATTCTGAACGTTTTGAATTTAATATCAAGCATACCGATATTTCCCCACTTGGTGCTGCCGCTTTAGCAGGGACAACTTTCCCAATTGATCGTAATATGACATCTGATTTAATGGGCTTTGCAAAACCATATAGTAATTCTCTAGATGCTGTTTCCGATCGTGACTTTATTCTCGAATTCTTGTCAAATTCAAGTATCCTTATGATGCATATGACACGTATTTGTGAAGAAATCATTAACTGGTGCTCTAACGAGTTTAAGTTTGTAACTCTTTCGGATACTTTTTCAACAGGATCTTCCATTATGCCTCAAAAGAAAAATCCAGATATGGCGGAACTTATTCGTGGGAAATCAGGTCGTGTTTATGGTAATCTGATTGGACTATTGACCGTGATGAAATCACTACCTTTGGCTTATAATAAGGATCTACAAGAAGATAAAGAAGGTATGTTTGATACGGTAGAAACGATTACTGTCGCTATTGACATCCTTGCAGGTATGCTCAATACTATGTCTGTTAACGACAAGCATATGGCAGAGTCGACAGAAAAAGATTTCTCAAATGCTACGGAATTGGCGGATTACCTTGCAACTAAAGGACTTCCATTCCGTGAAGCTCATGAAATTGTAGGGAAGCTTGTCCTCGAGTGTACTAAAGCAGGTTATTACCTTCAAGATGTTCCTTTTGAACGTTATCAAGAAGTTTCAGATTTGATTGAAGAGGATATCTATGAAACATTAAAGTCTCACACTGCTGTTGAGCGTCGTCATTCTCTTGGTGGGACAGGTTTTGATCAAGTTAAATGGCAAATCAAAGAAGCTCAGCAAAGTCTCAACAAGTAAGTCTCTAAGCCCCTAACCATAAGGTTTTGGGCTTTTTTGCTATTTATGATATAATAGTACTAATTTTGAGTTTGGAGTCACATTTTGAAAAAATCTTATCGCGTTAAGAAAGAGAAAGACTTTAAAGCATTATTTGATGCAGGACACAGTGTTGCTAATCGAAAATTTGTAGTCTACTGTCTGGATCGTAATCTACCTCATTTTAGAGTAGGTTTATCAGTTAGTAAGCGTCTTGGTAATGCGGTTACTCGGAATCGGGTAAAACGTCGTCTACGACATGCACTGATGGACATGTCATCTCAGTTAGAACATCAAGATTTTGTCGTTATTGCTCGTAAAGGTGTTGAGGACTTAAGTTACCAAGACATTTATAGCAATCTCGTTCATGTCTTAAAAATAGCAAAGTTGTATAAAGACTAGACAATTGCCTTGCTTCGTTACATTATAGGAATGACTAAGATTGTTCATGGTCTCATGAATCATCTTAATGGACGAAGAAAACTAGTTCTCTGGTCTATTTTAAAGGAGTTTTTAGTGAAGAAAAAACTTAGTTTATCTATTTTAGGGACAGGAGCTCTCTTGCTTTTGTCGGCTTGTGGACATGGTGACGTTACAAGTCAATCTAGTGGCGTTTGGGAACGTCTCATTTTAACCTTTGGTAAGGCTATTCAAGGACTCTCATTTGGAGGATCCATTGGATTAGGTATTATCATTTTTACGATTTTGATTCGTGCGGTCATGATTCCTTTGTATAACCGCCAAATTAAGTCAAGTCGTGAATTGCAAGAGCTTCAGCCAGAGTTACGTCGCTTACAGAGTGAGTATCCTGGCCGAGAGAATCGTGAGGCCCTGGCTTATGCACAACAAGAACTTTATAAAGAGCATGGTGTAAATCCTTACGCAAGTTTCCTTCCTCTCATAATTCAGTTTCCTATTTTGATGGCTCTTTATGGAGCTCTTACACGTGTGCCAGAGTTGCGAGAAGGATCCTTCTTGTGGGTTGATCTTGGTCAAAAAGATCCGTACTTCATTCTTCCGATTCTGGCGGCAGCTTTTACTTTCCTTTCAACTTGGTTGACGAATAAGGTTGCTAAAGATCGTAGTGCTATGCTTATTGTCATGAATATCATGCTTCCAATCTTTATTTTTTGGTTTGGGACACAGATTTCTTCAGGGGTAGCACTTTATTGGACAGTTTCGAATGCTTTCCAAGTCGTTCAAATTTTAGTTTTTAATAACCCATTTAAAATCATTGCTGAGCGTAACCGTTTGGAAGCAGAAGAAAAAGAACGTAAAGCTAAGATTCGTCGTGCCAAGAAAAAGGCGAATAAACGTAAATAAGGAGGCTTTTTATGGTAGTCTATTCTGGACGAACAGTTGAACAAGCTATCGAGAAAGGTTTGAGAGACCTTAATCTACCACGTATGAAGGCTCATATTAAGGTGATTTCTCGTGAGAAGAAAGGTTTTTTAGGGTTCGGAAAGAAACCTGCCCAAGTTAGCGTTGAACCAATCATTGAAGAAATAGCTCACAAAGCTGATCGCGATGTTATTAAAGTGGCCCCTGATGCTGTAAAGCAGCCGGATGATTTTGTTACAAGTTCCAAAGAAGAAACTACTGCTTTCAAGAAAGTGACAAAGCTTATTACGGTTTCAGATAATAAGGGAGAGGCACAGGAAATCTTAAAGCAACCAGTGGCTACTGAGACCTTTGGGGAAGAGGTGCCTGGTAAAATACAGGAGCAGCCAAAGGCGACAATCATTCCTTTATCTGTTAAGCACGAGTCATCAGAAGAGGATGCTACAGAACCTAAGGTTACTTCTCTTGCGCCCAAACTAGAACCTGTTGCTCAACTTCAGAATGTAGAAACTTCAGAATCAGAAGATGATTTCAGCTCTTTTGTGGCATCTGAGTTTAGTTCAGTTGAATCTTCTGAAAGCAATTTTGAAGAAGTTCAATCAGCTGCAGATGACGTTTTATCTTACCTTGAAAAAATCATCTATGAAATGGATGTTGATGCTAGTCTGGAGGTTAGTCACAATCGTCGTAATATCATTATACAGATTGAGACAAACCAGCCAGGACGTGTTATTGGCTATCACGGTAGGGTTCTTAAGTCTTTACAACTTTTAGCACAAAATTATGTGCACGACCGTCATTCTAAACGCTCTAGTGTTGTTCTTAATGTTCGTGATTATTTGGAGCAACGTACAGAGACTCTGATTGATTTAGCAGAAAAAATAGCAGCCAAAGTAAAAGAAACAGGGAGAGAGTATGTGATGGATCCAATGACCAACAGCGAACGTAAAATCATTCATAAGTATCTCTCTCAAATTGAAGGTGTAGAAAGTCACTCAGAAGGTGATGATCCTAATCGTTATGTTGTGGTGACAAAAGTATAATTAGAATAGAGTTTATTGCTTGCAAAAACTAGTCTTATTTTAAGGCAAGTTTTTTTTTGACAATGAAAAGTAGTCGCTGTCTAACAAAGTGAAAACAGGGTCAAAATGAAACGTAATACTACCAAACTAAAGGAAAAGTTAATCACAACTGGAAGCGGGAGAGATAAGAGCAAAAGGAATCGAATAACTATCTATATGGAAGGAGCTAAATAATGGAGGTCTCGATTATCTACGCATATCCAAACAACAATAGCTACAATCTCTCTATACTAGAGACTGAAAAAAAGAATTTATCACCCCCCTACAAGGCATTAGAATCTTTGATTTGTACAAAGAGAAGTTTGATCCTGTTTTACAATTCGATGCCACATATAGGAGAAGAGACATAGCTCATGATATAAATATGAAAGTCTATAGAGACTTGTAGACTTGGTGATACGGTATGGATCATTACTAGACATAATACACCCAAGATTTTTTCCTTTTGCGCAAGACTACACCAAAGTTTTAAAATATTAAATCCTAAAAACTTGTGGCATTAAACTATTCAAAGTCACTTAGCTTGCACGTGTTGAATATATGAGTGTGCAAAAGCAAAAAATAAAGCTCAAAAATATTGCAAAAATAGTTAAATCCTTATAACTAAATATTGATAGTGTGAGGAGTTAAGGAGGGTGATATATACTAGATTTTTAAAACCATTCTACTACGGTTATCGGTCTGTTCTTTTTACTAATGAATTTTCTAGTACTTCAAGCTATGGTGAAAATAATCTCTAAGTAAGTGTCTAGAGTTTTGAGAATTAATAAAATAAATCTATAAGTCAAGAGAGCAATGAAAATTGTTCTCTTTTTCTGTACTAAAAAGAAAGGATACAAACATGACTTCTAATGAACTACATTCGCGTGAAATACTCATTGAATTTTTGATGTTTGAGTTAAAAATTTCACGTAAAGAAAGTCAAAGTCAACTTGCTGAATTAGAAAAATTTGGTCTTATTGAAATAAAACCAAATGGTCAGCTTTATTTTAAAATGGTATAGATTTATGGTTTTTAATGCAATAACTGTAGAACAGTATGAAACGTCTGAACGATATTTTAAACTTCCAAAACTTTTATTTGAAAGTCCTCGTTATGAAGATATGCGATTAGATTCAAAAGTATCTTATTCAATCTTAAAAGATAGACTAAGCCTTTCCCTAAGAAATAATTGGGTTGATGAAGAGGGGCGAATTTATCTAGTTTATTCAAATACAAGTTTGATGAAAATTCTTAAAGTATCAAAGTCAACTTTGTTAAGGATAAAAAAACAATTAGCTGAATACGATTTAATTAAGGAAGTTCAACAGTCAACTAGTAGTAAAGGAAACCTTGCTAATCGTATTTATCTTGGAAACTTGATTGTTGATGATTTTGACGCTAACGATGATGAATTACCCGGGGTGTCAAATTTAGACCAGGGGGGTGTCAAATTTAGACCAGGGGGGTGTCAAAATAATACGGGGGTGGTGTCAAATTCAGCCCCTAATGAGACTGAATATAACGAGACTAATTATAGTGATCATATTAGTTCTAGAAAGACTGAGAAAAATTCTAATGAATTTTCACAGTCAACTGAAACTAATCAGTCATTATCACAAAATCAATCAACTCCATTCGTTGAACCAAAGTATTATTCTCTCTTGCAAATAATTGCTGATAAATACAATGAGCAAATGTTTGGGTTTCCTGATGTTTTAACAATGACTCATAACCAGAAAATGAAAATCGGACAATATTTAGCAAGTGGCTATGTAACAAGTTCTGAAGTATTAAACATGATTGAACGTATTCCGAAAGATAGCACTTCTCCATTAGCGTATTTGTTGAAATCACTAGAAAACTTAAAACAAGAACGACTGTATGAGCAAAAAAGTATAGCACATTTAAATGCTGAAAATTACTACAGCATGAAACTACAGCATGAAAAAAGAAGATGATGAAAATGATTAATTTGATCTTAGCTTTAATTCCATCAGTTATTGTATTTATCTTTATTTTCTTAGCAGTTGAAATTCATGATGAACCGCTGATGGCTGATGATGAAATGACAGTAATATCATCTCCAAAACATAATAATCACAAATTACATCACGAAGCCTAATAAAAGTAGTTGACCCGAGCAAGTCACAAAACTACTTGTGACCTTTGATAATTAAATACCAGCACCGACCTGATCAGCGAAGCCTAGGGAATAACAATGTATAAGGAAGGCGGTGTAACAGTCTTTTACGAAAGGCACATCCTGGCTTCAGCTTCAATGAAGAAGTTATGAGTTTAGCTCATGCGTTAAATGCGGATAGGAATTTCCTACACAAGCGAAAAAGAAAAGGAGTTTGTTATGACAAACTTATTAAAAAACTTTGATAGACCAGAAGTGACTCTATCAGATTTACGTCTTCTTGGTTGTCAAGGAGAAGCAATTGCTTACCTTGACGACGGAAGACAAGCACTTATTAAACCTAAATTTGCTATTGTTCAGCATAAAAGAATGGTCAATGGCAACTTGATAGTTATCGGTGAAGATATTCTTCGTTTTCATGAGATATATTCAGCTATCGTATCCATTAAGCGAAAACACTTTAGCGTAGCTGAAAGAACTAAACGAGATGGAGAATATTGCCTCGTTTTAACAGGAAGAGGCTATCACCGACAAAGAAAAGAGTAGAGGAGTAAACATGAAAAAAGTAAAAGCGTTAGCTTTATTTTCAACAGCTATTTTAGCAACAGCATCAACTGGAGTTTATGCGGATGAATTGATTTCAGATGGCACCACTTCTCCCTCAACAGAGCAAGTGACACCATCAACAGCTCCCTCATCAGAGGTTGTTATCCCTGATGAGGGGTCAACCACCCCGTCAACAGACACAGGTTCTACAACGGAACCAACCGTCCCTGTTGATCCAACAAATCCTTCTTCAGACGTTACAGAGGTAACCGATGATAATGGTGTGACAACAGATCACACAGGTGATAGCGATACCCAAACGGAAAGTAATACAGATCCGAGTGAAGCGGTTCCTAATGTGGATGATGCAGGCGGTGTGGCAACAAATCATACCGTTCCAACAACGGATGGTGGGACAGCGACAGTCACTCCAGACACATCTGTACCTACCAACAATCCAAATATCTCAGCTGAAACAGCAGCTAATGCTGGTGCATCTCAAGTTGGTACAACCTCAACGGTTACAGGCCAAATCGTCCAAGACGTAACGACAGACTCACCAGTCTACACCAACACAGGCGCTACGATTGTGAGCACCCAAAATGGCTCAGTTGTATTGGCTGATGGCACGATTACCAGTCCTGAATCAATCGGAGCAACGACAAACAGTGATGGGACTATCTCAGTCACAACCGCAACTGGTGAAAGCACCACATTACCAATGACAGGTGATGAAAATACAACACTTTTAAGTATCTTAGGAAGCGCCTTAGCCGCTATTGGTGGTTTATTCTTTAAGAAACGCCAATACTTTAATTAAAAAATAGGATAGGATAAAAACAAATGAATCAGAAAGAACAATTACAAGGACATGGTTATTTTCGGAAGAAAAAATGGGCAAAAGGGTTAGCTTCAGGTATTGCCCTAGGAGCTGCTGTCATTACCTTTGCAGGTGCAACAGGTGTTTCTGCCGATGAAACAACAGCGGCTACAGATAACACGACAGAAGTTGTGACGAGTCAACCCGAAAGCATCAATGATAACAATGTTTATGCAGAAAATGCTAATACTTCTGAAGGGACACTAGCAGTAGATATTGATAACAGTAATGTGGAAGCTGCTGCGACAGAAGCTAGCAACGTTGGTGTTGACGTGACAAAAGAAGCTGCTAAAGACTATGGAACAGATACAACAACTGATGGATTAAATGATACAAAATCAGAAATTGCTAACGACCAAGAAAAACAAGTCGACTCACTAGAACAAGCAACAGCAACACAAAACGCTAATAATACAGCGTATGCAGATGCGCAAGCTGCTATTGATGCCAATAACGATTATGTTAATAATGCTAAAGATACTTACGGTTCAGAAACAACTGTAACAGTGACAAATGATCCATCAACAGCTACTGACGGTACAGCTAGTGCCAATAACGAAGCTAAAACAAAAGCTGAACAAACCTTAGCTGATAACAAAGAAGCAGTTGCTGAATATGTAGAAGCTAAAGCTAACTATGATGCCACTGTTTCAAAAGCAGAAGAGCTAAATGCAGCGGTTGAAGCAGCAGCTAACGAATTGAAGAATAAAGGTGTTACGGTAACAACATCAAGTCAAGTTGTCAACTCTGTAGCTGATGTTGAAGCCTTGCAAGCGCAAAATGATGCCACTATTGCCCAAGCCAATAGCGAAAAAGCTGCTGTTGATGCGCTTTTGGCACAATATGCAGCTGATTTAGCTGCATTTAACAATGGGACAAACGTTTCTGTCTCTGCAGGTGTTAAGACACAAGATGTTGATAATTTGACGTATGGTAATTCGTTCATGAATGGTACAATCAACGCTGATGGTACCTTTACTTTCACTCATGATATGAACGATGGCTTGAATGATACTTATGGCACACTTGGTACAGGTACGCTAACAGGAAAACTTAATTACCATGTAGAATCTCAAGGTAATGGTAATATTACCGTCTATTTGGATAGCGTTGAGCTCTATACTTACTCTTATACAGCTTATCGACCAAACTATGCGGTTAATCAAAATCTAAACTTCCATGTTTATACGCTTGGCGGTACTGAAATTTACAGTACTTATCATACTGGTAATGATTCCTTTACAGATACCATTAATCGCTCAACAACTTTAACTTATGAACACGGTGTTTCTGTCGGTGATACCTTGGCTAATGTTGGTTTCTTGAATATTGATGATAACTGGATCTACAACACACATGGTCAAGCCGTTATTAGCTTTACGAATACCAATAAAGCTCCAGATCCTGTAAATCCACCTGAGGTCAAAGCGAATTTGGTAACGGCTGTCAATCCAAAAAAACCAAGTTTGGCATTGACAAGTTTGTCAGACACAACAAATCAAACTATTAAAGCAAGTTACCATGACTACAAGCTTAACTACAGCCCAATGGTTGAAAAAGATCGCGCCAATAGTGATGGTGTTGATATGGATGGTAAGACTGCTGTTAAAGGTGATGTCTTAACAGATACACTTGATATTTCAAATCTCTATGCTAACCTTAACGTTGGTGATACCGTTACGATTATCGATCCACTCGAAGCAGGGGAATACTACAACGTTGATGACAATATTGCTGCAGCAGTTGCGAATGGTTGGGAAGTCAGCTACGATGCTGCAACAGAAACGTTCACTTATAAAACAACTTATACAGGTGAAAAATTAGTTGTGCCAACGGTTGATTGGGCGCCTGCCTATGATGCCGCTTATTACGATAACACTTATAAAATGCTTGTTAATGACAACCTTTATCAAGTTTATTCAAATACAGTAAAAACACCAACGCCAGAAGCACCTCAACCAACGAAGGAAATCACAGATACTTATGGTAACGACATTGATGGGTCAACAACTTTCGATAAAAACGTTGTTTTCCACCTTAATACTGATTACACACCTTATACAGAAGTAACAGCTTCAACAGATGCTATTTCTAAAGGGTTTGCTATCTTAGATGACGTTGAAGATGGCATGTTTACTGTTAACGAAGATGGTATTGTGATTCGTTTGACTGATAATGGCGAAACAACAACGCTTTCTACTGACATTGCAGATGTTACAGAAGCAGGCGGCGTATCAACTAATCATACAGGTGATAACGATAGCGAAGAAACAACTGCTGTTAATAAGTTGAATGACCTCTTTACGATGTATCATGTTCTTGCAGGTGAAACAATTTCAGACGAAGTTCAAGCTATTTTGGATCAATCAGGTTTATCACCAGTTGGTGAGTTCTATCTTTGGGTAGATAAAGACCCTGCAAGTTTCTATACAAACTATGTTAAGGCAGGTAAGAACGTTACCATTGACCTTCCTGCCTATCTCACAGCAGATGCAGGCACTGTTGTTCCTAATGATTTCTATCAAATTGACTTCGGAAATGCTTATCAATCAAATCTAGTCTTTGTTAAAGTTCCAGACGTATCACCAGAAAAACATGCCATTAGTAAAAACGGTACAGTCCTTGACGGTCAAGAAGTTGGGCTTAATCAAGTCTTTAACTATAAACTAGATGGTGTGACTGTTCCAAAAGATCATGATACACTTTGGCAATACGATGGTAAAGATAAGTTAGATATTGAACATGACCGATTCACAGGAAACTGGAAAGCTGTCATTACTGGTACAGAGTATACTGCCAAAGAAGATATGACATTAACATACGATGTTATTACTGATGATGGTACAGTTATTAAAGCAGGCGATACTATCGCAGCTGGAACAAATTATCATTTTATCTTTGAGTTCAATCAAGATACTAATGATGACTTTATTAATAAAATTGTTAAAGTGACTTGGAATGCTCAAGCGGGTGAATGGGCTTACAGCATTAATGAAGACTTCCTTCGCTCACTAGGTATTGAAGGTACTTTTGATGCAGACTTCTGGATTGAAGTAGAACGTATTAAAGATGGTGAAGTTGAAAATACTTTCATCAATACTATCAATGGTCGTGAGTTGGTTGCTAAGGTAACAACTCATACGCCAACACCTGAAACACCAGCAAAACCAGAAGAACCAGTTAAACCAATCAAAGAAGTTCCAGTTAAACCAATCAAAGAAGTTCCAGTTGTTAAAGCTGCAGCGCTTCCGATGACTGGTGAGAAAACAACACCAATGAATGTTTTTGCAACATTCATTGGTCTAATTCTGACTACTGGTGCAGCTTTTGGTCTTCGCAAAAAAGAAAAACATAACTAATTTATATTAAGGACAGGCGGTGCCTGTTCCTAGAAGGATTCTATCTTGCCTAAATAATTGTTACGTCTAAATCTCCTGATAGTATCCTTCTAGGAGCAGGTAACTGCCTTCTTATTTCAGGCTGTAAAAATAATTGATAAGACAATTTACAGTCTTTTTTTATTACACTTAAAAGGAGAAATTTATTATGGATACAGCAGTTCGTGTAGTTACAGCTTTAGGAGCAATTCTTTCAATCGTAGGTCTTGGGTGGGTATTAACAGGAGCCTTTGACTATTTTTCAGGACGTAAAAATGGTAATCCAGCTATGATGGACCAAGGCATGACTTCAATGGTTTCAGGTGGAGCTATTGCAGTTATTTCAGCAGGTGTTGCGGCAGCAATTGTTGCGGCTATGCGCTCAATCTCATTCTAATAACTTACATACATGTAAGATAATCAGTTGAAAAAGTGGTATAATAACGGTAAGTAAAAGGGTTACAAGGAGAATAAGAATGAGTAAGGAATTTGATTATGTAGCTTTTGCAAAAAACTTTGAAGCCACTAACGGACGTCCACCAACAGCGGATGAACTTGATAATGCTAAATGGGAACATTTCGGTATTAGATGGCATACACCAGAAGAGTCACAAGCTGAGTTGGAACGCATTAACGCATCTTATAAGCCAACATTTGGCGAACACTTAAAGGATGCTTTAGGCTTTCTAGGACGTGGATTTTTCAAAGCTTTATTTTTTGTTCTTATGTCTCCACTATATTTAACAATGCTTTTCTTTAATTTAATCAAATCAGCAATTGGTGTGATGGTCATTTGGTTTGTTTCTAAATTTGCAATCTTTTGTTTAATGGCAATTGCTGGATTTACATTGTATGATGGTGACTATACAAAATTTCCAAAAAGTATTACTTGGGTTGCTAATTTATTATTTGGAGATACTGTTTTTAGTGAAACAGGATCTATTAATTTTTTTCCTCACCCTGTGCTAGATGCTTGGATTATTGGAATAGTGATTGTTCTACTTGCTCTTCTTGTTACTTTTTCAAAAGTTGAAGAATACAATAAATGATTTGATAAGAACCTTTCGAGGTTCTTTTTATTTTGGTCAGAAAGGAGCATGATGAAAGACATACTTACAGAGTTAACTAAGGGTTTAGGAAGTTACAACAAGTCAGTAAATTCTTCAATAGTTGCTGTTAACAAATCTTTAATGGCTATTGGTTATATTTTAGTATCTGTTTTATTTTTAATTGAAATGCTTTCTTGGTATCGCTTTATTCGTAATCAAGGTGGCGAAATGACTTGGAAGTTATTTTTAGAAGTTGCTATAAAATACTTTATTGCATACTTTCTAGTTGCTCAATCAGGTGCTGTATTAAATGCTATTATGTGGTTCACCAATGGTGTTACTAAACTGATTGGTGTCGATTTAAGTGGAGATACAATGTTTGAATATATTGATATTAAAAAAGGAAATCCGTTTATTAGACATCCAATTAATTTAGTAGCTAGATTTGTTGGTGTTGCAGCAATGTTGTCAATCAAAGTTATGGTTCTGTTGCGTTTTATTGAACTTTATTTTTTTAAAGCAATAGCGCCAGTCATTGTTGCTTTTTGGATGGGTGATAATACACGACATATTGCTATTAACTTTTTAAAAACATTTGGTGCAATAGCGCTTCAGGGAGCAGTGATAGTTTTAACGCTTGTCATTTGGCAAGGTTTTAATATTGATACTGCGGTTCAAATTTCAAAAGATTCATGGCTGGGTGGCTATGCTGATGGTTTTAGCTATATAGGTAAATGTGTAGTGTTCTTAATTTTGCTGATTGGTTCACAACGTAAAGCTAAACAATTATTGAATGTGTCTTAATAAAAAGGAGAAAAATGAACAAACTAGGTTCTGAATTTTTTAAAGCAATTGACCAGTTTGAACGAAGTGTCGTTGGTGGTTTTACTTTGAGACAACTCATTATGCTAATTGGGATTGTCACTGGTGTTGCTTTAGCAACATTGATTTCTTTTTTGAAATTACCGGATATTTTGTTCTATCTAGCACTAGCTTTAACTGTTCCGCCATCATTTGTTTATGGCATAAAGAAAGATGAACATATTAAAGAAGTTCTAATGTTTAAATTTACAGTACAAGAACGTGCTTATCAAACAGATTTTGAAAGTGAGGAAATGAATGGTACGTTTATTCAAGAAAAGGGCGTCCATGAATGGAACGACACCTTTGACTAAAGAAGATAAAGAGCGAGCAAAACAGCTTAAAAAAGCTTTGAAAGCTAGTACTCAAAACACAATTAAATATACGTCTTTATTTGAAGACGGATTGATGCACATTGTTGATGAAGAATACTCTAAGACTTGGGAGTTGGGCGATACTAACTATATCACAGCTGATGAGGATGAAAAGCTTGATATTATTGATTATTATGTTGAAGCTTTGAATGGATTAGACAGTGACAATACTTACCAATTACTTATTATTAATCGTCCAGTTCCATCAACGCTTTTAAGTCAAATTACCTATGAACTTGAAAGTGATGATCGTGATGTCTATCGTCAAGAATATAATGATATGATTACGTCACGTTTTGCGACTGACCAAAATAATTTTAAGGTTGAAAAATTTATCACTGTTTCAACGTCTGCACGAGATCGTAAACAAGCTTATCGAAAATTAAATGATGTTGAAAATAACTTTTCAAAACAATTCCAAGTGATTGATATTCCCTTCACACCTTTAACAGGAACAGAACGATTAAATATTTTTGCTGATTTGTTACGTGGCAATCCTTATTTGAATGTTGATTATAAAGATGTACGTATTAGTGGTTTAACAACAAAATCTTTTGTTGCTCCTGGACGTTTTTGGTTTCAACAGGATCAATTTATGATGGATAAGAAATACTGTAAAGTTCTTTTTGCTAGAAGTTTTCCAGCTTTTCTAAATGACCGTCTAATCAAGTCAATCACTGATGTTGGAATTGAATTAGCGATTACAATTCATGCTAAACCGTATGATCCAGCAGATGCTGTTCAGAAAATCAATACAGCTGAAGCAGGGGTAAAAATGGATATGATTAAGTCTCAAAAGGTTGCTGCAGATAAAGGTATTTCAGGAAATTTAGCTGTATCAGGTGTAGCTCAAGCTACTGCAGAAGAAGCCGCTAAATGGAGTACTGAAATTAATGATAATGACCAAAAAATGTTTTCAGGTATTTTTGCAGTCATGCTGAAAGCAGATACACCTGAAGAACTTGCTGATTATACAAACCGTGTCAAACAGGCAGGACGTAAGCATGTGGTTGATTTTGAAGAAACTTATTATCACCAAGAAGAAGCACTTAATACCATGTTACCAATCGGAAAAACTTACCTTGATGTTAAACGTCGCTTTATGCGTGATATGACAACGACAAATATTGCTACACAAATTCCATTTACAAATACCGACTTGCAAAGTAACAGTCCTATGGCTATCTATTACGGACAAAATCAAATTTCAAACAATATTATTACGCTTGATCGTCAACGTGATTTGAATACGTCTTCTGGTGTTATCCTAGGTTCTTCAGGTTCTGGTAAGTCTGCTTTTGTTAAGACTAGTGAAGTCATTCCAACCATTTTAAGATATCCTGATGACCGTATTATTATTGTTGACCCTGAAGATGAATATTCTGACATAGGACGTGCATTTGATGCTCAACTGATTGATATTTTCCCAGGATCGCAAACCCACTTAAATTTGATGGATTTACCAGATGAAGAAAATCTATCAGCTGAAGATGCTGATCCAATCGGTGAAAAATCATCACTTATCATGGGACTTTTTGAAAATATTCTTCAAGAAGTTACTGATGAGGACTTTTCAATTATTGACCGTGTCACACGTTTATGTTATGAACAAATCACTGATAGGACACCGACTTTAAAAGACTGGTACAACATTCTGTTGGAACAACCTGAAGATGTAGCTCAAGATTTGGCTTTGAAGTCAGAATCATATACGAATGGTTCTCAAGATATTTTTTCTCATGAAACGAATGTCAATTTGAATAATCAAGTGGTTATTTTCAACTTGAAAAAACTTGATGGTAAATTAAAACCATTTGCCTTGATGGTTGTACAAGATTACATTTGGAACCAGGTCGTTAATAATCAAGGTAAGTTAACCACTCGCATTTATTTTGATGAAATGCAAAATCAATTCTTGACAGATAATCAAGCAGAGTTCTTTACCAACCTTTACGCCCGTGTTCGTAAGTATGGTGCTATTCCAACTGGGATTACTCAGAACGTTGAAACACTATTAGCTCGTACTGAAGGACGTAAATTGATTTCAAATAGTGAGTTTATTGTTTTGTTGAAGCAAAAGAAAACAGATTTACAATACTTAACTCAAACTATCAATTTGACAGATGCACTTATTCGTTATGTTGAAAAACCGAAAGCAAAAGGAACTGGTTTAATTATTGCAGGTCAAACAGCAGTACCGTTTGAAAATCCAATTCCTAAAAATACTGAACTATTCCGCTTGGTTGCAACAGATGCTTATCGTCAAATTGATTAATCAATTTATTTATCAGGATAGTTAGAAGGAGAGGGGGTGAATTATGTCTAACAAAGATGATTTAAGAAAGCGTGTAGTCAGAAAACGTCATATTAAAGAAAGTGTTCAACGTCACAATCAGTTATCAGCTAAGAAAGCTCAAAACGCTGCTAAAAAGGAGCATCATGAAGCTAAGATTAAAGTGAAACATGCTAGAGTAGCTTTAAGAAGAGCCGAGAAAGGCATTGATAAAGATGTAGATGGTGAAAAGATTGTTGACGACCTAGAGAAAGCAAAAGCCGAAAAGAAAGCTACTAAGAAAATCAAAAAGAAAGTCAGAAAGACTAATCCAACCATTGGTCAGAAAGCTAGACGAACTGGTAAGAATATAGCTTTAAATGCTAGTCATCAGATAAAAACAACTGCGATGGATCAAGATGATACTTTGTCAGATTTACAAAATTTACAGTATCGAACGAGACAGTCAAAAGCAGTTGCTAAACAAGCTGGTAAAGTGACTTGGCGAGGTGCTAAACTAGCCTATCGAAAAAGTAAAGGCATGGTTAAAGTTAGTCGAGGAGCTTATAAAAGCACAAAAGCAGGAGCTAAGTTTGCAACTAAAACAACAGCAAAAGCTGCTACAAAAGTAGCACAAGCGACTGCTTCAGCTGTTAAGACAGCTGCAAGTGTAGCAGCAACCTTATTAGCTAATCCCATTACATGGATTGTCAGCGCTGTTCTTGCTTTTATCTTGTTTTTGATAATTATTGTTTCCTCAATCTTTTCAAGTAATGTCATTCAACAAAATGATTTCACGCTTAATCAGTCATGGCTTCATATTTCACAAGTTGACCGACAAAAATCGTCTGATCAGGTCGAGTACTACACAGATATTGACTCAATCTTGCTTTACATGAATTTCCGCTATGGTGGTGAATGGGAACCTGATGCTAACTGGGATGATGGTACAGGCGGTAAATTAACTGGCGCACTTGGTTTTAATCATTTTTCTGATGCTCTTGATGATATCTGGAAAGAGGAGAACAGTGATATTGACAATCTAAAAACCATGGCGGAACTTTATACCAACGGTAAAGCCTGGATGAAGTTAGATAAAGATGATTTAGCAGATTATAAAGAAATTCTTGAGAGTCAATCCGAAACAGGAAAATACTTAGCTACTCAAGAATTGATTAATCCATTTTATTCGGCAGATGATGCTAAGAGCGATACAGATTACCTTACGATTTCTAAGCGATATGGTTATACTTCAAAGGATAAAATCGATCCAACAACCACACTTCAAGCTCAGTCAGGTCAAAAGCTTTATGCAGTCATGGATGGTAAAATTACCGTTACAACAAAAGATTTGAAGGGTAACGAAACTAAAACAACTAATTTAATTATTTCAGATAACGATGCTCGTTTTATTTTTTATAACATATCAGCTATTCGAGTTAAAACAGGTGATAAGGTAGAAGCAGGAGCCGAGCTTGGAACAGTTTCTGGTGGCTCACAAAAGATTGCCTATGCCAAAAAATATGGTGAAGTTGATAGTAAAGATTCTCAATGGTTACAGGATATTAAAAATAAAGATGTTTCCTATGGCTATACGGAGAAGACGAAGAAAAATAAGACAAACGTTTGGGTGTTAGTTAATCCTGGTTTTTATTTCCCATTTGTTAAGTACGCTCAAACAACTGTCGTTATGCGAACATCATCTGAATTGAGTGGACGTGCTAAACAATTTTATGACTTGATGAAGAAGTTTTATCCAAGCGCTACTGATAATGGTATTGCTGCTGTTGTTGGAAACTTTGCTGTTGAGTCGTCTATTACAGCAAAGCGTGCTGAAGGTGATTATTTAAGTCCCCCTGTTGGTGCATCTGATGGACGTTGGGATGATGCAAATTGGTTAAACATGGGTGGTACAGCTATTTATGGTGGTGGTTATCCTAATATCCTTCGTCGTGGGCTTGGACTTGGTCAATGGACTGATACCACTGATGGTGCTACTCGTCACACAATGCTAATTAATTATGCTAACTCAATTGGTAAAAAATGGTACGAATTAGAAACACAAATACGCTTCATGCTAGAAGGTGATTCACCTTACTATCAAAATATTTTAAAAAGTGTGTTAACCTCTAATTCTGATACAGATAGTCTTACCAAAACCTTCTTAACAAAATGGGAAGGTATCAACAACGGAACACTTTCGCAACGTCAAAGTTATGCTAAACAAGCATTATCCTGGTTCCATCAATCAATTGCAGGTGGTGGAACAATGGCTTCCTCTTGGAATTTTCCTGAGGAGTATCGAGATAAAATTAAAAGCATGCCGACTGGTGTCAGCATGACAACACAACCTGGTAACGGTTATCCTGCAGGTCAATGTACTTGGTATGCTTATAATCGTCTGGTTGAACTAGGTGAAATTACGGATTTATCAGGAAGTTATGGTCATCTCGGTGATGGTAAAAATTGGGTAGGAAATCTTGTCGCTAAAGGTTGGAAGTTTAGTACAATGCCAACGGTTGGCGCTGTTTGCTCAACGGCTGGTGGATTTGATAGTACCTATCCGCAATATGGACACGTTATGATCGTTGAAGCGGTCAATGCTGATGGTAGTTTTTTGGTATCTGAATGTAATTATGCAGGTAATCAAAGTCAAATTCATTGGCGTGTTTGTCGTAACGCTCCATACTACACGTTTGCAACACCTTAACAGAAAGGAAAGATAATGATAGATGAATTTAAAGTGACCTTTTTTAAACGTGTCATGATGATTGTAGGTATTATCGTTATCTTTCTCATTGGTTTAGGATTTGGATCAATGGGAAAGAAAACTGATAATCAATCCTCAAGTCACACAACGTCAACTAAAAAAGTTAAAGAAGGTCATCAATTGACCGAAAGTTGGGTTAAGCAATTTTTAATCGCTTATTACACTAAAAAAGATTTAGAAGAAAATCGTAATCGCTACAAAGAATATATGACTGATGGCATGTATAATGCTGCTGTATCTGAGGAAGAAACAGCACAAAATCAAGCTTATAAAGGCTTTGTTGTCAATTTTGAATTTAAAGATGCTCAAATTTATATTGATAAAACCAATGATAAAGTTATTTGCTATGTTAATTACACAAATGATTTACTTCAGAAAAAGAATTCAACTGAAGGTGCTCAAACAGGCGTAGATAATAACACTATTATTCAATTAACTTACAATAAAGTTGATGGCAAATATCTCGTAAATAACATGAGTACGCTTTTAATTACAGATTCTCAAGATCCGACAGCTTCACAAAATTCTTATGGAGATGTCATTGCTAGTAATGATGAATAGGAGAGAAGGCAATGTTAAATCAAAGTATTATTACAGGACGTCTGACTAAAAATACAGAGTTAAGAAAAGTCAACGACCGTTCGGTTATTTCTTTTACACTTGCTTCAAGTAGAGACTATAAAACAGAGGATGGTTCTTATCCAGCTGACTTTATTGACTGTGTCTTGTGGGGAGCACCTGCTGAAAGCTTTAACACGTTAACAGCCAAAGGTGACACTCTTCAGGTAACAGGACGACTACAAACTAGAACTTATAAAGATAAAAAAGAAGTTACTCATAAAGTAACTGAAGTTCAAGTTGATAAATGGTATATTGTTGCCGTTAATCAAAATCAAGGTGATTATCCTGTTAAAGAGAAAACAATTGTTAATGATAGCTTAGATAATTTATCACTATAAAAGGGAGAAAAGAAAATGAATGAAACTACTTTTGGAACAGAACAACACACTTCAAAATCAGCACGCCGTCAAAAATCAACAAGTGATCGCTTAAAAGACAAATTGAAACAACTCAATAAAGCAAAAGCATCTCTTGAAGCGGCTCAAAAGAAAATTAAACAACTGGAAGCCGATATTAAAGAACTTGAAGCCAAACGTCAACAAGAAATTCTTAAAGAATATGGCATGAGTTTATCGGACTTAGAAGCCTTTTTAGCTGATAACAAGGACAAACTTGGGGGTGATGCGTAATGTTTCGCATTACAAGATTAAGTACAGGTCAACAGCGCGATTTTCAAAATCGAGAAGAGTTAGAATTTTTCTTGGAAGGTGAAGAAAATCGTTGCTTGCAGCTAAATACAACAGCCACTTTTCAACTTTTTCATCTTGATAAAAATGAAGAGCTGCTAGAGTCAATGGAACTCACTATTCCATCTTCTGGGGAACAAGACGTTAAAGAGCTTTTAGGTGACTTTGGACTAAAAAAGGATAAGAAATTCTTCTTCAGACGTGGGACTAAGCAAGAAAAAACTCAAAGAGTTCAAAAGAAAAAACAGGAATTATCAACCGCAAACGAAAATATGAGCAAATCAAAGCCATCTGTTAAAGCAACTCCCAAGTCTTCTAATCGTTTTTGGGTAATGATAGCTTTGTTACTCTCAATTTTTAGTTTAGCGACTTCTCTTACTAATCATTACAGTAGGTATCAAAAAGAGGAGAATAAAACACAACAGACTACCATTAATCAAGGAGCTGATGTTTTTTGTCGCTATTTCATTAGTAATTATTTTGCAAACTCATCAGCTCGTGAGGATTTTATTTCTAATTCGCTTGATTTAAAACAGTTTGATACTGACAAAGCAACAACAGTTAGTGTTTTGTTAGAAAAAGAAGTGATGACTAAAAAAGTAACGACTTTAACTTATGTTATTAATTGTCGCTATGACGATAATTCAACCGCTAACAAACGTTTGACACTAACCGTAAAACAAAACAAAGAAGCTAAATATGGCTATTTAGTCTCAAAAGCTCCTAAACTAACTGCTTATCCATAACATAAAGGGGGAGAAAGATGGATCAAGAACAAATTTTTGATAGAGGTGCACGTGTCACTCTTGAGACAGGTAAACAGTTATTTCAATTTTTAGCTTATGCGGCACAACAGCTGTATAAAACTTATGATGAACACAAACAGATTGGGGAACAGTCTTTTAAAAACTTCAATCAATCATCTTTAACAAAAGATCATATTGATTTTTTAGAAGCAGATGTTAACCTTAAAAAGTTTACTGATGAATTGAAAAAATCAGGTGTCTGTTTTGCTTTTAAAGACCTCGGTGATGGTACAAAACAAGTCTGGTTTGAAGCTCCTAATAGGGAAGTTATTGCGGATGCTCTGAGACACACTCTTAATGAAATCGTTAATGACCCTAAAAAAGCTAAAGAAAAATATATGAAATCAGAAAAAGAGTTAACACCAAAAGAGCAGATTAACAAAATCAAGAAAGCAACTAAGGAAAAACTTGATACTGTTAAAACTAAGAAGAAAGGAAAGAGTATCTGATGAAACTTCAAAAGAAACCTCTTATCCCTTATCTAATCATTAGTCTGGTTTTAGCTTTTTTAACTCACAGAGCTTATGCATTATATAGCATAGCTCCTAAACCAGATATGACAAATTTATTTAGCCAGTATACTTTTGTCCTGGAAAAATATGTTGAACCACCATACTTTTATCCTAACTTCAATCCATTTGCTATTTTAACTGCAATGGTTGGTTTCTTTATTGGGATGATGTTTTACTTGAAAATCAAACCAGCTGAAAATTACCGCCACGGTGAAGAAGCAGGTTCAGCAAAGTTTGCGTTTGCTCAAGAGATTGCTGGCTTTAAAGATCCAGAGCCAACAAACAATATGATTTTCACAAAGAATGCCCAAATGGGATTGTTTAATAAGAATCTTCCGTTTCAATGGCAATTGAATAAAAATGTTCTTGTTGTTGGGCTTCCTGGTGATGGTAAAACATTTACTTATGTTAAACCTAACCTTATGCAAATGAACTCCAGTTTTATAGTCACTGATCCAAAAGGGCTTTTAGTTCGTGAAACGGGTAAGATGCTTGAAGAACATGGCTACCAGGTTAAAGTATTTGATTTAGTTAACCTCACTAAATCAGATATGTTCAATCCTTTTCACTACATGAAATCAGAACTAGATATTGACCGTATCACAGAGGCAATCGTTGAAGGAAGTAAAAAAGGTGATCGTGAAGGTGAAGATTTCTGGAATCAAGCAAAACTTCTTCTTAATCGTGCATTGATTGGTTATCTCTATTTTGATAGTCAGGTTCAAAATTACACCCCTAACCTATCAATGGTTTCTGAATTACTACGTAACATGAAACGTCCAAATGAAAATGAACCTAGTCCTGTTGAAAAGATGTTTGCAAATCTCGAAAAAGCCATGCCTGGAAATTATGCTTGTCGACAATGGGACTTGTTTAACAGCAACTTTGAAGCTGAAACAAGAACTAGTGTGCTAGCGATTGTCGCTACACAATATTCTATCTTCGATCACCAAGCTGTCACCAATTTGATTATGGCTGACACTATGGAGATGGATACCTGGAACACGGAAAAGACAGCCGTTTTTGTTGCTATTTCAGAAACCAACAAAGCTTTCAGTTTCCTAGCATCTACTTTGTTTACAGTCATGTTTGACCAGCTAACCCATAATGCAGATGCTATTATTCAGGGGCAGAAAGATGGTTATACAGCTGACGATTTGGTGCACGTCCAATTTATTTTTGATGAATTTGCTAACATTGGTAAAATCCCTCATTTCAATGAAGTTTTAGCATCTATTCGTAGTCGTGAAATGTCTGTTAAAATCATCATTCAAGCGATTAGTCAGCTTGATACGATTTATGGCGATAAAGCACGAAAATCAATGGTTAATAACTGTGCAACCTTGCTATTCTTAGGGACTAATGACGAAGATACTATGCGTTACTTCTCAATGCGTGCTGGTAAACAAACCATTACACAAAAAAGCTATTCTGAACAACGTGGTCAACGTGTATCAGGATCTACAAGTACACAAGCTCATCAGCGTGACTTGATGACACCTGATGAAATTGCACGTATCGGTGTTGATGAAGCATTAGTATTTATCTCAAAACAAAATGTTTTCCGAGATAAAAAGGCTATGGTAACAGACCACCCTATGAAGGATGAATTATCTGACAATCCGAATGATGGAAAATGGTATAATTACATTCGTTTTATGGTTGAAGATCCAGAACTCTTTAATAACGCACGCGATGGAAAAATTGACCCTAAAAATATCTGGTATCCAGATATGAAAGGTTATGATCAGTTTGTTAAAGATAATGATATTGCTACTTCAAAACTAACTGAAGTAGAAGTAGCACAAGCTGATGAAGTAAACACGCAAGCCACAGAAGAGCCTGTTTATGAACAAGTACCCGTTCAATTGCCTGAAATAAGCGTAGAAAGCCAATCTCAGACACAAGAAAATGAAATCAAAGCAGTGGATTTTGCGACTGGTGAAATCTTTGAACTCCCACCAGAAGATGAGGAAGCCGATGAGTATTATGGTGAAGTTTAGCGTGTAATAAAGTATAATAGTTTCAGGAGGTTTATATGGCTACATCAAAACAAAGTCCATTCTTTAAAACACTTGGAATTTCAGAGGATGAATTGTTACATTATCTAAAGGAACATCCAGATGATCCTTTGGTTACTAAACTTGAACAGTTACTATTAAATTTATCAGACTAAAAATAAGCTACATCGTTAAACGGTGTAGCTTTTGTTTTTGTAAAATCGTGTGACTTATTTAAAATATATAAGGAGATTATAATGAAATTATTTAAAAATAAAGCTCATGGTGACCATAAGACAGAGGAATATAATGATTTTCAAAACCTCATTGGTAGTGGTTATGTAAGACAAGCTAACTTTGATGACATGTATCTTCAATATACTCCTGAACAACTGGAAGAATTGATTGTTTCTTTAAAAGAGACGATTCAGTTCTTAGAATACCAAAAAGCCCTGTCTTCTGCTTTTGGTGAAGAGCAAATGCAAGAAGTGCAACATCTTCTAAAAAACAAAAAAGAAGGTAACTTATCCTATCTTCGAAAAGATGAGGGGTGGTTGCTAAGAATTTTGAAGAGATAACTTGAGAGCTGATAGTATCAATTCTTTTCTTTTTAGCATAGTCAATTCTATGATTGCCATCTAGAACAAAGTTGAAAAAGAAATCAGAGTTACAAACTATTACTGGATTTGAGCTAACAGTTTTTAAAGATTTATCAATAGCATATCCAATTAGTTGAGAATTAGTCATTAGAGATAGTCTATTCTGAGAATTGTTTTCAATAAACTGTTGGGTAGATATTGATATAGTTGGAATATTAACCTTATCTATTTCTTCTAATAGATTACCTATGTTAAATTGAATATTTATGGTAGTATTTTCCGAAATATTGATAGGAAGTGTGAAGCATTCATTAAAACGTATATTTAATTCTTCTGGTAAAGGATTTGAAATTACTTTAGAAAATAATTTTATCCAACGTTGTTGGTAATCAATCAGTATTTTATTGCTTTTAAAAGAAAGATAGGACTTCGTGTACATATTAATAAATAAAATAAGATCAGAAAGCATTGGTTACCTCTAAATAATTTTTAGTCTATTTTATCATTTATTTTATTAATAAAAAATATTTTATAACTATGATAGAAATAATAGAAAGGAGAGTGATTTTATTGAAATATCTACTTTTAGCAGAAAAGCCTGACCAGGCTAAAAAGTATGCGAACGCTTTAGGAACCCCTAAAAACGATAAAGGTGTTTGGCGTGTTCAATCATCTGTATTGAATGCTGAAGTGATTGTTGCTCCTGCCGTTGGTCATTTAGTTGAACGTATTAATCCATATACTAACTTTGAAAATTGGGATATGGCTAATCTTCCAGCTTTACCAGATGGATTTGCTTATGAGCCTAAAAAAGATACTGTTAAACGATTTAAGGCTATCAAACAATCTGTTAAAGAAGTTGATGCCATTATTATTGGAACAGACCCCGACCGTGAAGGAGAAGCGATTGCTTACCGAATTTTAGAATTAATTCCAGGTGCATTAAGAAAAATTAAGTATCGTTTATGGGCAAATTCTTTAACAAAAAAGGGATTAGAACAAGCGTTCTCAAGCCTTAAAAATCCAAAAGACTCCATCAACTATTTTCATGAAGCAGATGCAAGAGGTGATGCCGACTGGCTGGTTGGCTTCAATTTAAGTCCTTTTGTAACTATTAAGATGAAAGAAGAAGGTTACCTGGATAAAAAAGAACATTCTATGTCGGTCGGACGTGTTCAAACACCTATCGTTAGTCTAATCGTTAGAAATGATGAAGCTATTGAAAGCTTTAAACCGAGTCCTTATTGGCAGCTAAAACTGATTGATCCTGAAGCCAAAGTTATATTTAGCAACGATATTAAATATCAATCAAAAGCTGAAGCAGAACAGATGCTACAACAGTTAGCTAATATAGCAGTTGTCAAAACGGTTACGAGTGAAGAAAAAGTGCAAGAAGCACCTAAGCTTTATAATTTAACTAATTTTCAATCAGAAATGAGTAAGCTATATCATTTTGATGCCACTAAAACGAAAGAATTGGTCCAAAGCCTTTATCAAAAAGGTTATCTTTCCTATCCACGTACTGACTCAACATTGATTACAACCAATGAATTCGCTTACTTAGTTGAACATATAGACGATTATCAAAAAACAATCAATAAGAAAGTAGAAACGCCTAATCGCTCGCCAAGAAAAAATTATGTGAATGATAAGAAAGTTTTAGAGCACTATGCTATTATTCCAACCGAAAATATTCCTGATTTAAATGAGCTAAGTGATGATGAAAAACTCATTTATCAAAAGGTAGTTTTCAGAACCTTACTGATGTTTACCCCTGACTATCGCTATCAATCAACCAGTGTTATTCTCGATAATCATGGACTTGAATTTAAAGCATCTGGTACTGTAAACAAAGATAACGGCTGGCGTAACTATTTAGCAGCAAAAAAAGAAGATAGGGAGCTACCATATTACCAGGAAGGTCAAAAAGTTCCCGTTGAATGTAAACTCTTAGAGGAAATGACAAAGCCACCTACACGAATTACGGAACAAATTTTATTGAAGAAATTGTTACCTAAGTACAATTTAGGTACGTCTGCAACTCGTGATGGGATGATTGATTTAATTCAGGACAAAGGCTATGTCACTAAGAATAAGAAAACAGGACAGTTTTTCCCAACTGAAAGAGGAAAATTATTAATTCATTATCTAGATCAATTAGAGATTGCATATACTAACCCTGAAACAACAGGAAAATGGGAAGAAGTATTAGCTCAAATCGGACAAGGAAAAATTCAAAAAGAAGCCTTCGTCAACAAAATCAAATGGGCTATCACTAAACAAATTGAAAAAGGAAAACAATTATAAATGCTACTATTTTATGTAAATAGTAGCATTTATATTGAGGTAAAAAATATGGAAGAAGAAAAATTATCTAGAGCTGATACAAAACGCTTATTTATTCAAGAATTAGAGCGCTATTTGTTGAGAATCAGTCAAAAAGGCGACCGTTTACGAAAATCATCTACAAAATTTTCAGTTGCACGCTATTCTTGCTTAGGAAGTAAAATCAAGCTTTACTTGTCTAATGAACAGATTTATGTTCGAGTATTTACCAGTGGTGAAATAAATATTAGTTATTACGATACTTTTTACGGTACTGAAACACGTAAAGAAATTAGTCCTAAATTCACTGATGGAACATATACCGAAAATGAAGTGAAGTTGATGATTAAAGAAACTAAAAAATTTATTCGTGAATCTTTAAGATAGTGAGGTTTTATTTATGGCAAACATGCAGGAATTACTTTCTCAACGCTTTGAAGTACGAAAACAAAAACTAGTTAGTATGGATATTGTAGCAGTTGCTGAATCCTTAGGAATGAAGCTAAAACCAGGTTCAAGCGGAACTTATTATTGGGAAGAACATGATAGCTTCCATATTTATCCTAATACTAATACATTTCGTTGGTGGTCAAGAAGTATTGGATCAAATACTATTGACTTGGTTCAAGTGGTAAGAGAAGAATTAACAGGTCAAAAACCAAGCTTTAAGGAAGCTGCAGCTTTTCTTGAAACTGGTCAATTTGAGAATGTAACGGTACAACCACCTGTTAAAGAGCCATTTGAGTATTATCTAGAACGCTATGAACATTCTGATTTTAATATTGGAAGACAATATTTGAAAGAAGAACGTGGTTTGTCTGATGAAACGATTGATACATTTTTAGCATCAGGAAATTTAGCGACAGCTACTCATAAAAAAGGTGATTATTTTGAACCTGTTATTGTTTTTAAAAGCCGTGATAACGATGGTAAAATGATTGGTGCAAGTCTTCAAGGAATTGTTGAAAATCGTGTTCAGCACCCCGAACGTGGACGTCTTAAACAAATGATGAAGAACTCAGATGGGACTGCAGGCTTTAGCTTAGATATTGGAAATCCAAAACGTTTAGTCTTTGCGGAAGCTCCAATCGATCTGATGTCTTATTATGATTTACATAAAGATGAACTTCAGGATGTCAAATTAGTAGCCATGGATGGGCTTAAAAAGAGTGTTATTAGTCGTTATGTAGCTGATATATTAACTGATGGTAAGTACTCTCAAACCATGTCTAGTGAGCAAATAAGAGGAGCTTTAGATGCTTTAAATAAGACTACAAACCTTTTACAAGAGCATCCAGATATGATTACTTTAGCAGTTGATAATGATGAAGCAGGACAAAATTTTGTTAAAGGTTTACAAGAGGATGGTATTCCAGTAGTGTCAGATTTACCACCACGCAAAGAAAGTCAAACAAAAATGGACTGGAATGATTATCTCAAACAGGAAGCTAAGCCTAAAAAAAGTACTGCTGATGAGACTTGGAATATTGATGATATTCAGGAGCAACTATCTCAAGAAAGTGATTTAGTAGGAACTCAAGCTGTTGACGTTATTTATATGAATGAAGTCTATTTAAACCAGGGCTACAGTCTTTCATTAGCTATTCATAGCAACGAAGAGGTAGAAAATCTAGCGGACGTTGCAGCACCTTGGACACTTGAAGTCATGAAGAATGGACAATCACTTGGCTATCTAGCTTATGGTGAAGACTGGGGTAATGACTTTGATATTGAAGATGAGTTAGGTAATCTTGAAAATTGGGTTAAGGATAATCAAGTCACAAATCATTTATACACTCAAATTACCATTTCAGATCCTGAAAAGTCAATTTATAAGACTGGTTATCATCCTGTCAACAAGAAAGAGTTAAATAAATTAAACCGCTATGCAGCCCAAATCCAAGAAAATGCTACATGGTACAAAAATGAATTAGCTGATAGTAATGTCACATACTTCTATAAAAATAATGATAATTTAGAAGCTTTAAAAGTTACTTTTAAGGCAGAGCAGTATCCACATTTGGTTGGTATTTTTGCTATCGATGATGACCAAAGCGCAAGTCAAACTTTGGATGATTTAGTAGCTGGTAAAGGCGATTATCAAAATATTATGGTTGCTAATCGAGGGGCTACCTTTAGTAAAATTCAAGTATTACCTGATTTTAAAGCTGTTGTTGACTCAAATAGCTTTATTTTTGATGATTTGTCTGAAGTAGAACGCATGAATCGTCTGGACTTAGCAAAAGCTATCCGAACAGAGGATAAGGATGTTTTGATTGCTTTTAGAAATGTTGATGGTGAGTATCTTCCAGCTTCATTAATGAAAGTTACTAATAAGCTAGAATCTGAATTGTCGATGGCAAATAACAAAGATGTTTTAGGTATTATCGGTGAAAAAGACGGAGAGTTTAAAGTCTTATCTGTTAATGAAGAAGTTATCAAAGATGGTGGTGAAAAAATGTTATCAATTGTTAAAAATGGACAACTTGAAGACTTATCAAATACAGTCCCAAAAGCTGAATGGGTTATTGAATTTAATGAAACTAATTTATCAGGTAATGTAGAAATTCCTAGTTTTACAGGTGCAGGTCTGACAGAAGAATTACTTGAACGCATTAAAGATTATGATTATCGTTTGTATCTAGCAAGTTTAAATGGTGAAGGTGAAGGCTATTATAAATTCTACTTTAATAAAATTCAAGATAATAAAGTAGTACAACAAGAACGTCTTGATGTAGGTGATGGTTTGGAAAGAAATGAAGAAATTTACAAATTCCTTGAACAAGAGCTAGCACCTGAAAAAGCTGTTAAGGTAGCTGAAAGAGAATTGACAGCTGAAGATTTTTCAAAAGTCTTAGATGCCGTTTACAATGTTGGTGCACGAGTCGGAAAAGACAACAGAAAAAATATTTCAGAAAACCTATATCCTGCCTGGGACAAATACTTTGAATACGCTGAAAGACATGACAATAATTTTGATGTTATTGTTAATGCTGCAAGAGCAGATAATCTGCTTGATGAAAATTCAGATTTTTATAAAGAAGTCTGGCTCAAAAAAATTCAAGAAGAAAATAAAAAAGTGAAAGACTCGGATGGTGATGGTTTAACAGATGATGAAGAAATTGCGTTAGGTACTAATCCTTATAGTCCAGATTCTGATGGTGACGGTATTTTAGATAGTGTTGAAAAAGCCAGTGGTACGGATGCCACTAATCCATCAGATACACCAGACAGTCGAAAAGAAGAAATGACTAAACGTGACTTAACATTATCAGAAATGATTAAAGCTAAAAATACAGCAGCACTCAATCAACATTTACAAGAAGGAATTAAAGATTATTTTGATAGTGACAACTATAAGAACTACCTTGAAGGAATGTCACACTTCAACAATTATTCAGCAAGAAACATTAGGTTAATAAAAGCTCAATTACCTAAAGCTAGTATGGTTGCCTCTTTTAATGAGTGGAAGAAGCGGAACGGTCATGTTAATAAAGGTGAAAAAGCTCTTTATGTTCAAGCACCAATCACAGTAATTAAAAAAGATGTTGATGGCAACCCTATCATTAATTCTGAAACGGGAGAAAAAGAAACTCTTACCTACTTTAAACCTGTTCCTGTTTTTGATATTAGTCAAGTATCACCTGTAAAAGGTAAAGAATTGAATTTACCTAAAATGGGTGAAGTCATTCCTAGCCAAATTACTAAAGAGTATTATCAAAATGTTTACCGCTCATTAAGGGATATTTCTCAAAAAGAAAATGGTATTCCAATTCGTTTTAGAGAACTTGAAAAATCAGATGGTTCTTACAGTCCTAAAACAAATGAAATCACAATTAAAAAAGGAATGACTTATGAGCAAACTCTTTCAACACTAATCCATGAAATAGCACATTCTGAATTACATAATAAGAAGAGTTTAACAGAACGTTTTGAAGGCAAATTAACTCGTTCTTCAAAAGAACTACAAGCTGAGTCAATTGCTTATGTTGTATCTAATCATTTAGGTTTTGATACAAGTAATGACTCATTTGCCTATCTTGCTTCTTGGTCACAAGAACCAGATGGACTAGAAAATCTAAAAGCACAGCTTGAAATTGTTCAAGAAGAAGCAAGTTCTCTTATGAAACGTATTGATAAGCATTTAGCAAAATATCAAAATCTCACGGTTTCAAAAGATGAAAAATTAAACGAAAATCAAAAACGTGAATTAGAAAAAACAGCTAATCCATTTTATCAAAGTTTACAAAAAGCAAAAGGTGAAACTGTTCAAACAGCATCCGCTAAAGAAGAACAATCAAAAAAAGTCAATCGACCTATGAAGCAGTAACGCAGCGTAGGTCGCATAAAAAAGGACTAACTTTAAAAGTAGAAGGAGAAACAAGTTATGGTAACAGAAGAAATGATGATGACAACTGAAACATTATTGATGAGTTATTATTTTGACATGAGCGAGTGGCTCAAAGGAAACAAAATTGTTAACATTGATATTATCCAAAAATCAAAAGACGAGTTATTGGATATGTTAAAAACAGATTTTGAAGAAATGTCAGTCAAAGATAATAATGAGTATCTTGATGATCTTTCTGTTAGTATTGCTACACTGGAAGAATTATCGGAAGACAATTATCAAAAGATAAAAACAGAAGTTTTTTCTTGGGAACCAAGCCAAAAAAACGAAAAATGACATAAGAGGGAATGCTGACAATTTTCAAATTGTCAGTTTTTCTGTTGTTGCATTTTATCAAAATGCACTTATCAAAAATTGTCAAATTTGAAAAATGCACGAAGTGCCAAATAGGGGATTGGGGATTTCCCCAAAGTGTAAAAAGTTAAAAGTCTGTTTGTGGGGGTGCCCTACAAATAGGCTTTTTTGCTTTTTATTTTCGTAAGTGGCTATCCACTTGCTAATCTTGCCAGAGTAAAGGTAGCCCTCTCTCAGAGGCGGGGCAAAAAGCTCCATTTTATCAGTTTTTTTAGAAAGGAACATTGTAATGGAAACAAAAAAACGAGTTCGCTCAACACAATTTATTATTAGAGCCAAACCTGATGAAGCTAACATAATTAGAAAGAGAGTTAAGCTTTCAAAAAAAGAAACATTCCAAGCATATGCTTTAGAGATGTTACAAAATGGAAAAATAGCAACTTATGATTATTCAGAATTGCAAAAGTTACGAATCGAAGTTAATCGTATTGGTCAAAACGTCAATCAGCTAGTTCGTTATGTTAACACTTTTGATGAGATTGATAATGAACTTTTTAAAGCTTTACAAGCTGAAATTGATGACATGAAGAAATTGCTTTTTGATGAATTTAAAACGAAAGGACATGCTAAATTAAATGGTAGTGACGAAGGTTCTTCAGATTAAAACAAGCCGTAATTTAAAACGTGCAATTGATTATATTACACGTGATAATGCAACCTTAAAATTAGATACAGAACATTTAGAGGGTGATGAAAATTATTCTTTTGAAATTGTCAATGGTCAAGTGATGAAACGATTAGTATCTGGTCATGATTTAACAGATGTATCTGATCCACAGACGATTTATGAAGATTTTGTTTTACTAAAACAATCTGTTGATGTTTTGTACAATAATGATGAATTGTCTGATTTAAAAAATGATAAACGTGTTTTAGCGCACCATATCATCCAATCGTTTTCACCAGAAGATGGCTTAACTCCAGAAGAAGTTAACGAGATTGGACGAAAAACCGCTTTAGAGTTAACTGGTGGTGATTATCAATTTGTTGTTGCAACGCACATGGATAAAGGACACTTACATAACCATATCATTTTTAATACAACTAACGAAGTGACTTTGAAAAAGTTTCGTTGGCAAAAAAATACAGCTCGCAACTTATTTCAAATTTCAAATAAGTATGCTGAGCTATATGGCGCAAAAGTTTTAGAACCAAGGCTTAGAAACTCTCACACTGAATATGCTGCATGGAGACGAAAAAATAATTATCGCTTTGAGATTAAAGAACGGTTGAACTTTTTGTTAAAGCACTCGTTAGATATGAATGATTTTTTACAAAAAGCAAAAGCTTTAAACTTGCAAATTGATACGAGTGGTAAGTACGTTAAATATATGTTACTGGATCAACCACAAGAGCGTTTTGTTCGTGATCGTACATTATCTAAAAAAGGTAAGTTCTCACTTGAAAAAATCAAAGAACAAATTGCGACAAATGAAGTTGTTTATGATTTAAACGTCATAAAAGAAAAATATGATGAAGAACAAGAAAGTAAACAAGATGATTTTGAATTACAGGTTACAATTGAACCATGGCAAGTGCAGCAACTTACCAGTCAATCTATTTATGTTCCAATTACTTTTGGATTAGACAGAAAAGGTACAGTCTCTATTCCTGCAAGAATGCTTGACCAAAACGAAGATGGAACATTTACAGCTTTTGTTAAAAAGAATGATTTCTTTTACTTTTTGAATGATGACCATTCTGAACAAAATCGTTTCATCAATGGAACAACTTTAATCAAACAATTGTCTGCCCAAAATGGAGAAATGATTTTAACTAAAAACAAAAATATTACCAACTTAGATAGACTTGTTGATGAATTTAACTTCTTAGCAATTAACAAAGTTACTAACTCAAAACAATTTGAAGAATTACAAGCTCAATTTTTGGAGCAATTAGAAGAAACAGATAAGACTTTAGATGTGTTAGACGAAAAGATGACTTATCTTAATAAATTGATGGGAGCTTTATCAGATTATCAAAATAACATTGTTCCATCTGAAGTAAGTCTTGAACTTCTTGAAAAAGGTAAAATTGATAAGAATACAAAACTAGAAGAATTGCAAAAAGAAATTAAAGAACTTCAGATTGAACGTGATACTCTCAAAAAACACAGAGATAAAATTGTAAAAGATTATGACTTTGCAAAAGAGATGAAAGAAGAGCATGAGAAAGCAAAATATAAAAATAGCAATAAATTTAAAATATAAGTTGATTGCTTGGCTGCATTTTTTAGTGTTTAATGTTATACTATACTAGTTGTTGTTAATATAGGAGGAATATACATGACAAATTCTGTAAGTTCCCAACAACCTAAAAAATATAACCTAGCTGGTTTTTTTAGTGGTGTTGGAGGAATTGAGTTAGGTTTCACACAAACTAACGAGTTCAGAGTGGTGTATGCTAATGAATTTGATAAGTATGCTAGAATGACATACCAGCTAAACTATCCAGATACTAAATTAGATAGTCGAGACATTCATGCGGTTGACCCTCAAGAAATTAGTCAAGAAACAGTTGATATTATTGTAGGTGGCTTTCCTTGTCAAGCTTTTAGTATTGCAGGCTATCGTAAAGGGTTTGAAGATGATAGAGGAGATTTATTCTTTGAATTACTTCGTATGATTGAAGATAGAAAACCCAAAGCTATTTTTATTGAAAATGTTAAAAACCTAGTTTCACACGATCATGGAAATACATTTAAAGTTATTCGAGAAGCTTTGACAGAAAATAATTATTTCATTAAATGGAAAGTATTGAACGGGAAAGACTATGGAAATGTTCCGCAAAATCGTGAACGTATTTATATAGTTGGTTTTAATAACAAAATAGCTTATGATTTATTTGAGTTTCCAGAAGAAATTGAGTTAACAACTTCCTTGAGAGATGTTATTGATTTTACAGAAGTAAAGGAAGAATTATTCTATTATAGAGAAGGAAAACAGAAATTTTATAGTGAGCTTGAACAAGCAATGACTAAACAAGATACTGTTTATCAGTGGAGACGTCAGTATGTTCGAGAAAACAAGAGTGGAGTTGTTCCCACATTAACGGCTAATATGGGGACAGGTGGTCATAATGTTCCACTAATTCTTACTGATAAAGGAGATATTCGAAAATTAACTCCTAAAGAAACATTTAATGTACAAGGTTATCCTAAAACTTTTAAAGTTCCAGATAATGTTTCAAACGGACAACTTTACAAGCAGGCAGGAAATAGTGTGGTAGTTCCCGTTATTAAAAGAATTGCTACTAATGTAGCTAAAGCTTTAAATGGTTCAACTACAACTAAAGCAGAACAATCTTCAGGAAAAGTAGCTATTATTTATACTAAAATCAATGGTCAGTTTGAGGGTGCATCTTACGTCAAAGAATTTGTGGACAGTTATGAGCATGCCTTGAAAAAAATTGAGTCTTATCAGGATAATTTACCCATTTTGACTGATGAAGAATACCTAAAAATTATCAAACGAAAATCAGAACGAGAATTTTATAGCATAGTTTAAAAAGGAAGCTAGTGATAAACTGGCTTCCTTTTGATATAATATGTACAAATTTAAGTAAAGGTATTAGATTATGTCGATTTGGGAACGTTATTCAAAGGAAGAAAGAGAAGAATATATCAAATTTCTTCAAGTTTATGGAACTTTAACAAATTTATTTAGACAAAAACATGGGAACCTTATTCCTTATCTAGATTCAAAATTTCAAGAAACAATCTATGCAAAAGTATTTAATAGTGAAAATGTTGATATTGGAAATACCCCACACGATATTTTATCAGTATTTGGAGATGAGCGAATTGGTATTGGCTTGAAAACATGGATGAACTCACGTCCATCATTTCAAAAAGTGATGCAATTAAAACGTTATAAAACAGAAATTGACCCTTATTTTAACAAAAGCGATGAAGAATTAGCTATTAAACTTTCTGAGTTAAAAAATGAAAGAATGCTAATTGATTACAATCGATTAGGATTATCGAAAGATAAAAATATTTATCACTATGTTACTAGAGATGAAGGAAAATTTGTTATTCAAGAAACCTTATATCCTATTGTAAACTTAGACAACCTAAGAAAATTTAAAAGAACTAATACAGCTTTTGCATGGAGTGATGGACACAAAACATATAAATATACGTACGGAGACTCTCAGATATGGCAATATTTTAATTCTGATGCCGATGACACATTAGTTTTAAATCAATTTGATGTTAATATTATTGAGAACCCTTTTGATTTCTTATTAAAATCCTACTTTAACTTTATTGATGATTTTAAGAAGGCAGAAAGTTCTGAAGATATTGTAGAAGTGTATCTACCTCTTTATTCTTATCGAACCAAAGATGTAGAACTAAAATCTGGACTGAATGCTTGGAATGCTGCACCCAAAAATAAAAATAGCTCTTCTTTAAGACCTCTAAATGAAGTTTATATTCCAATACCACTAGAATTTCACAAGAAATATCCAGACTTCTTTTGTCCAGATGTATTTGAAATTCAAAGGCGACAAAAAAATTATGCTGGTAGCTCTAAGAATAAACCTCAAGTTAGATTTCATTTGCAATTACCAAATGGTAAGAAAATTCCTGCATTACTTACTCAAAGCAATATGAAGAGTTTACAATCGGGAAGTTTAACAGAAATTGATCCAAATACTGGTAAACTTTATGGGCAATCGGCGCTCGGTCAGTGGCTTCTTGTTGATGTATTGGGATTAAAAGAACGCCAACCCGTTACAAAAGAATGGTTAGAGAAGAAGGGAACAGATTCTGTTCGCTTGTGGCGTAAAAAAGATGACTATAGTACTATTAATATTGATTTTGCTCCAATTGGAAGCTTTGAAAAATTTATGAAAGATGAAATAAATAGTGTTGAAGAGTGACTGTAAAAGGACAATTAAGTATACCTTATTGTCCTTTTTGTTTTACCTTGATTTTAAAGGATTTTTGAATAGGACAATAGAGTTAGGCAAAATAGGGGGGGAAAATGGCAAAAATCGGTTATGCTAGGGTCAGTTCTGCTGATCAAAATTTAGATAGACAGTTAAAACAATTAGATAACGTTGAAAAAATTTTTCAAGAGTCAATTAGTGGAGCAAGTAGAGAGCGCCCACAATTGATTGCAATGCTTGATTATATTCGTGATGCTGATATAGTCGTTGTAACCGAATTAGAGCGACTAGGAAGAAATAATAAGGAATTAACTGAAGTTATGGATGAGATAAAATCAAAAGGAGCAACTTTAGAAGTTCTCAATCTTCCCACTCTTCGAGGTATTGAAGATGCTAATTTAAGACGTCTATTGAATAATCTGATATTAGAACTATACAAGTATCAAGCACAAGCTGAAAGAGAGCGTATTAAAGAACGTCAAGCACAAGGGATTGCTATTGCAAAAGTTCAGGGAAAATATAAAGGACGAAAGCCATTATTTTCAGCTAATGATAGCAGATTACAGCATGCTTTTCAATTTGATGATGAATTGTGGCGTGCGAAAACAACCGAAGGAATGGTTATCTTAGGCAAACTTTCTGATGATATTTTTACCTTGTTGCGTTTCAATGATGAAGGGGGAAAGCTGACACATATTTCAGAAAGTGAAGCCTTGTGGCTAACGCTGGAGCTGGCTCCAGAAAAGATGGATTGTATTTAGGAGGACAAAATGGAACAAAAATATTATTTGGTTTTGGCGGAAGTCAGTATTTTTCAAACTGTTTGGCTTATTCCTAGGGAAGATGGAAGTATTGGGTGGACAGATGAAATAAAACAAGCTAAACCCTTTTTATCCTATGAGGAAGCCAAAAATAAGACTGAAGCACATATGCAATCAGTCTTTGAATTTATAGCTTCATATAAAATAATAGAGTTTTCTATAGAGGAGTTAGATGATTTTCTTATTGCAACTAGCTAAAGACAAGATAATCTAAAATATCAATTGGGCTAACGTTTAGACGTTATCGAAAAAAATATGGTATTCATAGATAGTATAGCAATAATATATGCAATGATGTTGACAAATATATTTATAATTATATATATAAATATACTTACAATTATATATAAAAGTGCTATAATATATTTAGAAAATGAAACGAGGTGTAATAAATGACAAGAACACAAATAAAGTTTGAGGTAGTAGGTTCAATGAGTTTAGAGGATTTACAAAGCTTGCTAAAATCTATTTCAAGACGATATCAATTAATTCATTTGGATTTAGCTGATTTTAATCAAAGAACTAACGATTGTGAAATAACACTTGTCATTTCCTCGCAAGATCATAACGTTAAAAAGTTTAGTAACTTACAAGACTTATTAAGACAATGTCTAAAAGGTACAAGCGAATTAGATCAAATTGAAGATGATTTTGATAATCAAAATATTAAAACACTTCAAGAAGCATGGAAAATAATTATCAATGATTTAGCAGAAAATATCATTGAATGGATTGAAGAAGAATTTGAAGGAGAATAAAAAATGAAAATTGAAATTTACTGCACTAAGGCAACATTCAAATTGGTTGATAGCTATGAATTATCTTCAAATAAATTTGAGAGTTTTAAAGAACTTATTTTTCGTTTAACATGGGGAGATTATGCTAAAGGTGGTCTTCATACTGCTTACGTCATTGATAAAGAAAAAAATATTGATTATAAACTTGATGCTGTCATGTTGAGTCGTGTGGTCGATGATGGAGATGAGCAAAAATTATTTGATATGCTTTTAGAAGCTAAAAGTAATCAATCTATTCAAGAATTTTCAACATATTATCTAGAATTAGAACGTTAACGGAATTTTAGGAGTTTATGATATGGAAGCAATAATTGACCTACATGGTTGCTATGTTAATCCAAAAGAAACAGTTATTACAGCTCTTAATAGGATTGATTATCAATGAGCTTTGACCTGATATAATTAAGTTGTAACACCTGTGTATAGTTTGGTAAAATACATACATAATCCAAGGAGATGTTACAATGACAAATAATCGTTACGAGCCTGAGCTCAAACAAAAGGTTCTTCGCCTCTATCTGGAAGAGGGACGAACCAAGAAAAGCCTGACCGAAGAATATAATCTTGGACAAGGCACGCTGACATACTGGTTACAGCAATACCGCAAAGAATGCGATAACAGCCCAACAAAACGGGAAGAATCTGATTCATACGAAGTTGCAAAAAAGCTACGCAAAGAAATTGAAGAACTCAAAAAGGAAAATGATTTTTTAAAAAAAGCGGCAGCATTCTTTGCGAAGGAAATCGATTAGCTCAGTACCAGTTCATCCAGAAATATCAACAGACATTTGGGGTCAGATGGCTTCTTAGAAGAATGAACATCTGTCCAAATGCTTACTATAATTATCTTAAAAACAAAAAACATGCTTATCGTCAGGAAAAGGCAGAGATTCAACGTAAAATTGTTGAAATCTACCACCGCGAAAATGGAGTTCCTGGATACCGAATGATGAACGATTATCTTAAGGGTATCGGAAGCATTCGTTCAGATCTGACAATACATCATTTTATGAATGAATTGGGCTTGCGTTCCATCACACGTCGCAAGAAACCAAACTATGTAAAAGGAACTGCCAATAAAATCTTTCCAAACCTTCTGAATAGGGAATTTGATGTAAAAGAACCCAATAAAATATGGTGTACTGATTTTACATATTTAACTCGTCCAGATGGAACAATGCGTTACAATTGCACGATTATAGACCTTTGCGGTCGTGAAGTGGTTGCATCATTAAACAGCAGTCATATCGATACTGAATTGGCAAAGGAAACCTTGAAAATCGCACTAGAACGTCGAAAACCAGCAAAAGGAATTATCCTGCATTCTGATCAAGGGCGTCAATTTACCGCAAAAGAATTCAATAAATTTTGTGATAAAAACTATGTCCAACAAAGTATGAGCAAAGCAGGCTGTCCATATGACAATGCCGTTATGGAAAGATTCTACAATACGCTCAAACACGAATTCTATTATCTCTACAAGTTTGATTCAAATGACATTCTTGACCAAAAGCTCTATGAATTCGTTTATGGGAAATATAATCACGTAAGACCACATCGTGCAAACGGTGGACTTACACCTTATGCTGCACGATGTCGTGCAGCGTAAGAAATTTTATACACTAGTGTTACAAAAATGCTTGACTAGGTCACTTGAAGAAGAATTATCGATTTTAGAAGATAATTATGAAGATGCTAGATATGAAGAGATACAGGCAATTTCTGATTCTGAAAAGGAAGAATTAATCGAAACTGAATTAGAACTAATTAGTCAAATTGATGGTGTTAAAGATGAATTGAGAGATTTTTTTACTACTGTAGAACTTTTACAAAATTTACCGTATACCATTAAAAATTATACTCATGAAGAGGATTATCAAAAAGATAAGGGATTGCATGAAATTAATCTTTTTAGCGAAGAAAAATCAGTTTTCTACGGTGAGAAAATTATTTTTGAGACGGAGCTAAGCGATTATATTATCAATCAAATAGAGAAAAAAATAGTTCTTGATAAAACATCAATATAAATATATTTATAACAATATATATAATCATATTTATAAAAAGGTACGAATTTTAAAGGAGAAATCACATGAAAATTATTACATTTGCTGCTATCAAAGGCGGTGTGGGAAAAACAACTTTAGCATATAATTATGCTGAATGGTTAGCTGAGCAAAACTATCAAGTACTTTTAATTGATTTAGATCATCAATGTAATCTAACTCAAACGTATGATGTTTTTGAAAGTGAGGGGACTGTTGCTAATATCTTTAAACAAAAAGGTGACGTTGCTATTCATCATCTTAAAGATAATATTGATTTAATCCCAGGGTATATCCGCTTAGATAGTCTTGAGAAAGAACTTGAAACTAAAAATTACAAAGATATGTTGCTTTACATGTGGTTAGAAGACAATTATGAGCCTAAAAATCTTGGTAAATATGACTTTATTTTAATTGATTGTCATCCTGATTTTTCAACGGCAACACGTAATGCTGTCGTAGTAAGTCACGCTGTTTTAAGTCCTGTTATTCCGTCAAAATTTGGCTATTCAGCAACATTTAATATTCAAGAACGTCTAGAAGAGTTTAAAGCTGAAACATTTGATTTTAAAACTCGTAAAAGTTATGTTACAGCCGATTTATATTTTTTAGGAAATATGATAAAGCACAACACTAATTCTTCAAGAGAACTTGTAAAACAACTTCAAGACAATGATAATGTTTTATCAACTATCCCTTACAAGGAATTGTTCAATCGCTCAACACTAGACAAAGTGTCTCTTTCAGAGATGAAAGAAGATAAAGTACTATATCAAAAACATAAAAAATTCTTTGATAACATGGACTGTACATTCAGAACAATTACTGATAAAATATCAATATAAATATATTTACATTGGTATTTATAATTATATTTATAAATATAATTATATTGAGTATAAAGGAGAGAAATATGGCATTTGATAATAACCAAGACAAAATTAGCAATCTTTTAAAATCAACTGACAACACAACTAAACATAACACTAATTCAAATTTTGAGTTTGAAAGAACTAAACAATTTATGTTTTCGTTACAACCATCTGTACGAGAAAAAATTACACAAATTGCTCATAATCATGGTTATCGATCTGCATCATCATTTCTAAATGATTATTTTAAAAACTTCGAGTTATAAATATCGTTATATTTATAATTGTATATAAAACGATATATATAGTTATAGATATATTTACACATATATTTATATTGAATGTTATAAATATGAATATACTGCCCATTAAAGGAGAATAATCATGGATTTAATTACAAGACTTAAAGTTGAACGAGATGGCAGAGTTCATGGTGGCATTTATGATATTACTCAGAAGCGTTTTGCTTATAATTCAAATAAAATCGAAGGCAGTCGTTTAACTGAAGAGCAAACGAGTTTCATTTATGAAACAAAAACAATCGCAAATATTGGTGGAACAGGTATCAAAATTGATGATCTTGTTGAAACTACTAATCATTTTAAATGTTTTGATTATATTATTAATACAGTTGATGAGCAGCTAACAGAAGACTACGTTAAAAAACTACATAGCATTTTAAAAGCTGGAACAAGCTCAGAATATAATGAATATGCCCCAGTTGGACGTTATAAGGTGTTTGAAAACGAAGTAGGGCAGATTGCTACAGCAGCCGTTGACCAAGTTGAAGAAGCAATGTATTCACTTCTTTTAGGGTATAATTTCAAAAAAGAAAAAGACTTACCTTACTTGGCATCATTTCATGCACGTTTTGAACAAATTCATCCGTTCGCTGATGGTAATGGTCGTGTTGGACGTTTGATCCTCTACAAGGAATGTCTAAAAGAAGGAATAACTCCATTCATTGTAGATGATACAAGAAAAGCAGATTATTACAATGCACTAGAACAATTTCAAGTTTATGAGAACCATCAACCTTTGATTGATTATTTTGCGATTGAACAAAAATTTTATGCAAATTACCTTAAAAACAAAGGATTTGCAGGGAAAATAAACGATAGCAAAGACAGAGATGTTATCAATAAAAAAAGTAAAAGTGCTGATGATAGCCATAAAAAGCCAAACAAAACAAAAGGTTTTTCGTTATAATTATATATAACTGTGTTTATAAAAATATTTATAATTATATATAACTATAATTATAAACACAAATATAAATATAGTTATATTTAAAAACTCTTCATTTCCATGAGGAGTTTTTTTGTGATAGTTTATCCAAAATTAGGTAAAATATCTGTATGACAGGTATGAGATTTGATGAAAAGAGTTTTGTTATTGAATTAGAAGATAAACGTAAATATGACTTTTTAAAAAGAGTTGAAACGTATGATGCAAATATTGCCTCAGCAATGCGGATAGCTGGATACAAACGTATCAATCAAACAGAGAGAACGGTTGCTTTTACTTTTGGAGAAGTAACTTTTTCAAGGTCTCGCTGGAGAAAAGGAAGCAAAACACGTTATCCTGTTGATGAATGGCTAGGACTCAAAAAGTACATGCGTTTTTCTCCTGAATTGGTTTGCCATGTAGCTAAAATGGCTACAGTAATGTCATATCGTCAAGTGTGTCATTTTGTTAAAGAGTTTTATCATCTTGAGATTACTAAGGATACTGTTTTAAAAGCCGTTAAGCGAGCTGGGGAATTGCTATCTGAAAAAGAAAAATTTCGCTTTTGGCTAGAGGAAGAACCGACCAAGAAAATTAATCCAAAAATCCTTTATATTGAAGGCGATGGCGTGATGGTGAAATCATCAGATTCTGCTAGAGATGACAAAAGAAATGTTGATTTAGCACACTTTCTTCTTCACACAGGTTCTAAAAAAATTGCTAAAAATCGTTATGTTTTGGAAAATAAGCATGAGATAATTCACACAAATTACGAAAAGGCAAAAGAAGAATTACTAGACTATTTGTATAATCATTACGAGATCACAGATGAGATGATATTAATCACTAATTCTGATAATGGTAAAGGCTATACTCCAAAAGTTTTTCAAGAAATTAAAAAAGCGCTTGGCATTAAAATACACGAGCACTTTTGGGATGCTTATCATCTAAACGAAAAGATAAAAATATTTTTTAAAAAATATCCAGCTGAGTTAAAAGAACTAGCTTTTGAGGCAATTAATACTCATAAAAGAGAGCTGATGAAAACCGTTCTTGATACTGTTGAGTCTTTAATTGCTGATGGAGATGATGAAGAACACTATAATTATTTTAATTTTCGCCGAAAAATTCTTAATAATTTCAAATACACAAAGCCTGCTAAATTAAGAAATTTATCAGCCAAAGGAATAGGTGTCATGGAGAGTCAGCATCGAAAAATTACTTATCGCATGAAGCATAGAGGAATGTATTGGTCTTTGAAAGGTGCTTACACAATGTCGAGATTAATTATTCTAGATAGAATTAATCTTGTTGATGATCTATTTTTTGGTAATTGGCGAAAAGAGTACGAATACTATCAAAATCAACGTTTAAGCGTTGGTTATCTCCGAGAAGCGAAGGAACAAACGATATTTAAATCACGCAAAATTTTTCAACGTGCTGGGAAATTTACTTCTCTTGACCGCCAAAAATTTAAGTATTAAAAACTTTAAAATTTTTTGGATTTTAAGGCTTTTTTAAGTTGTTTTTGTTTGCGTTTTTCTGACAATTTTGTTATAATACCTTTATAGAAAATCAAAAAAGGAGCAGAAGCTGTAACTTCTACTCCACCGATTAAGACAAATCTACACTTTGCTTAATCAGTCTGAAGTTATTGTAACACGAAAAAGCCAATAAAGTCAAGACTGAAGCAAGGAAACCTTTGTTTCGGTATTTTTTTGAAAAAATTCAACAGAGAAATCTCTTGATTTATAGGCTTGATGATTATTCTCAAAAAAATAGACACAAACAATCTCTAAGTATTTCTTGACAAGAGCATGCTATTACTATAAAATAATATGGTATGTTTAGTAACTGATCAAAAATAGCCGGCTAAACGAATACGAAAATCTATTAGGAGGTATTCAACGTGAAACGTACTTATCAACCAAGTAAAATCCGTCGTCAACGTAAACACGGATTCCGTCACCGTATGTCAACTAAAAACGGACGTCGCGTTCTTGCAGCTCGTCGTCGTAAAGGACGTAAAGTTCTTGCAGCTTAAGACATTCATGAAAGCAACAGTGCTCGAGACTGTTGCTTTTTTGTTGTCTTTCGAAAACCATTAGCTGTGCTAGTGGTTTTCGAAAAGCTTTTAGCGATGTATCAAATAATCCTCCAACTAAAGGGAACCTCTAAAAACACCAGTAGAGCATCTAGAGCGTCAAATTTATCTTTAATCTACAGTTTATTTCTTGTAAATTTTTGTTTGTGAGTCTTACTCAAGGCTATTTCCCAATTTTTGGGCGCACTAAGCCCATGATTTCAACCCTAGTCGTTTAATCTGTTCAAATCGAAAGATGTTATAGAGGAGGTTGGTTAAGGTCACATTTGTCTTTGCCCTATCCATTCCAATCCCTCTAAAGGTACTTCCCTTCATGCTATTTTCAATAAAACCAAAAACATGCTCAACTCGACAACGGACTTTGGCAATATGACGGTTAATGTTCTTGTCAGTATCGGTCAATGGTTTATTTCGGAAAGCACGACGGACGGTATGGTGTTGGCAGTTGTCAGGAACACTTTTCCCCACATAGGCACTATCATCAAATACAGGTTCGTTGGCATCACAAAGAGAAGCTAGAACATTGGAGTCATGTATACTAGCTGTTGTGACGCCATAATCTTTGATTAGCTTTGATTTTCTATCAACACAGACGTGATTTTTATAGCCAAAGTAACGAACACCCCCTTTTTGAGTCCAGCTCCCATCGATATCTTTTTGGCATCGTTTGGCTTTGTTCCAACCTTCTACAGTTTCATGCGCTTTGATTTTCTCGTTTTCCTCACGGGAATTGCGTTGCTTAGGACATTCCACAAATGAAGCATCAACTATTTGACCTGTGTGGGCAATCAAACCTTCGTCCGAGAGTTGAGTATAGAACAAGTCGAATAATTCCTTTTCGCGACCTGATTGAGTCAAGCGATCTCGATAAAGCCAGATAGTTTTTGAATCTGGGACATTATCTTCGTGGCAACCAACGAAACGACGAAAGGATAAGCGATCAAGCAATTGATATTCCATAGCATCGTCAGACAAGTTATGTAATCGTTGAAGTAAAAGGACTTTGAACATCATGAGGTAATCAAGGTGAGGACGACCTCCACGACCAATAACTTTATTCTTGCGAGAAAACAATTCTGATAACAAGGGGAGAAAGAGTTGCCAATCCATGACAGCGTCTAGACGTTCCAATGGATTACCTTTTTCAGTGAGTTTTGACAAGATTTTTTCATCATCAGTAAATAAATGCATCGTGTTTAACCTCGTTTATCGAGTTTTATACTTGTATTTCTATTATCTCATTTTATAGGTTTTTTGAGGAGTTTTTAGAGGTGCCCTAAAGTGTTTCATTAGATAAGGTTTTCCGACCATTAATTAGTATATTAAAGGAGGATTCTTGATAAGACAGAATAATAGTTTAGCACATACTACTTGGAATTGTAAGTATCATATTGTTTTCGCCCAAAAATATAGACGTCAAATAATCTATGGGAAATACAAAGCAAGTATTGGTCAAATCTTCCGATTATTATGTGAAAGAAAAGGCATTGAAATTCATGAAGCAGAAGCTTGCCCAGATCATATTTACATGTTGGTGAGTATACCACTGAAGCTAATTATCTCCTCATTTATGGGATATTTAAAGGGTAAAAGTAGCTTAATGATATTCGACCGACACGCTAATTTAAAGTATAAATATGGGAATCGCAAATTTTGGTGTCGAGGGCTTTATGTTGATACGGTTGGGCGAAATCAGAAGCGAATTGAAGCATATATTCGTAATCAATTACAAGAAGACGTGATAGCAGATCAGCTCAGTCTTTTCGAGGAATATGATCCGTTTACAGGTGAGAAGAATAAAAGAAAGTAGTCTAAAATAGACCCGCTAGTCGGGTCAGCTAGCAAAGGTGGTGCTGAAGGGAAACCATTCGGTAGGCCTTTAGGCCTCGGCTGGTAGCTTCGGATGAAATTGTTAGGTGATGAGCTTTAAAGAGTTTGAATCGACAGTTTGAAAATAGAGAGCTGACAATTCTTATAAAATTTGATACACTAATGCAGTTGTGGATAATGTCCGCTCGCTAAAAAATACTTAGGACTGTTTTTCCTAATGTAAGGAGTTTAAATGATTGATTTTCCTATTAAATATCGTCTTATAAAGAAAGAAAAATACACAGGAGCACGCCTAGGAGAAATTATAACGCCTCATGGCACTTTTCCAACACCGATGTTTATGCCTGTCGGTACCCAAGCTACTGTAAAAACGCAATCCCCTGAAGAACTAAAGCAGATGGGTTCAGGAATTATTTTGGCAAATACTTACCATCTATGGCTGAGACCTGGTGATGAGCTTATTGCTAAAGCTGGTGGACTCCATAAGTTTATGAATTGGGATCAAGCCATTCTTACAGATAGTGGAGGATTCCAGGTTTACTCATTGGCGGAAAAGCGAAACATTTCAGAGGAAGGTGTAACCTTTAAAAATCACCTTAATGGAAGTAAGATGTTTCTTTCTCCTGAAAAAGCTATTTCAGTTCAGAATAATCTCGGCTCAGATATTATGATGAGCTTTGACGAATGTCCGCAATTTTACCAGCCATATGATTATGTCAAAAAATCTATCGAACGTACGAGTCGTTGGGCAGAGCGTGGACTAAAAGCCCATCGTCGGCCACACGATCAAGGGCTTTTTGGTATTGTACAAGGAGCTGGTTTCGAAGACCTTCGCAGACAATCTTCGCATGATTTGGTTTCTATGGATTTTCCAGGGTATTCTATTGGTGGTCTTGCGGTTGGAGAAACTCATGAAGAGATGAATGCCGTACTAGATTTTACTGTACCTCTACTTCCTGAAAACAAACCGCGTTACCTTATGGGAGTAGGGGCGCCAGATAGTTTGATTGATGGTGTTATCCGTGGAGTCGATATGTACGACTGTGTTTTGCCGACAAGGATTGCTCGAAATGGGACGTGTATGACTAGCAATGGACGCCTAGTAGTTAAAAACGCTGCCTATGCAGAAGACTTTAGCCCAATTGATCCAGAGTGTGATTGTTACACATGTAAGAATTACACACGTGCATATGTGAGACACTTGTTGAAAGCAGATGAGACGTTTGGAATTCGTTTGACAAGTTATCATAATCTTTATTTCCTAGTAAATTTGATGGCCAAGGTGCGCCAAGCTATTGTTGATGACAACTTACTCGAGTTTCGTCAAGACTTTATTGAAAAATATGGGTATAATGCGAGTAACAGGAATTTTTAAATAATTTATTTAGCAGTACCGAATTTACTGCTTTTTTTCTTTCTTGAATTGTCAAATTAAGTGCATACTTTCCCCTTAGAATACTTCATAAGGTGTTTTTCAGTTAAGACATTATCGTGGCCTATTATTAAGTTTGCTTTCCTGCAGTTGAATAGTCTGATGACTTGTCTTTCCACGATGGCGGTGCTTACGAATACTGGCACGAGCACGATGACGATGAAGTGACATAGAAAAATGATGGTAGCTCATAAGACTTCCTTTCGTAACTAGTTCGTTCAATTCTATTTTACAAGAAAATCTTATGAGTTTTTATTGTGTACTTATCTCTTGTATTGTATATTTAAGTTTTTAAAACCTCTTGACAGCTATCCAAAAGGGTGCTAAGATATAAAAGTTGTCTTAAGCGATTTGTCTCTAACTCGTAAAGGTTCCAAAACTTTAAAAAAGTTATTGACAAGTTTAAGAAGGGATGATATTATAAATAAGCTGTTTCGTGAGAGACGGCCAGCACGAAGAAGAGAAAAAAACTTCAAAAAAAGTGTTGACAAGATATTCTGTCTTTGCTAGAATATAGAAGTTGTCTCAAGAGAGGCAAAGACCTTTGAGAACTGAATAAGAAACCAAGTGCAGGGTTATGATAGAAGAATTATAACCTGTCAATTTACAAGAATAAATCGTCAGACGACGGTAATGAGTTAACGCTCGAACAATTATTAAAGTATTAATGAGAGTTTGATCCTGGCTCAGGACGAACGCTGGCGGCGTGCCTAATACATGCAAGTAGAACGCTGAAGAGAGGAGCTTGCTCTTCTTGGATGAGTTGCGAACGGGTGAGTAACGCGTAGGTAACCTGCCTTGTAGCGGGGGATAACTATTGGAAACGATAGCTAATACCGCATAACAATGGATGACACATGTCATTTATTTGAAAGGGGCAATTGCTCCACTACAAGATGGACCTGCGTTGTATTAGCTAGTAGGTGAGGTAATGGCTCACCTAGGCGACGATACATAGCCGACCTGAGAGGGTGATCGGCCACACTGGGACTGAGACACGGCCCAGACTCCTACGGGAGGCAGCAGTAGGGAATCTTCGGCAATGGGGGCAACCCTGACCGAGCAACGCCGCGTGAGTGAAGAAGGTTTTCGGATCGTAAAGCTCTGTTGTAAGTCAAGAACGGGTGTGAGAGTGGAAAGTTCACACTGTGACGGTAGCTTACCAGAAAGGGACGGCTAACTACGTGCCAGCAGCCGCGGTAATACGTAGGTCCCGAGCGTTGTCCGGATTTATTGGGCGTAAAGCGAGCGCAGGCGGTTTGATAAGTCTGAAGTTAAAGGCTGTGGCTCAACCATAGTTCGCTTTGGAAACTGTCAAACTTGAGTGCAGAAGGGGAGAGTGGAATTCCATGTGTAGCGGTGAAATGCGTAGATATATGGAGGAACACCGGTGGCGAAAGCGGCTCTCTGGTCTGTAACTGACGCTGAGGCTCGAAAGCGTGGGGAGCGAACAGGATTAGATACCCTGGTAGTCCACGCCGTAAACGATGAGTGCTAGGTGTTGGATCCTTTCCGGGATTCAGTGCCGCAGCTAACGCATTAAGCACTCCGCCTGGGGAGTACGACCGCAAGGTTGAAACTCAAAGGAATTGACGGGGGCCCGCACAAGCGGTGGAGCATGTGGTTTAATTCGAAGCAACGCGAAGAACCTTACCAGGTCTTGACATCCCGATGCTATTTCTAGAGATAGAAAGTTACTTCGGTACATCGGTGACAGGTGGTGCATGGTTGTCGTCAGCTCGTGTCGTGAGATGTTGGGTTAAGTCCCGCAACGAGCGCAACCCCTATTGTTAGTTGCCATCATTCAGTTGGGCACTCTAGCGAGACTGCCGGTAATAAACCGGAGGAAGGTGGGGATGACGTCAAATCATCATGCCCCTTATGACCTGGGCTACACACGTGCTACAATGGTTGGTACAACGAGTTGCGAGTCGGTGACGGCGAGCTAATCTCTTAAAGCCAATCTCAGTTCGGATTGTAGGCTGCAACTCGCCTACATGAAGTCGGAATCGCTAGTAATCGCGGATCAGCACGCCGCGGTGAATACGTTCCCGGGCCTTGTACACACCGCCCGTCACACCACGAGAGTTTGTAACACCCGAAGTCGGTGAGGTAACCTTTTGGAGCCAGCCGCCTAAGGTGGGACAGATGATTGGGGTGAAGTCGTAACAAGGTAGCCGTATCGGAAGGTGCGGCTGGATCACCTCCTTTCTAAGGAAAAACGGAATGTACTTGAGTTTCTTATTTAGTTTTGAGAGGTCTTGTGGGGCCTTAGCTCAGCTGGGAGAGCGCCTGCTTTGCACGCAGGAGGTCAGCGGTTCGATCCCGCTAGGCTCCATTGAATCGAAAGATTCAAGTATTGTCCATTGAAAATTGAATATCTATATCAAATTCCATATGTAAGTAATTACATATAGATAGTAACAAGAAAATAAACCGAAACGCTGTGAATATTTAATGAGTTAGGTCGAAAGGCCAAAAATAAGGTTAAGTTAATAAGGGCGCACGGTGGATGCCTTGGCACTAGAAGCCGATGAAGGACGTGACTAACGACGAAATGCTTTGGGGAGCTGTAAGTGAGCAATGATCCAGAGATGTCCGAATGGGGGAACCCGGCAGGTAATGCCTGTCACTCATTACTGTTAAGGTAATGTAGAGGAAGACGCAGTGAACTGAAACATCTAAGTAGCTGTAGGAAGAGAAAGCAAAAGCGATTGCCTTAGTAGCGGCGAGCGAAACGGCAAGAGGGCAAACCGAAGAGTTTACTCTTCGGGGTTGTAGGACTGCAACGTGGACTTAAAGATTATAGAAGAACTACCTGGGAAGGTAGGCCAAAGAGAGTAATAGCCTCGTATTCGAAATAGTCTTTATACCTAGCAGTATCCTGAGTACGGCGAGACACGAGAAATCTCGTCGGAATCTGGGAGGACCATCTCCCAACCCTAAATACTCTTTAGTGACCGATAGTGAACCAGTACCGTGAGGGAAAGGTGAAAAGCACCCCGGGAGGGGAGTGAAATAGAACCTGAAACCGTGTGCCTACAACAAGTTCGAGCCCGTTAATGGGTGAGAGCGTGCCTTTTGTAGAATGAACCGGCGAGTTACGATATGATGCGAGGTTAAGTTGAAGAGACGGAGCCGTAGGGAAACCGAGTCTTAATAGGGCGCATTAGTATCATGTCGTAGACCCGAAACCATGTGACCTACCCATGAGCAGGTTGAAGGTGAGGTAAAACTCACTGGAGGACCGAACCAGGGCACGTTGAAAAGTGCTTGGATGACTTGTGGGTAGCGGAGAAATTCCAAACGAACTTGGAGATAGCTGGTTCTCTCCGAAATAGCTTTAGGGCTAGCGTCGATGTTAAGTCTCTTGGAGGTAGAGCACTGTTTGGGTGAGGGGTCCATCCCGGATTACCAATCTCAGATAAACTCCGAATGCCAATGAGATATAATCGGCAGTCAGACTGCGAGTGCTAAGATCCGTAGTCGAAAGGGAAACAGCCCAGACCACCAGCTAAGGTCCCAAAATATATGTTAAGTGGAAAAGGATGTGGGGTTGCACAGACAACTAGGATGTTAGCTTAGAAGCAGCTATTCATTCAAAGAGTGCGTAATAGCTCACTAGTCGAGTGACCCTGCGCCGAAAATGTACCGGGGCTAAAACATATTACCGAAGCTGTGGATACCTTTATAGGTATGGTAGGAGAGCGTTCTATGTGCGAAGAAGGTGTACCGTGAGGAGTGCTGGAGCGCATAGAAGTGAGAATGCCGGTATGAGTAGCGAAAGACAGGTGAGAATCCTGTCCACCGTAAGACTAAGGTTTCCAGGGGAAGGCTCGTCCGCCCTGGGTTAGTCGGGACCTAAGGAGAGACCGAAAGGTGTATCCGATGGACAACAGGTTGATATTCCTGTACTAGAGTATATAGTGATGGAGGGACGCAGTAGGCTAACTAAACCAGACGATTGGAAGTGTCTGGCCAAGCAGTGAGGTGTGATATGAGTCAAATGCTTATATCTTTAACATTGAGCTGTGATGGGGAGCGAAGTTTAGTAGCGAAGTTAGTGATGTCACACTGCCGAGAAAAGCTTCTAGCGTTAATTATACTCTACCCGTACCGCAAACCGACACAGGTAGTCGAGGCGAGTAGCCTCAGGTGAGCGAGAGAACTCTCGTTAAGGAACTCGGCAAAATGGCCCCGTAACTTCGGGAGAAGGGGCGCTGACTGATGGTCAGCCGCAGTGAATAGGCCCAAGCAACTGTTTATCAAAAACACAGCTCTCTGCTAAATCGTAAGATGATGTATAGGGGGTGACGCCTGCCCGGTGCTGGAAGGTTAAGAGGAGTGCTTAGCGTAAGCGAAGGCATGAATTGAAGCCCCAGTAAACGGCGGCCGTAACTATAACGGTCCTAAGGTAGCGAAATTCCTTGTCGGGTAAGTTCCGACCCGCACGAAAGGCGTAATGATTTGGGCACTGTCTCAACGAGAGACTCGGTGAAATTTTAGTACCTGTGAAGATGCAGGTTACCCGCGACAGGACGGAAAGACCCCATGGAGCTTTACTGCAGTTTGATATTGAGTATCTGTACCACATGTACAGGATAGGTAGGAGCCTATGACCTCGGGACGCCAGTTTCGAGTGAGGCGTTGTTGGGATACTACCCTTGTGTTATGGCTACTCTAACCCAGATAGGTTATCCCTATCGGGGACAGTGTCTGACGGGCAGTTTGACTGGGGCGGTCGCCTCCTAAAAGGTAACGGAGGCGCCCAAAGGTTCCCTCAGAATGGTTGGAAATCATTCGCAGAGTGTAAAGGTATAAGGGAGCTTGACTGCGAGAGCTACAACTCGAGCAGGGACGAAAGTCGGGCTTAGTGATCCGGTGGTTCCGTATGGAAGGGCCATCGCTCAACGGATAAAAGCTACCCTGGGGATAACAGGCTTATCTCCCCCAAGAGTTCACATCGACGGGGAGGTTTGGCACCTCGATGTCGGCTCGTCGCATCCTGGGGCTGTAGTCGGTCCCAAGGGTTGGGCTGTTCGCCCATTAAAGCGGCACGCGAGCTGGGTTCAGAACGTCGTGAGACAGTTCGGTCCCTATCCGTCGCGGGCGTAGGAAATTTGAGAGGATCTGCTCCTAGTACGAGAGGACCAGAGTGGACTTACCGCTGGTGTACCAGTTGTTCTGCCAAGAGCATCGCTGGGTAGCTATGTAGGGAAGGGATAAACGCTGAAAGCATCTAAGTGTGAAGCCCACCTCAAGATGAGATTTCCCATGATTTTATATCAGTAAGAGCCCTGAGAGATGATCAGGTTGATAGGTTAGAAGTGGAAGTGTGGTGACACATGTAGCGGACTAATACTAATAGCTCGAGGACTTATCCAACGAAAGTAACTGAGATATATTGACAACGATTTGGTTTCTTGATACAGTATAGATATTCAATTTTGAGTTGAGAATACTCAGAGTTAAGTGACGATAGCCTAGGAGATACACCTGTTCCCATGCCGAACACAGAAGTTAAGCCCTAGTACGCCTGATGTAGTTGGGGGTTGCCCCCTGTTAGATACGGTAGTCGCTTAGCCTTTATCCGCCATAGCTCAGTTGGTAGTAGCGCATGACTGTTAATCATGATGTCGTAGGTTCGAGTCCTACTGGCGGAGTATAATTTTTTAAGCTAGACATTGTCTAGCTTTTTTGGCTCTTTGTCAACTGTAGTGGGTGATGAAAAGCTAACATCTAGAGAGGACCGGATAGGTCCTTTTTTTATGTATGTTCAGAGTAATGAAGACACGCTTCTTAAAGTTGATAAAGTTTCTAAACCGAAGCCCAAGCGTTTGATGTCTTTGATCAACTTATTAGTCGCTTCAAGTTTTGCGTTTGAATAGTCCGTTTCTAGTGCGTTTTTGATGTATTGCTTGTGTCTAAGAAAAGTCCTAAAGACAGTTTGAAAATAATGATTGACCTTGCTCCTATTTTCCTCTATCAGTTCAAAGAACTCATCTACTCTCTTCTCCTGAAAGTGAAAAAGCAAAAGCTGATAAAGTGTATAGTAGTCAGTAAGCTCTTTTGAAAAGACTAGTGTCTTCGCAACAACTTCATGTGGTGCTAAAGTTTGGCGGAAAGTCTTTGAATAAAAAGAGTTGAGAGATAGTTTACGGCTGTCCTTTTGGAAGAGTCGCCAGTGATTTTTCAAGGCTCGATAGGGTAGTGACTTCTTATCGAACTGGTTCATAATTGCAATTCTTGTCTTTAAAAAGGCACGTCCAAGGTGCTGGATGATGTGGAAACGATCAAGAACGATTTTTGCGTTTGGAAAGAGCTTACGAGCCAGTGGAATATAAGCTCCAGACATATCCATCGTGATAAACTGTACCTGTTGTCGGACTTTCAGTGGATACTTCAAAAAGTAGTTTCGTATAGTAGTTTGGCGGCGATTATCAAGGATGGTTATGAGTTCGTTTGTCTCATAATTCTGCGCTACAAAAGCCAATTCCCCTTTCTTGAACCCAAACTCATCCCAGGACATAACAGCAGGGAGTTTGTCATAATGTTCCTTGAAAGTAAACTGATCAAGCTTACGATAGACAGTGGACGTCGACACGCGAAGTCTTCTTGCAATATCAGTTAGTGACACCTTCTCAGTTAGGAGTTGTGTAACTTTTTGTTGGACTAGATTGGAGATTTGGCAGTTTTTCTCAACGATAGATGTCTCAGCTACCGTGACTCTCCTACAATTTTTACACTGGAAATGACGTTTTTTCAGACGTAGTAGAGTTGGCGTTCCCGCTTGCTCGAGAAGAGGGATTTTAGAAGGCTTTTGAAAGTCGTACTTGATCATTTTTCCATGGCAATGAGGACATGATGGTGCAGGGTAATCAAGTTTTGCTTGAATCTCGATATGAGTGTCAGTTTCAAAAACAAGTGAAATAATGATATTTTGGTCTTTGATTCCGATTAATTCTGTGGTATTCTTAATAAGTCTCATAAGTTCTTCCTAATGATGGTTTGGTTGCTTTTCATTATAGTTCTTATGGGACTTTTTGTGTACACTCAAAAAGCTCTATAATCCCTACAGTAGTTTTACCCACTACAGAAATTATAGAGCCTTTTCTTGTTAATTACTAATTTTTTAGGTATTATATGAATATATTTTTTATTTGAGGTATTATTATGTCAATTTTTGCATCGGCTTTTACGCCCATTTCTGTCTCTTCGGCTAAGGAGAACATTGCTTCAGCTGAAAAATTTATTTTGTTTATTGGACGTCCTTCGTGCCCGTATTGTCAGCTTTTTGAGCCTAAATTATCAAATGTTGCACGTAAGTCTGAATTTAATATTTTTTATATTAATAGTGAAAATACTGATGAACTGGGAGAGATTCAGGCTTTACGTAAACGCTATGGTATTGCGACTGTACCTGCATTGTTTGTCTCAGAAAAAGGAGCTGCGAAGGTTGTTTGTGACTCTTCGCTCTCTGAGGAAGACATTTTAGATTTTATCTCTTAAGTTATTTATTTAGAGGTTCTTATGTTTGTTTGTAAACACGAGGGCCGGTATTATGAAACAGATCGAATGGGAATTACTCATCATTCAAATTATGTTCAATGGATGGAAAAGGCCAGAACTTTTTTCTAAGGAATTTAGGATGGCCTTATGAAAAATTGAAGAGGAGGGTATTATTTCTCCTGTTATTTCTATTTCGTGTGAATACAAAGCTACAACAACTTTCGCAGATCAGGTTTCTATAGGGATTTCTGTTAAAAGTGTTAAACTTTCTAAACTTTCTTTTCTGTATAGAATGGTAAATCAAGATTGTATTTTAGTTTGTACAACTGTTTCAGAGCATAGTTTTTTGTCTAAAGTAGTTTTGTTAATCTAAAAAATGATTTCCCTGTATTCTTTGCTTTGTCAAAAGAACTATTAACTTTAGAATAAAAAAGAAAATCAAAATGATTTTCTTTTTTATTCTGCAAGAAGTTTTTGATAAATATTTAAATTTTCATCATCAAAGACGTTAAAAATAACTTTTTTTACAATTTCAGAGTGATCAATAAAGGATTTTACAGTTTTGATTGCGATCTCTGCTGCTTTTTGTTTTGGAAAATTGAAATCGCCAGTTGATATACATGGTATAGCAATTGATTCTATCTTGTTTTTTTCAGCTAGTGCTAATACTGAAAGATATGATTTAATCAAAAGATCTTCGTCAATTGGTGTTACTTGGTTTCCAATTTTTGGACCAACTGTATGGATAACAAAGGCAGAAGGGAGATTGTAGGCTGGGGTTATTTTAGCCATTCCTACTGGTTCTTCATATCCTTGTTCTAAGATGAGTTCGAAACAAGCCTGACGTAACTGGACACCTGCATATGTATGAATAGCATTATCAACACAATTATGGAGTGGTTTCATACATCCAAGTAAGGTCTTATTTGCTGCATTTACTATTGCATCGATCTCTAGTCTTGTAATATCACCTTTCCATAGATAGATTCTCTTATCTTGAGGAATAGACTGGAGAGAGTTGAGTTGTACAATTCCTCGTTCACCTTTTCTAACTTGTAGGTAAAGGTCTTGTATGGTCAAGAATTGTGTTGATGCTGCCATTGGTTTACGAGTATTAAAGAGTGCTCTTAGGAGTTTCTGCTTTTCTTCGAGCTCTTCTGGAACAATCAAATCATGTAATTCTAGATTTTCTTTTTTGAGTTCACCTATGAGATAGGTGATCATTGCATCTTTATCCATATTTACTCTTTTCTATTTTTTTAGTTTATTTATTATTATACTCTCAAGGTATTCTATGGGCAAGTGATGTCCATGATAGGCAATGACTAATATTTGATAAGAAATTCTTATGTATATATCAAATTCTTGCAATGGCCTTTAGAATCATATAGAATAGGTCTACAAATGTTTTATAATATCTAGGAGGATAATTAAATGACAAAAGTAGTAACAGACTCTACATTTGAACAAGAAACAGCTGAAGGACTCGTCTTGATTGATTTTTGGGCTACTTGGTGTGGGCCTTGCTTGATGCAAGCACCAATTCTTGAGCAACTTTCTGAAGAGATTTCAGAAGATGAACTAAAGATTGTGAAGATTGATGTTGATGAGAATCCAGAAACAGCACAAAAATTTGGAATTATGTCTATCCCAACTTTGTTATTCAAAAAAGATGGTGAGGTTGTTAAGCAAGTTGCAGGTGTCCATACAAAAGAACAAATTAAAGCCATCGTTTCTGAGCTTAGCTAAGTAATCATGGCCATTCCATTTAGGGAGAGTTTATTTTTTTGAACGATGAGGAGAGTCAAATGTCTTATTCATTTCAAAACCCTAGTGCTGAGGTTATAGAATCTTATTTAAAATCAGCAAAGACTATCGCAATCGTTGGTCTATCTCATCGTAAGGAGGCAGCATCTTATCAAGTTGCGCATTTCCTACAAGCTGCTGGTTATCGTATCATACCAGTAAATCCTAAACTAGAAGGTCAGGAGCTTCTAGGAGAGCATGTTTATGCTTATCTTAAGGACATCCCGTTTTCAGTAGATATTGTTGATGTTTTTAGACGCAGTGAGTATTTACCAGATGTTGCTTATGATTTTCTTGAAACGAAGGACAGAATTTTTTGGAGTCAAATCGGTCTTGAAAATGAAGAGGCAGAGACTATTCTTCGTCAATCTAATAGACAGGATATTGTAATGAATCGCTGTACAAAGATAGAATATATGCGACTCTTTGTTTAATAAAATGAAAAGATGAGTGAGCTAAGCTCGCTCCTTTTTGTTATAATAGACCTATGATTAAAATTTTTGATACACATACCCATCTTAATGTGGATAATTTTGCAGGAAAAGAACAAGAAGAAGTAGATTTTGCAGCTGAACTTGGTGTTGTTAAAATGAATATTGTTGGTTTTGATAAAGCGACAATTAAGAAGTCTTTAGCACTGTCAGAGCAATACGACCAGCTATATAGTACAATCGGATGGCATCCTACAGAAGCAGGATCATATACTCAGGAAATTGAGGATATGATTGTGTCACAATTGGGAAATCCAAACGTAGTGGCACTTGGGGAGATTGGTTTGGACTATTATTGGATGGAAGATTCTAAGGAGGTTCAGATTGAGGTCTTTAAGCGTCAAATAGCCTTGTCAAAGGAATATAATTTGCCTTTCGTTGTACACACACGTGACGCAATAGAGGATACTTACGAGATTATTAAAGAAGTTGGGGTTGGTCCTTGTGGTGGGATTATGCACTCATACTCAGGGTCCCTGGAGATGGCTCAAAAATTTGTTGAGCTCGGTATGATGATTTCATTTTCAGGTGTTGTAACTTTTAAGAAGGCTTTGGATGTTCAAGAAGCTGCCCAGTACTTACCTTTAGATAAGATTTTAGTTGAAACAGATGCACCGTATCTAGCACCTGTGCCAAAACGTGGTCGTGAAAATCGTACAGGGTATACACGTTATGTGGTGGATAAGATTGCCGAGCTTCGTGGTTTAACAAGTGAAGAGATTGCAAGAGTTACTTATGACAATGCGATGAGGATTTTTGGTCTGAATGAGTAAAATAAAAATTCAAGAAGTTATCGTCGTAGAAGGCAAGGATGATACGGCAAATTTGAGACGTTTTTATGAGGTGGATACCTATGAAACTAGAGGCTCTGCTATTAATGAGGATGACTTAGAGCGTATCGATAAGCTTAATGAATTACGAGGAGTGATTGTTTTCACAGATCCAGATTATAATGGAGAACGTATTCGGAAAATCATCATGGAAGCTGTTCCGACAGCAAAGCATGCTTTTTTGAACCGTGGTGAAGCAAGTCCAAAATCTAAGACAAGAGGCCGTTCCTTGGGAGTCGAGCATGCAAATTTTGAAGATATTCAGAAGGCACTGGCTGGAGTTCTAGGTAGTTACGATGATGATAATCAGTTTGATATTCGTAAATCAGATCTCATGAAGTTAGGACTTTTGATGGGATCGGATAGCCGTAAACGTCGAGAATATTTGGGGGAAGCGCTTCGTATTGGTTATTGCAATGGAAAGCAACTATTAAAACGTTTGGAATTGTTTGGAATTACTTTAGAAGAGCTTGAAGAGGTCATGGCGAAATACTAGGATTATTAGTGCTCTTAGAAATTAAGAAGTCGCTAAAGTTGCTGCTAAATAGTTTATTTTAGCAGTCGAGATAATTAAGAATCTGATTTAATTTTGAATCAAGGCAACAAGAATCCTGATATTAAAAATAAGAAAAGAGAATAAATGAGAATTGCAGATTATAGTGTGACCAAGGCTGTTCTTGAACGTCACGGTTTTACCTTTAAGAAGTCTTTTGGACAGAACTTCTTAACAGATACAAATATTTTACAAAAGATTGTTGATACGGCAGAGATTAATAAAAATGTCAATGTTATCGAAATTGGGCCAGGTATTGGAGCATTAACTGAATTCTTGGCTGAAAATGCTTCGGAAGTTATGGCATTTGAAATTGATGAGCGATTGGTTCCGATTTTGGAAGACACTTTGCGTGATCATGATAATGTTAAAGTGATTAACGAAGACGTTCTCAAGGCAGATTTACAGACACGTGTCAAAGAATTTGAAAATCCAGATCTACCAATCAAGGTTGTAGCCAACCTGCCATACTATATTACGACACCAATTTTAATGCATTTGATTGAGAGTAAGATTCCTTTTTCAGAATTTGTTGTTATGATGCAAAAAGAAGTTGCAGATCGTATTTCTGCTGAGCCCAATACAAAGGCCTATGGTTCGTTATCCATCGCTGTGCAATATTATATGACTGCCAAGGTGGCATTCGCTGTCCCTCGTACAGTTTTTGTGCCAGCACCTAATGTTGACTCGGCTATTTTGAAGATGACACGCCGTAAGCAACCTTTAGTCGAAGTTAAAGACGAAGATTTCTTTTTCCGTGTATCAAAGGCTAGTTTTTTGCATCGTCGCAAGACGCTTTGGAATAATCTGACAAGTCATTTTGGTAAGTCTGAAGAAGTTAAAAACAAGCTTGATCAGGCTTTGGAAAATGCAGCTATAAAACCTTCTATTCGGGGAGAGGCACTGTCTATTTCGGATTTTGCACGTCTCTCAGATGCTTTGAGAGAAGCTGGTCTATAATTCAAAAATCCCACTGAATGTCAGTGGGATTTTTGCTATGCGGAGAAAGGGAGTTGAACCCTCACGCTTGAAAAAGCACATGCGCCTGAAGCATGCGTGTCTGCCATTCCACCACCTCCGCAGTGATAGTATTATTATACTGCAAGTTAGTAAAAATTCAAGGAGTCCAAAGGAATTGTGCTCCGTGCTTGTTTTGGGTCAGAAATGCTTCTAGTTTTGTGGTATAATAAGGCTATTAAACGAATGAGGAGTTCACTTGCAAGGAAGAATTATCAAAGCACTAGCAGGTTTCTATTATGTAGAGCATGATGGTGTTGTTTACCAGACGCGTGCACGAGGAAATTTTAGAAAAAAAGGGCAAACACCTTATGTTGGAGATTTTGTTGAATTTTCGGCAGAGGAAAATTCAGAGGGCTATATCCTTAAAATCGGTCAACGAATCAATAGTCTAGTGCGTCCGCCCATTGTCAATATCGATCAGGCTGTGGTTATTATGTCTGCTAAGGAACCAGATTTTAACAGTAATCTTTTGGATCGTTTTTTGGTTTTATTAGAGCATAAACATATAAAACCTGTAATCTATATTTCTAAGATGGACTTGGTTGAAGATGATTCGGAGATGAAGAGTATTCAAACACAGTATCAACGAATTGGTTTTAATTTTGTCTTTACTTTGGAAGAACTATTGCCTCTCTTGGCTGATAAAGTCACAGTCTTCATGGGGCAGACTGGTGTAGGAAAATCGACTCTGCTAAATCGTATTGCCCCGCAGTTAAATTTAGAAACAGGTGAAATTTCGGACAGTCTAGGTCGTGGTCGTCACACAACAAGGGCTGTAAGCCTTTATGATGTTCATGGTGGGAAGATTGCTGACACACCTGGGTTCTCTTCACTAGACTATGAAGTGGCTAATGCAGAAGATTTGAGTGAAGCTTTTCCAGAAATTCGTCAGGCCAGTCATGGCTGTAAGTTCCGTTCCTGTACCCACACCCATGAACCTTCTTGTGCTGTTAAAGATGAAGTGGAAAATGGTCAAATCTGGGAAGTTCGTTATGATAATTACCTTCAATTTTTAAGTGAAATTGAAAACCGTCGCGAAATATATAAAAAAACTATCAAAAGAAAGTAGGTCTCTCATGTCATATAAAATTGCTCCATCTATCCTAGCTGCTGATTACGCTAATTTTGCTTCTGAACTAGCTCGTATTGATGCATCAGGCGCAGAATATGTTCATATCGATATCATGGATGGCCAATTTGTTCCGAATATCAGTTGGGGAGCAGATGTGGTTGCTAGCATGCGTAAACATAGTAAGTTAGTTTTTGATTGTCATCTTATGGTTGTTGATCCTGAGCGTTATGTGACTGCTTACGCACAGGCTGGTGCAGATATTGTGACTATTCATGTCGAAGCTACTAAACACATTCATGGTGCCATTCAGAAGATTAAAGCTGCTGGTATGAAAGCAGGTGTTGTAATCAATCCTGGCACACCAGTTGAGGCACTTATTCCAGTACTTGCTCTAGTGGATCAAGTACTTATTATGACTGTAAACCCAGGTTTTGGTGGTCAGACCTTTATTCCAGAAATGATGTCTAAGGTAGAACAGGTCGTTGAACTTCGCCAAAAAGGTGGCTATTCATTCGATATTGAAGTTGATGGTGGTGTAGATAACAAAACCATCGCAGCATGTGCTAAGGCGGGAGCTAATGTTTTTGTAGCGGGCTCTTACCTTTTCAAAAATCATGATTTGACTGCGCAAGTTCAAACGCTCCGTGATGCTATCGATGCCTAAAATAGCTTTGTTTGTCGGTGGTGAGCTAGATTGGTTCACTACCGATTTTGATTATTTTGTTGGAGTGGATCGTGCTTGTTTGTACTTACTGGAGTTAGGGTTACCTCTTGACCTGGCTGTAGGGGATTTTGATTCGGTCTCTGAGTTAGAATTAGACGTCATTCAATCGACAGCTAAATTTTGTAAGAAAGCTTCAGCTGAGAAGAATGACACAGACACTGAGTTAGCTTTAAAATTGATTTTTCAGGCTTACCCCGAAGCTGAAGTAACCATTTTTGGTGCTTTTGGTGGTAGGATAGATCATATGTTGTCAAATGTATTTCTAGTCAGCGATCCGCAACTAGCTCCTTTTATGGATCGTATCTGCTTACGGGATAAGCAAAATAAAATTACTTATTGTTCAGAAGGCAAACATGAATTTCTTCCAGAACCTGATATGACTTATATATCCTTTTTACAGGAAGGTGATGGAGAACTGACGATTTTGGGAGCAAAATATGAATTAACCAGTAGTAATTATTTTCAAAAAAAAATCTATTCCAGCAATGAATTCGTTGATGGTCCAATTCATGTGACGGTACCAAATGGATACGTGATTATCATCCAGACTAGAGATAGGAGTTAGTATGATCTACCTGCTTACACTTTTGACTTTTTTAAGCCTAGGGTTTTTGGCTGTTCTCTACTTGAAGAATGTGGAGTTAAAAGAACAGCTTAACAAGACTCTGGAAGAAAATGCAGATAATCTTTCAGATCAAATTTCTTTTCAGTTAGAAAATTTTGCTAAAACAAATCAACTCGAAACGACAAAGCAATTGAATCAATTGCAGGTGGCACTTTATCAACAATTGACAGATATTCGCGAGGTTTTGCACCAAAACTTATCCGATAATCGAGATCGTTCTGATCAACGCCTAGAGCAAATAAACCAAAGCCTGGCGAAAGCTGTTAGGGATATGCAGGATTCCAATGAGAAACGTTTGGAACAAATGCGTCAGACAGTTGAAGAGAAACTGGAACAAACTTTACAAACACGTTTACAAGCGTCTTTTGAGACGGTTTCAAGACAGCTAGAATCTGTTAACCAAGGTTTGGGGGAAATGAAAAATGTTGCTAAGGATGTTGGGAGCCTCAACAAGGTCCTTTCAAATACAAAAACACGTGGTATTCTGGGAGAACTTCAATTAGGACAAATTATTGAAGATATACTGGCTGCTAATCAGTACGAGCGAGAATTTCCTACGGTATCAGGTTCAAGTGAACGGGTTGAATATGCAATTAAGATGCCTGGAAATCATAAAGACGAATATGTCTACCTCCCGATAGATTCTAAGTTTCCCCTAGAAGATTATTATCGTCTGGAAGATGCTTATGAATCTGGCGATAAAGAGCAGATTGAGAGTCATCGTAGGTCACTTATGACTAGTATTCGACGATTTGCCAAGGATATTAATAAGAAGTATCTTAATCCACCTGAGACTACCAATTTTGGTATATTATTTTTGCCGACGGAAGGACTTTATGCTGAGGTGGTACGACAGCCGGCCTTCTTTGACGCCCTTCGTCGCGAGGAGAATATTGTAATTGCAGGTCCATCAACATTATCTGCACTCTTGAATTCATTATCTGTAGGATTTAGAACTTTGAATATTCAAAAGAATGCGGATGATATTAGTAAAATTTTAGGCAACGTTAAACTGGAGTTCGGTAAGTTTGGAGATATGCTTGCTAAGGCTCAAAAACAATTAAATACAGCAAGTAAAACTGTCGATAGTCTGCTTAACACACGGAGCAGGGCAATTGTTAGAGCTCTTGATACCATTGAAACCTACCAAGATAGTGCGACACAAAGTTTGTTAGATTTACCACGATTAGAAAATGAGGATGAGCATGAAAATTAATCAAATGAAAAAAGATGAGTATTTTGAAGGCTTTTATCTGATTAAGCGTGCAGAAGTACGTAAGACACGAGCGGGAAAGGACTACATTGCCTTTACCTTCCAGGATGATTCTGGTGAGATTTCAGGAAATTTATGGGATGCTCAGCCTTATAATGTTGAAGAATTTACAGCTGGTAAGGTAGTCCATATGAAAGGACGCCGAGAGGTTTATAATAACACGCCTCAAGTCAATCAAATTACCTTGCGACTCCCTTTATTTGGTGAACCGAATGATCCGGCTGATTTTAAGGGAAAGCCACCGGTAAATTTATCCGAAGTGCGTGAATATCTTGAGCAGATGATTTTCAAAATAGAGGAAGCTACATGGCAACGTGTGGTCCGTGCCCTTTATCGTAAGCATAATAAGGAGTTTTTTAGTTTTCCTGCTGCTAAAACAAACCATCATGCCTTTGAAAGTGGATTAGCTTATCATACAGCGACTATGATTCGCTTGGCTGATAGTATTGGAGATATTTATCCAGAGCTAAATAAGAGTTTGCTCTTTGCAGGAATTATGCTACATGACCTAGCTAAGGTCATTGAATTAACTGGTCCTGAAAATACAGAATATACCGTTCGTGGAAACTTGATTGGTCACATAGCTTTGATTGATGAAGAAATCACCAAAGTTCTTGTCGAGCTTAATATTGATGATACACGTGAGGATGTTGTTGTTTTACGTCATGTCATTTTAAGTCACCACGGGCAATTGGAGTATGGAAGTCCAGTTCGTCCTCGTATCATGGAAGCGGAGGTTATCCATATGATTGATAATCTCGATGCTAGTATGATGATGATGACGACAGCTCTTAACTTAGTTGGACCAGGAGAGATGACTAATCGTCTATTTGCCATGGATAACCGTTCTTTCTATAAGCCAAAATGTGATTAGAAGCGAAAGTAAGTGAACATTTAATGAAAAAATGTTCGCTTTTTATTGTATTATGGTATAATAGTTAAAAAATACAGAAAATATAGGTAACATATGAAATTAAAACGAAGTGAGCGTATGGTAGTGATTTCAAACTACCTGATTAATAATCCATATAAACTAACAAGTCTTAATACCTTTGCAGAGCGTTATGAAGCTGCTAAGTCGTCAATCTCAGAAGATGTTGCTATTATTAAAAAAGCTTTTGAAGAAAGTCAAATAGGGGAAATCGAAACAGTAACGGGTGCCTCTGGGGGTGTTATATTTACACCAACTATTTCTGATGAAGATGCAAGAAGTCTAGTTGAAAATCTTTGTGAACGCCTTTCTGAGAGTGATCGTATCTTGCCAGGTGGTTATCTCTATCTATCTGATTTATTAAGTACCCCATCGATTTTGAAAAATGTTGGTCGTATTATTGCTAGTGCTTTTAAAGGGCAAAAAATTGATGCTGTAATGACTGTTGCTACAAAAGGTGTGCCTTTGGCAAATGCAGTGGCAGATGTCTTGAATATTCCATTTGTTATTGTTCGTCGTGATCTGAAAATCACAGAAGGATCAACAGTCTCAGTAAACTACGTCAGTGGCTCAAGCAATCGTATTGAAAAAATGTTCCTTTCAAAACGCAGTTTGAAACCAAATAGTCGTGTTCTTATTGTTGATGATTTTCTTAAAGGTGGCGGCACTATTACCGGTATGATTAGTTTGCTTTCGGAATTTGATAGTGAGTTGGTGGGTGTAGCTGTATTTGCAGAGAATGCCAAAGCCGATCGAGACATTCATGAATACAAATCATTGCTCACTGTATCTGACATCGATGTAAAATCACAAAAAGTAGAAGTTGAAGTAGGTAATATTTTCGATAAATCAAAAGCTTAGAACGTAATTCCTAATTTAATATTTAGGAATTTTCTTTTTGGCAAGAATTTGTTGACAATGTTCCTTAGAATATGGTATTATATCAGACGGTACTTTTTACTTTTGGTCTCTCAAAAGTGTACAGAGACGTGCTGACATAAGTTGCAAAAGTACACACAGATATGGATTGTCACCAGTGCCATATCAACCAAAAATAAAAAACACAGGAGAATGTAGATGCCTACAATTAACCAATTGGTTCGTAAACCACGTCAATCAAAAGTTGTTAAATCTAAATCACCAGCTTTGAACGTTGGTTACAACAGCCACAAAAAAGTTCAAACTAACGTATCTTCACCACAAAAACGTGGTGTTGCAACACGTGTTGGAACAATGACACCTAAAAAACCTAACTCAGCCCTTCGTAAATTTGCTCGTGTACGTTTGAGCAACCTTATCGAAGTTACTGCTTACATCCCAGGTATCGGACACAACCTCCAAGAACACAGCGTTGTTCTTATCCGTGGTGGACGTGTAAAAGACCTTCCAGGGGTACGTTACCACATCGTCCGTGGTGCACTTGATACTGCAGGTGTAGCTGATCGTAAACAAAGCCGTTCTAAATACGGTACTAAACGTCCTAAAGGGTAAGAAGGGAGATAAGATAAAATGAGTCGTAAAAATAGAGCGCCTAAACGCGAAGTATTGGCAGATCCATTGTACAATTCAAAAATTGTTACACGTCTTATCAACCGTGTAATGCTTGATGGTAAACGTGGTACTGCTGCAACAATCGTATACGATGCTTTCGAGCAAATCAAAGAAGCAACTGGAAACGATGCTCTTGAAGTATTCGAAACAGCTATGGACAACATCATGCCTGTACTTGAAGTACGTGCACGTCGTGTTGGTGGTTCAAACTACCAAGTCCCAGTTGAAGTTCGTCCAGAACGTCGTACAACTCTTGGTCTTCGTTGGTTGGTTAACGCATCACGTGCGCGTGGTGAACACACTATGAAAGAACGTCTTGCAAAAGAAATCATGGATGCTGCAAACAACACTGGAGCAGCAGTTAAGAAACGTGAAGATACTCACAAAATGGCTGAAGCAAACCGTGCCTTTGCACACTTCCGCTGGTAATTATAAGTTTCAAGCTGTATTACAGTCATATATTATTCATAAGCTGAGGCTTTGGAACTGTAACAGCTTGAGTTTTGGTTTTGGTTCAAATTGTATAATTTATATCGTTTGAAAACCAGTTGAATATCATTGAAGAACGGGTAGGTCCTGCCTATCCGTTTTTTGACAATAATGTTATAATAAATAAGTAAACTAAAATATTTATAGGAGAATAAACCTAATGGCACGCGAATTTTCACTTGCAAAAACTCGTAATATCGGTATCATGGCCCACGTCGATGCTGGTAAAACAACTACAACAGAGCGTATCCTTTACTACACTGGTAAAATTCATAAAATCGGTGAAACTCACGAAGGTGCATCACAAATGGACTGGATGGAGCAAGAACAAGAACGTGGTATCACAATCACTTCTGCCGCTACAACAGCGCAATGGAATGGTCACCGTGTTAACATCATCGATACACCAGGACACGTGGACTTCACTATCGAAGTACAACGTTCACTCCGTGTATTGGATGGTGCCGTAACCGTTCTTGACTCACAATCAGGTGTAGAACCTCAAACTGAAACAGTTTGGCGTCAAGCAACTGAGTATGGTGTTCCACGTATCGTATTTGCTAACAAAATGGATAAAATCGGTGCTGACTTCCTTTACTCAGTAAGCACACTTCATGATCGTCTTCAAGCAAACGCACACCCAATTCAATTACCAATCGGTGCTGAAGATGACTTCCGTGGTATCATTGACTTGATTAAAATGAAAGCTGAAATCTATACTAATGACCTAGGTACAGATATTCTTGAAGAAGATATTCCAGCTGAATACGTAGATCAAGCATACGAATACCGTGAAAAATTGATCGAAGCAGTTGCTGAAACTGACGAAGATTTGATGATGAAATACCTTGAAGGTGAAGAAATCACTAACGATGAATTGAAAGCAGCTATTCGTCGTGCTACAATTAACGTTGAATTCTTCCCAGTTCTTTGTGGTTCAGCCTTCAAAAACAAAGGTGTTCAATTGATGCTTGATGCGGTTATTGACTACCTTCCAAGTCCACTTGATATTCCAGCCATCAAAGGTATTAACCCAGATACAGGCGAAGAAGAAACTCGTCCTGCTTCTGATGAAGCGCCATTTGCAGCTCTTGCCTTCAAGATCATGACTGACCCATTTGTAGGTCGTTTAACATTTATCCGTGTTTACTCAGGAATCCTTCAATCAGGTTCTTACGTAATGAACACTTCTAAAGGTAAACGTGAACGTGTCGGACGAATCCTTCAAATGCACGCTAACAGCCGTCAAGAAATTGAACAAGTTTATGCCGGTGATATCGCTGCTGCTATCGGTTTGAAAGATACTACAACTGGTGACTCGTTGACTGATGAAAAAGCTAAAGTTATTCTTGAGTCAATCGAAGTTCCAGAACCAGTTATCCAATTGATGGTTGAGCCTAAGACTAAAGCTGACCAAGATAAAATGGCTATCGGTCTTCAAAAACTTGCTGAAGAAGATCCAACATTCCGTGTTGAAACTAACCCTGAAACTGGTGAAACTGTTATCTCTGGTATGGGTGAACTTCACCTTGATGTCCTTGTTGACCGTTTGAAACGTGAACACAAGGTTGAAGCCAATGTTGGTGCCCCACAAGTATCATATCGTGAAACATTCCGTGCTGGAACACAAGCACGTGGATTCTTCAAACGCCAATCAGGTGGTAAAGGTCAATTTGGTGACGTTTGGATTGAATTTACTCCAAACGAAGAAGGTAAAGGATTCGAATTCGAAAATGCCATCGTTGGTGGTGTGGTTCCACGTGAATTCATCCCTGCAGTAGAAAAAGGATTGGAAGAATCAATGGCTAATGGTGTCCTTGCTGGATACCCAATGGTTGACATTAAAGCTAAGCTTTATGATGGTTCATACCACGATGTCGATTCATCTGAAACTGCCTTTAAGATTGCTGCATCTCTTGCACTTAAAGAAGCTGCTAAGACTGCACAACCAACTATTCTTGAGCCAATGATGCTTGTAACTATCACTGTTCCAGAAGAGAACCTTGGTGATGTTATGGGTCACGTTACTGCTCGTCGTGGACGTGTTGATGGTATGGAAGCACACGGTAACACCCAAACCGTTCGTGCCTATGTACCACTTGCTGAAATGTTCGGTTATGCAACAACACTTCGTTCTGCAACTCAAGGACGTGGTACATTCATGATGGTATTTGATCACTATGAAGATGTTCCAAAATCAGTTCAAGAAGAAATCATCAAGAAAAATTCTGGTGAAGCTTAATTAGAAGTTTTTAAGTTAAGGTGCTTATGAAAGTAAGTGCCTCTTTCTATTTGCATTCTCCTGAAAAAAATTATATAATAGGTATGTTAAAAGGTTAAATGAAAACCCTCAAGTTAATCTTTTCACAATAGTGAGAGTTTGCTCTCAAAATTATATTTATTCGATTTTCATAAGGAGGAAATCACTAATGGTAGTTAAAGTTGGTATTAACGGTTTCGGCCGTATCGGTCGTCTTGCTTTCCGTCGTATCCAAAACGTAGAAGGTGTTGAAGTTACACGCATCAACGACCTTACTGATCCGGTTATGCTTGCACACTTGTTGAAATACGACACAACTCAAGGTCGTTTCGACGGTACTGTTGAAGTAAAAGATGGTGGATTCGAAGTTAACGGTAAATTCGTTAAAGTTTCTGCAGAACGTGATCCAGAACAAATTGACTGGGCAAATGATGGTGTAGAAATCGTTCTTGAAGCAACTGGTTTCTTCGCTAAGAAAGATGCTGCTGAAAAACACTTGCACCCTGGTGGAGCTAAGAAAGTTGTTATTACTGCTCCTGGTGGAAATGATGTTAAAACAGTTGTATTTAACACTAACCACGATATCCTTGATGGTACTGAAACAGTTATCTCAGGCGCTTCATGTACTACAAACTGTTTGGCTCCAATGGCTAAAGCACTTAATGACAACTTTGGTGTTGTTGAAGGGTTGATGACTACTATCCATGCTTACACTGGTGACCAAATGCTCCTTGACGGACCACACCGTGGTGGGGACCTTCGTCGTGCACGTGCTGCTGCTGCAAATATCGTTCCTAACTCAACTGGTGCTGCTAAAGCTATCGGTCTTGTAATCCCAGAATTGAACGGTAAACTTGACGGATCTGCACAACGTGTTCCAGTTACAGCTGGATCAGTTACTGAATTGGTAGCAGTTTGTGAAAAGAACGTTACTGTTGATGAAGTGAACGCAGCTATGAAAGCAGCTACAAACGAATCATATGGATACACAGAAGATCCGATTGTATCTTCAGATATCGTAGGTATGTCTTACGGTTCATTGTTTGACGCAACTCAAACTAAAGTTCTCGACGTTGACGGTAAACAATTGGTTAAAGTTGTTTCATGGTACGACAACGAAATGTCTTACACTTCACAACTTGTACGTACTCTTGAATACTTCGCGAAAATCGCTAAATAATTCAATTGTATAGGAAGAAGAGTTTAGGCTCTTCTTTTTTTCTCACGAAAACCACTAGCTGTGCTAGTGGTTCCGAAAAGCTTTTAGCGATGTATCAAAAAAGTCCCCCTAAAGTGTGTACTGACCCCAAAAAGTTAGACAATTAATTTACACAAAGGATGGAAAGTCAACGAAAAACTAGACACGGAGTTAAGAGAATTTAAGAATTATATTTTTCAAAGTCTTTTGGAGACTTGTAATCAAGACCTGAATGCATCCTTTTTGTATTGTAATAGGTCTCAATGTATTTAAATATTTCTTGAGTAGCCTCAGCTCTTGTCTCAAAATGAGCATCATTAATAAGCTCCCTCTTTAGCGTCTTATAAAAAGACTCCATCATTGCATTGTCATAGGGATTTCCTTTACGACTCATGCTAGATTGAGCACCGACTTGACGAAGAGTAGATTGATAACGAGAGCTTGTATATTGACTCCCTTGATCAGTATGGACAATCAAGCCAGGCTGAGGATGTTCTTTCCCACAAGCTTGTAAGAAGCAATCCCTCACCAGTTTATCTTGCATCCGTGAAGACATTGACCAGCCTACAATCTTACGTGAAAAAACGTCGATATTCACGGCTAAGTATAAGGTGCCTTCTTTGGTAGGGATATAGGTCATGTCTCCCAGCCATACTTTATTAGGAGCTGTTGCTTTAAAGATCTGATTAATTAAATTGGGTCTTGAAAGCGAAGCTCCTTTTCTGTTGTAATGTTTATATTTATAACGGCTTCCCTTGGCATAAAGTCCCATCAAGTGCATCAGTTTCCCAACACGTTTCGTGTTGGTCATAATACCAGTATTATGAAGTACCTTGGTAATTCTAACCGCACCATAGCGTCCCTTATGCTCATGAAAGACAGCTTTTATCTTCTCTGAGAGAATTTCTCTCTCCACTTGTTGTTTTGAAGGACGACGATGCATGTATTCATAGAAACCTGAGCGAGAAACCTTAAGAACTTTTACTGCATGCTTAATTTTTATCTTCCCATGATGTTTCAAGAGAAATTCAAAACGTTTTACTTGCTTCGCTTCAAGAAGACCCGGAACTTTTTTAGAAGTTCAAGTTCCTCCTGAAGATAACGATTTTCTTTCTCTAACAATTTAATCTTATGTTGGGCATTAGCTAGGGCTGTCCCATTGCCTGGAAAAGCACTTTCTCCATATTCTTCAACTTCTTGAACCCAGCGATAAAGACTATTGGCATGAACCTCAAGCTCTTGGCTGACTTCTTTAACAGAGTAACCTTCTTCAAGAATGAGTTTTACTGCAGAATTTTTAAATTGTTTATCGAATTTTCTTCTTGCCATAATAAACCTTTCCACGATTTCTCTTAACTTTGTGTCTAGTTTATTATAACCTTTCCAGGACTTAGTTCTGTATTGCACAGGACCAAGTCCTTTTAATTTTACCTTAATGTGTTTGTTGTTGTAATAATCAATATAGTCTACAATAGCTTGTTCCAATTGCTCAAGTGAGTGAAACGTCTTCTCGTAACCATAAAACATCTCAGACTTAAGAATGCCAAAGAAGGACTCCATCATACCATTGTCTGGACTATTTCCCTTACGTGACATGGACGGTTGGATCCCTTTATCCTCTAAAAATTGATGATAATACTGATGTTGGTATTGCCAACCTTGGTCACTATGGAGAATTGTATTTTCATAATGCTCCTCTGTGAAGGACTGGTCTAACATAGATTTCACTTGTTCTAAGTTTGGTGAAGTTGAGAGATTATAAGCGATAATTTCGCTGTTGAAACCATCTAAAACAGGCGATAAATACAATTTATGTGTGCTATTTGGAATGGCAAACTCTGTCACATCTGTGTAGCACTTTTCCATGGGGTTGGCTGCTTCAAACTGGCGTTGAATAAGGTTATCTGCTTTCTTGCCAACTTCTCCTTGGTATGAAGAATATTTGTGTTTACGACGAATTTGGGAACTTAAACCAAAGAGCTTCATCAGACGTTGGACCTTCTTCTGGTTCACTACAAAACCACGATTCCTCAATTCAAGAGTTATTCGGCGATAGCCATAATTTCCTTTATGCTCATAATAAATTTCTTGAATTTAGCCTTTAGTCTCTTCATCTTTGTCGTGCCCATCTAGTTGTTTCAACTGATAATAGTAAGTCGAGCGAGCTAAACGTGCTGTTTCAAGAAGTAAATCGAGTCGAAATCCTCCTGAAACCCTTTTCTCTAACTGTTTCTGCCTTTCTCGCTGTAAGGCTTCGTCCCTTTCCTCTAACTCTTTTAACTTTTTTAGGTAGGCCACCTCGGTACGTAAGCATTCATTCTCCTCTTGGAGTCGCTCTAGTTCTGTCATTTCTTCCCAAGTTTTCATACGTTTACGCCCCATTTTAGGTACTCTGCCTCTTCTTTTCTCAAGAATTGTATACCCATTTTTTATATTGTGCTATCTAGTTAGGCAACATTCCACCACTTGGAAGACAATAATCAAGACTTACACTTTTTTGTGAACGACCTTCAAGTAGCACTTTATCAATCATTTCTTGTTTTAATTCTGGAGAATAGTAACAATTCTTACCTTTCTTGATAATTTCTATTCCGTAACGTTCAATCAATCTCGTCATATATCTTAATCCAGAAGCACCCACACCAAATCGTTTTGAAAGTTGGTTGAAGGTTTGACCTTGCTTTCTCAATTCATATATTTGAACTTTATCTTCATAAGTTAATTTCATAATAAAAACACCCCAAAAGTTAGATTTTTCTATCTAACTTTTGGGGTGCAGTTCAAGTGTTATATTAGATAAGGTTTCCCGACCCCTAACTAATATACAAAAGGGGGACCCCTGATGAGACAGGATAATAATAGTTTAGGACATACTACTTGGAATTGTAAGTATCATATTGTTTTCGCCCAAAAATATAGACGTCAAATAATCTATGGGAAATACAAAGCAAGTATTGGTCAAATCTTACGGTTATTATGTGAAAGAAAAGGCGTTGAAATTCATGAAGCTGAAGCTTGCCCAGATCATATTCACATGTTGGTGAGTATACCACCAAAACTAAGTATTTCCTCATTTATGGGATATTTATAGGAAAAGAGTGTTTGTTTAAAAGTAAGAAAGAAGAGGAATAAGTCTAAGTATGAGGATTATATTTAAATCGAAATTAGCTTTTTTCTGAATTTTATTTAGGTGTTTTTTTATTGCTATTCTGACTTTCTATTTTGATTATATGATAAAAGTAGCCTACTAGCAATTAGCTAGAAATCCTTCTGATTTTGCTATCTCTTTTATGCATTTTGTGATATAATGAGAACGTATTAAAAAATTAAGGAGTCTGATCAAATGGCTAAATTGACTGTTAAAGACGTTGAGTTGAAAGGGAAAAAAGTTCTCGTTCGTGTTGACTTCAACGTACCTGTAAAAGATGGCGTGATCACTAACGACAACCGTATCACTGCTGCCCTTCCAACTATCAAGTATATCCTTGAACAAGGTGGACGTGCAATCCTCTTCTCTCACCTTGGACGTGTAAAAGAAGAAGCTGATAAAGAAGGTAAATCACTTGCTCCTGTAGCTGCTGACTTGGCTGCTAAATTGGGTCAAGATGTTAAGTTTATTCCAGGTGTTACACGTGGTGCTGAATTGGAAGCAGCTGTTAACGCTCTTGAAGATGGCCAAGTTCTCTTGGTTGAAAACACTCGTTTTGAAGATATTGATGGCATGAAAGAATCTAAAAATGATCCTGAACTTGGTAAATACTGGGCATCACTTGGAGATGGTATCTTCGTAAACGATGCATTCGGTACAGCTCACCGTGCACACGCATCTAACGTTGGTATCTCAGCAAACGTTGAAAAAGCTGTTGCTGGATTCCTTCTTGAAAACGAAATTGCATACATCCAAGAAGCAGTTGAAAATCCAGAACGTCCATTCGTGGCTATCCTTGGTGGTTCAAAAGTTTCAGATAAGATCGGTGTAATCGAAAACTTGCTTGAAAAAGCTGATAAAGTTCTTATCGGTGGTGGGATGACTTACACATTTTTCAAAGCGCAAGGTATCGAAATCGGTAACTCACTTGTGGAAGAAGACAAATTGGATGTAGCGAAAGCTCTTCTTGAAAAATCAAATGGTAAATTGATCTTGCCAGTTGACTCAAAAGAAGCAAACGCATTTGCTGACTACACTGAAGTGAAATATACTGAAGGTGAAGCAGTAGACCCAGGTTTCCTTGGTCTTGATATCGGTCCAAAATCTATCGCTAAATTCGACGAAGCTTTGACTGGTGCTAAAACAGTTGTATGGAATGGACCTATGGGTGTATTTGAAAACCCTGACTTCCAGGCTGGTACAATCGGTGTGATGGACGCTATCGTGAAACAACCAGGTGTTAAATCAATCATCGGTGGTGGTGACTCAGCTGCTGCAGCAATCAACCTTGGATATGCAGACAAATTCTCATGGATCTCTACTGGTGGTGGTGCATCTATGGAACTCCTTGAAGGTAAAGAACTTCCAGGACTTGCAGCTTTGACTGAAAAATAATTTTTAGTAAATCAAGAACGTTCTATAGGGCGTTCTTTTGGCTCCTTGTCAACTTGTAGTGGGTGACGAAAAGCTAACATCTAGAGAGGACCGGATAGGTTTTCTCTTTTTGTATGTTCAGAGTGATGAAGACACGCTTCCTAAAGTTGATGAAGTTTCTAAAACCAAAGCCCAACCGTTTGATGTCTTTAATCAACTTGTTAGTCGCTTCGAGTTTTGCGTTTGAATAGTCTGTTTCTAGCACATTCTTGATGGATTTCTTGTGTCTAAGAAAAGTCCTAAAGACCGTTTGAAAGTAGTGGTTGACCTTGCTTATGTTCTCCTCTATTAACTCAAAGAACTAATCTACTCTCTTCTCCTGAAAGTGAAAAAGTAAAAGCTGATAAAGTTTGTAGGCATTAGCGATCTCTTCTGAAAAGACCAATGTCTTCTCAATGATTTCATGTGGTACTAAAGTTTGTCTGAAGGTCTTTGAATAGAAAGAGTTGAGAGATAGCTTACGACTGTCCTTTTGAAAAAGTCGCCAGTGATTTTTTAAATCTCAATAAGGTAGTGAATTCTTATTAAACTGGTTCATAATGGCAATTCTTGTCTTTAAAAAGGCACGTCCAAGGTGCTGGATAATGTGAAATCGATCAGGAACGATTTTGGCGTTAGGAAAGAGTTTGCGAGCCAGTGGAATATAAGCTCCAGACATATCCATCGTGATAAATTGTACCTGTTGTCGGATTTCCAATGGATACTTCAAAAAGTAGTTTCGTATACAGGATAATCCAGTTTTGCTTGAACCTCGATATGAGTATCCGTTTCAAAAACAAGAGAAATAATGATGTTAGGGTTTTTAATTCCGATTAATTCTGTGGTATTCTTAATAAGTCTCATAAGTTCTTCCTAATGATGGTTTTGTCGCTCTTCATTATAGTTCTTATGGGACTTTTCGTGTATACTTAAAAAGCTCTATAATCTCTACAGTGGTTTTACCCACTACAGAAATTATAGAGCCGTTCTTTTTTTGTTGAATTGAATACTATTCAATTGTAAAATGTAAAATATTAACATTCTTTTTTATTTTTTAATTATACAGTGAAATATCCCAAAAACTAGTAAATCATGGTAAAATAAATGAATGGGATTGAAATTTGAACCAAAAAAATTTAAGTTTGGTATGCGTACACTAAAGACCGGAATAGCCGTTTTTCTTGTTTTAGGATTGTTCTCTGCTTTCGGCTGGGATGGACTTCAGATTGGTTGTTTAACTGCTGTTTTTAGTTTGCGTGAGAACTTTGACCGTAGTGTTCAATTTGGAAAGTCACGTATTTTTGCAAATACAGTTGGGGGTCTTTTATCGCTTTTATTCTATTTTGTGAATATGTGGTTTGACAATTCAGTTTGGGTGACCTTGCTATTGGTCCCTATTTTAACAATGTTGACTATTGTCATTAATGTATCCTTTAATAATGCTTCTGGAGTTATTGGAGGAGTGGCTGCGCTTCTGATTATCACTTTGTCTATCCCACCTGATAATACTTTCACCTATGTGATAGCAAGAGTATTTGAAACGTTTTGCGGAGTCTTTATTGCAATCCTTGTTAATTATGATTATGATTGGTTACTTAAACATCTAAAATAAGAATAAAAGAGTTCTCTTGAGCTCTTTTTTATGTTTTTTAAAATAAAATCCTTGAATATAAGGTACTAAGCAATACAATGTTCGGGGTTTTCTTATTGTGTAAGAAAAAGTGACATTATCTGTTGACATGTAGTAACATTCAGAATATAATTGTTAGGAAAGGAGAATTATCATGGCAAGAGAAAAAGAACTAAGACGTTCTTTGGCTGTTTTTCCGATTGGCACAGTTATGAAGTTAACGGATTTAACTGCTCGTCAAATTCGTTACTATGAAGATCAGGGGTTGATTCAACCTGAACGTACAGCTGGGAATCGTCGTATGTACTCATTAAATGATATGGATCGTTTATTGGAAATCAAAGATTTTTTGAATGACGGTTACAATATTGCAGCAATTAAGCATGAGTATGAGAAACGTAAAATTCGTGTACAACAAAAACAAGTAGCTTTAACTGATGCGGACGTTCGACGTATCTTGCATGATGAACTCCTTCAGCAAGGTCGTTTTACGACTCCATCGCAACAATTTGGTAACTTGCGTATTTAATTACGCTTTGAACTTTTATTTTTGGTTTTTATAAAGGAGACCCCTATTATGGCAATCACAGCAGCTGATATTCGTCGCGAAGTCAAAGAGAAGAATGTTACTTTTTTGCGTTTAATGTTCTCTGATATCCTTGGTATTATGAAGAATGTTGAAATTCCTGCGACAGATGAACAGTTGGATAAGGTACTTTCAAATAAAGTTATGTTTGATGGTTCATCAATTGAAGGTTTTGTTCGTATCAATGAATCTGATATGTATCTTTACCCAGATTTTGATACTTGGACAGTCTTCCCTTGGGGCGATGAAAATGGGTCAGTCGCTGGTCTTATTTGTGATATCTATACTTCGGCAGGTGAACCATTTGCAGGAGACCCACGTGGTAACTTGAAAAAAGCATTGCGTCATATGGAAGAAGTTGGTTATAAATCATTTAATCTTGGACCAGAGCCAGAATTTTTCCTTTTAAAATTAGATGAACAAGGTAATCCTACGCTTGAAGTTAACGATAAAGGTGGTTATTTTGACCTTGCACCAACTGACCTTGCCGACAATACACGTCGTGAAATTGTTAATGTGTTGACAGAAATGGGATTTGAAGTTGAAGCATCTCACCATGAGGTTGGGGTTGGACAACACGAAATCGATTTTAAATATACTGATGTTTTAAAAGCTTGTGATAATATCCAAATTTTCAAATTGGTTGTTAAGACAATCGCTCGTAAACACGGTCTATACGCTACATTTATGGCGAAACCTAAATATGGTATTGCCGGTAGTGGTATGCACTGTAACATGTCTCTTTTCACTGAAGAAGGAAATGCTTTCTTTGATCCAGAGGATCCACATGGTATGCAATTGTCTCAAGACGCATACTACTTCCTTGGTGGTTTGATGAAACATGCATATAACTATACTGCAATTATTAACCCAACAGTGAACTCTTACAAACGTTTGGTTCCTGGTTATGAAGCTCCTGTATATATTGCATGGGCGGGTAGCAACCGTTCACCATTAATCCGCGTTCCTGCTTCTCGTGGTATGGGTACACGCTTGGAATTGCGTTCAGTTGACCCAATGGCAAATCCATATTTGGCAATGGCCGTTCTTTTGGAAGCCGGACTTGATGGTATCATTAATAAGATTGAAGCTCCAGCTCCAATTGAAACAAACATCTACTCAATGTCTCCAGAAGAACGTAAAGAGGCTGGTATCATTGATTTGCCCTCAACACTACGTAATGCTCTTAAAGCATTGGAAACGGATGAAGTGGTTCGTCAAGCATTAGGTAATCATATCTATACAAACTTCCTTGATGCGAAACGTTTGGAATGGGCAAGCTATGCTACTTTCGTTTCACAATGGGAAATTGATAACTACTTAGATCTGTATTAATAAAATAATTTGAAGATCAGGGTTACCTGGTTTTCTTTTTTCTCTCTTAATTACATTAAAATATTAAGATGTTAAACTAATTTCATATCAATCTTAATCAGGAGGGAATATGAAAACAACAAAAAATACTGCCTTAGCAATAGTCCCAAGTACATTATTGCTTGGTCTTACAGTCGCTCAAACAACTGATGCTGATTATTATACTGTTCAAAATGGGAGACCTGTTCTTCTCAATTGCTAGCCAATATAGCGTAGCTACATATCAATTAGCTGCTGAAAATGGCATGACTATCTGGTCAAGACTCGTTCTTGGTGGAACTTCGGATGTTTCAGGAACTGCCACAGCAGATGAAGATATATCTGAAATTTTTTATTCAGAGGTAACAGTTACTGATACAGATATAGATTCCATGTGTAATCGTTATCTAGTTGGTCAATGTACATGGGGTGTTAAAGAAATTACTCTATGGGGAAGTAACTGGTGGTGTAATGGTGGCGATTGGGCAGGAAGCGCTGCTAGCCAAGGCTATGCTGTTGGTTTGATATCTGCTGCTCGTTCGATTGTATGTTGGACTGATGGTGGATATTAGATACGTTGGTTTTGTTACACAAGTTGGTTAGATTCAAATCTTGGAGTCGAACTATAACAATTTGCAACACATTGATAACTATCGTGGTTAGTTTAATCCATAAAATTCAACAACACCAGAGGTGGTATCTTACATTTATTCAGGTGCATAAAAGGAGAAGCAGCGTTTATAGAACTTTTTACTTACTGAAGATTTGTAGCATACTAAAAATGGTAGCTGTCAGGCTACCATTTTTTAGTTATCAGGTGTGAGAATCATGGGAATGATAATTGGCTCACGTTCTGTTTTTTCGTATAGGAATGGTCGTAATGCATTGACGATAGCTCCGTTAACGGATTGAATGCTGGCGTCTTTATTTTTAAGAGCAATACGAATAGCGTTGAATAGAATGCGTTGGCTATCACGAATAAGATCACCAGATTCACGCATATAGATAAATCCACGACTGAGAATATCTGGACCAGCTAGAATCATCTTAGACTTGAAATCAACAGTTGCGACAGCAAGGACGACACCATCTCCAGAGATATCACGACGGTCACGAAGAACGGCCGCCCCAATATCACCGATACCATTACCATCGACATAGATGTCTTGAGCATTGAAATGACCTGCACGGCGAGCAGAATCTTTTGTTAGGGCTAAGACATCACCATTTTCCATGATAAAGACATTCTCTTTCGGAACACCACAATCAACAGCGAGATCTGCGTGGACCTTTTGCATGCGGTATTCACCATGAACAGGCATGAAGAATTTTGGTTTGATCAAGCGAAGCATTAGTTTTTGCTCTTGTTGACCACCGTGACCAGAGGTATGGATATTGTTGATTTTACCGTGAATAACATCTACACCCGCTTCTTGAATGGTATTAATCAAACGGTTAACGCTGGTTGTATTTCCTGGGATAGGGCTAGATGAGAAGATAACGGTGTCACCAGGTTGTAGTGTTACTTGTCGGTGCATACCATTGGCAATACGTGCAAGGGCCGCCATAGGCTCCCCTTGAGAACCGGTACACATGATAAGAATCTCACTGGCATGATAGTTTTTCATTTCACTAGGATCAATAATAGTTCCTTTTGGAACTTTGATATAGCCTAGTTCAACACCATTAACAATGGCTTTCTCCATAGAACGTCCAAAGACAACAATCTTACGACCGGTTTTTACAGCAGCCTCAGCAGCTTGTTGAAGACGGAAAATATTAGAGGCAAATGAGGCGAAGATAATACGTCCGTGAATGCCTTCAATTATTTTCATGATGGATTGTCCAACGACCTTCTCGGAATTAGTGAAAGTTGGGACTTCAGCATTGGTTGAGTCTGAGAGGAGGCAAAGAACGCCTTCTTCACCGAGTGCAGCCATACGATGAAGGTCTGCTGGCTCACCTACTGGAGTGAAGTCGAACTTAAAGTCACCGGTACAAACAATTTTACCTTGTGGTGTATGGATGACAATTCCGAGAGGTTCTGGAATTGAGTGAGTTGTGCGGAAGAAGGTTACGCTCATATTTTTGAAAGTAAGCTCTGTATTAGCGTTAATTTCATAGAGTTGTGCATCACGTAGTAGTCCGTGTTCTTCCAATTTTCCTTTGATAAGAGCAAGAGCAAGTGGTCCTGCATAGATTGGGATATTTGCCTGTTTAAGAAGGAAGGGGATACCACCAATATGGTCTTCGTGACCGTGAGTAACGACAAGAGCCTTAACACGGTCAACGTTTTCAACGATGTAAGAATAGTCCGGGATGACATAATCGATACCGAGAAGATCATCTTCAGGGAATTTAATACCCGCATCGACGATGATGATTTCATCCTGGTATTCAATACCATAGGTATTTTTACCGATTTCTCCCAAACCACCAATCGCATAAACCCCAACTTCTTCAGGTTTTAGATTGATTTTTGATGCCATGGTCTTAGAACTCCGTTACTTCAAAAACGCCTGTTTCTTTTTCGTATTCAAGGGCTTTTTCTGAGAGGAGCTCAATGAATTCGATGTTGTAGGCAGTGTTTTTTTCGATGATTTGACGAGCTTGGATACGTCCCTCAAGTTCAGTTTCTGCATCGATATCTAGATAGAGTGATTTTGTCTGTTCACGGCGTGGGCTACGCTCTTTAGTTTCTTGGTAAAAAACTTTATAAATCATGATTTTCCTTTCTTTCCAAAAGGCTCTACCATTCTATAAAAAAACCGGTCAAGTCAAACTTTTCTCTGATTTACTTGACGTTTTGATATTCACTTTTATGAGTAATAGGTAGTAGCCTTGATTCGTATAACGATTACTATTATTGTACCATAAGATAAGGGGTAGATAAAGAAAATGGCGGAAAAAGTTGGGAAATGTTCATTTTTGGGAAACAACTACTTGTGTTATAATAGAGAAGCATAAAAAGAAACAAGGAAAAAAGATGAAAATATTAGCATTTGATACTTCCAGCACTGCTTTATCAGTAGCCTTGTTGGAAGATGAGAATTTAGTGGCAGAGGCAACAGTGACAGTGAAAAAGAATCATAGTATTAGTCTAATGCCCACTATTGATTTTTTGGTTGCTCAGGTGAGCTGGCAACCAGCTGATTTAGACCGTGTTGTTGTTGCTCAAGGACCCGGCTCCTACACAGGACTTCGTGTGGCTGTCGCAACAGCTAAGACTTTAGCATATGCCCTTGACATTGATTTAGTGGGAGTTTCAAGTTTGCAGGCCTTGATGGATCACTCAGCTGATGGTGTTGTAATTCCTATCATGGATGCCCGTCGTAATAATGTTTACGTCGGATTTTATGAAAATGGCCAAGCTATCGTCCCGGATCGTCATGCTGCCTTTACAGATGTTCTTGAGCAAGCTAAAACTTTTGAAAAGGTAACTTTTGTAGGTGAAGTGGCTAATTTTGTGGATCAGATTAAGGAAAGCCTTCCAGAGGCAACTATCTTGCCAAGTCTTCCGTCAGCCCTGTTAATTGGTCGTTTAGGCTTATCCTTGCCTCCTGTTAATGTGGATGCCTTTGTCCCTCATTACTTGAAGCGAGTTGAGGCGGAGGAAAACTGGCTTAAGACACATGAGGAGACTAATCGTGACAACTACATCAAGCGCGTCTAGATTGAGTAGTCAGGAACAGGCTCAGCTCATTTACCAGATTTTGTCGGATGTTTATGACAAATCTCCATGGACACTTGAGCAGGTGGTAGCAGACTTGGCTTTGGACACTACTGAATATTTCTATGTTTATAATCAAGAAGAAGTTGTTGGTTTTTTAGCTCTTCAAAATTTAGTTGGTGAGATTGAAGTTACCAATATTGCGGTTCTAAAAGCTTATCAGGGACGTGGGTATGCCAGTCAGTTGATGAAGTATTTAGAGGAGCGTAGTGAACCCATCTTTCTTGAAGTTAGAGCGTCAAATCAAGTCGCTCAGGCGCTATACAGAAAATTTGGATTTGAAAGTCTAGGAATTCGGAAAAATTATTATCATGAGCCTCAGGAGGATGCAGTTATCATGAGGCGAGAGGAAATCTAATGGCAGATAGATATATTTTGGCGGTGGAGAGCTCGTGTGACGAGACTTCAGTTGCTGTTTTAAAAAATGAGAAAGATCTTTTAAGTAATATTATTGCTAGTCAGGTAGAAAGCCATAAACGATTTGGTGGCGTTGTTCCTGAGGTGGCTAGCCGTCACCATGTGGAAGTAGTGACTCTTTGTATTAAGGATGCTCTATCTGAGGCGGGAATTGTTGCTGAACAATTGGATGCTGTAGCTGTAACCTATGGTCCAGGATTGGTTGGAGCCCTCTTGGTTGGGATGGCAGCAGCTAAGGCCTTTGCATGGGCGCACGGTTTGCCTTTGATTCCGGTCAATCATATGGCAGGGCATCTGATGGCGGCGCGTGAGGTTCAAGAGTTGGAGTACCCCCTCCTAGCGCTTTTGGTATCTGGAGGCCACACAGAGTTGGTTTATGTGTCAGAACCAGGGAATTACAAGATTGTTGGTGAGACACGTGACGATGCGGTTGGTGAAGCCTATGATAAGGTGGGACGTGTGATGGGCTTGACCTACCCAGCAGGACGAGAGATTGATGAATTGGCTCATAAGGGGAAAGATGTTTATGATTTCCCACGTGCCATGATTAAGGAAGACCACTTGGAGTTTTCATTTTCAGGCTTGAAGTCAGCCTTCATCAATTTGCACCATAATGCTGAGCAGAAAGGGGAAGTTTTAGTCACAGAAGACCTTTGTGCTTCCTTCCAAGCTGCTGTTTTGGATATTCTCCTAGCTAAGACCAAGAAAGCCTTAGAGCGTTACCCTGTCAAGACACTTGTTGTTGCTGGGGGCGTCGCAGCTAATCAGGGCTTACGTGAACGCCTAGCTGAAGAAATCACAGATGTAGATGTGGTTATTCCGCCTTTGCGTCTTTGTGGTGATAATGCTGGTATGATTGCTTTAGCAGCAGCTATTGAATGTGATAAAAAACATTTTGCTGACTTGGATTTAAATGCTAAACCAAGTCTAGCCTTTGCAGGATTTGAAGAATAAGAAGAACCTCTTACTCGTCTGGTAAGAGGTTCATTTAGAAAGGAATTGAGTGTGTCTGACTTTCGTTCGGGTATGAAAGCCGCAGTACCGACAGCTCTAGGATATGTGGCTATTGGTCTAGCATTTGGTGTCGTAGCGGCAGCTTCTGGTCTATCGGCTCTTGAGGTTGCTCTCATGTGTGCATTTGTCTATGGTGGCTCGGCTCAGTTTGCTATGTGTGCTTTAGTCGTTTCAGGAGCTGGCCTTGGTGAGTTAACCTTGACTGTTTTCTTAGTTAATTTGCGTAACATGTTGATGAGTTTACATGCAACAACGATTTTTACCAAAACAAGTCTCTGGAATCAGCTGGGAATTGGTAGTTTGATTACGGATGAAAGTTATGGTGTCTTATTAGGAGAATATGTACATCATAAAGATATTCCCTCTAACTGGATGCATGGTAATAATATTTTCAGTTATTTGGTTTGGATTGTGTCGTCAGTTGTTGGTTGTTTAATTGGCTCAATGATTCCAAATCCTGAGCTTTTTGGTTTGGATTTTGCCTTGATTGCCATGTTTATTGGTTTGTTAAGTAGTCAGTTTGATGCCTTGCTATGTGAAGGAGTGCGTAAACTGTTTCTGATTCTGTTATCTATTGCTGTGGCATATCTGAGCTTTAGCATCATTTTATCAGAATCTTTGGCTGTTCTAGTGGCTACTTTGATTGGATGTAGTGTGGGGGTAGTAATGTGTGATGGCCGTCAATAGCTTCATTCTTATCGCTATTTTACTAGGGTTTGTGGTCAGCTGGGTTCCTCGTGTCCTCCCTTTTATCTTAGTGAAATATAAGGGATTACCAGATATTGTTGTTCAATTTTTGCACTACCTACCAGTTTCTATTCTCTTTGCACTGATTCTCTCAAGCCTTATGACTGAGAAAATCGGTCACTTGCCACAGCTTAAGTGGATGGAAATCCTGGCTTCGGTGCCAACGGTAATTGTAGCATTTAAGAGTAAAAATCTGCTCTATGCAGTAACAGTCGGTATAGTGTCTATGGCCCTGATTCGTTTAGTATTTTAGTAAATGAAAAGACTTGAAAAGTGGCTCATTCAGAGCGACTCCAAGTCTTTTTTTCCTAGTTGTTGTTAAAAAAGGCTGCAATATCGTCTTCGCTGAGACCTATCATTGGGTCGATAGTTGCCCAATTTTCTTCAGTTAAACGATAGTTTTCTTCTGTTTGCACAGGTTTGTTAACAGACTTATCCACAGGATGTGAATAAGTGTTAATAAGAGTTTGGGATGGATTGATATTTTCCGAGAAGTCTTTGTTTTCAATGGTTTCTGAGGGTCTATTGTTTTCCGTTTTTGTTTGATTGAAGGCGTCTGTTCCCTCGTTTTTAACATTTTTTTCGACAGACTTATCAACAGCTTGTGTATAAGTTTGTTCAAAACGTTGGATGAGGTAGGTATTACGTTTGGCCCCCTCGTTGTGAACGGCATAATCGAAGGCTGCGATTTCCCCCAACATGACCAGTTTACTCTTGGCGCGTGTGATAGCGGTGTAGATGAGGTTACGTTGCAGCATACGCCCACTTTGGCGTGTGATGGGAAGGATAACGACTGGGAATTCACTCCCTTGGGATTTGTGTATAGACATGGCATAGGCCAGAGTAATCTTATTCCATTCGTTACGAGGATAGATAACCTCATTGCCATCGAAGGACATGTAAATTTCGTCTTGCTTACTTTCAGTATATTTACCAGGTATGAGATCAGTAATGATTCCGATATCGCCATTGAAGACATTGAGTTCTGTATCGTTGACCAGGTGGAGAATCTTGTCATTCTTACGGAAGAAAATATCATTAAAGGCAAATTGATTGGCTTTTTCTTTGGGATTAAGTAGATCCTGCATAATGGTATTGAGATTGTTGATACCAGCCTGTCCCCGGTACATGGGGGCCAGAATCTGTACATCCTGAGCAGCGATCCCACTTTTAATAGCGGCAGAGACAATTTTAGGGACCATCTGTGGAATATGGTTAGCATTAGCCTCAAAGTATGATCGGTCAGCTTTTTTCTCTGTGAAATCAGTGGGTAGTTGGCCTTGGCGCATCTGGCTAGCTAAGGTAACAATAGTGGAATCCTCAGATTGTCTGAAAATTTTGGTTAGGGAAACCTTAGGCAAGTCATCAATCTGCAAAAGGTCAGCTAAGACTTGGCCAGGGCCTACAGAAGGTAGTTGATCTTGGTCACCTACAATGATTACTTGAGTAGTATCGGAAATGCTTTCGAAGAGTTGATTGGCCAACCAAGTATCAACCATAGAGAACTCATCGATGATAATCAAATCGCAATCGAGATAGTCATCTAAGGTCTTGAAATCGTCCTCGCCATTAAGCCCCAAATGTCTATGGATAGTGGCACTAGGGAGCTTGGTCAGTTCGTTCATCCGACGAGCAGCCCGTCCCGTTGGCGCTGCTAAAATAATGGGTAAATCAGACTTTTTGAGGTCTAAACCATGAAGGTCAGCATAGGTTTTAATAATTCCGTTAATAACAGTGGTTTTCCCTGTTCCGGGACCACCTGTCAGGATGAAGACCTTGCTTTGTAGGGCTTTAATAATGGCATCTTTTTGAACCTTATCATAGGTGATACCAAGCTCATCTTCCACCCTTTCAAGACTTGCTTGGATTTTGTCCTCAGCACTGATGTCAGGCTGGTCTTTCGTGATACGAGTTAGGTGGGTATAGATGCCCTGTTCTGCAAAATATAGGGTATTATCAAAAATTTTAGTCTCTATATTTTGCACCTTATCCTCTTGGATGAGGTTGGTTAATTGGTGAGCAACCAAGGCAGGGTCAAGTTCAATCTGGCGAGAACTTTCCAAAAGAATGATAGTCCGTTCAAGCAAGGACTTGGCTTCGATGTAGGTGTCCCCTTCTTCCATACTAGCTTCTAGCAGACAGTGAATTAGGGCGGCTCGTAAACGCTCAGGAGCATCGCTAGCAATCCCTAGGCGTTCGGCTAGTTGATCGGCCATTTTAAATCCAATTCCCTGGACTTCCTCTACCAAGAGATAAGGATATTTTTCGATAAGGTTAAGTGATTCTTCCTTATATTGGTTGAAAATTTGTGAGGCAGCCTTTGGTGTGAGTCCATAGCTGGAAAGTTTGGACAAGATTTGTTCAGTACCATAGTTGATTTTTAATTTTGCAAGGAAGGCTTCTCGGTTTACCTTGGACAGATTAGGAATCTGCTCTAATTTACTAGGGTCTTCGAGAATCTTGTCAATAGGGTCTTCGCCATAAATCTCGACAATACGCTCGGCCGTTTTCTTACCGATTCCTTTGAAATTATCACTGGAGAAATATTTGATAAGGCCACTGGCAGAGGGTTTTGAACGCTCGTAGCGAGTCATTTGGAGTTGTTTGCCATATTTGGGGTGATTGGTTAGCTGACCCCAGAAGGTATAGTCTTCCCCCTCCATGACATCCCCCATAGTTCCAGTAACAATGATTTCATAGTCTTCAAAATCACTGTCAGTTTCATCAATTTCTAAGAGTAGGATACGAAAAAAATTACTGGCATTTTCAAAAATGATGCGCTCGATAGTTCCTGAAAAATAAAATTCTTGCATGTGTTTTTTCCTAGATACATAATAAGGCTGGGTCTCCCCAACCTTATCTTATTTAGTGTTCTTAGTTGTCCTCAACTGTGCCAATTTTATCAAGTGGCCAGAAGCGGAATTTGACTTCCCCGACAAGAGCACTCTTGTCAAAGTAACCAACTTCGCGGCTATCTTTTGAAACGATACGGTTATCTCCGAGTAAGAAATATTTGCCTTCAGGAACAGTGACAGAAAAAGTAGTGTTTTTGTCAGCATTGACAGTGAAGGCCTTTGATTCCTTAGCCAGTTGTTGGAAGTAGTCGCTGTAGGCGTACTCTTTTTGGAGTTTATCCTTAGCAAAGGCAGCGTGGAATTCTTTGAGGTATTCTTCCTTAACTTCTTTACCATTGATAGTAAGTTTATCGTTTTGATAGGTAATGGTATCACCTGGCATACCGATGATACGTTTTACGATTTGTTTAGTCTTACCATTTTCAACTTCCTTGGCAACGACAATGTCAAAACGCTCAATGGACGTGTGTTTTAAAACGATCACACGTTGTCCATCTGCTAGGGTAGGATCCATTGAGTGTCCTTCAACCTGAACAGGGAGCCAGAGGAAGAGACGGGTCAAGAGGAAGAGACTGATAAAGAGAATGAAGAGTCCCCATTCATGAAGAAAAGTGAGGAAATATCGGGTCCATTTGTTTTGCATAGTTAAGGCCTTTCAGGTTTATTTTAAGCGTTGGTAGGCTTTTTTAGTATTGGCAAAATGATATTTAGCAGTAGTCTGGAGAGCCTGGTCTCCATAAGCTTGAAGGAGTTTAGCAGCGACCTGGTCTGACTTGGCACCAGCACCTGAAGGAAGGGTGTAACCCACCTCTTGGCTGAGTTTATCCAGATTTTCCAGGAAGAGGTTTCGAGCAATGATAGAGCTCACCGCGACGGCCAAGTATTTACCTTCAGCCTTTTCTTCTAGAGTGATGGGGAATTCAAAGTGATTGCGTTCGTTCTTGAGGTATTTTTGATAATTCTTCTCACTGATAAAAGCATCAATGACAATCTTATCTGGTTTAGCACCAGATTGTAATAGTAGGAAAATAGCCTGATTGTGGAGGGCTACTTTGACGGATACAGCATTGTGAGCTTTACCGTCTCCAACTACCTCATTGTACTTTCTAGGAGAAAGTAGGAGTGCTTTGTGGGGAATTTTCTCCTCCAAGAGAGGTGCAATCTGACGAATCTTGCTATCATTTAGATTTTTAGAATCGTCGACTCCTAGAGATTTCAAAAAAGCATGGTCAGCGGGAGTAACTAGGCTAGCTACAACAGCCAAACCACCAAAATAGGAGCCGTTTCCGACTTCGTCTGATCCAATTAGGGCTAGGTTTTGCCCATCAGGTGACTGCTTAGGCTCAGCTTGGTAACCAAAACGGCTAGCTAGGATTTCTGGTTTAGCACCCTGGAAGGTCACCTTGCCTGAAGTATAGGCGATGACACTTGTTCCATCGACCTTGGCTGAAAAAAAAGCGTATGGATTTTTAGTCGCAGTTGCATAGCTTGCTAGATCCTTCTGGAGTACTGAAATCTGCTCTGCTGTCATTTTTAATACGATTGTGCCCATGGAATCTATTTTAGCACAAAAAAGGAAAATTGGTAGATATTTTACAGGTTAGGAATCCTTGAAAAATGATTTTTCTGGAGAAGAACAAAGTCTAAAATTTACGAAATTTAAAATTTAGGATATAATGATTAGAAAGAGAATGCCAAATTCTGCTCTTTTTTTCGATGATTGGAGGAGTCAGTTGGTATTTATGTGTCGAACACGCCCTGGAGAAGGTGTTAAAATCTGACTAAAAAGGGTGCTAAAAACAAAAATAAGGAGAAGCTGCGGTGGAGACTCCATGTCCACCATTGATTAGGCAGTTAATAAGCAAATGGCAAACAAAAACCGTTACAAATTTCATTTTGGAGAAAAAAATCTCACGCTAACAACTGATAAGGATAACTTATTCATGGAAGAGGTGGAGCGTGTTGCTTATGAAAAATATAAAATTATTAAAAAGCAGATGAAAAATGCTGATAATGAAACGATTGCTATCCTAATGGCCATCAACTCTTTGTCGACTCAGTTGGAACGTGAAATTCAAGTTGAAGATATGGAAAAAGAGTTGGAAATTTTGAGAGCTAAGCAACTCGAACAACTTAAAGTCAAGGCGACAGCTCAAAGTGATGACGATGAGGAAGACGCATGATTGGACTCCTTGTCTTAGCCCTCATGGCTTGGAATTTCTATATTGGCTACCGAAGAGGTCTCTTTATGCAAGCCTATTACGTGGTTTCAGTCATTATCGCCATGTGCGTCGCGGCCTATTTTTATAAGTCTCTAGGAGAGGCTATCAATCTTTGGGTACCTTATACTAATCCAACTAAAGATGCCAGTGTAGCTTTTTTTACAGACCAGAATATCTTCTCACTTGACCGTGTCTATTATGCGGGCGTCGCCTACTTCGCCATTTATTGTGTGGCCTATTATGGTTTGCGTTTTCTTGGGATTTTCTTCCATTTTGTGAGAATTGAGCGCCTTGATCAGACACGGTTCAAAGTGATAGGCGGTGTTTTGGCTTCCTTGGTAAGTCTGGTACCTTTGACGATGTTGGGGAATATCCTTGCGACCGTTCCCATAAACAATATTCAAACAGTCTTGTCATCTAGCTGGGTTTTGCGTCTTTTAATTAATTGGAATTTTCCAGTTAGCCAGATTATCCAACACTTGTGGACAAGTGTGATATAGAAAACAGACGTCTTCCTTGCTTAAGGGAGACTTTTTTGTGTTTGGATTTGAGATATATGAAAAAGACTGGACATAGTGTCTCAGTCTCTCTTAATTAGTTTTAACCCAAGGTTGCGATGGTACATCCGGAACCACCAGCACTTTGTGGGGCATATTCAAAATTTTTAACATGGCGATGACGGCGGAGATATTTGGTTACAGCATCTCGGATGACACCGGTACCAATACCGTGAATGATTTCCACCTGACTCATGTTGTTAAGTAGAGCTTGGTCAATAAAGGCATCGAGCTCTTGCATGGCTTCTTCGTAACGTTTCCCACGAAGGTCTAGACGGGCACGAGGCCCATCAGAAGATGTCTTCTTGGCTTTTTTAACCACATTAATTTGTTTTTTCTTGGGTTGTTGTGCTTCTGCTTGGGCACGAACCAGAGTGAATTCGTCTGCCTTTAGGCTCATCTTGATGAGACCCACTTGAGCTTCCCAGTTACCATTTTTGGCTTGACTGGTGAGCGTACCACGTTGCCCATAGGCAGTAACGATGATATCATCACCGACACGAGGGGCACGCGCAGCCTTTTCTTTCTTGGCTTTACGAAGAACCTTGTTCTTAGAAAGGTCGACTTGTGCGGCAAGTTTCTTAAGTTTCCCTTTGGCGTCGATAACTTCATGAGGCTTGAGTTGACTCTTATCATGGAGATTTTTGAGAATACTATCGCTTTCAGCTAAAGCTGTATCCACCATCTCTTGAATTTCTTTTTGAGCCTTTTCGAGTTCCTTGTCGTACTCATGGGAGAATTCATTATAGAGTTTCTTGACCGCACGGTTGAATTTAAGGTTCTCTTGCTCAACGTCCTTGATGTGCTCCAGACGTTTTTGTGTTTCTACAGTTTGGGCTTCAAGTTGCTCGATGATACGGTTGACATCACTATCCGTATCAGTGAGGTTTTCTGCTTCCTTGACAATAATCTCATTCAGACCGAGGCGGCGAGCAATCTCAAAGGCGTTAGAGCGACCAGGAACCCCTTGCATAAAGCGATAGGTAGGTCTTAGAGTTGCTGTGTCAAACTCCATGCTAGCATTTTCCACATGTTGTGTCTCAATCCCATAGGCCTTAAGCTCAGGATAGTGAGTAGTAGCCATGGTCTTAATCTGGCTCAAACGGAGGTGCTCTAGGATTGCCATGGCTAGACTAGCCCCTTCCTGAGGGTCGGTACCAGCCCCAAGCTCATCGACCAAGACCAAGCTATTGCTGTCGGCAGTGTTCAAAATCTCGACAATGTGCGTCATGTGACTAGAGAAAGTTGACAAGCTCTGTTCGATAGACTGTTCGTCTCCGATATCCGCAAAAATCTCTTGGAAAATGGCTACACGACTGCCCTTATCAGCCAAAATTGGCAGACCAGATTGAGCCATTAGTTGAGCTAGTCCTAGAGTTTTAAGCATGACCGTTTTACCACCAGTATTGGGACCTGTAATGACAATGACCGTGAGATCCTCATCAAAGCGCAAATCGTTGGCTACTGGATTGATTAAAAGAGGGTGACGAACGTTAAGCAGTTGGAGTGTTTGGTTGTCACTAATCTCTGGAATAATTGCCTTTTTATCATGGAGATAGAGGTATTTTCCTCTAATGAAGTCCATATGGCCCAAAATCCAAGCATTGTTAGCGATGGCAGCAGTATGTGGACGGAGTTGATCAGACAGTTCATGTAGGATACGTGCCATCTCATGGCGCTCGTCTGCACGTAATTGTGTAATTTTTTCGTTAAGCTGGATAACGGCTCGTGGCTCGATATACACTGTGTTCCCAGAGCTTGAGATGTCATGAACAACCCCCGCAATACGGTTACGGTAGGTATTTTTGACAGGAAGCACTGAACGGCCATTACGACTAGCAATTAAGTTCTCGGCTAACATGTGCCCAGATTTCTTGAGAATGTCTTGCAAGGTCTGGCGAATGGCATCATCACAAGCCTTAAGTTGACGACGGATATTTTGCAACTCAGGACTAGCAAAATGCTCAATAAAACCACCATCATTAATACTTTGAAGACTACCTTGTAGACTTGGAAAGGCCTCAATCTTTTCAAAAAGACGTTTAAGAGCGATGAGTTCAACATTTTCAAGGTCAGCGTAGAAGCGGCTAAGGTCAGCTGAAGCTTGCAAGACCTTCTTGATAGCAATGAGCTCCTGGATGTTGAGGTCAGCATCCAGTTCCAAGCGACGCAAGGGCTCAGAAATATCTCTTAAGCTACCAATGGCAAAGCCATGATGCTCTACGAAAATCTCAGACATTTCTTGGATTTCTGTAAATTGGTTTTGAATTCTTTCTGGATTGGTCATAGGCACCAAGTCACGTAACTCCGCCTGAGCCTGTTCGGTCTGCAGGTATTCTGTGAACTGGTCTTTGACCTTGTTAAATTCTAATTGGTCTAAAATCTTTGTGTTCATAGCTCCTATTATAGCATATTTTACTATAGGACGTGGAGCTGGGAAATACCTGTAACAATACTGTTGACTGATTCGTTCTAAAATTTGTCGATGGACAATTTTCCTTATGGCTTATTATTTATGAATGTTTATTTTACAAAACAGTCTTCTCAAAATAAGAGATTTTCAATCAAAACCAATGCACCCATCTATGCTATAATAAACCTATGACTAATCAAAAAAAATTACTATTAATCGACGGTTCGTCCGTTGCCTTTCGTGCTTTTTTCGCACTCTATAATCAAATTGACCGTTTTCGTAACAATAACGGCCTTCATACCAATGCCATCTACGGCTTTCACCTTATGTTGGACAACCTACTTGAGCGTATTCAGCCGACCCATGTCTTAGTAGCTTTTGATGCGGGAAAAACAACTTTTCGTACAGAGATGTTTGCGGACTATAAGGCTGGTCGTGCCAAGACTCCAGAGGAATTCCGTGAACAGCTCCCTTATATCCGTGAGATGTTGGCTGCACGTGGCATTGCCTATTATGACTTGGCTCAGTACGAAGCAGATGACATTATCGGTACCTTAGCTAAGATGGCTGAAAATACTAGTGAGGCCTTTCAAATTACTGTTGTTTCTGGGGATAAAGACTTGATTCAGCTGACTGATGAAAATACAGTCGTTGAGATTTCGAAGAAAGGCGTAGCTGAGTTTGAGGCCTTCACTCCTGACTATCTCATGGAGAAAATGGGGATTACTCCAGCTCAATTCGTCGATCTTAAGGCCCTCATGGGTGACAAGTCCGACAATATTCCAGGAGTTACTAAGATAGGTGAAAAGACTGGTCTCAAGCTCCTCTTGGAACACGGTTCCCTTGAAGGCATCTATGACCACATTGATGAGATGAAAAAGTCCAAAATGAAGGAAAATCTCATCAACGACAAGGAACAAGCCTTCCTTTCTAAGACCTTGGCGACCATTGATACACAGTCACCTATTGAAATTGGCCTAGATGATACGGCCTTTAAGGGACCTAACCTTGAAAAATTGCTAGCCTTTTATGACGAGATGGGCTTTGTTCATTTCAAAAATGCTCTTCGCGGAGAGGCTGTCCCACAGGATTTTGATGTGGCCTATGTAGAGCCTAGCCAAGTGACAGCGGATCACTTTAGCTCTGAAGATTTCTTCTATTTTGAAATCCTCGGTGACAATTATCACACAGAACCTATCATCGGTTTTGCTTGGGGAAATGAAAAGCAGATTTATGCGTCTACAGATACTGACCTACTCAAATCAGAAGCATTCCAAGCAGCTCTTTCTAAGGCTGTTAATATCTACGATTTCAAGCGCAGTAAGGTCCTTTTGAGCCATCTAGGTATTGACTTGCCGACAGCTAATTTTGATGCCCGTTTGGCCAAGTATTTGCTCTCAACTGTTGAGGACAATGAATTGTCAACAATTGCTCGTCTCTACACAGATTTATCACTGGAAACAGATGAGGTAGTCTATGGTAAGGGAGCTAAGCGTTCCATTCCTGAAAAAGAGGTCTTGCTCAGCCACCTGGCAAAAAAAGTCAAGGTCCTTCAGGTTGCCAAACCGGTCATGCTAGAAAAGTTAGCTGAACATGGCCAATCAGAGCTTCTCTTTGACATGGAATTACCATTGGCAAATGTGTTAGCCAAGATGGAAATGGCTGGTATTAAGGTCGATGGACAAACCCTTAACGAGATGGCAGTGGAAAACCAAGCAGTCATCGACAAATTGACCCAAGACATCTACGAAATGGCGGGCGAAGAATTCAATATTAACTCGCCTAAACAGTTGGGTGTTATCCTCTTTGAAAAAATGGGTCTACCTTTGGAATACACTAAGAAAACCAAGACAGGTTATTCAACGGCAGTGGATGTCCTTGAACGTTTGGCACCAATTGCTCCAATAGTAGCTAAGATTTTAGAGTACCGCCAAATCACTAAGCTTCAGTCTACCTATGTCTTGGGGCTTCAGGATTATATCCTTGAGGATGGTAAGATCCATACCCGTTACATGCAAGATTTGACCCAGACAGGTCGACTCTCATCTGTGGATCCTAACTTGCAAAATATCCCCGTTCGCTTGGAGCAGGGTCGTCTCATCCGTAAGGCCTTTGTCCCATCGACTAAGGACGCAGTGCTACTAAGCTCGGATTACTCACAAATTGAGTTGCGCGTGCTTGCCCACATTTCGGGAGATGAGCATTTGATTGCAGCCTTTAAGGAGGGGGCGGATATCCATACCTCTACAGCCATGCGTGTCTTTGGTATTGAAAAGCCAGAGGATGTCACACCTAACGACCGTCGTAACGCTAAGGCTGTTAACTTCGGTATCGTTTATGGTATTTCTGACTTTGGTCTTTCTAACAACCTTGGTATTAGCCGTAAGAAGGCCAAGGAGTATATTGACACCTATTTTGAGCGTTATCCTGGTATTAAGGCTTATATGGATAATGTGGTTCGTGAAGCCAAGGATAAAGGATATGTATCAACCCTCTTCCACCGCCGTCGTGAGTTGCCAGATATCAATTCTCGTAACTTTAATGTCCGTAACTTCGCAGAGCGAACAGCCATAAACTCTCCTATCCAAGGAAGTGCTGCTGATATCCTCAAGATTGCTATGATTAACTTAGACAAGGCTCTGGTAGAAGGTGGCTATAAAACCAAGATGCTCCTCCAAGTACACGATGAAATCGTCCTTGAGGTGCCAAGCGACGAACTTTTAGCTATGAAAGCTTTGGTTAAAGAAACCATGGAATCTGCAGTAGAACTCGCTGTCCCACTCATCGCAGATGAAAATGAGGGCTGTACATGGTATGAGGCAAAGTAAAGCATGAAAGAAAATCTCCCATTTACCTATTTTCTCCTGCGTTATATGCTGGGGTTTCTAGCCGTTGTCCTGGGGTATCGTAGCAGTATTGGTGATTATCACCTACTTTATGACCAAGTAGAAATAGACAGATAAAAGCTGGACTGAGGTCCGGCTTTTTTGGTAGAACTACTTGTAATTATAAAGGATTATTGCTTAATCTATAGATAATTTAATTAATCTTCTAATTTAATCTAGTTTAGAATTGCTAAAACATAGCATTTAGTCCAATTGTATAAACGATTAGAGATATAAAAATATAGATTGATTTCTCAAAAAAATACTTAACTTATCACCTGTGTAATTGTTGATGTAATACTAAAGAGATTTAAGTGATTTAATGTTTTTATTAGGTCATTTTTTATGAAAGAATAGTTATGAAAAAGAAATAAACAGGATTTGCGCTCTTATCAAGTTTGTTCTTGCTGACAGCTTGTAAACGCAACACATACGGATGGTTCAGGATCAGGAGACGGTACTGCTAAGTCTGAGCAAGTGAGTGGCGATTCGTCCGAAACCGAGGAAGTGAGCTACGATGAGCTCTATGCTTTGGTCTTGGACCTCTATCGATCTATTGCCTTAAACCGTGATACATCAGCTGTTCCAAGCAACCTCTCAACTGAGGAAGCTTATTCAACTAATACGATTTTTGAAGCCAATAGAGTGGGTGAAAAAGTCCAATATAGCTATGTAGATATCAATAATGATGGCTCGGCTGAGGTTTTGATTGATACTCCTGACAGTGTTCATGCATTATATTATCTTAATAATGATGATGAGCTTGTATTTGCCAAAAGTGCTGGAACCTTTGCTAAGCTTGAGCACTATGAAATGCTATAAAGATGGTACCTTTAATCAGCTTCAATCGGTTGATTTCAGCATATCTGAGACGACAGATGGTGCAAGTAAGGTTAGCCTGGGAGACGTTCAGACCTTGGACTTGTTTTCCGAAGACTGGTACGACTTTGATGACTCAAGTAGCGACTGACAATACAGAAGAAAGTAGTAGCAACAGTAAGTCAAGCAAAGAGACTGGAATAGATATCGATGCTATTTAGGATGGTGATTTTAGTATTCTGGAAGGAACTTGAGAAAATGGAAGAGGAGACACTATTGTATTTAGCAAGGATAGAGTCACACAATCTGGTACAATTATTATATTGAAATTCGGAGAAGTAAAAGGCTGTATTTTGAAGGAGTATAGTTGGGCGGGGGAATCTGTAGGAAGTTCACAACTTTTTATGATTTCTTCGGGAGTTTCTATTCTAGACAATAACGAATCTGATAATAATAAAGATAGACTTTTAGGAACACAAAGTGATCTTGAGTTAGGTCAATCATCTGATTTTCATTATCGTAAAATAAGACAAAGCGGTTGGGATTTGTATTCTCAATGGCTTTGTTCCCCATAGTGACATTTATGTTATTATTTTTATGCACTTATTCTTGCAATCTATCATAAATAAAAGAGGAACCAGAAGCTGTGATAGGAGCTTAAAAAAGCAAAAGGAGAACCCATGTTTGATTTGAAAAGTTATATAATAGGGATGGTTTGTATGGGTTTGTTGACTCTTTTTGATAGGTCAATTATATCCTATCTTAAAAAATATAAGTCAAGTAAACAGAGGAAAGCTATTTACTGACTCTTATGATAGCACTATTATTTTGATTGGTTATATTAAGGGTCATAGCCGTAAGTACGATAAACTTGGCGCATAAGAAAAAGGCTAGCGCGATGCTACCCTTTTTTGCTATCTTCATAAGTTTTAATCATTTTTTTCTGTGGTGTGGCCATTGGGAACTGGTTAAAGTCCTCAGTCGTTACCCAGCATAGCTCCTTGTGGGTAGGGAGTTTGTCATCTTTAACAATACCTTCCACTATTTCGATGGTCCATTTTTGGTGGCTGAAGGTATGTTTTACGGGTGTAAAGTTATTGTCTGCCCAGACTGGTTTAAGAGCATAATTTTCCTCGAAAATAGCTTTTTGTGAAACGGTTTCGAGGGCACAATTATCCTTTTTAAAAAGACTGAGTTGTTGGCCAATAAAGTCCGTCTCTATGATAGGGAAAGTCCAGAAACCACCTAGTAGGCGCCCGTCGATATTTTTTTCTAGAAGAAATTCACCCTTCATATTTCTGATAATAAAAGCCTGAATTTGCACAGGTTTGGGCTTTTTCTTTGGCAATTTGATGGGGTATTTGTCATAGGTTCCATTGAGATAGGCTGCACAGAAAAAGCGAATAGGACTTTCGTCTGGTCTTGGATTTTTAGCCGATTCGATATCGGACCCGAGGTCCATAAGCGCCTGATTGAAGTCACCTGGACGGTCAGGATCAATCAAAATTTCCATAATAGCTTGGAAAATCTTACGATTCTTAGGGTCTCCGATGTCATAGTTAACTTCAAAGAGGCGAGCCATGACTCGCATAACATTCCCATCAACAGCAGGTTCAGGGAGATCAAAAGCGATGCTAGAAATAGCACCAGCAGTATAGGGGCCGATCCCCTTGAGTTTTGCAATATTGTCATAAGTATCTGGGAACTGACCAGCAAAGTCAGTCATGATTTGTTGTGCAGCCTTTTGCATGTTTCGGACACGTGAGTAGTAACCTAGACCCTCCCAAGCTTTGAGGAGTTTTTCTTCTGGAGCCTCAGCCAAATCCTTAACTGTTGGAAACCAGTCTAAAAAGCACTCGTAATAGGGAATGACAGTCTGCACTTGAGTTTGTTGTAACATGATTTCACTGACCCAGATATAGTAGGGATTCTTAATTCGACGCCAAGGTAGGTCCCGTTTTTCACGATCGTACCAGTCCAGGAGGGTGCGACGAAAAGATACAATTTTCTCAGCATCCCACATAACAATGCCATATTCTTTTAAATCTAACATATATCTATTGTAGCAAAGAAATCTTTTTTCAAAAAATCTTGCATTTCCTAGAGAAAAAGATTGATAAAAGTAAGCGTTTACATTATAATAAAAATGTAAAGAAGATAAGGATTCATCAAGGAGGTAAAAGCCATGGTGAGAATCAATATTTCAAGGTATAAAAACGGAGACCTAGATATCTAAACAAAATAGTAGGCAAAACAAATAACTTTACCAACCATCTCTGAGGAGCGTGGTCACATGACAGTGGGGCGTTATAAGAATGGGGATTAATTAAGTCGCATAAAATAGCTACAAGGGAGTGATACCGCCAGAAGTTGAAAGCTAAAATCAAATCCATTAACTTACGAAAAAAGTGAAGTAAAGCTCATGAGAAATGTTAGTAGGTATAAAAATGGAGATACTTAAGCAGTTGTGTAAAATAGCTTAAGGAGTGATACCAATGCCAAACAAGTTAACTATCGACAAAAGTTTAATGCTGAAATCTTGTAACAAAGTACCGAGGTGACGATTATGTTGATGTTTGATGTAAGTCGTTATAAGAACAGCGATAAGTAATCCTCATTGAGTGGTCAGTGGGGAGATAGGTCTAAATCACAAGAATCAGGGGTTGTTGCTATGATGATGAACTTAGGATGTTATAAAAATGGAGATACTTTAAGTTATTGCACAAAATAGCTTAGGGAGTGATACCAATGTAATAGAAAATTTTAAAATGGTTAAAAATCATTTATAAGTTGATGGAGGTAATTTATGATTGCTAGGTATAAAAATGGTGACACACAATAGCTCTTCCTTATGAAAATATTTTTTACAAAATTCCTAAAGGATGTTCTAATGACAATTGAAAAATCTTAAAAGCTCATTTTAGTGTGTAAGAATGAGCTTTTTGATATGTTTATTTTGGCGAAAGATTCTTAGTCCTTATTGTTTAACTGAACCTTTCGAAGCAAGGCTAGTCTTTTTTGTTCCTCTACTAGAGATAAAAAAATTTGGTATTGTTTTTGAAGATGTGGCAGGAAACTCTTGGGAATTTTGCTATCAAAACTTAAGTTGTCCAGAAAAATCGGTGCACTACTATCTCTGTAAATTTGACCCTGAAAGAAGTAGTTATTAGTCACGATGTCAACAGAAATACGTGAAGATCGCCAACGGCGTTTGCGCATGTATTTAGGTTTCCAACGGATCTTAAGCTGTTGATCTTTAATATACCAGCCCATGATGTCGATTTTGGCAGTCTGTCCAGTTTTATCATCAAAGTAGGTCACAGGTATACTCAGGACCTGATGGTTCCGTGGTGAGCTTAAAAAGGGATGGAAATCAGGGAGAAAATCGTAGTCTTTGCTAGACACCTCGGACAAGTTGTTTTCTTCTTTCACCTTGCCTCGACTGGTGTACTTGAAAAATTCAAAAACCTTACCTTGTCTTTCTAGTTTCTCCGACTCCAGTTGGTACCTTGTTACCTGGTCACCTATATTTTTTGTCGTCTTGAGGTAACGCATGGTTTCTGGGTCTTTAAAGTATAGAGCGACTAGATTTTTAAGATACTGACTGGGTGCCAGAGAGTGTAACTCCTTTGGAAAAGCAAAGATCTGGATGCTGTAGACAGCCGCTAGGGGTACAGCTGCGATACCTGATAGGAGCTTGTCTTTTGTAAATAGAGAGGCGGCATCAAAGTGACTGGTGTGACCAAGATCATGTGTCATATCAACAATAAAGAGGTTGTTGTCCTGTTTGAAAGTAATGATGTAGGTATCACTCTGTCCCGGGTTTTTAAGGTAAAATTCAAGAGCAGTGATAGAAATATTATAGTAGTGGTTAAAGATCGGAAGCTCTAGTTCCTCTCCCAGTTTATTTTTACGGTAAAGCATTCTATTATTTTAGCATGAAGTTTGACCTGAGAAAAGATAACAGATAGGGCTTAGTATTTTCTGAGTGATTTTTAAGTCTCACAAAAATAGAGCAGACACATTGACTTTTTCCTTGCATTATCACTTATTCTTTGGTAAAATTATTTCTCGTGAGTGCACCTCACTTACTCGTGGCGAAAGACCATGAGTCATTAGACCAAAAGAGGAGGAAAATATCAATGGCTAAATACGAAATTCTTTATATCATTCGTCCAAACATTGAAGAAGAAGCTAAAAACGCTTTGGTAGCACGTTTCGATTCTATCTTGACTGACAACGGTGCAACTGTTGTTGAATCAAAAGATTGGGAAAAACGTCGTCTTGCATATGAAATCCAAGATTTCCGTGAAGGACTTTACCACGTCGTAAAGGTTGAAGCAAACGACGCTACAGCTCTTAATGAGTTCGACCGTCTTTCAAAAATCAACGGCGATATTCTTCGTCACATGATCGTTAAACTTGACGCGTAAGAAGGTAAATTATGATTAATAATGTCGTACTCGTTGGTCGCATGACCCGTGATGCGGAGCTTCGTTACACACCAAGTAATGTTGCTGTTGCAACATTCAGCCTTGCGGTTAATCGTAACTTTAAAGGTGCTAATGGTGAACGTGAAACTGACTTTATTAACTGTGTTATCTGGCGCCAGCAGGCTGAAAATTTGGCTAACTGGGCTAAGAAAGGTGCATTGGTTGGAATTACAGGTCGTATTCAGACCCGTAACTATGAAAATCAACAAGGTCAACGTGTTTACGTAACTGAAGTTGTCGCTGATAATTTCCAAATGTTGGAAAGCCGTGCGGCACGTGAAGGTCATAGTGGTGGTTCATACAACGTTGGAGGATTTGATAACTCAAATTCATTCGGTGGTGGAGCTTCCACTGGTGGTTCGTTTGGTGAATCACAACCTGCACAATCTACACCAAACTTCGGTCGTGATGAAAGTCCATTTGGTAATTCAAATCCAATGGATATTTCAGATGACGATCTTCCATTCTAAGAATGGGCAAAACGAATTAAATATATAAAGGAGAAATAAACATGGCTCAACAACGTCGTGGCGGATTCAAACGCCGTAAAAAATTTGATTACATCGCAGCTAACAAAATCGAATATGTTGATTACAAAGATACTGAGCTTCTTAGCCGTTTCGTTTCAGAACGTGGTAAAATTCTTCCACGTCGTGTAACAGGAACTTCAGCTAAAAACCAACGTAAAGTAACAACAGCTATTAAACGCGCTCGCGTTATGGCACTTATGCCTTACGTAAACGAAGATTAAAAATAATGCCCTCATCTGAGGGTGTTTTTTCTGTCTTAATTTTGTAGATTTTTGTCATTTCTAGGGCTAAGAGTGGAGAGATTTAATCTTGTGCTTTAGGGTAAAAGAAAAATCAACTGGTCTTCTCATTTATCTTGAGGAGCTAGTTGGTTGTTCTGTGGTATAAAGAATGTATTTTCTAAGAAATCATCAAATTTCTGATCATTAACGAGGATATCAACATTGTCTTTGAAAACCTTGAAACGATTGCCTAACCAGTGTGCTTTGATATCGGCCCAATTGTTGAAACGACTCCAGCGGTAAGGAAGTGTTGGATCTTGTTTTTCAAAAACATAGATACTACCATCTTTTTCGTAAGCTATAGCTGTATGGAAGTTACTAACATCACCAGGGCTATTTTGAAAGACGGAGAGGAGTTTTACATTTTCTAGAAACTTGAGTCCAGCTTCTTTCCAAGCTTTCAGGAGGTCATCTGTAGACTGGTAGTTGATATTATCCCCAAAGAGGAGGCTGTAGAGGGCTTGATCCTTGGCGTTTAGCTCTTTGTGACGGGACTTGAGATCAAGAAATTCATTTTGAAGGGGGAGGTCCAATTTAGTAAGGTCCTCCGAACTTGTAATGAGGTCGTGAAGGATGAGGAAGGACGTCCGTCGGCAGTTCAAATCATCGGTGAAGTGAGATTTATTATCTTCGAAAGTTTTTTCGTTAAGGAAGGTGACAAATTGATTTTGATCCTTACCGATTTTGCTTGTGGTCCATTTTTTGACAACAGGTTGAAGATTTGTGTTTTCCTGATTGTAGCGGTTGATATAAGGAACTAGATTATCCCAGTCTTTTGTTGGAATACCCTTGTTTTTTAAATCTTTAGCTAGCTGCTTTACCTGAGTTGGAATTGTCACATTGTTGAAATTATAGTAAGCCTGATAGCTTTTTTGACTAGTCTTGTGGCCGCAAGCCATCAGTAATAGGCAGCAAGAGATGATAAGTAAAGGAAATTTGATACACATCTATTGGAGTTCTTTCTTTTGTCTATTAGCTTTAATATTTTAGTATAGAACAGCCAGCTGTGTCAAGATTTCTGACGCAAAAAAGCACCCTTATGGGTGCTTGAGGTATCGGTTGATTAAGATACTGGTGCGTAAGTGCTTTGAACGTTGTAATGACGTTTGAAGAAATATTTGGCAACACCAGCGATAACACCAATAATAAGGGTTACAATTGGAGAAAGCCCAGGATTGAGGTAAGTTGGAAGAAGGGCTGTAAGACTAAAGAGGGCAAACCATGCAATGAAAGAAAGTGTAATGATGGTCATGCTAAACCACCATTTAGGACGTTCTTCTTTTGGTTTGTTATTATGACGATAGATATAGTGGTAAGGGGTATACATAGCAAGGCCACCAATAAATGAGACTGAAAGAAGGGTTGTGAGGCCGTAGCTTGTTTGTGTTCCCGAGAAACCAAAGATTGCGTTCATAATAGCAACAATGGATAGAAGGAATAATGAGGTATCAAGCCACATCTTCCAAGGAGTTTTGTCTGTTTCTGGAATTTCTTTGCTAGGTTTTCCAGAAACAGCTTGTTGGTGCTTTTCAGGAGAGAAGCTAGCTGCCCAAACAGTTGGAGCACCAAGGAATCCACGGCCTGTGATTCCTTTTTTCTGATTTTTGATAAGTTCAGGAATAACATCGCTAAGGATATCTTTGATTTCTTGGTCTGACTTACCATCTTTGATAAGTTGGTTAGTTGCTATGTGAATAAATTCTTGGTTTTTCTTGGTGAGTTTTTGGATGTCCATGAGATGACCTTTCGATAATTAATATTATTTTTAGTGTTGAAGTTTAGAGAAAAGAAGAGGGGGCTCTATGTTAGAACCATTTTTTTCTGATAAAGTAGATAACAACGCAAGATGACCCGAAAGCCGCAATGAATAAAATGATCCAAAAGGCGTTATCTAAATCGTTTAGTGGCATAGAATTGTTTTTAAAGTTCATACCGTAAGCGGAGAAGATAACGGTTGGGATGTCCAGAGCCATAGTCATGAGAGCGAGTGTTTTCATGATAGTGTTCTGGTTGTTATTGATGATAGAGGCTGAGGTTTCGGTCATGGCGTTCAAGACATTTTCATAGATGCCTGCCATCTCAATGGCCTGTTGGGTTTCGACTAAGGTATCTTCCAAGAGATCCTCGTCCTCGATATATTTCTTCAGGCTAGAGGCGTTACCTGTTAGTTTTTTGACAATTCGCTCATTCATCTTAAGTGAGGCTTTTAGATAGACAATGGATTTTTCCAATTCCATCATGTCAATCAAGTGTTCATTCTTTGTCGAATTTTCCAACTGAGCTTCCAATTTATCGTTTTGACGGTCGATAGAACGTAGGGCGGTTAGGTAAAGTTGAGCATTGCGATAGAGAATTTGGAAGACAAAGCGTGTCTTCATGAAGGTATAGAAGTTACGTACACGGTGATTGAGGAAGTCGTCCATAAGGCTGATGTTCTCGAGGCAGGTAGTTACGACTACCTCATCGGTAACGATGATACCCAATGGAATGGTAACGTAATAACTTTTGTTATTACGCTCTTCTTGGGTTGGGATGTCGACCAGGATTAGGGTGTAGTCATCTTCGACATCGATACGTGATGTTTCTTCCACGTCCAGAGGGGCGCGGAGATCTTGGATATCAATGTTAAAACGTTCTGCAACCTTTAAGGCTTCTTCCTGGGAAGGGTTTACCAAATGAATCCAAGCACCAGGCTCGAATGTTTCAATTTCTTTGAATTCTTTTCCGGTGGATAAGAACATTTGTTTCAATGGGAACCCCTCCTTTGTCATTCGTTAAGTTAAGTGTTGGCGTTATTATCTGAAAATGTCTTGTCCGTTTTTGGACCAGAAAAAGTCAGATAAATAAGCAGCTCTTAGCTTTTTAGTGATATCAATTGAGGCCTAGAGACTATTCTCTTTGCCTTTTTTTGCACACTCAACCATTATACTATATTTGAAACATTTTTGGGTTGGATAAATTGAAATTTTGTTATAATTATGAGAGAAACTAGGGATGGTATTCCCATCCGTCTGTAGAAAGGAGTGGCAGTGGCTTTAGGGCTAGGCCTCTTAAAAATATGCAAGATAAGTTAGTGATTCGCGGAGCAAGAGCTCACAATTTAAAAAATATTGATGTAGAGATTCCTCGTGACAAGCTCGTCGTCGTGACGGGGTTGTCGGGGTCTGGTAAGTCTTCTTTGGCTTTTGATACAATTTATGCAGAGGGTCAGCGCCGTTATGTTGAAAGTCTCTCAGCTTATGCCCGCCAATTCTTGGGAAATATGGAGAAACCTGATGTGGACTCGATTGATGGCTTGAGTCCTGCCATCTCCATTGATCAGAAAACAACGAGTAAGAACCCTCGTTCGACTGTGGGAACTGTAACGGAGATTAATGACTATCTTCGTCTCCTTTATGCGCGTGTGGGTGTGCCTTATTGTATCAATGGGCATGGAGCCATTAAGTCGTCATCAGTGGAACAGATTGTAGATGAGGTTTTAGCCCTTCCTGAACGGACACGTATGCAGATTTTAGCGCCGATTGTCCGTCGTCGAAAGGGGCAACACAAGGCGATTTTTGAGCGCGTGCAGAAGGACGGTTATGTTCGTGTTCGTGTGGATGGTGAGATATACGATGTGACGGAAGTCCCTGAGCTATCCAAGTCGAAGATGCATAATATTGAGGTGGTTGTGGACCGTTTGGTTAATAAGGAAGGTATCCGTAGTCGTCTCTTTGACTCAGTCGAGGCAGCGCTACGTTTAGCGGATGGCTACTTGATTGTGGATACTATGGATGATAATGAATTGCTCTACTCGGAGCATTATTCTTGTCCAGTTTGTGGTTTTACAGTGCCTGAGTTGGAGCCGCGTCTCTTTTCCTTCAATGCGCCATTTGGTTCTTGTCCGACCTGTGACGGTTTAGGAAATAAACTAGAAGTTGATATTGATTTGGTCATTCCTGACCCTAGTAAGACCTTGCGTGAAGGTGCACTAGCGCCTTGGAATCCTATCTCATCCAACTACTATCCTGCCATGCTTGAGCAGGCCATGGAACAGTTTGGCGTGGATATGGATACGCCATTTGAAAATCTTAAAAAAGAAGAACAAGATTTGATTCTCTACGGATCTGGTGACCGCGAGTTCCATTTCCATTATGTTAATGATTTTGGTAGGGTGCGTGATATTGACATTCCTTTTGAAGGGGTTGTGACTAATATCAATCGACGCTATCATGAGACTAACAGTGATTTCACCCGCAATGTCATGCGTGGTTATATGAATGAACTGTCATGTCCAACTTGTCATGGCTATCGTCTTAACGAAGCAGCACTCTCGGTTCGTGTTGGTGGTGAGGATGGCTTAAATATTGGTCAAATTTCTGAGCTGTCTATTTCTGATCATCTTCAAGAAATAGATCGCCTTGAATTAGGTGAGAATGAAGAAATGATTGCCCGTCCAATTATCAAGGAAATCAAGGATCGTCTGACTTTCTTAAACAATGTCGGCCTTAATTACTTGACTCTCTCTCGTATGGCCGGAACACTTTCAGGTGGTGAGAGTCAGCGTATCCGTTTGGCGACACAGATTGGCTCCAACCTTTCTGGAGTCCTTTATGTTTTGGATGAGCCCTCTATAGGTCTTCATCAGCGTGATAATGATCGCTTGATTTCAAGTCTTAAAAAGATGCGTGATTTGGGCAATACCTTAATTGTGGTGGAGCATGATGAAGATACCATGCGTGAAGCTGACTGGCTTATCGATGTAGGACCTGGCGCCGGTGCCTTTGGTGGACAAATCATAGCTTCAGGAACCCCAGAAGCAGTTGCTAGAAATAAGAAATCAATTACTGGTCAGTACCTGTCAGGTGCTAAATCAATTCCTGTACCGACGGAACGCCGTGTAGGAAACGGCTGTTTTATCGAGGTTAAAGGAGCCAGTGAAAATAATCTTAAAAATGTGTCTGTCAAGTTCCCACTTGGAAAATTAATCGCAGTGACAGGCGTTTCTGGTTCTGGAAAGTCAACTTTGGTTAACAGTATTCTCAAGAAAAAGATTGCCCAAGAGCTTAATCGAAACAGTGAGAAACCTGGGAAACATAAATCGGTGACTGGAATCGAGAATATCGAGCGTTTGATTGATATTGATCAAAGTCCAATCGGGCGTACTCCACGTTCCAACCCTGCAACCTACACAGGCGTCTTCGACGATATTCGCGATCTTTTTGCTCAAACCAATGAGGCCAAGATTCGCGGTTATAAGAAGGGACGTTTCTCTTTCAATGTCAAAGGTGGCCGTTGTGAAGCCTGCTCTGGTGATGGGATTATCAAGATTGAGATGCACTTCTTGCCTGATGTTTATGTACCTTGTGAGGTTTGCCATGGCACACGCTATAATTCTGAGACCTTAGAAGTTCGTTATAAAGGGAAGAATATTGCTGAAATTCTGGATATGACAGTTGATGACGCGGTTGATTTCTTTGCGGCTATCCCTAAGATTGCTCGTAAGGTGCAGACAATCAAGGATGTGGGGCTCGGGTATGTGACTTTGGGGCAATCAGCAACAACCCTATCAGGTGGTGAGGCACAGCGTATGAAACTGGCTAGTGAACTTCACAAACGCTCTACTGGGAAGTCTTTCTACATTCTCGATGAGCCTACGACTGGTCTCCATACAGATGATATTGCTCGTCTCTTGAAGGTGCTTCAGCGTTTTGTGGACGATGGTAACACGGTTCTCGTGATTGAGCACAATCTGGATGTTATTAAGACAGCAGACCATATCATTGATTTGGGTCCTGAAGGTGGTGTTGGTGGAGGTACTATCGTAGCTACAGGGACTCCAGAAGAGGTAGTAGCCGTTCCCAAAAGCTATACAGGACAATATTTGAAAGAAAAATTGAAATAAAGTGAAAAGGGCTCTCTGAGTCTTTTTTTGCTTTAGTCTGGTTTAAGTTGAGTTTGCTATTCTACGGTTAAGAAAAAACAAAAGAGTCACACTATGGTTAAAAAGCGTTTTTTCATAGGATTTAACGGTATTTTTCTAGTCCTATTTCTAGATATTTGTCTTTTGATTAGTATTCGTACAGTTGATCATCATGGTCGTTTTGAATCAATAACGGATAAATGGCAAACCTTACTTTACGTTTCGGGAGTTTATGTTAGTCTTCTCCTTTTTGAAATGATTTTGTTTCTTATTATGAGACATCGTAAAATAAGCAGATTGTTGGACAAGTCATATAAGGACTTGTTTTTTCGTAGCTATTTATGGTGACATCTATGTCACTATTTTTTTGATAAAGGATATTCTATAATAAAGTCAAGATCTGTAAAATTAGCTGCTAAAAATAAGAGAGTAGCTGTATTTTTTTGGCTTCAAATCTCATCTAAAAGATTACTCAAGAACAGCTATTTTTAGAGTTATCAGGGATTAGAATGACACCTTTGAAAGGACCAGATATGGAGAAGAAAAATATGGATGTAATGACAATGAATAAATTTGATGGTTTGTCTATTGATAAGCTTTCTGAAATTGTTGGAGGAAATGTACCATATGATATTGGCTATGGAGTAGAGCCGGTAAGTTATATTGCGGTTGAGATTCTAAAACTAAGAAAAATAAGATAGCATATTGGAAAATATTTATGTTTATGAGAATTAATGAAGAAGAATTGTTATAAGTTTTCATCGTCCAAGTGAATAGTTCACTTGGATGTTAAAGATTTATATTTAAAATATAATTAAGCAAAGAAAGGAAATACATTACAGTACTAGAGGTAGAGGGGTAAACTACAATTTTGGAAAGCAACCTGTCTTGGATAATATCTCTCTAACCTTGAAAAAGGGGAATATTGCTGGTCTGATTGGCAATAATGGTGCAGGAAAGACGACCTTAATGAAATTAATTTCGGGTATCTTAGAGAGACCTAATGGAACTATTGACTTAAATACTAAAACTGTGGGTGCCTTGATTGAAGCTCCAGCTCTATATCCCAACATGACGGTTAAAGCTAACCTTAAGTTTTATTGCAGACTTTATCATAAAGATTATTCATCAATTGATTGCTATAAAGAAGATTTAGAGGTAGCAACCTATCTCAAACGCAAGGCTTCCAAGTTGTCCTTGGGTATGAAGCAACGTGTAGGTCTGTTTATTGCTTTAATTGCATCAGATGAATTTATTCTTCTTGATGAGCCTACCTAGCTTGGATCCTAATGGTATCAATAGTCTTTTAATCTTGATTGAAAGGATAGCTAAAAATCATGGTCTAACTTTTATTATTTTCAGTCACATCTTATCAAATCTTGAACAGGTTTGTACAAAAAAACTATTTGTTGAAGAATCACAAATTGATTTGTTTGGATGATGATGCGAATGCCAAATATAAAATTTACACTGAGGATTTAAGCATGAAGTCTTTGATGACCCTACTAAAACTAAATGACCTTGCTTTTGAACGTCAAAAGAATGATATTCTGGTTAAAGGAATAGAAAAGATCAAACAGGTTTTGGGACAAGGGGGAATTCTTTTCACATATGAAAAAGCGGGATTGAGTAGGTACTTTTTTATGGCGACTAGATTGAAAATGGTATTTTTAAAGCAAGAATGTGTGACAAAGAGTGCCTTTATTTGTCTTGTATTGCTAGGGATGATTGGTGCGATTGTTATCTTATGTGATGGTTACAAGGGATCTTATCTTGGACTATCTGCTATTTTAGCTAGCTATTCTATCATGGTGTGGTGGATATTGTCTTTGCTTACTTATCTTTATCCAGTTTGGGAAGAGAATTTCAGAATTGAACGATTAATATGATTCGGGTGAGTGACTTATCTGGTCGGGAAGTGATTCTCCGAAAGCTTCTGAGCTTCCTTATTTTATCTATATTTGCAGCTACTATCTTGGTTTTAGAGTTGATTTTTTACAAGTACTATGTGCAGCATGTCAATTTTCCTTTGTGGGTTTATGTCAGACAAATCTATGTTTATTTTCTAGCTTATGGGACTTTTGTTTATATGGTTTCAACTTTGATTATCTTACTTTTAAAGAATACCTTAACAGCTTTTGTAACAGTCTATTTTGGGGTAACAGGAATGACCTTCTTTACACTCTATTTGGCTAGTTTAGGAGATACTATGACTAAGCTAATGACTTACGTTCCGTTGAGTTTTATGCGAGCGGTCTTTACTAGTGGTCAACAGTTCTTTAGTCTTCGTGATGCCTTTGTTTTGTTTGCTTGAACCCTATTTTTGCTCCTTTTGACGCCAGCCATTTACGAAAAGCGAGCCTATGTATAGTACTTATAAAGTCAGAGTTTCATCTGGCTTTTTATTAATGCCATCAAAAAAATACGCCAAAGCATCAACTTCGTTCTTTAAAATCTGAAAATTTGATATAATTAACCTAAAATACAAAGGGGTCATTCAAATGCAACGTAGACTTGAGCGATTTGATGCTAAACTTGTCCAATCAGGCCTAGATGCCTTGTTGGTGACAGGACAAAATAATATTTACTATTTGACGGATTTCTGGGGGACAAATGCGACTGTTTTCATTACGAAAAATCGTCGTCTCTTTTTAACTGATTCACGTTATACGCTTATTGCCAAACAATCTGTACACGGCTTTGATATTATCGAAAGTAAGGATCCACTAAAAGATATCGTTAAATTTGTCGAGGTAGATAAACTTGAGACAATAGGCTTTGACAATCAGGTGTCATTCGCTTATTATCAAGCTCTTCAAGCGATTTTTGAAGGCTATACCTTGTCACCGCAAACCAACTTCATGGAAGAGTTGCGTATGATTAAGGATGAGAAAGAATTGGCAACTATCCGTAAGGCTTGTTCTATCTCAGATCGTGCCTTTACAGATGTTCTTGATTTTATCAAACCAGGTCAAACAACAGAACTACAAGTGGCTAACTTCCTAGATTTCCGTATGCGTGAATATGGAGCTTCAGGTATTTCCTTTGAGTCTATCATTGCTTCAGGTTACCGTTCAGCTATGCCTCACGGTGTTGCTTCAGACAAGGTCATCCAGTCAGGAGAAACTTTGACTATGGACTTTGGTTGTTACTACAATCATTATGTTAGTGATATGACTCGTACTATCCATATTGGTGAAACGACTGACGAGGAGCGTGAAATTTATGATATCGTCTTACGTTCAAATCGATCTTTGATTGATGCAACTAAAGCTGGCATGACGCGTCGTGATTATGATAAGGTTGCGCGTGATGTTATTGTTGAAGCGGGTTATGGTGATTACTTTACACATGGTATCGGACATGGTATCGGTCTTGACATTCACGAGATTCCTTACTTCGGTAATTCTGATGAGACTATCGAAGCTGGTATGGTCTTGACGGATGAACCAGGTATTTATTTGGCTGACAAATACGGTGTTCGTATTGAAGATGATATCATTATTACTGAGAATGGTTGCGAAGTGATTACGCTTGCACCTAAGGAATTGATTGTGCTCTAAGATTTGGAGGAATACTTTATGACAAACCGTCTATCTTGGCAAGACTATTTTATGGCTAATGCAGAGCTGATTTCTAAGCGTTCTACCTGTGATCGTGCTTTTGTTGGTGCTGTTTTGGTCAAGGACAAGCGTATTATTGCTACAGGTTATAACGGTGGAGTCTCTGAGGCAGATAACTGTAATGAGGTAGGTCACTACATGGAAGATGGTCATTGTATTCGTACGGTCCATGCGGAGATGAACGCTCTTATCCAGTGTGCCAAAGAGGGGATTTCTACTAAAAATACAGAAATCTATGTGACGCATTTCCCTTGTATTAACTGCACTAAAGCTCTCCTTCAGGCTGGCGTTGTTAAGATTACTTATAAGGCTAATTATCGCCCCCACGCCTTTGCGATTGAGTTGATGGAACAAAAGGGAGTCTCTTATGTACAACATGATGTTCCAGAGGTACACTTGGGGATGGATGACTAGATTCTCCTTGGAAAATCCTAGGGTTTAGGTTTGATTCTATAAAATATTTGAGCCATGCTGTCATTTATGGTAAAATAAACTGATAATAATTTTTACAAAGAGGTATTTAATAATGATTGAAGCAAGTAAACTCCGTGCGGGTATGACTTTCGTAACAAATGATGGCAAATTGCTCAAAGTTCTTGAAGCTAGTCACCACAAACCTGGTAAAGGTAACACAATCATGCGTATGAAATTGCGTGATGTTCGCTCAGGTTCAACTTTTGACACCAGCTACCGTCCAGAAGAGAAATTTGAACAAGCGATCATCGAAACAGTACCAGCACAATACTTGTACCAAATGGATGATACTGCATACTTCATGAACACTGAAACATATGATCAATATGAAATTCCAGTAGTCAACGTTCAAGAAGAATTGAAATTTATCCTTGAAAACTCAGACGTAAAAATCCAATTCTACGGAACAGAAGTTATCGGTGTGCAAGTACCAACAACTGTTGAATTGACAGTTACTGAAACACAACCATCAATCAAAGGTGCAACAGTTACAGGTTCAGGTAAACCTGCAACACTTGAAACTGGTCTTGTGGTTAACGTTCCAGACTTTATCGAAGCTGGTCAAAAATTGGTTATCAACACAGCTGAAGGTACTTACGTATCACGTGCCTAAGCCTAACTAAGTCTTTCGAACCACTGGTTTGAAAGCTTTATTTTCCAAACTAACGGAAAGGAAATATGCGATGACTACAGAAAATATCGGTGAAATCGTAATTGCCCCTCGTGTTCTTGAGGTGATTACTGGTATCGCTGCAACTAAAGTGGACGGTGTTTACGCCCTTCAAAACAAAAACGTTACGGATGGTCTCAGCAAAACAAGCTTGGGACGTGGTGTTTATCTTCAAACTGAGGAAGATGGTACAGTAAACGTTGATATCTACGTTTCCCTTCAGTATGGCGTTAATGTGCCTGCGGTTTCAATTGAAATTCAAAAAGCTATTAAAACAGCTGTCTACGATATGGCCGAAGTGTTAATTTCAGAAGTAAACGTTCACGTTGAATCTATTGTCACTGAAAAGTCACAAAAACCAGACTTGGCTGAATTGTTTAACGAGGATTTTTTGAATGACTAATATCTTTAAAGATTCACGTCGTGACCTTCGTGAGCGTGCTTTTCAAACGCTGTTTGCCCTGGAGTTTGGTGGCGAAGCTTTAGATCAAGCCTATTTTGCTTACACTTACGACAAGCCAATTGATGAAGAAACAGAAGTTGATCTACCATCTTTTTTACTTAGTCTAGTAACAGGTGTTCGTGAAGAGTTGCCTCAACTGGATAGTCAAATTGAAGAAAAATTGAAAGAAGGTTGGAGTCTCTCACGTTTGATTATGACAGACCGTACCCTCCTTCGTTTGGGGCTTTATGAAATCACGTCTTTTGAAGAGACACCAGGACGTGTGGCTATCAATGAAATTATTGAAATTGCTAAAAAATATTCTGATAAAACATCTGCTAAGTTCATTAATGGTGTTCTTAGTCAGTTCGTGACAGATGAAGCATAAGAAAAAGAAGTTGATTGCTGTTTCAACTTCTTTTTTTGATAACTAAGCTCAAGAAAAAGTCGCAAGTACAGACTTCTTGCGACTTTTATTTATATACTGGAACCAGAAATCAAATTTATTGGTAGCACATAATCACGACTGACTATTTCGCCTTTGATTTTCTTCAATAGAATTTCGACACAAAGTTTAGCAATTTCATCCAAAGGCTGTTGGATGGTTGTTAGCTCTGGATAGAAGTGTCGGATAAAGGCAGTACCGTCGTAACCGATGATTTTTAAGTCATTTGGGATGGAAAGTTCTAGTTGTCTAGCTACTTTTATAACTAAGATAGCTGTTAAATCATCTGAGACAAAGATACCATCCGGCTTTTCACGACAAATAATAGATTTGATTTCTAATTCTCGTCGCATGATAGATAAATCGTTTGGGACAGGACAGACAATACCCTGTTTATTCAATTCGTAATTAAATCCAAGTTGACGGAGTCCAGTTGGGGAATCTGAATTATCATTACCTGTAATCATGACAATACGCTGACAACCGGCCTTGACCAAGGTTTTTGCGGCTAATTTTCCTCCTTCAAAGTTATCAGATGAGATAATAGGAATCTTTGGGGCCAGATTACGGTCGAAGGCAATGATAGGAGCTTCAACCTTTTCATAATCTTCTATACCAAGATTGTGAGAAGACGAGATGATACCATCACATTGGTTGGCGGAAAGCATTTCCAAATAGTCCTTTTCCTTGTTGGGATCATGCTCACTGTTACAAATGATGGTTTTATAACCCTGCTTAAAGAGCTCGTCCTCAAGTCGTTCGATAAGCTCAGCGTAAAAAATGTTGGAAATATTTGGAAAAATCAAGCCAACGAGCTTGGCTGATTTTCCTTTGAGACCTCGAGCCAAATTATTAGGCTTGTAATTCAGCTCCTGCATGGCAGCGTGTACTTTGTCAATGGTTTTTTGTGAGAGGTAGCCCTTTTTGTTTATGACGCGGGAAACTGTGGTTGGGCTCACACCAGCCAGTTCGGCAACGTCAGTAAGCTTTGCGACCATAAATCACCCTAGTATTTTAAGTCGAAGTAGTGACCAGAAACGTTCCCTGATGCTACTTTGATACCAGTTTGTTCAGCACTTGGGAAGACGCGGCTAGTGAAGACTTTCTCACCTTTATTGAAGAAAATTTCAACAATTGAGTTATCCACAAAGATGTTTGCTGTTGCAGCTTGTCCGGCATCAAGAGTGCATTCACGACTTGTGCCAAAGTCTGTAGCGTACTGTTCGCCAGCTTTAGAACGGTCAAGGATAACTTTTCCTTTTGCAGTATCAACGGTAAGTGATAAGCCATTTCCTTCTTGGTCTGCGAAGAGGACAAGTTCTGTTTGAGTGTTAGCTTGGAAGTTAAGTTCAAGCTCGTAAGTGTTAGTTGTTGCCGTTTTTTCAGAGAAATCTTCTTGTCTAGTACGTAAGCTTGTAATAGCTTCTACTGGGTATTGGTAGAGTTTTCCATCTTTGATAGATAATTCTTTAACCAAGCTCATAGCACCTTGGTAGTCGTATTTGTCAGTTGGATAGTCCACGTCTGGGAGACCAATCCAGCTAACAATAAGCGCACGACCATCAGGAGTGTTAAATCCTTGAGTAGCATAAGCTTCGAACCCGTAGTCCAAGTTGATGATTGGTGTACCACCAACAAGGGCAGCTTTCTCAGGGTCGAAATCTTGGAAAATCTTATAAGTATTAGGATAAATATTGTTATAGTCGAGTTCAGCTTTATCAAGACCTTGTGGGCAATAAAGAAGAACAGGTTTGCCATCTACAAAGACAATATTTGGACACTCAATCATGTATTCTGAGCCAGTGCCACCAAAGTCGAGATCTCCAACCTCAACCCAGTTTTCGACATCATTATCAACTGCTTTGTAAAATTTGATGAAACCTTGTTTATCATGGTTTTGAGCACCTATGATAGCATAAAATTGTCCCTTGTAATCGAAGATTTGAGGGTCACGGAAGTGCTCAGTAACGTCAGTAGGTTTTTTGATAAGAACCTTGTCGATTTTTTTGATTTTGTAGTTTTTATCCATCCAGGCACCGATTTGACGTGGATCGCGAATCCAGTTTTCATCACGGACATTACCTGTATAGAAGATAAAAAGTTTATCACCGATTTGATAAGCAGAACCTGAGTAGGCACCGTGGCTGTCATTTTCATGATCTGGCAAGAGTTTGACACCAGTTTCTGTAAAGTGAACCAAATCTTCAGATTCAGTATGAACCCATTGTTTCAAACCATGAGCGGCTCCAAATGGCCAACTTTGATAGAAAAGTTGGAACTTACCATTAAAGTAAGAAAAACCGTTTGGGTCATTTAGAAGTCCTGTTTCTGGTTCAATATGGTAGCTTGCACGCCAAGGTGATTTGCCAACATTCTCTTTAATCTTTGTTTTTTCTCCGTCTGTCCAATCTGTGTATGGACGGTAACGAACTTCTGTTGGTAGATTCATATTTAATAATCTCCTAATTTATTTATTAGTAATATAGTAAACGTTTTACCTAGAAAAATCAACGATTTATAATAAGAAAACAAAAAAATGCTAAACGTTTGACATATGACAGAAAGATGTTAAAATTAATATCGTAAAGAAAAGTGAAGCGTTTTCAAAAACAAATTTTGTTAAAGATGTTAAAATTGATATCGTAAAGAAAAGCGAAACGTTTTCAAAAACAAATTTTATTAAGGAGAATTTTGCAAATGAATTACAAACAAATTGCAAAAGAAGTCATCGAAGCCCTCGGTGGACGTGAAAATGTTAACAGTGTTGCTCACTGTGCGACACGTCTACGTGTTATGGTTAAAGATGAAAATAAAATCAATAAAGAAAAAGCTGAGAATATTGAAAAAGTTCAAGGTGCTTTCTTTAACTCAGGTCAATACCAAATGATCTTTGGTACAGGTACTGTTAACAAGATTTACGACGAAGTCGTTGCTCAAGGTCTTCCAACAGCATCTAAAGACGAACAAAAAGCAGAAGCTGCTAAACAAGGGAACTGGTTCCAACGTGCCATCCGTTCATTCGGTGACGTTTTCGTTCCATTGCTTCCAGCTATCGTAGCGACTGGTCTTTTCATGGGTATCCGTGGAGCCATCAATAATGATACAGTTCTTGCTCTTTTTGGTACAACATCTAAAGCCTTCGCTGCTACTGATTTCTACACTTATACAGTTGTATTGACAGATACAGCCTTTGCCTTCTTCCCAGCCTTGATCTGTTGGTCAGCCTTTAACGTTTTCGGTGGTTCACCACTTCTTGGTTTGGTTCTTGGTTTGATGATGGTTAACAATGCTCTCCCAAATGCTTGGGATGTTGTATCAGGTGCTGCAAAACCAATTTACTTCTTTGACTTTATTCCAGTAGTTGGTTACCAAAACTCAGTCCTTCCAGCCTTCTTCGTAGGTTTGATTGGTGCTAAGTTTGAACAATGGGTTCGTAAATGGGTTCCAGATGTTCTTGACCTTCTCTTGCGTCCACTTGTTGTCTTTGCTGTGATGTCAGCTTTGGCCCTCTTTATCATTGGTCCTGTCTTCCACACAGTTGAGAGCTACGTACTTGCTGGTACAGAGTGGATTCTTGCCTTGCCATTTGGTCTTGCAGGTCTTGTTCTAGGTGGTATTCACCAAATTATCGTCGTTACAGGGGTTCACCACGTTTTCAACTTGCTTGAAGCTAACCTTATTTCTAATACAGGTAAAGACCCACTTAACGCTATCATCACAGCTGCGATGACTGCTCAAGCTGGTGCAACACTTGCTGTTGGTGTTAAAACTAAAGACTCTAAGTTGAAAGCTCTCGCTTTCCCTGCAAGTCTTTCAGCAGTACTTGGTATCACTGAACCAGCTATCTTCGGGGTTAACCTTCGTTTCGGTAAACCATTTATCATGGGTCTTATCGCTGGTGCTGCTGGTGGTTGGTTGGCATCAATCCTTAACCTTGCTGGTACAGGATTTGGTGTAACAATCGTTCCTGGTACTCTTCTCTACCTAAATGGTCAAGTACTTAAGTATGTAATCATGGTACTTGTAACACTTGCTCTTGGTTTCGCTCTTACTTGGATCTTTGGATATAAAGAGGAAGAGGTTGAAGCTCAAACAGAAGTTGTTGCTGAAGATATCGCCTCAGCAGGTTCTGCTCCAGTTGCATTGCAAGCTGAAACAATTGCTGCACCACTTAAAGGTGAAGTTGTAGCTTTGGAAAATGTAAATGACCCAGTCTTCTCTTCAGGAGCTATGGGTAAAGGTTCCGCTATCAAACCTTCAGGTAACCGAGTTGTTGCACCATTTGATGGTGAAGTGCAAATTGCCTTCCCAACAGGTCACGCTTACGGTCTAAAATCTGATAAAGGTGCTGAAGTGCTTATCCACATCGGTATCGATACTGTCTCACTTGACGGTAAAGGATTTGATGCTAAGGTTCAAGCAAATCAACGTGTTAAAAAAGGTGATGTCTTGGCTACCTTCGATAGCTCAGTTATCACTGAAGCAGGTCTTGACGATACAACTATGGTTATCGTTACAAACACTGCAGACTACGAAGATGTTTCATCAGTAGCAACTGGTTCAGTTGCTGAGGGTGATGACTTCATCGCAGTTAAATAATAAGCTAGAAAAGTCGAAGCTGTTTCGGCTTTTTTAGTTGAATGTTTTATAAAGAAGAGTGATATGAAGCCAAGTTGGTAGCAGCTTAAATATGCTTTTATTTAGATTGTCTTTTATCTTGCTTTTCTTTATAATAGTGACAAGATAGTTATTTATTAATCATAAAAGGAGTTAGCTTTACATATGGCTAAACTATACGGAAGCTTGGAAGCTGGTGGTACAAAGTTTGTTTGTGCTGTTGGTGATGAGAAATTCCAAGTCATTGAAAAAACTCAATTCCCAACAACTACACCTTACGAAACAATTGATCGTACGGTTGAATTTTTCAAACGTTATGAAGATCAGTTGGAAGGAATCGCTATTGGTTCATTTGGTCCGATAGATGTTGATCCAAATTCAGAAACATATGGTTTTGTAACTTCAACGCCAAAACCACACTGGTCAAACATAGACCTTCTTGGTTTAATCGCTAAGGAATTTAATGTTCCGTTCTACTTTACGACTGATGTGAATTCATCTGCTTATGGTGAAACACTTGCTCGTAAAGGTGTTAAGAGTCTTGTTTATTACACTATCGGAACTGGTATTGGTGCTGGTGCTATTCAAAATGGAGAATTCCTTGGTGGCTTAGGTCATACTGAGGTGGGTCACGTCTATGTACCACTTCACCCAAATGATGTTGCCAATGAATTTAACGGAACGTGTCCATTCCACCGCGGATGTTTGGAAGGTTTGGCTGCTGGTCCATCGCTTGAAGCCCGTACAGGTATTCGTGGTGAATTGATTGAGCAAAACTCTGAGGTTTGGGATGTTCAATCTTACTACATTGCTCAAGCTGCTGTCCAAGCAACTGTGCTCTACCGCCCAGAGGTGATCGTCTTTGGGGGTGGTGTTATGGGACAAGAACACATGCTTCGCCGTGTCCGTGAAAAATTCACAGCTCTGTTGAATGGTTACCTTCCAGTGCCAGACGTGACTGAGTATATTGTGACACCGGCTGTTTCAGGTAATGGGTCTGCAACACTTGGTAACTTTGCACTTGCCAAAGATGTAGCTGACAAATACTCACGCAAATAACCCAAATATGTAAAATCGCTTTAAGACATGATCTTAAGGCGTTTTGCTCTATACAGGAGGATGTAATGGAACCTTTATTTTTAGATTCGCCAATGCATGAAAAAATATGGGGAGGTAATCGACTTAAGACAGAGTTTGGTTATGATATTCCTAGTGAACACACTGGAGAATACTGGGCAATCTCTGCTCATCCTAATGGTGTATCTTACGTCAAGAACGGGAAGTATTCTGGTTTTCATCTAGCAGAACTTTACAAAGACAAACCAGAACTTTTTGGACATCCAAAGGCGAGTGTATTTCCTTTGTTGACAAAGATTTTGGATGCTAATGATTGGCTGTCAGTGCAGGTACACCCAGACGATGCCTATGGTATGGAGCATGAAGGTGAACTAGGAAAGACGGAGTGTTGGTATATTATTGACGCCGAAGAGGGCGCTGAAATTATCTATGGCCACAAGGCTCAAACCAAGGAAGAGCTGGCAACTTTGATTGAAGCGGGTGATTGGGATGGGCTTTTGTCGAAAACGCCTGTAAAAAAAGGTGACTTTTTCTTTGTACCAAGCGGCACCATGCATGCTATTGGTACAGGTATCCTTATCCTAGAAACACAACAATCTAGCGATACCACTTATCGTGTATATGACTTTGATCGTAGAGATGATCAAGGCAATCAACGTGAGCTTCACATCCAACAGTCTCTTGATGTTCTGAATCTTGGGGAGCCCCAAAATAGTGTCCCATCAACTGTTAAGACCATGCAGTTAGAGATGACTTGTTTGACATCAAACGCCTTTTTCACAGTATACAAATGGAAATTCAGTGGATTAGTTGATTTCAAGCAATCAGCCCCTTATTTGCTCTGTTCAGTACTTTCTGGTAATGGGACTTTGACTGTCGATTCACGCATTTATTGTCTAAAAAAAGGTGATCACTTCCTTCTTCCAAATAATGTTACAGATTGGGAAATTGATGGACAATTAGAGATGATTGTCAGTCACCCTAACGAGGCTTGAGTATGAGTAATGAACAAGCATTATCAGCTCTTTTTGAGCGTGTTGAAATTGGATGATCCTATTATTTTGAGGGAGCTTATTATCGTTTGAAAGACTATGGAGACCACATTTATGGTTTGCAACGGGCAATTTCTGGTATGTGTGGTGAAAAGACAGCCTCTCCTAGTATCAAATTTTACTGGGAAAATGGTGTCCTGGAATACGAATTTTACGTGGATTTTGAGGCCAGCCCTATGATTATGAAGGATTATAGTAGTAGTGATAGAGCTTTCTTTGAACAGGCCTTTGAAAATCTCTTACACGACTTTGAGGATTTCTTAGAGAATCAAGAAATCATTGAGGGATAGCCTTGAAGTGTTATTGTCGATATTTTCAGTGAATCTAATAAAGAAGTTTTAGTTTATTTGCTAATCTGTTGTGAAAGCCTTTAAACTAGGGCTTTTTTCTTTGTCAATACTTGAGTGATTTCTTGTTTAAAAGGGGCATTTGTGGTAAAATACGGAGATAAGGACTGTCGAAAGGAAAAAAGATGGCAAATATATTACGCAAAATCATTGAAAATGATAAGGGCGAAATTAAAAAACTAGAAAAAACTGCCAAGAAAGTTGAGAGCTATGCTGATGCAATGGCGGCTCTTTCAGATGAAGAACTTCAGGCAAAAACAGAAGAATTTAAACAACGATATCAAAACGGAGAAAGTCTAGATCAGCTCTTGCCGGAGGCATTTGCGGTTGTTCGTGAGGGAGCGAAACGTGTCCTTGGACTTTTCCCATATCGTGTGCAAATTATGGGTGGTATTGTGCTTCACCATGGTGACGTAGCGGAGATGCGTACAGGGGAAGGGAAAACCCTTACTGCGACAATGCCTGTCTACTTGAATGCTATTTCAGGTGAAGGTGTACACGTTATCACCGTTAACGAATACCTTTCAGAGCGTGATGCGACTGAAATGGGTGAGCTTTATAGTTGGCTCGGTTTGTCAGTAGGGATCAACCTTTCATCTAAATCACCAGCTGAAAAACGTGAAGCTTATAATTGTGACATCACTTACTCAACCAGCTCAGAGGTAGGTTTCGACTATCTTCGTGATAACATGGTTGTTCGTAAGGAAAACAGGGTACAACGCCCATTGAACTTTGCCTTGGTCGATGAGGTTGACTCGGTTCTTATTGATGAAGCTCGTACACCATTGATCGTATCAGGGCCTGTAAGTTCAGAAACTAATCAGTTGTATCACCGTGCGGATGCTTTTGTTAAGACATTGACTGAAGATGATTATGCGATTGATATTCCAACAAAAACAATTGGTTTGAATGACTCAGGTATTGACAAGGCTGAAGAGTTCTTCAACTTGGAAAATTTGTACGATATTGACAATGTTGCCTTGACTCACTATATTGACAATGCCCTTCGTGCCAACTACATTATGTTGCGTGATATTGACTACGTGGTAAGTCCTGAGCAAGAAATCCTTATTGTTGACCAATTTACTGGTCGTACCATGGAAGGTCGTCGTTTTTCAGATGGGCTCCACCAAGCCATTGAGGCTAAAGAAGGTGTACCAGTCCAAGAGGAAACCAAGACTTCTGCCTCAATCACTTACCAAAATATGTTCCGTATGTACAAGAAATTGTCAGGTATGACTGGTACTGGTAAGACTGAAGAGGATGAATTCCGTGAAATCTATAACATGCGAGTCATCCCAATTCCAACAAACCGTCCAATTCAACGTATTGACCATGATGACCTTCTGTACTCAACTTTGGATGCTAAATTCCGTGCTGTGGTACAAGATGTTAAGCATCGTTATGAGAAGGGGCAACCAGTTCTTATTGGTACGGTTGCCGTTGAAACATCTGACTTGATTTCTAAGATGTTGGTTGACGCAGGTATTCCTCACGAAGTGCTTAATGCCAAGAACCACGAAAAAGAAGCGCATATTATCATGAATGCAGGTCAACGTGGTGCTGTTACGATTGCGACCAATATGGCCGGTCGTGGTACTGACATCAAACTTGGTGAAGGTGTTCTGGAGCTTGGTGGACTTTGTGTCATTGGTACAGAGCGTCATGAAAGTCGTCGTATCGACAACCAGTTGCGTGGTCGTTCGGGACGTCAAGGGGATCCAGGGGAGTCTCAATTCTACCTATCACTTGAAGACGAATTGATGCGTCGTTTCGGTTCTGACCGTATCAAGCATGTCTTGGAACGTTTGAACGCTGATGACGAAGATATTGTTATCAAATCACGTATGTTGACCCGTCAAGTGGAATCAGCTCAAAAACGTGTCGAAGGGAATAACTACGATACTCGTAAACAAGTCCTTCAGTACGATGACGTTATGCGTGAACAGCGTGAAATCATCTACGCTGAGCGTTATGATGTTATTACAGCAGAACGTGACCTTGAACCTGAAATCAAGGCTATGATCAAGCGTACTATTAACCGTATGGTTGATGGACACAGTCGTAACGATCAAGAAGAAGCTCTTAAAGGTATCTTGAACTTTGCACGTCAGGCCTTGGTTCCTGAGGATGCCATCTCGCTTGAAGATCTAAAAGAAGTGGGAGAGGTGACTAAACGTAGTGTTAATTATGATGCTATCAAGGTTTATCTGACTGAGTTAGCAGATAATGTTTATGATCGTCAAATTAAGAAATTGCGTTCAGAGGAGGCTATTCGCGAATTCCAAAAAGTCTTGATTTTGATGGTTGTTGATAATAAGTGGACAGACCACATTGATGCCCTTGATCAATTACGTAACGCCGTTGGTATGCGTGGTTATGCGCAAAACAACCCAATCGTTGAGTATCAATCTGAAAGTTTCAAGATGTTCCAAGATATGATTGGTGCTATTGAGTATGATGTAACTCGTACGATGATGAAAGCACAAATCCACGAACAATCTCGTGAACATGTTAATGAACGTGTTTCAACAACAGCAACAGGCAATATTCAAGCACATCAAGCAGATGCTAATGGTCAAGAGATTGACTTTAGCAAGGTTGGTCGTAATGACTTCTGTCCATGTGGCTCTGGTAAGAAATTCAAAAATTGTCACGGTCGTAAACAGTTTAAGATAAAAAGAAATAGGTAATTATAATGGTTTTTAAAGCAGTAAGTGAAAAAATTGATTTTGATGCAGTTAAAGAATCAACTACATTGACAGGAGAAGCCCTTGCCAAGAAGCAAGCTCGTGATAAAGAGCTTGAGGCAATCATCAAGGGTGAGGACAACCGTACACTTTTGGTGATTGGTCCATGTTCATCTGATAATGAGGATGCAGTTCTTGATTATGCACACCGTTTGGCTAAACTTCAAGAAGAAGTGAAAGATAAAGTATTTATGGTTATGCGTGTTTATACTGCTAAACCTCGTACAAACGGTGATGGGTATAAAGGGCTTGTGCACCAACCTGATGCTGAAGGAAAACCGAATCTAATTAATGGTATCAAAGCTGTACGTAATCTTCACTACCGTGTTATCACAGAAACTGGTATCACAACTGCTGACGAAATGCTTTACCCGGAAAACCTTCCTTTGGTAGATGACCTTGTGTCCTACATTGCCATCGGTGCTCGTTCTGTAGAAGATCAACAACACCGTTTCGTCGCGTCGGGTATTGACGTACCAACTGGAATGAAAAATCCAACATCAGGTAACCTTAACATTATGTTTAATGGTATCTATGCTGCACAAAACAAACAAGACTTCCTCTTTAACGGTGAAGAAGTTCAGACATCTGGAAATCCGTTAGCACACGCTATCCTTCGTGGATCAACAAATGAATACGGGAAGAATATTCCTAATTTCTACTATGATGATATCCTTGATACTATTAACACCTATGAAAAGATGGGACTTCAAAATCCATTTATCGTGATTGATACGAACCACGATAATTCTGGTAAACGTTACTTGGAGCAAGTACGTATTGTACGTCAGACCTTGATTAACCGTGATTGGAATGAAAAAATCAATAAGTTTGCACGTGGATTTATGATCGAGTCTTATCTTGAAGATGGTCGTCAGGACACACCAGAAGTTTATGGAAAATCAATTACTGACCCATGTCTTGGTTGGGATAATACTGAGCAATTGATTCGTGAAATTCACGCAACACTTTCAAAATAATAATTTGAAAACAGTCTGAATGTAAAGAATTGAGCCGTTTTGGGATCTTCCAAACGGCTCGACTCTTTATCTAAAATAGGAAGTAGAGAATAGGGAAATGGGAATTCATAAAATTAGTTCATTAATTGATACAGCAGAAGTAAGAAAAGCACATGCTCTTACAGGAGATGACTTGGCGAAAAAACAGGTTAATGATAGTGCCTTAGCTAAGATAATTAAAGGTGAGGATGATCGTCTTCTCTTAGTTATTGGACCATGTTCGTCAGATAATGAAAAAGCTGTACTTGACTATGCTCATCGCCTATCTAAGTTGCAAGAGGAAGTCAAGGATAAGATTTTCATTGTTATGCGTGTTTATACGGCTAAACCACGCACAAATGGTGATGGTTATAAAGGACTTGTTCACCAACCTGATGCAGAAGGAGCTACTGATCTTATAACAGGTATTAAGGCAGTGCGTCGTCTACAATCTCGCATTATTAGGGAAACCGGACTTCCGCTTGCTGATGAGATGCTATATCCGACAAATCTGATCTATTTTGAAGATTTGTTAAGTTACCATGCTATTGGTGCTCGATCAGTTGAAGATCAAGAACATCGTTTTGTGGCTTCGGGGCTTGATGTTCCAACGGGGTTGAAAAATCCAACTTCTGGAAATCTTAATGTCATGTTCAATGCTATCTATGCTGCTCACAATGAGCAAGAGTTTATCTACAATGGCCATGAAGTGAAAACAGACGGTAATCCATTAGCACATGCTATTTTACGTGGTTCTAGTAACGAATATGGTCAAAACGAGGTTAACTACCACTACGAGGACTTAGTTAAGGCTTGGGATAAATATAGTGAATTTGGTTTAGAAAATCCATTTATTCTTGTTGATACAAATCATGATAACTCTGGTAAAAACTTCATGGAGCAAATCCGTATTGTGCGTGAAGTTCTTCTTAACCGTGAGTGGGATAAGCGTATTGCAGATACTGTGCGTGGCTTTATGATTGAATCTTATCTTGAAGATGGTCGTCAAGATACACCTGAAGTTTATGGAAAATCAATCACAGATCCATGCCTCGGTTGGGAAAAAACGGTTAACCTTATTCGTGAAATCCATACTACCCTTTCAAAATAGTTTATGATTTTTGGACATGGTATAGACTTGCAGGAAATTTCAGCAGTTAAAAAGGCCTATGACCGAAACCCACGTTTTGCAAAGAAAGTACTGACACCAAAAGAATGGGAGCGTTTCGAGTCCCTTTCTGGAGAGCGTCAGATGTCGTTTCTGGCAGGCCGTTGGGCGGGGAAGGAAGCTTTTTCAAAGGCCTGGGGTACTGGAATCGGAGCAGTCGGTTTTAAGGATATTGAAATTCTAAATAATGATAAGGGAGCTCCCGTGGTTACTCAGTCGCCTTTTGAAGGAAATGTCTTTATCTCCATTTCTCATAGTGGTGATTTTGTTCAGGCAAGTGTCATTTTAGAAAAAAACAAGAGATAGGTGTTGGAAGAGGATAGCTTATGATTGCGAGTTTACATCGACCAACCTTGGCAAAGGTTGATCTGTCAGCAATTTCAGAAAATATTGAACAAGTGGTTAGTCATATTCCTAAACAGGTGCAGACTTTTGCAGTTGTAAAGGCCAATGCTTATGGTCATGGCGCTGTTGAAGTGGCTAAACATGTGTCTAAGCAGGTGGATGGTTTTTGTGTTTCTAACCTAGATGAGGCGCTTGAACTTCGTCAAGCTGGCATAGAGCAACCGATACTTATTTTGGGAGTAGTCTTGCCAGATGGTGTTCCCTTGGCTATTCAAGAAAACATTAGTCTGACGGTGGCCTCACTTGAGTGGTTGGCACTGGCTCAGAAACAAGGGCTTGATTTGATAGGTTTGACCTGTCATATTAAGGTTGATTCAGGTATGGGTCGTATTGGGGTACGTAACCTAAAGGACGCAGATAACTTGATTGCTGGTCTGAAGGCTCTTGGTGCTGATGTCGAAGGTATTTTTACTCATTTTGCAACAGCTGATGAAGCAGATGATAGTAAATTTAAGCGTCAATTATCTTTCTTCACCGATTTGGTGGATAACTTGACTGATAGACCTCGCTTGGTGCACGCTAGCAACTCAGCGACAAGTATTTGGCATGCAGCAACCGTCTTTAATACGGTACGTCTGGGTGTTGTCATCTATGGTCTCAATCCTAGTGGCAGTGTCTTGGAACTTCCCTATAATATTCAACCTGCCCTAAGTTTAGAGACAGCTCTTATTCATGTTAAGACCCTTCCAGCCGGTCAAGACGTGGGTTACGGTGCAACCTATACAACTACGGCTGAAGAAGTTATTGGAACGCTTCCGATTGGCTATGCGGATGGTTGGACTAGAGATTTACAAGGTTTCCATGTTATTGTGGATGGACAACTTTGTCCTATTGTTGGGCGTGTGTCTATGGACCAGATCACTGTTCGCCTTCCTAAGGTTTATCCACTAGGAACTCCAGTTACGCTTATGGGTGAAAATGGAGGAGCGAGCATTACTGCGACAGAGGTGGCTGAAAAGCGTGGCACAATCAACTACGAGGTCCTTTGTTTACTTAGTGATCGTGTACCTCGTAGCTATGACTAATATAAAAAAGGAAATCCAGTTTGATACTGGATTTTTTGATTTTAGGGAAGATCATTTCCATGTGTTATAATAGCTGATAAGGCTTCCTCTTTTACAAGGAACAGAACTCGATAGAAATGATATAGAATATGATTCAACTAGATTCACCAATTGCGGATTTGAAGTGCTTTGGTCCTAAGTCCGCTGAAAAATTTACCAAATTAGATTTACACACAGTTGGGGACCTCTTGCTTTATTTTCCTTTTCGATATGAAGATTTTAAGAGTAAGTCCATCTTTGAACTGATGGATGGAGAAAAGGCCGTCATTACAGGAACAGTGGTAACACCGGCCAATGTGCAGTATTATGGCTTTAAACGTAATCGTCTTAGCTTTAAAATAAAGCAGGGTGAAGCTGTGATTGCCATTAATTTCTTTAATCAGCCTTATCTTGTGGACAAGTTTGAGGTGGGGGCAGAAGTGGCTATCTTTGGTAAGTGGGACCGTAAGAAGTCTGCAGTGACTGGTATGAAAGTCTTGGCCCATGTTGAGGACGATATGCAGCCAGTCTACCATGTGGCTCAGGGTGTTAGTCAGGCCCAGCTGATAAAGGCTATAAAGGTAGCTTTTGACAGTGGCGCCCTTAATTTGTTGGAGGAAAGTCTTCCCCAAGTGCTGATGGACAAGTATCGTCTCATGGGACGTCAAGAGGCTGTGCGTGTCATGCATTTTCCTAAAGATTTGGCTGAATATAAGCAGGCCCTACGTAGGATTAAGTTTGAGGAGCTCTTTTATTTCCAGATGAATTTACAGGTGCTAAAGGCTGAGAATAAATCAGAGACCAATGGACTAGCGATTTCTTACGATGAGGTAAAAATAAAAGCCAAGATTGCTACCCTTCCTTTCCCTCTGACCAAAGCCCAGGAGCGCAGTTTATCAGAAATCCTAGCTGATATGAAATCTGGGGCTCACATGAACCGTCTCTTGCAGGGAGACGTGGGCTCAGGAAAGACAGTTATTGCTAGTCTTGCCATGTATGGGGCTTATACGGCAGGATTGCAGTCTGCCCTTATGGTGCCGACGGAAATCTTAGCAGAGCAGCATTATCAGAGTTTGAAGGGACTTTTTCCTGAGCTAAAGGTAGTCCTCTTAACTTCTGGGATGAAGATGGCAGATAAGAAAGTAGCTCTTTCTAAAATTGAGTCTGGGGAGGCTCAAATGATTGTGGGAACTCACTCACTGATTCAGGATGCGGTGATTTATCATAAACTTGGGTTGGTGATTACTGATGAACAGCACCGATTTGGAGTTAATCAACGTCGTATTTTCCGAGAGAAGGGAGACAATCCTGATGTCCTCATGATGACAGCAACACCCATTCCTAGGACCTTAGCAATCACTGCCTTTGGGGAGATGGATGTGTCAATCATTGATCAGATGCCGGCTGGACGTAAGACTATTATTACCCGTTGGGTTAAACATGAGCAACTAGACACCGTATTGACTTGGATTAAGAGTGAGTTGGAAAAAGATGCTCAGGTCTATTTTATTTCTCCTTTGATTGAAGAGTCTGAGGCTCTTGATTTGAAAAATGCTGTTGCCCTTCATCAGGAACTCACAGAGTTTTTTGGAGATTCAGCTACGGTGGCTCTGATGCATGGTCGGATGAAAAATGATGAAAAAGACCAAATTATGCAGGATTTTAAGGACAAAAAATCTCAGATTTTAGTATCAACCACAGTTATTGAAGTTGGAGTTAACGTACCTAATGCTACGGTTATGGTTATTATGGATGCGGATCGTTTTGGACTTAGCCAGCTTCACCAGCTTCGAGGCCGTGTAGGGCGTGGAGACAAGCAGTCTTACTGTGTCTTGGTGGCTAATCCTAAAAATGATACCGGTAAAAAACGCATGCAGGCCATGTGTGAGACTACGGATGGTTTTGTTTTAGCAGAAGAGGACCTTAAAATGCGTGGCTCAGGAGAGATTTTCGGGACGCGGCAGTCAGGCATTCCTGAATTTCAGGTGGCTGATATTGTGGAAGACTATAATATCCTAGAAGAAGCAAGGTGCGTGGCCAGTCAAATTGTTTCTGACCCTAACTGGCGTGAGAATCCTGATTGGCAGGTGCTAGAAGCTCATTTGAGAAACCAAGATGAGTTTGACTGAGGAGGAAACCAATGAAAAAGAAGCGGTTAAAACTCGATTTTTTGCTATCTGCCATGCCTTCTTTCTTAGGATGATAGGTCTTATATTTTATTTTGCAGGCTTTACCTTATTTTATCCATGATAACAAAAACTCTCAGTGAACTCACTGAGAGTTTTTGCTTCCTTCAAGTTTATTACAAGCTTTCTTTAAGTTAGAGACCCTATAATAAAACCATCAAAACGAGTTAGGTTTTGATAATAAAACGTTTTGGCTAGGTCAAACCATTCCTAAAAAGGAGGAAAAACAATGACAGTAAAAATTAAAGTAATTTATAACCCCAATTTTCAAAAGCATCCTCAAGACTTTAAGGTTTATCAAAACTAATAGTGATGCCCAGGAAGAGGCTAAATTTACCCATATTCTACAGCTTTCATCCCTCAATTTCCAAAAATCCTTTTTTCTTTTTCATAACGTAGAATCCCTCTTCTTAAAATCATAACAAGTCTAGACGGAAGAATGACCAGTTTAGGCGATTAACATAAGTAAGATAACCGGTTGAGATTTTCTTAACTGGTTTTTCTGTTTTTCGAATCATTGAACAAATCTTATTTGTAAAGTAGTAAAACCTTATCTATAAACTAGTATTTTTTCTTCAGCCATGCAATCCGGGATAGACTGGCTAGCACAGTACCACAGACCATGGTGACATGTGTCTGTAAGACGATTAGTTCCTAGTGGAAATCTTTGTTTTCCAATTTATCAGTTGCTTCAATGCTAAGTTTCATGTCTTACCCTTCAATATAATCTTTCAATTCTTGGCCTTCTAGTCCTGCACTGAGTGCAATGAGGAGCTTGAGACGAGCTTTTGGAGCATTGAGTTCTTTGATGAACATAACGCCTGCTTCTTGGAGTTTAACACCACCACCTTCATAGGCATAGACTGGCTCGGCGATGCCGTTAAAGCAACGGGAAACGAGTACAACGGGAACTCCCTTGTCCATAAGTGACTTAATTTCTCTTGCAGCTAGTGGTGGGAGATTTCCGGCGCCTAGAGCCTCGATAACCACGCCGTCAATCTTTTCAGGGGCTAGGAGACTGATGATACCATCTCCAATTCCCATTCCAGCATAAGCCTTAATGATTGGCACAGTTCCTGTAATTTGTTTCAAGTCAAAGCGAACACGAGGCTCAGCAGTTTTGAACCAGAGGATATCATGCTTCATGATGATGCCTAGTGGACCATGGGTTGGTGTTTGGAAGGTTGCCACGTTTGTAGTATGGGTCTTAGTCACGTACTTGGCCGCATGGATTTCATCGTTCATAACGACTAGGACACCTTTATCGGCAGCCTTGTCATTGCTTGCGACACGAAGGGCTGAGAGATAGTTGTAGACGCCATCGCTTCCTAGCTCATTTGACGAACGCATGGCACCAGTTATGACGATTGGAATTTCAGGAACGTTCATGGTATCTAGGAAGTAGGCTGTTTCTTCCAGGGTATCTGTTCCGTGGGTGATAACCACCCCATCATATTGTCCAGCTGTTTCCTTGATTTTTTTATAAATATCAAGCATGTGGTAAGGCGTAATGTGTGGGCTAGGGATGTTAAAGAAGTCTAGAACAGTTAAGGCTAGATTATCTAGATCAAGTCCAACATGGTTCATGGGATTATCAGCATTTTGACTGACCTTGCCATCGTCATCTGCGGACATGGAAATGGTTCCTCCAGTATGAAGGACTAGGATTTTTTTAATCATTTATACTACTCACTATCTTATTTATGTTATAATTTATTTTAGCATAAAATGTTAGAAGGAGGGGAGCTCTGTGGCCATTAAAGCAGTCTTTTTTGATATTGATGGGACTTTTCTAAATGACCGAAAACGCGTGTCTAGTTCAACCAAAAAAGCCATCAGTCAGATGAAGGAAGATGGTATCTTAGTTGGTTTGGCAACAGGTCGTGGTCCAGGATTTGTCCAGCCTTTCATGGACAATCTAGGTTTGGATTTTGCAGTCACTTATAACGGTCAGTATATTTTGACTCACGACAAGGTCCTTTATCAAAACCAGCTCCCTAAATCAACAGTCTACAACTTGATTCGCTATGCCACCAAGCACCGTAGAGAGATTTCTCTAGGGACTAGTACAGGTCTTGTTGGTTCTAATATCATCAGTATGGGGACGAGTAAGTTTGGGCAAATCGTTAGTCGTATTGTCCCTAAGTCCTGGGCTAAGATGGTGGAGCGTAGTTTCAAGTCTTTAATTCGTCGTTTCAAGCCACAAAGCATTGAAACCCTTAAAACTATCATGCGTGAGCCTATTTATCAGGTAGTTATGGTAGCGACGGTGGGTGAAACACAAGATATTAAAGAAAAATTTCCTCATGTGAAGATTACCCGCTCAAGTCCTTACTCAGCCGATATTATTTCAGCGGATCAATCTAAGTTGAAAGGTATCGCTCATCTAGGTGAGGTTTTTGATTTCGAACTCAGTGAGGTTATGGCCTTTGGGGATTCGGAAAATGACCTAGAAATGCTGTCTGGCGTTGGCGTTGGTGTTGCCATGGGAAATGGTGAAGATGAACTGAAAGACCAGGCTACCCATGTCACTGATACTAATAACCAGAATGGGATTGCCAAAGCCTTGTCACACTATGGTTTGATTCACTTTGAAACAGAGAATTCATTTACCAGTGATGATGATAATTTCAACAAGGTTAAGGATTTCCACCATTTGATGGATGGCTCAACTACCGATATGCCTCGTGTTTACGGTATTGAGGAAGCTAGTCACCGTTCGGACTTCAAGTTGGAAGAAATTGTCGAATTCCTCTATGCTTCATCAGGTGGGGACAAGCGTGTCTTTGGTCAGGCTGTTCTAGATTTGCATGCTGCTCTTGACAAGGCAGCGCTCAAAGTTAGTTCTAAAGAGCACTCAGAGTCAACTATGGTTGATCAGGTGGATGCATTGACTGACTTGCTTTACTTGACCTATGGCTCATTTGTCCTTATGGGTGTGGATCCTAAGCCTTTCTTTGATACTGTTCATGAGGCTAATATGGGTAAAATTTTCCCAGATGGCAAAGCTCACTTTGATCCTGTGACCCACAAAATTCTTAAACCAAGTGATTGGGAAGAGCGATTTGCACCAGAACCACACATTAAACGTGAGCTAGATCGTCAGATTCAAAAATCTCTACAAAGAAGTAAATAAGAAGTTATAAAGGTTTGGACAGTTTGCTCCGAACCTTTTTCTAATAAAAATGACATTTATTAATGGCTTTATTTGTGATAGAATAAAGTCATTCTATGTATTTTTAAGGAGATTATTATGACTAAAGCAGATTGGTTAGACTTTTTTGAAGCCATCAATGGTCGTTCAGCGACTGAAGAAGAAATTGCAGCAGCACTTGCAGCTGGTGAGTTCCAAGATGACGCCCCAGCAGCAGAAACTGCTCCAGTACAAGAAGCGCCAGTTCAACCAGCTTTCGCTAGTGCCCAAGAAACACCAGCACAACCAATCTTTGCAGGGGCTTAAACCAACTCCAGTCCAAGGAGTGCCAAATCAAGCAGTGCGACCACAAGCTGGTTTTGCGAATGGGCAAGCTGGTCAGCAAGTAGCTTTTGCTAACGGTCAACCTCTTCAACCAGGTCAAAATATCCAATTTATCAATGGCCAAGCTGTAGTTGTTCCAGCCCGACCATCAGCATTTGCAACAACTTTCAAAAATTACTGGACAGGGTTGCTTAATGCATGGCGTCGTCCAGCAGATATGACAGATTATGGTAAACATAATGCTTGGCTTAATTATATCTTCTTGTCATTCTTTACAGGGCTTGCATTCTTTACTATCTTGAGCGCAATAGCACGTAAAGTGGTTAACACTTTAGAGTCAACAGCGAGTGTATTCAGCAGTATCTTTGGATCTTTCGGATCAAATGATTACTCACCATCAGTTTCAAGTCATGCATCTAGTATTGGTTTTGCGGCTTTCTTTGCAAGTATTTTAGCTGCCTTCCTCTTTATCTTTTCCTTCATCTTGGCAGGATTTATAACACGTAAGGCCATCTTTCGTGCCCCTGCAACAACCTTCTTAAATAGCTTCGATCGTTTTGGTCGTTTGACATCATTAGCCTTGCCAGTATTGCTTGTAACTATCTTGTTGGGAGCTATTGGACTTGTTGTCTTCCCAAGCTTTTTGCTTAATATCGTTTGTACTTTGTTTGCAATTGCTAACCTCTTTACAATTGTTCCTGTAACAACAGCATGGAAGGCTGATAAGTTCTATCAAATGATCTTGGCAGAACTCTTGAACGGTTTCGTTTTGTCTATCTTGTTTGCAATCGTATTTACTATCATGTCATCATTTACAATAGGTCTTCTATTCTAAGTAAGCTTATCTAAGTAAGCTTAACGATTTTTGAAAAGGCAAGTGTATAGGAGTCTTTATGGCAACAAAAGAAAAGTGGATTGATTTATTTGAAAAGGCAGTTGGTCGTCCGCCCCATGTCTTAGAAATTGAAGAAGGCCAAAAATCAGATTTTGATTTAAAGGCTATTAAAGGCATTTCCGCAATGGGATTGGATTAGGAAGTTACTTCTCCTGAACTAACAGAAAAAATTGATGAGTATGACGTTGCCGAGGAAGTGGTTGAAGATGTGGCCCTTGATGACGAAGAGGAAACGACTTTATTAGAAACTGAGGAGCTCACGCCGGTGTCTCGCGAAGACCAGACTCACACCGAAGAACATTCATAATCTACTTCTAAAGAAGCACAAGTAATCTGGATGAAGGCCTTCAAAAACTAAGTAGGTCGTCAGCCTCTTCCTGAGGAATTTCTTATAGGTAGGTCTTCAGGTTATGATGTGTCGATCATCTATCAGTTTATCTCATATGGTAAGGCTGCTAAACTGGCCAATCCAGCCATGGCAAAAGGAAAGAAAATCCTGATTATTGCTGGTATTGTTGTGGTAGTCTTAGCGCTTGCTGGTTATGGATTTGGTTTTTATTATTACTCACGTGGTCAAGTAGCAGATCGTTATGAAGCAGCAACTTATGGTAAGTTTGATAGTTATGCCTCAAATCATAACACAACTCCAGATGGTGTTTCTGACATTTTCCTTTAATGGTACTGATGATACCATGTATAAGGATGTAACGGCTGATATCGATAAAAATACTACGGGAGCCAAGAACCGTTCCGCTGATAGTATTACTTTCTCAGATGTTGATGTAACTAAAGTCGTTCAGACTGGTGAAAAGAACTTTAAAGTAACTTTCACGGCAGTCTATGATTTCTATTATGGCTATGATTCGAAGCTCAAGTCATCAGGAGATGTTAAAGACAAAATTTCATGGTCATGTAATGTGGAATATGTTGGTGACGATAGTGACTCTAGTGGTAGCAGTTCTAACTACAGCGACTACCATATCAATGGTAAAGCTATCGAATCACAAAAAGTGAGTCGTGAAGATACTGTGAAATAGTAGTTGTTTTCTCATAGAGCTAGTCATTGTTAAACTGATTACAATTAGGAGGGTAGTCCTCTCTACTAAAAATGAGAGCCTGGTAATTGCCAGGTTCTTTTGTTTGTCTGTTTTTACCTCTTAGGGTCTAAACTTTACCACTTACCAAAAAGGCCTTGTTTAGTTTAAAGCAGCTGTTATAATAGAAGAACCATCAAAAGGACAGAAAAGGAGTATTATGAAAGTTAGCATCGCATTGGACCCTTCTATAGGTGAGTATGAAATCTTGATTCGAGCTCCTCAATTAACAGAAGAAATAGCACAGCTCCAAGAGTCCATTTTAAAGCAAAAGTTGTTGGCTCCTTTAGCCTTTTTATAAAGATCGTAGCGAATATTTTCTGGATTTGGAAACGCTTCTTTTTTTGAAACAGATGGAGAGAGGATTTATGGGCATACCAAGGACGAGGCCTATGAGGTCAAACAGAAGAGCTGCTTACGATTGCCTTTTGTCGGATTTCCAAATCAACCATTGTCAACATAAAGCAGATTTATTCTTTAGAGAACTCTTTTTCGGGGACCAGCACGGTTAATTTCTATCAGATCCACAAGCAGGTTCATGTATCAAGACGCTACTATCCAGTTTTAAAAGAACGACTAAACGAAATGAGGTAACAGAATGAGAAAGAAATTAGTTGGGATCCTCTTGATCCTTTAGGCAGCTTTGGTTATTGTACAAGACTATTTTATACAATGGGAAATTAGTTTTTGGATGTTAGCTTGGGTAGTCTTACTGGCTATTTTGTCCCTTTCTAGTTTTTTGAAACACCACTTTGGTTGGGAATTCATCTATGGTGTTTTGGCTCTCTTTTCACTCAATGGGCAGTTTCACTTTCTTACAGTATCCAATTCTGTCGTTATCCTTTCTTCTATTCTTGCAGTTATTGGCTTGAACATCCTCTTCAATTCTTCTAGTAAAACAAAGAATCGTTTTGGATTGGGTTCTACTGGCTCAGACGCTAACAATGGTGGTAATGATATTGATGTGACTTTTTCAACGGTGACCAGATATCTCAATGACCAACACTTTACTCATAAAAGTGCAGATGTAAGTCTGGGAGAAGCCTCGGTTTATTTTGATAACTGCCGTATTGAAGGGCCCGTCTGCCCAGTTTGATGTGGACGTTTCTCTGGGAAGTCTGAGTCTCTATGTGCCCAATGATTGGCGGGTACATATTAATGTGGACAACTCGCTCTCGGCTATTCAACACCAGGAAAATCCAAGCAATTTGACTAGCAAGGATTTATACATTAAAGGGGAAGTTTCCTTGGGTAATTTAGAAAGTATTTATGTTGGTGAAAATGTGATTAATTAAGTTAGTGTAGGGAACCTCTGATTAATATAATACCTATTGTTTTATCTCAATCCCTGTGATAAGATAGGCTCAATCTATTTTCAAGAGGTACAAGAGCTCTGGGATTCCTAACGTCATCAAGTCTTTTAAATCAACTAATACTCGAGGGAGTAGGACAAGGGAGAGTTTTTGAAAAGCTGTTCGGTATCACTCTCTTTTTTCCTACTAGAACAGGAATTAATTTTTAAATAAAGTTGTGGTGCTAAATCTTTTGATTTGGTTCTTTTTTTGGCTAGAGGACCAGATATTTTGGGCTTTTCCTGCAGGAGATAAGCTTATGCCTGGACCATAGGCCAGAGGGCTAGAAAGGGATGAGGGAGGAGTCTGATTGTTGGTTAATTCTGTGTTATAATAGCAAGGATTAGTGGTTGTTAGTGCTAAGTGAATGGAAATTCTTGCTTAGTCCGACTTAGTCCGAACGACTGGTGTAGAGACAAGAAAGGGACGTCTTATGAAATTACTTTATACGGATATGTCTCAGGATTTAACAGAAATTCTGACGGAGCAGGCGTCTAGCTATGCTCAAAAGGGAAAGAGGGTTTTTTATATTGCTCCTAGTGCCCTATCCTTTGAAAAGGAGCGAAAGGTTTTAGAATACCTGCCTCAGTCAGCATCTTTTGACATTACGGTGACTCGTTTTACTCAGATGGCTAGGTATTTTATTCTCAATACGAGTAACCCAAAGACTCAGTTGGATGATACAGGTTTGGCCATGATTTTTTATAAAGTGTTGTTGCACATGGGCAATGATGAGCTCAAGGTCTATGGCCGTTTGCGTAAGGATAGCAACTTTATTAATCAATTAGTGGACCTTTATAAAGAGTTGCAGCAGGCCAATATGACAGTATTAGATTTACAGCATTTGGATCAGGTTGAAAAACAAGAGGATTTGGTAAGGATTTTCAGTGCAGCTCAGGACCTCTTGTTGGCAGGAGATTTTGACAATCAATCAAAGCTTAGTGCCTTCTTTAAGGAAATTACCTCAGGACATCTGGATGAGGCCTTGAGTAACACAGTTTTGGTCGTTGATGGTTTTACCCGTTTCTCGGCTGAGGAGGAGGCTCTGGTTGCACTCTTGAACGACAAGTGCCACCAGATTGTAGTGGGGACCTATACTAGTCAAAAAGCTTATAAGGCCAATTTTGTTTATGGCAATGTTTATCAAGCCTCAGTGGATTTCTTGAGGACTTTGGCTCAGACATATAAGGTGATACCCGACTACGTGACGACAGACAAGGAGGGCAATCTTTCTTTTGCGCGTATTAGTCGTCTTTTGGAGAGCCGTCATGACTTTAGTACGGTAGATGAGACGGTAACTGAGCAGGATAAGCATGCCCTGAAGGTTTGGGAAGTGGTCAACCAGAAAGAAGAAGTGGCCCAGGTTGCCAAGAGTATTCGCCAGTTGCTGGCAGATGGCAAGCGTTACAAGGATATTTTGGTCTTGCTTGGTGACGAGGAGAGTTATAAGCTTCACGTGGGGCAGATTTTCCGAAAATTTGATATTCCTTATTATTTCGGTAAGGAAGAAAGCATGTCTAGCCATCCTTTGGTGGAGTTTGTGGATTCGCTAGAGCGTATCAAGCGCTATAACTACCGTGCTGAGGATTTGCTTAACCTTGTAAAATCCGGTCTCTATGGTGGTTTTGCTCAAGAGGATTTAGACCTTTTTGAGTATTATGTCAATTTTGCGGATATCAAGGGGCGTCATAAATTCTTGTCTGATTTTACAGCTAATAGTCGTGATAAGTATAATTTAGACCAGATCAATGCCTTGCGGTCACAATTGATAGAGCCCTTGGACAAGTTTCTTAATAGTCGCAAACAAAAGGGATCTAGTCTACTCAAGAAACTGGTGGTCTTTTTAGAGGCCGTGCAACTGCCAAGTCAGATGGTTGAATTGTCCACCAAGGCCAGTGAAGCTGAAAAAGAACAGAATGAACAGGTTTGGAAGGCTTTCACTCATATCTTGGAGCAGGTTGAGACTATCTTTGGAGACGAATCGCTCTCAGTGGACGACTTTTTGTCTATCTTGCGTTCGGGAATGTTGGCCTGTGATTACCGTACGGTTCCAGCTACTGTGGATGTGGTCAATGTGAAAAAATACGACTTAATACAGCCACATTCGGCTCCGTATGTTTTTGCCTTGGGGATGACCCAGTCACATTTTCCTAAGGTAGGACAAAATAAGAGTCTCCTGTCTGATGAGGAGCGTAGTCGTATCAATGAGGCGACGGATGAGCACAGGAGATTGGATATTGTTACGCAGAGCAATAGTAAGCGAGGTCATTTTGTGGCTATGTCGCTTTTCAATGCTGCTAGTGAACAATTAGTGCTTAGTCAGCCACAAATTATAAATGAAAGTCAAGATGACATGTCTGTTTATTTGAAGGAGCTTCTTGACCTTGGTATTCCATTGGTGGAAAAGGGACGCAATCGTTTCGAAGCAAAGGGGGACCAGATTGGGAACTATAGAGACCTTCTGTCGACTGTCATTGCCCTTAACAGTAGTCATTTGGATCTTGACTTGGACAAAGAAACCCAGACTTTCTGGTCGGTTGCTGTACGCTATCTCCGTAAGCGACTTGATAAGGATCAAGTCTTGATTCCAAAGGTGATTGACGATGTGACGACAACCAAGGTGGACGATCAGGTCATGCAGTTGGTCTTTCCGGAGGAAGAACCACTGAAATTATCAGCTACAGCTCTGACGACCTTCTATAACAACCAATATCTTTATTTCTTGCGTTATGTTTTGGAACTTGAGGAGCTAGAGTCTATCCATCCGGATGCTCGACACCACGGGACTTATTTACACCGAGTCTTTGAGCGTGTGATGGGGGATTCGTCATCAGAAAGCTTCGATGATAAATTGGAAAAGGCCATTGCTCAGACCAATCAGGATCAACCTTTTGAAATTCTCTATACCGAGGACCAAGAGAGTCGTTTCTCTCGTCAGATTTTGGAGGACATTGCGCGTTCAACTGCCAGTGTTCTACGTGACAATGCGGCGGTTAAGGTTGAGTGTGAGGAAGTCAAGTTTGACTTGCTTTTAGCAAATAGCATCAAGATTACTGGGATTATTGACCGAGTGGACCGTTTAACAGATGGTGCTCTGGGTGTTGTTGACTATAAAACAGGTAAAAATGTCTTTGATATTCAGAAATTCTACAATGGCCTAAGTCCGCAATTGGTGACCTATCTGGAGGCTCTCCGTCAAACCTATAAGGTTGATGCTGATCAACTTTTTGGGGCTATGTATCTTCACATGCAGGTCCCACAGCTTAACCTAGCTCAGATTGGTTTGGAAAAGCTAGCGGCTCAGGCTCATAAGGAATTGACTTATAAGGGACTTTTTGTGGCTTCAGAAACGGAGCATTTGACTGGTGGAAACTATGATCTGCAAAAGACTGTCACCTATGACAAGGAGGATTTAGAAACCTTGTTGGACTACAATATTAAGCTCTTTAGGAGTGCTGCTGAAGTTATTCGAAGTGGGAATTTTGCGATCAATCCTTATACTGAGGATGGCAAGTCTGTTCAAGGGGATCAAATCAAGTCTATTACTCACTTCGAGGCCGACCGCCACATGGGACAGGCTCGTAAACTCTTGCGTTTACCCAAAAAGGGCAAGAAGGAAGCCTATTTGGAGTTGATGGCAAAAACTGAGGAAGAGAATCAGATGCAAGTTTCTGAAAATACTATCTCCTTTCCAGTCATTGATCATGCTGTGAGAGTAGACAAAAAAGACCAGGAGGATAACCATGTTGACTAAAGCTTTTTTAAGTCCAGCAGAGATTGAGGAACGTATTGCCCAAGAAGCAGCTTCTGACAAGGATCGCAAGTTAACACCAGAACAGATTGAAGCTATTTACAGTAATGGTACTAATATTTTGGTATCTGCCTCAGCTGGTTCAGGGAAAACCTTTGTCATGGTTGAGCGTATCCTTGATATGATTGGACGTGGCGTTGGTATTGATCAACTCTTTATCTCAACCTTTACGGTAAAAGCTGCAGGTGAGTTAAAGGAGCGTCTGGAAAAGCGGCTGACAAAGCATTTAGGACAGGCAGAGACGGATGAGGAGCGGGCATTTCTTTCAGACCAGATTGCCAAGATTGGGACGGCTGATATTGGAACCATGGATGCCTTTACCCAGAAATTGGTCAATCAGTATGGCTATCTCCTGGGTGTGTCACCTACTTTCCGTATCATGACAGACCTTGCTGAGCAGACGCTTATGAAAAATGAGGTTTATGCTGATCTCTTCAATGATTACATGCAAGGAAAGGATGCCCAACTTTTTCAAAAATTGGTCCGTAATTTCACTGGACATAGCAAAACTAGCAAGGCTTTTCGTGATTTAGTTTACGATATTTACAGCTTTTCTCAGGCTACTGCAGATCCTGAAAAATGGCTACGTCAAAATCTCTTGAAAGGACAGATCGAGGCTAAGCCAGAACAGGCTAAAAATGAGCTTTTAGACGGTCTTAAAGATGGCTTGTTGGCTGATTTCCTAGCTTTCTTAAGAGACCATTTAGGTATAGCTCAGCGTGAATTTGCCAAGGCCAAGTATCTGAATAATGTGTCAGATGCCATTATCCTTCTTGAGGGCTCCTTGATTAATGACCAAACTGATATGGAGGACCTCCTCAAACAACTATTGACTCTGTCAGGAGGTACTGGTTTGACCAATATGACCCGTCCTAAAGACGAGGAACTCAAGGCCTACAAGGAAGCATACAACAAGACCAAAAATGAGTTTGTGGCTCAGTTGCGAGAGGTCGATACTCAGCTCACCATTCTGGAGGTTTTGACCAAGCATAATGATGATATCCTACCTATGTTGGAGCTACTTCAGTCCTTTGTACTTGATTTTTCGGATCAGTATTTACAGGCAAAGATTCAGGAAAATACCTTTGAATTCTCGGATATTGCCCACTTTGCTATCCGTATTTTGGAAGAAAATCCAGAGGTAGCAGTCAGCTACCGTGACCGTTACCATGAAGTTATGGTGGATGAGTATCAGGACAATAGCCATACTCAAGAACGAATGTTGGAACTTCTATCTAACGGCCATAACCGATTCATGGTGGGAGATATCAAGCAGTCCATTTATCGTTTCCGTCAGGCAGACCCTCAGATTTTTAATGGTAAGTTTCAGCTTTTCCTTGAAAATCCTGATGCAGGTAAGCTGATTCTCCTTAAGGAGAACTTTCGTAGTCAATCTGAAGTCCTTGATGCGACAAATGGTGTTTTTAGCCACCTCATGGATCAGGCAATCGGGGACATCCTATATGACAAGACTCATATGTTGGTAGCAGGTAGTCAGAAGCAAAAAGAGTCCCATCCTGAAAATGAAACTGAGGTTCTGATTTATAATAGTGATGAATCTAGTACGAGTGAGGATGAAGAAGGTCCTGATCAAGCTATCAGCAGCGGTGAGATTTCCTTGGTTATCAAAGAAATTATCAAACTTCATGAGCAGGGTGTACGTTTTGAGGACATCACCCTCCTAGCACCGAACCGTAACACCTATCTGGACTTGATGGTAAGTTTCGAGGAACACGGGATTCCCTTGGTTCCTGACGAGTATAAGTCAAGCTACCTAGAGTCACTAGAAGTTATGATTATGTTGGACACCCTTCGTGCTATCAATAATCCTCTTAACGATTATGCTCTCGTTGCTCTCCTTCGTTCACCTATGTTTAACTTCAACGAGGATGACCTGACTCGTATCGCAGTTCAGGCTGACAAAGGCCAATTCTATGATAAGCTTCTTGCAGCTCATACCAAATCAGGCCTTCATCCGGAAGTTGTGATGCAAGGACTTGATGCCAAGTTGACTCTCTTCACAGAGACTCTGGCAGATTGGCGTGACTACAGTAAGTGTCATTTGATTTATGACCTCATTTGGAAGATTTACAACGACCGTTTCTATTATGATTACGTCGGAGGTCTTCCACGAGCTGAGCAACGCCAGGCCAATCTTTATGCCCTTGCCTTGCGTGCTAATGCTTATGAAAAGACAGGATTTAAGGGGCTTTCTCGTTTTATTGGCATGATTGATAAGATTATTGCTAGCGGTAACGACCTAGAGGAAGTGACAGATTTGGTTCCCAAAAATGCCGTTAGCCTCATGACCATTCACAAGTCCAAGGGGCTAGAGTTCAAGTATGTCTTTGTCCTGCAGATGAATCGCAAGTTCATTGGTCACAGCAAGGATGGCTTGAGCGGTAAGTATATTATCAATCGTGAAAAAGGGCTTGGTATTAAGTATCTAGCTGACCTCAAAGACCAGATAAACACCAATTTGCCTAAGTTAAATGTTGTTCTTGAGACCTTGACCTTCCAGGAAAATCGTAGGGAAGAGCGCAGGGCAAGTATTTCAGAAGAGATGCGTCTACTCTATGTGGCAATGACACGTGCAGAGAAGAAACTCTACCTAGTTGGTAAGGGAAGTAAGGAAACCTTAACCCAGCAGTATGGCACTGATGTCGAAAATAATCGCCTACCAGTGGCTATACGTGACCAGATTGCTACTTATCAGGATTGGATTATGGCACTTGATACTGCTTTTATGAGAAAGGACCTCAAGTTTACTGTTCGCTTTGTTGAGGATGAGGAGTTGACGCCAGAGGCTATTGGACAGGTTGAAGTCAAGGCAGCAGTAGATGCCGATGATTTATCTAACAATCGTCAGACGGAGGAGATTGAGCGTGCCTTGACTGTCTTAGAAAGTGTTGAAAAACTCAACCACCTTTATGCACCAGCGATTGACCTACCTTCTGTGCGTACCCCAAGCCAGCTCAAGACCCTTTACGAACCAATTATGGATACAGAGGGCGTAGATATCATGGATAAGAAAGAGGGAGTGCAACCTCTTGAGACGGCTAGCACTTTTGAGCTACCAGACTTTGGGCAAAAAACTAAGGTCACTGGAGCTGCAGTTGGTTCAGCAACCCATGAACTCATGCAACGCTTGACTCTTTCTGATACAATGACTCTCCAAGATTTGACTCAGGCACTGAGTCGGGTATCGGCATTTGATCAAGTCAAGGCGCGTGTTCAGTTAGAAAAACTTTTAGGCTTCTTTGATACAGAGCTCGGGAAGCTTATTTTGGCCAACCGTGATAAGTTGCGTCGTGAAGCACCTTTTGCCATGTTGGCAGAAGACCCAGCTAGTAAAGAAGACTTTGTTGTTCGTGGAATCATTGATGGCTATCTTCTTCTTGAAGACCGTATTGTCCTCTTTGACTACAAGACCGACCACTTCACTCGTCCTAGTGAACTTAAGGAACGTTACAAAGGGCAAATGAGCCTCTATGCTAAAGCACTCAGCCAAGCCTATCAAATAGATAAGATTGATAAATACCTTATTCTCCTAGGTGGAAAAGACTTGGAAGTCGTAGAAGTATAAGTTATCGCAGAACCATTCTTTCATAGTAGGAGAGTGTTTTTTGTATCCCAAACCCCTCAAAAAAGACTGGTGTGAATACACCGGTCTTTTTTGATAGATTTCCATTACTATTGTAAGTTCGTTAAAATATTAGAGGATGGAAATAGTTATGAAAAAAAGTATCTTGTAGGTTGCTTAGGCCTACAAGGGCTATTATAACAAACCAACTTTAGTCTAAATAAGGTGAGAAAGAATTAAAATTATAAATACATAGATTATAAGGTTTCAATTGTCTAAACCTGTAATAATCAGTAGAGTAATTCTCTTCAAAATGACTTTTTACCCCAATTTCCCAACAGATAAAATACCGCCAAGAGTTAAGTACTAACGGTATTTCGTTATTTCGATAGTAATTTCAGCCAAGAAAAGGCAAGATCCAATTAACCCAGGCCCAGGAAATAGGCATAACCAGAATCATGGCTGGAATCATATCTGCTGTTGGGAATTGACGCAGTTTCATAATACGAAAACCGGTCGCAATCATGAGGAAGCCCCCGCAAGCCTTAAAGTCTCCAATCATGGCTTTTGTTGTTAGAGGGAGAATGAAACCAGCACTCACAAAGAGGAGGAAGAAAACGATAAATTGTGGAATGGCAATCATGGAGACGATGTAGCCTAGGCTACAAGAGAAAATCATGGCTGTAAAGAAATCTAGGATAGATTTAGAAATTAAAATAGAAGCATCGCCTGTCATCCCAGACTCAAGACTCCCGTAAATTCCTGTACCACTCGCACAAAAAAGGACGATTACTGTCAGAAGTTGTGCATAGAACTCATCGTGAGCCAGTCTGGTTTTCTTGCTTGGCGTAACCTTGGACAAGCCTTTTTCCATAAGTCCAGCTCCCTTGTTGATGAGGTTTCTAAACTTCAACAAGAGGCCGATGATAGTACCGATAACCACTGCGAAGATAACCGTAGGCATATTAACCATATTCATAATAGCACTAATTCCCATAACCATAGAGGCTAGTCCGAATATGAAGGTTAAGATTTTCCTTGAAATCGTCTCTGAGATAGTCCCCGAAGAGCCCTCCAGCGATTCCTCCTAAGATAATAGATAGCGAGTTGATGATAATTCCAGTTGGCATCAGTGATTTTCCTCCTAATTATTCTAAATACTATAAGTTTAGCATTATCAAAGACCGAATGCAAAATTGTCTCGTTTTTACAAACGTTTTATTGAAATTGTACCTTTGAAATGATACAATAAATGAGAAGGTAAGGAAATAGCCTTATCTAAATCTATTGCCAGTGTTCTTAGAGTATTGTTCATAAAAAACAAGGTAATAACTCTAAATTACAATCTAATATAAAGTGTAAAATGAGGCTATTGTTAAATAGATTCTCAAGAAAGGATAAAAGATGATTCGTTTTGAACACGTAACGAAACGTTATGAAGATAAGGATGCTCTCTCAGATCTTAACCTCGAGATTCGAGATGGGGAGATTTTTGGTCTGATTGGTCACAATGGGGCTGGTAAGACCACGACTATTTCCATTTTGACGTCTATCATTGAAGCTAGCTACGGTGAAGTTTACGTCGATGATATGGCCCTCAGCCAACATCGTGATGCTATCAAGAAAAAAATCGCTTATGTGCCAGATTCACCAGACTTATTCTTAAATTTAACTGCTAATGACTATTGGTACTTTTTGACACGTATCTATGATTTGGAAGCTAGTCAGGTTGAGGAACGTTTGACTAATCTTATGGCTACCTTTGACTTGACGGAAAGTCGCTATAACCTCATTTCTTCCTTCTCTCACGGTATGCGTCAGAAGGTTGTCGTTATCGGTGCTCTACTGGTTAATCCGCAGATTTGGGTTTTGGATGAGCCTTTGACTGGTCTGGATCCACAGGCATCTTATGATTTGAAAGAAGCCATGCGTAACCATGCTAAGGAGGGTAATAGTGTGCTCTTTTCAACCCACGTTCTAAGTGTAGCTGAGCAGCTCTGTGATCGTATTGCTATTTTGAAGAAAGGAAAACTCATCTTCCAAGGGTCTCTAGCTGAGCTTAAGTCTCAGTACCCTGACAAGGATTTGGAAACCATTTATCTGGAAATGGCTGGACGTAAGATCGAGGAGGTGTAGTCATGAACTGGAACCATGTTTGGGAGCTTTTTAAAATTAATCTCCTCTATGCAAATCCTCAAGCGGTAACTAACCTACAGAAACGTCAGGAGAAAAAGAAAAAGGTTAATTTCTCCATCGTTAATGCCATGCTTAGACAACAACTCTTGATTTTAATTATTTTTACGGTTGTATATAGCTATCTTTTTGTAGGTGTCGATTATAAGGCCAATCCTGGAGTCTTAACCCTATATCTCTTGACATTCTCAGTCATGGGGCTTCTTCAGACCTTTACGGCTCTTTATAGTACCTTTTACGATAGTAAGGATAGCAAGGCTTATCTGCCTCTTCCCTTAAAGCCATCAGAAGTCTTTTTGGCCAAGACCTTGTCAGGTTCTATGGTTGGGATGACCTTCATGGTGCCTATCCTTAGTCTTCTCATTCTAGCTTACTGGCAATTTATTGGCCCACTGGGGATAGTCGTGGGGCTGCTATCCTTTATCGTTTCTCTCTTTATCAATCTCGTTTTTTCAGTGATTCTGTCTAATAGTATTGGAACGCTGATTGTTCGCAGTTCTCGTCAAAAGCTCTATTCGACTATTTTGATGACCCTGTCAACCCTATTGATTATGTTCCCTATCATGATGGTTAGTTTTCTTAATGGTTATATTAAGGGTGCTGGACATATTGATTTTCCTTTGTTGCCTTATCTAAGAGGTTACTATGATGTGGTAGCTGCTCCTCTATCTCCGGAGGCCTTACTAAATTTTTATCTTCCTCTTATCTTAGTGCTTATCTTGGGCTTTTGGTTTTATAAAGTCAGAATGCCTCGTTATTTCCACGAAGCCATTTATAACAAAAAGGCTAGAAAGACTCAGGTAAAAGTTGTTACTCGAAGTCAAAGACAGGTCTTGGTTCGCCATCATTTATCTACTTTGGGAAACTCAACCCTCATTATCAATACCTATGTGGTACCAGTATTATATATGATCATGCTGGGTGGAGGTGCGTTCTTTTTGAAAGATTTAGGTCCAGACTATTTCGGGCTCATGCTTTTAGTCGGAATTGCCTTTGGTTTCTTTTCAGCGCAACCAACAAGTTTTCTTGGGGTGGCAACTTCCTTAGAGGGAACAAACTTTGACTTTATCCGTAGCCTGCCAATCAATACGGGCGACTATCTTCGTCAAAAGTTTTGGATTTTCTATGGCTTGCAAGTCGGTGTATCCCTCTTACTAGGAGGACTTGGTTTAATATTCCTTGCACATCTCCATCCTATTTTGGTGGCAAGTTTCGCTCTTGGTTTTCTCGTAACAACCTATCTTGTAGGTGGCTATTTCTTTGAACGTGACCTTAAATTGTTAGAAGTGAATTGGCAAGAAGTCACCCAGCTCTTCAATCGGGGCGGCGGACAGTGGCTTTATATGGGGATTTTTATCCTTACCATTTTTATTGCAGCTTTGCTGGGTGGTCTTGTCTTCTTTGCAAGTAAGTTCTGGATTGCCCTAGTTGTTAATGTTATAGCAACTGGACTTCTAGTTTTAATTGCTCTAATCATTTATCTTTTTGTTGATCGTAGACGTTGGAAACGCATTAGAACTATGTTTTTTACCTAGGTCAAATTGTTTAAAGAGTCTCTCTGATTGGAGGGATTCTTTTTTGATGGATAATACTGGATACTGTCAATAATTATGTGTAAACCTATGCATTATATATGTTAAAATACAAGAATTTAGTATATAATCATAAACATGAAACGAAATTTTGACTCAGTAAAACGCCTAGTTATCAAAATCGGGACCAGCTCCTTGGTTTTGCCATCAGGGAAAATTAATCTTGAAAAAATCGATCAGCTAGCTTTTGTGATTTCTAGCTTACACAATAAAGGGATTGAGGTTGTCCTCGTATCCTCTGGTGCTATGGGATTTGGTCTTAATGTTCTAGATCTTGAGAAGCGTCCAGCAGAGGTAGGTAAGCAACAGGCTGTCTCAAGTGTAGGGCAGGTGGCCATGATGAGCCTTTATTCTCAAGTCTTTTCACATTACCAAACCAAGGTATCTCAGCTTCTTTTGACCCGTGATGTGGTCGAGTACCCCGAGAGTTTGGCCAATGCCATCAATGCCTTCGAAAGCCTCTTTGAGCTTGGAGTAGTTCCAATTGTTAATGAAAATGATGCTGTCAGTGTAGATGAAATGGATCATGCAACTAAGTTTGGGGACAATGACCGCTTGTCAGCTATCGTAGCTAAGGTTGTTGGTGCGGACTTACTTATCATGTTGTCAGATATTGATGGGCTCTTTGATAAGAACCCAAATGTCTATGAGGATGCAACCCTTCGTAGCTATGTACCAGAGATTACCGAGGAAATTCTAGCCTCAGCTGGTGCTGCTGGTAGTAAATTTGGTACGGGTGGTATGATGAGTAAAATTAAGTCAGCTCAGATGGTTTTTGAAAATCAAAGCCAAATGGTTTTAATGAATGGTGAAAATCCACGTGACATTCTTCGTGTCCTAGAAGGAGCCAAAATCGGTACACTTTTTAAACAGGAGGACTAATATGACATACGTTGATACATTGGGCCAGCAGGCCAAAGTGGCGAGTCGTCAGATTGCTAAATTGTCAACAGCAGCTAAAAACGACCTTTTAAATCAGGTAGCTAAAGCTCTAGTAGCTGAGAGTGACTATATTATCACTGAAAATGCTAAGGATATGGCCAATGCCAGCGAAAATGGCATTTCAAAGATTATGCAAGACCGCTTGCTCTTAACGGAAGACCGTATCGCAGGGATTGCTGAAGGTGTTCGTCAAGTCGCAGATCTCCAAGATCCCATCGGCCAAGTAGTTCGTGGTTATACAAATCTAGATGGTCTTAAAATTGTTCAAAAGCGTGTTCCCATGGGTGTTATCGCTATGATTTTTGAGAGCCGTCCTAATGTTTCAATCGATGCTTTTAGCCTTGCCTTTAAGACTAATAATGCCATTATTCTTCGTGGAGGACGTGATGCTATCAATTCCAATAAGGCTTTGGTTACGGTAGCTCGTAAAGCTTTGAAAAATGCAGGAATTACAGCAGATGCCGTTCAGTTTGTTGAAGATACCTCTCATGAGGTAGCCGAGGAACTCATGGTGGCGACCAAATATGTTGACTTGCTCATCCCTCGTGGCGGAGCCCGTCTCATCCAAACTGTGAAAGAAAAAGCCAAGGTTCCAGTCATCGAAACGGGTGTTGGTAACTGTCATATTTATGTGGATAAATATGCTAACTTAGATATGGCGACACAGATTGTCATCAATGCCAAGACCCAACGACCAAGTGTGTGTAATGCTGCAGAATCTCTCGTTGTTCATGCTGATATTGTAGAAGAATTCTTGCCTAACTTGGAAAAAGCTATTTCAAAAATTCAGTCTGTTGAGTTCCGCGCGGATGAAAGGGCTTTGAAACTTATGGAAAAAGCTGTACCCGCTTCACCAGAGGATTTTGCGACAGAGTTTCTTGACTACATTATGTCTGTTAAAGTAGTAGACAGCCTTGATGAGGCGATTAATTGGATTAATACTTACACGACATCACATTCAGAAGCTATCGTGACTCAGGACATCAGTCGTGCTGAGCAATTCCAAGACGATGTTGACGCTGCAGCTGTCTATGTCAATGCCTCGACTCGTTTCACAGACGGTTTCGTCTTTGGACTGGGTGCTGAAATCGGAATCTCAACCCAAAAAATGCACGCCCGTGGACCAATGGGACTTGAGGCCCTAACTTCAACCAAGTTCTATATTAATGGTCAAGGTCAAATTAGAGAATAACCCATCATGCTCCATGAGGGGCTTTTTTGGTCAGTTTGCTAGAGTAAGACGCTTCTGATATATTGGGGGCATCAAAAATGAGGAGCTTTGGTGATGTTTAAAGACCAATAAAAAGCTTCGTGTATACAAAGCTAAAAAATGAGGTGATTTCATACGTCAGGTTATACTTGGCGTTTTTTATTATATTTTAAATTCAGTAATAAAATTCTAGATTAGAAGAGTATTGTTTTCCTGAAAAAATGAAAATATATTAAAAATAATCTATTAAATTTTTCAAAAAATACCCAAAAAAGTCTTGACAAATTTTCGGAGGGATAATTAGTGGGAGTTTTAATGTTTAAAAGTCAAGAGGAGTTTAGGATGAATTCTAAGAAATCATTTCATCAGTTTCTTTGGCGACAGCTGTCCTTGCGACAGGTATCATTAGTCAAGAAGCACATGCTGATAGTGTTGATAATACTACTACGACAACAGCCAGTCAGGCACAGCCCCAGTTAGTTACCGCAGAACAATTTGCATCCGCAAAAGCAACATTTGAAAATAATCAAGAAGCTCAAGCACAAGCTCAGTCAGCGGCTGATAGTAAAAAGCAGACCTTTGGAGTCTGCTTTTTGGATACCTAAATTTTATCGAAAATAGTAATATTATTTTGATAATAATTTTTGTATTCAATTATAATTGCTAGTCTATTTTATGGTGTTAATTGTGTCAATTTCATCCCAATTTTATGGCTTTTAGTCTATTTTCATGAAAGTTTCATTTTTTTAAATATTGATATAAAGGGATTTGTAAGTATTGAGTATTTGTAGTTTTCAATAGAGAAATTCTCTAAAAAATATTGGATGGGCTATGTCGATTTCACGGGACGTTCAAGCTGCTCAGATTATTGGTTTGCCTATTTGGTCAATGTTCTGATTACATGGTGCCCATATATAGTGGTAGCAGTTGTTGGAATAATTTCTTCTTCAATTGGTTCAAGTGCTCTGGCAATCATTTCACTCATCCTTGGACTTATCATGTGGGTCTATACAATTGGTGAGTTCTTACCAGGTCTTGCTGTAATAGTTGGTAGTTTGCATGATACTGGATATACATGGCCTTATATTTTTACTATTTTTATTCCGTTTGTAGGTTGGATTATTTTACTTGTTTTGTTATGTAAGCCAACTAAAGTTGAGTCCCCATTTAACAACTCTTAGCGGTCAATCTCGTATGGAATATTGTTCTCGGTATTATGATATTTACTTCGAAACCAGGTACGAAATACCATCAAAATGCTTTAGGAAATGAATTGCTCGATTAATGGATTTTGAATAATGTGTAGGTAATCAAACCAATTTTTGAATTCTTTTAAAGTCGGTTTCTCTAATCCCCTAATCTTTATGTCAATATTGCACATTTTAATACCTCTGATATAATTTTATCTAAGACTAATTGATACTAAAATTATATTTAAGAAATGTGAATACTCTATGAAACTACTTCGTCATTTAAAAGTAAAACGTTACCTTATTTTGGCTTTTACCCTACCGGCTATCCTTTTGGCTTTGGCAATCGTATTTTTGCAACCCACGCACAATCGTGCTAAGGTACAAGTCAAGGTAGCTACTAAGTAGTCATCATCAAGCAAAACCAAGTTTTCGTCCAAGTCATCTAGCTCTAGTTCATCGTCATCTTCAACAAGCTCAAGTGAATCTTCGTCCTCAAGCTCCTCGGTATAACTATGAGCCACCAACAACTGATACCGACTCAAATAGTGATACCCCAAGCTATACAGACCCTGCCTACGGCTCAGATATTAGCTCTACTGCAACCGAATAGAGAGAAAGATTATCATGAAAAAGAAAATATTGTTATTAGTAACTGGCTTATCTAGCCTAGCCCTTTTGGTAGCCTGTTCAAATCAGTCTAATCATTTATCACAAACAAATTCTGCCTCATCAGTAGAGCAGTCCCAATCAGACGGGAGCGAAAGCGAAAACTCAAGTTCAAGTGAAGAGAAGAAAGTAGATACCTCTGCTTATGAAGACATTATCAGCAAGTATCAAACAGCTGTAGCTGACAATCAAACTGACGCTTCAATTAATCCTTTGGTGGTGACCTATGCTCGTTCTCAAACGAATCCGGCGTCCACTGTCTATGCTTATTATGATATGGATGGTAATGGGTTGACGAGTTGGTGTTTGCTTTTAAACCTGGAAATGTCTTTAAAGACTATATGATTACGGATATCTACGCTATTTCTAAGGATGATGGTCAGGTGATTCGTCTGACTGATGGTTTGCAATTGGGAATGTTAGGTGAGCGTATGACCTTGGCTTACCTCAAGGATAAGACGTTTAGCTACTATGGTAGTGTCGGTGTCACGGCAGGCGGTGGTTCAGGTTACCACTTTAATAATGACGGTCCCTCCTCTTGTCAAAAACGACAGTGATTCAGGTGCTGAAAAAGCAGATCTTTCTAGTTGGGATTGGGAGGATTTGAGTAGTGATGAAAGTAATAGTAGTTCTAAAACATCATTGGAAGATAAAACAAGCTCAAGCTCACTTAAGGCTGATGAACTGAAAAATGGTAACTATAAGTCAGCTGTAGGCACATGGAAGTCCTCAAATGGAATGACCATCAAAATTACTTCGGATGGACAATTGGAACTTTGGGGGAATGCTTATCCAATTGATAAGGTTTCACAAAGTCAATATGTGTCTGGGATATATAGTTTAACTTATATTGATTCCATTCCGACAGGTAACACACCCCAATTGAGCTTTGTCCTAAAGGGGTTAGCGATGGAAGTGATGCTGGAGATAACAGTAAGGACCGAATTTTAGCGACTAATGGGATGCCTTCAGAGAAAAGTTATTATTACAGAGTAGACTAATTTTTGAGTACTAATATATCAATCATAAAGCCAGGCCTAGGGTCTAGCTTTTTTGACTTCCTAACAACTTTCAAGTCGAGACAATTTCTCTGTTCTTATGCTATAATAAAAATTATGACTAATGAATTTCACCATGTAACTGTTCTTTTGCACGAAACTGTTGATATGCTTGATATCAAGCCTGATGGCATCTATGTAGATGCGACTTTGGGTGGCGCAGGACATTCGTCTTATCTTTTGTCACAATTGTCTGAAAAGGGACATTTGTATTGCTTTGATCAAGACCAGAAGGCTATTGATAATGCTCAAGTGCGTCTCAAGGACTATATTGATAAGGGCATGGTGACCTTCATTAAAGATAATTTCCGTAATCTCAAGTCCAACCTTGAAGCTTTGGGTGTGTCTGAAATCGATGGTATTCTCTATGACTTAGGCGTGTCTAGCCCGCAGTTGGATGAGCGTGAGCGTGGTTTCTCCTACAAACAGGATGCCAAGCTGGATATGCGCATGAATGAGGAGGCAAGTCTGACCGCATATGATGTGGTCAATACCTATCCTTACAATGATTTAGTACGTATTTTCTTCAAATACGGTGAGGACAAGTTCTCTAAACAAATTGCACGTAAGATTGAGCAAGTACGTCAGGTAAAACCTATCGAGACGACGACGGAACTGGCAGAAATTATTAAATCAGCTAAGCCTGCTAAGGAATTAAAGAAGAAGGGCCATCCAGCCAAACAAATTTTCCAAGCCATCCGAATCGAGGTCAACGATGAGCTTGGTGCTGCGGATGAGTCTATTCAGGAGGCTTTGGATCTCCTAGCTGTGGATGGTCGTATTTCGGTGATTACCTTCCATTCTTTGGAGGACCGGTTGACTAAGCAGCTTTTTAAGGAAGCTAGCACGGTAGATGTGCCTAAAGGCTTGCCCTTTATTCCCGAAGACTTACAACCTAAGGTAGCTCTGGTTAATCGCAAGCCTATCCTACCTAGTCAGGAAGAATTAGAAGCCAATAACCGCTCGCACTCTGCTAAGTTGCGTGTGGCTAAAAAAATCAGGAAGTAACTATGGAAAATAAGGAACGTCAGATTGTTAATAGGGCTATTAGAAACCATATTCGTTTTATGACACGTATGGAAAAGGCCTTCTATTCGGCAATTGTTTTGACAGCTATTGTAATGAGTATCTCAGTCGTCTATTTGCAAGGACGTAATCAAGCCATCAAGAATCAAATCACAGACCTTAATCGCAAGATTAGTGACGAAAAGACAGAGCTTAACAATGCTAAGCAGGCAGTAAATGAGTTAACTAACTCTGATCGTATCAAAGAGATTGCCACTAGGGCAGGCCTGTCTATTAATAACGATAGTATTAAGAGTGTGAAATAGCAAATGAACAGACTTAAAAAACTTAAACATTTATTTCTAAACTATGTCGTAAGGGATAGGAGAAAGCCAGCTCAAAACCGACAGCATGTTGGTCAGAACCTGATGGTTCTCAGTATTTTTATCTTTTTTGTTTTTATTATCAACTTTGTGGTAATTATTGGAACCGATAGTAAGTTTGGTGTTGATTTGTCAACACAGGCTGCTAAGTCTTATAACACGAAAACCATAGTGGCGGCCAAGCGTGGAACGATTTATGACCGAAATGGGAATGTTTTGGCTGAGGATTCAACCAGTTATTCCATTTATGCTATTGTATCAACCAGCTATGTGTCACCAACTCGGGAAAAACTCTATGTACAAGAGAGTCAGTTTGATAAGGTTGCCGATATTTTGAAAGACAAGCTAGGAATTAAAAAGAGTTATACTTTGGCTCAATTGCGTACCAAGGGTGCCTATCAAGTATCCTTTGGACTAAAAGGAAAAGGAATCACCTACTCTGTCAAAGAGGACCTTGAAAAGACTTTTAAGGATGCAGGTATTAAGGGGATGGCATTTGAGGCAACAACATCACGTATGTACCCTAATGGCACCTTTGCATCAGAGTTTCTTGGTCGTGCTGAACCTATTGAAAATAAAAAAGATGGTTCTTATTCTTTGATTGGTCAAACGGGTTTGGAGCGTTCGCTTAATAGCTTGTTGACTGGGACAGATGGGGAAGCTATCTATGAGAAGGATAAAGACGGTAATACGCTTCTGGGTACGGAAACGATTACCAAAGAAGCAATCGATGGTAAGAATATCTATACGACTTTGTCGGCCCCCCTTCAGACCTTCCTTGAAACGCAGATGGATACCTTTATGGAGCAGACCAAAGGCATAAATGCTTCAGCAACAGTTGTCAATGCGAAAACAGGTGAAATCCTTGCAACGACACAACGTCCAACCTATAACTCGGATACGCTAGAAGGACAGGCTAAAAAGGGTTATGACTGGGTCAACCGCCTCTATGAAGCTCAGTATGAGCCAGGGTCAACCATGAAAGTGATGCTCTTGTCAGCAGCTATCAATAATGGAAGTTTCAACCCGAATGCAACCTACAGTAACGCTAATGGTATTAAGGTTGGTGATGTTGAAATCAATGACTGGTCAATCAATGAAGGTATCTCAAAAGGTCGAACGATGTCATTTGCACAAAGTTTTTCATATTCAAGTAACGTTGGTATGACCATGCTGGAACAAGCCATGGGAGACAAAGTCTGGTCTAACTACCTATCGCTATACAAATTTGGAATTCCAACCCGCTTTGGGATGGTTGGCGAGTCTTCAGGGATTGTCTCTCAAAACTCAGTTAATATTGCCCAATCATCTTTTGGACAAGGGATTTCAGTAACTCAAGTCCAAATGCTTCGAGCCTTTACCGCAATCTCTAACAATGGTATTATGTTAGAGCCTCAATTTATAAAACAAGTTGCTGATACTAATAAGGGTACTGTTCGTACAGCCAAGAAAGAAGTTATTGGCAAACCTGTCTCTAAGCAGGCTGCTTCTGAAACCCGTAATTATATGATTTCTGTTGGTACAGATCCAGAGTTTGGTACCCTGTACAACAAGTCTGAAGGTTCACCAATCATTCAGGTTGGTAACAATGATGTTGCGGTTAAGTCAGGAACAGCCGAAGTGCCCGATGAAAAGACAGGAACCTATAAAGTTGGGACTAACGAGACTCTCAACTCAGTTGTAGCCATGGTTCCTTCTGAAGATCCAGAATACATCATGTATGTGACCGTTCAAGAGCCTAAGACCTGGAATAATAATTTCTTTGCGACTGTGGTGAACCCTGTTTTAGAAGAAGCCATGTCTATGGGTGCTACTTTGGATACTTCTGTTTCTGAGGGGAGTGGAAAGACTGAAGAGACTAGCTACCAAACTGGTGATATCATTGGTAAGACACCAGGAGAGACAGCTAATACTCTTCGCCAAAACCTAGTTCATCCGATTGTTCTGGGTGTTGGCAATAAGATTGAAAAGGTTTCTGTAGATGCAAAAGAAAATATTAAAGCTAATGAGCAGATCCTAATCATGACTAATGAGTTCACAGAACTTCCAGACATGTATGGTTGGACCAAGAAGAATGTTGAAACATTTGCCAAATGGAAAGGCATTAAAATTACTTATAAAGGTGGCAAGTCAGGGACTGTTACCAAACAAAGTGTTGCGGCAGGAGAAGCCCTGTCTAAAACCAAAAAGATTACCATTACTTTAGGAGACTAAGATGACTATGAGTCTGATAGCAGGTGTGGCCGCCTTTGTGTTGACGGTGCTCGCCATGCCTCACTTTATTACTTACTACAAAATCAAGAAAATCGGTGGCCAACAAATGCATGAAGATGTGAAGCAGCATTTGGCTAAGGCTGGAACACCAACTATGGGAGGGACAGTCTTCCTAGTGGTTGCCATCTTGGTTAGCTTGATTTTTAACTTCCACGTCTTTAGCGAGGGCCACCAAGCCTATGGTGCTACAGTAGGGATTCTCTTTGTAATTTTGATTTATGGAATTATCGGCTTCCTTGATGATTTCCTTAAGATTTTCCGTCAAATCAATGAGGGACTTAAACCTTGGCAAAAGATGGCTTTGCAGATTGTTGCAGGTTTGCTTTTCTATTTCATCCATGTACTCCCTAGTGGGACAAATAGCCTAGCTATTGGAGGATTGACAATTCAGCTTGGTGTCTTCTATGTTCTCTTTGTCCTTTTCTGGATCGTTGGTTTCTCAAATGCGGTCAACTTGACAGATGGTATTGATGGTTTAGCTTCTGTCTCTGTGGTTATCAGCTTGATTGCCTATGGAATCATCGCTTTTGTCAAGGGTGAGTTAGCTATCTTGACTATCATTATCACTATGATTGGTGCCCTTCTTGGCTTCTTTGTCTTTAACCACAAGCCAGCCAAGGTCTTTATGGGGGATGTCGGTTCCTTGTCACTTGGTGCCATGCTTGCCGTTATTTCCATCGCTCTACGCGTGGAGTGGACACTACTCTTGATTGGTGTAGTCTATGTTTTAGAGACAGCTTCTGTTATGCTGCAGGTCAGCTACTTCAAATATACTAAGCGTAAGTATGGTGAAGGTCGTCGTATTTTCCGTATGACACCATTTCACCATCATCTCGAGTTGGGTGGTATCTCGGGTAAGGGTGAGAAATGGTCAGAATGGAAGGTTGATGCTTTCCTTTGGACTATTGGAGCTCTTGCAAGTTCCATTACCCTTTGGATGGTTCTTGGAAACGTTATGAAATAAATGAAAAAGAGCAGAAATGCTCTTTTTCTGTTATAATGATAAGGGTAGACTAGATAGAAAAGAAGTAAGAAAAAATGTCATTTAAAGATTTTAATTTTAAAGACTATATTCAAGAGGCTCTCGACGAGATTAAATTTAAGGAGCCAACACCTGTTCAGCAAAAATTGATTCCAGTAGTCCGTTCTGGCCGTGATTTAGTGGGTGAATCAAAGACTGGTTCAGGGAAGACACATACCTTCCTATTGCCAATTTTTGAGAAGCTTAATCCAGAGAGCAGGGATGTTCAAGTTGTTATCACAGCTCCATCGCGTGAATTGGCGACACAGATATATCAGTCGACAAAACAGATTGCCAAACACTCTGATACAGAAATTCGTGTTGTTAATTACGTCGGTGGTACGGATAAACAACGTCAGATCGAGAAACTTAAGGTAGCCCAACCGCATATCGTTATCGGGACACCAGGGCGTATTTATGACCTGTTTAAGTCTGGTGACTTGGCTATCCACAAGGCACATACTTTTGTCGTTGACGAGGCCGACATGACCATGGATATGGGATTCTTGGCTACTGTGGATAAGATTGCGGCAAGTTTTCCTAAGGAAGTTCAAATTTTGGTCTTCTCAGCAACCATTCCTCAAAAATTACAACCATTCTTGAAGAAATATTTGACCAATCCTGTCATGGAACAAATCAAGACTTCAACGGTGATTGCGGATACCATTGATAACTGGTTAGTATCTACCAAGGGGCGCAACAAGAATGGACAAATTCTTGAGATGCTTAAGGGGATGCAGCCATACTTGGCAATGATTTTCGTTAATACCAAGGAACGTGCGGATGATTTACACAGTTATTTGGTATCAAACGGTCTTAAAGTAGCGAAAATTCATGGCGGTATTCCACCACGTGAACGTAAGCGTATCATGAATCAAGTTAAGAAGCTTGAATTTGAGTATATTGTAGCGACTGACCTTGCAGCGCGTGGAATTGATATTGAAGGGGTTAGCCATGTTATCAATGACGCTATTCCTCAAGATTTGTCATTCTTTGTTCACCGTGTAGGACGTACTGGACGTAACGGCTTGTCAGGAACAGCAATCACCCTTTATCAACCAAGTGACGACTCAGATATTCGTGAGCTTGAAAAGATGGGGATCACCTTTGAACCTAAGGTCTTTAAAGATGGTGAGTTCCAAGATACCTATGACCGCGACCGTCGTGCCAACCGAGAAAAAGCCTATCAAAAACTTGACACGGAAATGATTGGTTTGGTTAAGAAGAAAAAGAAAAAAATCAAGCCTGGTTACAAGAAGAAAATTCAGTGGAAGGTTGACGAAAAACGCAAACGTGAACGTCGTGCAGCCAATCGTGCTAAGGGACGTGCTGAACGTAAAGCTAAGAAGCAAAGCCTCTAAGCTTGGCTTTTAGATAAAGGTAAATTTAGATTAAAAAATTTAAGAGGTTGAAACTATAAAGTTTCGGCCTCTTTACTTATTATTCATCTTTTGATCCGAAGATCTCACTCCCCAAGCCTTATGACTACAAAGATTTAGGTGTTTTTATCACAGTGGAAAGCCTTAGTTTTTAGAAGATTTTCTTTAAAAGTAAAAGAACTTGTAAGTCCTAAGCTGAATCAACTCTCAAAATTATAATTTCACTACTTTTTTGTTGGCTTCCCACCTATAATAAAATCATAGCTTTTAAGAAAAGCCTAAAACAAAATAGTTTAAAGAAGGTTGTTTTCATGACAACAAAAATCATTAACAATTTTAATTCACTTAATTCCGAAGACCTTTCTATTATTGAAGGTGAGGGTGTGATTGGTTGTGTAGCTGGGGCTACTGGATCTCCTGTGCTTAGATTTTTGACTGGAACATCAGTTGGAACCCATACATTACCGATTGTTGGGACCATTTCAGGTGGGGTATTTGGGGCATGGTCAGGAGCCGGTGTTGGAATGGCTATATTTTGTGGAGTTTAGTTAGAAATTTGAAAGAACAAAATGATCCGTGCGTTTTTATTTGTGTGTGTTTCATTCTAGCAAGTTGCTATCAGTTGTGTGTTCCTCATCATTGGTTCATTACAATGATAGATGTTTTAGGAGTTACAGGTTTTGTAGTCCTTATCTATACTAAAAAACATCATTACTCATAAGCCTTTCAGTAATTAAAAAATTGGATAGCAAGGAGCATCGTCTCACATATAAAAACTTGGCTGAATGAATGTCAAGTTTTTTTGTGGTAAAAGTGCTAAAATAGAAGTCATGAAAGACAAGATTCGAATTCTCCATATCAATGATTTGCACTCTCATTTTGAACAGTATCCACAACTCAAGCGGGCTGTGGATGATTTGAGTCAGACGGACAGAGAGTTGATTAAGGTAGATCTTGGGGATAATGTGGATAAGTCTCATCCCTTGTCAGATGCGACAGCTGGGCGTTTTAATATAGCCTTGATGAATGAGCTGGGGATAGACTATGCGACTATTGGAAATAATGAGGGGATTGGTCTAGCTAAGGATGAGCTAGACTGTCTTTATGAGCAGGCTCAGTTTCAACCGATCATAGGAAATCTCAAGGATGAGGAGGGACAGCCTGAATGGGCCAAGCCCTATCTTGTTCACAAAACTAAAGCTGGTACAAAAATTGCTTTCTTGGCCTATACCTTTCCCTATTACCTTACCTATGCTCCCAATGGTTGGCAGGTGTTAGAGCCTATGGCTAGGTTGGAAGAGGATTTGGCCCGCTCTGAGGTAAGGGATGCAGACCTAGTCATAGTACTTAGCCATCTAGGTGTGCGTTATGATGAGCAGATTTCAGAGACTTATCCACAGGTCAACCTTGTTATCGGAAGCCACACCCATCACCTTTTTGAAGAGGGCAAATTGATTAATGAGACCTATTTGGCAGCTGCTGATAGATATGGCTATTTTCTTGGCTGTATTGACCTAACTGTGGAAAATGGGCAAATGATAGCGTGTCAGATCGAGGCTATCCCCACTAAGGACTATATCTTGGATTTGGACAAGGAGGACGAAGCCTTTATCAAGGCCATGCGTGAGGAAGGCCATCGTCGTTTGGCCCAGGAAAAAGTGGCTAATCTAGGTCGAAAATTAAATTTTAATGAGACCTGTCAATTGGTTTTACAAGCTGTTTGTCAGGAGACAGATAGCCAGTTAACGCTTTTGAATACAGGACTTATCATGAAAACGCTAGGTCCTCAAGTGACAATGGCAGACCTTCAAGAAGCCCTTCCCCATCAGATGCGGATGGCCCGTCTATTTGTGACAGGGCAAGAACTCAAGGAAATTTGTCGTGAAGTTTTTACTAAGGCTGAACTCCTTAAAAACCAAGCTATTAAAGGTATGGGCTTTAGAGGTAAGGTATTTGGTGAGCTAATTACAGGGAACTTTGCTTACAAAAACGGTAATTTGTTGTATAATAGTAGGGTTGTAGATTCCAATGAGAAGTTTAGTTTGGTCCTTGTGGATCAGTACTACTTTTCTTCTTACTTCCCTACAATCAAGAAAAAGGAAGTCACGCTTCTTTTTCCAGATTTGTTAAGGGAACTTGTGGCCAAGTATCTAAGAAATCATTGTGCTGATTGGGATAAGAGATAAGAACATTATCACTGCATCAGGATAAAAAATAAGAGAGCAGAAAGGATGGCACATGCGTAAAGAAATCTTGCCAGAAATGTTTAATTATAATAAATATCCAGGGCCAGACTTTGTGTATGTGGCCGACCTTCTGAAATCAGATGCCTATCAGTTTAAGGTTCTTGAAAATCACAAGGATGCTTTAGACGCTACCCGCTTTGGGCAACGTTTTTCTGAAATCATGCTCAAGTATGACTATATTGTTGGGGATTGGTCTAATGACCAGCTTCGCCTTAAGGGATTTTACGAGGACGATCGTCCCAATACGCGTAAGACAGATCGTATTAGCCGATTGTCAGAGTATTTACGCGAATACTGTGCCTTTGGTTGTGCCTACTTTATTTTGAAAAATGAAGAGCCGCAATTAATCGTCTTTGAAGAGGAGACAGAGCCTCGTCGCAAGTGTCGTCGTTCTAATAATCGTCGTAATTCTTCTCAGGAATCTAGAGAGAAGGAGCATAATGCTTCTCAAAAGAATAAGGGACAAAAAGTTTCTGCTAAGCAAAAGCGGGATAAGTCCAAACGAGGAGACAGGGACCAAGAAGGGGCAAGCTTTGAGAAAGTCAAGCGTCGATCTAAGTTCAAATCTAAGTCCGAGGATGGTAGTCGTGAGCGAAAGCCTAACTTCAAGAAGAGTCAGAAGAAAGCTTCAAAAAATCAAACCCCCTCACTGAAAAAGCAAAGTAATGCCAAGTCAGATGGTCAGCATTTTACAATCAGAAAAAAAGGAAATTAAACTATGTCAGAAGTAACAACACAAGCAAAACCAGAACGTCGTAAACGTCAGAAATTAGAGGATATGGAGGGTTATAAACCTTCTATTTACGGTCTTACTCGTGATGAGTTGATTGACTGGGCTATGGAACACGGTGAAAAGAAATTTCGTGCTACTCAAATTTGGGATTGGCTCTACAAGAAGCGTGTGCAGTCTTTCGAAGAAATGACCAACATTTCTAAGGACTTCATTACTACATTGAAGGATAATTTCTGCGTAAACCCATTAAAACAGCGTATTGTTCAAGAATCAAAAGATGGTACAGTTAAGTATCTTTTTGAATTGCCAGATGGTATGTTGATTGAGACTGTTTTGATGCGTCAACACTATGGTTTGTCTGTCTGTGTGACAACTCAGGTTGGATGTAACATCGGTTGTACTTTCTGTGCTAGTGGCTTGATTAAGAAACAGCGTGACTTGACTGCTGGTGAGATTGTTGCTCAAATCATGTTGGTACAAAAGTACTTTGATGACCGTGGTGATGGTGAACGTGTCAGCCACGTGGTTGTTATGGGGATTGGTGAACCTTTCGATAACTATGACAATGTGCTTCGCTTCTTGCGTACCATTAACAATGATAATGGCCTTGCTATTGGAGCTCGTCATATTACAGTGTCAACATCTGGTTTGGCACCAAAAATTAAGGAATTTGCTAACGAAGGTGTTCAAGTTAACCTCGCCGTATCACTCCACGCGCCTAACAATGACCTTCGTTCAAGCATCATGCGTATTAACCGCTCATTTCCACTTGAAAAACTCTTTGAAGCTATTGGATATTACATCCAGACAACCAACCGTCGTGTAACTTTTGAGTACATCATGCTTAATGAGGTCAATGATCACCCTGAAAATGCTCAAGAGTTGGCTGATTTGACTAAGAAAATCCGTAAGTTGTCATACATCAACTTGATTCCTTACAACCCAGTATCAGAGCACGACCAATATAGCCGCTCAACTAAAGAACGTGTGGCTGCCTTTTACGATGTGCTCAAGAAAAATGGTGTCAACTGTGTCGTTCGTCAAGAACATGGTACAGATATTGATGCTGCTTGTGGACAATTGCGCTCAAACACTATGAAACGTGACCGTCAAAAGGCTGTGGCAGAAGCATCTGTAAATCAGAAGGTAAGTAAGATGTTTCAGCTGACGACTTGGGTAGATAAGAATGGAGAACTAACACCAAAAGGAAGAAAGCTAAGTCAAGTTTTGGTTTGTTCTTATCTTCTTTGTTTAGTACTCCTTTGTTGGACACCCCAGTATGGGCTAGTTGAAGGTGTTGAAACCCCCGGTATTCAACATTTTGGTAGGGTAGTGGTGCTTTTGACGCCGTTCAACAGTCTGACTAATTTTAATCAGCTGGATAGTCTTAAGGAGATTGTCTTTGTTCTTGGGCAAAATGTGGCCAACATTTTCTTGCTGAGTCCGCTGATTTTAGGACTCTTAGCCTTGTACCCAAGATTTAGGTCTTGGAAAAAGGTCCTTGTAGCGACGCTTGCCATGTCTTTGACGATCGAAATCGGGCAGGTGATTCTTGATCTTCTCATTGATGCTAATCGTGTCTTTGAGATAGATGATTTATGGACCAACACTTTGGGTGGTTTGGTGGCACTAGGTGCCTACCGCCTCCTTGTGAAACTGATTCAAACGTATTTTAATGAGTAAAAAACCTAGGACACTTTGCGTCCCAGGTTTCACTTATTTTCTCTCATACAAATACAACACATCCAAAAGAGGGAAAAATGAATAAACACTTTTAGTGAAACAATGAAATACTTAATGTGACAGTAGTCACCGTATTGACACTAGGAGCAACAATGACAATGGTTAAAGCAGATACTTATCAAAAGTGGCCGTGATGCCGATATTATGCGAGAAAGAGGGCAGGTTTGGAGCTATTCTGAGGTTAAGAGAGAGTCTCAATTAGCTAACTACAACACTGATGGTCGCTATCTCAGTGAGGCAACTAACTTCGAATTGTACAATTTTGTCAGAGAGTATAAGACATCTGATGAAATCAGACGTATTTGGAACCCTAAGAAGGACGAATCAGTTATCCACGATAAGGATAACTGATTCTATTGATGATGGGCACAAGGTCTATAATTTTGACTCCTTTGCTTATCAATTGCCAGAGTCTACTGATTTTGGAAAATTGACTTATATTGGTCACTTTCAGTTAGAAGATGGTACAATTTATCGCTATTGGAAATAACTTTCATTAGACTTATAATCATCCTTTTGTAGGGATAGGGGGAATAACTTGTTTTTTAAAGAATCAATCATTGCAAAACTTTGGTGGTTTTTCAAGTTAGAAAAACGCCGTTATATTGTCGGGATACTGGCACTGAGTTTGGTTTCGGTTCTCAATCTGATTCCTCCTATGGTTATGGGTCGGGTCATTGATGCTATCACATCGGGAAAATTGACCAATCAGATCTTGCTTTTGAATCTCGTTTATTTGCTTTTGGCAGCTTTAGGAATGTACTATTTGCGCTATGTTTGGCGGATGTATATCTTGGCAACGTCTTATCGCTTGGGACAGATTATGCGTTCGCGGCTTTTTGAGCATTTTACCAAGATGTCGCCTTCTTTTTACCAAAAGTATCGAACTGGTGATCTCATGGCCCATGCCACCAATGATATCAACTCTCTAACCCGTTTGGCTGGTGGGGGTGTCATGTCAGCCGTGGATGCGTCTATCACAGCCTTGGTGACTTTAATCACCATGTTCTTCAGCATTTCCTGGCAGATGACCCTGGTGGCAGTCTTACCTCTACCTTTCATGGCTTTTGCGACTAGTCGTTTGGGACGTAAGACCCACAAAGCTTTTGGAGAATCCCAGGCAGCTTTTTCTGAACTTAATAATAAGGTACAAGAATCGGTGTCAGGTATCAAGGTAACCAAGTCTTTTGGCTATCAGGAGGCTGAGCTCCAGTCCTTCCAAGAGACCAATAAGATGACTTTTGAAAAGAATATGCATACCATGAAGTATGACAGCCTTTTTGATCCTTTGGTCTTGCTCTTTGTTGGCTCATCTTATGTTTTGACCCTCCTTGTCGGGGCCTTTATGATTCAGGCCGGTCAGATAACGGTCGGAAATTTGGTAACCTTTATTACCTATTTGGACATGCTGGTTTGGCCCCTAATGGCCATTGGCTTCCTCTTTAATATCACGCAGAGGGGAAATGTGTCCTACCAACGTATCGAGACTCTTTTAGAGCAGGAATCAGATGTTCAAGATCCTGCTTATCCTCTTCCAAGCATTGAAAATGGTCGTTTAGACTTTGCGATTGACCGCTTTGCTTTTGAGGATGAGGATACTTTGCGAGATATTCATTTCACCTTGGACAAGGGGCAAACCCTTGGTTTGGTTGGACCGACTGGCTCAGGAAAGACGGCTCTTGTCAAGTTGCTCTTGCGGGAGCACGATGTCAATCAAGGAGCCATCTATTTGAATGGACATGACATCCGAGACTATCGCCTATCAGACTTGCGTAGCTTGATTGGTTATGTTCCTCAAGACCAGTTTCTCTTTGCCAGTTCTATTTTAGACAATGTCCGCTTTGGTAATCCAGATTTCTCCATTGATAAGGTGGAAGAAGCGACTAAGTTAGCTCAAGTTTATGATGATATCAAGGATATGCCTGAAGGCTTTGAAACAATCATTGGTGAAAAGGGTGTCAGCCTATCAGGTGGTCAAAAACAACGTCTGGCTATGAGCCGGGCCATGATTTTGAATCCAGAAATTTTGATTTTGGATGACTCCTTATCTGCGGTTGATGCTAAGACAGAACATGCCATTATTGATAATCTTAAGCATACTCGCAAGGACAAAACAACTATTATTACCGCCCACCGTCTCAGTGCGGTGGTGCACGCTGACCTCATCCTGGTCATGCAAGATGGTCGTATCATTGAACGTGGGCGTCATGACGACTTACTAGCTCAAGGTGGTTGGTATGCCAAGACCTATGAGTCTCAACAGTTAGAAATGGAAGGAGGAGAAGCTCATGCCTAATCAAAACCAATGGTCTGTGTTTAAGCGTCTCTTGACCTATCTCAAGCCTTACAAGTTCTTGACCTTTCTAGCTTTGACCTTCCTCTTGTCCACAACGGTTATCAAGAGTATCATTCCCTTGGTGGCCTCTTATTTTATTGATCACTATCTTCATGATATGAATCAGGCGGCAAGTATGATTCTGATTGGCTACTATGGTCTCTACCTCTTGCAGACACTAGTCCAGTATCTGGGAAATCTCTTCTTTGCGCGTGTGTCCTATAGCATTGTCAGAGATATTCGTCGAGATGCCTTTGCCAATATGGAAAAACTGGGTATGTCTTACTTTGACAAGACCCCAGCAGGTTCCATCGTTTCCCGCTTGACCAATGATACTGAGACCATTAGCGAGATGTTCTCAGGAACTCTGTCTAGTTTTATTTCGGCTATCTTTATCTTTGTTACCACCCTTTACACCATGATGATCTTGGACATTCGTCTGACCGGGCTTATTGTCCTCTTTCTTCCTCTGATTGTCCTTTTGGTTAACCTTTATCGCAAAAAATCAGTGGCCATCATTGAAAAGACCAGAGCCTTGCTTTCAGATATAAATGCCAAACTGTCAGAGAGTATCGAAGGGATTCACATCATTCAGGCCTTTAACCAGGAGAAGCGTCTTAAAAAAGAGTTTGATGCCATTAATGAGGAACACCTGATTTATGCCAGCCGTTCTATATCACTGGATTCTCTCTTTCTACGCCCAGCCATGAGTCTACTGAAGCCTCCTGGCTTATGCTGTTCTCATGGCCTATTTTGGCTACCGAGGTATCTATCTGGGTATCACAGCAGGTACCATGTATGCCTTTATCCAGTATATTAATCGCCTCTTTGATCCCTTGATTGAAGTGACACAAAACTTCTCGACTCTACAAACCTCTATGGTCTCAGCAGGTCGGGTCTTTGTCTTGATTGACGAGCGTACCTATGAGCCTGAACAGAGAGACACAGCTGCCAAGGTTACTGAGGGGAATATTCGCTTTGAGAATGTCTCCTTCTCCTATGATGGCAAGCACCAGATTTTGGATAATATTTCCTTCTCTGTCAATAAAGGTGAAACCATCGCCTTTGTGGGATCTACAGGCTCTGGAAAATCCTCTATTATCAACGTGCTCATGCGATTCTATGAATTCCAATCAGGACGAGTTCTCATAGACGGTGTGGATATTCGTGATTATAGTCAGGCAGAGCTGCGCAAGAATATTGGTCTTGTCCTTCAGGACCCCTTCCTCTATCATGGCACAATCAAATCCAATATTGCCATGTATCAAGATTTAACTGATGAAGAGATTAAAGCTGCTGCTGAGTTTGTCGATGCCAATCACTTTATTGATAAACTTCCTGAAGGCTATGATTCCCCAGTTTCCGAACGTGGTTCAAGTTTCTCAACCGGTCAACGCCAGCTTCTAGCCTTTGCTAGAACCGTTGCTAGCCAGCCTAAAATCTTGATTTTGGATGAAGCGACAGCCAATATTGATTCGGAGACAGAGGCTATTGTTCAAAACTCTCTTGCAAAAATTCGTCAAGGCCGTACAACCATTGCCATTGCCCACCGCCTATCAACAATCCAAGATGCTAACTGCATCTATGTCTTAGACAAGGGCCGCATCATTGAACACGGTAGCCACGAAGAGCTCCTAGCCCTCGGCGGCACCTATCACAAGATGTACAGCCTACAAGCAGGCACCATGGAAGGAGAGTAAGCTAATCTAGACCATAGCTTCTATATTCGAAAAGATTTCTTAAAAATCAAAATCGAGTAGTGACATTTATGTCACTACTTTTTTGTTGGCTACCACCCTATAATAAAATCATAGCTTGAGAGAAAAAGCTAAAAATAATTTAGGAGGTTGTTAGAATGACAAGGCAAACAAATAATACATTTGAAACACTCGATCTCGAGGTACTTGCAAACGTTGAGGTAGTGTAAAATAAGTTGTGTAAACACAAAAAGGAATAAATCCGTTATAGTAGAGTTGCAAAACATTACTAGAAAGAGATTTATTCCTATGACTCAGTTTACCACAGAACTACTTAACTTCGGCTCTATAATTTCTGTAGTGGGAAAAACCACTGTAGAGATTATAGAGCTTTTTGAGATGGTGCCACCTCAAGGTTGAGTAAATCAAAAGATAGAAGGCACAATTACTCAAGGTGGAAATAAGGTGGGCATTAAGGAAGGGAACCCCTCTAGTGACGCTAAAAATAGCATTGACAGTGATAACAAATACACTTACAAAGCTAAGGAAAATTAAACCGATAATTGAGTAATCGAATCTCAAGAGGCTGATTTAGCCTTTTTTGATAGGATTTTTTGAGATATGGATTGACGTTTTTCATAATGTTATCCCTTTTCGGAATAAAAATAATCAAATTATGACATCATACGATAGAGATAGGCTCCGAGGCTATCAGCAGTCATGGTTTCCTTTGGAAATACCAGGGCTGGCACAGTAATAATGGTTAGATCAAATACGTATGCTTGTAGGACTATTTTAGAATGTTTCCTTCTAATAACTATTGTATAACTTTGAAATCGATTTCAATGAACTTGTCCTAAATGACCCCAAATACGGCTTAAATGGTAATAGTGGAGATGACTTTAAGATTTTTCTTACCGTTTGGGACGTATGGCAACTTTTTGGGACGCTGGCTCTTTTTATCCTGAAAATATGACATACTAATCATATGATAATTTGTGATGAAAGGGTTTGGTATGTTTCGTTTTCGTAGGACTTTTGTCCCTCAAATAGATATGAGGGATTGTGGAGTTGCTGCCTTGGCATCAGTGGCCAAGTACTATGGTTCAGATTATTCATTAGCACATCTGCGTGAGTTGGCGAAGACCAATAAAGAAGGGACAACTGCCTTAGGTCTTGTAGAGGCTGCTAAAAAAATTGGCTTTGAAACGAGAGCTATAAAGGCTGAAATGTCGCTCTTTGAGATGGAAGATGTTCCTTATCCTTTTATTGCTCATGTTAATAAAGATGGGAAGCTTCAACATTATTATGTTATTTATAAAAGCACCAAGGATTATCTGATAATTGGAGACCCTGATCCAAGTGTAAAAGTAACTAAAATGACTAAAGAGCGTTTTGAGAAAGAGTGGACAGGTGTTACTCTTTTTATGGGACCGGAACCCAGTTATAAACCACATAAGGATAAGAAAAATGGACTCTGGGACTTTCTCCCTTTGATCTTTAAACAAAGGTCCTTGATAGCTAATATTGTCTTTGCCAGTCTCTTGGTTACTTTAATAAATATTTTAGGTTCCTATTATTTACAAGGTATTCTAGACGAATATGTCCTAATCAAATGAAGTCTACCTTAGGAATTATCTCAATTGGATTAGTTGTGACCTATGTTTTACAACAAATGATGACTTTTGCAAGAGATTATCTCTTAACCATACTGAGTCAGCGATTTACCATTGACGTTATCTTGTCCTACATACGACATATCTTTGAACTCCCAATGTCTTTTTTTGCCACAAGACGTACAGGGGAGGTTATCTCACGTTTTAGTGATGCTAACTCTATTATCGATGCTCTGGCTTCGACGATATTATCACTTTTCCTTGATTTCTCTATTGTGATTATCGTAGGAGGCGTGTTATTGATACAAAATAGCAATCTCTTCAAGCTAGTTCTTTGTTCGGTTCCAATTTATACCCTTATCGTCTTTGCCTTTATGAAACCTTTTGAGCGAATGAATCATGACGTCATGCAGAGTAATGCTATGGTTAATTCAGCCATCATTGAGGACATTAATGGGATTGAAACCATAAAGTCACTAACCAGCGAAGAAGTATGCTATCAAAAGATTGATGGTGAGTTTATTGACTATCTAGACAATTCTTTTCGCCTTTCTAAGTTATCTATACTACAAACATCATTGAAACAAGGTGCTCAACTTATTTTAAATGTACTTATCCTCTGGACAAGGTGCTCAGTTGGTGATGGGAAATACCATTTCGATAGGACAATTGATTACTTTTAATATGTTGCTTTCTTACTTCACGAATCCTTTGGAAAATATCATTAACCTGCAAACCAAGTTACAGTCTGCTAAGGTAGCTAATACTAGGCTCAATGAGGTCTATCTGATTGAATCAGAGTTTGGACAAAGTGATGATACCTATCAAGAAGGCATTGCGGATGGAGATATCACTGTTACGGATTTATCTTATAAATATGGTTTTGGTCGTGATACTTTGACTGATGTCAGTTTGACGATTAGACAAGGAGAAAAAATCAGTTTTGTTGGTGTCAGTGGATCTGGTAAGACTACTCTAGCTAAAATGTTGGTCAATTTTTATCAACCATATAAGGGGCACATAGATTTTAATGGTCAAAATATTAGTCGCATAGACAAGAAAACTCTTCGTCAACATATTAACTATCTCCCTCAGCAATCCTATATATTTAGTGGTAGTGTTTTAGAAAATCTTACTTTAGGTGCAGCACGGGGTATTACGCAAGCTGATATTTTGAAAGCTTGTGAAATAGCAGAAATTCGTCAAGATATTGAAAACATGCCTATGGGGTTTCAGACAGAGCTGTCTGATGGAGCAGGTCTGTCTGGAGGGCAAAAGCAACGTATCGCTTTGGCGCGTGCACTACTAACGAAATCTCCTGTACTAATCTTAGATGAAGCAACTAGCGGATTGGATGTTTTGACAGAAAAGCAGGTTATTGATAACCTCCTAGCACTAAAAGATAAAACGATCATCTTTGTAGCACACAGGCTTAGTATCGCTGAGCGGACCGACCGTATCGTAGTCATTGATCAGGGACGCGTAGTGGAGACAGGTTCTCATCAAGACCTAATGTCTTATCCAGGTTTCTATTATCAATTATTTAGAAAGTGAGGAAAAGGAAACACGATGAATCCACAGTTGTTTAAAAGCACAGAGTTTTACCATCGTCGCTACCACAATATGTCTACTGTTTTGATTACTCCCTTGATTTTGTTAGTTATTTTCCTTTTTCTTTTCGCTTTTTTTGCTAAGAAGGAAGTTACAGTCACGTCTAGAGGAAGTATAGAGCCAACCAAGGTTATCGCAGTAATCCAATCAACCAGTGACAATACCATCATAGATAATCAACTGGTTGCTAATAAGGTTGTTAAAAAAGGGGACACCTTAGTTCAGTATTCAGAGACCATGGAGGCATCGCAAAAAGAGGGGCTTCAAAAGCAACTAGAACTTTTAAAAAGACAGGAATCAGGTTTGAAGACCTTGCAATCTAGCCTAACGCAGGGAACCAATCTTTTCCAAGAACAGGAAGACGAGTTTGGTTATCAGAGTACTTTTAACACCTACCTAAGTCAGGCACAGGATATTGACTTGGGTGTGGCTAAAACAAATACAGAGGTTAATAACCAAGCAGCAATTGCGAGTAATACCGGTTCTGCTATTGATAACCAGATTAGTCAATTGCAGACTCAGGTCTCAGAGTATGAGGCGCTCTCTCAAGCTATTACCAATCATGAAACGACTTTACCTGAAGGCAATCCTCATCAGGCAACCTTAAATGCCTATAACAGTCAGTATGCTACGATACCGGATGCCAGTGTAACAGACCAATACCTATCTCAAGTTAATACCAATATTTCGAGCTTGAATGCTACCATAGGTAATCTAGAAATCCAAAAGGCTGGGACAGGCACAGTTGTAACTTATGACAATAGTGATAGCACTAAAAAAGAAGCTCTAAAAAATCAATTCTTGCAAAATGCAGGACAGCAATTGAGCTCAGTGGAAACACAAATTAACGATACCGAGAGTAAAATCAATCAGGCAGATGTCCTTCTGACTAATACCCTCATCCAGTCACCAGAAGATGGAATCTTACACTTGAGTCAAGCTGATAAAAAAGCAACCATGGCTGCGACAGGAACTGAGTTGGCCCAGCTTTATCCCGATATGACTCAAACCCAGGAAGTTGCCATTACTTATTATGTGAATTCGGATTATGTGCCAAAACTGCAAAAAGGCCAGTCAGTTCGACTGACCTTGGATAAGGTTGGTAATCACGGTACCACAATTATTGGAAAACTTGAGAGTATTGATAATTCTGCCACGGAAACAGAAAGGGGGAATGTGTTTAGAGTAACTGCTAGGGCAAGTATTTCAGAAAAAGAAGCCCAAAATCTACGTTACGGTCTAGAAGGTCGTGTGACAAGCGTTATTGACCAAAAGACCTACTTCAATTACTTTAAAGACAAGTTACTAAACTTGCAAGACCAATAGGAGGAGAATTACTGATGGCTAACAATACGATTAATAACTTTGAAACACTTGATAACCACGCTCTTGAACAAGTCGTAGGTGGAAGTGGGTGGATGGATTATATAAATGGTTTCCTAAAAGGATTCGGAGGGCAAAGAACGCTTCCAACAAAAGACTATAACATTCCTCAAGCTTAGGTATAGAAAAAAGGCTGTTAGGCCTTTTTAGTTATTGTTAATTGTTGTGTGAATGAGAAATTGTTACTCTGTGTTTCTAAGTTTACATTGATATAGTTATCTAAGATTTCTGTGACATTAGCAAGGCCAATGCCTCGCTCTCGTCCCTTGTTGGAGACACCTCTTTCAAATATGGTTTTGGTTTCTGTTTTTTCTTCACTTATGGTATTGCTAATAGATAATAGCTGTGAACAATGATCTTCCCAAAAGCTAATAGTAATTTTAGGGTTTTGAGTTTGAATGGCACCTTCAATAGCGTTATCTAAAAAAATAGAAGTGACGATAATGAAGTCCAGAGTCTCCATCCCAATCAAGTGGATGGGTTCTGGGATGCTAATCTGAGCTTCAATGCCTTCTTCTTCTGCTTGTAGAACTTTTGCGGACAGAAGGCTTTTCAAAGTGTTATCCTGAATATTAACGAGTCTAGCTAAGCCAAAGTTTCTTGTATTTAATCGTTTATCGGATTCTTGAAGCACACTATCATAGGCTTCTTTGACAATATCCATATCGTCTTTATCTATCCCCAATCGTAATGTGACTAAGAGATTACTATAATCGTGTCTAAAACTACGAACAGAATTGTAGAGACATTCAATATGTTTATTGTAGGTGTAGAGATTTTCTAGCTGGAGATTTTTTTGGAAGTCCAATTGTCCTTGAATCATTTCACGAATGTTTCTGTCTAAAAAGACAATCATAATGAAGAAGAGGACAAGTGAAATAACAACACAGAGTTTTCGAAGCTCCAAAGTTGAAGAATGAGTAGTGTTTTCAAGATACATGAGGATCTGTAACAGTAGGGTGTACCCAAACATAAAAAAGTTAGCAACTATAATAATATGTTGAATCGGAGAATTTGATTTCTGCTTTTGAAGTATGGTAAAACTCCCCTTGAATAATTTAATAAAGAGAAATGATAGACAAAGAGGTGCAATAGATGAAGGGATGGATATTAATAGAGAGCTTTGATAATCGGTGATACTAATATTAAAAAAAGGGAAGATAAAGAAAGTAATCAATCTTAAACTAAGGTTGTTGAGGATATCAGGGAAGAGACCATTGAAAATCTTTATTTTTAATGGTTTTTTAGTCTTAGTGGATAAAAGGAAGGAGAGAAGAAGATAATAGATATCCTCACCCCAGAATTTAATGATAAACCAAGAAGAGTGGTTATAAATAAAATTAAAGGCTAAATTAAAAATAAGGAGTAGGAAAAAATACCTTAGACGAATCTTCTGTCCCATTAAATAAAGGAAAAGAATAATTTCTAGGCCTGCACTTAAAAGGGTGAGAAAAAGTAGCCATAACGTTGTTAACATCCTCTGCCTCTTTCCTCAACAATCTGTGCAATCTTTCCTATCTTCATACGGGATACTGGTAGGACTTGACCATTAATTAAGGTAGCTTCATAATTGGTCAAGTTGACAGAGATAATCATATCTGTATTGACGATATAGGACCGATGGCATGGGTAGAGCTTTTTGTGTATCTTTTTAAAGTCTGCCAGATTTGCTCGGATATCCATGAGGGTATGGATAGTCTGGAGGTGAACATGGTGTTTGATATCTGATGTGGATAGGTATAGAATTTGATCCATAGGAAGGTTTATTAATTGAGACTCTGTTTTGTAGAGAAAAAACTCATCCGTGGTAGTTGCGTTAATAGGGAAGACTTGAGCAATGGTTTCCCCTATTTCTTTTCTAAAGCTAGCTTCATCTAAGGTTTTATTGATGTATTTATAGGCTGTAACGCCAAAAGCTTGAGGCATGAACTCTATATGTGTAGTGACAAAGGCAATGATAGCATAAGGGTTATTTTGACGTATGATTTTAGCAATATCAAGTCCCTTCTTATCTTCACCTTTAATTTCAATATCAAGAAAGAAAATCTGATCGCTTGTATTAGAAGTGATAGCTGATAACAACTGGTCAGGTTTGTCAAAAGACTGGACACAGGATAGATCTTTTCCGAAGGTCATAAGTTCATGTGCTACAGCATCTTCTAGGCGTCCCATCTGAATAGGGTTATCTTCTAATAGGTAAATCTTCAAGGTCTAGTCCTCCCTTTTATGACGCATACTGTTTATTGAAAAAGTGTAACATAAAGAAAACGGTTTTTCAATTTTTTATGAGTGTAAAATGAGAATTTTTTCTGAATTTTAGAGACTGGATACATTAGAAATTACCATTCGGGACGTATAGCCACTTTTTGGGACGCTAGCTCTGATAGAGACACTTGAATGCTATACTAAAGATGTGATTGAGAGATCACACGATAAAAATTTTAGGAGGTAGTTGCCATGGCAACTCAAACAATTGAAAACTTTAACACCCTCGACCTCGAAACACTTGCTAGTGTTGAGGGTGGGTTGTCCTGTGATGAGGGGATGCTGGCAGTAGGAGGACTTGGTGCAGTAGGTGGCCCGTGGGGAGCTGTCGGTGGGGTGTTAGTAGGTGCAGCCTTATACTGTTTCTAATTTGTATGGGAGGAATTTATGAATAATAAACAACTTGAAAGATTTAAAAAACTGGATACAAATGCATTGTCTAATGTAAGTGGTCAAGGCTATGGTGCTCAATGTGTTATTGGTACTACCGGAATGACGATTGTCGGTGCAGCTTTCTTTGGCATCGCAGGTGCAGGAGCTGGATTTGCAGGCGGTAGCACAGCATTTTGTTATGATACAGCTAAATAATTTTCATTTGAGAGAGGTGATACATATGAAGAAATACCTAATCATTTTTTCGACTATTGCGATGATATATTTATATAGCAAAGTACTATTGTCATCAGGAAATATCTATCAACTTTTGTTAGCATCAATAGGATTCTTTTTCTTTTTATTTGGAGTCTATAGGCAGTATAGAAAGAATTAGTTAAAGCTTTTTCAATAAGACATGGACTGAATCAAAAATGATATTCAGTCTTTTTTTTACTACTCGGGACATATAGCCACTTTTTGGGACGCTAGCTCTGATAGAGACACTTGTATGCTATACTAAAGATGTGATTGAGAGATCACACGATAAAAATTTTAGGAGGTAGTTGCCATGGCAACTCAAACAATTGAAAACTTTAACACCCTTGACCTCGAAACACTTGCTAGTGTTGAAGGTGGTGGATGTAGCTGGGGAGGTTTTGCTAAACAAGGAGTAGCTACAGGAGTTGGTAATGGTTTACGACTAGGTATCAAAACACGTACTTGGCAAGGTGCTGTCGCAGGAGCAGCTGGAGGTGCTATCGTAGGTGGTGTTGGTTATGGAGCAACATGCTGGTGGTGATGGATTATGTTTGATTTGAAAAGTTATATTTTAGGGATGGTTTCCATGGCTGTTATGAGTTTTTTAGATAAGCCAATTATGTCATTTCTTGAAAAACACAAGGCTACCAATTCCGTTAAGAAGAAATCTTCCGTTAAGAAGAAATCTTCCGTTAAGAAGAAATCCTAACTGAAATGTCTTGTCAATTGCTGGTCTGTGAATAGCATGTGAATTATGATTGAAAATTTCGATATAAGAGAAGAGTTATTTGTAATCATGACCAAAAAACGCCTAGTGTCTCTAATGATGTCTATGGGCTTCGTCCTTGTTGCCTTACATAACTTTGGAGAAAAACTGAATTTTGGACTTCAATGCCTAAATCTTATCGGGTTATGTTTATTTCTCTTTCTTATGTGTACGGTTATCAAGGATATAAGGTCAGACAAGTAGTGACATTTATGTCACTACTTTTTTATCGGCTTCCAATCTATAATAAAATTCATAGATTATGCACAGACTAGCTAAAAACACTTTAAGGAGAAAAGTATGTTTAAAAACTCAAAACCGTATTTACTGGCTACCATTCTCATCGTAATGGGCCTCGCTAATCTATTTAGAAGCTTGGATGCAGTTCACCATACCATTAACTTGCTAGGGCTAACGGTGCTTCTTTATAGCTTACTTTTTAAAAAGTGGGTACAGTTTCAAAAGTAACCTTTGGTCACTTTGAACGTAAGATGCTTGCAAATGCTTATTTTTGATGTTCCCGAAGTAAAATTATTCTTGCTAATGATAGCGGAGATTATATTATATTTGATTGCATATCTTTGTAATAGAGAAAACAAAGATATGTATATTCGCCTATTTAAAGTATCAGTACTAATGACACTACTGTATTACATCTCCAGAAGAATTTAATCGCTAAGGGCTTACTTGAAATCTTACAGCTGTATAATAAAATACAGAGAGGAATAGAGTTAAATGTAATAGCTTATTAGGTTTGCAAGACTGACTGAGGTTATTCATAGTTTAGGTGTTTTATCATGAAGTTAAAGAATATTAGTTCGAGTGTATTGCGATCTTTTAGAACCATCACTGCTGCGTTGGCAGTTTTCCTTATAAGTATCAGCCTTTCTCTCTACAAAAGCAAGATCTCGCCAGGAACTTGGCTAGCAGTCGGAGCACTAGCTTTCGTAGTCATTTTTGTTAATGGACTGCTCTACCGTATGCTTAAGAAGCGTCCAGATTCAGTAAATCTGTTAACAATACGGCAGTCCTTCATTGTCTTTCCTGTCATCACATTTCTAGTGCTTAGTGTAGAGTTTTACACATTACTAACATTCAGTGATACCACAGACCGTATAGTACTAGCCGTATTAATGCTTTTGTTAATCCTCTGTGATTTTCTATCTTACCTTCAAGTCAAAAAATATTTTAAACAATAAACGCATTTGCTTGATTATTCTGTAAGCAATCTATAAGATATTTGCATAAAAGTGTTATAATAAGAAAGTGATTAAGTAAATATGTGAAAATTAGAGGAAGATTTCCAATGATTGAAGGATGTTCTTTAGGAATTACCATTCGGGACATATAGCCACTTTTTGGGACGCTAGCTCTGATAGAGACACTTGAATGCTATACTAAAGATGTGATTGAGAGATCACACGATAAAAATTTTAGGAGGTAGTTGCCATGGCAACTCAAACAATTGAAAACTTTAACACCCTTGACCTCGAAACACTTGCTAGTGTTGAAGGAGGTGGATGTAGTTGGAGAGGCGCAGGTGGAGCGGCTGCTCAAGGAGCTATCGGAGGAGCTATCGCAGGAGCGTTTGGAGGTAATGTAGTTTTACCAGTTGTAGGCTCAGTTCCTGGTTGGGTCGGTGGTGGTGCTCTAGGTGGTGTAGGTGGTACTGTTGCCTATGGAGCAACCTGCTGGTGGAGCTAATCTATGGTATATTTTATTATAGGTTTTGTTGTTGCTTTGTTAGGTAATATCTTTTTCAACAAGGTCAATAAAAATAAACATAAATAATCATCTTGAACATATACGGGTATTTTCATAACAATTTTTAATAATTTGTTTATAAGATAGTGTTATTATCTTTGAACAAATAGTTTATTTTTATGTAGATGGGGAGTTAACTAATGATTACAGAACTAACATATAACGACCTTGAAACCATCCAAGGTGGAGTATCTTGTATTATGCCTAGAACAAATAATAAAGCTGGTGGTAGCTACGACCCCTTTATAGACGGTAGGGTATCGCCACCTAGATATCGAAGTGGCGAAGCCTATCCGATGGTATATCTTCCTATCTGTGTTCTTATGTAGGAAGTTGAAATCAAGGTTCTTATTCGATAATGACTATTAAGATCACTTTATCATCTTAAAGTGGTCTTTTATATTTTTTTACCGTTCGGGACATATAGCCACTTTTTGGGACGCTAGCTCTGATAGAGACACTTGAATGCTATACTAAAGATGTGATTGAGAGATCACACGATAAAAATTTTAGGAGGTAGTTGCCATGGCAACTCAAACAATTGAAAACTTTAACACCCTCGACCTTGAAACACTTGCTAGTGTTGAAGGAGGACGAGTCAATTGGGAACGATGGGGAGTGTGTGGGGCCTCTGTCGCCGTAGGTGCTTCAGAAGGATTCTCTGCAGCTGCAGGTGGAACGGCTTTCTTCATTGGACCGTATGCAATTGGAACTGGTGCAGTAGGTGCAGCTATTGGAGGTGGAGTAGCCTTACTTGGCTGTTAAGGAGAACAACAATGACACATAAAGTTTCAAAAAGGGATATAGTGCTATTTGTCATTGCCCAAGTAGTTAGCATATCCTTACTGGTACTTTTTTTTAGTCAATTACTTCATAACTTATCATCCGTATTCCAATTGGTCTACATCGTAGCAGCCCTCTTAGTGGTTGTGGTTGATATATTGCTCATTCGAAAAATAATGACAAGAAGAGAAGAACCAACTGTGTTAAATCAATTAAAAGCTTCCCTAGCTTGTTTCTTGTTACTGACACTTAGTTGCCTTCGTTTTTTGACAACAGATTTCTATTATCAAAAAGTTATCGCTATATTTGTAGGTTTTTTTTCATTATTGGGTTTCGTACTATTTTTATGGGGCATCAAGTATATCAACCATAATATAGAGAAGTAAGGGTTCTGTTGCAAAGTTTTAAATCTACTATCAAATAAGGTAGAATAATAGAAAAAGATAGCAGGAGGAATGACGATGAATCATTTTAAAGGAAAGCAATTTCAGCAGGATGTGATTATTGTAGCCGTGGGCTACTATCTTCGTTATAACCTTAGCTATCGTGAAGTTCAAGAAATCTTATATGATCGTGGCATTAACGTTTCTCATACGACGATTTATCGTTGGGTGCAAGAATATGGCAAACTACTCTATCAAATTTGGAAAAAGAAAAATAAAAAATCCTTTTATTCATGGAAAATGGATGAAACGTACATCAAAATTAAAGGAAAATGGCATTATTTGTATCGAGCCATCGATGCAGATGGTTTAACCTTGGATATTTGGTTACGTAAAAAACGGGACACACAAGCAGCCTATGCTTTTCTTAAGCGGTTAGTGAAGCAGTTTGATGAACCGAAGGTTGTAGTCACAGATAAAGCCCCCTCTATTACAAGTGCCTTTAAGAAACTAAAAGAATACGGCTTTTATCAAGGGACAGAACATCGTACCATTAAATACCTGAATAATTTGATTGAACAAGACCATCGTCCAGTAAAGAGACGCAATAAATTCTATCGAAGTTTACGCACTGCCTCACCCACGATTAAAGGTATGGAAGCCATCCGAGGATTATATAAGAAAACCCGAAAAGAAGGCACTCTCTTCGGGTTTTCGGTCTGTACTGAAATCAAGGTATTATTGGGAATCCCAGCTTAAATCATAGATACCGTAAGGGATTTTATTCTTTATTTAAAACTTTGCAACAGAACCTTTGATTCCCATAGCGAAGTTCGTTTTTGTTCCTTAGGAAAAACTTGACTGATATACTAGTTTTGAAATGACGAGTAACTCTGTACTTCATCAATAATCAAGTATTGAATTTTAATTGTATACTTTTTATGCTTGAGGGATGTCTACTGTAATACAGCTACTGCAAAAAAAATCAGTACACTTATTTTCTTATAAAGGATATCAAGAACTAAGCTCAATGGTATGCATAGAAAAGAAAAAGCCGATAAAATGAGATTTTGATATCTCGAATTATCGGCTCTGCGTCTTTGCGTCTGGCTCTGTAATTACAGTTATTCTAAACTTCGTTATTTCAATTAAAATTTCTTGTCTGCATTTAGGACAAAATAGAGGGAAATTTTTTAATTCAGTATCTTCCCTCATTTTTAAACGGGTCTTATTGCCACATATAGGGCACAGTATCCACCTAGTATTTACAATATCTATATCCTCCTGTTCTAATTAACAACTCAATATTCATTTTAAAAATTTCTCTTTAGTTCACTATCAATGTAAGTTGATTTTATTAAACATATGCCTTACTTTGTCTATTCTATTATTTGGACGACGTGGTTGGAAAGCAGACTTAATGTTAGTAACCTGATAACCTTTTAACTCTGTTAAACAGACACTGCGTCCATTTGTAAAGAAAGTTAAACTGTTTCGATACTCTTGAATACAACGGGCTGGAATTTCACCAATGAGAATGACCTCGTTACCTTTTAACTTAGTATTTAAAATATTTGCACAATATTTGGAAGCATCATTATATGCTCTCGAAAGATATTCTTGTGGTACATAAATTTCGAAGCTAAGATATGGCTCTAATAACTCTGTACCACTCTTTCTAAAAGCCTGCTCTAGTACAATAGGCGCAAGCATTCGGAAATCTGCTGGCGTACTGACAGGGCTGTAATATAGACCATACTTAAAACAGATCTTACAGTCTGTTAATTTCCAACCGTACAATCCTTGTTCACACCCATAGCGTATACCTTCCATAACTGCATTTTGAAATGATTGATTTAAATAACCTAGAGAAACCAGGCTCTCATACTGAATGCCACTACCCAAAGGAAGTGGTGTTACAGATAAACCAATAGAAGCCCAGAAAGGATTTGGAGGTACTTCGATATCAATGGTAAATTCAGATTTTTTTAATGGTCTTTCCATATAAATGACAGTTGGTTTTCTTGTTTCTATCTCAATATGATATTTTTCTTGAATCAGAGTACAAGTTACCTCCATTTGGACCTCACCTAAAAAAGATAGCACAATTTCGTGAGTTACTGTATCTACATAATATTGTAGAAGGGGATCACTATCGGATATTTCAAAAAGTGCATCTAGTAACTTTTCTCTTTGTACTGATTTACATGGTTCAATTGTTGTTTGTAACATAGGAAGAGGATTCTCAAGAATTTCTCTATGTGGTAATCTTTTTTTATCTCCAAGTACGTTATTTAGTTTTAAAAGCTCATTTTTTAAAATAATAATCTCACCAGGCTCTGCCTTATCTATCTGGCGTAATTCTCCATTTATTGAAGTATACATTTCTGTAACTTTTATTTTTTCCTTTTCTGATATATTGACTGAGTCTCGCAAATGTAGCGTTCCACTATAAAGACGTACATAGACAAGCCGTTGACCATCATCTGAATATTCTACTTTAAAAACATTTCCACAAAGTTTATCTGAATTGAGTTGTGTGGGTGAAAATAATTTGCTAGTAATTACCTCTATAAGTTGTTTAATTCCAATATTATTCTTTGCACTTCCGTGATAAACAGGATATAAGGAGCAACTTTGAATTCTTTCGTTTTCCTCCTTTTCAAGTTCTGCAATATTCAATGTTTTCCCAATGGTATATTTTTCTAATAAATAATCATTTCCCACAATTACTGTCTCCCATTGTTCTGGTTCAGTATAATCTATTACATAAGGTTTCAAATTTAGATTCACAGTCTGCTTAATTATGATGTCGTCAGAAAGTTTGTCCTTAATATCTTGATAAACATCTGGCAAATTTATTCCATTTTGATCAATTTTGTTAATAAAAAATATTATAGGTATGTTCATCTTTCTAAGTGCATGGAATAGTATACGAGTTTGTGACTGTACTCCATCTTTTGCAGAGATTAGCAAAATAGCTCCATCCAAAACAGATAATGAACGGTATACATCTGCCAAAAAATCCATGTGTCCAGGAGTATCTACAATATTTACTTTAACATTTTCCCGTTGAAAAGATGTTATTGCGGTCTGAATAGTAATACCTCTCTGGCGTTCCAAAAACATAGTATCCGTTTTCGTTGTACCGCTATCTACACTTCCTAACTCTTTAATTGCTCCGCTACTGTATAGTAAGCTTTCTGTCAAAGTAGTTTTTCCTGCATCAACATGTGCTAAGATACCGATATTAATAATTTTCAATTTTATTTCCTCCATTCAAAAGCTCAAAAAGCAGAAAAAATCCCAGTGATAAATACTCTTATCACTGGGATTTTAATACAAAAATAGCTGTATACTACACACTGATAGCCACAGATGCTTTATGATAAAATGATAAAAGTATTCTTAAACTGGGCACAAAAAACCAGTCCTTATTTTAAATAAGGATGCTTAATTAATTATTCCCGCTATCTAATTGACAGTTTATTTAAGAATACCTTGCCGCATTTTTATTATCTCCTTTTGAATGTTATCTTAATTCTATCATATGATAGAATGCTTGTAAAGCCAACCATATTTTTTGAACGAAAGGGAAATTAATGAGAAATTAATGGAAGTTAGTGTAGTAGTTGAAGATAACTCTTCAGAATGGCTATCAAAATTCAGCGATTTAATAACGATTTACAAGTTCATAAGGGATTCTTTATTCATCCAGCTATTATATTACTTTTCAGGTCAATAGGACAACTGTCCACAACCTTTCTACAAATATATTACGTATAATTTTTGAAATATATACTGCTTAACAAAATATTTTGCAGTGGTTCCAATAGTTTTGAATTGTTAATATTAAGTTTGACTTGGAAAATATCATTAAAAGTTATACTGTTTATTTGGAAAAAATTGGAGAGACCTTTTTAAGTAATGTAATGAAAATAGTTATAAGTTAGAATAAAGGTGAATTTGCTTATACTTCTCATAGAAGGTTGATTTCACGCTATATTTTGGATTATTTATGCTAAATCATTATAAGTTTGCTATAGTGACATACAATTTTTTTTGCTTATACTAAATATTCAAGTATTGTTTTCATCTTAATATTCTTTATTCATTCATTATTATTTTCCAGTTATCCTTCTTCTCTAAAGTTAATTGGTATTGGGAAATATTTTCAATCTTTGTTTCATTGTCTAAATATCGAACGGCTATTTTTACTAGATACTGTTTCTCTTTCTTCTGAATAATTGGATTCACCAACTCAGAGTAAATAAAGTTTTGACTGATTATTGGTAAAACATCTTCCATCATATAATAATCGGTTCTGTTGCAAAGTTTTAAATCTACTATCAAATAAGGTAGAATAATAGAAAAAGATAGCAGGAGGAATGACGATGAATCATTTTAAAGGAAAGCAATTTCAGCAGGATGTGATTATTGTAGCCGTGGGCTACTATCTTCGTTATAACCTTAGCTATCGTGAAGTTCAAGAAATCTTATATGATCGTGGCATTAACGTTTCTCATACGACGATTTATCGTTGGGTGCAAGAATATGGCAAACTACTCTATCAAATTTGGAAAAAGAAAAATAAAAAATCCTTTTATTCATGGAAAATGGATGAAACGTACATCAAAATTAAAGGAAAATGGCATTATTTGTATCGAGCCATCGATGCAGATGGTTTAACCTTGGATATTTGGTTACGTAAAAAACGGGACACACAAGCAGCCTATGCTTTTCTTAAGCGGTTAGTGAAGCAGTTTGATGAACCGAAGGTTGTAGTCACAGATAAAGCCCCCTCTATTACAAGTGCCTTTAAGAAACTAAAAGAATACGGCTTTTATCAAGGGACAGAACATCGTACCATTAAATACCTGAATAATTTGATTGAACAAGACCATCGTCCAGTAAAGAGACGCAATAAATTCTATCGAAGTTTACGCACTGCCTCACCCACGATTAAAGGCATGGAAGCCATCCGAGGATTATATAAGAAAACCCGAAAAGAAGGCACTCTCTTCGGGTTTTCGGTCTGTACTGAAATCAAGGTATTATTGGGAATCCCAGCTTAAATCATAGATACCGTAAGGGATTTTATTCTTTATTTAAAACTTTGCAACAGAACCGAAATTATAGTGCCTAATTTTATAACACGCATCTTTCATGTCAAAAAATTACATTAAGTATGTAAAAAATTATCATTAAGACAACTGTTTTGTATAGTATAATAGAATATAAAAAATAATAGGGAGAGTTTAACCAAAAATGAAACACTATTGTGACAGAAAAGAAATTTTTTCACTACGAAAATATAAGGCTTATGGAACACAAACGGCTCTTTTAGGAGCAGTTGCCGTAGGATTGCTTATTACACCAACTCTCGTTCGTGCTGATGTAATACCTGATACTTCAACTGGAACGGCTTCAGTCACAACACCAGTTACCAGTGATTCAACCGCAAGTAGTGTATCAGCTATCATGACACCGGCTGAAAGCACTGCTCAAAGTACTTTAACAACGACTACCAGTTCAGAAGCAACAACATCGCTTGCGATCGCCTCAAGCGATACGAGCACGACTGCTACAAGTTTAACAACGGCTTCAGTCACAACACCAGTTACCAGTGATTCAACCGCAAGTAGTGTATCAGCTATCATGACACCGGCTGAAAGCACTGCTCAAAGTACTTTAACAACGACTACCAGTTCAGAAGCAACAACATCGCTTGCGATCGCCTCAAGCGATACGAGCACGACTGCTACAAGTTTAACAACGGCTTTCAGTCCGTCAAACTTATCAACTTCAATAGTTTCAAGTACGTCAGCGACGATCAATTCAAATACCCTTACTTCAGTCGCACCAAAACCTGCAGGAACTGTACGCTTACTAGCTACTGTTACACCTAATCCTGCTACAAGTATGAATATCACTCGGATTGATACAGGAAAAGCGACAAATGATTTTACGGATTTAACGGGAAAAGCGGTCGCTTTAAGCACCAATCTTACCGTATCAGACACTGCGACTACTATTTCAAATGCTTATGTCCTTTTTACTTTTACAGATACTTATGCGGGTGGCGATATTACCAATCCTAAAATTACAGGGTTAAATAATCAAGTCGCCACTAATCTAGGTAATGGGGTCTATAAGTTGCCACTAGGTACTGTTATTTCAGGGTCTACTTTTTCTCTCCCTATCATTGTTGGAGGCTTAACGACTGACAATGGAAATGTGGAAAATGGCACGAGTATTACGGTTTTAGCACAACTCTATGATGGAAATGGTGTACTTCAAAACCAAACTAGTCAGGATGTGACCTATAAAACCTTAACGGATCTACCAACAGTTTCAACTTCTTTGACAAGTAATGATGCTGGTACTTATAATGGTGCACAGATAGTTGGCTATATTGATGATGCGACAGGAACTCGCTATGGCCGTTCGACACGAAACTATAATCTTTATGCGGATGAGACTTTTAAAACAAAATACACTACTTTCTTTGGAAGTTTAAATAATAGTGTATATGGTGGATTGGCAGACGGGTATACTGTTAGGGTAACCATTCCAAGTGATCAGATTGGAGAGTGGGCTATTCGTGATCCAATGAACTCTGGTTTCTTTACATCCGTAGATTTCGCAACAAAAGGTTATTTTGATATTTCTATAGATGGCACTGGAACTGCTACACTATTTCAAAATTTCAGTTCCTTTTTTGAGATGGTTTATACAGGAAATACATTAGATGTTCCTGATTCTTTTTTTACAATCTCAGTTTATAAAAATGGACAAAAAGTTTCAGAAATACCTGAGATGACATATTCACATAAGAATATTTGGGTTCATAAAGCCATTCCAAATGAGCGTTTAATGCGGGTAACTACATTAATAAATTTCGATAATTACTATAATGATACTAACAATAGGCTAACTAATAGTTCTGATTATGGGAAATACGTTTCACTAGCTCCTATCTCAAAAACGGCTTATCTTGTCACGGAGACAACCTTTGAAAATGCAACTCCATATCCTAATGAATTTGGAATTCCAGTTTCGAATTTAGGTTATACCGTTCCAACACAGGTAGATGGGGGTAATTATTTTCCAAATGTAACGAGTATTATTATTTATGGTTCTTCTCTAAACTCAGATCTTATTAATAATGGTCACTTGTACTATCTTGATAAATCTGGTCAACGTCATGATCTTGGGACTTATGCAAGTTATGCTTCTCTTATTCCGAAACCTATTATAAAAGATGCTATTTATGTTGGGTTGGACTTAGGTGGCTTTATTCCATTATATGGTTCGGTTACTTTCTGGACTTTTCAGAGTAGAGACACCTCAACTCCTTTTGATACTAAGAATGATTTAACTTCTTATTCTTATACTACTCAGCCAAGTTTTTACACGAATATTAGAGATTCTAATGCATATAAATATACAGCAGATATCACTTACCAACCTAATTTTAACAATCTTGATTCAAAAATTAATATCTACAAATCTAATTTTGCAGCGATGATTGATGAGGTTATTAATTTTCAATCATACATAGAGTTAACTCCTATTGGTGCTTTAGTGGAAAAAAAGGGAGTTATTTCAATTAGTAATGTCAATTGGAGACGAAATTTTTCTTATCCAATTAATGATGCAACAGCATATATTTTTATTGCAGTACCAACAAATCTTTCGATAAGTCCTTTTACAGACCCATATCCAAGTAATTTAACTTTCAGTAATAATTTAATATTAAAAGAAATCATTCGAAATAAGGAAGGAAAAGGTCTGGATTATTATATTTATGATATCAAAAACGATATCTTACAAGTTAATTTTCAAATGGGTATTAATTATACGATTAATCAGGAAATATTTTACAAAAATTTAACGGATGCTGTTTTAAATAGCACTGTCGCAACAGGAACGGTCTTCAAAGCCAATAGTCGCTTTGTTGGAAACGAAGTAGACCCACTTGATTTTGATGGGGATGGGAAAACGAATGCCTCAGGCACCGATCGCGGTGATATATTTGTCGTGTCTACATCACAACCCTTCTCGGCAATCACACCAAAAGCTCTCTTTGTTTATGATAAGTCTTTAGGTGGGGATGGCCTGGCAGACTTTAATAAGAGTGATGTTTATCCTGGTAGTACGGTGACCATCAGTCCAGAAATCGCGAATACCACTGATGTTACCTATAAAGATATGACCTTGGTCACAGCTCTTCCAAGTGTTGGGGACTTGGTGTATGCTGGGGATAAGAGTCGAGGCAGTCAAATAAGTCTGACATTAGTAGGACCAGTCACTGCAGTACCAGGTTGGACAGCCACTTATTGCACAACAAAACAAGCTTCTGGAACAGCTGTATCCGACTTAAGTGATTGGAAAGATGCCTCTCAAATCACGGATTGGTCAACGGTGACCGCCATTAAATGGGTATCCGATAGTTCTGTCGTCTTATTGAAGGGACAGAGTATTCGTCTACCTTATCAATTAAAGATTCCGTCAACTGCTAGGATAGGACAATCTTTCACCACCACTTCTGCCCTCGCAGTCAATGGGTCAACTTCTTTTCTTGAGGGTTACCGTTCGGTGACAACGCTTAAAACCTACCCAATGACTGTCACTGGTCGTATCTATGTGGATAAGAACGTAGATGGCTCTTATGAGACCACTGATAGTGGTAAAGATGGTTTACTACTTTATTTAGTTGATAGTAATGGCAATCAAGTTACCGATAGAAATGGTATCTTAATCCCAACAATAACTTCTCCAGATGGGACCTATATGATTAGTGTTCCTTATCCAGATACGAATTATAGTGTCAAGGTCGTCTCTCCTCTAACAGGACTAGCTTATGAAACGGGCTATAGTGGTATCAGCTCTAGTTTAAATCTTAACGAAACCAATAATACAGCTGTCAGAGATTTCTTACTTCTTGAAAAACAGGTTGCCCGCTTTATCTTTATTGATAAGACAGATGGTAATAAAGAGTTATTACGCCACGATAGCACAGGTTTAACAGGTGATGCGATTGGTTATGATGCCAAAGGGCAGTTAGATGCCTACTTAGCACAGGGATATGTGGTGGACAGTCAACCTACAAGCTATGATCCAAATCAAATCTATACCGCAGATGCTAGCGATTTAGAAGAGTTCATCTATGTTCTTGTTCACGGCACAAAAGCTGTGTCAGAAACAGAATCAGTAACGCGTACTATTAACTACATCTATGGCAAAGACCAGTCCCAAGCGTCCCCAAGTGTGAGTGAGACGGCCCACTTTAACCGGACAGGGACACGTGATCAGGTCACAGGAGTGGTCACTTATAACCCATGGGTCAGTAGTGATAGTACCTTCAATGCCGTAACAAGTCCTGTTCTCACTGGCTATAGCGCTGATAAACTCAGTATCGGTTCAGAAACGGTTTCAGCGACGGATGCGGATCTTGTTCATGTTGTTACTTACTTGCAAGAAGGACAAAATGCACGCTTTATCTTTATTGATAAGACAGATGGTAATAAAGAGTTATTACGCCACGATAGCACAGGTTTAACAGGTGATGCGATTGGTTATGATGCCAAAGGGCAGTTAGATGCCTACTTAGCACAGGGATATGTGGTGGACAGCCAACCTACAAGCTATGATCCAAATCAAATCTATACCGCAGATGCTAGCGATTTAGAAGAGTTCATCTATGTTCTTGTTCACGGCACAGAAGCTGTGTCAGAAACAGAATCAGTAACGCGTACTATTAACTACATCTATGGCAAAGACCAGTCCCAAGCGTCCCCAAGTGTGAGTGAGACCTTGAGATTTAAGCGTGTAGGAATACGTGATAAGGTCACAGGAAATATTATTTTCGAGGCTTGGATGACAGACGATAACAAGTTTGATGAGGTTATTAGTCCGAAACTAGCAGGATACAGAGCTGACAGATTAAAGGTAGATGCAAAATTAGTAGATGCGACAAGTTTAGATAGTGAAGAGTTTGTTATCTATACTCAGGAAGCGGTACCACCGAAACTAGTGGTACCAGTTCAGCCTAGTCCGTCTAATCAGTCTACTCCATCAACGCCATCAAAGACGGTAGAAGGTAATATCAGTCATCAAGTTGTACTTCCTCATACCGGAGATAGTGATAGACAAGCAAGTATAGTTGGACTGATGAGTTTAATGACAGCAATGCCATTATTTGTATCTCACAAAAGAAGAAAGAAATAAACAACTGAATAATTTAACTAATTGTTAATAGGCTCTTTGTCAACTGTAGTGGGTAGATGAAAAGCTAAGATCTAGAGAGTATCAAATTGGTACTCTCTATTTTGATGTTCAAAGCAATCAAAATACGTGTTTTAAAGTTTTCAAAGTTCCGAAATCCAAAAGCATTACGCTTAATGACTTTAATAAGATTGTTAGTATCTTCTAGCTTAGCATTAGAGTAAGATAGTTCCAAAGCATTGATAATCTTGTCTCTGTCCTTAAGAAATGTTTGAATGACTGATGCAAATAATGGGTTAACAGTATTATGAAGTGACCCCCAAATGTTAGACTAAATTGGAAAGGTTATAATAAACTAGACACAAAGTTAAGAGAAATCGTGGAAAGGTTTATTATGGCAAGAAGAAAATTCGATAAACAATTTAAAAATTCTGCAGTAAAACTCATTCTTGAAGAAGGTTACTCTGTTAAAGAAGTCAGCCAAGAGCTTGAGGTTCATGCCAATAGTCTTTATCGCTGGGTTCAAGAAGTTGAAGAATATGGAGAAAGTGCTTTTCCAGGCAATGGGACAGCCCTAGCTAATGCCCAACATAAGATTAAATTGTTAGAGAAAGAAAATCGTTATCTTCAGGAGGAACTTGAACTTCTAAAAAAGTTCCGGGTCTTCTTGAAGCGAAGCAAGTAAAACGTTTTGAATTTCTCTTGAAACATCATGGGAAGATAAAAATTAAGCATGCAGTAAAAGTTCTTAAGGTTTCTCGCTCAGGTTTCTATGAATACATGCATCGTCGTCCTTCAAAACAACAAGTGGAGAGAGAAATTCTCTCAGAGAAGATAAAAGCTGTCTTTCATGAGCATAAGGGACGCTATGGTGCGGTTAGAATTACCAAGGTACTTCATAATACTGGTATTATGACCAACACGAAACGTGTTGGGAAACTGATGCACTTGATGGGACTTTATGCCAAGGGAAGCCGTTATAAATATAAACATTACAACAGAAAAGGAGCTTCGCTTTCAAGACCCAATTTAATTAATCAGATCTTTAAAGCAACAGCTCCTAATAAAGTATGGCTGGGAGACATGACCTATATCCCTACCAAAGAAGGCACCTTATACTTAGCCGTGAATATCGACGTTTTTTCACGTAAGATTGTAGGCTGGTCAATGTCTTCACGGATGCAAGATAAACTGGTGAGGGATTGCTTCTTACAAGCTTGTGGGAAAGAACATCCTCAGCCTGGCTTGATTGTCCATACTGATCAAGGGAGTCAATATACAAGCTCTCGTTATCAATCTACTCTTCGTCAAGTCGGTGCTCAATCTAGCATGAGTCGTAAAGGAAATCCCTATGACAATGCAATGATGGAGTCTTTTTATAAGACGCTAAAGAGGGAGCTTATTAATGATGCTCATTTTGAGACAAGAGCTGAGGCTACTCAAGAAATATTTAAATACATTGAGACCTATTACAATACAAAAAGGATGCATTCAGGTCTTGATTACAAGTCTCCAAAAGACTTTGAAAAATATAATTCTTAAATTCTCTTAACTCCGTGTCTAGTTTTTCGTTGACTTTCCAATTAGGCGACGGCCTTGTTCCTCATTTCAAGAGGGGCAAGGCCGTTATTGCGCTCTTGAAAACGTTGATGATTGTAAAAATAGATGTAGGCATCAATATCTGAAACTAGCTCCTCAAAAGTCTTATACTTCTTCAAATCATAGCACTCCGTCTTAAAGTGCCCAAAGAAACTCTCAATTGGTGCATTGTCAATACACTTACCAACACGAGACATGGAGCGGGTCATCTGATACTGGGTAGTTAAACGGTAATAATCTTTCGAAGTATACTGCGAACCTCGGTCGCTGTGAATTAATGGTGTCGCATTAGGATTAGCTTTTTGTGCTTTACGAAGTGTTTCCAATACCAATTCGTTATCATTAAATTGACCAACTACATAGGCGACAATTGAGCCGTCGTAAAGATCCTTAATAGCACTCAAATAGGCTTTACAGCTGAAACCGTACTTCAAGAAAGTCACATCTGTACACCATTTCTGATTTGGAGCAGTGGCTGTAAAATTACGATTGAGAATGTTGTCCTCTACATTGACAAAGCTAGTTTTAGTACAATAGCCCTTGGCTCTTCTGATAATGGAACGTAGACCTAGAATGTGCATCAAGCGTCGAATCCGCTTCTTGTTGTAGTTTGTTTCAAGCTTGCGATTGACAAATAGCGTCATACGACGATAACCAAGAATACCATTATGCTGGCTATGAAGTTTCTTGATGATATCCATCAAGCCTAAATTTTCCTGTTCAGAAGTTGTTTCTTGATGTTGTAACCACTTGTAATAGCCTGAGCGAGATACCTTTAGAATATGGCACAAGTGGCTGATAGAAACCTCTTCATACTCATCCGCATATTCTTTAATCGCTTGGAAGGTTTCCAAGTGCCGACCAAGTCTTACCGTCGGTTTCGTCGTTTGATTTCTTCTAACTTTTTTAGCAGGCCGTTCTCCATTTCAAGATACTTAATCCGCTCTTCCTGTTGCTTGATTTTGAGGCGTAACTCTTCTTCTGGAGTAAGGTTTGGTTTACTTGTAAGACCTTTTCCACGACGATCTAGGAGACCGTTAGAACCGTCCTTCTCGAACTTTCTGACCCAAGAATAGATCTGCTGGTAGGAAATACCATACTTCTCAACAGCCCCTTGGTAATCTTTCTCGTGGGCAAGGGTAAAATTGACAATCTCAATTCGTTCTTCAAATGTTGTCTTGCGTCCTTGCTTCATGCGTCTCATTCCTTTACTAGTAGCTTTCAGTTCTTTACCACTAGTATAACTTTTTATCCATGATCTGAGAACATAAGGGTCAGAAATTCCATATTTTTTGGTCAGATCTTTGAGACTTCCCAAGCCATTAAGATAGTCGGAAACAGCTTGTTCCTTTAGTTCCTTACTATACTTCTTCCATTGACGGCTTTCCTCTAGCCCATCAACACCAGCTTCTTTGTACTTCCGAACCCAGTTCGATAGGGTGTCTTTAGAGATACCTTGGTTTCTAGTTAACCAACTAAGTGATTTACCTTCTTCCAAGTGAAGCAGAACAATTTCTAGTTTCTCAGATACAGATTTTGGACTTCTTTTGGACATAATAAGACTCCCCTTATAGTTTCTAGTGAAAATTTTTATTTTTTCACTGTCCACTATAAGGGGAGTATATCATGGTGATAGTGGGATTTTTTATATTCTTACCATTCGGGACGTATAGTCACTTTTTGGGACGTTAGCTTCTATGAGAGTTGTAAATTGTTAAACTAGACTAAGTAATCGAAAGGAGTTTATGATGAGAAAAAGGACATTAACGCTATGGCTGATGAGTTCAGCCTTGTTACTGAATCTATCGGTAGGAACTGCTTTAGCGGATGAGGTGGTAGAAACGGGAGCTGATAATTCTCCAAAGGTTGAAGCAACCGAATCTACTCCAGTAGAACAACCATCAGATAGTCAGGAGCAGTCGCTTCCTGAAGATAAAGAGGCACCAGCAGCGACTGAATCAGTAACCTTGGCTGAGTCTGAGGAGGAGACTGCAAATGATATCCCAGCAGTATCTCGTGAGGAATACGACGCTAATGTTGCTGATTTACCTAAAATAAGTTTAGATGATGTGCGTAATGCCTTTACCGAGGATGGTCAGGCACATACGATTTATTTTGGACGTGGAACCTGTTACTATTGTCGTCAATTTTCACCAGAGTTGAAGGTCTTGAACCAACTGATGGATGGTCGTTTAGAGTATTACGATATAGATCGTGAGGATTTTGACCGAAACTATGTGTTTGGTGAGATTGGTATTCCAGGTACACCTACACTACTTTATCTGGAAAATGGTCAGCTATTATCAGGATGGGTTGGTGGTGGACCTGCTCAAACAGTTTATGACCATTTAGCCAGCTCTAGTCCACGTTTTATGACTTTGAATCAGGAACAAACAACCATCTCTGAACCTCAAACTAAAACTGTTCGTCCTACACGAGTAACCGAAGAGAGTACGAAAGAGAAATCTTTGCCAACTGTTCAACCACAGCCGATGTCAACGGTTCAGAAGGAACTGAACGCTCAAACAGGGCAAATGGCACCAATGACTGATAAAGTAGCAGACACAAAAGAATTCCCTAAAACAAATGACGGTGAGCAATCACTTGTCTCTTTTGTGGGGGCATTAGCAATCTTAGCTTCACTCATGTTAGCACTGAGATATTATATTAAATAGGTTAAAAGATTGAGTATCTCCCTCAATTTTTTTCATTTTGTATATGAATGACCATTCAGGACGTATAGCCACTTTTTGTGACGCTGGCTTTTAAATGACTATCAGTGTGCTATACTAAAGATGTGATTGAAAAATTAGTTGAAAGAAATAAGGAGGTTTTCTTAATGAAAGGACTTAAATGGTTTGCAGGAGGCAAAGAGAGACAAGAACAAGCAGTAGCTATCATCGATGAGGTAATTGAAACTATTGGAGATAAGCCAGATTATGCTGATTTGAAGCAGGTCCTGCACTCCTACCGAACGGAACTTGCAGACTCTCGTTCAGCCACTCCCTATATCTTAAGCAGGATGTCACTGGAAATATCCAAAGTGGTCAGAAAAGACCAGCTAACCTTGTCTCCCTGTATCGAGGAGCGAATGGCAGAGTTGCGAAAATTGCTAGCGATTCGTTATGGCTATTGATGTCATTAGGGAGGATTTCTTGGTTTTAAGGTTGAGTTGTCCATTGAGAAAAGGAAGATGGAGCAAAAAGGTTCTTTTCCAATCTGTTGAGGAGCAGAGAAAGAACCTTAAGTCCTAGTTATGATTATGACAAGCGGACAAGTGATTGTGATAAAAGGTGAGTGCGATGCCTTATCTTAACCGACTTCGTTCAGGAAAGTTACTTTATTTACAACTCATGGTTGTTGCCTAAGGTTTGATAGATGGCAATATTGGTTTAGAATTATTATATAATGGTTCTTCCTTCTTATTTTAGTTACCCCTGGGTTTGGTTTCCTTACTGTGTCTGACCTACCTACCAGTGTTCATCGGACGAGAGCTGAACAATCGTCCACTTGGGAACGACAGTTTACTCCTAAACAAATTTACGCTGGTATGGGCTTGGCACATTTGGCTATTATTTTAACTGGTGTTTATCGTTTGCTGACGGTGAGAGGTGCCGAATGGCGCCTAATCATTATTGTTGTGATTGTTTTGGATATTTGTTTACTAGCTTTTCTGACACCTAGAGTGCTTAAAATCATTAAACAAAGTGAACGAGGTTAGAATGGCAGTTTATGATAGACACGCCTATAAAAATAGCGAGGCTGTAAGTGCTTATCTATGCTTTGGTAACTTTGTAGGCGTTGTGAAAACTTTCTGTTTGAGAGAAGTGTGAGGTTTAAGTTTTATGTCAAAAAATCTACGTGCCCTTACGGCCATTATTTTGTCCCAATTGCTTATTGAGTGTATGGGATTCTTTTTAGGAATTCCTCTTAGTAAGATTCTGGTTTTAACAGTACTTAGCAGTATAGCAGAGGTTCTGATGCATCTTGTCCTAGGCAAAAAATCTAAAGTCACTTTGAGTGATAAAGAGATATGGCATCAATACTTTTTATTCGTTAAGAAGACACTCTGGCTTTCCATTTTGTTTGTTGGAATTTTTCTTTTTTATACGTTGACTAAATCTGACAGCTTTATGCTTTATTTTTACTGGCATATCTTTGTGTTGTTCCACTGTCTTGGCTATATCATTTGTTTAAATAACATCAAAATGAATCGTAAAAATTGAAGATCAAATCTTGTTTATTTTCACACAATAAAAAAATTGGCTCTATAATTTCTGTAGTGGGTAAAACTACTGTAGAGATTATAGAGCTTTTTGAGTGTACACAAAAAGTCCCATAAGAACTATAATGAAAAGCAACCAAACCATCATTAGGAAGAACTTATGAGACTTATTAAGAATAACACAGAATTAATCGGAATCAAAGACCAAAATATCAACATTTCACTTGTTTTTGAAACTGACACTCATATCGAGATTCAAGCAAAACTTGATTACCCTGCACCATCATGTCCTCATTGCCATGGAAAGATGATCAAGTACGACTTTCAAAAGCCTTCTAAAATCCCTCTTCTCGAGCAAGCGGGAACGCCAACTCTACTACGTCTGAAAAAACGTCGTTTCCAGTGTAAAAGTTGTAGAAGTGTCACGGTAGCTGAGACATCTATCGTTGAGAAAAACTGCCAAATCTCCAATCTAGTCCGACAAAAAGTTACACAACTCCTAACTGAGAAAGTGTCACTAACTGATATTGCAAGAAGACTTCGCGTGTCGACGTCCACTGTCTATCGTAAGCTTGATCAGTTTACTTTCAAGGAACATTATGACAAACTCCCTGCTGTTATGTCCTGGGATGAGTTTGGGTTCAAGAAAGGGGAATTGGCTTTTGTAGCGCAGAATTATGAGACAAACGAACTCATAACCATCCTTGATAATCGCCGCCAAACTACTATACGAAACTACTTTTTGAAGTATCCACTGAAAGTCCGACAACAGGTACAGTTTATCACGATGGATATGTCTTGAGCTTATATTCCACTGGCTCGTAAGCTCTTTCCAAACGCAAAAATCGTTCTTGATCGTTTCCACATCATCCAGCACCTTGGACGTGCCTTTTTAAAGACAAGAATTGCAATTATGAACCAGTTCGATAAGAAGTCACTACCCTATCGAGCCCTGAAAAATCACTGGCGACTCTTCCAAAAAGACAGATGTAAGTTATCTCTCAACTCTTTCTATTCAAAGACTTTCCGCCAAACTTTAGCACCACATGAAGTTGTTGCGAAGACACTAGTTTTTTCAAAAGAGCTTACTGACTACTATACACTTTATCAGCTTTTGCTTTTTCACTTTCAGGAGAAGAGAGTAGATGAGTTCTTTGAACTGATAGAGGAAAATAGGAGCAAGGTCAATCATTATTTTCAAACTGTCTTTAGGACTTTTCTTAGACACAAGCAATACATCAAAAACGCACTAGAAACGGACTATTCAAACGCGAAACTTGAAGCGACTAATAAGTTGATCAAAGATATCAAACGCTTGGGCTTCGGTTTAGAAACTTTATCAACTTTAAGAAGCGTTTCTTCATCACACTGAACATACATAAAAAAAGGACCTATCCGGTCCTCTCTAGATGTTAGCTTTTCGTCACCCACTACAGTTGACAAAGAGCCCAGATTTTTTGTTATTAATTAAAGGTAGAGAGCTTTAAACAAGTATACAGCCAAAAGTCCTGCAAGGATTGGCGCTACAACTGGAACCCAAGCGTACCACCATTTAGAATCACCTTTGTGCTCACCAAGAACTGATGTTGGCAAGAGGTGGTGAAGAAGACGTGGCATCAAGTCACGAGCTGGGTTAAGGGCTGGTCCAGTAGGTCCACCGAATGAAAGTACCAAAGCAGCAACCAAGAAACCAACACCGATGTGGGCTGTTTCAAGCGATCCATGGAATTGTCCATCAACCATTTCTTTAGTGTAACCAGCAGCAACAGCTTGTTGTGCAAGCTTGTGACCAAAGTAGTTGTTTGTCAAGGCAAGGGCACCAAAGAAGAGGAGGAATGATCCTGCAAACTCGTTGACAAAACCATTGGCACAGGCACGATTACGATTTTCTGGAGTGTCATCATGATCGTCAACTGCTGAGATAGTTGAGAAGGTCCCAAGAATATTGTTAGGATTCTCAGTTTGTGCATAGTAAGGTTGGTGAACCCAAACCACAATAGCTTGACCTAGGAAGGCACCGAGAAGTTGTGCAATAAGGTATCCAGGAACGCCTACCCATGAGAACAATCCAGATGCAGCAAGTCCAAGTGTGAAAGCAGGGTTGATGTGGTTACCAGAAACATCACCAAACATAAGGGCTGGCATCATAACACCAAAACCATAACCAAAAGCGATAACAATCCAACCAGATTTGTTACCTTTTGTTCCTGTAAGCTCAACGTTGGCAACAGCACCATTACCAAGTGCTACAAGAAAAGCAGTCGCGAACAACTCAGTGAGGTATTTCAAAAGCCATTCACTGGTGAACGCTTCTTTTAGAAAATCATTCATTTGTCTCTTTATTTCCTTTCGATTTTACAATAATTTAGACATTTATCATTTTATCAGGTATAATGTCTGATGTAAAGATATTTCTGGAATATTTACGTATTATTTTTGAGGTTTTTGAATATGAAATTTAACCAGTTCAGTTACATCCCTGTTAGTCCTGAAACGGCTTATCAGGAACTCCGTTCTTTGGGCTTTGAAGTCTCTCTAGATGCTAGTGCCAAAGCCAATTTTGAATCCTTTGTTCGCAAGTACTTCCTTTTCTTTGAAGATACTGATTTGGCTTTGAAAAATTGGATTGCCGATCCAGAGACAGACCTCCTGTCCTTTTTCCAATCAGACCGTCCTTTGACTGCTGAAGTCTTTGGCTTAGTAGCCCTTCAACTGCTAGGATTTGTCCCTAATGTGGACTTTACCGACAGTGTTGCTTTTCTTGAGAAAATGGCCTTCCCAATTGCTTTTGATGGTAGCCTTAATAACCTTCACCAGTTGTTAGCGACACGCACACAATCTGGCAATACCTTAATTGATCAGTTAGTAGCCCAAGATTTAATCCCAATAAGTAATGACTACGTCTTCTTTAATGGTAAGAGCTTGGCAACATTTGACACTAATCAGCTTCACCGTGAAGTGGTTTATGTCGAAACACCTGTAGATACTGACAAAGATGGGCTGTTAGACCTAGTCAAGGTGACTATCTTACGTCCTAATGTTGACTTCCCAGTTCCAGCCATGATGACCGCAAGCCCTTATCAACAAGGGACTAATGAACCTTCCTCTGATAAACTGACCCACAAGATGGAGGGAGACTTGCTCGTCAAACCAGCTGGTAAGATTTCTCTTAGCCGTCCAGAAATTAAAGCACCAGAGGCAGACCTTACGCCTATCAACCCTGTCACAAAGGCTGAGGAGCGTTTTGCTCACACTGATACCTATACACTTAACGATTACATGTTGGCTCGTGGTGTGGCTTCTATCTATGTATCTGGTGTCGGTACTTTCAACTCGGAAGGTTTCATGACCTCTGGAGACTATCAACAAATTTTGGCCTATAAAGCTGTCATTGACTGGCTCAATGGTCGTGCACGCGCCTTTACTAGTCGTAGCAGACAGCATACAATCACTGCTGATTGGGCTTCTGGTAAGGTGACTACTACTGGACTTTCATATTTGGGTACTATGTCCAACGCCCTTGCTACAACTGGTGTTGACGGTTTGGAGATGGTTATTGCTGAAGCGGGTATTTCTTCTTGGTACGACTATTATCGTGAAAATGGACTCCTCGTTAGTCCTGGAGGGTACCCTGGTGAGGATCTCGATACCTTGACTGAATTCACCTATTCTCGTGCCCTATTAGCTGGAGAATACCTACGCCACCAAAAAGACTACGAGGCCCACCTCAATGAGCTAAGCACAGCTATTGATCGTAAGCATGGGGATTATAACCAGTTCTGGCATGACCGCAACTATGTGCAATTCGCAGACCGTGTCAAAGCTACTGTAGTCTTTACACACGGTAGCCAGGATTGGAATGTCAAACCAATTAATGTCTATCAAATGTTCAGAGCCCTTCCTAAATCTCTCGAAAAACACCTCTTCTTCCATAATGGTGCCCACGTTTACATGAATGCCTGGCAGTCTATTGACTTCCGAGAAAGCATGAACGCCTTAATTTGTCAGAAACTCCTTGGTTTAGATAATGGTTACACACTGCCTACAGTCATCTGGCAAAACAACCAGTCTGAACAGACCTGGGAAGTTCTCGATAACTTTGGTCATGATAATGGTAAACACATTCAGCTTGGTAAGGCAGAAGCTAGTATCGCTAACCATTACGAAGAGGAAATCTTTGCTAAGTACAGTAAGGCTTATCAAAGCTTTAAGGATGACCTCTTTATGGATAAAGCCAATGCCATCACTCTAGACTTTGAACTGGACCAAGACATCCAAATCAATGGTCGTGTCCACCTAGAGCTCAGGGTCAAGTCTAGCACAAACCGTGGTCTCATTTCGGCCCAAGTTCTGGAAATGGGAGATAAAAAATACCTAGCTCCAATACCTGAATTAAAACGCATGAATGTAGACAACGGCCGTCTCTTCAAGGAGGAAGCCTTACGTGAATTGCCATTCAAGCAGGCAAAATACCGTGTCATTACCAAAGGACACCTTAACCTGCAAAATCGCAAAGATCTCCTTAGCATTGAGAATGTCACTCCAAATGAATGGATGACTATCGGTTTGGACTTACAACCAACCATCTACAAACTCAACAAGGGCGACAAACTCCGACTCGTTCTCTATACCACAGACTTTGAGCACACTATTCGTGACAATAGTGACTATGAAGTGACTGTGGACCTAAGCCAAAGTAAGATGACATTGCCTTATTAATCTTTATCGCAAAAATTCCCACGAGATGATGACTCCCATGGGATTTTTTGGCTCTTTGTCAACTGTAGTGGGTGACGAAAAGCTAACATCTAGAGAGGACCGGATAGGTCCTTTTTTTATGTATGTTCAGTGTGATGAAGACACGCTTCTTAAAGTTGATAAAGTTTCTAAAACCGAAGCCCAAACGTTTGATGTCTTTGATCAACTTATTAGTCGCTTCAAGTTTCGCGTTTGAATAGTCCGTTTCTAGTGCGTTTTTGATGTATTGCTTGTGTCTAAGAAAAGTCCTAAAGACAGTTTGAAAATAATGATTGACCTTGCTCCTATTTTCCTCTATCAGTTCAAAGAACTCATCTACTCTCTTCTCCTGAAAGTGAAAAAGCAAAAGCTGATAAAGTGTATAGTAGTCAGTAAGCTCTTTTGAAAAAACTAGTGTCTTCGCAACAACTTCATGTGGTGCTAAAGTTTGGCGGAAAGTCTTTGAATAGAAAGAGTTGAGAGATAACTTACATCTGTCTTTTTGGAAGAGTCGCCAGTGATTTTTCAGGGCTCGATAGGGTAGTGACTTCTTATCGAACTGGTTCATAATTGCAATTCTTGTCTTTAAAAAGGCACGTCCAAGGTGCTGGATGATGTGGAAACGATCAAGAACGATTTTTGCGTTTGGAAAGAGCTTACGAGCCAGTGGAATATAAGCTCCAGACATATCCATCGTGATAAACTGTACCTGTTGTCGGACTTTCAGTGGATACTTCAAAAAGTAGTTTCGTATAGTAGTTTGGCGGCGATTATCAAGGATGGTTATGAGTTCGTTTGTCTCATAATTCTGCGCTACAAAAGCCAATTCCCCTTTCTTGAACCCAAACTCATCCCAGGACATAACAGCAGGGAGTTTGTCATAATGTTCCTTGAAAGTAAACTGATCAAGCTTACGATAGACAGTGGACGTCGACACGCGAAGTCTTCTTGCAATATCAGTTAGTGACACTTTCTCAGTTAGGAGTTGTGTAACTTTTTGTCGGACTAGATTGGAGATTTGGCAGTTTTTCTCAACGATAGATGTCTCAGCTACCGTGACACTTCTACAACTTTTACACTGGAAACGACGTTTTTTCAGACGTAGTAGAGTTGGCGTTCCCGCTTGCTCGAGAAGAGGGATTTTAGAAGGCTTTTGAAAGTCGTACTTGATCATCTTTCCATGGCAATGAGGACATGATGGTGCAGGGTAATCAAGTTTTGCTTGAATCTCGATATGAGTGTCAGTTTCAAAAACAAGTGAAATGTTGATATTTTGGTCTTTGATTCCGATTAATTCTGTGTTATTCTTAATAAGTCTCATAAGTTCTTCCTAATGATGGTTTGGTTGCTTTTCATTATAGTTCTTATGGGACTTTTTGTGTACACTCAAAAAGCTCTATAATCTCTACAGTAGTTTTACCCACTACAGAAATTATAGATCCAAAATCTGAAGCAAATGCTTCAGATTTTTTATGCTTAAAATTTTGAAAGTAGCAAAAACTGAGAAAGTTTTCTCAGTTACATGGGATTAGTCATTACTAGAATGGTAGCACCTAAGGTGAAAATATTCCATAGGATATGAAGCGAGATAGTTGCTGATAGATTTTCTCTTTTTTGGTAGACCATAGAGAGAGCCAATCCCATTTCAATATAGAGGAAGAGGGGAGCAAGGTTGGTGGGCATATGGAATAGGAAAAAGAGACTGGTACTCACTAAAGCAGTAACTATCGAATAAGGAGCCAACTAAGAGCAAACCGACTTACGAAAGAGTAGTTCTTGCAAGAAGGCTGTAGTCATCATGCTAATGGCTACTGGGAGGATAGACGTTGTCGTAAGAGTTCTTTGAAGTTCTGCATGGTAGTTGGTGTGGGTCAGTAGCATAAGATTACTCCCAATAACTCTCATCAAAAAATAAGAACAGCCCCCCAAGTAGTAAAAAGAATGCCTGATCGGCATGTCTAAACGCCAAATGTGATTGACGAAAGTTTTCAAAGTCTTTATTATATTCTAAAATGAAGAAATAGCGAGTCCTAAGGTAAAGATAATATAATGATTTTCCTAATTTATGTGAAAGAATGTAAAAAATTACAATCCTGTATTTTCTTAGGAAACTTCTTGTCACACAGACTCTTTTTGGATAAAATAGAAAAAATGGAGGGTATCATGACGCAATCAGGGAATCTTAAGTTTCACACACCAATTTTTCGTGTGAATAATAGACAAGAAAATATCGATTTTTACCAAAATACGTTAGGATTTAAGCTTTTGACTGAGGAAAATGCTCTTGCTGTCTTCACTGACTGGTCAGAACGTAACTCACTTTTTGTAATTGAGGAGTCTCCAGCTTACCGTTTCCGTGCAGTTGAAGGTCCTAAGAAAATTAATAAAGTGGTCATTAAGGTTTCAAATCCACTTGAGATTGAGTACCTTTTGGCGCGTGATGATAATCAAGCTAAGGCTATTTTCCAAGGGGAAAATGGTTACGCTTTTGAGACTATCTCACCAGAAAATGGTCTTATTTTGGTGCATGCCGAAGATGATTTATCAACTCTAAAGACAGTCGAGTACGCAGATGTTGAAGAAAAAAAAGATTTTAAAGGAGTTTCAGATTTTACTGTTCAGTCTTTGACTTTGAATGTTGTCGATACGGCTCAAGCGGCTTTTTTCTACGATAATCTGTTTGGCGAAGAATTGCCTTTATCTATCCACTTTGAAAAGGCAGAAGGTCCGGACCTTCAAGTAAGTTCAGATCAAACTTGGGATTTGGAAGTTCTAGAATTTAAGGTAGCTGAAGACTATGATTTGGCTGCCTTGCATGAGAAACTTGACAAGGAACAGTTCTCAAGTTATCTAGATCCTAAAGGAAGTCTACTCGCACTGACTGATATGAGTAATATTGAGGTTTGGTTAACAAAATAATGACTAATTTCAAACAAACATTGTTAACAATTACAGACTACATCAAGGCTGACATCTTCCCGGGTGCCAGCCTTGCACTCTATGACGGAAAGAATTGGCAAGAGTACTACTGTGGTACTCAGGATGGAAAGAATCCAGTAATTCCAGATTTAACCTATGATCTAGCTAGTGTCTCTAAGGTCGTGGGAGTTGGGACTCTTTGTATCTTCTACTTACAGTCAGGAAAACTGGATTTGGATGAGAAGTTCTCCACCTATTATCCTGAAGTAGCAGACAAGACGCTAACCCTTCGTCAGCTTCTTTCTCATAGTAGCGGAATTGATCCTTTTATTCCAAATCGTGATGAATTAGACCAAAAAGGATTGATTGCTGCAATAAATGCCATCAAAGTTAAGTCTGATAAACCATTCTTGTATACAGATATTAACTTTATTCTCCTGGGCTTGATGCTTGAGAAATTATTTGGACAAAGACTGGACAGGCTTTTTGACAGCGAAATTTTCCAACCTTTTGGTATGATTGACACACAGTTTGGTCCAGTTGACCTTGCTGTTCCAACTGTAGAGGGAATTCCGGGAGGAACTGTTCACGATCCCAAGGCTCGAGTGCTCAAAGAGCACACAGGTTCAGCAGGTCTCTTTTCAACCCTAAAGGACTTGGAAATCTTTGTTAACCATTATTTGAAGGATGATTTTGCTAAAAATCTGACGCAAAATATCAGTCAATCCAAGAAGGAGCGTAGTGTCGCGTGGGACCTTCAAGGCGATTGGATTATTCATACTGGTTATACAGGTACCTTTGTGCTTATCAATATCCCTCGTCAACGTGCGGGGATTTTCCTCAGTAATCGTACCTATTACAAGGATGAGAGGGCTCAATGGATTAAGGACAGAGATGCTTTGATTGAGATAATGAAGAAGGAGTTGGTTTGTGAAATGGTCGATCAAGGAAAATAATGATAAATTAAAAGTTCAATTAGAACCCCTCCGTAGTTATACGGAACACTTTGACTCAGGTATGATTCATAGGGCTTTGCCAATGGCTACACAGGTTCGTGTATTAATACATCAAACAGATAAGTCCAATTTATTGACTTCTGAGCACTTTTTCATCCGGCTGTTGTCGGCGCCGATCATTGTGCGATCGGGGGTGGGCGTATGAATTCATTGATTAGTTTAGAAAAAGTTAATTATAAAATCGCTGATCAACATATTTTACATGATATTGATTGGCAGATTCCAGCTGGGGCTCATATTACATTGACGGGACCATCCGGTGGTGGGAAAAGTACGTTATTGCGGATCATTGCGTCCATGATTTCTAAAACAAGTGGGACCTTGATTTTTGATGGGCAGCCGATTGAAAGTTATGACCCAACCATGTATCGGCGGCAAGTCTCATATTGTTTCCAACAACCGACGTTATTTGGTGAGACGGTGGCAGATAACTTAGCTTTCCCGTACCAAATTCGTAAGCAAGTCATGGATACGCAACGAGTGGTAACGGCGTTAAATAATGTTGGGCTGTCCGAACGAACCCTGCATCAGCCGATTATCGAGCTTTCCGGTGGTGAGCGGCAGCGGGTCGCGCTGATTCGCAATATCTTATTCTTACCAAAAGTGTTGTTATTAGATGAGGTGACAGCTGGTTTGGATGAAAATAATAAGCAAATCGTACACGCCTGGTTACGACAGTTAAATGAGCAGGATCACGTGACAACGATCATGATTACTCATGACGCGACAGAGATTGCTGCGGCAGATCAATTAGCGAAAGTGATTGCTGGCAGATTGGAGGTGCACGCATGAATTTAGCAGTTAATAATACGTCGCTATTTTTGGCAGCAATGTTAGTGCTCGTCGCGTTAGGAATTAGTTTGTGGCAGAAACTTGGCTTGGATAGGGACATCGTCATTGGTGTCGTGCGGGCTGTTGTACAACTATTTATCGTGGGTTACTTGCTAAAGTATATTTTCCGAGTCAACAATTTGTGGCTAACGCTGGCGATGATGGGCTTCATTATCTTCAATGCGGCTTGGAATGCGAAAAAACGGGGGGCGGGGATTGACCATGCATTAGCCATTTCGTTATTAGCCATTTTTGTTAGTACAGGGGTAACACTCGGCGTCCTCGTGCTATCTGGTGCGATTAAGTTTGTGCCATCGCAAATGATTTCCATTTCTGGTATGATTGCGTCGAATTCAATGGTCGCAGTTGGGCTGGCTTATCGCAGCCTCAATAGTCAGTTTCATGACCAGTGGCAAGGTGTGCTTGAATGGTTGGCGTTAGGGGCTGGTCTACTTGATGCTTCGATTGCCATCGTGCGTGAGGCGATTCGTACGGGGATGTCACCAACCATTGATTCGGCAAAGACTGTGGGTCTAGTCAGTCTGCCAGGGATGATGTCCGGTTTGATCTTTGCAGGGGTCAATCCAGTACGGGCCATTAGGTATCAAATTATGGTCACGTTCATGCTCTTATCAGCGACTAGTTTGGGGTCAGTCATTGCGTGCTATTTAGCTTACCGTAATTTCTATAATGAACAAAAACAGTTGAAGTAATGACTCCTGATTGCAGTCCCGCGGGGAGTCCTTTATGATGGAAGCTGAAATAAAACTTAATGCGGGGGTATTGATGTGAATGACGCAGCGGTTTGGGTTCCAGTTCCAGCAATGTTTTACTGGGGCTGGTTAGTACCACTCATATTTGGAACCATTTTTGGTTGGCGTTATCATCGCAATAAGGTTCGCCTAGGTAACGGTATTTGGTTTTCGCTATTTTTCTATTCTTTTTTAACCATGCTGGCGATTACAATTTTAGGTAGCAATATCCACTGGTTGATCATTATCAGTGGGGCGTTGTTTGTGTTGCTGATTCTGTTGATTGGGCTGATTTTTACCTTACAAGCTATCTTGCTCTTATGGAATGCGTGGATCATGTGGCGTCATGAGAGTCATACATTGGCGAATATGCTGACCTTGTACTTGGGACTGGGCATTCTGGTTTTGCCATTTTTAGGCAATCTGTTGAGTAGTCATGTGCCGCAGCCCGTGAGTTATTTTTTGACGGTATTTCCGAATCTGGTCATTTTTTACCTTGGTTTTTTGTTTTATAACTATCTGACGATGCTGACGATTTATCAATTCAATTGGCCCCGTCTGCGACAAGATTATATTATTGTGCTTGGGGATGGCTGGGCGGAGACGCAATCGAAGACGACCTTGCAAAATATGCAGTTTAGTAAGCAATTGATTGCACAGGGACCTGCTAAAAATCCACGCACGATTTTTGTTACAAATAATTACGGTAGATTGCAAATTTAATCCGAATTTTTTGACAAATTGGTCATTCATTGACAAAAGTGAACTAATTATAGGCAAGGACTGTTCTATTATTGAGGTTAAATAGATATGCAACAAATCGTACTCCCAATCAAAGACTCTAACGTCTTAAAAATGGTGCAAGACACCTTACCAGATAGTTTTCGGGCAGGTCGCCGTAACTACACCATCTTTCAAGTTGGCAAAGCCACCCTGCTGCGGGTGAGTGATGTGATGACATTAAAGAAATCCGATATCTATAATTCAGATGGCTCTGTTAAACACACGGCCTTTATTCATGATAAAAAGACGGGTAAAGCGAACACGTTATATTTAAAGCCCGTGCAACAAGACTTGCTGCAATATCATGATTGGCTAGTCCAAGAAAATATCAATTCTGAGTGGTTATTTCCCTCGACATCCCATCATAATCGACATATCACCGAGCAAACAGTTTTATAAAGTGATGGCGCGTGTTGGCGATCTACTAAGCATTAACTATCACTATCTAGGCACCCATACCATGCGCAAAACAGGCGCCTATCGCGTATACACGCAGTCGAATTACAACATTGGTTTAGTCATGCATTTATTGAATCACTCAAGTGAAGCCATGACGTTAACTTATCTTGGTTTAGATCAAGCTAGCCGGGAGACCATGTTAGATCAAATTGATTTTGGTTAAATATTTTAATTACAACTACAGCTATAGTTACACCTGTAATTGTAGTTGTAATTAAAATTTCCTTATCCTGAATACTGATCATAATTTTTGATTGAGATGATTACGATGAGGAATATATACGCACTCAGAATAAGTTGAGGTAGATACAGATACTATCTCAACTGATTTTTTTATGTGGTTAAGCTGACACCAGCTTGCCCCATGCGGGTAGCGTTCTGCATGACATGCTCCCACTGAAGGTGATCCTGCAATGATAAATTGCCCTGTCACGGCGTGACCCGCCGGAGGTTTTACAAGCCGGATAAGTGGCGCTGTAAAATAGCAGTTTCCCCAGAAGGAAGGGGAAACGCTACTGTCAGCGCTTGTCGATGACGCGCCTCGCAGAGCCTGTCCAAAATATCATTTTGGTATAACAGCTATACCAGATTTTTAACGGTGTTATCCTGGTCTTGGAAAATCTTTTTCGAGGAGGCATTTTTGATGGCGCATTTAAAGAAAAATACGCGTGGCGCAGTCCCTGGTTTAGCGGTCCATTTTGAACGTAAAACTGACCATCACACTAACAAAGAAATTGATGTGTCGAAAACCTATCTGAATCAAGAGCTCCTGGCTGATGGTTCTGATATGCTCTCACGATTCAATGCGCGTTTAAATGACGTTTATTGCATGCAAAGAGACGATGTAAAGGCGTTAGCCACTTGGATTGTCACTTTACCTGAAGAACTCGCAGAAGCGCCCTACGAGCAACAAAGCGCCTTTTTTGAAGAAACCACCAATTTTCTTAATGAACGTTATGGTCAAGAAAATACCGTGGCCGCTGTCATGCATTATGACGAAACAACCCCTCACTTGCACTATGCCTTTGTCCCCGTTGTTTTTGATAATAAAAAATCACGTTATAAAGTCTCGGCTAAAGAAGTGCTCACGCGCCATGATCTGCAAACCTTTCATGATGATTTAGATCAAGACCTAAAAAGGTGCTGCTATAATGACCAATAAAGTACGTATGTTGGGAGAAGATAGTTACATGGATACTAATATGATGGCCCTAGAACCAAAAGGTATTGATCCTGAGTATCGCTCTATACTTTTATCAATAAGACAGGATTGTACAAGATTGTAGACACATCAACTATTCCCCAAATCAATAATAAACACATCGAACCTTACTTATTATTAATTCCCAGCTTAGAAGAGCAACATAAAATCGGCTCATTCTTCAAACAGCTAGACGAGACTATCGCTCTTCATCAACGTAAGTTGGATTTGTTGAAAGAACAGAAAAAAGGCTTTTTACAAAAAATGTTTGTTTAGGGTCCATAATTATATAATGACCCCTAGGAAAGACTACTAAAACAGCCCCCATTATCTAATAATAGTTAGATAACGGGGGTTGTTTTTTTATAAAATGATATAATACTCCCTAGATAGGAGAAAACGTATGTCTAGACAAAAACGGTCGAGTAGACACTCTAAGAAAAGAAAGCTTGTCTCTTGTTTTTTTGGTTTACATGGGAGTGTTTGTACTTTTTTTAAAAGGATAGAAATACTGGAAAAAGATTGTAGAGCTATTAAAAAAAGAAAATGTGGCAGTTCTTGCTATCGAGCATGGCTATTCTATATTTTCAACAAAAGAAGAAGCTTAAGCAGAGTTGATCTACTGCTTAAGCTTTTTTACTTATTAAGGACTTTTCAACCGTAATGTGTTGGATACCAGCTTCTTCGAAGATTTGGCCGACTTCTTGATAGCCATTATTGAGATAGAACTTAAGTGCCCCTAGTTGGGCATGGAGAGAAATAGATTTGAAGCCCTGCTCTTGAGCGAAATCTTCAGCCTCTTTTAGGAGGATGCTACCCAGACCTTGACCTTGGTAGTCGTCGAGCACGGCCATGCGTTGGAGTGTAACTTGTGTCAAGTCTATGTTAGGAAGTAGTCGTACGGTTGCTGTAGCCTGGCCCTTGTCATCATAGAGGACAAAGTGAATGCAGTAGGCTTCATTGGCATCAATATCGATGAAGCGAGGAACTCCTTGTCCCTTAACGAAAACGGTGTTTCGAATAGCCACAGCATCTAGATAAGTCTCTGAAAGTGTATCTCTTGTATGTTTGATAATCATAGGAATAGTGTAGCAAAGATTATAGTCTATCATCAAGCTTTTGATAGGTTTTATGCTTTAATTTTTCGGCCGTTTGCATCTTGGATAGGACGGTTATTTTCAAATCCAAGAGTTTGAGAGAATTTTTCCACCTGTTCCTTACTAACAGTTTCTTGGCTTTTGAAGACAATCCAGTTAACGCCTTTAGTAAAAGGCGATGTTGTCAATGAGCCTTCAAAGTTGTAATAGTCCTTGTTTTCAGGATAGAAATCATCAGGTGAGATAGCCTGAGATAAATCCGTTTCAGTATTGGCGGCTTGAGGCATTTTATCCCAGATTAATTGCAAGGCTTGGTTTTTGTCTCCATAGTCATAGAGAGCTGAGACAACTGTGATTTTTCCATTATCCGTCTTGTAGACGAAATGCCCTTCGAGAGGATAGGTTTTGCCATTTATTTCATTCTAAGCTGGTGCGTGAAAATGGAATTGTTGCAACTTGTAAACTTCCTTACTAATCGTTATGGTATTCTTTGGATTTTTAAAGCTGACTTCAATGGTGTGACCGTTGTTCTTAACATGGGCTTCTGATTCTTGATTATTAAGGTTTAGTTCTGGAAAATCAACGTCCTCAGCTCCGGTGATATTAATGGGAGATTGTTCCTTACCCGTCTTGCTGAGTTCATAATCTTTAGAAAGGTCACCCCAATGTTCAGGACCAGTTATACCCGTATATCCCATTGGACCTCTTGAGACTTAGAGGTTTTACTTTTAGTTTCAGACTGGCAGGATACGAGTAGGATGGTAGCTGCTATAAGAGACAATAATCCAATTAGCTTAAAACTTTTCTTATTCATCTTTTCTCCCTATAGGCTGTTATTTTTGTCATGACTGCTAGTTGACCTGTTATTTGTAAACTAGCAGTCAGACGGTGACAGGGTGATATTTCTCTAAGGTACTTCTGAAAGTGAAGTGTTTTGAGATACCAAACGAAAATGCTTTTATTTTATAGCTAATCCGAGAAAAAGTCAAATGTAAATTATAGTAGATTTAGAAAAATATAATGAAAGCTAGTTTTTGGCAAAAATAAAAGAACCCGCTATTGCGAGCTCTTTTATTGTTTTATCCCAAAGCATCGTCCGTTGAAAGAACTTCGTGGAAGACACGTTGTGTCAATTCAGTTTTTTGTTCTGGAGTGAGGTATTTAGTGTTTACACAGTATCCAGAGATACGTACGATAACATCTTCACCGCTCATGATCTTTTTGTAAACAGCTGACAAGTCCATAACGTTCAAGTTAAGGTGTTGTCCACCGTTTTCGAAGTATCCGTCAAGGATAGTTACCAAGTTATCAACCTGTTCATCGAATGTTTTACCAAGGGCACGTGGAGAAACTTGAGTTGTAAGTGAGATACCATCTGCAGCGTATGAGAAGTCAAGGCTTGCAAGTGAGTTCAAGTTTTGCAACCAACCACCACGAGCCTTGTTAGATGGATTAGCACCTGGAGAGAAGAATTCAAGTTTAGAAAGGTTCACAGTACCATCTTCGTTAAGGTAAACACCTTTGTGGACCGGAGAGTTACCAGTTTGTTTAGAGTAAGCAACGTTAGAAGTGATTGTAAGAAGTGAAACTGTAGCTTCTGCATCTTTGTAGAGTTTGTGGCTACGAAGACGAGTAGTGTAAGCTTCAATCAACCATTCTGCCAATTCGTTTGAACGTGGGTCATCTTCACCCCAACGTGGGTATTCACCGATTGTTTCGTAGTCGTAGATGTAGCCATCTTCGTCACGGATTGTTTTAACTGTAGCGTACTTGATAGCTGCCAATGTATCAACAGTATTGGCAAAACCACAGATACCGAATCCCATGTTAGCACGTTGTTTAGTTGGCAAGAAGGCCATTTGGACAGCTTCGTAGTTGTACTTATCAGTCATGTAGTGGATGATGTTAAGGGCATCTACGTAAGTGTCAGTCAACCAGTCAAGAGATTTTTCTAAGTTAGCTTTAATAGTGTCAAAGTCAAGAACTTCATCACGGACTGGATCGATGTCAAATACTTTGTAGTCTTTATGAACATCGTCGTAACCACCGTTCAAACCAGTAAGAAGGGCTTTAAGAACGTTAACACGAGCACCAAAGTATTGGATGTTGTGACGTTGTTCTTCATTTTCTGGGTCAAGTGGTGATACACAACATGAGATACATGACATTTCACCATAACCGTCTTTAGCCATTGTTGTCACACCTTCGTATTGGATTGAAGAGTGTTTGTGTGACATTTTCATACAGTAGCGACGGAATGGATATGGCAATTTGTCAGTCCAGAGAACTGTCAAGTTTGGTTCTGGAGCGTTACCAATATTATCAAGTGTGTTCAAGAAACGGTAGTCCATTTTAGTAACACGGTGACGTCCGTCAGCACCCATACCAGCCATAGAAGTTGTGATGAATGTTGGGTCACCTGAGTAAAGTTCGTCGTAAGCTTTTGTACGTGCGAATTTTACAGTACGAAGTTTCAAGACAAAATCATCAACGAATTCTTGGATTTCTGATTCAGTGTAAGTACCACGAGCAAGGTCACGTTCTGAATATATGTCAAGGACGATTGGCACACGACCAAGTGAAGTAGCCGCACCATTGATAACACGACATACAGCCATAAAAGCAATGTTTGTCCATTGGATAGCTTCTTTAGTATCGAAGGCTGGACGACGAACATCTACACCGTAAAGGTCACCAAGGCGAACAACATCTTGAAGTGCTTGGTATTGAAGGTTAACTTCTTCACGAAGACGAATAGTTTCTTCGTTGATTTCTTCGATAGAGTTCCAGTCGTTTACTTTTTCTTGCATCAAGAAGTCAGCACCGTAAAGAGCAAGGCGAGCATAAACACCGATGATACGTCCACGAGAGTAAGCATCTGGAAGTCCAGTTACAGTGTGTGCGTGACGTGCACGACGGATATTTGATGTATAAGCACGGAAGATACCGTCATTTACTGTAGTTACATGTTTTGTAAAAATTTCGTGAACAGCTGGATCAGGTTCATAGCCATGTTCCTTGAGAGCTGTTTCTGCCATACGAATTCCGCCTTTTGGCATGAAATTCAATTTGAATAACTCATCATTTTGAATACCGTAGATTAGTTCGTCGTCTTTTGAAATATAGCCGGCAGGAATATCTGCAATTGATGTCGGACGAGTATCCATTGGGAAACGAGTTTCTTCGTAGTGAGCTTTAGTTTCTTCAATGATTTTTTTGATTTTAAGTGAGCGTTCAGTTGGTCCTGCAAGGAAGCTTTCATCACCATCATATGGTGTGTAGTTTGCTTGTACGAAGCGAGACACACTTGCTTTTTCTTTCCAGTCAGTTCCTTTAAAGCCTTCCCACGCTTTTTCAAAAACATCTGTGTTAGTTTTAACCGTTGCCATAGTTTGGATCTCCTATAGTACTTTCTAGAGAATGTAACAAAATCATCTGTTACATTCTCTAGAAGTATTATATCATACAGTAACCGCTTACATAACTTTAAAACTCCGTTTTTAGAGACATTCTTTTATAATACAGTTTTGAAAACAATAAATCTGTATTATAAATTTCTATTTTTTGATAGATTTTGGTATCATAAGGGGAGAATGCTTTGTAGTCCTAAAGTTTTATGTGAAAAGCTTTACAATGAGATAAATCTGAGAAAGGAGGCAGGGAGCCATGTTAGAGTTTCCTCTAATAAATGATACCAGTCGGAAAATCATCCATATTGACATGGACGCCTTTTTTGCTCAGGTTGAGATGAGGGATGACCCCAGTCTTAAGGAAAAGCCAGTTATTATCGGTCACGATCCTAGAAAAACAGGGGGACGTGGTGTGGTATCAACCTGTAATTACGAGGCTAGAAAATATGGTGTCCATTCAGCCATGTCTTCTAAGGAAGCCTATGAACGTTGTCCTAACGCTGTCTTTATCTCAGGAAATTATAGCCATTACCGAGAGGTAGGGATGCAAATTCGCGAGATTTTTAAACGCTATACCGACTTGGTTGAGCCTATGTCTATCGATGAAGCCTATCTTGATGTGACGATAAATAAGCTTGGTATCAAATCAGCGGTTAAGGTAGCCAAGTTTATCCAGTATGATATCTGGCAGGAACTCCATCTGACTTGTTCAGCAGGCGTTTCCTATAATAAATTTATCGCCAAACTCGCCTCTGATTTTCAAAAGCCTGCTGGTTTGACGGTGGTATTGCCAGAGGAAGCTCAGGACTTTTTGGAAAAGCTACCCATTGAAAAGTTTCATGGGGTAGGTAAAAAGTCAGTTGAACGTCTTCATGACATGGACATCTACACCGGTGCCGATCTTCTGAAAATTTCTGAGACAACCTTAATAGACCGCTTTGGACGTTTTGGCTTTGACCTCTTTCGCAAGGCTAGAGGCATTTCCAATAGCCCAGTAAAGCCTAATCGTGTCCGTAAATCTATCGGAAGTGAGCGAACCTATGGTAAGCTCCTGTATAATGAAGATGACATCAAGGCTGAGTTGACTAAAAATGCTAAACGGGTAGCGGAAAGCGCCCAGAAAGCTAAAAAAGTCGGTCGTATCATTGTCATCAAGGTTCGTTATTCGGACTTCTCAACCCTAACCAAACGTATGACCTTGGACAAATCAACCCAGGATTTTGACACCATCGATAGGATTTCTCATAGTATTTTTGATCAGCTGGAGGAAAATAGTAGTGGCGTTCGCCTGCTTGGTGTTACGCTGACAGGTTTGGAAGACCAAGAAGGTAGACAGTTAGACTTAGACGATTTGGCGTGATTCGTGATTATATAATAGTAGAGTTTTGACTTTTTGCGTTACTAGTTGACCTTAAAGCATCATTAGACCTGTGCTATCTTAATTAGTAAGTAATAGAAATGAGATAATAAAAGTAATGAAAAAGTTTTTACGTATCTGGGCTTGATTTTAGCAACATGCTTGGTTCTTGTAGCCTGTGCTTCAAATAAGTCAGCTGAAAAGAAAAAACGAATCAACTTCGACATAACGTGTCAAGGCTAATACTAAGACACCAACTCAAGTGTTTTCAAAGTTTCTCAGGGTAAGCCGTAATATGATTGGCAAGATTCAGGACTATAAACTGAAGGAAGTGAAAGTCAAGAAAGATGAAGCAACAGTGACTTTTACTTCACTCTCTGTTAGTTTCCATGGAGCTGAAGCTGCTGTTCGTACTCTCCTTATGAGTCCCTATGGTATTAATATTGACAAGTTGAAGTACTGGAACCAATCTGATAAGAGTAATGATGAAAAGGGTAAGGGCAAAGATCTCACAACAAAGTTCCTTTAGTGTGAAAACTTTAACGGTGATTTAACGCAATTTAAGGATATTGATAAAGAATTGTTCTGTATACCTTTGACAGGTTCAGATAATTTGGAAAGGAACTTCAATTTATCGAAGATAATGGGGTCAACTGGACTATCTCTACAAAAAATTATAAAGAACTTGTCGAGGATCTGGTTGACCATGCTGAATCAGGAAATAAAGCCGTTTACGCTGAACGTATCCATAAGGATTTGTCAGACTATCAACCTGAAGATAGTAGCGACTCAAGTAATAAGTTATCAGGTAAGGACAAGTAGTGTGGATAATAGATTATTTTTAGTTGTTTTCTCTCTTAGGATTATATAGGAGTGATAAGATGATAGTATTTCACATGAATATTAGACAATCAATATAATATAATGTAGTAAGTTAAAGATGAAAAGAGTTGTTACTGGTATGGTAACTTTTTTCTATCTTGTTATTTCTACCCTCACCCCTATAACCATTTTCTATCACCACTTAGGTTTTTATTATTAGACGAGTTGGGATAAATATGGTAAACTGTCATCACTTACTATTAATAAAAGTATTGAGGAATATAGATATGAAAAAATGGCTTGCAGGCATAGGGATTCTTGGTTTGTCGGTTTTGACTTTGGCAGCTTGTGGAAACAAAGGTGACAGTAAGGTATCTGGTGAAAAGCAGACGATTACTGTTGCGACTGACTCTGATACGGCACCTTTCACTTTTAAAAAAGGTGATGACTTCAAGGGTTATGATATTGATTTGGTAAAGGCTGTTTTTAAGGATTCAGACAAGTATGAGGTCAAGTTTGTAACGACGCCTTTTGATTCCATCTTGACAGGGGTGGATTCTGGACGTTATCAGATTGCAGCTAATGATTTTAACTACAATGAAGAGCGTGCACAGAAATATAGTTTTTCAGATCCAATTTCACGTTCTAACTATGCAATCATCAGTGCTGAGGGTACAAAGTATACTAGCCTAGACGATTTGTCTGGTAAGACAACAGAAGTGCTTCCTGGCACTAACTACGCTCAGTTGCTTGAAAACTGGAACCACGCCAATGCGGACAAGACACCAATTACAATCAATTACGCTTCTAGCTCGACGGGTCTTTCAACACGCGTTCAACACATTCAAGAAGGAAAAATTGATTTTATCCTTTATGATGCCATTTCGTCTGAGTACATTGTTAAAGATCAAGGCTATAAGTTGGCTGTAAACAAGCTTAAAGACGATATCGGTATGAAGACTGATGGTCTTGAATACCTTATTTTCTCAAAAAATAAGCAAGGTAAGGAACTCAAGACTTTTGTCAATAAACGTATCAAAGAGCTTAAGAAGGATGGAACCCTTGCCAAACTCAGTAAGGAATACTTCGGTGGCGATTACGTCAGTGATTTGAAATAAGACTGTTAAAAGTTGAGACTGCTGTCTCAGCTTTTTGACGTTAATAAAGCTGAATTATCAGTGATATGATTTCCTTATCACTTTGATAAGAAAAGACTATTTCACAGACTTTCTGAGTCGTGCTAAAATGAATATTATAAAATTTATGATAAGATATTTGAACGGTTAGCACTAGGCTAACCGACTTTTTTAGAAAGAAAGGGCGACATTGTGAAAAAGAGTATAGAAGCATTTAATCGGTCACCTTGGTATCTTCAAGTTATCCTTGGCTTGGTTGGTTTGGCAGTAGCTGTTGCTTTAGCCATTCCCTTATCATGGCTAGTGGAAATCCTTTGGGGCTATGTTTTGCAATTGGTTACAATTGTCTTCAAATGGATTTCATCTTGGATGCCAGCTGGTAAGCTCTTCTCATGGAAGGCTGTCTTCGATGCTGTCCCTAAGATTGTAGAACGCTTGCCTTTAACCTTGGGATTGACTATTGCAGGTGCCTTCTTCGGTTTGATTTTGGCCCTTGTCTTTGCGGTTGTTAAAATTAATCGAGTACGTATCCTTTATCCAATTCAAGCCGTTTTTGTGAGCTTCTTGCGTGGGACACCAATCCTTGTACAACTCATGTTGACTTACTATGGTATTCCACTCTTCCTTCGTTACTTGAATGGTGATTTCGGCTTAGATTGGAACATTAATGAGATTCCACCAGCTATCTTCGCTATTACAGCCTTTGCCTTTAATGAAGCAGCTTACATGAGTGAGACCATCCGTGCAGCGATTCAGGCCGTTGACGCTGGGGAAATCGAAGCTGCCCGTTCTCTTGGGATGACATCAGCACAAGTTTACCGTCGTGTCATCATTCCAAATGCGGCAGTTATTGCGACACCAAGTTTGATTAACAGTTTGATTGGTTTGACTAAGGGAACATCACTTGCCTTCAGTGCAGGTATCGTTGAAATGTATGCGCAAGCTCAAATCTTAGGTGGTGCTGACTACCGTTACTTTGAACGTTATATCTCAGTAGCTCTTGTATACTGGGCAATCTCAATCTTGATTGAGTACATTGGTCGTTCAGTTGAAAATCACATGGCCATTAAGGCTCCTGAAGCGACTGACATTTCTGGCATTGGAGGTGACCGCTAATGATTAGCATCAAAAATTTGACCAAGGAATTTTCAGGACAAAAGGTTCTCGATGGCATCGATATTGACATTGAAAAAGGTGAAGTTGTGGCTCTTGTTGGTGCCTCTGGTGCAGGGAAGTCGACTATCCTTCGTTGCTTGAACTATTTGGAACAACCTGATTCTGGTACTATTGCCATTGATGATTTCAAGGTGGATTTTGGAACAATTACCAAGGAGCAAATCCTTACCCTTCGCCGTAAGTTGGCCATGGTGTTCCAACAGTTTAACCTCTTTGAACGTCGTACAGCCTTGGATAATGTTAAGGAAGGTCTCAAGATTGTTAAGAAACTTTCTGACGACGAAGCTACCAAGATTGCTAAAGAAGAGCTCGCTAAGGTTGGGCTTTCTAATCGTGAAAATTACTACCCACGTCACTTGTCGGGTGGTCAAAAGCAACGTGTGGCTTTGGCTCGTGCCCTTGCAATGAGGCCTGATGTGCTCTTGCTTGACGAACCAACATCTGCCCTTGACCCTGAGTTGGTTGGTGAGGTTGAAAAATCAATCGTAGATGCGGCTAAATCAGGTCAAACCATGATTTTGGTCAGTCACGACATGAACTTTATTTATCAAGTGGCTGACAAGGTGCTTTTCCTTGAAAAAGGTCATATCCTTGAACAAGGAACACCTGATGAAATCTTTAACCATCCAAAAGAAGAGCGAACAAAAGAATTCTTCGCTTCTTATTCAAAACAATATCTTTAAGATGGGATTTTTGTTACAATAGAAAAGGTGATGGGATAGGACTACATTTCTAGTTCATAGTCAAAGTCCCACAAGGATGATTAGGAACTTTTGAATACTTCAAAGGCGACTAAGGAGTCTACTCGGTGACTGCCTTCTGTAGTTATTATTAATCGGATTCAGAGGTTGGAGAATGTTGTCTCAGCCTTTTCTATTTTTCACTTTAGGATGATTTATGTTATTAAATATTTTTAAATTTTATCTCTTAGGCCTTGTGATTGCTTTCTTTGTTTGTTTGGTTATTGGTGTCTTTTGGCTTGGATGGCGTGCCCTACGTCATTTAGACAAAACCGTTAAGGAGCGTCAGGGTGCCCTCTATGATGCTATTATGATATCGATGGTTTCGATCCCAGTATTGGCATTTGCTTTTATGGCGATTCTTATCGTACTTAATGCATAATGCTAGCTTTGTTGGCACATTAGGTGTAAGATATCTCTACAAGAAAATCATATAAGGAGTTACTCATGTACGATACAATTGTTATTGGAGCTGGTCCTGCGGGGATGACTGCAGCACTTTATGCAGCTCGTGCCAACCTTAAAGTGGCAACTTTGGAGCAAGGTGCTCCTGGTGGACAGATGAATAACACATCTGATATTGAAAATTATCCTGGTTTTGAAAGTATTTCTGGTCCAGAACTGTCCATGAAGATGTTTGAACCCTTGGAAAAATTGGGTGTTGAAAATCTTTATGGTATCGTGTCTGGTATCGAAGACAGGGGCAATTATAAAGTTGTCAAAACTGGTGACGAGGAGTACCAAACCAAGACAGTTATCATTGCGACGGGTGCTAAACACCGCCACATTGGTGTTGCTGGTGAAGAAGAGTACAACAGCCGTGGTGTCTCTTATTGTGCTGTATGTGATGGTGCCTTCTTCCGCAATCAAGACCTCTTGGTTGTTGGTGGTGGAGACTCTGCTGTTGAAGAAGGAATTTATTTGACACGCTTTGCCAATAGCGTGACCATTGTTCACCGTCGTGACGAATTGCGTGCCCAAAAAGTCCTTCAAGCCCGTGCCTTCACCAATGAAAAGGTCAAGTTTATCTGGGATTCCGTTGTTGAAGAAATCAAGGGTGATGACATCAAGGTTCGCAGTGTTGATATCAAGAATGTCAAAACTGGTGAGGTGACTAACCACGAATTTGGCGGTGTCTTTGTTTATGTCGGACTTGATCCTGTTTCAGATTACTTGACAGGCCTCGACATCACTGACCAAAATGGTTGGGTAATCACAGATGACAAGATGGCGACAAGTGTTCCAGGTATCTTTGCCATTGGTGATGTGCGTCAGAAAGATCTTCGCCAAATTACCACAGCCGTAGGGGAAGGTGCCATAGCCGGTATCGAAGCTTATAACTACGTGACTGCACTTGGTGATAAGTAACATAAATGGAAATTCGGGAGAATTTCGAGTTTTTTGTGTTTGTGTGATGATCTTTAGCTAGTCTAGCCTCCTTTGGAGTAACATCTATGTGTAGTTTTTTGTTATAATAGAGAAGTCTTACTAAAAGTCAGTAAAAACGAGGTGACCGACTTGCGTGTTGTAGCAGGTGATTTTGGCGGGCGTCCGCTTAAAACGTTAGAAGGCAAAACGACTCGTCCAACAACGGACAAGGTCAAGGGTGCCATTTTCAATATGATTGGTCCTTTCTTTGATGGAGGACGTGTTTTGGATCTTTTTTCTGGGAGTGGTAGTTTAGCTATTGAGGCTATTAGCCGTGGCATGTCGTCTGCTGTCCTCGTGGAAAAGGATCGTCGAGCACAGGCTGTTATTCAGGAAAATATCAAGATGACCAAGAGTGAGGAACAGTTCCAGCTTTTGAAGATGGATGCGGCGCGTGCATTGACACAATTGACAGGTCAGTTTGACTTGGTGCTCTTAGATCCGCCTTATGCGAAAGAGCAGATTGTGGCCAATATTACTCAGTTAGAGGAGCAGGGGCTCTTGTCTGAAGAGGTGATGTTGGTTTGTGAGACTGATAAGGATGTGGACTTGCCTGAAGAAGTTTCAAACTTTGGGATTTGGAAGCAGAAAACCTATGGTATCAGTAAGGTGACCGTTTACGTGCGTTAGCCTTTGGTAGGGAAATTGTAGAAAGGAAATGCTATGACCAAGATTGCTATGTTTACGGGGTCTTTTGATCCGATTACAAATGGGCATATGGATATTATTGTCAGAGCCAGCAAACTCTTTAACGAGCTCTATATAGGACTTTTTTATAATAAAAATAAGCAGGGCTTCTGGGATGTTGTGACTCGCAAGCGTATCTTGGATGAGGTTGTGGCAGATTTTCCTAATGTCAAGGTCATAACGGCCCACGATAGTCTGGCTGTAGATGTCGCCAGAGATCTTGGTGTAACTTATCTGGTTCGAGGCCTACGCAATGCGACAGACTTTGACTATGAGGCTAATATGGACTATTTCAATAAAGGTTTGGCGCCAGAACTTGAAACGGTTTATTTGATTGCTAGTCATGAGGTGACACCGGTGTCTTCAAGTCGTGTGCGTGAGTTGATTTATTTTGAGGGGGACATTAGCTCCTATGTTCCGCAAGCAGTTGTTAAGCAAGTGGAGGCCAAGCGTGGCAAACAAGACAAAATCTAAATCGCTATTAGAGAAAATGTGGCGTATTAAGTGGCGGTTATTAAGTATTTTTACGGTACTTTTCCTCCTTTTTGCCCTCTTTTTCCCGCTCAATAATTACTATGTGGAGCTTCCGGGTGGTGCTTTTGATACCAAGGAAGTCTTGACAGTGAATAAGAAAGCTGATGATTCTAAGGGCTCCTATAATTTTGTGGCGGTGGCTCAAACCAAGGCGACTTTGGCCTTGATGCTCTATGCTCAGTTTAATGATTTTGCAAAGCTTCAAACGGCTGAAGAGGCAACTGGAAATTACTCTGATGAAGATTTCATGCGCATCAACCAATTTTACATGGAGACTTCTCAAAACCAAGCGGTTTATCAGGGCTTGACTCTGGCTGGTAAGGAGGTTAGTTTGGAGTATATGGGTGTCTATGTGCTTCAGGTTGCTGATGATTCTAGCTTCAAGGGTGTCCTCAATATTGCTGATACGGTGACGGCTGTTAATGGTAAGACCTTTGATAATTCTACTGACATGATTAAATACGTTCAAGGACTTAAGCTGGGTTCAAAGGTCAAGGTCACTTATATGAGAGATGGCAAAGAAAAGACTGCTACTGGTAAGATTATTAAGATTGCCAATGGCAAAAATGGTATTGGTATCGGCCTAACGGACCATACTGAGATCAAGAGTCCTGAGAATGTTAAGTTTAAACTGGATGGTGTCGGTGGGCCAAGTGCTGGTCTTATGTTTACCTTGGCTATTTACGATCAGGTGTCTGGTCAAGACCTCAAGGCTGGCCGCAAGATTGCTGGTACAGGAACTATTGAAAAAGATGGGGCTGTCGGTGATATCGGTGGGGCCTATCTCAAGGTGAAATCTGCGGCTGATAGTGGCGCAGACATTTTCTTCGTGCCAAATAATCTAGTAACTAAGGAAATGAAAAAGGCTGATCCGGATGCCAAGACTAATTATCAAGAGGCCAAGGAAGCTGCCGAGAAACTGGGGACCAAGATGAAAATCGTCCCTGTTAAAACAGCTCAAGAAGCCATTGATTTTTTGAAAAAGACTAAATGAGAAGTGAGAGTAGGACAGACAGAAATCTATGATTTTGTCTCTGTCTTACTCTCTTTTTTAGACTAAAGTGTTATAATAGTCTGTATGAAAAAACGTTATAGAACAGTAAATGATTACTATCGCGAGATTTTTGGCGAAAAGATTTTCAAACTTCCTATAGATGCGGGCTTTGATTGTCCCAACCGTGATGGAACAGTGGCTCACGGTGGCTGTACCTTTTGTACAGTATCGGGGTCTGGGGACGCTATTGTAGCTCCTGAGGCACCGATTCGTGAGCAGTTTTACCATGAGATTGACTTTATGCACCGCAAGTGGCCAGAAGTTCATAAATATCTGGTTTATTTTCAAAACTTTACGAATACTCACGCACCACTTGAGGTTATCAAGGATCGCTACGAACAGGCTATCAATGAGCCTGGTGTTGTTGGGATCAATATCGGTACTCGCCCTGACTGTTTGCCAGACGATGTGATTGATTATCTGGCAGAACTCACAGACCGCATGCACGTAACGGTTGAACTTGGACTGCAGACGACTTATGAAGAAACGTCAGAGCTCATAAACCGAGCACACAGCTATGAACTCTATGTGGAGACGGTGAAGCGCTTGCGTGATCGTGCGCCCAAGGCTGAAATTGTATCACACCTAATTAATGGGTTACCGGGGGAAACTCATGAGATGATGGTGGAGAATGTTCGCCGTTGTGTGACTGATAATGACATTCAGGGGATTAAACTCCATCTCCTCCACCTGATGACTAATACGCGTATGCAAAGAGACTACCACGAAGGGGGTCTTAAATTGCTGAGTCAGGAAGAGTATGTGTCAATCATCTGTGACCAGTTGGAAATCATCCCTAAGGATATCGTCATTCATCGGATTACTGGTGATGCACCGCGAGATATGCTGATTGGACCTATGTGGAGTCTCAACAAGTGGGAAGTCCTTAATGCCATTGACAAAGAGATGGAACGTCGTGACTCATGGCAAGGGTGTAAAGAGTCGTTAGCAAGAAGGAGGAAAAAGCATGATTAAACGTCCCATTCATATGTCTCATGACTTTCTAGCAGAAGTGCTGGACGATGAGAGTATAGTTGTCGATGCGACCATGGGAAATGGTAATGACACAGCCTTTCTGGCTAGACTTTCCAAGAAGGTCTATGCTTTTGACGTACAGGAGCAGGCGCTTGGAAAGACCAGTCAACGCTTGTCAGACTTGGGAATTGAAAATACGGAACTCATTTTAGATGGTCATGAAAATCTGGACCATTATGTTAGGGAGCCTATTCGAGCAGCTATTTTCAATTTAGGCTATCTACCATCTGCAGACAAGAGTGTCATCACCAAACCTCACACGACCCTTGAAGCTATTGAGAAGATTCTTGACCGCTTAGAGGTGGGTGGTCGCCTAGCTATTATGATTTACTACGGTCATGATGGTGGTGATATGGAGAAGGATGCTGTTCTTGAGTATGTGATTGGTTTAGACCAGCGTGTTTTTACAGCCATGCTGTATCAACCTATCAATCAAATTAATACCCCGCCATTTTTGGTGATGTTGGAGAAATTACAATGATTACAGATATTAAAGAAAAACTTGCAGATATGCAGGCCAAATATATAGACAAGCAGAGTGCTGAAGATAACTTAAAAACGGTTTACAATTGCAAAACGACGAAAATCAAGAAGAAACTAGCCAGTCTTGAGGTTGAACGTTGCCATAAACTTTTAGCTAAGGAAGACGTGACTGCCATTGATAAAAAAATTCGCAAGCAAAAAGAACTATTTTCTAACTGTTGTCATAAGGAAGGTTAAGAGAAACTATGCATTTATCATTAGCTTTGCTTGTTCTTCTGCTTAGCTTAATCTTATCGAACGTTATCAACCGCATTTTTCCACGACTTCCCCTACCTTTGATTCAAATTATTTTTGGAGTGGGTATTGGTTTTCTTCTTAAGGGGGAAGTTTTTGAGCTTGAAACGGAACTTTTTCTAGCGTTTATTATTGCTCCCTTGCTTTTTCGTGAGGGCGAAGAGAGTGACATTACCAGTATTCTACGTAACTGGAAGCTCATTCTGTTTTTGATTTTTCCAGTCATCTTCGTCTCTACGCTAGGAATCGGCTATCTTGCTAAGGCCGTCTTGCCTGCTTCGGTGCCCTTGTCTGCCTGTCTAGCCCTCGGTGCCGCTCTTGGTCCAACGGATTTTGTTGCCTATTCCGCTATCTCCAAACGCTTCAGTTTTCCAAAGTGGATTAGCTATATTCTGCAGGGAGAGGGTTTGCTAAATGATGCCTCTGGCTTGGTCGCCTTTCGGGTAGCAGTAACGGCTTTGACAACGGGATCCTTCTCCCTCCTGGACGCGAGCTGGAATTTGGTTATCTCTGTAATTGGTGGTTTTTTGGTTGGCTTGATTACAGCTCTATTGAATCGTCTTTTTTTGACCATTTTAGATAATATGGATGCAGCAGATGTCACAGGTGCACTCTTACTAGAGTTAGTGCTACCGATTTCCTCTTACTTTGTAGCTGAGGAAATACATGTCTCTGGAATTATTGCTGTTGTTGTAGCAGGGATTTCGCTTGCTAGCCGTTTCAAAAAATCACCGTATTTGATGCCAAATTGGATAGTGTCTCCCATACGATTTGGGGAACCATTACCTTTGTTCTTAATGGTATGGTCTTTTTCCTTCTGGGGACGGAACTACCAACCTTAGCAACCCCAGTACTGTCTAGCAGTACTTATGATACGCTTTGGATGCTTCTTGCCATAGTCTTGTTAACAGCGATCATGTTTGGAATTCGTTTTGTCATGATTAGTGCAGTGCTTGCCCAAAGAGCTTGGCGGACCAAACGGTCACTGAAAAAAATATGGAAGGTTGCTACGATTTTGACTTTTTCTGGCGTAAAAGGAACGGTTTCGATTGCAACAATCCTTTTACTTCCGGTTGCTAATATGACTGCGCTAGAACACAGTCTCTTGACCTTTACAGTAGCGGGTGTTACACTATTGAGCTTCTTGATAGGTATTTTAATTCTACCTAGGTTAGCTACCGGACCAGCACATACGACCAACCATTACATGCAGATTGCTATTCTTAATGATGTGGTAAGAGAGCTAGAAAAAGACCTGAAGCAGTCTGCAAATCAAGGAGCTGTTTATGCTACCATTGACAACTATAACCAACGTTTGGAAGATTTAATCTTGGAGCAGGAATCAAATGATATCAAGGAAGAGTTAGCTAATATCCGTATCATGATTATGGAAATCGAGAGTGAGGGTTTGGAATATGCCTACAAGAAGGGGAAGATTTCAGAACTCGAATACAATCTATACCAACGTTATATCAAAGGCTTGGAGCGCCGTATCAACCGTGGTTTTGTTTCTAGTCTCTCTTATGCCTCTGCTGTTTTCGTTCTTGGTCTTCGTAGAATTTTGCACCTAGCTTTTACCTTCAAGTTTCGATTTGAACAAGAGGAGAATAGGCAAGGTCCTCGATTGACCGAGGAAAATCGTGATCATATGACTGAGCTTTATTTAACAAATACTGAGCAGGTTTTGGAAGCCTTGAGTAATCTGGAAGGTGTCTATAATTCAGATCTTTTGTCTTATTTGAAACGCAGTCGGATTCGAGAGGCTGAAATTATTCAATCTGGAGCCTTTGTCGAGCGGGTTATCACTCACTTAAATCCAGACTATGTTGACGAAATGTTGCGAGGCTATTTTTTGGAACGTAAGATTATCATCGAATATGAACAAGCTGGGCGTATTTCTAGTCGTTATGCCAGACAGCTTCGTAAGGAAGTCAATACTTTGGAGAACTATTCTCTCAAAGAAACAAGCAATACTTTGATATATGATATGATCAATCTAGCCCGAAGGGGAGCTTAAGAAAGAATTTAGAGTAGAAAAAGAAGCTAAGTTATTAATTTGGCTTCTTTTAATGTTTGCTTTTTTAATTATCGTGGTCAGGAAAGAGATAGCCCAATCCCTAGGCCTACTAGGATACCGGAAACAATCAGAGTTTCGGTAGGAATAGGGAATAGGGAGTAGGTCATAGATTGCATTAGCAATCATCAGCCCAATCAAGGCACTAATGAGGCTAGACTTATAATCTTTTTTCATGAAATTCTCAATTGTAAAGAAGATTAATAAGACAACTGGAAAGAGCGGCCATCGGACAATATCATATGTCTATGTGGTTAATCTTAGAATTTATTCGGTCAAAAAAGAACTGTTTTGTTATTGAATCGGTAAAAGTCAAAAGATTTCCTCACACAGTAAAACCTCTGACAAAATCTGTTTATATATAGTCGCTGCACAATTTATTTTATTCAAAAACGTCTATAGAACACCTTGTCCTTCCAGCCTTAATTTTGTATAGCGTATCTCAAATAAAAAAGAAGTAATGATGAAAGAACAAATCCCCCAGACTTATAGTCTAGGGGACTTGTTTCTTTAATGTTGTTCGTAAATTAGCCCTAAATCAAGCTACTTTATGACTGATCTCTATAAAAGAGGGTTAATGTAAAAACGATGGTCGTCAATTGGAATAATTTGAACAGGATTTTGATAGAAGTCAGCTAAGACTTCTGGTGTGATGACATCATTTTTGGGTCCTTGTGCTACGATTTTTCCTTGACGGAGTAGGAGAATATGGTCCATGTTTTCAGTGATTTCCTCAGCGTGGTGAGTGACGTAAAGAACCAGTGGAGCATGAGGAAGCGAGGTGATACGATCAATCTGACGCAAGAGTTTTTCACGAGCAAATAGGTCCAAGCCAACAGTCGCTTCATCAAGAATAATGATGTCAGGATCTTCCATGAGACTGCGAGCAATCAAACAAATTTGTTTTTCTCCTTGAGAGAGGCCATGGTATTTACGACCTATCAAATCCCCAGCACCAAGTGAGGTCAGCATGTCCTTGGCTTCTTGCAACTCCTTATCCCCATATGCCCTGTAGAGGATTGAGCTCTTGTATTTACCAGTAAGGACGATTTTTTCTGCAGTCATATGCTTAGGCAGACGCTCAGTGATGAAGAAACTGACAATACCGATATGTTTGCGAAGACCCGTGATGTCTCCATTACCAAAGGTATAGCCAAGTATTTCAGCATGACCTTCGGAAGGAAAGAACTCAGCTGTCAATAAGCGTAGAAGTGTTGATTTTCCTGCACCATTAAGTCCAAGGATAGCCCAGGTCTGGCCTTTTTCAACTGACCAGTTAAGATTGGACAAGAGTGTTTTTCCTTGGCGAGCCAAGCTGACATTTTCTAAGCGTATAAGTGACATAAGTCTCTCCTTCGATGATAAATTACTCTAATTATAGCATAAAATAGGAACCTATATTGGAAAATTGTGATATAATGAAAGTCAGAATTTTTTTTAGAGGAGAAGAAAAAATGGAAGACTCTAGCGGTCAGTCCTTATTATTTCAATTTATTTTATTACTAATTTTAACCTTACTTTCGGCCTTTTTCTCAGCGTCTGAGATGGCTTTAGTATCACTAAACCGTTCACGTGTGGAACAAAAGGCTGAAGAAGGCGACAAGAAATTTATTCGCCTGCTCAAGGTTCTTGAAAATCCCAATAACTTCTTATCAACTATTCAGGTTGGAATTACTTTTATCGGTCTTTTGCAAGGGGCCAGTCTCTCTGCTTCCCTAGGAGCAGTTATAGCGACCTGGTTTGGTAACGTAGCTTGGGCTAAAACAGCAGGTAGCGTGGTATCTTTGGTGGTCTTGACTTACATTTCTATCGTTTTTGGTGAGCTTTATCCTAAGCGTATTGCCATGAACCTAAAGGAAAATCTGGCCATCTACTCAGCACCTGTCATTATTGTAACTGGTAAGATTGTCAGTCCCTTTGTATGGATTCTTTCGGCATCAACCAACCTCTTGTCTCGTTTGACACCTATGACTTTTGATGATGCGGATGAGCCGATGACACGTGATGAGATTGAGTACATGTTGACCAAGAGTGAGGATACACTTGAAGCTGAAGAAATCGAAATGCTTCAAGGTATCTTTTCTCTTGATGAATTAATGGCGCGTGAAGTCATGGTTCCTCGTACAGATGCCTTCATGATAGATATTGAAGACGATACTCAGGAAAATATCCAAGCCATTCTAAAGCAAAGCTTCTCTCGTATCCCTGTCTACGAAGATAATAAGGATAAGATTATCGGTGTAATCCATACCAAAAACCTCCTTAAAGCGGCTTATGAGCTCGGTTTTGAGAATGTTAATCTTCGCCGTATCATGAATGAGCCCCTCTTTGTTCCAGAAACAATTTTCGTTGACGACCTCTTGGCAGCCTTTCGTAACACCAATAATCAAATGGCTATCTTACTTGATGAATATGGTGGTGTGGCTGGTCTGGTGACCTTCGAGGATCTTTTGGAAGAAATCGTCGGTGAAATTGATGACGAAACAGATAAAGCTAGTGTGGAAGTTCGTGAAATAGGAGAGAATACCTATATTGTTGAAGGATCTATGACTCTTAATGACTTCAATGAACACTTTGACACAGAGCTTGAAAGTGATGATGTTGACACTATCGCAGGCTATTATTTGACTGGTGTAGGAGCAATTCCCACTCAAGAAGTCAAGGAACATTACGAAGTTATCAACAAGGACAAACGTCTTGAATTTATTAACGATAAGGTTAAGGATGGTCGCGTAACCAAACTTAAGGTAATCATCACAGCTGCTCCAGAAGAAGCAGGAGAATAGAATTCACCAGCTTTAGATTAAAAAAGACTAGAGCTAAAAAGTAAGATAATGATAATTGAGCGCCTTCTTTCCTTTGGATTGAAAGTGCTTTTTATTATCTTTTTGATAAATATTTTTTAATATATAATTAGATTAAAAATATATGATAACCTCTATGCTATGCTTTATTATAAAAATAAAACATCTAGTTATTATTGACCTACGACATTTTTTTGAAGTAATTTAAACGGGTTTTGAAATTATGGTAGACTAAGAATAAAAATAAATAATATTTTGATTAAAACGCCTTTCTATTACTTTTTATGACAGAATATAAATTAACTGATAAATGATAAAGGAGAATCTTAATAGCTTCTAAAAAATCTCTATATTCTATACATAGTAGCTTACTTTTACTCACCCTTACTCTAGGAGACTTTCTACCAGTAACTTCTTTTGCAGATGCCGGCATTGCGACAATGATACTGTTCTTATGCAGCCAAAAACTGATACAGATACAAATACAAGTGAGGACCTCAATCACCTGAAGTTCCTTCAGTCAACGTTAATGGTTGACCTGTTGCTATTGTAACACCAGCAGCACCAGCTATAACGGCACCTGGTCAAACAATCCCTTCTAAACAAAATAGTCAGCTTGTTGTTGCCAATAATGACGGTACAACAAGTCTTGTTGTTCCATAAGTACAGGATTCAAAGTGAATGCTGACGGTACATTGACTGGTAAAGTATCAACTGTAATATTGACGCTTGTAGGAACATTCTTCCTTGTTCTTGCAGTTTTATTGGTATTCAAGAAACGTGCCTAATAGTATAGATAATAAAAAACCGGAAGAATCCAGTTTTTCCCTTTCTTCTTCTGGTATAGTATAGTTATATAGTAATTTTAGATGTATTATAGTATAACTTTTATCTTAAATTAGATAGACATGGAGCATGTTTCTGATAAAAGAGGTATAATAAAAAGTGTAAAAATCGTTTTTCAAGGAGGCTGACATGGCAGAAATTGATTACAGTCAGGTGACTGGACTTGTTCATTCAACCGAAAGTTTCGGATCCGTAGATGGTCCTGGTATCCGTTTTATTGTGTTTATGCAAGGCTGTAAGCTGCGTTGCCAATATTGTCATAACCCAGATACTTGGGCCATGAAGTCAAATAAGGCTGTTGAACGTACAGTTGAAGATGTCTTAGAAGAGGCTCTTCGCTTCCGTCATTTCTGGGGTGAGCATGGTGGAATCACTGTATCAGGTGGTGAAGCCATGCTTCAGATTGATTTTGTCACTGCCCTCTTTACAGAGGCTAAGAAGTTAGGGATTCACTGTACGCTTGATACGTGTGGCTTGTCTTATCGTAATACTCCAGAGTATCATGAAGTTGTCGACAAACTTTTGGCTGTAACTGACTTGGTTCTACTGGATATCAAAGAGATTGACCCCGAACAACACAAGTTTGTGACCCGTCAACCTAATAAGAATATCTTGGAATTTGCTCAATATCTGTCTGATAAACAAGTTCCGGTCTGGATTCGTCATGTCTTGGTACCTGGTTTGACAGATTTTGACGAACACTTGGTTAAGCTCGGCGAGTTTGTAAAGACCTTGAAAAATGTCGATAAATTTGAAATTCTTCCATATCATACGATGGGGGAATTCAAGTGGCGTGAACTTGGCATCCCTTATCCATTGGAAGGTGTCAAACCACCAACTGCAGATCGTGTTAAAAATGCTAAGGCTCTTATGCATACGGAAACTTATCAAGAGTATAAGAATCGTATCGGGGTTAAAACCTTGGATTAAAGAATAAGCTCTCAACAAGAGCTTTTTTATTTTGTTATTATTTAGGAAGCAATAAAAAGCAGGTAATTATGTTTCGTATTTTAAAAATTGATGATGACTTTGTTTACCTTAGTCATCCCGATGGGCGCTTGAAAAAATAGATCGTGCTCTTTTTGATTTTGATATAAATTTAGGGGATCGTGTTGAGGTCTATCAAGATGGAGAGTTGACAGTGGTTACTCCGGCGGAAGTTCAAATGGACTTGAGCCTTGAGGGAGATAAATCTGTTAAGTCTCATCTCTTACAAGGAATCTTAGATCTTTTCCTTGAGACCCTCAATATTTACAACAATCATTTGGGTGACTTGAAGAAGATTTCCACACAATTATTGATAACGCTTTTCATGGCTTGGAGCTTGTTGGGAGTTATTCTGGTTGAGCTTCTTCTCTTTGTGGAGTCAGTCATTGTGTTTGTATGGAGACTTTTGGTTCGACTTGTCAAATTAATGCGAATTAAAGATAATACTAAGGTCTTGATTGATGAGACGCAAAAACGCCATGCTAAGCGTGAACGTCAGAAAGCTCAAAGACGTGAGCAAGAAAGACGACGTCAAGAAGAGCAAGAAGAACGTGAGTATCTTCGTGAAACAAAACGTCAAAAGGAACTGATGATTGTTGAAGCAAGCCTTAGTCAGGAAGCAGAACGCGAGAGCCTTTCAACTAGTCTTGCTTTGGAGCAAGCAAGTGCCTCTAGTCAATCTGCTAGCGAAGCCTTGGTAGAAGAAAGCCAAGCAACTTCAGAGTCAGAAGCTGTGTCTGAATCAGCAACGTCTGAAAAATAGAACAAGAAAAAGAACCGAGATTAACAACTCAGTTCTTTTTATATGATAAATCACAAGAATAAGTGCAACATTTACTCGAACTCATCCTCTAGAGATTCACAAACAGTTCTGTAAGCTAAACATTTTCGTGGTCGATGATTGATATCATCTAAGGCCTTGTTCAAAACCTTATCAGAGATAGTAGCTAAATCTGTTTTCTTTGGGAAATATCCTCTTAGTAAGCCATTTGCGTTCTCATTGCTTCCTCTCTACCAGAGGATAGCATGCAAACTCTTTTCCCCTGTCTGAAGTGAAAGTTATAAGAGTCTCTTTTGGAAATAGCCTACAAAGTTGTTCGATGGCTGAAAATATGGCTTTGGTTGTTCTATCTGGTATCTTGGAAGCTAAGTAAAAACGTGTTTTTCGCTCTAGAAAGGCCACTAAACACCCCTTGTTTTTGCCTCTGGAAGACACCACAGTATCAAGCCTCCCAGTGACCAAAGGTCTCACGATTCCTGACCTCCTTAGGACGTTTGGCAATTGGCGTACCAATTCTAAATCTTCCACCTGTTTCTTTGGGTTGTCGACTGTTTCCTTTCCGACGAAGGACGCTCAAATCCAGATCAATCAAACCAGTATAGAGCCAGTTATAGATGGTTTTATAGGTTTCTATCTTTATTCAGTCGGTTATGGTAAGCTGGGAGTAGCTTATAGTTTTTCCTCGGGTTCTGTTTGTTTCGTTACTTACAGTTTACACCAATGAAACGCTATGAGTTTTTTTGTTGCACTATATTTTACAATCTATTATATGAGAAAAGCACCGTAGGTGCTTGTGAGAGGTGACTATAGCGTTTTTTCAGAATCACGAACAACGAGCAAGTCAACTTTTGCGTGACGGAGAATGTACTCAGAAGATGAACCGATAAGCAAACGCTCAAAAGTATTGAGACCAGTGGCACCAATCATAATAAGGTCAACATTTTCCTTATCAGGGATATCAACAGCCAAAAGGCTCTTAGGATTACCGAACTCAATAACTTTGCGAATCTTAGTTAAACCAGCTTCTCTGGCTTGACGTTCATAGTTAGCCAATACAGCTTTAGCCTCGTCTTCTAGTTTTTCATAGATATAAGAGTCGAAAGTCATAATGCTTTGAAGGGCGCGTGTATCGATAACGTGTACTAAAAGTAACTGTGCGTTATTACGTTTTGCAACGTGCACACCTTTGAGAAAGGCCAGCTCTGATTCGTGAGAACCGTCGATGGCTACCATAATATGTTTATATTGTTGAGACATAAGCTCTACCTCCTATCTTTAGTTTTATTATACTCCTTTAATCTTGAAAATGAAAATGTTGTTATGGGTTTTCTGAAATCTTTTTTGACTGCTTACTTTACGATACTATCAGTAATGGGAAGAGTTTGACCTTATCTAAAAATTGAATATTGTCTGAAAAAGAGGTATAATACAATCTGTTATTAGCTTCGTAAGAAACGAGATAATCAATGAGGAAGATAAATCTTCAGAAATGATGCCAAACGGCTAGGTCTAAGATGGTGTCAATGAAAGTAAAAATCCCCATCAGGTGTTGAATTTTCTTATTTTCTACTAGATGTATCTGCTTTAGTATCTTTTGAAAGGATTTACCTATGAAAACATTTGATAAATCATCAAAGTTGGAACACGTTGCCTATGATATTCGTGGTCCAGTTTTGGATGAGGCCAACCGTATGATTGCCAAAGGTGAAAAAATTCTCCGTCTGAACACAGGAAATCCTGCGGAATTTGGTTTTACAGCACCAGATGAAGTCATTCGTGACTTAATTATGAATGTTCGTAACAGTGAGGGGTATTCAGATAGTAAGGGGATTTTCTCAGCTCGTAAGGCTATTATGCAGTATTGCCAGCTTAAGGGTTTCCCAAATGTAGACATCGATGATATCTATATTGGTAACGGTGTGTCAGAGATGATTCCCATGTCTATGCAGGCCTTGCTTGATGATGGTGATGAAGTCTTGGTTCCAATGCCAGACTATCCTCTTTGGACAGCCTGTGTCAGTCTAGCTGGCGGTAACGCTGTTCACTATGTCTGTGATGAAAAATCTAACTGGTATCCAGACATTGATGATATCAAATCAAAGATTACATCAAATACTAAGGCTATTGTTATTATCAATCCGAATAACCCGACAGGTGCTCTTTACCCTAAAGATGTTCTTGAACAGATTGTCGATATTGCACGCCAAAATGATTTGATTATCTTTGCGGATGAGATTTATGACCGCTTGGTTATGGATGGTAAGAAGCACATTGCTATTGCAAGTCTTGCACCAGACGTTTTCTGTGTATCTATGAATGGTCTTTCTAAATCTCACCGTATTTGTGGTTTCCGTGTAGGTTGGATGGTTCTTTCTGGGCCTAAGAAGAATGTTCGGGGCTATATTGAAGGGCTTGATATGTTGTCCAATATGCGCCTTTGCTCTAATGTGCTCTCTCAACACGTAATTCAGACCTCACTTGGGGGCTACCAATCTGTTGATGAGCTCCTGATTCCAGGTGGTCGTATTTATGAACAACGTGAGTTTATTACAAACACAGTAAACGATATTCCAGGACTCACAGCTGTTAAGCCAGATGCGGGTCTTTACATCTTCCCTAAGATTGACCGCAACATGTATGATATTGACGATGATGAAGAGTTCTGTCTTCGTCTTTTGAAGAAGGAAAAGGTCCTCTTGGTTCCAGGTAAAGGCTTTAACTGGAATGAACCGGACCACTTCCGTATTGTCTACCTTCCTCGTGTAGAAGAATTGGCTGATCTTGGAAATAAAATCGAGCGTGTTTTGTCATATTATAAGCGCTAAATTCGTGAAAACTGGACAAAAAGACTTGTTCGGTTTTTATCTTGCTTAAAAAGGAGTCGTTTTTAGCTAAAATCCGAACGTTTTTCCTGAAAAAAGACATAATATAATGAATAGTAGAATAATAAATAATTTTCAGACAATTGTTTGCAATTTTTAGTTCAGGTATGCTATAATGATAGTGCTAGCGGATCTTAACGGATATGCTTGGTACAGGACCTGTGATTATTAAGATTATAAATAGAAAGTGAAGACAATAAAAATGGCAAATTTGCTTGATAAAACACGTAAAATTACTTCTATCTTGCAACGCTCAGTAGATAGTTTGGAAGGAGATCTTCCATACAACAACATGGCTGCTCAGTTGGCAGATATTATTGATTGTAATGCTGCTATTGTAAATGGTGGAGGTGCTCTCCTTGGTTTTGCTATGAAATACAAAACCAACAATGACCGTGTGGAAGAGTTTTTTAAAGCTAAACAACTTCCAGAGGAATACATACGTGGTATCAGCCGTGTTTATGATACTCAAGAAAATATCGGTATTGACAGTGACTTGACCATCTTCCCAGTGGAATTAAAAGATGATTTCCCTGACGGTTTGACTACAATTGCACCAATCTATGGTGGTGGTATGCGTCTTGGTTCTTTCATTATTTGGCGTAACGACCATGATTTTGTGGACGACGACCTTATCTTGGTTGAGATTGCATCTACAGTAGTTGGTTTGCAATTGTTGCATCTTCAAACAGAAAACTTGGAAGAAACGATTCGTAAACAAACAGCTATTAATATGGCTATTAATACATTGTCTTACTCAGAAATCAAGGCAGTTTCAGCTATCTTGAATGAGTTGGACGGTTTAGAAGGTCGTTTGACAGCCTCTGTTATCGCGGACCGTATCGGAATCACTCGTTCTGTTATTGTTAATGCTCTTCGTAAATTAGAATCAGCTGGTATTATTGAAAGTCGTTCGCTTGGTATGAAAGGTACTTACCTTAAAGTCCTTAACGAAGGTATCTACGACAAATTGAAAGAATACGAATAAAACATTGAATAGAAGTGAGGTAGGTTGAGGCTGCCCCACTTTTTTTAAAAGGAGAAGGTAATATGACAAAAGCATTGATTTCAATTGATTACTCTTATGACTTTGTAGCAGATGATGGGAAGTTGACGGCTGGTAAGCCTGCCCAAGCCATTGAAGATCGCATTGCTCAGGTAACGCAAGAAGCCTATGACAATGGAGATTATATCTTTGTGGCTATGGACCGACATGATGAGGGGGATACTTTCCATCCTGAGACTAAACTCTTTCCGCCTCACAATATTGCAGGGACAGCTGGGCGAGAACTTTATGGTAAGTTGGCTGGTGTATATGATGCCATCAAGGATGATCATCGTGTCTTTTGGATGGACAAACGTCACTATTCAGCTTTTTCAGGAACAGATTTGGATATTCGTTTGCGTGAGCGTCGTGTGACAACAGTCGTTTTGACGGGAGTTTTAACAGATATTTGTGTGTTACATACGGCTATTGATGCTTATAATTTGGGCTATGATATCGAGGTGGTAGAGAGTGCAACAGCCTCCTTGACGACAGAAGCACATGATTTTGCCATTGGGCATTTTAAAAATGTTCTTGGAGCGACAATTGTAGAGTAAGAGTTGGTTCTTACTCTTTTTTTGATAATTCCTCTCTATCAACTGATTAAGAATATGAATTAGTCAAGCGGATATATTCGTGTTAGACTAAAGGCATTGATTCATCTGAGAGGAGAAAAATGATGAAAATAAAACGATTATTAGGTTTTGTGGCTATCGCTGTTGCTTCTGTAGGTATTTTGGCAGCTTGTGGTAAGGATGCTGCTAAGGATCAGACGGTGGTTCGAGTAGGGACCATGGCTAAGAGTGAGTCTGAACAAGCACGCTGGGATAAGATCGAAGAAATCTTGAAAAAAGAGGGAATTACACTTAAGTTTAGCGAGTTTACGGACTATTCTCAACCAAACGTAGCCCTCAATAATGGTGATATTGATATTAATGCTTTCCAACACTATAATTTCCTTGATAACTGGAACTCGGATCATAAGACTGACTTGGTACCAATTGCTGAGACTTATTTCACAGCTTTCCGTGTCTATTCTGGTACAGAGGGTGGTAAGAACAAGTATAAGGATATTAAAGAGTTGCCAGAAGGTGCTACGATTGCCATTCCAAATGATGCCGTTAATGAAAGTCGTGCCCTTAATCTCTTGCAGTCTGCTGGCTTGATTAAACTTAGTGTAGGTGCAAATGACAAGGCTAAGTTGACTGATGTTAGTGAAAATAGCAAGAATTTAAATATCAGAGAAGTTGATGCTGCTCAGACAGCTGCCAACATTGATTCTGTCGATGCGGCCATTATTAATAATGACTTCGTTACAGAGGCTGGTATTGATCCTAAGACAGCTATCTACGTAGAGCCTGCTAGTAAAAATACCAAGCAATGGTACAATCTACTTGTAGCCCAAAAAGGTTGGGAAAAATCAGATAAGGCTGATGCTATCAAGAAAGTTATCAAGGCTTATCATACTGACGAAGTCAAAGGAATCATCAAGAAATCATCTCAAGGTTTGGATGAACCAGTTTGGTAAGAGAGGACGCTATGGAAAGAGCTATTTTTGCCGGAGGGTGCTTCTGGTGCATGGTGCAACCTTTTGAGGAGCAAGAAGGTATTCTATCTGTTCGCTCTGGTTATACTGGAGGACATGTACCAAACCCAACTTACGAGGAGGTATGTCGTAAAACGACGGGGCACACCGAGGCAGTGGAGATTATCTTTGATCCAGAAATTATTTCTTTTGCTGATTTAGTCGAAATTTATTGGGCACAGACCGATCCGACGGATGCTTTTGGACAATTTGAGGATCGTGGTGATAATTACCGTCCTGTGATTTATTATTTTGATGAGCGTCAAAAGAAAATTGCTGAACAATCTAAGGCTAATCTTCAAGCCTCAGGACGTTTTGACCGTCCAATCGTGACAAAGATTGAACCTGCGGAGACTTTCTACGAAGCCGAAGCTTACCATCAGGGATTTTATAAGACTAATCCTGAACGTTATGCGCAGAGTAGCACTATTCGTCACCAATTTTTAGAAGAAAATTGGAAATAAGTCATCATCGAGAGTAGGAAGTTATCCTACTCTCAATTCTTTGTCTGAAATCATAGGATAGTATCAGTTTTCCGTAGTTTACTATAAGAAAAGGATTACAGGCTATTGTATACTATTACTATATTAAGTCGAAATATATAAGAGGCAGAATAATGACTAAAAAATTAACGTTTCCTGACGGATTTTTTGTGGGGGTGGTGCTACAGCAGCCAACCAATGTGAAGGTGCCTATGATGCTGATGGGCGTGGGTTAGCCAATGTTGATGTGGTACCGATTGGTGAGGATCGCCTTTCGATTATTACTGGACGTCGCAAGATGTTTGATTTTGAGGATGGTTATTCTTATCCTGCTAAGGAAAGCATTGATATGTACCACCGTTACAAGGAAAATACTGCTCTCTTTGGTGAAATGGGCTTTAAGACTTATCGACTTTCTATTGCTTGGTCTCGTATTTTTCCTAAGGGTGATGAGGCTGAGCCAAATGAAGTTGGGCTAGCTTTTTACGAGGACCTATTCAAGGAATGTCACAAACATGGCATCGAACCCTTAGTAACTATTACGCACTTTGATTGTCCAATGCACTTGATTACAGAGTATGGTGGATGGCGTAATCGTAAGATTCTTGGTTTCTATGAAAATCTTTGCCGTACCCTTTTCACACGTTATAAAGGTTTGGTTAAGTACTGGCTCACTTTTAACGAAATTAACATGATTCTCCATGCACCATTTATGGGAGCAGGGATCTGTTTTGAAGAGGGTGAGAATGAGGAGCAGGTTAAATACCAAGCAGCTCACCAAGATTTGGTAGCTTCAGCTATGGCGACTAAGTTGGCTCACGAGATTGATCCTGAAAATAAGGTTGGTTGTATGTTGGCAGCCGGTCAGTATTATCCAAATACAGCCCACCCACGTGACTACTGGGCAGCCATGCAAGAAGATCGTAGTAACTATTTCTTCATTGATGTCCAGGATCGTGGAGAGTATCCAAATTATGCTAAAAAGCAGTGGGAGCGTGATGGTATTAAGCTTGAGATGACTGAAGAAGATTTGGAGCTTCTCAAAGAGCATACTGTTGATTTCATTTTCTTCTCTTATTATTCAAGTCGTGTGGCTTCAGGTGATCCAGAAGTTAATGAAAAGACTGCCGGCAATATCTTTGCCCCTATTAAAAATCCATATTTAGAATCTTCAGAGTGGGGTTGGGAAATTGACCCACTAGGCCTTCGTATTACCCTCAATGCTATTTGGGATCGTTACCAGAAACCGATGTTTATCGTTGAGAATGGGATTGGTGCTGTGGATACACCAGATGAAAATGGTTATGTTGAAGACGATTATCGTATTGACTACTTGGCAGCCCACATTAATACCATGAGGGATGCCATCAATGAAGATGGTGTAGAACTTTGGGGATACACAACCTGGGGTTGTATCGATCTTGTTTCTGCCGGAACTGGTGAAATGAAAAAACGTTATGGTTTCATCTATATAGACCGCGACAATGATGGTAATGGTAGCCTTAAAAGCTCTAAGAAAAAATCATTTAACTGGTACAAAGAAGTTATCGCAAGTAACGGTGCCTCTGTAGAATAGTGGATTTGAGCTGTGTGCTAGTCTGGGTTCAATTTTACGAATCTAGCAAGCACTGAAAGAAAATTGATCTCCGATTGAAGTCAGCCTTTGGACTGGCTTTTTTGTAAGGGGTAGAAATTGTAATGTTTTCTAAAAATGATATTCTTATTAAAGTTTGAGATGGAGAAAATTTGGGTAAAAAATCAGTTGTATTTATAGCAGAGCCATCTCTATATGGAAAAGTTAGAGCTGGATCTTTAGTCTTTACGTGCACACCAAGGGTAGTGGAAAATTTATGTGCTAAATGAGAATTTACCGACAGATTAGTTTTCCCTTATGAATAGTCGTTTGGCTGCTATTGATTCGGAAATTCTCAATTGCCGTATGTCTGCAGAAAGCTTTAAACAATTTTCGCTTCCGAGTACGTATATTCATTATACGACTTTTTTTCCGTTATGTGATTCCTGAGTTTGTTCAAGAAAATCGCGTTTTATATTTAGACTGTGATATGATTTTCACGCAGGATTTGTTACCACTTTTTGAAGTAGATTTAAACGGATTTGGCATTAGAGCTGTTGCTCTTGCCCATCAAAAAGAGCAAAATCTTCATCAAAGATGCTGAGAATGGGTATCTGGTCCCTTATAGCGAGACTATGGATGAGGATTTACTTGTTTCTCAGATGGCCGATAAGATTTTATTTGCCTTAGAAAGTGATCTTGAGTCTATGTACCAAGCCTCATACGACCTGGCAAAACATTATTTGAACCAGAAATGTTAGAAGCCTGGAGAAAGCTCTTGATACCCATACGATAACTGTTTTGAAAAAGCTGTATATTGGTAAACTGTAGTGACAAAAAAGTTGCTACAGTTTTTTTATCCTCCCAGCAAATTAGGCTAAATTATGGTAAAATAGAGGGTATTGAAAAATCATCATTTCACGAAAGGAAGCAAGATGAAAATTACGCAAGAAGAGGTAACCCACGTTGCCAATCTTTCAAAATTGAAATTCTCTCCAGAAGAGACAGCTGAGTTTGCGACAACCTTATCGAAGATTGTTGATATGGTGGAATTGTTGGAAGAAGTGGACACAACTGGTGTTGCCCCAACAACGACCATGGCGGACCGCAAGACTGTACTGCGTCCGGATGTTGCTGAAAAAGGGACTGACCGTGACCGTTTGTTTAAAAATGTACCTGAAAAAGACAATTACTACATCAAAGTACCAGCTATCCTAGAAGATGGAGGAGATGCCTAATGTCATTCAACAATAAAACCATTGAAGACTTGCACAATCTCCTTGTCTCTAAGGAAATTTCAGCAACCGAATTGACACAAGCGACCATTGACGATATCAAGGCGCGTGAAGAAGCAGTCAATGCCTTTGTGACAGTAGCAGAAGAAGCTGCCCTTGCACAAGCTAAGGCCATTGACAAAAAAGGAATCGATGCTGACAACCTCCTGTCAGGGATTCCATTCGCTGTCAAAGACAATATCTCTACTGACGGCATTTTGACGACTGCGGCCTCAAAAATGCTCTATAACTACGAGCCTATTTTTGATGCGACAGCGGTTGCTAATGCCAAAGCTAAAGATATGATTGTCATCGGGAAAACTAACATGGATGAATTTGCCATGGGTGGATCTGGTGAGACTTCTTACTATGGATCAACCAAGAATGCTTGGGATCACAGCAAGGTTCCTGGTGGGTCATCTAGTGGTTCGGCAGCAGCTGTAGCTTCAGGTCAAGTCCGTTTGTCTCTTGGTTCAGATACAGGTGGCTCTATCCGCCAACCGGCTGCCTTTAACGGGATTGTTGGCCTTAAGCCAACTTACGGAACGGTTTCTCGTTTCGGTCTCATTGCTTTTGGTAGCTCACTTGACCAGATTGGTACGTTCTCACAAACTGTTAAGGAAAATGCCCAATTGCTCAATGTTATTGCCAGTGAAGATGCTAAGGATTCAACATCTGCGCCAGTCCGCATAGCCGATTTTACTTCTAAGATTGGTCAAGACATCAAAGGCATGAAGATTGCTCTTCCTAAGGAATACCTTGGGGAAGGGATTGACCCAGAAGTTAAAGAAACCATCCTCGATGCGGCTAAGCACTTTGAAAAATTGGGAGCAACAGTCGAGGAAGTCAGCCTGCCTCATTCTAAATACGGGGTTGCTGTCTACTACATCATTGCTTCATCTGAAGCCTCTTCAAACTTGCAACGTTTCGATGGCATTCGCTATGGTTTCCGTGCGGAAGATGCCAAGAACTTGGATGACATCTACGTAAACACTCGTAGCCAAGGCTTTGGTGATGAAGTCAAACGTCGTATCATGCTGGGTACCTTTAGTTTGTCATCTGGTTACTACGATGCTTACTACAAGAAAGCTGGTCAAGTTCGTACCCTCATCATCCAAGACTTCGAAAAAGTCTTTGCGGATTACGATCTCATCCTTGGTCCTACAGCTCCAAGCGTAGCTTTCGATTTGGATACGCTCAATCATGATCCTGTTGCCATGTACTTGGCGGACTTGTTGACCACTCCAGTTAACTTGGCAGGTCTTCCAGGGATTTCGATTCCTGCAGGTTTTGCGCAAGGTCTTCCAGTTGGTTTGCAGTTGATTGGTCCTAAGTATTCTGAAGAGACCATCTATCAAGCTGCAGCTGCTTTTGAAGCTACAACGGATTACCATAAGCAACAACCCGTGATTTTTGGAGGTGACAATTAATGAACTTTGAAACAGTCATCGGACTTGAAGTCCACGTTGAATTGAATACAAACTCAAAAATTTTCTCACCAACCTCTGCTCACTTTGGGAACGAGCAAAATACCAATACTAATGTGATCGACTGGTCTTTCCCAGGGGTACTTCCTGTCTTGAACAAGGGTGTTGTGGACGCTGGAATCAAGGCCGCTTTGGCGCTGAATATGGATATCCACCAGCACATGCACTTTGACCGTAAGAACTACTTCTATCCTGATAATCCAAAAGCCTACCAAATTTCGCAATTTGACGAGCCAATCGGTTATAACGGTTGGATTGAAGTGCAATTGGAAGACGGAACAACTAAGAAAATCAGGATTGAACGGGCTCACTTGGAAGAAGATGCCGGTAAGAACACGCATGGAACAGACGGTTTCTCTTATGTTGACCTTAACCGTCAAGGGGTGCCATTGATCGAGATTGTATCTGAAGCCGATATGCGTTCTCCTGAAGAAGCCTACGCTTATTTGACAGCTCTCAAAGAAGTCATCCAATACACAGGCATTTCTGATGTCAAGATGGAAGAAGGATCTATGCGTGTGGATGCCAATATTTCCCTTCGTCCATATGGTCAAGAGGAATTTGGTACCAAGACGGAGTTGAAAAACTTGAACTCCTTCTCGAATGTCCGCAAAGGTCTTGAATACGAAGTGCAACGTCAAGCGAAAATCTTGCGCTCAGGTGGTGTCATTCGTCAAGAAACACGCCGTTATGATGAAGCCAGCAAGAGCACAATCCTTATGCGTGTCAAAGAAGGAGCAGCAGATTACCGTTACTTCCCAGAACCAGACCTTCCATTGTTTGAAATCTCAGATGAGTGGATTGAGGAAATGCGTACGGAGTTACCAGAATTTCCAAAAGACCGCCGTGCTCGCTATGTGGCAGAGCTTGGTTTGTCTGACTATGATGCCAACCAATTGACAGCTACGAAGGTTACTTCTGACTTCTTTGAAGCAGCCGTAGCCCTTGGTGGAGACGCCAAACAAGTCTCTAACTGGCTTCAAGGTGAAGTCGCTCAGTTCTTGAACGCAGAAGGCAAAACGCTTGAAGAAATCCAATTGACACCCGAAAACTTGGTAGAAATGATTGCTATCATCGAAGATGGCACCATCTCATCTAAGATTGCCAAGAAAGTATTCGTTCATTTGGCGAAAAACGGTGGCGGTGCGCGTGAATACGTCGAAAAAGCTGGATTGGTACAGATTTCAGATCCTGAAGTCTTGATTCCAATCATCCACCAAGTCTTTGCAGATAATGAAGCAGCCATAGCCGACTTCAAGTCAGGTAAACGTAATGCTGACAAGGCCTTCACAGGCTTCCTCATGAAAGCAACTAAAGGCCAAGCAAACCCACAAGTAGCCCTCAAGTTACTTGCCCAAGAATTGGCTAAGTTGAAAGAAGATTGATAAATAAAGAACCAGCCGAAAGGTTGGTTCTTTATTTGCAATATTTGTGTTAGACTAGTCAAGAAGTTTATTATAAATAGATTTTAGGAGTTACCCCATGAACAAATTCTTAAGAGTCCTTTTTATCCTCGTCATACTCGCCATGACTGGTGCTATTATTTTTCAGCTATTCTTCCCAACTTATATGGGAAGTCATTCGGGTTACGGCATTTCTGTCGGATGGCAGAGGGAGATTGGTATTTGGAACGTAACAGTTCTTGTCATCCTGATTACTGTTAATCTCAAGTACGATTGGTTTTATATGAGAGCTGTTCTAATGGCTTTGATTATTGGAGGTCTTGGGATTGGGACTAATCATTTCCTTAGCTATCTTCAATACCGTCACTCAGTCAACGCTATTGGTGCACTTGAAAATTATCTTTTAGTTCTTGGCTGGATTATAGGTTGGTGGCTTGAAAATTCCTCAAGAAAAAGAGTATAATTTTTCTGAAGTTATCTACTGATTTACGACTCCCTGTGTTATAATAAATAGGCATTATCATAATCGAGGAAAACACATGTCTAAACAATTAAAAGGGAGTCTGATGGTCTTGGTTGCTGGAATTGCTTGGGGATTTTCAGGAGTTTCGGGTCAATACCTGATGGCTCATGGGGTTAATGTTAATCTTTTAACGAGTTTACGTTTAATTCTAGCTGGGATTTTGCTGACAGCTTCGGTCTTTTTTAGGCAGTCAGACAAATTAGTTTCAGCATTTAAAGATAAGAAAACCTTAGTAAGTATCGCCTTATTTGCACTCTTTGGTTTGGTCTTGAATCAGTATGCCTATCTTAGTGCCATTCAGCATACCAATGCAGGGACTGCGACGGTCTTGCAGTATGTCACGCCAGTACTCATTCTGACTTTTGTGTGTGCTAAGAACCGTAGATTTCCAATGGTTTCAGAGTTGGTAGCGATTATCATGGCTATTGCGGGAACATTTATTATCGCAACGCATGGTCAGGTGACAGAGCTGGCCATTACGCCTATCGGCTTGTTCTGGGGCCTCTTTTCGGCAGTGACCTATGCACTTTATATCTTACTGCCTGCTAAGGCCATTGAAAAATGGGGCAGTCTGATTGTTATTGGCCTAGGCATGTTACTTGGTGGTTTGGTCTTTCCGATTGCTATCCAAGCTTGGAAGTATAAGCTTCCTTTGACCGGTGGAAATCTCTTAGCGCTTTTTGGTTTGGTCTTCATTGGGACACTCTTTGCTTACACCATTTTCCTTAAGGGGACGGCCATGGTTGGAGCTGTCAAAGGGAGTCTTTTAGCCTCGGTGGAACCCGTAGCATCGGTCATTTTGACCGTATTAATTATGGGTGACCGCTTCTTTGCCATTGATGTGGTTGGAATGATTTTAATTGTTCTTGCTGTCATCATCATATCGCTTAAGAATTTAGTTTCCCTAACAAAAGAAAAAATTCAGAGATAAGAATGGAGCCTGAGTGATTTTGGTTCTTTTCTTTATTGTTCTGTAAAGGTTGTTCTTAAAAAATAGGACTTAAGTTCCACACATAAACCTTAAAATTATGGTAAAATAAGAAGTAAACTAACACTTTGGAGAGAAAATGAGTATAGACGATTATAGGCCCCAGTTTATGGTGGAGGCTGTTTATGATTTGAAACCTGACCAGCTACGTGAACACGGTATTCGTACCGTCTTGGTCGATTTGGACAATACTTTGATTGCTTGGAACAACCCTGATGGGACTCCTGAGCTACGAGCTTGGTTAGATGAGATGACAGAGGCTGACATTCCAGTGGTTGTGGTCTCCAACAATAAACATAAACGTGTTGAACGTGCAGTTGCCAATTTCCATGTAGATTTCGTGAGTCGTGCCATGAAGCCTTTCACTAAAGGCATTAATGAAGCGATTGAACGCTATCACTTTAACCGTGAAGAGGTTGTAATGGTGGGTGACCAGCTCATGACTGACATTAGGGCTAGCCACCGAGCAGGTATTCGCTCGATTTTGGTTAAGCCTTTGGTGAAATCCGATTCTTGGGTAACCAAGTTTAACCGTTGGCGTGAACGTCGCATGTGGAAAAAGATTGAAAAAGCATATGGTCCAATGACCTTCAACAAAGGAATTTAATGGAAGAATTATTTTGTATTGGGTGTGGAGCCCAAATTCAAACAGAAGATAAAGAAAAAGCAGGTTTCACACCTGCTAGCTCTATTAAAAAGGTCGAGGAAACAGGTGAGCTATACTGCCAGCGCTGTTTCCGTCTTCGTCATTACAATGAGATTGTGGATGTCCATATCACTGATGATGAATTTTTAAAATTACTTCATGAAGTTGGTGATAGTGATGCCCTCGTTGTTAATGTTGTTGATATTTTCGATTTTAATGGATCAATCATCCCAGGCTTATCACGCTTTGTTTCGGGTAATGATGTGCTCTTGGTTGGAAATAAAAAGGATATCCTACCTAAATCCGTTAAAGACGGTAAGGTAACTCAATGGTTGACAGAACGTGCCCACGAAGAAGGGATGCGTCCTGTGGATGTCATGTTGACATCTGCTCAAAATCATCATGCTATTAAAGAACTGATTCAACGTATTGAAGCCCTCCGTAAGGGTCGTGATGTCTATGTTGTTGGTGTTACGAATGTTGGTAAATCAACCTTAATCAATGCCATCATCAAAGAAATTACTGGTGATAAGGATGTTATCACAACCTCTCGTTTCCCAGGAACGACCCTTGATAAGATTGAAATTCCATTAGATGATGGTAGCTATATTTTTGATACACCAGGAATTATACACCGTCACCAGATGGCGCACTATCTGTCAGCTAAGGACCTCAAATACGTTAGTCCTAAGAAGGAAATCAAACCGAAGACTTATCAGTTAAATGCAGGCCAAACCCTATTTCTAGGTGGACTAGGACGTTTTGACTTCATTGATGGTGATAAACAAGGTTTTACAGCCTTCTTTGACAATAATCTAAAGCTTCACCGTACCAAACTTGACGGCGCAGATGCCTTTTATGACAAGCACGTTGGAAGTCTCCTTATGCCACCTGGGCCTAAGGAATTGGCTGATTTTCCAAAACTAGTCCGTCACGAGTTCACTATCAAAGATAAGACAGACGTTGTCTTTTCAGGATTAGGCTGGATTCGTGTTCAAGGGAAAGCAGACCAACCAACCATCGTTGCTGCCTGGGCACCAGAAGGCGTTGGTGTCGTTGTGCGAAAAGCAATTATTTAAACCTAATGAAGCAGTTAAAAGTATAAAAAAGTCTTTTCAATGATCATAAAGTTTGCCTAGAGTTAAGCCATAAGCAAACAATGTGTTTTTCGCCCTGATAGTAATCTAAGCAACATACTATGTTACGTGGATTCGAAATTTTTGAAACTTTAAGCTCAAAAAATTAGCCATGGAACCCAAAGTTTACGAGCGACCCTATCATCTAAGAAAAACATCAAAAAATTAAAAAGGAATAAACATGTCACTAACATCAAAACAACGTGCCTTCCTCAAATCGGAAGCCCACACCCTTAAACCTATTGTACAAATTGGGAAAAACGGTCTTAACGATCATATCAAAACTAGCGTTCGTAACGCCCTTGATGCCCGTGAGTTAATTAAGGTAACCCTTCTTCAAAATACTATGGAAGATATCCATGAAGTTGCTGAAATTTTGGAAGAAGAAATCGGCTGTGATACAGTCCTCAAGATTGGACGTATCTTGATTCTTTACAAGGAATCTGCTAAAAAAGAAAATCGTAAGTTGTCACCAAATGTTAAAGCCATCCAAAAATAGTTGCTGACGTTACTTGGTGAAGGACAAATTAAGGTATAGAAACACTTTTAAAGCATTGAAGATGTTAAAAAAATCATATAATGCTTGAATAAGAGGAGACGAACATGGCATTAGATCTTGTAACCCCGTTTACAAAGGTTCAACTAGAGGAAGAAATTAAAGATACCGGCCGTAAGCAGGTTGGAATATTAGGTGGAAATTTCAATCCTGTTCACAATGCCCACCTGGTTGTTGCAGACCAGGTGCGTCAGCAGTTAGGTCTCGATGAAGTTCTTCTTATGCCTGAATTTGAGCCCCCTCATATCGATAAAAAAGAGACTATTGATGAAAAGCATCGCCTTAATATGCTTATGTTGGCTACTAACGGCATCGCAGGTTTGGATATTGAAACCATCGAGTTGGAACGTAAGGGAATCAGCTATACCTATGACACCATGAAGCTCTTGACAGAGGCTAATCCGGATACGGATTATTACTTTATTATTGGAGCTGATATGGTCGAGTACCTACCAAAATGGCACCGTATTGATGAACTTATCGAGATGGTTCAATTTGTTGGTGTACCGCGTCCTAAGTATAAGGCTGGAACCTCATATCCTGTTATCTGGGTTGATGTGCCCCTTATGGATATTAGTTCAAGTGCAGTCAGATCCTACATTAAGAAGGATCGTATACCTAACTTCATGGTGCCGCAGTCTGTACTTGCCTACATCAAGAAAGCGGGGCTCTATAAATGACCTATGAAAAATACCTTGACTTTTCTCGTGATGAACTCCTTGAAAAAGTTAGAACGGTTATGAGTCCTAAACGCTTTAGTCATGTTTTGGGTGTTGAGCAAGCTGCTATTGCTCTTGCTGAAAAGTATGGTTACGATACTGAAAAAGCTGGTTTAGCTGGCCTCCTTCATGATTATGCCAAGGAACTTCCAGACCAGGAATTCATAGAGCTAATCGATAAGTATGAGCTCGATCCTGAATTGAAAAAATGGGGAAACAATATCTGGCATGGCATGGTTGGGATTTACAAAATCCAAGAAGATTTGGGTTTAACTGATTCTGAGATTCTACGCAGTATTGAAATCCATACTGTCGGAAGTCATGAAATGTCAATCCTAGATAAAATTGTCTATGTGGCTGACTATATTGAGCATAACCGTAATTTCCCTTTGGTAGAGGAAGCTAGACAAGTAGCAAAGCAATCTTTGGATAAAGCAGTTGCTTTTGAAACAGTCCATACGGTAGAACACTTGGCGCACCAGGCCTTGCCGATTTATCCCAAAACTCTTGAAACCTATAATGCTTTTGTGAGTTACTTAAAAGATTAACAATTAATTACTGGAGAATACAATTGACTAAAGAAGAATTACTTGAATTGGTTGTCAAAGCTGCTGATGAAAAGCGAGCTGAAGACATCGTTGCCCTAGATTTGTATGGTCTTACTAGCCTAACAGATTACTTTGTTATTTTGAGTGCAATGAATAGCCGTCAGTTGGAAGCTATTGCCGACAACATCCGTGAGAAAGTTAAAGAAGCTGGTGTGGACGCTAGTCACATGGAAGGTGACAATAAGGGAGGCTGGATTCTTTTGGATCTTAACGACGTCGTTGTTCACATCTTTACAGAAGATGAGCGTGCACACTATAACCTCGAAAAACTCTGGCATGAAGCACTAATGGTAGATGTGTCAGCCTATTTGGCATAAGAAATTGAACTCAGTTAGCGATAACTGGGTTTTGTTGCTTAATTGAAAATCTAATGGAAAGAAAGGATAGGGTGTCGTGTTTAGTTAATTTTATAAACTTAACACGAGCTCAAAGCTATGAGAAAAAGAAAAACTTCCTTTGTATCTAGTGATACGGCAGAAAGTTTCCTATTTTCTCTCTGCTTTTAACGCTCTTTGTATCCTAGAAAGGATTTGAACCCGTCCTGTAATCGTCGGAAAATAGATAGCTTTGGCTTGGATCAGGATTCCAAGTCAAAGCTTCTAATTTTCATTCCAATTACAGACGGACTTGGTATCATGATTATGGCTACTTATGAAACTTTTGCGGCGGTCTACGACGCTGTTATGGATGACAGTCTTTACGATTTGTGGACGGATTTTTCCCTCCGTCATTTGCCAAAGACTATGGACAAAAAGAAATTGCTTGAATTGGCTTGTGGAACAGGGATTCAATCTGTACGTTTTTCTCAAGCTGGTTTTGATGTCACTGGACTTGATTTGAGTGCTGATATGTTGAAAATTGCTCAGAAGCGTGCGTCTTCTGCCAAGCAGAAAATTGATTTTATTGAAGGCAATATGTTGGATTTATCGCAAGCTGGCAAGTATGATTTTGTGACCTGCTACTCAGATTCAATCTGCTATATGCAGGATGAAGTAGAGGTTGGAGACGTCTTCAAAGAGGTTTACAATGCACTCAATGAGGATGGCGTCTTTATATTTGATGTACACTCAACCTATCAAACTGATGAAGTTTTCCCTGGATATTCTTACCATGAAAATGCTGGGGATTTTGCTATGCTCTGGGATACTTATGAGGATGCGGCTCCGCATTCTGTAGTTCATGAATTGACCTTCTTTCTCCAAGAGGAAGATGGAAGCTTTAGCCGTCATGATGAGGTGCACGAGGAGCGTACCTATGAGGTCTTGACTTATGATATCTTGCTAGAGCAGGCTGGCTTCAAATCTTTCAAGCTTTACGCCGATTTCGAGGATAAGGAACCGACTGAAACTAGTGCACGTTGGTTCTTTGTCGCCCAAAAGTAAGAGCTTATGACAGTTACAGGTATTATTGCTGAGTTCAATCCTTTTCATAACGGCCACAAGTATCTCTTGGATCATGCTGAAGGCATAAAAATTGTTGCCATGTCTGGGAACTTTGTTCAGCGAGGTGAGCCAGCTATTGTGGATAAGTGGATTAGAGCTCAGATGGCTTTGGAAAATGGAGCAGATCTCGTGGTTGAGTTGCCCTTCTTTACGGCAGTCCAGTCTGCCGATTATTTTGCATCTGGGGCTGTCGATATCTTGTCTCGACTGGGAATTGATAGTCTTACTTTTGGCACGGAAGAAGTCCTAGACTATCAGACTATAGCAGATGTCTATTCTGAAAAGTCAGAGGAAATGGAAGCCTTTGTGGAAAGTTTACCGAGTGACTTGTCTTATCCACAAAAGACGCAAAAAATGTGGGAAAAGTTTGCTGGTGTGGATTTTACTGGCAATACACCCAACCATATCCTAGGATTAGCCTATGCCAAAGCTTGTGCGGGTAAGGGCATTACGTTGAATCCTATCCAGAGACAAGGGGCTGGCTATCATTCCTTAGACAAGGAAGTATCTTTCGCCTCGGCGACCAGTCTACGTCTCCACAAAGAAGATAGTGATTTTGTGGATAAGTTCATGCCCAATAGCAAACTTTTTCAAACTTCTCCACAGGTCTCTTGGGATAATTATTTCCAATTGCTGGTTTATCAGATTCTTACAAACCCTGATTTGACCAGTGTTTTCCAGGTGAATGAAGAGATTGCCAGTCGTTTAAAAGCTGCTATTCGTGAGGTTTCTTCTGTTGAAGAACTGGTGGATAAGGTAGCAACCAAACGCTATACAAAAGCACGGGTACGTCGTATTTTGACCTATATCCTAGTCGGAGCTGTGGATAATTCTTTGCCTAAATCTATTCATGTGCTTGGATTTTCTCAAAAAGGGCAGTCTCATCTCAAATCTGTGAAGAAGTTTGTGGATACAGTGGTTCGGATTGGACGAGAACCTTGGGATATACTTACACAACAAGCGGATAATATTTATCAATTAGGCAACCCCGAACTTTCTGAACAAAACTTCGGACGCATACCGATTAGAGTAAAATAGTTTTATAAAAGGTCTACCTCTGGTAGGCTTTTTTACTTTCTGTAAATTATTTTCCAAAAGGTCAAATAAGATCAAACAAAACTATCGACCTTTGCTGACTAATGGTGTATTATGATTCCATAAGGATTTAGCTTCCTTATAAGATTGCAGGACTAGCTTAAATACTTGTAAAAAGGTAATTATAGCTTACCTGCAAAAAAATTACAATAAAGGTCAAAAAAGTCAAAAATACATTGACCAATACTGACCAATGTTGTACAATATAAACATAAGGAAATGAAATCCTTATGAAGGCTGTCAAAACAGTCCATATACCGATATGAAAAGATTGCAGCTTGTCTGCTTAAATTTTCATTAAAAAGTTCAGTAAAAGTCAAAGCTAAATTCTTGACCCAAGCATATGAAAGGTATATGATAAAGCTTAAGGAAAAGAGTTTCCTTAAGCTACAAGCATATTTCAGAAAGAAACTTGTAAGTTAGCTATTTTGAGAGATTCACAGAAAGAAGGTGGCTCTTATGCTGAATGATAATTAAATTAATTCAAGACTGTGAAAGTTCTCAGTCTTCTACCAAGAGCAAAACCGAAAATTATTAGAAGAGTAGTTGAGGCTCTGAAAATTTTTAGGGTTTTGGTCAGTAAAAGTCAATTTTTACACATTAACTAAAAAATAACACTTAAAAAATCACAAGAAAACACAGTATGAGGTGATTATATGAACAACAACTTTAATAATATGGATGATCTTTTCAATCAATTGATGGGTAACATGGGTGGTTTCCGTTCAGAAAGCCGTCGCTACATGATTAACGGTCGTGAAGTGTCACCTGAAGAATTTGCAATTTACCGTCAAACAGGTAAATTGCCTGGTAATCAAGGTGAAGCAGTGAACCCAACGCAACAACAGGGTAACGGACCTAAACAAGATGGTATTCTTGCTAAAATTGGTCGTAACTTGACTCAAGAAGCTCGTGAAGGTAAATTGGATCCTGTTATCGGACGTAACAAAGAAATCCAAGAAACTAGCGAAATCTTGGCTCGTCGTACTAAGAATAACCCAGTCCTTGTCGGTGATGCTGGGGTTGGTAAAACAGCTGTAGTTGAAGGTTTGGCACAAGCCATCGTTAATGGTGATGTCCCAGCTGCTATCAAGGACAAAGAAATCATCTCAATTGATATTTCTGCACTTGAAGCTGGTACTCAATACCGTGGTAGCTTTGAAGAAAACATTCAAAACTTGATAAATGAAGTCAAAGAAGCTGGAAACATTATCCTCTTCTTCGATGAAATTCATCAAATTCTTGGTGCCGGAAGCACTGGCGATGGTCAAGGTTCTAAAGGTCTGGCTGATATCTTGAAACCTGCTCTTTCACGTGGTGAAATAACAGTGATTGGTGCAACAACTCAAGATGAATACCGTAACACTATCTTGAAGAATCCTGCCCTTGCTCGTCGTTTCAACGAAGTTAAGGTCAATGCTCCTTCTCCTGAAGATACCTTCAAGATTCTTCAAGGTATTCGTGATCTTTATGAAAAACACCACAATGTTATCTTGCCAGATGATGTCTTGAAAGCGGCGGTTGATTTTTCAGTACAATACATTCCACAACGTAGCTTGCCAGATAAGGCTATTGACCTTTTGGACATGACAGCAGCTCACTTGGCAGCACAACATCCAGTAACTGATGTCAATGCTGTTGAACGTGAAATCGAAGAAGAAAAAGCTAAACAAGAAGCTGCAGTTGCTAAAGAAGATTACGAAGCAGCTCTAAATTCTAAGATTCGTATTGAAAAACTTGAAAAGGAAATTGCTAACCATGCAAAAGATCGCAAGGTGACTGCGACTGTAAACGATGTGGCTGAATCCGTAGAACGTATGACTGGTATTCCAGTATCTCAAATGGGTGCAACGGATATCGAACGTTTGAAAGATATGGGTAACCGTTTGCAAGCTAAGGTTATTGGTCAAGATAAGGCCGTTGAAGCAGTGGCACGTTCCATTCGTCGTAATCGTGCAGGATTTGACGAAGGTAACCGTCCAATCGGTAGCTTCCTCTTTGTAGGACCTACTGGTGTTGGTAAAACTGAGTTGGCTAAACAATTGGCCCTTGATTTGTTCGGTACCAAAGATGCTATCATCCGTTTGGACATGTCAGAATACAGCGACCGCACAGCCGTTTCTAAATTGATTGGTACAACAGCTGGTTATGTTGGTTATGATGATAATAGTAATACCTTGACAGAACGTGTTCGTCGTAACCCTTATTCAATCATCCTTCTTGATGAAATTGAAAAGGCAGACCCTCAAGTTATCACCCTTCTCCTCCAAGTTTTGGATGATGGCCGTTTGACTGATGGTCAAGGTAATACTGTAAACTTCAAGAACACAGTCATTATCGCAACTTCAAACGCTGGCTTTGGTTACGAATCTAACTTGACAGAAGATGCTGATAAACCAGAACTCATGGATCGTTTGAAACCTTACTTCCGTCCTGAATTCCTTAACCGTTTCGACGCAATTATTGAGTTCTCACACTTAGATAAGGAGGACCTTTCTAAGATTGTCGATCTTATGTTGAATGAAGTTAACAAGACTCTTTCTAAGAAAGGCATTGACTTGGCAGTTAGCGAAGCTGCTAAAGCCTATATGACAGAAGAAGGCTATGATGAAGTTATGGGTGCTCGTCCACTCCGTCGTGTGGTTGAACAACAAATCCGTGACAAAGTCACAGACTTCCACTTGGATAACCTTGATGCTAAACACCTAGAAGCTGATATGGAAGATGGTGTCTTAGTTATCAAAGAAAAAAAAGAAAAAGATGCTAAATAAAAAGCATAGGAACTCCTAATCCGATTAATGAAGCAGAGATGTTAGTAGACATCTCTGCTTTTTTCTTTTTTATTTAAGACTTTCCTTGGGTGCTACGGACGGAAGCGACTTTCTAACGGAATTCCATTCCTAAGATTTGAGCCTAAGTCTCAAATCTTCCGAGTGAGATAAGCAATATGGTTTCTCTCACCTTTAGCACAGCGGAAAATCTTGTTTTGGGTATTGCTATGACTTCCATGTTTATTCTTAATTTTAAAATGATATGAAATTATAATAATCTTATGATATGAATAGTTAAAAATACATTATATTTTTAAGAAAATATTGACAACGTATATGTATATATATAATATTATGGAAAATTAAATTTAGGTGAGGAATTCGGTAGTGTAAAATAAGTTGTGTAAACACAAAAAGGAATAAATCCGTTATAGTAGAGTTGCAAAACATTACTAGAAAGAGATTTATTCCTATGACTCAGTTTACCACAGAACTACTTAACTTCCTAGCCCAAAAGCAAGATATTGATGAATTTTTCCGTACTTCTCTTGAAACAGCTATGAATGATCTGCTTCAAGCAGAGTTATCAGCCTTTTTAGGGTATGAACCTTACGATAAATTAGGCTATAATTCTGGGAATAGTCGTAACGGAAGCTATGCACGGAAATTCGAAACCAAATATGGGACTGTTCAGTTGAGTATTCCTAGAGATCGTAATGGGAACTTTAGTCCAGCTTTGCTTCCCGCTTATGGACGTCGAGATGACCACTTGGAAGAGATGGTTATCAAACTCTATCAAACCGGTGTAACGACTCGAGAAATTAGTGATATCATCGAGCGAATGTATGGTCATCACTATAGTCCTGCCACAATTTCTAATATCTCAAAAGCAACTCAGGAGAATGTCGCTACTTTTCATGAGCGAAGCTTAGAAGCCAATTACTCTGTTTTATTTCTTGACGGAACCTATCTTCCCTTAAGACGTGGAACCGTTAGTAAAGAATGTATTCATATCGCACTTGGCATTACACCAGAAGGACAGAAGGCTGTTCTTGGATATGAAATCGCCCCAAATGAAAACAATGCTTCTTGGTCCACCCTGTTAGACAAGCTTCAAAACCAAGGAATCCAACAGGTTTCTCTTGTAGTGACCGATGGCTTCAAGGGGCTTGAAGAGATTATCAATCAGGCTTACCCATTAGCTAAACAACAACGTTGCTTAATTCATATTAGTCGAAATCTAGCTAGTAAAGTGAAACGAGCAGATAGAGCGGTTATTCTGGAGCAATTTAAAACGATTTATCGTGCTGAAAATTTAGAAATGGCAGTGCAAGCTTTAGAGAACTTTATCGCCGAATGGAAACCAAAGTATAGGAAAGTCATGGAAAGTCTGGAGAATACGGATAATCTTTTAACTTTTTATCAGTTTTCCTACCAGATTTGGCATAGCATTTATTCGACAAACCTCATTGAGTCTCTTAACAAAAAAATCAAACGTCAAACGAAAAAGAAGGTCCTTTTTCCTAACGAGGAGGCTCTGGAACGTTATTTAGTTACCCTGTTTGAAGATTATAATTTCAAGCAAAATCAACGCATCCATAAAGGATTTGGCCATTGTGCTGACACACTTGAAAGCTTATTTGATTAACATTCTTCAACTCTACTTGAGTGTTTACACATAATTATTGACAGTATCGAGGAATTCTTATTGAAAAAGAAAAAATGTTTATTTACTTTTTTTATGATTTTACTATCTATAGCACTAACAGGTTGTTCGGCTAGTAAAAACTTAATAAATACTGCAAAAAATATTTCAGAAGTCGTTACAAGTAAATCTTCAAGTTCTTCAACAACATCAAGCTCTTCAGGTTCTGTAAGTTCAAGTAATTTTAACCCTCAGGACACATCTGATGCCACAATTGAGAGTATTTCAACCTATAACGACTATCTAACGATGTATTCAAAAATTGTTGATGAATATCTAACGAATTATCAAAATGCTGTCGCTGGTACAGTACTAGATAATGCAAATACAATTGAGCAAATGAAACAAGAAACATTGAAATCTTTGGAAGAACAGAAGAAAGAATACGGTGCGATGGGAAACACGAAGATTATTGGTAAGGATAGTCTAGTTGAATGTTTGAAAAATTACCGTAATGGATTGAAGGAATATATAGTAAATATTTCAACCCAAATTCAATAATATAATTAAAGGAGATTAAATGAAAACAAAAACATTAGCCATAATAAATGGAGTAGTAGGATTAATCGGAGGAATCTTTCTTCTTTTTGCAATCTGGTTTATTTTAGGTGTAGCATCTTCGGGATCAGAAGCCGCGACTGGATTAACAACTTTGTTTGTATATCTTGTAAAGCTAGCACTACTAGTACTTGGAATAGTTGGTGCTGTATATTATAAAGGGGATACACCGGTAGGAACTGCTCCTAGTGTACTTTTGATTGTTGGAGGGGCGATTTCTCTTATTCCTTTCTTGGGATGGATTGGCGGAATATTAGGAATAATCTGTGGTTCATTGTATCTATCGAGCCTGAAAAAATTTCTTTAATATTTGAATATGAGAAAATCATTTCAAGGAGGGTAAGATGGATTTATTTTGGCCAATGTTTTTCCTTATGGCCATCATGGTAATTATCATGATTTTTGCGACAATTTCAGAGGTAATCAATAAAGTAGGTAATATAGCAAAATGGCTCGGTTTAGGTGCTATAGCTGGAAATGTGATAAATAATAAAATCAATTCAGACACTGCTATAAAACAAGGTAGAACTTGGAGGAAAAGTCGAAAACACCGTAATAACGGATTTTTAGATGATTTTGAAGAGTTTGTATCGCCATCTTATGAATCAGATGAAAAGCATGATTTGTCTGATGATGAAAGCTTTAGAGAATATCAGGAATTTAAAAAGTGGAAAGCAACAGAAAAAGGTAACTAGCACAGGCTACTTACCTTTATTATTTATCGTCACTTTGATATTTTTTCAAGTGTTCTTGGATGATGCTGAGTCGAGGTTCTAGGTCTTTTTGGAAGACGCGTGTTTTATAGTTGAGGTCTTGTTTGATGTCATCAAGCACAAGGTTTTGTTTCTTGATGATGTCAAGGTTGCGTTTGATTCTGTCCAGATCGTGAGAGATATTTTCTCGTGATTGGTTGAGGTCTAGGATCTCTTCTTTGATGTCTTCACGTCGTTTATGGGCGTAGTAGGCACCACAGGCAAGGGTTCCAAGAGCTAGAAGGCGTCCGAGTTTCATTCTGTTACCTCTTTAGCAATGCTGTCAGCAAGGTTTGCTAGAGCAGCGAAGTCAGGTTCATGCTCATCAAAGCTCATATGGATACCGTCGTCTGAACCGTAACGAGGTACTAGATGGATGTGGGCATGGAAGACAGTCTGTCCAGCTACTTCTTCGTTGTTGTTGAGAACATTCATTCCGATAGCTTTTGTTGCTTTTTGGACGGCACGGGCAATTTTAGGGACACGGCTAAAGACAGTCTCTGCGTTTTCAGCAGACATTTCTAAGATGTTGCGAACGTGTTCTTTAGGAATGACCAGAGTATGTCCTTTTGTAGCTTGGGAGATGTCGAGGAAGGCTAGAACCTTGTCATCCTCGTAGACTTTTGATGATGGAATTTCTCCAGATATAATTTTACAGAAAATACAATTATCCATAATAACGACCTTTCCATGAGTTTCTGTTATAATAGATTATATCATACCAAAGAGAGAAAAGATAATGCTTAAATTAGAAAAGGTGACGGGTGGTTATGCCAATATTCCCGTCCTAAAAGATGTCACTTTTGAGGTGGCTGATGGTGAATTAGTTGGCCTTATTGGTCTCAATGGTGCCGGAAAATCAACAACAATTAACGAGATTATTGGTCTCTTGACACCCTACGGGGGACAGATTGTTATTGATGGTTTGAGCATACAGCAAGATTCGGCTAGCTACCGTCAAAAGATTGGCTACATTCCTGAAACGCCAAGTCTTTATGAAGAATTGACGCTTCGTGAACATTTGGAAACTGTGCTTATGGCATATGGCCTTGATGTTACAGAAGGAATGGCACATGCAGACAAGTACCTCAAACTTTTTCGCTTAGATGAAAAGTTGGACTGGTTCCCGACTCAGTTTTCAAAAGGGATGAAGCAGAAGGTCATGATTATCTGCGCCTTTATTGTCAACCCAAGTCTTTTCATTGTTGATGAGCCCTTTTTGGGATTGGATCCCTTGGCGATTTCTGATTTGATTGAGCTTCTGGCTGAGGAAAAAGCCAATGGCAAGTCTATTCTCATGTCGACTCACGTTTTGGATTCAGCTGAGAAGATGTGTGATCGTTTTGTGATTTTGCACCATGGACAGGTCTTGGCACAGGGGACGATTGATGAGCTTCGTCAGACCTTTGGTGACAGTAGTGCTAGTCTTAACGATATCTATATGCAGTTGACTAAGGGAGAATTGTCATGATAGCTGAGCTTTTTAAGGAGCGTAGCAGACGATTCACCACCCGTTGTGCTAAGTATAGTCGCTACGTCTTTAATGACCACTTTATCCTGGTTCTTCTTTTTTTGCTGGGTTTTGTCTTGGTTCAGTATAGCCAGTTGCTCCGACATTTTCCAAAGAATCCATGGGCCATCATTCTTGGCTTACTTGTGCTTTGTTTTTTACTGCCTTTTTGGGGCAATATTGCCACCTATTTAGAGCCTGCAGACAAGCACTACCTCTTAGTTAAGGAAGAAGAGGTGCTAGACCATATTAAGAAGGCGACAGGGCGTGCTTTTAGATTTTGGGTACTCATCCAGACCTTGATTTTTATCTTGGTCGTCCCACTCTTTCTGGCCTTGGGTCTTCCAGTTTGGGGAGTTGTCCTTATAGCCGTGGCTATGGCTATTCTTAAGTATTTTATTTTCCAAAAGAAAGCACAACCTTTTTATAAGCAGTCTGGGTTGAATTGGACTGATGCTATTGCAGCGGAGAATAAACGACAACAATCAATCTTGAAGTTTTTCTCACTTTTTACCAATGTTAAGGGAATTACATCGAGTGTTAAACGCCGTGGCTATTTGGATGGCATTCTCAAGCGTACAAAGAAAGACAAGAAACATACGTGGTACAACCTGTACCTAAGAGCCTTCTTACGTTCAGGAGATTACTTTGCCCTTAGCCTACGCCTTTTTGCTTTAACACTTTTGGTTATTTTTTTGGTTCCTGAAAAATGGCTGGCTATGGTACTTGTGGTTGTTTTTGACTATCTCTTACTCTTCCAGCTCACAGTGCTTAAATCGCACTTTGCTTACCAAAGGATGGCCAACCTTATGCCAATTGGAAAAGACATGCAGGTGAGCAATCTTAAGCGCTTGATTAATCAAATTGTCCTTGTAATGACACTGATTCAGGCTCTTTGTCTCTTTGACCTTAAATTTAGCCTGATTTTGGTTGGAGTTATGCTAGTTTTGAGCCTTGTTTACCTACCAGCCAAGCTTAAGAAGATGATTGACTAATACCTATTAAATAAGTTAGAATAGAAGCAAAAGACTAAAGAAAAAGGAGATGCCTAGGTGACATCAACAGATAAAGATTTGAGCCTGACTCCTCTCAAAGGAAATAGTGGTAAGGCCTATATGGGGACTTATCCAAACGGAGACCGTGTCTTTGTGAAGATGAATACAACACCAATCTTGGCAGCTCTTGCCAAGGAACAGATTGCGCCCCAGCTCCTGTGGGCTAAGCGTCTGGGAAATGGTGATATGATGAGTGCACAGGAGTGGCTTGATGGTCGTATTTTGACCAAACATGACATGAACAGTAAACAGATTATCCAAATTCTTGGTAATCTGCACCGCTCTAAACACTTGGTTAATCAGCTCTTGCAGTTGGATTATCATATTGAAAATCCTTTTGATCTTCTACACGAGTGGGAGGAAAATGCTGCCTATCAATTGCGTGAGAATAGTTTCCTTCAAGATGTTGTTAGAGATTTGAAACGTCATCTTCCAGAGTTTCGTGCAGAGATTGCGACCATTGTTCATGGCGATGCGCGTCATAGTAACTTTGTTATTACAACCTCAGGATTGATTTATTTGGTTGATTGGGATTCTGTACGTCTAACTGACCGTATGTATGATGTAGCACAGATTCTTAGCCATTACATTCCTTTGGCTCACTGGCCACAGTGGTTGTCTTATTATGGTTACAAGAACAATGACCTTGTTTTGGATAAGATTTACTGGTATGGACAATTTTCATATTTGACACAAATTTCCAAATTCTTTGATAACCGTGATTTGGAACATGCCAATCGAGAAATTTATGAGCTGCGTAAGTTCAGAGAGACCTTGCACAGATATTAGAAAGTAAACATGCGAGTTAGAAAACGTAAAGGTGCAGAGGAACACCTAGCTAACCATCCTCAGTATGTTATCCTTGAGCCAGAAGCTGCTAAAGGTAAGTGGCACCAGATTTTTGGCAATGACAATCCTATCCATATTGAGGTGGGGTCTGGTAAGGGAGCCTTCATTACTGGAATGGCCCAACAAAATCCTGATATCAACTACATTGGTATTGATATCCAGTTATCTGTTTTGAGTTATGCCTTGGACAAGGTCTTGGCCTCAGGTGCTGAAAATGTCAAACTCTTGCGTGTGGATGGATCTGCTTTGACCAACTATTTTGAAGATGGTGAAGTGGACATGATGTATCTCAACTTCTCAGATCCATGGCCCAAGAGCCGTCACGAGAAACGTCGTTTGACCTACAAGACTTTCCTAGATACTTATAAGCAAATTTTGCCTAAAAATGGAGAGATTCACTTTAAGACAGACAATCGAGGATTTTTCGAATACAGTTTGACGAGTTTCTCACAGTATGGAATGATTCTTAACAAAGTGTGGTTGGATCTTCATGCAAGTGATTATGAGGGCAACGTTATGACTGAGTACGAGCGAAAGTTTTCAGAAAAAGGTCAAGCTATCTACCGAGTAGAGGCTCAGTTTAAAGATTAAATCTTGAAAATTCTAATTAAAATGAACGATTAGTCAGTAATGGGTTAATCGTTTGATATGGAGAGGTCGCATAGAGGCCGAGTGCGCACGCTTGGAAAGCGTGTAGTCCTTAACGGGGCTCGGGGGTTCGAATCCCCTCCTCTCCTTTTCAGAAATAGACAAAGTGTCCCTTCCAGAATAGAAGGGACACTTTTTGGGTAGAGTTATTCGAAAAATTTCGTTAGTCCCAAGGGCTCTGAATTCCTGCTACCCAACCAGTACAGAGGGCGCTTGTAATATTAAAGCCACCGGTGTGGGCATTGATATCAAGTACCTCTCCTGCAAAATGTAGGTGAGGGACTTTTTTACTTTCTAGGGTTTTAGGATTAATCTCCTTGAGGTCTACGCCACCTTTGGTTACAAAGGATTTGGCAAGTGACATTTTGCCCGTAATTGGAATTTCCATCCCCTTGAGTTGACTGATAAGATTTTCCAAATCTTTGGGATGGAGTTGTTTAATTTTGCTATCCGCCTTATCTCCTGCTAGAAATTCAGCGACACGCTCAGGCACTAGACCTTTGAGAGTGTTTTTAACAGATTTCTCGCGATTTTCCTCAAAGTAGGTCTTGAGATTTTCTTGGCATTGGTTAGGAAGAAAATCTAGATGAGCTATTTCACCGCCTTTGACAAAGCTAGATAAACGTAGGGCAGCCGGTCCAGATAGGCCAAAATGAGTGAAAAGAAGGTCATGAGTAATCTTGTGTTTTCCATAAGATAGCGTGACATCGTCAAGAGAAATTCCCTGTAAAGCCTTATGTGGAAAGTCGGTTAGGAGTGGACTTTCTGCAGCTTCAAGATCAGTAACATGGAGTTTGAAATGTCGGGCGATATCGTGACCAAAACCAGTTGAACCTGTTGATGGATAAGATTTTCCCCCAGTTGTGACGATGAGTTTATCACTAGTAAAAATCTGGTCTGCAGACTTAACTTGAAATTGTTCATCGACTTTTTTGACAGAGACAACTTCCGTATTAGTGAGAATAGTAGCACCTAGTTCTTGGATTTTATTTTCCAGAGCTTGGATAATAGTACGTGATTTATCTGTCTTAGGGAAAACACGACCGTGGTCCTCAACCTTGAGTTTGACACCATTGTCCTCGAAAAAAGCAATAATATCGTGATTATCAAATTGAGAAAAGACGCTATAGAGGAAACGTCCATTACCTGGAATACCTGCTAAGAGATCGTCCAGAGTTCCATTGTTAGTGACGTTACAACGTCCACCACCAGTACCAGCTAGTTTCTTACCGAGACGTTTATTTTTTTCAATCAGAAGGGTTTGTTGGCCATAAAAGGCTGAGGCGATGGTCGCCATCATGCCAGCAGGTCCCCCACCAATAACGATAGTATCAAAATATTCCATAGTTTTATTTTAGCATAATTTAAAAAGAGAAAATAGTTGGTAAATGGTCAGATTTTTTAGACAATTTATGTTAAAATAGGAGTACAATTTTAAATTAGAATGGTTACTAACTATGGAGGAAAATATCGTGTCTGAAAATAACATGAAACACCGTTCTTCTGTCTACGATAGCATGGTTAAATCACCTAACCGTGCTATGCTTCGTGCGACTGGGATGACGGATGATAGTTTTGAAAAGCCTATTGTTGGGGTTATCTCAACTTGGGCTGAGAACACGCCATGTAATATCCACTTGCACGGTTTTGGTCAAATTGCCAAAGAGGGTGTCAAAGATGCGGGTGCTTGGCCAGTTCAATTTGGTACAATTACCGTTGCAGATGGTATTGCCATGGGGACACCAGGGATGCGTTTCTCATTGACATCTCGTGATATTATTGCTGACTCAATCGAAGCTGCTATGGGTGGTCACAATGTCGATGCCTTTGTTGCTATTGGTGGCTGTGATAAGAACATGCCAGGTTCAATGATTGCTATTGCCAACATGGATATTCCAGCTATTTTTGCTTACGGTGGTACGATTGCACCGGGTAATCTTAACGGTAAGGATATCGACTTGGTTTCTGTTTTCGAAGGTATCGGTAAATGGAACCACGGAGATATGACTGCCGAAGAGGTTAAAAATCTTGAATGTAATGCCTGCCCTGGCCCTGGTGGTTGTGGTGGTATGTATACTGCTAACACAATGGCAACAGCAATTGAGGTTATGGGGATGAGCCTTCCAGGATCATCATCTCACCCTGCAGAATCAGCTGAGAAGAAGACTGATATCGAAGAAGCAGGTCGTGCAGTTGTAAAAATGCTAGAAATGGGACTTAAGCCATCAGATATCTTGACACGTGAAGCCTTTGAAGATGCCATCACAGTTACAATGGCGCTTGGCGGTTCAACAAATGCCACTCTTCACTTGCTTGCTATCGCTCATGCGGCTAACGTTGATTTAACGCTTGAAGACTTCAACGATTTCCAAGAGCGCGTGCCTCACTTGGCTGACTTGAAGCCTTCAGGTCAATATGTCTTCCAAGACCTTTACAATGTTGGTGGTGTGCCAGCCGTTATGAAATATCTTCTTAAGAATGGTTTTCTTCACGGTGATCGTATCACGTGTACTGGTAAGACTGTTGCAGAAAATTTGGAAGCTTTCGATGATTTGACACCAGGTCAAAAAGTTATCATGCCACTTGAAAATCCTAAACGTGCCGATGGTCCATTGATTATCTTGAAAGGTAACTTGGCCCCAGAAGGTGCTGTTGCCAAAGTATCAGGTGTTAAAGTGCGTAACATTACTGGTCCTGCTAAAGTATTTGACTCAGAAGAAGATGCCATCGAGGCAGTTCTTTCTGACGAAATCGTTGACGGCGATGTAGTTGTTGTACGTTTTGTAGGTCCTAAGGGTGGTCCTGGTATGCCAGAAATGTTGTCATTGTCATCAATGATTGTTGGTAAAGGACAAGGAGACAAGGTTGCCCTCTTGACTGATGGACGTTTCTCAGGTGGTACTTACGGACTTGTTGTAGGTCATATTGCTCCTGAAGCTCAAGTTGGTGGACCGATTGCCTACCTCCGTACAGGTGATATGGTTACAGTTGACCAGGATACCAAAGAAATCACTATGCATGTACCAGACGAAGAGTTGGCGAAACGTAAAGCAGAAACTGAGTTACCACCACTTTATAGCCGTGGTGTCCTCGGTAAGTATGCTCACATTGTTTCATCAGCATCACGTGGTGCGGTTACTGACTTCTGGAATATGGATAAATCAGGTAAAGCTTAATCACATACTATAAAACAAAATCACATCGTATATTTGTGCGATGTGATTTTTATGATTCTAAGTTTTAGGGTTTTGTGTGAGTTAGTAATGTCTATCCACTGTCTTCTTAATAAAAAACCGATTGGAAAAGTCCAATCGGTTTTGGTTTTATTTTCCGCCCCGAGGTGAGATACCTAGGGCAATACGGCCATAACGACTAATACGGGTCATCTTCCAGACTGGTGAGTAAGTGGTTTCTACTTTGACAGAATTAATGCCATCAATTGCTTTTAGTTTTTCAGCGATTTCATATGGCATGGTCTCTTCACAGCCACAGCCAGTATCGGTAAAGGTCATAAGGAAGTAGCAGTAACCATTTTCATCAATGTTGATTTCATAAATCAAACCAAGATTGTAGATATCTAGCTCAATTTCAGGGTCGAATACAGTAGTCATTTGTTCAATAATTTGCTCTAAGAAGGGCTGGGCCAAATCATTGATTTTGATATCATTACGGAAGTTTTTCATAGGACTCGTTCTTTCTATTTTGCTTTTGTTTATTATGGCATAATTTAGGGCTTTTTTCAATCCGGTTTGGTAATATGAGGCTATAGTGGGCTTTGGATTGGCAACAAAAAAACTCCAACAGTAAGACCGTTGAAGCTAATGTGCCTCTATAATAAGCAGTTTTGTAACGAGAGTTACGTGAACACTGTCAATAATTGGAGCAAGAATGAAAATCCCAAACCATGCAGAATTGTCCCACCATTCCTGAATAGGCAGATTCGGTAGCAACTACACTTACTATGGAAGTACCAATCAGTTAAGCCAAAGATTTTCCTTCTATAACATATTTATACCCAAAAATAGTTTATCAAAAGCCTGCCTTCCTATCTAAACTGTTTGAAAAATGAAAGGAAAAATAGATTCGTAAGTAATTTTTCAAATGTCCTGAATGACTTGTCAAATTGACAGACAGGTGTGATTATGATATTCTCATAGTAAGAAATTCCAAGAGGAAATGAGGCTATTATGAGTATTGAAATGACCGTCAGCGAGATTGCTGAAATCCTTGGCGTTAGTCGTCAAGCAGTCAATAATCGTGTCAAACAACTTCCAGAAGAAGATACTGAAAAAAATGCTAAAGGAGTTACTGTCGTTAAGCGTAGTGGTTTGATTAAGTTGGAGGAAATCTACAAGAAAACCATATTTGAAGATGAGCCAATTGATGAAGAAACAAAACAACGTGAGTTGTTAGAGATTCTTGTAGACGAGAAAAACTCTGAGATTGCTCGTCTCTATGCTCAGTTGAAGGCCAAGGATGAGCAGTTGTCAAACATGGACAATCAATTGCGTGTCAAAGACGTGCAAATTGCTGAAAAAGACAAGCAAATTGATCAGCAGCAGCAATTGACCTTGACTGCTATGAAGGATAAAGAAGAGCTTAAATTGGAGCTTGATGAAGCTAAGGTAGAGATTGACGAAGCCAAGGCTCAAGTGGAAAAAATCCAGATTAAACAAGAAGAAACTGCTAAAAAAGGTTTCTTTGGACGTCTATTTGGAAAATAAAAAAGAAGCTGAGACTCGGTCTCAGCTTTAACTATTGTAGGAGATTAAGATGGAAAATTTAGAAACATATATTGCCTTTGATTTGGAGTTTAATACGGTGGATGGCGTTAGCCATATCATCCAAGTGTCGGCGGTTAAAATGGGACAGCACAAGGAAGTGGACCAGTTTGATTCTTTTGTCTATTCGAATGTTCCTTTGCAGTCCTTTATCAATGGTTTAACAGGGATTACAGCAGATAAGATTGCCAAGGCTCCAAAGTTAGAGTCGGTTTTGGCAGAGTTTAAGGCATTTATTGGTAATACACCACTTATCGGTTATAATGCACTTAAATCAGATTTGCTTATTCTAGCTGAAAATGGTTTAAACTTGGAAGAGCAATATGCTTTAGATGTTTTTGACGAGGCTTTTGACCGTCGTGCTTCTGATTTGAACGGTATTGTTAACCTCAAGTTGACTAGTGTGGCAGATTTCTTTGGAATCAAGGGACACGGTCATAACAGCTTGGAGGATGCTCGTATGACTGCACAGATTTACGAGGAGTTTCTCGAATTAGATGAGAATACCAAACTTTTGGAGCAACAGGAAGAAGTCAGTAACAATCCTTTTGCTGCCTTAGGTTTGGGTGGCCTTTTCGACTAGGACTTTACAGAAGCTGTAAAGGGTGTAAAGAGTGATAGCTAACTTTTTCTGTAAGAAAAGAAAATCCTCTAGGGTTAGGGCTTGCATATTACCTTGCGTTATAAGGTAGAATCTAGGTATCAAGGGTGACCAAGGTCCTCCTTTGATAGAAAATCTTAAAAGGAGGTGACTGAGATGTCGCAGTTTTCAACAGGAGAGTTGGCTAAGGCAGCAGAAGTGTCTGTTAGGACTGTCCAGTACTATGATCAACGAGGTATCTTGACGCCGTCTGAAGTCACAGAAGGTGGTCGGAGAATCTATCACGAATCAGACTTGGAACGCCTGCAAGTTATTTGTTTCTTAAGAGATTTGGACTTCTCAATCAAACAAATCAAGAAACTCTTGCAAGAGGAGAATAGGGAACAGGTTTTAGAGCTTTTGTTGACAGACCAAATCGAGAGTTTGGAAAAGTCTTCGAAGGAAATAGAGGTCAAACTAAAACGTGCCCGTCACTTGCAAAAAGCAACTGCTAAGTGGCGTCAACTTTCACTGGACGATTTGTCAGACATTTCACGTCTTATGGAAAATCAAAAATCATGGCGTCATTTGCAGTTGAGAATGTATGGGAGTGTCGTTCTAACCTCCCTTCTTTATCTGATAGGTCTACTGATAGTTATTTATTATTTTAAGGATCCTAGAGGTTTGTTTATTGTCTGCCCTGCATTTTTAATAGCCATAAATTTAGTGGTGTTTCACTATAGAAAGCAGTTTGAATACCTCTGTCCTAACTGTCATAAGATCTTTGGTCCTAGTTTTAAAGAGTTTGCTCTTGCAAGTCATACACCAAGGACTCGTAAACTGACTTGCCCTCATTGTCATATGAAGGCCTACTGTCTGGAGTTGGCCAAAAGTCAAACAAAATGAGTTTTCGAACATAAAAACGCTTGGACTGGCACTGCACCCATAAAATGAGACACAAGAAAACACTCTTGTTGAATTCTGGTAAACTAGAAACAGGAGTGTTTTATTATGGTCAAAAAAGCATATTCAGTAGAAACTAAGCTAGCCTGTATCGAAATGAAGAAAGTAGATAAGTCAAATAAAGTTATCATGGATGCCCTCGGTGTCAAAAATGCTAGTCAGGTGAAGACCTGGTGGCGATGGCATCAGAATGATGAATTATACCGTTTCCACCAACCCGTGGGGAACCAATATACTTATGGTAAAGGGATGAAGCAGTTATCTGAAGTTGAACAGTTACGTTTGCAGGTAGATTTACTAAAAAAGTATCAGAGCTTGGTAAGAGAATCGACAAAGTAAGTTTTATCAAGCTAATTGAAGAGTATAAGAAAACTGGTCGCATGAGAGTTTTTCTCTTGTCCCATTATTGGGGTGCAGTATCTCTCTTGTTGTATATTATGGCTGAGTTGCTAAATGAGTATATAGATAAAGGAATCGTGAGATTCCTTTTTATTGTTTAGAATGGCAATTTGCCTGCAAAGGCACCCATTGATTTTTTAGTAGCTTCGTCGATTTGTCCAAGAGCATCGTTAAGGGCTTGAACAGTCATATCTTGAAGTGTTTCCACATCATCAGGATCCACAACAGCATCAGCAAAAGTGATGTTAACCACTTTTTTGTCACCAGTTAATTCAGCAACGACCAAGTCTTGGGCTGATTTTCCAGTGAAAGTTGTAGCAGCCAATTCAGCTTGACTTTTTTCCATTTGTTTCTGAAGCTTTTGTGCTTGCTTCATCATGTTTTGCATGTTCATCATAATAATTTCTAGATTCCTTTCATATAAAGGGTTTAGCCCCTTCTTGTTACTTTTTGATGCCTTATTTTTCCTAATAGAAGAGACAGTCGATACCTCAACTATTATACCATGTTTAGTTTGAATGACAAAGTGAGAGAGGGTCAAAGAGAATCCGTAATTATAAGAGAGTTAAGTTTGTTTACAACGATGGTATCACGAGGCTTTGTTAAAAAAGCTGTAGAAGCAATTACAGAATCCACAAATCCTTGAAGTTTTAAGACTTGTTATGAATAGTGTACAATGCTTAATTGTTAACCTAGTCAACATGTAATTGGAGATAGAAAAGGAGAGAGAAGATGACAATGCAAAAAAGAAATATTTTAGGGATGTCGGACTGCTTATAGTCTTGTGTATGAGTCTCTATACTTATTGTAATTTAAAATTTAACTCTGTTTATTATGCTCAGCATATCCCTCATAAGGAGGGGACAGAAACGGATTTAGTTATGTTGGTAAAGAATGTGGGGTGGATTTATACTCCTAAAATCGACAATATTATATATGATGATGGAACAAACGATATTATAAATACTAAAAGTAAATCTTTTCTAACAAAATCCTTAGGAAGCTTTTTATATGATAAGGATAATATGACTGTTGGTTTTAACAGTACGTTTAGATTTGAGGACGTCAGTTATTTTTCAGAAGAAGCAAAAAAATCAAGTTAATGAATCACAAATTAAACGAGAGATTAAGGAAGATTTTTCCTCAATCATGAAGGTTCATACAAAACCTTTTATCAATCTTCAATGGTTGTTTAATCTACTTTACCGAAGTAGGTTTAATTAGAGAATATAATCCTACAGAATATTTTTGTTGGGTTTATTGGCCTGGATGGCAGAGTGAAAAAAGCATGAGGGGTAATAGGTTTATTTCCTTGGTATTCATGACGGCTAACCTTTGAAAACACCTCGTTTTTATGCTACTATGAAAGTTGTGAAAAAACAGTTACAAGGCTTGACTCAGGTGGAGGTCAAGCAGCGGATAGATGCAGGTAAAACAAATTATTTTAAAGCAAAAGCTGGCTCCAGCAATTGGGAGATTTTTAGGCGTAATGTCTTCAACTCCTTTAATATGCTTAATTTTGCAATCTTTGTGGCCTTGATTGCTGTTCAGGCTTGGTCCAATCTATTTTTCTTCGGGATTATTGTGCTTAATGCCTTTACGGGGATGATGACAGAGTTGCGTGCCCGTCGCATGATTGATAAGCTCAATCTCATGAATCAGGATCAGATTCGTGTGGTGCGTGATGGACAGCTTGTTTCCATCGATCCTAAGGATATTGTCTTAGATGATATCATGCTCTTGTCTGCGGGTGAGCAGGTTCCCAGTGATGCAGTGGTTGTTGATGGAATGGCTGAGCTTAACGAGGCTATGCTGACTGGTGAGAGTGATCAGATTCTAAAGAAAGATGGGAAGGAGTTGCTCTCAGGTTCTTATCTTGTGAGTGGTCAAGTCTATGCTAAGGTCATTAACGTAGCCGAGGACAATTACGCCAACAAGCTTATGTTAGAGGCCAAGACTCATAAGCCAATCGTGTCCTGTATCCTTTATAACATGGACAAGATTGCTAAGTTTACGGGAAAGATTGTTATACCATTTGGGCTTGCACTCTTTTTCGAGGCTTACATGATTAAGCAGCTTTCTCTTCAAGAGTCGGTCGTTACCAGTTCAACAGCCCTTCTGGGAATGTTGCCTAAGGGAATTACCCTTTTGACTATTACATCACTTTTGACGGCTGTCATTAAGCTTGGGATGAAACACATCCTTGTGCAAGAGATGTACTCTGTTGAAACCTTGGCCCGTGTAGATGTGCTTTGTTTAGATAAGACAGGGACGATTACACAAGGAAAGATGACAGTTAAAGGTCTGGAGCTACTGTCAGAGCGTTTTACGAAAGAGGAGTTGGAACGTTTGCTTGCGGCTTATATGCAACATAGCAAGGATAAAAACGCAACAGCTCAGGCTATTCGAAATGCTTATGAGGGTCTGGAACATCATTATCAGGTAGGTGATGTTATTCCATTTTCAAGCAATCGTAAATGGGGTGCTGTGAGCATCAATGGGCTTGGAACTCTCTTTTTGGGAGCACCTGAGATGCTTCTTAAGGAGAATCCTAAAGAAGTCGATAAGGCTCAGGCGCGAGGGTCTCGTGTTTTGATTTTGGCTTGGAGTCAGTCAGGTATTGCCACAGAGACCATGATTTTGCCGAATGATATCGAGGCTTTGACCTTGCTTGAAATTGCCGATCCTATTCGTGAGGATGCTGCAGAAACTCTGGAATACCTGCGTTCAGAAGATGTGACACTTAAGATTATTTCTGGTGACAATCCAGTGACGGTTTCTCATATTGCTCATCAAGCTGGTTTTGCCGATTATCAAAGCTATATTGACTGTTCTAAGGTCAGCGATGAGGAGTTGGAGGCTTTGGCTGAGGATACTGCGATTTTTGGTCGTGTATCTCCGCATCAGAAAAAGTTATTAATCCAAACCCTTAATGCCAATGGGCATACCACGGCTATGACTGGTGACGGTGTCAATGATATCTTGGCACTGCGTGAGGCGGATTGTTCGATTGTTATGGCAGAGGGAGATCCGGCTACACGCCAGATTGCTAACTTGGTGCTAATGGATTCTGAGTTTAAGGACATTCCTGAAATTCTATTTGAGGGACGCCGTGTGGTTAATAATATTGCCCACATTGCACCTATTTTCCTCATTAAAACTGTTTATTCCTTCCTTTTGGGGCTTATCTGTATTGGCAGTATTGTTTTTGGAAAGGCGGAGTACCTCTTGGTCTTTCCATTCATTCAGGTTCAGATGACCTTGGCAGGTCAGTTTATCGAGGGTCTTCCACCATTTGTTTTGACCTTCGAACGTAATATTCGTCCTGTTGAGAAACATTTCCTCAGACGTTCGCTTCAGTTGGCTATTCCTAATGCCTTGATGCTGGTTATCAGTGTTCTTATTTTCCATCTGTCTCAGGTCTATCTTGGTATGAGTAGTACAGACATGCTGACGCTTTCTTATTATATGATGGGATCAACGGGTATTCTTGCCGTTATTCGTGCTTGTATCCCCTTAAATAAGGGGCGTGTGGCCTTGATTATCTACTCAGTCTTTGGCTTCTTAATCAGTTCCTACTATCTTCGAGATGTGATTGCAATCTCAACACTTAATAGCTACACATTGCCAATCTATCTGGTCGCAATGGCTATCTGTACACCGTTTTTCTTCTGGATTAGCTACAAACAAGGTGCTTTCCAAAAAGCACAAAGCAAAACTTAAGCTTGCTAACAGACTTTAGTTTTTTGATAGCTAAATAATAGGAAAATCCTTGATGGGCATTAGGTATGGTACAATAAAGGCATGAAAATAGTAGGGCACTTGACGCCAAAAGTCATTAAAGCTTTTAATTTAGACTACAAGCCTGGTGAAGACATCACGCAGTCTGCACAACGTAAGAAGCATATGGAAAAACATCGCCAGGAATTTAGTGATTTTGATGCCATCTATGAACGTATTCCAGAGATTATTGCTCATCCGGACTATATCGGTCGCCATCCTGATGGCCAGTCCTTGGAATACATCAAACGTATTGATGGTAATGTTTTAGTAGCGGTTACATTATGTGATAAACTTAATGTCCGTACCATGTTTGTGATTAAAGATTCTAAGCTGAAAAACTATCTAAATGCTGGTAGAGCGAAGAAAATGTGATATAACATGGGTAAGGAATAACAACGAGAGCGGAAGAGGTAGCCGCCGCACCTTCGGGACTGAAAGAGATGCAGGACTGTCACCCTGCCGTTGTTTATCAGCCCAAGAAGTCCCTTTCGGGGGCTTTTTTATTTTGTGTAGCTTAGGGGCAAGACTATCTCACTATCTGGATTAGGTATAGACTAAACCTATAGGAGAAGAATTGTCAAAATTAACAGAAAATTCTTGACATCTTTTTAAAAAGGAGTACAATAGTTAGTAAATCAGAAAGTAACTGGTCTTAGATTTTCAGGGAGCCTGCGGTGATTGTGAGTAGGTAATCGAGATGAGTGAACATTGGGCTGATTGGATGATAATGAGAAGGTAACACATATTCTTCTCGGTTGGCACCCCTTACCGTGCAACTCCTTGTTAGAGGAGATAGAGATGATGGTCGTTTTTTTGGAGACCATTAACTGAGGTGGTACCGTGTTAAACTAGATTTAATGCCCTCACAGAGTTTTTCTCTGTGAGGTTTTTTGCTTACTTTTATCTTTAAAGGTCTATTTACCTTAAAGGAGTATTATTTCATTATTCAATGAAAGGTTGGGTATTATGGATGCATTAAACGATATTCGAAGTGATATTGATAATATTGATAGTCAGTTAATTCGACTCCTGGCCCAACGTCAAATACTTGTGGAAAAGGCAGGGCGGCTGAAGCCAAAAGGAGATAAGTCCGCAGTCCGGGCGAATGATCGTGTTGCTCAAGTCATAGCTAACCGTCGCAAGGAGGCACTAGAGCTTGGCTTATCGCCAGATGTGGCTGAAAGTGTTTGGCGAAGCATGATTCAAGCCTTTATTGCTTTGGAAGAGAAAGTGAATAAAGAACACTAATGGTGCCGACACATCCTATAAAGGAGTCTTGTATCAGTCTTATTACTCTCGATAAACCAGTTTGAAAGGAAATACTATGAGAAAAATTTTACCAGCCGATACCTTAACACCAATCTTGGCTTATATGCGTGTTCAAGGGGAACACAAGGTTATCCTTGAATCTATTCCTCGTGAGAAGGAAAATGCACGTTTTTCTATTATTGCCTACAATCCGGTCTTTGAAGTAACCTTCAAGGATGGTGTTCTTTATGAAAATGGTAAGGCGATTGATCAGGATCCTTTCGAATACTTGGACCAAGTAACAGTCAAGGGCATCAAGTCTGACCTACCTTTCGCAGGTGGTGCTATCGGATTTGTAGGTTATGATATGATTGGTCTCTATGAAAATATCGGGGAGATTCCTGAAGATACGATTGGGACACCTGATATGCATTTCTTCATCTATGAGTCTTATTTGATTTTTGATCACAAAAAGGAAAAGGTTTATGTGGTTGAGGACAACATCTACTCTGACCGTGACAACGATGCGGTGCGTCAAGCTCTTGGTCAGGTGGTAACGATCCTACAGACTCAGGCGCCAAACGAGTTTACACCTCAGGCCTTGCAAGCTTTGCAATTTTCGAATCATATCGAAAAAGAGGTCTTCATGGATATGGTGGCTAAGGCTAAGAAACTCATTCGTGAGGGAGATATGTTCCAATGTGTGCTTAGTCAACGCTTTTCAGCGGACTTTGAGGGAGATCCTTTGGATTACTACCGTAACTTGCGCGTGACCAACCCATCAAACTACCTTTATTTCTATGATTTTGGAGATTATCAGGTGATTGGTGCCAGCCCAGAGAGCCTTGTTTCAGTGAAAAATGGAGAGGTGTTCACCAATCCGATTGCTGGAACTCGCCCTCGTGGCGCCAATGAGGCTGAAGATGCTGCCTTGGCGGATGAACTCTCACATGATGTTAAAGAAACTGCGGAACACCGTATGTTGGTTGACTTGGGACGTAATGATATTGGTAAGATTGCCAAAAATGGTACGGTCAAGGTGACCAAGTATATGGCGGTTGAGTATTTCCGCTATGTGATGCACCTTACTAGTGTGGTTAAGGGGCAACTCTTACCGGAGTTGACGTCCCTTGATGCTCTAAAATCAACTCTACCAGCTGGAACCGTGTCAGGAGCACCTAAGATTCGTGCTATGCGTCGTATCTATGAGCTTGAGCAGGAAAAACGTGGTATTTATGCGGGAGCTATTGGTTATCTGTCTGCGACAGGAGATATGGACTTTGCCATTGCTATCCGTACTATGATTCTCAAAAATCAAAAAGCCTATGTTCAGGCAGGTGCAGGTGTTGTCTATGACAGTGTTCCTGAAAATGAATTTTATGAAACGATTAATAAGGCGAAAGCTATGACAAGAATAGGAGATGTCCAATGATTTTACTAGTTGATAACTACGATTCTTTTACCTATAATTTGGCACAATACCTAGGGACATTTACAGAGGTGAAAGTCTTACGTAACGATGATGAGAAGCTCTATGAAGAGGCGGAAAAAGCTTACGGGCTAGTCTTTTCACCGGGTCCAGGTTGGCCAGCTGATGCGGGTAAAATGGAAGCCTTGATTAAGGATTTCGCTGGTAAAAAACCGATGATGGGAATTTGCTTGGGGCACCAGGCTATTGCGGAAACTTTTGGTGGTAAACTTGGCTTGGCTAAGAATGTCATGCATGGCAAACAAAGCAATATTACTTTTGAAACGCCATCGCCAATTTTCAAGGATATTGACAATGATGTCCCAATCATGCGTTACCATTCCATCGTTGTTGACCAAATGCCAGAGGGCTTTGATGTGACAGCCATCACAACTGATGATCAAGAAATCATGGCCATTCAACATAAGGAGCTACCAATTTATGGTTTGCAATATCACCCAGAGAGCATCGGAAGTCCAGATGGTCTCAAGATGGTTGAAAATTTTGTGAAAATTGTTGCAGGCTAGTTGGTTAGTCTTTTGACTAGATAAATCTAGGCTCAAAACATCTCCTCGTGCATCGGAAAATATTGAACCGTCTTTAGAAGGAAAACAGATATGAAAGAAATATTTCTACAAATCTCAAACCGACAAGACTTGTCTCAAGACCAAGTCCAAGCAGTCTTTGACCGCATTCTCAAAAATGAAGTCTCAGAAAGCCAAATCGCTTCCTTCCTTATGGGGCTTAAAATTAAGGGAGAAACATCAGATGAAATCACAGGTATCGTGCGTGCCCTCAAATCACATGCGACGGTCTTGCCTGAGACCTTCACAGATGCTATGTGTAACTGTGGTACTGGTGGAGACCAATCTTATAGCTTTAACATTTCAACAACGGCTTGCTTTGTCCTAGCAGCAGGTGGTATTCGTATGGCTAAGGCTGGTAACCGTTCGATTTCCTCTAAATCTGGTTCGGCAGATGTCCTTGAAGTCCTTGGAATCAACGTTGCGGCATCACCAGAAATCCTATCTAAAGCACTTGACGAGGTTGGTTTGGCCTTTATCTTTGCACAAACCATGCACCCAGCCATGCGTTTTATCGGTCCAGCTCGCCAAGCTCTTGGGATTCCAACGATTATGAACTTGGTTGGGCCACTGGCTAATCCGCTTGACCTTGAGACGCAACTCATGGGGCTCTATCGTGTGGAGCTGCAAGAGATTGTTGCTAATGCTATTCAACAGTTGGGAAGAAAACGTGCGGTTATTATCACAGGTCCTGACAATATGGACGAAGCTGCTCTCTATGGTACTAACACCTACACCCTTTTGGAAGATGGTCACATCAGCCAGCACACCTTTACTTATGAAGATCTGGGTATGGAAAAGGTTGAGTTGTCTGATATCACAGGTGGTGATGCCAAGGAAAATGCAGAGATTCTCCTTAGTGTCTTGAGAAATGAAGCTAGTCCTTATCTTGAAACAACAGTGCTTAATGTAGGTCTTGGTTTCTTTGCCAATGGTAAGGCTGGGACCATTAAAGAAGGTGTTGAGCTTGCTCGTCAATTAATTGCGGACGGATCAGCCCTAGAGAAACTTCGCAAACTCCAAGAGGTACAAGTATGAGTAAAGCTTTTCTTCCAACAATCCTAGAACAAAAAGAAAAAGAAGTGGCCCAGTTGGTCATGGAAGACTTACAGCCCTTGCGTCAGACCTATCGCCTTTATGATTTTCTCAAGTCAAATCAAAACAAGTTGCAAATTATTTCTGAAGTGAAGAAAGCCAGTCCAAGTATGGGTGATATTAACCTAGATGTGGATATTGTAGCTCAGGCCAAGACCTATGAGGAAAATGGGGCAGCCATGATTTCAGTTTTGACTGACGAAGTCTTCTTCAAAGGTGATATTTCCTATTTGAAAGAAATTTCGACACAGGTAGCGATTCCAACCTTGGCTAAGGACTTCATTATTGATGAGAAACAGATTGTGCGTAGCCGTAATGCGGGTGCGACAGTCATTCTCTTGATTGTAGCGGCCTTGCCAGAAGCTCGTCTCAAGGAGCTCTATGATTTTGCGACTAGCCTTGGCTTGGAAGTCTTGGTTGAAACGCATAATCTGCCAGAATTGGAAGTGGCTCACCGTATTGGTGCTGAAATTATCGGAGTAAACAACCGTAATTTGGTGACATTTGAGACAGATATCAATACCAGTCTTGAGTTATCGACGCATTTCAAGGATAAACCTGTTTATATTTCTGAGTCGGCTATTTTTACAGGTCAGGATGCTGACCTAGTTGCCCCATATTTTAATGGGATTCTGGTAGGAACTGCCCTTATGACGGCTGACAATGTAGCTAAAAAGGTCAAGGAGTTGCAAATTGACAAAGGTTAAAATTTGTGGACTGTCGACACCAGAAGCAGTAGCCACTGCAGTTAAAGCAGGTGCTGACTATATTGGTTTTGTGTTCGCCAAAAGCAAGCGTCAAGTGAGTCTTGAACAAGCTCACGAGTTGGCTAAAGGGGTGACAGGCCAGACAAAAATCGTTGGTGTCTTTGTTTCACCAATCCTTAAGGAACTGGAAGAAGCGATTAGTCAGGTTCCCTTAGATATCGTTCAGATTCATGGAACTTTTGATGAAGATCTGATTCCAAAGATATCAGTACCAGTTATTCGAGCAATTCAGATTTCGGATGGTGATTCTCAAGTCAAGAGCCAGGCGGGTTATCTTCTTTTTGATGCTCCTATTGCCGGCAGTGGTCAGACCTTTGACTGGCAACTCTTGGCTGACAAGCAGATTGAACAGGACTACTTTATCGCTGGTGGTTTGGCTGTGGATAATGTGGCAGAGGCCAAGGAAACCTTCCATCCCTATGCCTTGGATGTGTCCTCAGGTGTAGAGACAGATGGTTACAAGGATTTAAAGAAGATTAAAGCATTTATAGAAAGAGTGAAAGCATGACATATCAACAACCTGATGCAAAAGGATTTTACGGAAAATTCGGCGGTCAGTTCGTTCCCGAAACGCTGATGACAGCCGTTATTGAATTGGATAAGGCCTATCGTGAAGCCAAAGAAGATTCAAGTTTCCAAGCGGAATTGGATGACCTCCTTAAAAACTATGTGGGCCGTGAAACACCTCTTTACTACACCAAACGTTTGACAGATCATATCGGTGGAGCGCAAATTTACCTTAAACGTGAAGACCTTAACCACACTGGGGCCCACAAGATTAACAATGCCCTCGGTCAAGTCTTGCTTGCTAAACGTATGGGTAAGAAGAAAATCATCGCCGAAACTGGTGCAGGTCAACACGGTGTCGCAACAGCGACAGCCGCTGCTCTTTTCGACATGGACTGTACCATCTATATGGGTGAGGAAGATGTGAAACGTCAGGCGCTTAACGTTTTCCGTATGGAGTTGCTTGGTGCCAAAGTTTTCAGTGTTACCGATGGCTCACGCGTGCTTAAGGACGCTGTAAATGCTGCTCTTCGTGCTTGGGTTGCAGGTATCGAGGATACTCATTACATCATGGGATCTGCCCTTGGTCCAGCACCATTCCCAGAAATTGTTCGTGATTTCCAATCTGTTATCGGTCGTGAAGCCAAACGCCAATATGCAGAGATTTCTGGCGGGAAACTGCCTGATGCTGTAATGGCTTGTATCGGTGGTGGTTCAAATGCTATCGGCATGTTCTACCCATTTGTCAATGATAAATTAGTAGCTATGTATGGTGCTGAGGCTTCTGGTTTGGGACTTGATACTGAAAAACACGCCGCAACCTTTGCCAAAGGTCGCCCAGGTATCCTTCATGGAGCCCTTATGGATGTCCTCCAAGATGCTCATGGTCAAATAATGGAAGCTTTCTCTATCTCAGCTGGTCTGGACTACCCAGGGGTTGGTCCTGAGCACTGTTATTTCAACGAAATAGGACGTGCGACTTACGACTCTATCACAGATGAAGAAGCGCTAGAAGGGTTCAAACTGCTGTCACGTTTGGAAGGTATTATCCCAGCTCTTGAGTCTAGCCATGCCATTGCGCTTGCACAAAAAGTGGCAGCTAAGATGTCGCCAGATCAAAGCCTCATCGTCTGCCTCTCAGGTCGTGGGGACAAGGACGTTATGCAGGTTAAAGAACGTTTTGAAGCTGAAGCAGAAGGGAAATAAACCATGACAAAAACACTAACAAAACACCTACAAGCTATCAAAGACAGTAAACGCGGTATTTTCGTACCCTATATCATGGCTGGTGACCACGCTAAAGGTCTGGACGGCCTCTTTGAGACTATTACTCTCTTAGAAAATAGCGGTGTTTCAGCTATCGAGGTGGGTATTCCATGGTCTGACCCAGTGGCTGATGGTACCATTATTGAACTAGCAGGACAACGTAGTTTGGCTAAAGACGTGACTTTGACAGCTATCATCAAGAAGCTTCAAGAAAAAAAGACACAGGTGCCTTTGGTTATCATGACCTACATCAACCCAGTTTATCAGTATTGTATTGAAGCCTTTGTCAAAGATTTAGCAGAGACTTCTGTCAAGGGGCTCATCATTCCTGATTTGCCAAATGAACATGCTGACTTTATCACTCCTTATTTGAGAGACAGTGACATTGCTCTCGTGCCTTTGATCAGCTTGACTACAGGCATTGATCGTCAGAAACAGTTGATTGATGGTGCAGAAGGCTTTATCTACGCCGTTGCCATCAATGGTGCTACTGGTAAGACTGTTAATTACCGTGATGACCTTGATAAACACTTATCTAACTTGACTGCCTATGCAGACATTCCAGTTCTCACAGGTTTTGGTGTGTCAACAGAGGAAGACATTAAACGCTTTAATGCTGTGTCAGACGGTGTTATCGTGGGATCAAAAATTGTCCGTGACCTGCACGACGGTAAGGAAGAAGAAGTCGCTGAATTTGTTACATTCGGCTCACATTTTGAAAAATAGCAGATGATGCTCTCCAGAAATGGGGAGTATTTTTCATCAAAAATAAATCTACAAATGTAGATAAAATTCTTGACACCTTTCTATAATAGTGTTAAAATAAATCTACAAATGTAAACAAATAAAAGCATTCAGAAAGGAACTATTATGTTGGCAATTTCATCTGCAGAATGGGAAGTCATGCGAGTGCTCTGGGCTAAGGGGCAAGCGACTTCTTCAGAGATTATAGAGATTCTAGCTAAGAAGCTAGACTGGTCGGCTTCGACAGTTAAGACCTTGATTGGACGTTTGGCGGATAAGGGTTACCTAACCAGTCAGCGTCAAGGACGCGGGTTTATCTATCAAGCTAGCCTAGGTGAAGATGAGGCGAATTTTCAGGCTTTAGAGGCTGTTTTTGACAAGATTTGTTTGACCAAACATAGCGATTTATTGGGTCAACTCATCGCAAAGACACCAATGACGCAAGCTGATGTGGATAAGTTGCAGGCCTTGCTTTTAGCAAAAGCACCTGTGGATCAGGTGGTTTGTGACTGTGTGCCTGGCCAATGCGCTTGTGGGCATCATATGGAGGTGAATTAGAAAATGTCAAAAGAAACTTTTGTGGTTAATGGGATGACTTGTGCGTCCTGTGTGGCCAATGTTGAAAATGCTGTGAATAATTTGGATGGTGTGGACAAGGCTGTTGTTAATCTGACCACGGAAAAAATGTCTGTGGATTACTCTGGGAACAAGGTTAGTCCAGAAGCTATTGAAAAAGCTGTGGCTGACGCTGGTTATGAAGCCCAAGTCTACAATCCAGATACAGCTAAAAGTCAGGAAGAACGTGAAGAAGACAAAATCCACAAGGTGCGTGAGCGCCTCATTTGGTCATCGGTCTTCACCATTCCTCTCTTTTATCTAGCTATGGGGCCAATGGTCGGTTTGCCTGTGCCAAACTTCTTGTCTCCTCACCATGCAGCCTTGACCTATGCCTTGGTGCTTTTGATTTTGACAGTGCCCGTTATGTGGTTGGGTCGTTCCTTCTATAGTAATGGTTTTCGTACTTTGGCCAAGGGTCATCCTAACATGGACGCTTTGGTAGCCTTGGCAACTTCAGCGGCCTTTCTTTATAGTCTCTTTGGTACTTATCACATTTCTTTGGGGCATGTCCATCACGCCCACCAACTTTATTATGAGTCGGTAGCTGTTATCTTGACCCTGATTACTCTAGGTAAGTATTTTGAAACCCTCTCTAAAGGTCGGACTTCAGATGCTATCAAGAAACTCATGCACTTGTCAGCCAAGGAGGCAACCGTTCTTCGGGACGGTAAGGAAGTCAAGCTTCCTGTGGATAAGGTTGTTCTTGGTGACCATATTGTGGTCAAACCTGGGGAAAAGATAGCCGTGGATGGTCAGGTGATTTCAGGTAGCTCTGCGATTGATGAGAGTATGCTAACAGGTGAGTCCCTCCCTATTGAAAAATCTGTTGGTAAACCAGTGTTTGCAGGTTCTATTAATGGTCAAGGTAGCTTAATTTATGAGGCTGAAAAGATTGGTAAGGACACCTTGCTTTCCCAAATCATTAAATTGGTTGAAGATGCCCAACAAACCAAGGCACCTATTGCCAAGATAGCCGATCAGGTGTCAGCAGTCTTTGTTCCTGTTGTCATGGCTATCGCCTTTGTATCTGGCCTCTTTTGGTACTTTATCATGGGACAAACCTTTACTTTTGCCATGACTGTAGCAGTTAGTGTCTTGGTCATTGCTTGTCCATGTGCATTGGGACTTGCGACACCGACAGCTATCATGGTTGGTACAGGGCTTGGCGCTGAGCACGGTATTCTCTACAAGCGTGGGGATGTGCTCGAGCTAGCTCACAAGGCTGACGTCCTCGTTTTTGACAAGACAGGAACCATTACTCAAGGGAAACCTCAGTTGGTTTCTAGCTATACCTATGGCAATAGTGGAGTAGCCTTACAACTTTTGGCATCATTGGAAGCCAAGTCTGAACACCCCTTGGGTCAAGCAATTCTTTTAGCAGCAGAAAATGCTAACTTGGACGTGTTAGAGATGGACAATTTCTCAAGTTTGACTGGACGAGGACTTACTGCCAGCTATGCAGGCAAGACTTATCTAGCTGGGAACCAAACTCTTATGGCAGAGGAAAAAGTCGACTTGACTTCAGCACAAACTGATTTCCAAAACTTGACAGCTGATGGTGAAACTCCTATATTCCTAGCTGAAGATGGCAACTTAATCGGACTCTTTGGTGTATCCGATCAGGTTAAAGCAGATAGTGCAGATATGGTGGCGGCTCTTCATCAAATGGGCAAGGAAGTCATCATGTTGACTGGTGATAATGACCAAACAGCCCAAGCCATCGCTCAAAAGGTTGGCATCAAACGTGTCATCAGTCAAGTGCTTCCGCAAGAAAAATCTAGAGTGATTAGCGACCTCCAAGTAGAAGGAAAATCAGTCATCATGGTTGGTGATGGTATCAATGATGCCCCAGCCCTTGCGACTGCTGATATCGGTATTGCCATGGGATCAGGGACAGAAATTGCCATGGAAAGTGCGGATATGGTCCTTATGAAACCCAACCTCATGGATGTGGTCAAGGCTTTGAAAGTTAGTCAGGCGACTATCACAACGATTAAAGAAAACCTCTTTTGGGCCTTTATCTACAATATTTTGTCTATCCCAGTGGCTATGGGTGTCCTCCACCTCTTTGGAGGTCCCCTTCTTGATCCAATGATAGCAGGACTTGCCATGAGCTTTAGCTCTGTTTCGGTCGTTTTTAATTCTCTGCGTCTCAAGCGCTGCAAAATTTAAGTGTCAATTACTTACAACTCCCGCCGCTTAAGGTGTATTGAAAACTAATTAAAGAAAAGGAAGAAAGAAAAATGACAAAAACTTATAAAATCACAGGAATGAAATGCCAAGGATGTGTTAACACCGTTACTGAAAGACTCTCCGCTGTCAAAGGTGTAGACAAGGTCCAAGTTGACCTCGAAAACAAACAAGTCACTATCGAAGGGAAACCTTGGAAATGGTCTCTCAAACTTGCCCTAAAAGGCACTAAGTTCGAGCTTGGTGACGAAATTTAAGATAGGAATGAAACAGCTCTTAGGCTGTTTTTTCTGTCCATAATCTTTTTGAAAAACTCTTCCTTTTGTGATATGATTAGGGTAATTATGTTCTCAAAAAGGAGACTGTTCTCTCTTTAAACTGAGACTAGAAAATCAAGAAAAGAAAACGGTGTACCTATGTCTAAACAAACCCTTATCCTTCTCTATGGTGGACGTTCAGCAGAACGTGAAGTGTCTGTACTCTCAGCTGAGAGTGTTATGCGTGCAGTAGATTACACCGCATTTGAGGTTAAAACCTACTTTATCACTCAGTCTGGTGATTTTATCAAAACACAAGAATTTATAGAAACCCCAGGTGATGATGAGAAGCTCATGACTAATGACACAGTTGAGGCTAGTCAGGTTATTAAACCAAGCGATATCTACGAAGAAGATGCTGTGGTCTTCCCTGTGCTTCATGGTCCTATGGGTGAGGATGGTTCTATCCAAGGTTTCCTTGAAACCCTCAAGTTGCCATACGTGGGGACCAATGTTCTTTCATCAAGTGTAGCTATGGACAAGATTATGACCAAGCGTATTCTTGAAGTTGCTGGAGTACCACAGGTTGCCTACACAGTCTACATCGAGGGTGAAGATTTGGAAGCAGCAGTAGCAGAGACGCTTGAAAAATTGACCTTTCCAGTTTTTGTCAAACCAGCCAACATGGGGTCATCTGTTGGGATTTCTAAAGCTGAAAATGAATCAGAGCTTCGTTCAGCGATTGATCTTGCTCTCAAATATGATAGCCGTATCTTGATTGAGCAAGGTGTAGTTGCTCGTGAAATCGAAGTTGGTATCCTTGGAAATACGACTGTCAAAACGACTGATCCGGGTGAAGTGGTCAAAGACGTGGCTTTCTATGATTACCAAGCCAAGTACATTGACAATAAGATTACCATGGATATTCCAGCTCGCGTGCCTGTCGAAGTCATGACGCAAATGCGTGCCTACGCGGCCAAGGCCTTTCGTGCTCTAGGGGGTTGCGGTCTTGCCCGCTGTGATTTCTTCCTGACAGAGGATGGAGCCATCTACCTTAATGAGCTCAACACCATGCCAGGTTTCACTCAATGGTCAATGTACCCACTACTTTGGGAAAATATGGGACTCTCTTACTCAGATCTTATCAAGGAATTGGTAGCCTTGGGACAAGAAATGTTCGACAAACGTGAAAGTCATTTGATTTAAGAACGATGATTTATAAGACAGACATCTTAGTCTCGGAGAAATCTCTGAGATTGAGATGTTTTTTTCTTTATAGAAATCCAGATTGTATTTATATCTTTTCTTTATCACCTTGATAAAAAATACATATTATCCAAAAAAACTCAGCGGTGGTAGAATAAAGCTAACGTTTCAAATGACATAAAGCAATTCGTTCCTTTTTGATGAAGATTCACCTATCGTAAATATCGTCAGAGACGAGTGATGGTCAAAGGGCTAGAAGTAGATGTCAGTGGGTGCTCACGGATTTTTACACACCCTTTGTATCTTGTGGAATTGAACACAGGCTAAATTCCTAGAGCAAAGGATAAACTTCCTAGTGTGCCAGCACACGTCGTCAGTTTCCTATTTGCTTTATGAAATTTCACACGCCCTTTGTATCTTGTTTTGAGGAGGTAAGTTTTGGACTGGTCCATTGTTCAACAGTATTTGCCCTTCTATCAGAAGGCATTCTTTTTAACCTTACATATTGCTGTTATGGGGATTATTGGGTCCTTTCTTTTGGGCTTGGTGGTGAGTGTTATTCGTCATTACCGAGTGCCAATTTTGAGTCAGCTTTCGACGGCTTATATTGAGCTGTCTCGTAATACGCCATTTTTGATTCAGCTCTTCTTTCTCTACTTTGGTTTGCCTCGTATCGGTTTGGTTCTATCCTCAGAGGCTTGTGCTGTGGTAGGTTTGATTTTCTTGGGTGGTTCCTATATGGCGGAGTCCTTCCGAAGTGGTCTAGAGGCTGTTAGTCAGACCCAGCATGAAGTGGGCCTATCTATTGGCTTGACGCCGTTTCAAGTCTTTCGCTATGTGGTCCTTCCTCAGGCAGTGGCTGTGGCGCTTCCGTCATTTACTGCCAACGTTATTTTCCTTATTAAGGAAACATCAGTATTCTCAGCGGTAGCCTTGGCGGATTTGATGTATGTAGCCAAAGATTTGATGGGTCTTTACTACGAAACTGATGTGGCTCTAGGAATGTTGGTGGTGGCTTATCTCTTGATGTTGCTACCGATTTCTCTAGTCTTTAGTTGGATTGAAAGGAGGTTACGATATGCAGGATTCGGGATTTCAGGTTCTTCTTCAGGGGAATAATTTCCTACGTATCTTACAAGGTTTAGGCGTGACTATTGGAATTTCAATCGTTTCGGTTCTTCTTTCCCTTTTACTAGGAACTCTTTTTGGGATTGTCATGACTTCGAAGTCTAAGATTGTTCGGTTTTTGTCACGAATTTATCTAGAATTTATTCGTATCATGCCTCAATTAGTCTTGCTCTTTATTGTCTATTTTGGTCTTGCTAGGAACTTTAACATCAATATCTCAGGTGAGCTATCGGCTATTATCGTCTTTACCCTTTGGGGAACGGCTGAGATGGGCGATTTAGTGCGTGGGTCAATCACGTCGCTACCGAGACACCAGTTTGATAGTGGAAGGGCTCTTGGCTTGACCAATGGGCAACTCTACACCTATGTCATTATTCCGCAAGTCCTGCGTCGCTTGTTGCCTCAGGCTATTAACCTGGTGACACGGATGATTAAGACCACATCTTTGGTGGTTTTGATTGGCGTGGTTGAGGTGACCAAGGTTGGTCAGCAGATTATCGATAGTAACCGCCTGACTATTCCAACAGCTTCTTTCTGGATTTATGGTACAATTTTGATTCTTTATTTTGCCATTTGTTACCCAGTATCTAAGCTGTCTACATATCTTGAAAATCGTTGGAGGAATTAAGATGACAGAAAGCATTTTACAAATCAAGGATTTGAAAAAGTCCTTTGGGGACAATCAAATTCTCAAAGGCATCTCCTTAGATGTTAAGCAAGGTGAAGTCGTTGTTATCCTGGGTTCCTCAGGTTGTGGGAAATCGACTTTGCTACGCTGTATCAATGGCTTAGAGACTATCCAAGGAGGCGATATTCTCCTAGATGGTAAGTCTATCACTGGTAGTAAAAAGGATTTCCACCTGATTCGTCAGAAAATCGGAATGGTCTTTCAAAGTTATGACCTCTTCCCGCATTTGGATATCCTGCAAAACCTGATTTTGGGGCCAGTCAAAGCTCAAGGGCGTAACAAGAATGAAGTCATTGCAGAGGCTGAGAAACTCTTGGACCGTGTGGGACTTTTGGATAAGAAACACAGCTTTGCGCGACAACTATCAGGTGGTCAAAAGCAACGGGTAGCCATAGTCCGTTCCCTGCTCATGCATCCTGAAGTTATCCTCTTTGATGAAGTGACGGCTTCACTTGATCCTGAGATGGTTCGTGAGGTTCTGGAATTAATCAATGACCTGGCTCAAGAAGGATGTACCATGTTGATTGTAACCCATGAACTTCAGTTTGCGCGTGCCATCGCTGACCGTATTATCTTTATGGATAAGGGTGTCATCGCTGAGGAAGGTACTGCTGAAGAATTCTTCAATCATCCAAAGACACAGCGGGCTCAAGAGTTCCTCAATGTCTTTGATTTCAGTCAGTTTGGTGCCTATTTGTAACCCATTGTTTTTAGTGAAAGTAAATTATTTTAGGAGAGAATTATGAAACTAACAAAGAAAATTTTTGCCCTATTAGCCCTCGTCTTTGCCTTGGTGGCAGTGACTGCTTGCTCAAGTAACAGTAGCTCTGGTAAATCAACAGCCAAAGCACGTACTATTGAAGAAATTAAGAAGAGTGGTGAGCTTCGTATCGCCGTCTTTGCGGACAAGAAACCTTTCGGTTATGTAGATAACAAGGGTGCTTACCAAGGTTACGATATTGAACTTGGTAACCGTTTGGCCAAAGACTTGGGTGTTAAACCGAAATACGTCTCAGTAGATGCGGCCAACCGTGCAGAATTCTTGATTTCAAACAAGGTAGATATTACGCTTGCCAACTTTACAGTAACTGATGAACGTAAGAAACAAGTGGACTTCGCCCTTCCTTACATGAAAGTCTCAATCGGTGTAGTGTCACCTAAAGACAAGGTCATTAAGGACGTCAAAGAGCTTGAAGGCAAGACCTTGATTGTTACTAAGGGGACAACTGCTGAAACTTATTTTGAAAAGAACTACCCAAATATCAAATTGCAAAAGTATGATCAATATAGCGATGCCTACCAAGCACTCCTTGATGGTCGTGGCGATGCCTTCTCAACAGATAATACAGAAGTTCTTGCTTGGGCTTTAGAAAACAAAGGCTATGAAGTTGGAATCACATCACTTGGTGACCCAGATACTATCGCTCCAGCCGTTCAAAAAGGTAACAAAGAACTCCTTGACTTTATCAATAAAGACATTAAGAAACTTGGCGAAGAGAATTTCTTCCACAAAGATTATGAAAAAACACTTCACCCAACTTACGGTGATGCTGCTAAAGCTGATGACCTCGTTGTTGAAGGTGGCCAAGTGAAATAAGACCGACACCCTCTTAGAGAGGTAAGTCTTGCTTAATAAAAATAAACAACCACTCCTGCTTATATCTAGTCTAGCTAGAAGCAGGAGTGGTTTTACTTGTTTTTATAGTTTCTTTTGATCTTCCATTCAACGAAAAGGACATATATAAGAAAGCCACCCAACATTCCAAATACGATATAAGGTCTCAGACGATCAAACAAGGTCTTTCATTGACATAAGGGGATTTTGAACCGTCTTTTCAGGTAATACTTTTGTCCTTATCATCCACTAGTTTGTGGGATTTGCCATTATAGGTCAGATAATTGTCTTTACGAACATACATCTTCAAATAGTTGTAGCCATTCTTAGCGGGAAGGTCTGAAAGAAGGTGCTCCCTGGCATAAATTTCAATGAGGGTGCCGTCCATTAAAGCTTTCAATCTCATCAATGCGTGCATTTTTGATGAGGACATTTCCATCTTGAACAATCTCCCAATCAATCTTACTTCCCTCGCCACCTCTTTCGTAGGATATGGCAAGCTGATGGCTTTTAGATTGCCAAAGACCGTAGATATCGTCTTTATAAACGTCATGACCAAAGAAAATACCATAGATAATGACTACAGGTAAGAGGATTAGGAAATCTATGCCAAAAATGTTAGCTAAACGGTCTGTAAATTTATCCCAGCGTGCTCGCCATCCCGTTTTGCGTTTCTGTTGTTTCCGATATGCTTTTGTGGATGATATTTTCGATTGAGATTCTTTCGGTCAGCGTATTTTCTTTTTGTTTGGTGTCTCATTGAGCTTCTCTCTCCTCTTTTGCCGAGCCTCTATAATGATAAGAAATGAGCAAATACCAATAAGTATCAAATAGAAGGATTCAAAAACTTCATCTATAGTGGTTTTCCGTTGACCATAAGGGCTGGTGGAATCATCTTTCCAAGTGATGGACCTGTTTCCGGAGTCTATTCGTTTGTAGGACTCGCCATCATAGGTAATATAATTGTTTTTACGAAGATAGAAATCCATATAGCTGAAGCCGTTCTTGGTGGGGAGGTCTGTTAGGTAGCCTTCCACAGTGTAGAGCTCCATGTGAAGAGTTCCGTCATTAAGCCGCTTGACTGGGCGAGTTCTAGTAGCATAGATAATATTCTTACCATCCTGTGTGACCTGCCAGTCAATATTTCCTCGTTTCCGAATATGCTTACAGGAAGTCGCTAACTGATGATGATCAGACTGCCAGAGACCATAAATATTATCTTTGTTGACGGTATAATGATTGTAATAATATAAACCACCATATAGCAGTGCTAGTATTAATAAGATGATCAATCCAGATGTTGGCTCTAGTAGAACTACCATTCTCCAATTAAAGCGCTGGCTTTAGGTTCTTCAATACTTTGGCAGTCACTTATTCTGTCTTTTTCTTTGTTAGAGAAACTGATTGATTTTTTTCTTTGTCATGCCTAATCCTTTCATCAACCATTGTAACAAATTCATCTCCCAAGCAAAAGCTAGCCCGATTTGTGATATAATTGGGAGTGATTGAAGTCAAGAAAATCTTATTTCTTGTCAGACTTGTAAAAAATATAATAGAGGATTTTAAGATGAAACTGACACTCCATGAAATTGCCAAGGTTGTTGGTGCTAAAAATGATGTCACTGCCTATAAAGATGTCGCCCTAAACCAGATTGAATTTGACAGCCGTAAGATCACAGCGGGGGATCTCTTTTTGCCGCTCAAAGGTGCGCGTGATGGGCATGATTTTATCCAAACAGCCTTTGACAACGGTGCTATAGCGACATTCACAGAAAAAGAATTACCGGCTGATCAAGCCCACATCCTAGTCGATGACGCTCTTGAAGCCTTCCAAGAACTAGCTGCCTACTATCTTGAAAAGACTGGTGTTGATGTTATTGCTGTGACTGGTTCTAACGGTAAGACAACCACCAAGGACATGATTCATGACATTTTGGCAACGACCTACCGCACTTATAAGACACAAGGCAATTACAACAATGAGATTGGTCTTCCTTATACAGCCCTCCACATGCCTGATGATACGGAGAAAATTGTCCTTGAGATGGGGCAAGACCATATGGGAGATATTCATCTCTTGTCAAACTTGGCTAAGCCAAAAACAGCCGTTGTTACCTTAATCGGAGAAGCTCACTTGGAATTCTTCGGTAGCCGTGACAAGATTGCTCAAGGTAAAATGCAAATGCAAGACGGTATGCCTGATGGTAGTCTCTTGCTTGTGCCATGTGATCCAATCGTTGATCCTTTCTTGCCAAGCAATCTTGAAGTGGTACGCTTTGGAGATGGTGCAGAGCTTACAGTCTCTGAGTTGACGGAATACAAGGATCATCTTACCTTTTCAACAAAGTTCCTCGACGGACAAGTTACCTTGCCAGTCACTGGAAAATACAATGCCACAAATGCCATGGTTGCTGCCTATGTCGCAAAACACTTGGGTGTAACTGAGGAAAATATCCTCTCAGCTCTTGCTAACTTGCAACTCACAAAAAACCGTACCGAATGGAAAAAAGCGGCTAATGGAGCGGATATTCTTTCTGACGTCTACAATGCCAATCCAACAGCTATGAAGCTCGTTTTGGAGACCTTCTCAGCCATTCCTAAGAATGAAGGAGGCAAGAAAATCGCTGTCCTAGCTGATATGAAAGAACTCGGTGAACAGTCTGTACAACTTCATACACAGATGATTTTAAGCCTGACACCAGATGCTATTGATACGGTGATTTTCTATGGTGAAGACATTGCAGAATTGTCACAACTTGCCAGTCAAATGTTCCCACTTGGTCATGTTTATTATTTCAAGAAGACATCTGATGAAGACCAATTTGATGCTATGGTCAAACAAATCAAAGAAAGTCTAGGCGAATACGATCAAATCTTGCTTAAGGGCTCTAACTCTATGAACCTAGCCAAGGTTGTGCAAGAACTCCAAGCTAAGGATTAAGTTCTCTAACCTGCTCTCTAAGCAGGTTTTTGATTTACCCTGAAATTTGATATAATAGCAGGCATAGCAATTTCATCAGGAGAAGAGAATGAAGGATTTTTTGACAATGACCCCAACTCATCCCCCCCATATACCTCTGCCCTATTATTTGCTTATGCTCTTGGCGATGGTACTCTTGAGTTACCTGAGTTGGCTTTGGCATAACAATAATGTATGGCGTTGGACCTTTATCACTATTCAAGCCATTCAACTCTTTGCCCTCTACACCTGGTACCTCTGGCAAGGCTTTCCTCTTTTTATTAGTCTGCCCCTTTACCATTGCCGTATGGCCATGTTTGCTGTTCTCCTCTTGAAAAATAGTAGGACAAAGACCTACTTCGCTATTATGGGAGTCGTCGGAACCTACTGTGCATTGATTTACCCAGTATTTGATCCCTATGAGTTTCCTCATATCACAGGATTTTCTTTCCTAATTGGTCACTATGCCCTACTTGTCAATAGCCTGAATGTCATTTTTAACAGTTATAAAACCCATCCCATCAGCCTAGGACTGATCGTGGTGGCTACCTTCCTACTAAATCTAGGTCTGGTAATAGTTAATCAGACCATCGGTGGAAACTATGGGATGCTTAAACACACGCCATTTATTATGGGACCCCCCTTAGTTGTCAAATACCTTGCTGTTTCAGGAACTTTGATTATTCTTATGATAATTATGAAAAAGAGTCTGGAATATTTTGAAGATAAGTATTGAATAAATGAAGAAACACGCCATCAGAAAGCTGATAGCATGTTTTGTCATTTTATTTGTTTTATTCTAACACAAAACGCTTTCAAAATTGCTTTCACACTGTAATTTGGATATAATAAAAGAGTTATGCCTGCGAGAATTATTGCAAGCCTCGACAACAAATGTAGCTTTTAAAAGACAGAAATTTTCTGAAAGAAGTGCTACAACTATCTTACTTTTCAATCTGGTTAAAACCTATTACTGTCAGTAGCTATGGAACGTAGAAGTTTTGCGATTCCTAAGGAAGCTGCTAACGTTCGATACCACTAAGGAAAAGTACCAAAAAGATTATTTTTAAAGAAGAAAGAAAACTATGAGCATTCGAGACGAAATCAAAAAACGCCGTACTTTTGCCATCATCTCTCACCCCGATGCTGGTAAAACAACAATTACTGAACAATTGCTTTACTTTGGGGGTGAAATCCGTGAAGCTGGTACCGTAAAAGGTAAGAAGACCGGAAATTTTGCCAAATCAGACTGGATGGATATTGAAAAACAACGTGGTATCTCAGTAACCTCATCTGTGATGCAGTTTGACTATGCCGGCAAACGTGTTAATATCCTTGATACCCCAGGGCACGAGGACTTCTCAGAAGATACCTACCGTACTCTTATGGCGGTTGATGCTGCCGTAATGGTCGTTGACTCAGCCAAAGGTATTGAGGCCCAAACCAAAAAACTTTTCGAAGTTGTCAAACACCGTGGTATTCCTGTCTTCACCTTCATGAACAAATTGGACCGTGATGGACGTGAGCCACTTGACCTCTTGGAAGAGTTGGAAGAAGTGCTTGGTATTGCCAGTTACCCAATGAACTGGCCTATCGGTATGGGGAAAGCCTTCGAAGGTCTTTATGACCTTTATAATGAACGATTAGAGCTTTACAAGGGTAACGAGCGCTTTGCCAAGATTGAAGATGGTGATACTCTATTTGCCAACAATCCATTCTATGAGCAAGCTAAAGAAGATATCGAACTCTTGACAGAAGCAGGAAATGAATTCTCTGAAGAAGCTATTTTAGCTGGTGAATTGACTCCGGTCTTCTTCGGTTCTGCCCTTACAAACTTTGGGGTTCAAACCTTCCTCGATACCTTCCTCAAATTCGCGCCAGAACCACATGGCCATAAGACAGTAGATGGTGATGAGATTGATCCTCTTAACAAGGATTTCTCAGGTTTTGTTTTCAAAATCCAAGCCAACATGGACCCACGTCACCGTGACCGTATTGCCTTTGTTCGTATCGTGTCTGGCGAATTCGAGCGTGGTATGAGTGTTAACCTAACCCGTACAGGTAAAGGAGCTAAGCTCTCTAACGTCACTCAGTTTATGGCCGAGTCCCGTGAAAATGTCGAAAATGCTGTGGCTGGAGATATTATCGGGGTTTACGATACAGGAACTTACCAGGTTGGTGATACCCTTACTGTAGGAAAAAATAAGTTTGAATTTGAGCCACTACCAACCTTTACGCCCGAGTTGTTCATGAAAGTTTCTGCTAAAAATGTTATGAAACAGAAGTCTTTCCACAAGGGAATTGAACAATTGGTGCAAGAAGGAGCCATCCAGCTCTACACCAACTACCAAACTGGCGAATACATGCTTGGTGCTGTTGGTCAACTTCAGTTTGAAGTTTTCAAGCACCGTATGGAAAATGAATACAATGCTGAAGTCGTCATGACACCAATGGGTAAAAAGACCGTACGTTGGATTCAACCTGAGGATCTTGACGAACGCATGTCATCAAGCCGAAACATCTTGGCCAAAGATCGCTTTGACCAACCAGTCTTCCTCTTTGAAAATGACTTTGCCCTTCGTTGGTTTGCGGATAAATACCCAGATGTAACATTGGAAGAGAAGATGTAATGTACTAAGATTGCTTGGCTATTTCATAGCTTAAGCAATCTACACCACGTCCTATGGGACCGTGGCTAAGTCCCTTACTAACTCGAAAACGGAAAAAACATCGTTTCCGTTTTCTCATGTCGTAACACGATGACTATTTAGTTTTTGCAAATCGTTCATCTTTTGACGCTAGCCCCTATTAGGTGTCTAGCTAGCCGTCTCACTAACTGCGTCAGACGAATAATATCGATTCGTCTGACTTCGTGTCGTAATATTCCATAAAAACAAGAAAAACCATAGGACTACCAATTAAGAGGCTCTATAATTTCTGTAGTGGGTAAAACTACTGTAGGGATTATAGAGCTTTTTGAGTGTACACAAAAAGTCCCATAAGAACTATAATGAAAAGCAACCAAACCATCATTAGGAAGAACTTATGAGACTTATTAAGAATAACACAGAATTAATCGGAATCAAAGACCAAAATATCAACATTTCACTTGTTTTTGAAACTGACACTCATATCGAGATTCAAGCAAAACTTGATTACCCTGCACCATCATGTCCTCATTGCCATGGAAAGATGATCAAGTACGACTTTCAAAAGCCTTCTAAAATCCCTCTTCTCGAGCAAGCGGGAACGCCAACTCTACTACGTCTGAAAAAACGTCATTTCCAGTGTAAAAATTGTAGGAGAGTCACGGTAGCTGAGACATCTATCGTTGAGAAAAACTGCCAAATCTCCAATCTAGTCCAACAAAAAGTTACACAACTCCTAACTGAGAAGGTGTCACTAACTGATATTGCAAGAAGACTTCGCGTGTCGACGTCCACTGTCTATCGTAAGCTTGATCAGTTTACTTTCAAGGAACATTATGACAAACTCCCTGCCGTTATGTCCTGGGATGAGTTTGGGTTCAAGAAAGGGGAATTGGCTTTTGTGGCGCAGAATTATGAGACAAACGAACTCATAACCATCCTTGATAATCGCCGCCAAACTACTATACGAAACTACTTTTTGAAGTATCCATTGAAAGTCCGACAACAGGTACAGTTTATCACGATGGATATGTCTGGAGCTTATATTCCACTGGCTCGCAAGCTCTTTCCAAACGCAAAAATCGTTCTTGATCGTTTCCACATCATCCAGCACCTTGGACGTGCCTTTTTAAAGACAAGAATTGCAATTATGAACCAGTTCGATAAGAAGTCACTACCCTATCGAGCCCTGAAAAATCACTGGCGACTCTTCCAAAAAGACAGATGTAAGTTATCTCTCAACTCTTTCTATTTAAAGACTTTCCGTCAAACTTTAGTACCACATGAAGTCGTTGCGAAGACACTAGTCTTTTCAAAAGAGCTTACTGACTACTATACACTTTATCAGCTTTTGCTTTTTCACTTTCAGGAGAAGAGAGTAGATGAGTTCTTTGAACTGATAGAGGAAAATAGGAGCAAGGTCAATCATTATTTTCAAACTGTCTTTAGGACTTTTCTTAGACACAAGCAATACATCAAAAACGCACTAGAAACGGACTATTCAAACGCGAAACTTGAAGCGACTAACAAGTTGATCAAAGACATCAAACGTTTGGGCTTCGGTTTTAGAAACTTCATCAACTTTAAGAAGCGTGTCTTCATCACACTGAACATACATAAAAAAAGGACCTATCCGGTCCTCTCTAGATGTTAGCTTTTCGTCACCCACTACAGTTGACAAAGAGCCAATTAAGACTGTCCTATGGTTTCTTTTATTTTTCCGTATTGAGTAATCTGCCTAGGAATCGTTGCAGGGCGAAGAAAACAATAAGGCTTGCCAATGTTTCTCCTAGGAAAGATGAGCTATTGACAATGAATGAATAAAGATAAGGGCTTTGCCCTTTAGGAGCATAGCTTCCCCAAAAGATGACACCAGCTATAAAGTGGATGAGGTAACGAGCAGAGCTACCAAGCAGAATCCCCCCAGTGATATACATCAGAGATTTAACTTTATAGCCTTGTTTAATGGCTTTATCTAGGGCTGGCTTGACCACACCACTAATCCCAATAAGGCTAAAGGCGACAAAATACTCCAGAAAACCTTGTGTTAATGTTAGCCAACCACCGGCTGCTTGTCCCGTCGCCACTTGGAGAAGCCCCCAGATAAGGCCTCCCATAGCACCGGCTTTAAGCCCCCAGCGAAAACTGAGGAGAAAGATAGGCACCATTTTAAAGGAAAGGGAAATCCAAGGGCCTAGGGATATTGGCTGGGTAACTAGGTCCAGGATATAAGCAATGGTCGCCAAAAGGGCGATATCAATCATTGGTCGAATACTTGTTTTCGACATAAAAAACCTCCTATACCAATCGTCTTGATTGGCTATTTTTTTGCCACATCAAAACGACATCATAGAAGTCTATTTCAATCTATTTTGAGACACATCCCTACGCAGGTTCTAACCTGATCAGGTGGTAAGAGTTTAGGCGAGTCTTGAAGAAAAGATTCAAGCTAGCCATTCTCAGCAATTGCTCCTCTTGTGACTCTTTTATTGTACTACCAGAAACCAATTTCTGCAAGTGTATTAAATCTTAAAATGTGGTATAGTTAAAGCAAGAACTATCTTTAAAGTAAAAAAAGGAGCAACAACTATGGGAATTTTTTCAGGATTGCTTGGCAATGCGTCTAAGAAAGATAATGACAAGGTTGAGCGTCAATTGGAGAATATCTTGATTCCAGGTGAACAGGTGGACTTAGCCTATGTCCTTGTTCGTGACTTGATTGTCTTTACAGAGAAACGCTTGATTTTAGTAGATAAGCAAGGTGTTACAGGAAAGAAGACTTCCTATAAATCTATCCCTTATCACTCAATCTCTCGTTTCACTGTAGAAAGCTCGGGGAACTTTGACCTAGATGCTGAACTTAAGATTTGGATTTCATCAGCACTTGAGCCTGCAGAAGTGCTTCAATTTAAGAGCGATAATAATGTCTTTGAAATTCAGCAAGCTTTAGCAACAGCAGTGCTAGAGTGAAGAGGAGTTGACTATGTTTATTGAAAAGGAACTTGGTTACAAGCGTCACTGGATTAATATTGACTCAGACATTGTATCTGAGCAATCCTACCTTTATACTAAGTACGATATTGACCAAGAAACCGTAGAGTATGCCTTGGATAAAAATGAACAAGCCCACATGGATTACAACCGTGAGAATGGGACAATTACCTTTATCTATAATGTTCTGGCGCTTGAAAAGGACAAGGAATACTATGAGACTATCCCTCTGACTTTTATTGTACAAGATACGCGTTTGGTGACCATTAGTAACGAGGATAACGCTTATGTGATAAGAAAGATGCAAGACTATGTGGATAACCATGAGGATTTGTCTATCTACACGTTGCTTTTTGCAGGATTTGAGATGATTTCAAATGCTTATTATCCCGTTATTGAACGCTTGGATCAGCAAAAAGATGAAGTTAGTCGACGCCTAAGGCAGACCACGACAAGTAAGAATCTTTATGATCTTTCAGATTTGGAAATAGGCATGGTCTATTTGGTGACCGCAGCTAAAAAAAACCGTCTCCTTTTGGAATACATTAATGGGCATGCCATTTATCGTCGTTTCAATGAGGTCGAAAAAGAGCAGTTTGATGATGCTATGATTGAAGCCAGGCAGTTGGTTGCCATGACGGATCTTATTTCAAAGGTCTTACAACAACTATCAGGTTCTTATAATAATATCCTAAACAACAATCTGAATAATAACTTGAGTAATTTGACTATTATCGGGGTACTCTTGGGAGTTCTTTCCGTCATTACCGGTTTCTTTGGGATGAATGTTCCTATACCTTTTATGACTGTCAGTTCAGCCTGGATTTTCATCGTTTTTGGTAGTATCATTCTTTGTTTGGTCTTGGCCCGCTATCTGCGTTGGTTGGTTCATAAAAAATAATCAGTGAGTGAAACCGTCTTCTCAAATTGGAGGCGGTTTTAAAACATTATTTTCTGTCTTTTTATCCTTAAATATGATAAAATAGATAAGTTGTTAAATTAACGACTGTAAAATACAAGCAGATGCTTTATCTGCTCATCCAAGTCTCATAAGGTAGCTTCGCACTACCTTCAATAGAAAGAAGAATACTTTGAAATTTACAGATTTAAACCTATCAGAAGACATCCAATCAGCTGTTGTAGCTGCCGGTTTTGAACAACCATCACCTATCCAAGAGTTGACAATTCCACTTGCTCTTGAAGGTAAGGATGTCATCGGTCAGGCACAAACTGGTACTGGTAAAACAGCTGCCTTTGGTTTGCCTACCCTAGATAAAATTCGTACAGAAGAAAATACAATTCAAGCCCTTGTTATTGCCCCAACACGTGAGTTGGCAGTGCAATCTCAAGAAGAGCTTTTCCGTTTTGGCCGTGATAAGGGCGTTAAGGTTCGCTCAGTATACGGTGGTTCTAGCATCGAGAAACAAATCAAGGCCCTCCGTTCAGGTGCCCACATTGTAGTAGGGACACCAGGTCGTCTCCTAGACCTTATCAAACGTAAAGCCCTTAAACTTAACAATATCGAGACTTTGATTTTGGATGAAGCTGATGAAATGCTTAACATGGGCTTCCTAGAAGACATTGAAGCAATTATCAGTCGAGTACCAGAGAAACGTCAAACCCTTCTCTTCTCAGCAACTATGCCTGATGCCATCAAACGTATTGGTGTTCAGTTCATGAAAGATCCTGAGCATGTGAAAATCAAGGCTAAGGAATTGACCAATGTTAACGTTGATCAATACTTTATCCGAGTGAAGGAACAAGAGAAGTTTGATACTATGACTCGTCTTATGGATGTTGACCAACCTGAATTGTCAATCGTCTTTGGACGTACCAAACGTCGTGTGGACGAGTTGACACGTGGTTTGAAACTTCGTGGTTCCCGTGCAGAAGGTATCCACGGAGACCTTGACCAAAACAAACGTCTTCGTATTATCCGTGACTTCAAGAACGGCCAAATCGATATCTTGGTTGCAACAGACGTTGCGGCGCGTGGTCTTGACATTTCAGGTGTTACTCACGTCTACAACTACGATATTCCACAAGACCCAGAAAGCTACGTTCACCGTATTGGACGTACAGGCCGTGCAGGCCAATCAGGTCAATCGATTACGTTCGTTTCTCCAAACGAAATGGGTTACTTGGGCATCATCGAAAATTTGACTAAGAAAGGCATGAAAGGCCTTAAGTCACCAACAGCTCAAGAAGCCTTCCAATCTAAGAAGAAAGTTGCCCTTAAGAAAATTGAACGTGACTTTGCGGATGAAGCTATCCGTGCTAACTTTGACAAGTTTAAGGACGATGCTGTTAAATTGGCTCAAGAATTCACACCTGAAGAATTGGCGCTTTATATCTTGAGCTTGACCGTTCAAGATCCAGAGACAATGCCAGAAGTGGAAATTGCGCGTGAAAAACCATTGCCATTTAAACCATCAGGTGGTGGCTTTGGTGGTAAAGGTGGCAAAGGTGGCCGTGGCCGTGGTCGCGATAACAACCGTCGTGGTGGATACCGTGGCGACCGTAACCGTGATGATCGAGACGGTGGCCGTCGAGACTTCAAACGCAAGTCTAAGAATAACAGTCGTGACTTCGAAAATCGTGGCAACAAACGCCCACACCGTGCTTCAAGCGAAAAGAAAAATGGCTTTGTTATCCGTAACAAGGGTGATAAGTAAGAATTAAAATGCTCTAAAAAATAGAGCGTTTTCCTATACCTTGAATATACAATATAAGTACATAATAAAAACTCATAAGTTTTTCTATAACCAACCAGTGATTGATGCTCAACCAAAACTATTAATCAATCTTCAGTGGTTGTTTAATTTAATTTATCAAAGTAGGTTTAATTAGAGAATAAGATAGCTTAGAAGCATTTTGTAAGATTATTTATACCTAAAGATGAGTTTATCTATATTATGGCATTTACTGCGGATATAATTCAGGACACCTTTCAGGGTGTCTTTTTTATTTACTAAATTTGGAGTAATACTACTGATTTTAAAGCTTTTTAGATCATGTAGAATTACTCACGCGCGTGAGTTGTACTACTATGAGAGCAATATTCCAAATGGAAGTGATCTAACATTGGTTGATAATCAGATCATTCAGCTGTGAGAGAACAAACTTAATAATAAGGTGCGAAAATGTCATAACTGGAAAAACATCTTATGAAGTCTTATAAGAGGAAAGTATGCACTTAATTTGATAATTCAAGACCAAAAAACACACGGTTATTTTTCCGTGTGTTCTTTGATATAGGCCAATTTTTTCTCTCGGCTTTTTTTCTTAAAGAGTGCTTCGGCGCTCATGGCCTCTGGTTTGCTGGCGAAAGCTTCTGAGTAGAGGAGTTTAACTGGTAGGCGAGCTCTGGTATACTTGGCGCCTTTGCCTGCGTTGTGGGTTTTGAGGCGGCGTTCGACGTCTGTAGTATAGCCTGTATAGAGGGTGCCATCGGCACACTCAACCACATACATGTAGGCCTTGCTATCCTTTTCTGTCATCGATTAGGACTCACCCTCAGTCTTTTTTCCAAAGTAAATCTCAAAGATTTCATCGGTATAGTCACCATTTTCCTTGTGAACGAAGAGAGGTGGAAGAATTTTCAAGCCATCTGTCGAGCCGTCTTTAATGGCTTCAATCAGGAGCATATTTGCCTCACGTCCCATCTTAGGATAGATAAACTGGATGCGTTTAGGTGCTAGATTGTACTGGCGCATGGTGTCGATGATATCCAAAAAGCGGTCAGGGCGATGCACCATGGCAATACGTCCATTAGATTTTAGGGCATGACGAGCGACCTGGCAAATTTCTTCTAAATTCGTCGTGATTTCGTGGCGGGCCAAGAGGTAATGCTCTGACAGATTTTTCTTAGACGTTTCTGTCGCCTTAAAGTAGGGAGGGTTACAGAGGATAAGGTCCACCTGAGATCGTGGGGCATGGTCAAGCAAATTTTTTAGGTCGTCATTGACAACAGTCACCTGATCTTCTAATTGATTAAGAGTTACGGAACGCTTGGCCATATCAGCCAGGCGTTCTTGCAACTCAACCAAGGTAATCGGTGCCTCAGTGCGTGTGCTGGCAAAGAGGCCAACGGCACCATTTCCGGAACAGAGGTCGACGATTAACCCCTTCTTTGGAATTTTTGGGAATCGCGAGAGAAGGACACTATCGATAGAATAGCTGAAGACTTCCTTGTTTTGAATGATTTTTACATCTGTGGAGAAGAGTTGGTCAATGCGTTCTCCGTTTTTTAAAATTGGATTTGTCATAACTTTTATTGTAGCAAAAAACAGCTCCCAAAGGAACTGTTGCGAGTGATTACTCTAGGACACCGAAGGTATATCCTTGATTTTTGAAATATTCGATAATTTGTGGAAGGGTCTGAACAGTCAGCTCCTTACCAGCTGTATCGTGCATTAGTACAACTTTAACAGTAGTTTCAGGGAAATATTTCTGTGAACCGTCCATATAAGCCATCATGCTTTCAGATGTGGTTGGACGAACAGAGAGTGGTTCTGCATCTCCACAGAGCATGTTCCAGTCAATCCACTGGATACCTTTATTGGCAAGAGCTTGGTCAGTTGACTCTAATCCTTGCCATGACATATGACTACCAGGGTAACGGAAAATTCTTGTTTTGAAGTCCTTACCTAAGATTGCCTTGAAATTAGCCATAGTTTGGTCAACCTCAGAAATAATTTGACTTTGATTTGGAACACGTCCTGGATAAAGCAGATTGAAATTATGGCTAAGACTGTGGTTGGCAATGGCATGTCCTTCAGTAATTTGGCGTTTGAGGATGTCCCCATTTTCAGGTGTGATGGTATAGCCAATGTGGAAGAAGGTTGCGTGAACGCCATACTCTTTCAGAATATTCATGACTTGTGGTGTCAAAGTGGGATCAATCCCATCATCAAAGGTTAAAAAGACTACCTTACCCTTAACATCATCTGATTTCCCTCGGATAGTGTTATTAACGGCAGTGACATCATAGGCGTAGTCAGACTCCTCAATGCTGTGGTTACTACCTTTCTTGAGTTGTGTTTCATCATCTTCCTTAGCTTTTTCTGAAGATGAGCTTTTGCTATTAGCGACTTGTTCAGTCTTTTCAGCCTTGGCTACTTGTTTATATTTCGTGTTATGGCGTTGGAATAGGACAAAGCCTAGGATAGCCAGAACAGCCAAGTTTGCAATAATAAGGCAAAGATTAAGTGCCTTTCTATTTTTCCCTATAATCTCAAGACTTTTTTTTCATAGTTACATTATAGCTCAAACCATTAGAAAGTACCACACCATTTTCAATAGTTTACAAAGAAATTCGATGAAACTAGCGCTCCTTTTTTTGGTATAATAGAAAAAACTTGTAGAAAAAGAGGTAAAAACGTGTTTTACGCTTATTTACGTGGGCTTGTTGTCTTTCTTCTATGGATTATCAATGGGAATGCCCATTACCACAATCGCGATAAATTATTGAACAAGGACGAAAACTATATCTTGGTTGCTCCGCACCGAACTTGGTGGGACCCTGTTTATATGGCTTTTTCAGCTCGTCCTAAGCAGTTTATTTTCATGGCTAAGAAAGAACTCTTCAAGAGTCGTATCTTTGATTGGTGGATCCGTATGTGCGGAGCCTTCCCAATTGACCGTGAAAATCCTGGTCAAGAAGCTATCAAGTACCCTGTTAACATGCTTAAGAAGAGTAACCGTAGTTTGATTATGTTCCCAAGTGGTAGCCGCCATTCATCTGATGTTAAGGGGGGGGTTGCAGTTATCGCTAAGATGGCTAAGGTTAAGATTATGCCGGTTGTCTATCAAGGACCTCGTGAACTTAAGGGGCTCTTGACAGGTGAACGTGTGGATATGAACTATGGTAATCCTATTGATATTTCAGATTTAAAGCGTTTGAATGACGAAAATATCCAAGAGGTTGCTCGTCGTATCCAGTCTGAATTTGATCGCCTTGATGAGGAAGCTTTGAGCTATCAAACAGGCAAGAAACCCAATCCTTTGACTTATATTTATCGAGTACCTCTCGGTATTGTGGCTATCATTGCGGTACTTTTGACCATGGTTTTCTCATATGTAGCTAGCTTTGTTTGGAATCCTGAAAAACACCGTGCCAAAGAAACTCAGAAATAGGCTAATAACTCTGTCAGACATAGATCTGATGGAGTTTTTTTCTTTTTGATATATTTTTCAAGTTTTTTACGAATAAGAAAGAAAATGTATCAATTAAGGAGAATAGCGTGAAGGAAAAGATTCTAGCCTATGTCAAAGATAATCGTCTGTTTGTGAGTGTCATCGCTGTACTGATGGTGATTTTTTGCTTCTTTTTATGGATGACTTGTGGTGCCGGCAACAGCATGGAGGCGGAGACGTCTTATACAGATGTGACAGCTTTGTCAACGTCTTCATCCAAACAAAGTTCACAGTCTCTTTCTGAGGCGTCTTCCCAGTCAAAGACCGAAGGAAGTGAAAAAGTTAAGTCAAAAGTAACGGTAGATGTTAAGGGGGCTGTGGTCAATCCAGGTGTCTATACGCTAAAGGCAGGCGCTAGGGTGACAGATGTCATTCAGGAAGCTGGAGGAATGACAGAAGATGCAGACGCTAAGAGTGTTAACTTAGCCGCAAGCTTGTCAGATGAAGAGGTTATTTATGTAGCCAATAAAGATGAAAATGTTTCTGTCCTTGATCAAACAGGTACTGGTCAGGTCTCTGACAAAGGAGGGCAGGCTGTATCTAAGGATGGCAAAATTAACTTAAATACAGCGACCTCAGAGCAGTTGCAAACCATTTCTGGAATTGGAGCTAAGCGGGCAGAGGATGTCATTGCCTATCGTGAAAGTCATGGCGGCTTTCAGTCCGTAGATGACTTGAAAAATGTCTCAGGAATTGGTGATAAAACATTAGATAAAATCAGAGAGTCCCTCTATGTGGCTTAAAAAAGCTCCAATCAATCTTTTTTCCCTAGCGCTTTTAATAGTTGCTCTTTATTTTACTATTTTTGTATCTAATTTCTATGCTATTGGGACTTTTGTCTTTCTGATGATATGTTTTTTGAGGCATCATTGGAAGAATAGAGCAGCTCTAAAGTTGGTGGGACTTATAGGTGGTTTCTTTTTGGTCTACTTTTTATTTTTATACCATATAGCTATCATGCAAGATAAACAAGCTCCTGCTGAAATTCATCAGGTGACACTGGTTGCAGATACGCTCTCAGTTAATGGTGAGCGATTATCAGCAATCGGGAAGTCAAATGGACAAACCTATCAGGTCTTTTACCGGCTAAAATCTGATAAGGAGCAGCATTTTTTTAAGACTACGAGTCAAACGCTTGTTTTAAAAGGGAAAATAAAGTTGTCCTCGGCAACTGGTCAACGTAATTTTCAAGGCTTTGATTATCAGTCTTATCTAGCTAGTCAGGGCATTTATAGGATTACTCAGATTGAGCGTCTGGAACATGTCGTAACCCCAAAATCGATATCTCCAATAGCTTTTTTTCATCAATTGAGGAGGAAGGCTCTAGTTCATATTCAGACGCATTTTCCTAATCCGATGAGACACTACATGACAGGACTGCTCTTTGGGTATTTGGACAAGGAGTTTGATGAGCAGAGTCAACTCTACACTAGCTTGGGGATTATTCATCTTTTTGCGCTATCGGGTATGCAGGTTGGATTTTTTCTTGGCTGGTTTCGCTATGGACTTCTCCGTTTGGGGCTTCCCAAAAATTATATCCTTGCTATCTTATTACCTTTTTCGATTTTCTATGGCTTAATGACTGGTTGGACGGCTTCAGTCTTACGTTCTTTGATTCAAAGCCTCTTGGCTGAGTGTGGTATTAAAAAACTGAACAATATGGGCATAACGCTACTTCTATTTTTTCTAGTCTTGCCTCATTTTCTTTTAACGGTAGGAGGTGTTTTAAGTTGTTCTTATGCCTTCTTGTTGTGTTTATTTAATTTTGAGGAGATGCCGTCCTTTAAAAAGTCAATTTATATGAGTTTAGTATTGAGTCTTGGGACTTTGCCTTTTTTGACCTACTATTATGGAACTTCTCAACCATTGAGTTTGATTCTGACGGCAATCTTCTCTCTAGTTTTTGATAGCTTTCTCTTACCTGTCTTAACAGTACTTTTTACACTTTCAGGAATGGTAATTTTTTCTCAATTTAATCCACTTTTTGAATGGATGGAGTTCTTTTTGACTTGGGTACAATCTTGGGGAGTCCAGCCATTGATTTTAGGAAAACCTAGCTTGTTTCAGTTTGTCTCAATGATATTTGTATTGGTTTTGCTCTTTGATTTTTGGAAAAAGCCTCAGTTTAGAATATCCCTCTTGATGATTTTTAGTCTTTTGATGGTCTGGGTCAAACATCCTTTAATAAATGAAGTAACGGTGGTCGACGTTGGTCAAGGAGATAGTATTTTTTTAAGGAGTATGAAAGGTGAGACGGTCCTAATAGATGTAGGTGGCAAGGTGACTTTCGGCTCTAAGAAAAAATGGCAAGAGGGGAGCCAGACGAGTAATGCGGAGAAAACCTTAATTCCCTATCTACAGGCAAGGGGAGTGTCTCAAATTGACTATCTGGTTCTGACTCATACGGATACAGACCATATTGGTGATTTGGAGGTAGTGGCTAAACGGTTTAAGATTAAGAAAATTTGTGTCAGTGAGGGGGCTTTGACTAAGCCTAGTTTTGCCAAACGTATTCGATTTCTTAAATGTCCCGTTCGCACTTTAAAGGCTGGTGATAAGCTGCCTATGATGGGAAGTAACCTAGAGGTTCTTTATCCCAATAAAATTGGTGATGGTGGTAACAATGATTCACTTGTTCTCTATGGAAAGTTATTGGGAACCAGTTTTCTGTTTACTGGTGATTTGGAAAAAGAAGGAGAAGAGGAATTGATGGCTAGCTATCCAAATTTAAAAGTAAGGGTCCTCAAAGCAGGACATCACGGTTCTAAAGGCTCTTCATCAGAAGCTTTTTTGGATCAGCTAAAGCCATCACTTGCTCTTGTCTCAGCAGGTGAAAATAATCGTTATAATCATCCAAATGATGAAACATTAGAGCGATTCAAGGAACGTCACATTAAGGTTTTACGCACAGACCAGGATGGTGCCATTCGGTTTAAGGGATGGTTCCAACTATCAAGTGAAACTGTCCGATAATTGTTTGGATTCTTAATTTGTCATGCACCTCAATCTATGGTAGAATGTAAAGGTTAATATTCAAGTATAAGAAAGATTGAGCAGTATGCGTAAAATTATCATCAATGGTGGTAAGAAACTTCAAGGAGAAGTTACAGTATCAGGAGCTAAAAATTCAGTTGTTGCATTGATTCCAGCCATCATTTTATCTGATGGAGTGGTTACTCTTGACGGGGTACCAGCAATCAGCGACGTCGATAATCTAATTGAGATTATTGAAGTAATGGGTGGTTCTGTTAAGCGTGATGGCGAAACACTTGAAATCGACCCTCGAGGCGTTAAAGATATGCCAATGCCATTTAGTAAGATTAACAGCCTTCGTGCTTCATATTATTTCTATGGTAGTTTGCTTGGGCGTTATGGTCAAGCTATAGTAGGTTTGCCTGGTGGATGTGATTTAGGACCACGTCCTATTGACCTTCACCTTAAGGCCTTTGAAGCTATGGGTGCTAGCATTTTCTATGAAGAAGAAGCTATGCGTATTGCTATGGATGCCGGCCAACGTATCAAGGGTGCTCACATCTATATGGATACGGTTAGTGTGGGGGCGACTATCAATACCATGTTGGCAGCGGCTAAGGCTGACGGTCGTACTGTTATTGAAAATGCGGCTCGTGAACCTGAGATTATTGATGTGGCAACGCTTCTCAACAATATGGGTGCGCGTGTACGTGGCGCTGGTACAGAAGTCATCACGATTGAGGGTGTAGAGAGCCTACATGGTACTCGCCATCAAGTTATTCCAGACCGTATTGAAGCAGGCTCATACATTGCCATGGCGGCAGCTATCGGTAAGGGAATTAAAATTAAAAATGTTCTCTATGAACACCTTGAAAGTTTTATTTGTAAGCTTGAAGCAATGGGTGTTCGCATGACCGTTGAAGAGGATGCAATCTTTGTGGAAGAACAGGGTGATTTAAAACCTGTTGACATTAAGACATCACCTTATCCAGGTTTTGCGACGGATTTACAACAACCAATGACACCATTGTTGTTGAAAGCAAGTGGCCAAGGAAAAATCATTGATACGATCTATGAGAAGCGTGTAAATCACGTTCCTGAACTGGCTCGTATGGGTGCTGATATTCAAGTACTTGGTGGTCAGATTGTTTATAATGGTCCAACGCAACTTTCTGGTGCACCTGTGAAAGCTAGTGATTTGCGTGCGGGTGCTGCACTCGTTACTGCAGGACTTATGGCAGATGGTCAGACTGAAATAATAAACATTGAATTTATCCTTCGGGGGTATTCAAATATCATTGAGAAACTTTCTGATCTTGGTGCGGATATTCGTTTGATTGAAGATCAAGTCTAAGGTTTAAGGCTCTTTGTCAACTATAGTGGGTGACGAAAAGCTAACATCTAGAGAGGACCGGATAGGTCCTCTTTTTATGTATGTTCAGTGTGATGAAGACACGCTTCTTAAAGTTGATAAAGTTTCTAAACCGAAGCCCAAGCGTTTGATGTCTTTGATCAACTTATTAGTCGCTTCCAGTTTTTCGTTTGAATAGTCTGTTTCTAGTGCATTTTGGATGTATTACTTGTGTCTAAGAAAAGTCCTAAAGACAGTTTGAAAATAATGATTGACCTTGCTCCTATTTTCCTCTATCAGTTCAAAGAACTCATCTACTCTCTTCTCCTGAAAGTGAAAAAGCAAAAGCTGATAAAGTGTATAGTAGTCAGTAAGCTCTTTTGAAAAGACTAGTGTCTTCGCAACAACTTCATGTGGTGCTAAAGTTTGGCGGAAAGTCTTTGAATAAAAAGAGTTGAGAGATAGTTTACGGCTGTCCTTTTGGAAGAGTCGCCAGTGATTTTTCAAGGCTCGATAGGGTAGTGACTTCTTATCGAACTGGTTCATAATTGCAATTCTTGTCTTTAAAAAGGCACGTCCAAGGTGCTGGATGATGTGGAAACGATCAAGAACGATTTTTGCGTTTGGAAAGAGCTTGCGAGCCAGTGGAATATAAGCTCCAGACATATCCATCGTGATAAACTGTACCTGTTGTCGGACTTTCAATGGATACTTCAAAAAGTAGTTTCGTATAGTAGTTTGGCGGCGATTATCAAGGATGGTTATGAGTTGGTTTGTCTCATAATTCTGCGCCACAAAAGCCAATTCCCCTTTCTTTAACCCAAACTCATCCCAGGACATAACAGCAGGGAGTTTGTCATAATGTTCCTTGAAAGTAAACTGATCAAGCTTACGATAGACAGTGGACGTCGACACGCGAAGTCTTCTTGCAATATCAGTTAGTGACACTTTCTCAGTTAGGAGTTGTGTAACTTTTTGTCGGACTAGATTGGAGATTTGGCAGTTTTTCTCAACGATAGATGTCTCAGCCACCCTTACTCTCCTACAACTTTTACACTGGAAACGACGTTTTTTCAGACGTAGTAGAGTTGGCGTTCCCGCTTGCTCGAGAAGAGGGATTTTAGAAGGCTTTTGAAAGTCGTACTTGATCATCTTTCCATGGCAATGAGGACATGATGGTGCAGGGTAATCAAGTTTTGCTTGAATCTCGATATGAGTGTCAGTTCCAAAAACAAGTGAAATCTTGATATTTTGGTCTTTGATTCCGATTAATTCTGTGGTATTCTTAATAAGTCTCATAAGTTCTTCCTAATGATGGTTTGGTTGCTTTTCATTATAGTTCTTATGGGACTTTTTGTGTACACTCAAAAAGCTCTATAATCCCTACAGTAGTTTTACCCACTACAGAAATTATAGAGCCAGGTTTAACCGCTAGTGGTTGAGCCTTTTTCCATTTCTAAAACTGTGTTATAATACTATCATGGATATTTGGACTAGTCTGGGTGCTTTTGCCTTCTTTGAGTCGGAGCGCCTTTCTTTTAGACCACTCGTCTTTTTAGATCGTTTTGACTTACATGAGATTGTGTCAAATCCAGAGAATTTACAATTTTTCTTTCCTGCTACGCAAACTCAGTATGAAACAGATTGCCTCTTGGTACATTATTTCATGAAGGAGCCTTTGGGTGTTTGGGCAATTGTAGATCGAGAGTCTAATAAGTTGATTGGGATTGTTCGCTTTGAAAAGATAGATGTCCAGAAAAGGACTGCAGAGCTCGGTTATTTTTTGAATGCTTTATACTGGGGTAGAGGTATAATGACTGAGACAGTTACTTGTTTGTCAGATTTGGCATTGACAGCTATGGGAATGGAACGCATTATCCTTATTGCTCATTTGGAAAATAAGACATCGATTCGTGTGGCAGAAAAGTCTGGCTTTAAACTGGTGTCTCGTTTCAAAGGAGCAGACCAATACACCCGTACCATGCGAGATTATCTCCGCTTTGAGAAGGAGAAGAACTGTGAGTAAACATCAAGAAATTATGGATTATCTAGAGGCTTTGCCCATCGGTAAACGAGTTAGTGTGCGTAGTATTTCTAACCACCTGCAGGTTTCTGATGGAACTGCTTATCGAGCCATTAAAGAAGCTGAAAATCGAGGGCTAGTTGAAACGCGTCCTCGAAGTGGAACAGTTCGAATTGAAAAGAAAGTTCAAGTACGGCTTGACAAACTGACCTTTGCGGAGATTGCAGAGATTACAGAGTCTGAGGTGATTTCGGGTCATGAAGGTTTAGAACGTGTCTTCAGTAAGTTTTACATTGGGGCCATGACTATTGAGAATATCACCCGTTATCTAACAAAAGGCGACCTTCTCATTGTTGGAGACAGGGAAGATATCCAGTTATTAGCTTTAGAATACAATAATGCTATTCTGGTAACTGGAGGCTTTCGGGTTTCTGATAGGGTTAAAGAGCTTTCTCGTTTGAAGCAGTTTCCAGTCATGGTCACTACTTACGACACATTTACTGTGGCGACTATGATTAATCAGGCACTTTCGAATGTTCGTATTAAAACAGAAATTAAAACAGTTGCTCAAGTCTATACTAGACGAGAAGAATACAACTATATGACTCCAGAAATGACAGTCAAAGATTTTCAAAATTTGGTTAAACGGACTAACCTTGTTCGTTTTCCTATTGTGTCTGAGGATGACAGGGTTATTGGGATTGTGACCATGCGTGATGTGGCTAATCAGCTTCCGACCACTATGGCTAAGGCTATTATGACAAAACCGACAGTAACTCGTTTGGAGGCTAGCCTTGCGACTGTGGCACAAAAGATGATTTTTGAAGACTATGACATGATTCCTGTTGTGGATGACGAAAAACATTATCTAGGAACTATCACTCGTCGTCAGGTTTTAGAGGAACTTCAAGATAATAACCGTGGTGATCTCCATACATTTAGCGATCAAATGATAGCTAACCTTAATTGTGAAAAGAATGCCTTTAGTTTTGAGGTAGAACCGACCATGATTGATAATTCTGGGAACCTTACACAGGGTGTTCTTGTAGAAATGGTTAAACAGGTTGTTTACCGAACGATGGAGAAACAAGAACAAAATAGTCTGGTGTTTGAAGAGATGATGTTTTACTTTCTGCAGGCGGCTCAAATTGATGATAAGGTGAAGATTACACCCAGTATCATTGCGGAAACCAGACGCAGAGCTCATTTAGACCTTATGGTTACTCATGGCAATCATACGGTTTGTAAGTCAGTAGTAGTGGTCAAGAAAACTTAATAAGCCATTTAAAATTAAAGAAATAAAGAAAACGGAGAAAATAATGATTACACTGAAATCAGCACGTGAAATTGAAGCGATGGATAGAGCGGGAGATTTTCTTGCAAGTATCCACATTGGCCTACGTGATCTCTTGAAACCAGGAGTGGATATGTGGGAAGTAGAAGAGTATGTTCGTCGTCGTTGTAAAGAAGAAAATGTTCTGCCACTTCAGATTGGGGTTGAAGGAAGCATCATGGACTATCCTTATGCGACATGTTGTAGTCTTAATGATGAAGTAGCACACGCTTTTCCACGTCATTATATTTTGAATGATGGAGACCTCTTGAAAGTTGATATGGTCTTGTCAGAACCTATTGATAAGTCAGTGCTTGATGTATCAAAATTGGACTTTGATAATGTTGCCCAGGTAAAAAAATATACAGAATCATATGCTGGTGGTTTGGCTGACTCATGTTGGGCATATGCGATTGGAACGCCTTCTGATGAGGTTAAAAACCTTATGGAAGTAACCCGTGAAGCCATGTATCTTGGTATTGAACAAGCGGTAGTTGGTAATCGTATCGGGGATATCGGTGCAGCTATCCAAGAATACGCTGAAAGTCGAGGCTATGGTGTCGTACGTGATTTGGTCGGACACGGAGTTGGACCAACAATGCATGAAGAACCAATGGTTCCTAACTATGGCGTGGCTGGACGTGGTCTTCGCCTTAAAGAAGGAATGGTCTTGACCATCGAGCCAATGATTAACACAGGAACTTGGGAAATCGATACAGACCTTGAAACTGGTTGGGCTCATAAGACACTTGACGGTGGCCTTTCATGCCAATATGAGCACCAATTTGTAATTACTAAAGATGGTCCAGTAATTTTGACTTCTCAAGGGGAAGAAAGAACTTATTAATATGAAACGACAAGGCATAATGGCCCGTCTCCTAGATAAGCTTCAATGGCGCCCTTTTCAGGTTTATCTTAGTCATTATCGTAGTGCTGAGATAGATATTTCTAGCATTGCCGTGGCTTATTATTTGATTTTGACGGTCTTTCCGCTCATTGTCATTGCTGCCAATGTCTTTCCCTATCTGAATATTCATACGACTGATCTCTTGAAGTTTATGAATGAGCATCTTCCTAAGCATTTTTATGCACCTGCAGCTAATGTTGTTCAGGATATCTTCTCCACACCTTCTGGACGGTTGTTGGGAGTGGCCTCTTTGACGGGATTTTGGACCATGATTAAGTCCTTATCTTCGCTTCAAAAAGCGATTGACAAGGTATATGGTGCTTCAGAACACCGTGATGTCTTTATCAGTCATATCATTGGTGGACTCTTGAGTTTGGTTATCTTGTTTTTGTTAACCTTTGCGCTCATGTTATCTACAATTATTCAGTCGGTCCTTCGGGTAATCAATCAGACCTATCCTATTGGGTCTAACCTAACTCAACTGATTTTGAATAGTATTCAGCCCTTGAGTGTTGCAGTTGTCTTCCTGGGAATGATGGTACTTTATTTCATTCTTCCGAATGTAAAGATTCGAAAAATCCGCTACATCATGCCAGGGACTATCTTTACGACTTTGGTGATTGGGTATCTGAGCAATTTGTTTGGAACTTACGTGATTCATACCTTGAGTAGATTGGTTGATATCAAGCTGTTCGGATCGATTATGATTTTCATCTTCATGCTTTGGTTCATCTTCCTAGCTAGAATATTGATTTTTGGTGCCGTCTTTAATGCGACCTATCAGGAACTTAAACAAGGTGAACTACACAGTAGGAGGGGTGACGTACTTACCATAATTCAGAGTTTTTCTGGAGACGGTAGTGACAGCAAAAAAACAAAAAAATGATAGGGATAAGTCATAGAGCATAAAGAGAGCTTGGCTAAGCCCAGGCTCTTTTGATGGATTAGTTGGTCCTTGTTAGTAGAAAAACATCTCATTTATGGAGGAAAAGATGAAAAACAAAACTGTTCGTGATTTAACACATATTGCGATTGTGGCGGCACTTTACGTGGTCTTGACCATTGTGCCACCTTTCAACTTGATTTCGTATGGTCCTTACCAGTTCCGTATTGCGGAAATGTTCAATCTTTTAGGATTTTATAATCGCAAGTATATCATTGCTGTTACTTTGGGATGTGTGATTGCTAATTTCTTTAGTTTTAACATGATTGATGTGGTTGTTGGCAGTCTCTCAACGCTAGTTTTTGTTGGTTCAGGTGTTTATTTCTTTGACCGCTTTAAGAATCAAGATATTTTGGGTGGTCTCTTTGATAAGGCTCATGTTTATTTTGCCTTTTATTTCTCATTCTTCATGGTGACCATCGCTGCAGAGTTGACCTTAGTTGCTCAAGCGCCATTTTGGGCTACTTGGTTCACTGTCGCTTTAGGAGAACTGGCGTCACTCTTAGTTGGTGCGGTCCTTATCAAGAAATTAGCCAAAGTAATCGATTTTGTTTCTTAAATTAACGTCTGTAAAGGCGTTTTTTTCTGCTTTTATGTTAAAATGTTCCTATGGAAAAACGAATGAAAGAGCTGGTTGACAAACTTAACCAGTATGCAAAAGAGTATTATACCGAGGATAATCCATCGGTGTCAGATGCCGAGTATGATAAGCTCTATCGTGAGTTAGTAACTTTAGAGGCTGAACACCCAGAACTTGTTCAGGCGGATAGCCCTACGCACCGTGTGGGTGGCCTGGTTCTTGATGGTTTTGAGAAATACCAACATGAGTATCCGCTTTATAGTTTGCAGGATGCTTTTTCACGAGAAGAGCTAGATGCCTTTGATAAGAGGGTCAAGTCCGAATTTCCTAACGCTGACTATATGGCCGAGCTCAAAATTGATGGCCTTTCAATTTCTCTAACCTATGTGGATGGTATTCTTCAAGTAGGTGCAACGCGAGGTGATGGTTCTGTTGGTGAAAATATCACTGAAAATGTTAAGCGAATCTCAGATATTCCTCTGAAGTTGGATCAACCGCTTAATATCACCGTTCGGGGTGAGTGTTATTTGCCACGAGCTGAGTTTGAACGCATCAACACCCAGCGCCAGGAGAATGGTGAGGCCGAATTTGCCAATCCACGTAATGCTGCAGCAGGAACTCTTCGTCAATTAGATACGAAAGTAGTTGCTGAGCGTCGTTTGGCCACCTTCTTTTATCAAGAAGCTAGTCCCACTGAGCGCCTGACACAAAATGATGTCTTGAATGAAGTGGCAGAACTTGGCTTCTCCGTTAATCCACGCCGTATTGTGACATCATCGATGGATGAGATTTGGGACTTTATTCAAGCTGTTGGGCAAGATCGTGATCACTTGGCTTATGATATTGATGGAGTTGTTATCAAGGTCAATAGTTTGGCCATGCAGGAAGAACTTGGCTTTACCGTTAAGGCACCACGTTGGGCCATTGCCTATAAATTCCCAGCTGAGGAAAAGGAAGCAAAACTTCTCTCGGTTGATTGGCAGGTGGGTCGTACAGGTGTAGTAACGCCGACGGCTAATTTGACCCCAGTACAATTGGCCGGGACAACAGTTAGCCGAGCTACCCTACACAATGTAGATTATATTACGGAGAAAGACATTCGTATTGGTGATACCGTTATTGTTTATAAGGCTGGTGATATTATCCCTGCTGTTCTTCGTGTGGTAGAAAGTAAGCGTACAACACAAGAAGCGATGCCAGTTCCGAGTCAATGTCCATCTTGTGGTAGTGGTCTCTTACATTTTGAAGATGAAGTAGCCCTACGTTGTATCAATCCATCTTGTCCTGCTCAGATTAAGGAAGGTCTTATTCATTTTGCTTCTCGTGATGCCATGAACATCTCAGGTATGGGACCTTCAGTGGTTGAAAAACTCTTTAAAGCTGAATTGGTTAAAGAGGTGGCTGATATCTATGGTTTAAATAGTCAGGATTTCCTCCAATTAGAAGGTTTCAAGGAAAAATCAGCTGAAAAACTATATGCAGCTATTCAAGCATCAAAAGAAAATTCTGCAGAGAAACTGCTCTATGGTTTGGGAATTCGCCATGTTGGTGCCAAAGTTAGTAAGCAATTGCTAGAATCTTTTGGAACTATCAAGGAGTTGGCAAGTGCAGATGTCCAAGCTATTGCTGCTGTAGATGGTTTGGGAGAGGTTATCGCCAAGTCAATCCAGCGTTATTTTGCCAAGGAGGAGGCTCAAGTTCTTCTTAAAGAACTGGAATCCTATGGTGTTAATTTATCCTATCTTGGTCAAAAAGTAGCAGATGATGCCATTCTATCTGGTAAGACTGTTGTTTTGACAGGGAAATTGGAGCATCTTAAACGTAGTGAAGCGAAGGCAAAACTAGAGGCCCTGGGTGCTAAGGTGACGGGTTCAGTCTCTAAGAAAACAGATTTAGTGGTTGCTGGTAGTGATGCCGGAAGTAAGTTGGAAAAAGCACAAAGCCTAGGAATTGAAGTAAAAGATGAGGCTTGGTTGCTGGATTTATAGGAGTTCAATATGAAACAAAAACGTGCCCGCTTAATTTATAATCCAACATCTGGACAAGAAATTATGAAGAAAAATGTTGCTGAGGTCTTGGATATCCTGGAAGGTGCTGGTTTTGAGACATCTGCTTTTCAAACAACCCCGGATGAGAACTCAGCCAAAAATGAGGCCACTCGTGCAGCAGAAGCAGGCTTTGATTTGGTTATTGCGGCTGGTGGTGATGGAACAATTAATGAGGTTGTTTCTGGGATCGCCCCTCTTGATAAACGTCCTCAAATGGCTGTTATTCCCACAGGGACAACAAATGACTTTGCACGCGCCTTGAAGATTCCAAGGGGAAAACCTGTTGAAGCAGCCAAGGTTATTGCTAAAAATCAAACCCTTCAGATGGATATTGGTCGTGCCTATGATGATAAATACTTCATCAATATTGCGGCTGCAGGGTCATTTACGGAACTAACCTACAGTGTTCCTAGTCGACTTAAGACAGTCCTTGGTTATTTGGCCTATCTTGTTAAGGGAGCCGAATTACTTCCTCAAGTTAAGAAAGTTCCGGTCCGCATTACGCACGATCAAGGTGTCTTTGAAGGCGACCTTTCTATGATTTTCGTTGCCTTGACCAATTCAGTTGGTGGTTTTGAAATGATTGCTCCAGATGCTAAATTGGATGATGGTCAATTTACCCTAATTATGGTTAAAACGGCCAACCTCTTTGAATTGGTTGACCTTATTCGTCAGGTTCTTCAAGGTGGCAAGCACATCTACGATAAGAGAGTTGCTTATATCAAAACAAGTTCGCTAGATATCGAGCCTTTAGGTGAAGATCGTATGATGATCAATCTGGATGGGGAATACGGTGGCGATGCCCCAATTCACCTCCAAAATCTTAAGAATCACATTGAATTCTATGCTAATATTGATGAGATTTCTGATGATGCTATCACGCTTCCCGATACAGACAAATTGGCTCTCGAAGCTATTGTACAAAAATTCAGTACAGAAGCTGAAAAAATCGAAAATGATTAATATTAATCTTTTAAGCAATCTAGGTCAGGTTGCTTCAGATTGAAGACAAAGTCCTTAGAAGTTATACTTCTGGGGACTTTTATTGATTTGAAGGAGTATAATAAAAGAAAAAGGTATTTGATGTGGTAGGTTTCACAAGGAAGTCTTTGTTTATAATGCTCAGGTAGATTGTTATAAACACGGTTGGGCCTTGGATTTTACAGTTGAAGCAGATAACATCCATGATAGTCAGTTCTTTCCTGCTCTTTTAGCCAAGTTAGAGCCCTTCTCACCTGAATTCATTATTGCGGATTCAGGCTACAAAACACCTAGTGTTGCTAAGTTTCTTTTAGAAAATTGGATTATACCGGTATTCCCTTACACTAGGCCAAGAGGTAGGAGAGACTTTCTACGTCTTAAAGACTTTGTCTATAACAAGTATTCTGACTGCTATCTTTGTCTAGAGAACCAGGTATTAACTTATCGTACAACGACACGTGAAGGTTATAGAGAATATAAAAGCAATTCCAAAATTTGTAAGATCTATCTCTTGTTAGCGATTTGTACTGAAAGTCGCCGGAACCAAAAAGTTGTTGTGCGTCATATTTGGAAAGACGCCCTAGAAGTCTGCGAAGATATTCGTCATCAAAGTGGGATGAAGGAGCGGTATCAACACTGTAAAGAAACGATAGAATGGTTATTCGGAACATCTAAAGAATATCACAACTTGCGTTATACCAGAGAAAAAGGAAAGTCCAAAATGGAAGATAAGGTTGGGCTTACTTTGGCATGTTTAAATATCAAAAAATTGGTAAAAATGATGGTAGGAAAGACCTGGTATTTTATCTAAATACCCCAATATTATTCGATTATGGAAGAATTAAGTGTGAATATAAAAAGAGACAAACATCGTTTTTGATGTTTGTCTTTATTCTGACATCTCTGCAATTGCAGAGATGTTTTTGTTTGTCAGTCTTTGTATCCGCGTTTAGCTAGCTCGTGTACAAGTACAGCTCCCAAGATTGCAGGAACTAATTGCCCTAAGATAAGGTTAATAACGAGAGCGACATAAGGAAGTTTAAGTAGGGCACTAAGCCATATTGGTACTACTAAGGATGGAACGAGCAGGATTGGGAGTACGATAAACCAGCTAGATAGCTTAATTTTACGGATGAGGTAGATGCTACCAGTTGCTAAAAAGCTGGCACAGAAACCACCGACAACATCAATCAATCCCAGGCCACCAAAAGAGTTAGCAATAGCATTTGCGAGACTGAGTGGGACAACCAAAAATGGAAAGATATAGGTTAATCCATATAAAGCCGTGGCCAGACGCATCTGAACAGCACCAAAGGAAATAGCTTGAGAAATAAAGAGGATGGCGATATATAGGGCCATGATAATAGCTGAGAGAACAAGCTTTTGTGTAGGGTTAAGTTTATTTTTCATCATTTCTCCTTAGTTGGGTAAAGTAAAAGAGTAGTGGTTCTACTCTTTTTAGGGGGTTAGGTCTAGAGTTATTTTATAAGTCAATCTCTAAGACAATAGGTGTGTGGTCTTGGCGATCACCAGAGTCAATCATGTTTGATTTTGTGACCTTATCGGCAATACGATTTGAAGTCAACCAGTAGTCAATTCTCCAGCCTGTATTATTAATTTTAGATGTTTTGCTACGTTGGGCCCACCATGTATAGGCACCTGTAACATCACCATTGAGGTGACGGTAAGTATCTGTAAAACCTTTATTGAGGAGATTAGTGAAGCCAGCACGTTCTTCATCTGTAAAGCCTGGTGAACGACGATTACTTGAAGGGTTGGCCAAGTCGATTTCCTTGTGGGCAACGTTGTAATCACCAGTAGCAAGGACTGGTTTCTGAGCGTCCAATTCAGCTAGGTAATCCGCATATTTTTCATCCCAGATTTGACGTTCGAGTAGACGTTTGAGCCCGTCACCAGCGTTTGGTGTGTAGACCTGTGTCACAAAGAAGGTGTCAAATTCGAGAGTTATGATGCGTCCTTCACAATCCATGGTTGAAGGTGCTCCGATTTCAGGATAAGTGATGACTGGTGTCAATTCTTTTTTATACAAGAACATGGTTCCAGCATAACCTTTACGGGCAGGTTCAACAGATGAACGCCAAGTAATGACATAGTCAGGGAAGTAGTCTTCTAAGATTTGCAAATGCTTTTTAGTTGGCCCTTTAGCAGATAATTTTGTCTCTTGAATAGCAATGATATCCGCATTTTCAGTGACCAAAGTATCGATAACGGCGCGTGATAATTGAGCACGCGCAGAGTCACCGGTAAGAGCAGCATTTAGGGAATCAATATTCCAAGAAATTAATTTCATATGTACAGTTTCCTTCTTTGAATTGTTTTTTTCTATTGTAGCAGAAAATAAGATGTCAGACGAGTCATGGGATTGATAAGTGAAGATAGGAGGACTATACTTAACCTAGATGGAGGTGACAATCAATGAAAAAAATAAATATGCATTTATGATTTGTTTTTGGTTTTCTTCTTTGTACAAATCATTCTTAGTGTTATGATTTGGTGGTTACAGGGGCTAGTGCTTCCTCTTGTCGTTTTTCCAGGGATGAGTTTCTTCTTCCTGATTTATCCAAGGTATCTCTTACACTACAACCTTAATCAGTCTCCTACTGATCATGGGTTTCCTGATTTCCTTCTTTTGACTGAATCTGTCTGCTCTTATAAGTCTTTAATCCCCCTGCTAAGAGTAAGTTCAGGGACGTAAGCCAAAATCTGATGAACTACAACTGGCTTATTAGTTTGGCCTTATTGAAGTCTCGAAACATTATAAGTATATCTATACACTCTTAGAATACCTCGTAGCAATCGTAGTAGCCATTAGTCTGACTCTTGAACTATAAAGAGACTAAGTCATCTTTCACAGTGGCTAGCTTGATATTCGCATCAACAGAGGATACTATCACTTCATCTAGTGAAAATAATAAGCCAAACGAATCTAGCAGTGCAAGTATTGATACACCTGATTCTAATCATGCCAAGGAAGCCTAGACTGAAAATCTGAGTTGGTCCAATGACAGGGCTAGTCAATCTGCTAGTTTGATTGTTTCTTGGGGAAAGTAGATGAATAAGTCTAGATACAAAGAAATTACAAATGAATCCTCTTCTTTGCCTATCCGTTGGATGTAGGACAATAGTCTGTCTTTGGATGCAACCTATGGCTACAACTGGTAATAGCAATTCTGAGTATACCATTATTTCGGTTTATGAGAGATGGTGAAATGCTTCTGTTCACCACTGTTTCTTTACGACTAAAAAAGACGAAACGCCCATTGTTCTTTACTCACCAACTACTAATAGTAGCGTGTATTATGTCAAAAAAACAGAAAACGCAGACCTTAAATCAGGGGATGCAGATATTGTAAACAATTAAAAACTAGAAATTTAGCTGGATTTCTAGTTTTTAATTTGAAGATAAGTCAAGCTGTAATCAGTTCTTTTACAGTCATTCGTTCTTATGTTACCTTCTTGGCTAACATGGTCGCAAATTGAAGGGCGATTGGATTGCCATGCTCATCTAAACGGTGAAGGTGACCAAGATTTTCATTGTACTTGATTAATTCCCAGTCACTATAGTAGTTTTTCAACTCGCCTTCTTCAAAAGTAAATGGGAAAGGCATGGTACAAGGGTGCTCTTCTGTATCCATGGCACAAACAATTAGGTTGTAACCACCAATGGCTGTACGCTCTTGCATATTTTGGATAATAGCTGGAATTTGATTAGGATCTAGGAACATGAAGACCACTGTTGAGAGGATGAAGTCAAAGGTTTCAGACTCAGGAAGAGCAGAAACATTGATATCGTAGTAGCCAGCTCTAACATTGTAACTTTCTTCATCAGCAATCATTTGGATACGTTGTGTGGCTTCATTGTTAATATCAACGGCAGTAACTTCGTGTCCAAGTGATGCCAAATAAAGAGCGTTACGACCATGGCCACAGCCTAAATCAAGGGTACGACCAGGTTTAATATGTCCAGACTGGACGGCTTCAAGAACCTCAGAGTGGGCTTTAGTATCATACTTTTTAGCCATGTAGTCCTCTGGCTTGCAGTAGAAGGAAAGATAGCATTCTAAATTATCTGAAGCAGCAGCGATTCGATGCCAAGATTGTGGTTCGACAAAAGGAATTTCTGTTTCAGGTGTGAAGAGGTGCTCTGCAGTAATCTCTCCCTGTTCATCTAATTCATAAAAGTGAAGAGTTCCTGATAGAATAGTCAGTTTAGCCCAGGTTCCAACCTTAGTGTTATGTTTTTGAGTCACCATTTCTGGGAGTGTTGTGGCTGTCCAGTTTGGAAGGCGTTTGTAGCAAACAAGTTGCTGATCTATTATCATATGTTGAGTTCCTTTTGATAGGTATGGCTCTATTATAGCAAAAGTATGGAAAAAAAAAGGCCTAGTCAAACTTGAACTGCACCCCAAAAGTTAGATAGAGAAAGTCTAACTTTTGGGGTGTTTTTATTATGAAATTGATTTATGAAGATAAAAGTTCAAATATATGAACTGAGAAAGCTTCTAAAGCGACAGTTAATGGCTTAGAAGTCGAGTATGCTGAAGCAAAGGTGGCTTATGAAAAAAATCATAATAGTACTACCAAGAAATAGTCCTATAAGGAAGTTAGAGCTTGTCTCTAGTTTTTTGTAGAAAATTTAAATCTGTCAAGTTTTTTTCTTGACACATAAAAATGATATGGTATACTAGTTAAGGTAAAGAGGCAGTAAGTGCCTCCACCATAATAAAAAAACTAAAGAAAAGAGAAATTAAAAATGGCAGTAAAAATCCGTTTGACTCGTATGGGTTCTAAGAAAAAACCTTTCTACCGTATTAACGTTGCAGACTCACGTGCTCCACGTGATGGACGTTTCATCGAAACAGTTGGTACTTACAACCCACTCGTTGAAGAAAACCAAGTAACACTTAAAGAAGAACGTGTTCTTGAGTGGTTGTCTAAAGGTGCACAACCTTCAGATACAGTTCGTAACATCCTTTCAAAAGAAGGCGTTATGAAAAAATTCCACGAATCAAAATTCTCAAAATAATTTTTTAGCCTATGGATACCATTGAAAATCTTATTATCGCTATCATTAACCCCTTAATTACTTCACCAGATCAGTTGACCATCAAGATTATTGACGGTCCTGAGTTTTTGGAGTACCATCTTGATCTTGCCCCATCCGATATTGGGCGTGTTATCGGGAAAAAGGGACGTACTATTAAGGCGATAAGAGCGATTGTCTATTCGGTACCTACTCAAGGTAAAAAAGTTCGTCTTGTTATTGACGAAAAAGAGAAAGCTTAAGAGGTGACCCTAGGGTTGCCTTTTTTATATTTTGGTTATAGCTAGCAATCTTTGGTATAATAAGAGGGTTAAAGTGGTATTAGGCTCATAGAAAAACTAGTTTAATGGCTAAGTCAAAGCATTAGCTTAAAAAGGAGCAATTATGATTTATCAAGAAGCATTGGATTGGATTCATGGTCAATTAAAATTTGGCATTAAGCCTGGCTTGGAACGTATGGCCTGGATGCTTGAAGAACTAGGAAACCCACAGGACAATCTTAAGGCTGTGCATATTGTGGGAACAAATGGTAAGGGATCTACTGTCAATGCCTTACAAACGATTTTTTCTCAAGCCGGCTATGAAGTTGGAACATTTACCTCACCCTATATTATTGATTTCAAAGAACGCATTTCTATCAATGGTCAGATGATTTCAGAAGAGAATCTACTTGGCTTAGTTGAGCGTGTTAAGCCGGTGGTTGAACGTCTCCCAAAAGAGACAGAGCACGAAAATGCGACAGAGTTTGAGATTATCACAGTCTTGATGTTCCTCTACTTTGGGCAAGTCCATCCTGTTGATATTGCTTTTATTGAAGCTGGAATGGGTGGCCTGCATGATTCTACCAATCTATTTAGTCCTCTAGCGGTCATCTGTCCATCGATTGGCTTAGATCATCAGGCGGTCTTGGGCAATACTCATGCTGAAATTGCTACAGAAAAGGCTGGTGTTTTAAAAAATGGAGCGTCTTTTATTTATGCGACTGACCGTACTGACGTTCGAGATGTTTTTAAACAGAAGGCGAATGAAGAAGGTTCTAAGACCTATGAGTTGGGTAAAGATTTCACCGCTGAAGGGTCTAGCCATTCCTTTGATTTTATTTACAAGGAGCAGAGGTTGGAGGGTATAGCCTTGGCTATGGCTGGTCAACATCAGGTGGCAAATGCTAGTTTGGCTATCATGGCTAGTCTTTTGCTTCAAAAGGATTATCCTAAAGTAACTCCTGAACTCATAAAGGATGCACTGGCTCATGCTAGTTGGTTAGGTCGGACAGAGTTCTTGATGCCTAATCTTATGATAGATGGTGCTCATAATAACGAAAGTGTTAAGGTCTTAATTGATTTGTTAAGGTCAGAGTATGCGGATAAGGATATCGAATTGCTTTTCGCAGCTATTGATACTAAGCCTATTGATAGTATGTTGGCTCAGTTAGAGTCAGTCGGTGATTTGACAGTAACAAGCTTTGAGTATCCAAATAGTGTAAAATTGGACAAGTACCCAGTTACTTATAAACAAGTGTCAGACTTCCAGACATGGATTGAGGAACACGTGACTGCTAATGATGATAAACTTTATGTTATTACAGGATCTCTTTATTTTATTTCTCAAGTTCGAAAATGGATTTTAGAGCAGGAAAGTGCTGTTTAAGACTTGAAGGATAAGAATTAGGGGCGTATAATACTTCATGTGTTTTAAAAGTAAGGAGAAAAAATGTTACAACGTCTGAAAAACTTTTTAATAGGTGAACCCTTGACCCATGATAATAGCAGTGATGATCACTTATTATCTAAGGTTCAGGCATTAGCTATGTTGTCGAGTGATGCTCTATCATCTATCGCATACGGCCCTGAGCAAGTCGTATTGGTTTTGATGGCTGTATCAAGAGCTGCTATTTGGTGGTCTATCCCGATTGGGATTTTGGTTTTAGTCCTTTTGATTAGCCTTACCATTTCTTACAGACAGGTAATTAAGGCCTATCCACAAGGTGGTGGAGCCTACATGGTAACTTCGGAAAATCTGTCACCTAAATTTGGTTTGATAGCTGGAGGTAGCCTCCTAGTCGACTATATGTTGACAGTTGCCGTTTCAGTTGCCGCAGGTGCAGATGCCATTACCTCAGCCATTCCATTACTTCACCCCTATAATCTTCAAATCTCAATAATTTTGGTGCTTGTTTTAATGGTGTTGAACCTCAGGGGAATGCGTGAGTCGGCAAAGTCTTTGATGGTTCCTGTTTATCTCTTTATTGCCTCAACGCTGTTCCTATTAGGATATGGTTTCTTACAGATCTTAACGGGGCATATGCCTTATGCGGCTACGGCGCATTTAGGCCAACCGATTACAGGTGTGTCAGTGATTCTTATTTTAAGGGCCTTTACTTCAGGTTCGGCTTCATTGACAGGGGTGGAAGCTATCTCTAATGCAGTGCCTTTCTTTAAGAAACCTAAGTCTAAGAATGCGGCATCAACCCTCTTTATCATGTCAAGTATTTTGGGAATTATGTTTACTGGAATTACCTTTCTTAACTGGTGGACTGGTATTACACCTCATTCAGGTGTGACAATGTTGGCGCAACTGGCTAGGGAAATTCTTGGTGATTCATGGTTTGGCAGTATCTTATTTTATATTTTTCAGTTCTCAACTGCCATGATTCTTGCAGTGGCAGCAAATACTGGTTTTTCAGCCTTTCCGATGTTGTCCTTTAACATGGCTAAGAATAAATACATGCCTCATATCTATCTTGAAAAAGGTGCACGTATGGCCTACTCTAACGGTATCTTGACGCTGGCTATTGGGGCCATTACTCTCTTATTCATTTTCCGAGGAAATACGGAACGTTTGATTCCGCTTTATACAATAGGGGTGTTCGTTCCTTTTGCACTTTCTCAAACAGGTATGGTTGTTCATTGGAGTCGTGAATATGGTAAGGGTTTCTGGAAGCATTCTTTAGCTAATATTTTAGGTGCCTTAATTTGTTACGGTATTGTTCTCATTCTCATTCTCTTCCGTTTAGGGGATATTTGGCCATTCTTCCCAATTATTGCTATTTTGATGTGGATGTTTCTTAAGATTAAGAAACATTACGATGGGGTTGCTCAACAGTTGCGTATTGATGGCCCAGTCAAAGAACATCATTATCAAGGTAACATTGTCCTTATCTTGGTGGGAAATGTTACAAAGGCTAATATTGGTGCCATTTCTTATGCACGTTCTATTGGTGATAAGGTTATTGTTATGCACGTGTCTACTAAAGATACAGAGAATAAGGATAAGGAAATCGAACAAGAGTTTAAAAAATATTTCCCAGAAATCGAGATGGTTCATATCCGATCACCTTACAGCTCAATTACACAGTCAACTATTCAATATGTAGACGAAGTGGCTACTCAGGCTGATAAGGATAATGCGACTCTGACTGTTTTGATTCCACAGTTTGTTCCGAAAAAATCATGGCAAAATATACTTCACAACCAGACGAGTTTACGATTGAAATATTATCTCAAATGGCGTGAAAATATTGTCATTTCATCATATTCTTACCACTTAAAAGATTAAATAAAGACAAGCGAAAACGGTTCTCGTGTGACGGGGAGTTTTCGCTTTTTTGGTTAGAATTCAGCTAGACAATTTTATTTTTTGCAAGAAAAATCAAGCAAAATGAGTTATAATAGGTAGTATTATAAGGTTTCAAGAGGAAATTATGGAAAATCAAGAAAAAGTAGAACAAGCAGTCTATCAATTATTGGAAGCTTTGGGTGAGAATCCTGAGCGTGAAGGTCTTTTGGATACGCCAAAACGTGTGGCTAAGATGTATGCTGAGATGTTTTCAGGTTTAAATGAAGACCCGAAAGATCAGTTTACAGCGGTTTTTTCAGAGGTTCATGATGAAGTTGTACTTGTTAAGGATATTCCTTTTTACTCTATGTGTGAGCATCACTTGGTTCCTTTTTATGGCATGGCTCATGTAGCCTATTTGCCAAGTGGGGATAAGGTGACAGGACTATCAAAATTGGCACGTGCTGTTGAAGTGGCAGCCCGTCGTCCACAATTGCAAGAACGTCTCACAGATCAAGTCGCTACAGCGCTTGAAGAAGCCCTTAATCCTCGAGGGGTCTTTGTTATGGTGGAAGCTGAGCACATGTGTATGACTATGCGTGGTATTAAAAAACCAGGAAGTAAGACCATCACAACGGTTGCTAAAGGCATCTATAAAGAAGACCGTGAAGAACGTAAGGAAATTCTTTCTTTGATGCGTGATTTTTAGGAGTTAATAGGAGTTAAAATGTTTATTGGTAAACATGAAATTGCAGGTAAGGCCTGCATTATGGGAATCTTGAATGTCACCCCAGACTCTTTCTCAGACGGTGGGGATTTTGACACAATTGAAGATGCATTGGCCCAGGTTGAGCGTATGATTTCCCAAGGGGCTAGCATTATCGATGTAGGTGGTGAATCTACAAGACCTGGAGCGGAATTTGTAACCGAGGAAGAAGAGATTGCTCGTATAGTACCAATTATACAAGCTATTAAGGAAAAATATGATGTTCTTATCAGTATTGACACTTACAAGACAGCCACTGCCAGAGCTGCTCTTGAAGCAGGTGCAGATATTCTTAATGATGTCTGGGCAGGACTTTATGATGGTCAGATGCTAGCCTTATCAGCTGAAAAAAATGTACCGATTATCCTCATGCATAATCAAAAAGAAGAAAAATACAATGATGTCACAGAGAATGTCTGTACTTTCCTTAGTCAACGTACGCAAGCTGCCTTGGAAGCAGGTGTAGCTAAAGAAAATATTTGGATTGATCCTGGCTTTGGTTTTGCCAAGAATGTTCAACACAATATTGACCTGCTTAGGGGCTTGGACAAAGTTGTTGGACTTGGGTATCCTGTTCTTTTTGGGATTTCTCGTAAGCGTGTTGTGGATTTTCTCCTAGGTGGAAATATTCCTGCCAAGGACCGTGATCAAGGGACAGCTGCTTTATCTGCTTATGCTGTTAGCAAAGGATGTCAGATTGTCCGTGTCCATAATGTTGAAGCCAATCGTGATGTCGTTAAGACTATCTCAGGAATTTTATGAAATTAAAAAAAGCTCAAATCGAGCTTTTTTCTTAGTCTTGAATTGTCCAAACGCTGACAGATTTTTCAGAGACTGGGAAGTCTCCCCACCCGTCTTCGTCAATTGTTACAGTATCAGAGCAGTTTCCAAGAATATCATAGAAAGTTTGTCCAGCCCAATCACTTCCAATTTCCATAGATTTGTTGTTGGCAGCATCATTAGAAATGGTTACGGCTAATGGAGTACAGTCTTCATTACCAGAGCGTGTCCATCCAATACAGTTAGGGTCGTCAAAGTAGTCTGTTTGCTCTCCATAAGCCAAATCTTTACGAGCGTAAAGTAAGGTGTCTAGGACCTCTTTGAAACTTTCTTGAGCAAACTCACCATCAATGCCATAGTAGTCACCATAAAATAGGCAAGGAAGGCCGTCTTTACGAAGAAGGATGAGGGCATAGGCAGATGGTTTAAACCATTCTTCAACAGTAGATTCCAATGCTTGTCCACGTTGGGTGTCATGGTTCTCTACGAAGGTTACCGCATGCTCAGGGTGATTTTTGACCAATGTTTGTTCGAAAATAGTCGTCAAATCGTAATCTGCTCCTTTGAGGCTGGCATCATATAAATTGTAATGAAGGCGAACATCCACAAGATCAAAGCGGTTTTCAGTTTTTTCGAGATAAGTATTATTATCCTCTTCCTTGGCATTCCAAAATTCACCAAAAACATAGAAATTTTGACCTTGTTTTTCTTTGACGTCGCGAATAAAATTACGCATAAAGAAATAATCAATGTGCTTGACAGCATCCATTCGGAAACCTTGGACACCAGTTGTTTCGACGAACCAGTCAGCCCATTCGTAAATATTTTCTATAACTTCAGGATGCCTATAATCTAGGTTAGCAAACATAAGGTAGTCAAAGTTACCATTTTCATTGTCAACCAAGTCATTATGTGCCCAGCCTTTGTTGTCACCTTGGATAAGATAGATACCTTTTTTATTTCTTTTGGCATCAAAGTCAATCCCATTAAAGTGGTACCAGTGCCATTCAAAGTCGTTGTAAGCTTTCTGACGTCCGTCAAAAGTGAAATGAGTCCAACCCTCGATTTCAAACGGTTCGCTGATTACTTTGGTACGGTCCTCAGGGTCAACTTCTACCACATAAAAGGTTTCAAGTTTATCCGCGGCTGCCTTGTGGTTGAGCACAACATCGGCCATAGGGATGATACCAACATTTTTGAGTTGGTTGATGGCATTAAGGTATTCTTCCTTGAGACCATATTTGGTGCGTATGGTTCCCTTTTGGTCGAATTCCCCAAGGTCAAAGAGGTCATAGACTCCGTAACCAACATCATCTTTGTTAGTAGCTTTGAAAGCAGGTGGCATCCAAACATGGCTGATGCCAAGGTCTGCTAGATGTTGGGCATCTTCAGCTAAGTTGTTCCAATGCTGGCCGTCACTTGGGAGATACCATTCAAAGTATTGCATTGCAGTTTGATTTGTCATAGTTTCTTCCTTATTAGTTGACATAGTCTTGGTTTAGATATCAGGGAGTTTTTAAACTTCTGTGCCTTTATTTTACCAAATCAGAAGAATTACGCAATCGATTGTATGGCCGAAAAAACAATAACTTCAGATTTGTCTAAAATATCATACTAATTAGAGCCCAACTTTTCAACTTTTTTGTGCTAGAATAAAGATGAGTTTAGTCGTCTTAAGGAGAAAATATGGATAAAATTATTTTAAATGGTTGCCGTTTTTATGGCTATCACGGGGCTTTTGTTGAGGAGCAAACCCTAGGGCAAATTTTTGTGGTAGATCTGGAGCTGGTTGTTGATTTGACCAGGGCTTCACAAAGTGACAATCTAGCAGATACGGTTCATTATGGTTTAGTTTTTGAAGCCGTACAGAGACAGGTGGAAGAAGAAAAGTATATTTTGATTGAGCGTTTAGCTGGTGCTATTTGTGAGGACTTGTTTGATCAATTTGTGCCAATCCAATCTATTAAAATTCGAATTATTAAAGAAAATCCACCAATTAATGGGCACTATAGAAGTGTTGGAATTGAATTGGAGCGTAGTCGATGACAAAAGTTTATTTAAGTTTGGGATCTAATATGGGAAATCGTCAAGACTATCTTAAAAAAGCGGTGGAGTCATTGGATCGCTTGCTTGAGACGGAAGTTAAAGCAGTGTCCTCTTATTATGAGACGGCTGCTTGGGGATTAACTGACCAGGCTGATTTTTTGAATCTCGCTTTAGCACTTGACACTCAGTTGCCGGCTGAAAGCTTGCTGAGTGCTTGTCAGGCAATTGAGAAAGATTTAGACCGCGTTCGCCATGAGCATTGGGGCCCTCGAACTGTGGATATTGATATTCTTTTATATGGGCAGGAAATCTGGGGGACTGAGCACCTTAAAGTGCCTCATCCTCTCATGACTCAAAGGGCCTTTGTTTTGGTTCCTCTGCTAGAAATTGCCGAGAATTTAGTTGAGCCTCAAACTGGTCAAGCCTACAAAAAATATTTGAGTCAAATAGACACTAGTGATGTCCGCAAATTGGAGCAAGTGGACTAGTTTTTACTAAAATTCCTTGTCGTCAAGATAGGGATTTTTTGCTATAATTAATTTTGGCTTTTTGTGGTATTTTTCTTTTAATTGTTAGGGAAAATACTAACTCATTTTTAGGTTGTGATAGTAATAAGGGGAAATTTTTCACAATACCTACAAAGAAATAAATGTATAGAAAAAGTATGGGAATTAACATGTTAGATGAACTTAAAGAAGATTTAGTTGGGATTGATATTCGTTTCGACGAACCCTTAAAACGTTATACTTACACCAAGGTTGGAGGTCCAGCGGATTATTTGGCCTTTCCACGTAACCGATATGAGCTTTCTCGTATTGTCAAATTTGCCAACAAGCACAACATTCCATGGATGGTGCTTGGTAATGCCAGTAATTTGATTGTTCGTGACGGTGGTATCCGAGGTTTTGTGATTATGTTTGACAAGCTTAATGGTATCGCTGTCAATGGTTATCAAGTTGAAGCAGAAGCGGGAGCTAATTTGATTGCAACAACCAAGGTGGCTTGTTTCCATAGTTTGACCGGTTTTGAATTTGCGGCGGGAATTCCAGGTAGTATTGGTGGTGCTGTCTTTATGAATGCGGGTGCCTATGGTGGCGAGATTGCACATATCTTGGTTTCTGCTCAGGTTCTTACAAAAGATGGTGATATTCGTACGATTGATGCAAGAGATATGCGTTTTGGTTATCGTCGTTCGGTGCTCCAAGAAACAGGTGAAGTGATTATTTCAGCAAAATTTAACCTCAAACCAGGAGACTACGAACAAATCAAACATGAGATGAACCGCCTTAATCACTTACGAGAACTTAAACAACCTCTCGAATACCCATCATGTGGTTCGGTCTTCAAACGTCCGCCAGGTCATTTTGCTGGTCAGCTTATTATGGAAGCTAACCTCAAGGGACATCGTATCGGTGGTGTTGAGGTTTCAACCAAGCACGCTGGTTTCATGGTCAATGTCGATCAAGGAACAGCGAAAGACTATGAAGATCTTATTGCAGATGTTATCGCTAAGGTTAAGGAAAATTCGGGTGTTACACTAGAGCCTGAAGTTCGCATCATTGGCGACAAATTAAATTAATAATACTAACCCTATTTTTGATATCCATGGAGGATTTATGACAATTGACTAATCCGATTATTGCCTTTCAAAACGTCTCGAAAGTATTTGAAGACAGTGGCACACAAGTTTTAAAAGACATCAACTTTGAACTGGAAGAAGGTAAGTTCTATACCCTGCTTGGGGCTTCTGGTTCTGGTAAATCAACTATCTTGAACATCATTGCTGGTCTCTTAGATGCGACCAGTGGTGACGTTCTTTTGGATGGAAAGCGTATTAATGATATCCCTATCAATAAAAGGGATGTTCACACCGTTTTCCAATCTTATGCCCTCTTTCCACACATGAATGTCTTTGACAATGTGGCTTTTGCGCTTAAGTTAAAAAAAGTGCCTAAGAAGGAAATTGAAGAGCGTGTAAAAGAAGCATTGAAAATGGTTCAACTAGATGGTTATCAAAAGCGCTCGATTCAAAAATTATCGGGTGGTCAACGCCAACGTGTAGCTATTGCCCGTGCGATTATCAATCAGCCACGTGTGGTCCTTTTGGATGAGCCCTTGTCAGCACTGGATTTGAAGTTACGTACTGAAATGCAATACGAGTTGCGTGAACTACAGAAACGTCTAGGGATTACTTTTGTCTTTGTCACCCACGACCAGGAAGAAGCCTTGGCCATGTCAGACTGGATTTTTGTTATGAACGATGGTGAAATTGTTCAATCAGGAACGCCTGTTGATATCTATGACGAGCCTATCAACCATTTCGTTGCAACCTTTATCGGAGAATCTAATATCCTACCAGGAGTCATGATTGAGGACTATTTGGTCGAGTTCAACGGAAAACGTTTCGAATCTGTTGATGGAGGAATGCGTCCAAATGAACCTGTCGAAGTGGTTATCCGTCCTGAAGATTTACAAATCACGCTTCCTGAGGAAGGTAAGCTTCAGGTTCGTGTAGAAACACAGCTTTTCCGTGGGGTCCACTATGAAATCATTGCCTATGATAATCTTGGCAATGAATGGATGATTCATTCAACCCGTAAGGCGATTGAGGGTGAGATTATTGGCCTTGATTTTACGCCTGAAGATATTCATATCATGCGTCTTAATGAGACAGAGGAAGAATTCGATGCTCGTATTGAAGAATATGTGGAAATGGAAGAGCCTGAGGATGGCTTGATTAATGCCATTGAGGAGGAGCGTCATGAAGAAAACAGCTAGCCTCTTCTCGGTACCATACCTTCTTTGGCTTCTACTTTTCGTAGTTGCTCCAGTACTCATGCTGCTCTACCAGTCATTTTTTGACATCAGTGGCAATTTTACTTTGGACAACTATGGAACCTTCTTTTCCAGTTGGACTTACTTGAGGATGAGCTTTAACTCGGTCCTTTATGCGGCCATCATAACCTTAGTGACACTCCTCATCTCTTATCCGACCGCATATCTCCTAACCAGACTGAAGCATAAACAACTTTGGTTGATGTTAGTTATTTTACCAACCTGGGTCAACCTTCTTCTAAAAGCTTATGCCTTTATGGGGATTTTTGGCCAACAAGGTGGAATTAACGCCTTTCTTGGTTTCTTTGGGATTGCTCCCATGCAAATTCTCTTTACAGATTTTTCTTTCATTTTTGTAGCCAGTTATATTGAAATTCCATTTATGATTCTACCGATTTTTAATGCTCTGGATGATTTGGATGAAAATATTGTCAATGCAAGTAAGGATTTAGGAGCTAATGATTGGCAGACCTTTACCAAGATTATCTTTCCTTTGTCGCTTAATGGGGTACGCTCGGGTGTACAATCGGTCTTCATTCCTAGTCTTAGCCTCTTCATGCTAACACGTTTGATTGGTGGGAACCGAGTTATTACACTAGGAACGGCTATCGAACAGCATTTCCTCACAACACAAAACTGGGGAATGGGTGCGACCATTGGTGTTGTGCTTATTGTTACTATGATTGCAATCATGTGGTTAACAAAGGAGAGACGTCAATGAAAAAATTTGCAAATCTCTATTTAGCTCTAGTCTTTGTTATCATCTACCTGCCAATCTTTTATCTAATCGCCTTTTCTTTCAATAGTGGTGGCGATATGAATAGTTTCACAGGATTTACTCTTGATAACTATCAGAGCATGTTTTCAGATAGTCGACTCATGTTGATTTTAGCTCAAACCTTCTTTTTAGCTTTTCTTAGTGCCCTCTTGGCGACGATTATTGGTACCTTTGGGTCAATTTTTATCTATGAGAGCAAGCAGAAGCAGCAGACTGGAATCTTATCCCTAAATAACGTGCTAATGGTTGCACCGGACGTTATGATTGGTGCGAGTTTCTTGATTCTCTTTACCTGGATTGGTTTCCAACTTGGCTTTGTATCGGTTTTGTTGAGTCACATTGCCTTCTCAATCCCAATCGTGGTTCTCATGGTTTTGCCGCGCCTCAAGGAAATGAATCGAGACATGGTGAATGCAGCTTATGACCTGGGTGCGACCCAATGGCAGATGTTACGCGAGGTCATGTTGCCATACTTGACACCTGGTATTATCGCTGGTTATTTCATGGCCTTTACCTATTCTTTGGATGACTTCGCAGTAACCTTCTTTGTAACGGGTAATGGTTTTTCAACACTTGCTGTGGAAATTTACTCACGTGCTCGTAAAGGGATTTCCTTGGAAATCAATGCCCTATCAACGGTTGTCTTCCTCTTCTCTATTCTTCTAGTCATTGGATATTATATGATTACCCAGGAGAGAAAGGAGGAGCATGATGCGTAAACTCTATCAATTTCTGTCAGGGATTTTAGCAATTATTTTCTTCCTTTGGGGAATTTCTGCCTACATGCAAAGTCGCACCGGAAGTGCTTCGGACAAACTGGTTATTTATAATTGGGGTGACTACATTGACCCTGATCTCTTGACCAAGTTCACTAAAGAGACAGGAATAAAAGTCCAGTATGAAACCTTTGATTCTAACGAAGCTATGTATACTAAAATTAAGCAAGGTGGTACGACTTACGACATCGCTGTACCTTCGGACTACACCATTGATAAGATGGTCAAGGAAGACCTTTTGGTGAAGTTGGATAAATCTAAAATCCATGGCTTCGATCAGATTGGCTCAAGCTTTAAGGGTCTTAGTTTCGATCCCAATAATGACTATTCTATTCCTTATTTCTGGGGGACAGTCGGAATTGTCTATAATACGAAATTGGTGAAAAAAGCACCTCAGCACTGGAATGATCTTTGGTCACCTGAATACAGAAACCAGATTATGATGGTTGATGGTGCGCGTGAAGTCATTGGTTTTTCTCTCAATAGCTTGGGTTACAGTTTGAATACCAAGAACATGACGGAATTGCGTCTGGCTGAAACTAAACTTAATAGCCTTACACCGAATATTAAAGCTATTGTGGGTGATGAGATGAAGGGCTACATGATTCAAGGTGATGCAGCTATTGGAGTAACCTTCTCAGGGGAAGCCAGTGAGATGCTTGATAAAAATGAAGATCTTCGTTATGTTGTTCCATCTGAAGGCTCAAATCTGTGGTTTGATAATCTGGTCATTCCTAAAACAGTGAAGCATGAAAAAGAAGCTTATGCTTTTATCAACTTCATGTTTAAACCGGAAAATGCAGCGCAAAACGCTGAATATATCGGCTATGCCACACCTAACGAGGCAGCTAAAACCTTACTTCCAAAGAGTATTACTAATGATAAAGCCTTTTACCCATCAGAATCAACCATCAAAAACCTTGAAGTCTATAATAACTTAGGTAAAAAATGGCTTGGGATTTATAATGACATTTACCTTCAAGATAAGATGTATCGTAAATAAAAAGTTTCCTTTTGGACTGTTGGGTTTTAAGCTTAGTCACAAAATACAAGAGGCTGAAACGCTAGTGTTTCAGCCTCTTTTATGATTGTCAAAGCTCTTGAAAAAGATATACTATTTTTCTTGAATAGTTGTATTACTGTGCTATAATAAAGCAAAGAAATCTTTAATGTTTATTTTGGAGGACTTAACATGCAGGCAGCATTTCTCTTTTTACTGATTTTATTCTTGATTATCTTGGGAATTCTCATCAGTATGCTTTATGTCGTACGTCAACAGTCAGTAGCCAGTCAGTAGCCATCGTTGAACGTTTTGGACGCTATCAAAAAATCGCAACGAGTGGTATTCATATGCATTTGCCATTCGGTATCGATAAAATTGCAGCTCGTATTCAACTACGTTTGCTTCAAAGTGAGATTGTGGTTGAAACCAAAACAAAGGACAATGTCTTTGTTATGATGAATGTGGCTACTCAGTATCGTGTAAATGAACAAAATGTTACAGATGCTTACTATTGTTTTGCTTGGTTGCCTTGGTTCAGCAGATTGCCTTTCCTACTGACTGGGTCGTTACATTTGTTACCTTTCTTCTGTCCTTTGTGGTTATTGCGTCCCTTTATGGTCTAGGCTTTCTCTTTGCCAGTTTTTCCTTTGTCTTTACAAAAATTTCCAGTATTACTAGCCTCCTTGCTTACGGGATTCTCTTTTTGGTTGGTTTTCAGGAACAATCGAGTCATTTGATTGCTACTTTAACTCGTTTCTTGCCTTTCCATCTCTTGGTGAGTTTTATCCGCCAGCCAAGTTGGTTCGTTCTTTTATTATTACTGGGATACGGTTTGATTTACTGGCTCTTGGGTTACTTGTGCTTTCAAACTTGTTTGACCTATGCCAAAAAGAAGGGAAGTTTGTTCCATGTATAATGAAGTGAAGCGATTTTATCTCTTTCGCAGGAGACGCTGGGCGGATACCCTGTTTGACACCCTCTACCACGTCATTTTCATTCTTGGTTTTTATAGCCTTTTGAGGGGAAATTCTGACTTTCAGTTGTCCTATTTCTATTATTATTTCATCTTGACCCATGTGGTTTCCTTGGGAAATGAAGAGTTGGAGTACGAGATTCGGTCTGGGCAATCTTTTGGCACCCAGTATGCTTTGCAATCAGTGTATAGAATTTACCTGCAACGAGCAGTGGTTTACTTTGTTTGGTTGTCTTTGATCTTCTGGATTGCCCTATTGTTGATTCGTCAGGATTTACTACCCCACTTTTCTTTGAAGGTCATCAGTTTCCAGGAACTGCTCGTGGTATTGGTTGCTTTCCTGATTTTCATCGGCTATTACTTTGTCATGATTCGACTTACTATCCGCTTTCAACGGATTTCAGTCTTGGTAGATTTTCTAAACACCGTGCTCTTATTCTACTCAGGGCTCGTATTTCCAGTGGTGAGTTTTGGGAATTTGAAGAAATTATTTGATTGGCTTATAAGAAATTAAGGATTCTTTTTCAATACAGAGTCCTTTTTCTATTGTGATACTTTTTTCAAGATTTATCTGTTATGCTTGACCTAGTTTTTATAGAAAGAAGGTCTAAGATGTTAAATAAAGTCAAAACTAAAGCCTTAATTAGTGTTGGAGCAGTAGCCACAACTAGCTTTATTCTCATGATGGGATATACTGCTGGTCAACATTCTACTGCCAAACAAAGTCGAAAAGAAATCGAATTGGCTGCAGCTAAACTTGTAGAGGACAAACAAGCAGAAGATAAAGCAAGTATTTTATCATCAGATACTGTAAAAGAATTTTTGACACAGTACTATACGAAAGAAAAACTAGGGGAAAATAATACACGTATTCAACCTTATATGACTGAATCGGCCTATTCTCAAGAATTGACAAGTCAAAATGATGCCATGAACCAAGTGTATAAGGACTATATTTTGGATTATCATTTTGAAAAAGCAGATATCTTTGTCAATCAGACTACGAATCAAGCCATTGCCATGGTCTCTTATAATGTAACTTATGTATCTGATTTAAAGAATGCCAACCAATCAAAGACAAACCAAACAGAAACCAGAACGGTTAATTTGAACTATTCGAAACTACCTGGTAAGTTATTGGTCAACCAAGTACAGGTTTGGAAATCTGGGTTAGATGATCTAGATAAGGCAACTCCTAAAACTTTAGAAGAATCCTCATCTGTTCCATCATTGCCGAATACTACGACAAAATGATGATATTTTATGAATATAGAGGAATGTAAGCAAATTTCAATTCTTGATGTAGCCAATCGATTAGGTATCTCCTTTAAACAAGTTTATGATAAAGCAGTTTACTGGATCTATAGTGGTGTTAAAGGACAATATGAATATTAGAAGGAGAAAAAATGACTAAACATAGTTATGTTGCGAAATTTAAGCGTAAAGACGAAACCGTCTTTACGAAAAGGTTTCTAGCTTCAGATTTATTTGAGGCTGTTGAACATGCGCTAGAGTATGCCACTAAGCGAGATATTCTCTATCTCGACTTAGGGCATGCAGGATAGTAGTCAGTAGAAAGTAGAGGCTGGGACAAAAAGTTCTCAGTCACAAAAAAGCTAGAGATTTCCAATTGTGGAACTCTAGCTTTTTAAATTCGAGTCACTCTCTTGTTATATTTCAGAAGATTTTTGGTCAATTCTATTTCACCAAGTCTATCACAATCATGCAAAAAGCAACGGTTTTATGAACTGCACCCCAAAAGTTAGACAGAAAAAATCTAACTTTCGGGGTGTTTTTATTATGAAATTGACTTATGAAGATAAGGTTCAAATCTATGAACTTAGAAACCAAGGATATAGCTTAGATCAGCTTTCAAATAAATTTGGGATAAACATTTCTAATCTTAGCTACATGATTAAATTGATTGATCGATACGGAATAGAAATCGCTAAAAAAGGAAAGAATCGTTACTACTCTCCTGAATTAAAACAAGAAATGATTGATAAAGTCCTATATAAAGGCTATTCTCAAGATAGAGTTTCTCTTGAATATGCTCTCCCAAATCGTGGGACGCTTCCTAACTGGCTCGCACACTATAAGAAAAACGGGTATACTATTGTTGAGAAAACAAGAGGAAGGTTATCTAAAATGGGACGTAAGCCAAAGAAAAAACTGGAAGAAATGGAACGTCTTCAAGCAGAAAATGAGTACCTTAGAGCGGAGAATGCAGTTCTTAAAAAGTTGAGAGAACTCCGATTGAGGGAAGAAAAAGAGCAAGAAGAAAAACGGAAATTGTCCGAGGATTGGTAACTGAGTTTTCTTTAGATATGCTTCTAAAGATTATTAAGCTTGCTCGTTCAACCTATTATTACCACTTAAAACAGCTGGATCAAAATGATAAGGATTATGACATTAAAGCTGAAATTCAAGCCATTTTTACTGAGCATAAAGGAAATTACGGCTATCGTCGAATGACTCTTGAATTGAGAAATCGAGGAATTGTGATTAATCATAAGAGAGTTCAACGTCTTATGAAAGTACTTGGTTTAACCGCTAGAATTCGCCGTAAACGTAAGTATTCTTCATATCAAGGAGAGGTTGGTATGAAAGCAGAGAATCTCATCCAACGCCAGTTCGAAGCATCCAAACCATTGGAAAAATGCTACACAGATGTAACAGAATTTGCCATTCCAGCAAGCAGCCAAAAACTCTATTTGTCGCCAATTTTAGATGGCTTCAATAGTGAAATTATCGCCTACAATCTTTCTAAGTCACCGAACTTGATACAAGTGAAAGCTATGTTAGAACAAGCCTTTACAGAGAAACATTACAAAAATACAATTCTCCATAGTGACCAGGGATGGCAATATCAACATGATTTCTATCATCATTTTTTAGAGGAGAAAGGAATCCAACCATCCATGTCACGTAAAGGCAATAGTCCAGACAACGGCATGATGGAATCCTTCTTTGGCATTCTTAAGTCTGAGATGTTTTATGGTTATGAGAAGACGTTTAAGTCAATTGAGCATTTGGAACAAGCAATTGCAGACTATATTAATTATTACAACAACAAACGCATTAAGGTAAAACTAAAAGGACTCAGTCCTGTACAATACAGAACTAAATCCTTTACTTAAATTATTTGTCTAACTTTTTGGGGTCAGTACATTATGCCGTTGCTTTTTGGAGCTAAAGGACTTTTGTCCCAGACTCTTTATCCCACGACGATAACGATAATGCCTTCAAATACGACAAGAAGAAGTGTTAGTAAAATTTGCTTTTTCATGTGATAATCCTCACTTTTGTTTTTCTTTATTGTATGATATGATGAAAGCAAATGAAAATTATTCCCATATATGCGTGATGGAGGTGTAGTATGAAAAAATTTGGAGAAATTTTTAAAAAGTTTCGAGAATCGAGAGGATTACGATTAAAAGACGTCGCAAAGGCTGGTATATCAACGTCTCAGCTCTCTCGATTTGAGAAAGGAGAAACAGATTTAACGATTTCAAAGTTCATGTTTATTTTAGATGAAATCAATATGCCAATAGATGAATTTATGTATGCGGTCCATGATTTTCATAGAGATGAGTTAAACGAACTGTTATCGAAAGTACGTCATTTTGTGTCAACACGTGACGTAGAAGGTATGAAAAAATTACTTTATTCTCAGATGGAACTGGAAGATAGGCGAGAAAAATTTCATCAAATCAATATTATTTTATTGAAAATTCGTCTACAGGATTTATCAGGAGAAACTTACTATACAAAGGATGATTTGACATATTTAACAGATTATCTCTTTAGTGTAGAATACTGGGGGTACTATGAGTTATTGATTTTCTCGAATACTTTAGATGTATTAAATCATGATGTTTTCATGGTCTTAGCAAGAGAAATGTTTAGGCGTTCTGATTTTTACAATGAAATTCCAAATAACAGACGATTAATTTCAACGATGCTTTTAAATGGATATATTACATGTGTTGAAAGAGAAAAATTTATGGATGCTTTATATTTTGAAAAGCAGCTAAATCAATGCTTTTTTATTGAGACAGAAGTATATGAACGTTTAGTCTTTAAGTATGCACAAAATCTTTATCAATATAAAGAGGATGGAAATGTGAAAGCAATTATTGAAATGAAGAAGTGTGTTGGAGCGATGAAATTAGCAGGAAGTCATCACTTAGCAAAGACTTATGAAGGACATTTAGAAAAAATTTTAGCTAGTAGTTAGAAAATGCAAATATGGGAATATTTTATTGTAAGTGTTGAAAAGAAATATAATCACAGTATCATATTCGAAAGGAGTACCAAATATGTCTAAAGAGCTTGAAAAAGTCCTTGAGTCTAGTTCAATGGCAAAAGGTGACGGCTGGAAGGTGATGGCAAAAGGTGACGGCTGGGAGTGATAAAGTAATTTATCCCATAAGTTAAGCAGAGGCTATATTTTCCTCTGCTTTTTTAGAAAGGTATTCAATATGATGACAATTTCAGAAGATTTTTTATTTAGACTAGAAAAGTTTGGTGGAATTTTGATAAATAAAGTAACTTTTGACCGAATTGAGTTAGATGAGAGTGAAGCTTATTTTCTTTATTTGGTTCAAAATCATGGTTTTGAAATTGCTACGTCCTTTTTTAAGAAAGAAATAAAAGCAGGGAAACTAGAGCGAGTACTCTTATTAAATATCTATTCTGATAATAATATTGAGGGATCATCGAAAAATCCTGACGAGACTCTTCAAAATGCGAGAAAGCATGTAGCAAAATTAAAAAAACATAACATATTGAGTTTTCCGCTTGAACTAGTAATATACCCCAGTATGTACTGTGATTTAAAATGTGGTTTTTGTTTTTTAGCAAATCGTGAAGATAGAAATGCCAAACCTGCTAAAGATTGGGAAAGAATTTTGCGCCAAGCAAAAGATAATGGAGTGTTAAGTGTTTCAATTTTAGGAGGGGAACCGACTAGATATTTTGATATTGATAATTTGTTGATAGCTTGTGAAGAACTGAAGATAAAGACTACTATAACAACTAATGCCCAATTAATAAAGAAAAGTACAGTGGAAATTCTAGCTAAATCTAAATATATTACACCGGTTTTATCTTTGCAGACTTTAGATCCTAAATTAAATTTTGAATTAATGGGGGTGAGACCTGATAGACAAATTAAATTAGCGAAGTACTTTAAAGAGGTTGGAAAAAAATGTAGAATTAATGCAGTGTATACAAAGCAAAGCTATGAGCAGATTATAGAATTGGTTGATTTTTGTATAGAGAATAAAATAGATAGATTTTCAGTAGCTAATTATTCTGAGGTAACAGGATATACGAAAATAAAGAAAAAATACGATTTAGCTGATTTGAGAAGGTTGAATGAGTATGTTACAGATTATATAACTCAACGGGAAGCTAATTTAAATTTTGCTACTGAGGGATGTCATCTTTTCACCGCTTATCCGGAGTTGATAAATAATTCAATTGAATTTTCAGAGTTTGGCGAAATGTATTATGGATGTCGTGCAAAATATACTAAGATGGAAATAATGTCTAATGGGGATATCTTGCCTTGCATTGCTTTTTTAGGAGTTAATCAAACTAAGCAGAATGCCTTTGAAAAAGATTTGTTAGATGTTTGGTATGATGATCCGTTGTATGGAGGGATTCGTTCTTTTAGAACGAAGAATTCTAAGTGTTTATCTTGTGGATTGTTAAAAATTTGCGAGGGTGGCTGCTATGTTAACTTGATTAAGGAGAAGAGTCCAAAATATTTTAGAGACCCAGTTTGTAACTTATGAGTAAGAAGATTTTTAATTTATACGGAATGAATATGTTTCTATCTGGATTACCGTACTACTTTGTAGGAATTTTACTATTAAAGCACTTAGGTTTTTCGTTCACAGAAATAGCTACTTTATCAGTTATTACTGAGCTATGTGGCTCAGTTTTTGATATTCCTTTAAGTTATATTTCAAGTAAGATTGGTTACAAGAAAATTTTGGCTATTTCAAATTTATTATTAATTTTAGCATTATGGGGCCTATTGTTTGGAAAATCAAATATAATATATATTTCAGCGATATTTTTTGGATTGTCAGAATCATTATCTTCAGGAGTTCTTATTTCTTATAATTTTGAAATAATTGATGACGAAGTTGTATATAAATCATTTTTGAAAAATCTCAACACATTAAAATATATTTTTATTGCTATTATTACGATTATATCTCCACCTTTATTGCATAGGAATTATATTTATCCTATTATTATATCCATTGTATTTGTAATTTTCAGTTTATTATATTTAATAGGATTACCCGAGATTAAAAAGGAACAAAATAATAAACAAAAATTTTTTAGCCTCGATAATATTCAAAATATTCCATGGTTATTAATAATATTAGGAGTAGCATTCTCAACTCTAATTATGATTAGCAATTCTTATGCAGGGATATTCTTAAATGAACAGGGACTTTCACTAGATATGCTGGGAATTATACTATTTATGTTTAATATATCTATGGCTTTGGGGAGTTATCTAAAAATTAAGTTTGAAGTAAGCTTGATGTTACCAGTATTAGCTATACTCATGTTTTTTCAAACTAATCTAATCATCCAAATTATAATCCTTTTATTAATGCGTGTTCTTAATTCCAACTACAATAATCATTTTTATTATAAATTTAATATGTCAATAGAAAAAAATAGAGCAGTATCATGGTCAGTATATAATTTGTTTATTTCGATTAGTTTTATGTTAGCTGATTTCCTAGCTGGTATTTTTGCTGATAACTTTAGTATTAGGAGCAATTATTTAATATTTGGTATAGTAGCTCTTTGTTGCTTAGTATCTTATTCATTTTCTAACAGAGAGAAAAGAACTTAAAAGTTGTATTTCTAATTCATTTGCCAAATTATTGATAGCACAATTGTTTGCAAATTTAGCAGATATTTTCTTTAGAGTATAAGATTGAATGATATGCTTGGTATTGAGTATATGTCAGTTATGGTTATTTGTCCTACTGGTAGGGCTAATGACGGTAGTATTTTAGCAGATAAAAAACAATGGTATCCTGTTTTTCTTGATTTAACAGAGCGGATTTCTAAAGGAGAGTTCAAAGTTAAATTTAAAATTGTTCCTCCTAATGAAAGTGATGTTTTTTTGACACATTATTTTCCGCTTGCATTTTATAATAGATCAGATTTATTAGAAAATGTTTGGCATCAAAAAGTAGATATAAATTTTGATAAGCCAAGGGAAATATCTTGTCAAGCTGGAGTTAGAGCATGTTCAATTAATCATAAAGGAGATGTATACGGGTGTGACTTGATGAATGGTATAGATGAATTAGTTGCTGGAAATGTTAAAGAACAAAAGTTTAGCGAAATTTGGCACCATTCTGCTGTATTTAATAAACTAAGATCAATTACATTTGATGATATTTCTGGGAAATGTTCAGAATGTCCCCTACCATGGTGTGGTGGGGGATGTCGATGCAGTGCCTTGGAATTAGATGGAACGTTACTGGGCTCTGATTTAGCCTGCTTTTATGAACAAAAAGGAGGTGGAGTAGTCGTATGAAAGAACATTTTGTGATAAGAGGTAAGAGAGATTTCATTGTAAATAAAGTAGCAGATGAATACATAGGATACGATCTACTTGATTAGAGTACTATTCATTTGATGAAATAGGAGCAGAAATACTTTATTGCATTTCTAAAAATTTTTCTTTAGACAAGATTGTAGAACTATTACAGCAAGATTATGAGGTATCTGCTAATGATTGTAAGCAGGCAATTATTTCATTTTTAGAAGAAACTCCTATTTTGCATATTATTTATGCAAATTTAGTTAAATCTGATCTTTACTTACATTTGAAGCCTTTTAGAGAGGAAAAATGATAGATTCAAAAGAAATTAACAAATTTGCCTTTCCCTTAGTTTTAACAAATATTGGTCAAGTAATTATTGGGCAGATAGCATTGCATTTTGCTGTGAACAATTCCTCAATTGCTCTGTCAGGAATTTCCATTATTCAGAATCTCTTATTTGCTTTTGGTGGACTTTTAGGAGCATTCAGTTTGTCATTTAATATTAAAAGCTCTAAGGCGTACTCTAATCGGCAAACTAACAGGTTTGATGATTTATTGAAATCAAATCTAACCTTAGATTTAATTATCGGAGTTGCCTTTGCGGTTTTTGTCATTATTTTTGGAAATGTAATCTTGAAGCAGCTCTATGGATTTAAAGGGCAACTATTGTCCTTATCCACCATTTATTTAGTCTTCATGTCTCCATATATCGGATTGACATTATTAAACTTTTCGCTGACAAATTTATTAAGAGTTCAAAAGAAAACAAAACCAATTATGTGGGTTGGACTTATCAGTTCATTAATAGATGTTGTGTTAAATTATGTACTGGTACCACAAATCGGAATTAAGGGAGCAGCCATATCAACGATTGTATCCTTAGCTTTCATATCGCTTAGTTACTTGTTTATGGTTTATCCAATGATTTTGAAGGCTTTATCCATTACATCTACAACTAAATTTGAATTAATAACATTTGGTATTCCTTTGGTTGGTCAAGAAATTCTGGAGAGTGTTTTGTTTATTATGGTGTTTGATGCCTTGATGTCGAGATTAGGAGTAGAATTGTTGGCTATTTATGCAGTTATTAGTCAATTGCTTTCAATTGTGAGTGTACCTTCTTTTGTTTATTCGACAACCGTTTCTATCTATTTACCTGAAGCAGAGAAAATAGGAGAGGTTAACGTATTTTTAAAAAACATATTTAAAAATTCATATGGTGTTAGTCTGTTATTAGCTTGTCCTATTGTTTTATCATCAAATGTCTTAGCTCATTTTCTTTCAGATGAAATAACCTCAAATATTATTCCTTTAACTTTGTACACATTTATTATTATGGGAATATTTCCAATTTATGAAAGTTCTAAAATGTTATTACAAGGCACAGAAAATGAGAAATTTGTTTTGCAGGTATCGATTTGGATAAATCTTATTTGTGTTGCAATAATGATTTTATTTCAATTTTTAAGAGTACAGACATATTTTTCATTGTACTTTATCTATGGTTTAAGTCTGACCGTTTTATCTATAATATTTTTACAACATGCTTCTTCAGAAAAAATTATATAAATGATAATATAATAAGATTTAGTCTTAAAATTACAGGCTAAATCTTTTTTTCTTGTGATAACTTTTCCAAGTTAATCTTGTTATGATGGGGCTATCTTAATATAAAGGAGATAGCAACAATCATGTTAAATAAAATAAAAGCTAGGCTTTTAATTGGCTTGGGTGGACTAGCTGTAACCAGTTTTATCGTAATGATTGGCTATACCATTGGTTCTCAGTCTGTGACCAGTCATACGCATAAGCAAATCCAGTCATAGGCTCACAAACTACTGACAAAAGAGAAACAAAAGGAAAAGGCAGACGTCTTATCTGATGATCTGGTTAAAAAAGTTTCTCACTCAGTATTACACCAAGGAAAAGCAAGGACTATATTTTAGATTATCGCTTTGATACAGCTCGTATCTATGTTAATACGGAGAATAATGAAGCTCTCGCAGAAGTTTCTTATCAAGTTGTTTATGTGTCTGATGTGAGTGAAAAGGCGCAGAAAAGTACTCAGACAGAGACGAAAACTTTCAAGCTGATGTTAGTATGATTTTATGGACACGTTTTGGTAGAATAGTATCTACCTAAAGGAGATGTCCAAATGAGCCAAAAATATACCAAAGAGTTCAAGGAAACTATTGTTCAATTACATGAAACAGGCTATCCTGTTTCAGATCTAGTCAAAGAGTACGGAGTTGCCAACCAAACTATATACAAATGGCTTCAACTATACGGGAAGTCTGGCAAATCTAAAGCTGAAAATGTATCCCTTCATGAACTCCAACAAATGCGCAAAGAGATGGCACAATTTTTGATAAAATTATATCAAAGTGACGAAGTTGTTGGTTTAGTTGATGTTAAAAACTTTGAGTTCCACCTTAGTGGGCCATTGTTTAACCATTGATTGTTACATGTGATAAAAAAGCTGATGAATTTATATTTCATCAGCTTTTTTGAGAGCTTAATTTGATTATTAGCTTATTTTGATAGTTAGATTTTTATTCAGAGCAAGTGCAATTTTGCTCATTGTTTCAATGCTTGTGTTATGTCCACGTTCAATGCGAGCAATGGTAGACTGTGGGACATGAGATAGGGAAGCTAGCTCCCTTTGGGTGAGACCTGCTGTTTGTCGTGCGTCAGAAACTGCAATAGCACTTTCCAAAATAGCTTTTTCAGTTAAAAAGCCTTCTTTAAAATTTTTGTCTGCTAGTTCGTTTTCTAAAAAATCATCAAATTTAATTGTGGTCATGGTTGTTGTCCTCAAATTCTTTCTTTAAATCCTTAGCGTGTTTTATCTCACTCTGGGGTGTTTTTTGTGTTTTTTTGGTAAAGCCATGGGTGATGATGTAGCGTTCATTGATAACATGAAAATAAAGTGCCCTTTGAATGTTAGAAGCAACCTTTGAGCGGATTTCAAAGATGTCGTCATCTAGCTTTTTCACCCATTCCATACGTTGAGCAACTAAAAGACCATGCTCTTGTATAGTGGCGATAGTTGCCAGTAATTTTTGTTTGTCTTTAATTGGTATAGTTTGTAAAAATTCTAGGAACTCGGTGTGTCCATTTAACCGAGTATAAAACTCAAATTTTGGCTTTTTCATTGTATCTCCATGATAGCATATATTGTTCTTTTCTTCAAGAATAATGGTGTGAACTTTATCCAAATGCTATGTTGCAATCATATAGTAATTATGTATTTTTTATTCTTAATCTTAGTTTTGGTTGTGAAAATAGTTGCGAAAATAGTAGTAAATTTATTCCATCTGTTGACGGTTGAGATAAACTCTAAGTGACATATATGTATGCCAAAGGAACACTTTGGGTATTTCTTGTAATTTTAGATTAATTTCTATATTCGGATAGTGTTGTAGTATGTCACTAAATAAATGGAAATTATAACTAAAGTAGAATTGGATTTGGTATAATAGTAATTGAATTCACTGCACAGTAATTTTATGTATAACTTGAAAATTATTGACAGTATCGAAAATCAAAAACTGTTAGAGCAAATGAAGCAAGATGTTTTTTCAAACTTTTCTCGTTTTGCTAGAAAGCAGTTGTTAAAACCTGATTTTGAAACATTGATAAGATGAATTTACAAGCTTTTGTTAATGACAACTATGATGTTTTAGATATCAGTACAGGTCAAACTGAAATTATACAGGATTTCATTTCTATACAAGAGATTTCAGAGACACTAAATTATTACATGGAAAATATGTTAAAGTTAAATTGTAAAGGCAAATTTAGCTGAAAGGAGCACTCATGACACCGCAAGAAATGTGGAATGCATACAAGAAAATTAACCCCTCTATCGGAGATGAGATAGATGCCTGGGCTTTTGGGGTGGAAGCTGATCTCTTGGCAGACTTGGTTTTAAAAGGTGAAAAGACGGCAACTGCTTCAGCTTACGATCTTTACGCTCTAGCGGATGAAGCCCTTCCACAAGAAGGGACCTTTGATATCATTTTAGATAGCCAAGATCAGGCTGTCTGCATTGTCGAAATAACAAAGGTTTCTGTTCAGCCTTTTCATCAAGTGTCAGCTGACCATGCCTTCAAGGAAGGGGAAGGTGACAAATCCCTAGCCTATTGGCGTCAGGTTCATGAGGACTGTTTCGCTGAGTGGCTGAGAGAGGCAGGAATGACTTTTACACCTAATAGCAAGGTTGTTTTAGAAGAATTTCGCAAGGTTTATCCATTATAGAACATGAGAGTGGGACAGTTGAGTAGGACTGTAAAAGCTGATGAAATCAGCGTAGTAGAGCCCACTCAACCATTGCGTCTTGCTCGGCAATCCAAAGACAATTGAGAGGCTAGGACTTTTGTCCCAGTCTCTTTTTAAAGGGGATATTCGAGATGCGTTTTAATTCTAAAAGTGACAGAGATTTGGCTTTTGAATAGGCTCTTTTGAGATATGATATCATAAAAAAGGGGCTACTTAAGATTTCGAAAGAAGAGCTGTCATCGGCACAAGAGACAACAAACTCATGCGACCAGAGGCTCAAATTAAATCATACATTGATGCCCTTCGTTCATCAGTTCCTAAATTGACGCTTGATGAGCTTTTTGAGAAGAAAGATGAAATCGCTCTTGAGGTTCAACATCAAGTAGCCTAAGAAATGACAGCTTATGGATACATCATTGTTAAGACCTTGATTACCAAGGTTGAGCCAGATGCTGAAGTTAAGCAGTCTACGAACGAAATTAATGCTGCTCAACGTAAGCGTGTAGCAGCCCAAGAATTGGCAGAAGCTGATAAAATTAAGATTGTCACAGCTGCTGAAGCCGAAGCCGAAAAAGACCGTCTTCATGGTGTTGGTATTGTCCAACAACGTAAAGCCATCGTTGATGGTTTAGCTGAATCTATTGCAGAACTTAAAGAAGCCAATGTTGGTATGTCTGAGGGACATATTATGTCTATCCTCTTGACCAACCAATATCTAGATACCCTTAATACTTTTGCGGATAAAGGTAATCAAACTTTATTCTTGCCAAATAATCCAAATGGCGTGGATGATATTCATACCCAAATTTTGTCATCCTTAAAGGTCGATAATAAAAAATAAGTAAAAAAGGAGCCAGAGTTGAGATAATCTGACTTCTTTTTCATTATTTTTCCAAGAACTGAGCTAAACGGATGACCTCGATTTTATAGCCATCTGGATCAGTAATAAAGTAGTACATTTTTGGTTTACCAGGTAGACCTGAGAGATCAGTAACATTATAGCCAGCCTCTTTGTGGGCTTGGTGTGTGGCCTCTAGGTCATCAACACCAACAGCGATGTGTCCATAACCATTCCCAATATCATAAACTTCATGATCGTAGTTGTATGTCAATTCCAACTCGTAATCAGGATCATCTTCTAGTTGCATGTAGACAAGAGTGAACTTATATTCTGGGAAATCGTTACGACGGACTTCCTTAAAACCAAGCGCTTCTTGATAAAATTGTAGTGAAGCTTCTAGGTCTTTAACACGGACACAAGTGTGTAGAAATTTAGTCATGTGAGAGACTCCTTTTATCTAGTTTTCTAAAACCATTATAGCATTTTGATAGCGTTTTTTCTAGTTTTAGCAATTGATTTTGGAGGGACTCAGGTAAAGTCTGCTCTTGTTTCAGAGGACCTTGTCCTCTGAAAGAGTTTGCCAACGCAATCATCCCCTCAGACCTTGGATAAGGCTCTCGATGTTATTGATCATTTAGTAACTTCGGTTGAAGTAGCTTTATCAGGCAGTGCAATTAGTGTTCCTGAAACTGTTGATACGGAAGGAGGGTGTGATTTATCACGGCGGTTTGTTGAGATTCTTTCATGGTTTTCGTGTCAAAGAAACCCTGCAAGCTAAGTATCATTTTCCAGTAGCTGCGCTTAATGATGGTAAAGCAGCAGCCTTGGCTGAACTAGCCACAGGTCATTTGAAAGGAGTGACTAACGGTGCTGCTCTTGTTTTAGGGTCAGGCCTTGGTGGAGGTATAATAATCAATGGTAAACTTTTTCAGGGAAGCCATTTCCAGGCAGGAGAGTTGACCTTTCTCCTTCCTCTTCAAATGGAAAAACTTGATCCTTCATTGATGCAAGGAACAACTCTTTCAGCTGTTGGTTTGATTACTAAAGTTAATGAAATTTTAGCTAGTCTTGATTAAAAGATGGTTTGCTAGCCTTTAAGGCAATTAATGCTAAAAAGGAAGCAGTTTATCCAATCTTTGAGACCTATTGTCGAAACCTAGCTATTACTATATTGAATCTTCAAACTATCTTTGATATGGAAACCTTTGTTCTTGGAGGTGGTATTTCAGCTCAGTCTATTCTGATAGAAAAAGTCAACCGCCAGTTTGATAAGGTTCACCATGAGATTGATTTTATCGGTAAAATTATTAAACGTCCAAAGATTGTAGCCTGTCATCATCATAATGGAGCAAATCTAATCGGTGCAGCCTATTTTCTTAAGCAAGGATAACGGATAGTAAATCTGATTACTTGCAAAAATATACATAAAATACCTAACTTTTTTTGTGACGAACGGGCAATTCCGTTCGTTTTTTACTATTAACACTTTACAATATTCAGAAAATTCGCTATAATGGGCCCATTAAAATTTTGGAGGTGTCTTTATGACAATTTATAATTTCTCAGCAGGACCTGCTACATTACCAAAACCTGTGCTCGAAAAAGCACAAGCTGAATTGCTTAACTATCAAGATTCCGGTATGTCCGTGCTAGAAATGTCCCACCGTTCTCCAGAATTTGACAAAATCATTAAAGATGCGGAAGCGACACTTCGCGAGCTTATGGACATTCCTGATAACTATAAGGTTATTTTCTTGCAAGGGGGCGCTTCAACGCAATTCACAATGGTTCCACTGAACCTTGCTCAAGGTAAGAAAGCTTACTACCTTGTAGGTGGTTCATGGGGTAAAAAAGCCTATACTGAAGCTGTCAAGCTTTCAAAAACTATTCCTTTTGAACCAATTCTTTTGGCGTCATCTGAGGATACTGTTTACGATCATATCCCAAGTTTTGATCCTTCAACGATTGATCCAGAAGCCGCTTATGTTCACTTGACTACCAATAATACAATTGAGGGAACATCTATCTATGATTTGCCTGATACTAATGGTGTGCCAATTGTAGCAGATATGTCTTCAAATATCTTAGCAGCTCGCTATAATGTTGAGGATTTTGCTCTTATCTATGCTGGTGCTCAGAAAAATATTGGACCTGCGGGTGTGACGGTGGTTATCGTCCGTGAAGACTTCCTTAACGACCAACCACAATTGTCTGCCATGTTGGACTACCGTATTCAAGCTGAAGCAGGATCACTCTACAATACACCACCATGTTTCAATATCTATATTTCAAAACTCGTTTTTGACTGGGTAAAAAATGAGATTGGTGGCGTAGATAAGATGGCGGAAATTCAACGTGAAAAATCAGATCTTCTTTATGACTATATCGAATCATCTGATTTCTACACCAATCCTGTTAAAGATGCCAAGGATCGTTCTGTCTGCAACATTCCATTTGTCACACCAAGTAAAGACTTGGATGCCAAATTTGTAGCAGAAGCAGATGCTCTTGGTTTCAAAAATATCAAGGGACACCGTTCAGTGGGTGGTATGCGTGCCAGTGTTTATAACGCCTTTCCGCGTCAAGGTGTGCTTGATTTGATTGACTTTATGAAGAAATTTGAAGATGAAAATAAATAATTAGGAAAGAGATGGAAATTAGACAAGCTTTCCCAAATGAAATTGGTGCTATCATGACCGTGATTGAGAGTGCTAGAATTGCTTTAGCGGAAGCTGGTAGTTCTCAATGGCAAGGGGCTGATGGTTATCCTACAGAAGAAATCATCTTTGATGATGTCCTTAAAGGACAGGCCTATGTCGGTATCATTGACGGTCAAATTGTTTCTTATGCTGCGGTGGTTACTGATGGAGAGCCCGCCTACGAAAAAAATCTATGATGGAGATTGGAAGCATCATAATAAGCGCTATGTTACCTTTCATCGAATTGCCGTTTTAAGAGAATTTACGGGACAGAAAAATGCTCAAACCTTTATTCAAGGTCTTATTGAGGGAACTGACGCTCATGATTTTCGTTGCGACACGCATGAAAAGAATCTTGTCATGCAGCACATTTTGGAGAAACTTGGCTATGTCTATTGTGGTAAGGTTCCTATTGATGGTGAACGACTTGCCTATCAGAAAATCAAAACCAAGAGGGAGAAGGCTTTTTATCAAGAAGTTGATGAAGCTACTCACCACGGAATTCATTAATTTAAGAGGAATAAAATTATGGTATTTAGCGTAAAAACATATAATAATATTAACCAAATTGGTTTGAAGGAACTTGGAAATCATTTTCAAATTGATGGTGATTTAGCGGAAAATCCGGATGCTTACATTATTCGTAGTCAAAATCTCCATGATACAGTTTTCCCTGAAAATTTGAAAGCTATTGCGCGTGCTGGTGCTGGGACTAACAATATCCCAGTTGATAAAGCAACTGAAAAAGGAATTGTTGTCTTCAATACTCCAGGAGCTAATGCTAATGCAGTTAAAGAAGCTGTCTTAGCTTCTATCTTGCTTTCAGCACGTGATTATATTGCGGCCAATACTTGGGTTAACAAACTTAGCGGTGATGATGTGCCTAAACAAATCGAAGCAGGTAAGAAGCAGTTTGCGGGTAGCGAGATTGCAGGTAAGACACTGGGTGTTATTGGCTTGGGTGCCATTGGTGCGCGTATTGCTAACGATGCCTATCGTTTGGGAATGAAGGTCTATGGCTATGACCCATATGTTTCTATTGAAGCAGCTTGGAATATTTCTCACCACGTTAAACGTGTTTCTGATCTCAAAGAAATCTTTGAAAACTGTGATTATATCACTGTTCACGTTCCATTGACACCTGATACGAAAGGTACTTTCAATGCAGACGCCTTTAGCCTCATGCAAAAAGGAACAACAATCATCAACTTTGCCCGTGCAGAATTAGTAGAGAATGATGCGCTCTTTGATGCTTTGGAAACAGGTGTAGTAAAACGTTATATCACTGACTTCGGGACAGAAGAACTACTTAACAAGCCTAATGTGACAGTCTTCCCACACGTTGGTGGTTCAACGGGTGAAGCAGAGCTTAACTGTGCTATTATGGCTGCTCAGACCATCCGTCGCTTCATGGAAACAGGTGAAATTGTCAATTCTGTTAACTTCCCACGTGTACAACAGGTTTTGAGTGCTCCATATCGTATCACTTTGATTAATAAAAACGTGCCTAACATTGTAGCCCGTATTTCAACAGCGGTCTCTGATTTTAATATCAATATAGATAATATCATTAACCGTTCAAAGGGAGAGTATGCTTATACCCTTCTTGACCTTGATGAGACAGACAAGTCTAAGATTGATGAATTGGTCGCTAAGTTTGAGGCGAGCGATAACATCGTACGAGTACGTTTGATTAAAGGTAAATAATTCAGATAAGCTGACAGGAACAAGGCTTTCCTGTCTTTTTTTGGAACAATTAAAATATGTTTTATCGTCAGTATTTTGTATCACCTATTGGTCGCCTGTCCTTGGTTGCAAGTGAGCAAGCCCTCTATGGTATGTGGTTAGAAGGACAAAATCATTTTAGGCTGGTTTTAAGGAAGAGGAGTTAGTAGACATCTCAAATCCTATTTTAGAAGTGACCAAGAAGTGGTTGCAGGCCTATTTTAAAGGTGAGAATCCAAGTCCAGATGACCTTCCTTTAGCTGAACAAGGAACAGCTTTCCAACAAAGAGTTTGGTTGGCTTTAAGTGAAATACCTATGGGGCAAATCAGAACCTATGGTCAGATTGGTAAGGCAATCTCTTGTCAATCCGCACAGGCTGTAGGAACTGCTGTTAGTAAGAATCCCTGGCTGATTCTTATCCCTTGTCATCGTGTTTTGCCTAGTAGTGGTCACTTAGGAAATTATGCGGTAGGAGAGGATGTCAAGTGTTTCTTACTTCGTTTGGAAGGTCTTAGGTTTGACAATCCTTAGATAGATTGCTTATGCTAGAGAAAAGGAGAAAAACATGTACACTTTTTATGAATATCCAAAATGTAGCACTTGTCGTAAGGCAAAAGCTGAACTCAATCAATTAGGTCTCGAGGTCGAGTCTGTCAACATTAAGGAAAATCCACCCTCAGCTCAATTTTTAAGAGAGCTTCTAGAGGGGGCAGATTTAGAGCTTAAGAAATTCTTTAATACGAGTGGACAATCCTACCGTTCTTTAGGATTGAAGGACAAACTTCCAACCTTATCACAAGATGAAGCCGTAAAACTCTTATCATCAGATGGTATGTTGATTAAACGTCCTATCTTGATTAAGGATGGAAAGGTTTTACAGGTTGGTTACCGTAGTCCTTACAAAGACTTAAATTTATAAATAATAAGCAAAAACTCTTGCCACAGTAAGTGGAAATATGATAAGATAGAAACAGTTGCCGCTATAGTTAAATGGTATAATAGAGCAATGGTAATGCTCCGTTCCGAGTTCAATTCTCGGTGGTGGCATCTGTGAATGAATCCAGCCTCGGGGTTGGATTTTTTATGTGTTAAGGAGTTGATTAACGATTGCTGATTTTTCAAAAAAATCTACTGAAAACTCTTGAAATTCAAAATAAAAGGAGTAGACTAATAGGTGATTAAACCTAGGAGGCGACTCGTGAAATACTACATTCAATTCATGTTGATTTGTTTGTTTGCTGTGATTGGTGAAGCTCTTTCAACCTTTTTTAAATTACCTGTACCTGGAAGTATCATTGGCTTATTCTTGCTTCTGATTGCTCTACAGCTTAAGTGGATTCGTCTACGTCATATCCATGCTGTAGCAGAGTTTTTAATAGCCAATATGACTATCCTTTTTTTGCCAGCAGGTGTCGGTATTATGGAACGATGGAATGCTATTTCGGCGAATATTGTTCCAATTATTTTGATTATTATGGGTGCCTTGGTTCTTAATATTGTAGTGATTGCCGTAGTTGTCGTCTTTATCAAAAAGCACTTTGAAGGCGATTATGAGGAGGTTAATCATGGCTAATTTTTTTAACACACCCTTGTTTGGTTTAACTCTTTCAGTATTGGCTTACACGCTGGGGCTTTTGCTTTATCGCCGTTTCCCTAATCCTTTGACAACGCCTCTTCTTGTGTCAACTGCCTTAATTATTGTCATTTTGCACTATACAGGCATTTCTTACAGGGATTACTATGTAGGTGGTTCTTACCTTAATAGTTTGATTATTCCTTCAACTGTTGCTCTAGCTGTCCCTTTTTATAAAAATCTCCACCTCATGCGTCATCACTATAAGAGTATCTTAATTGGGTCAACAGTTGCCTGTATTCTTAACACTACTTATACCGCTTTGATTGCTAAGCTTTTTGGTATGGATTATTTCCTTGCTATCTCACTCTTTCCTAAGTCTGTAACGACTGCCATGGCTGTAGGGATTTCGGAAAAAATGCAGGGGATTACAACAGTGACTTTGGTCGTAGTTGTTATTACAGGAATCTTGACATCAGTTTTAGGACCTGTCTTTTTAAAGATGATTGGTATTAAAGATCCAGTTGCTATTGGTCTTTCCCTAGGAGGAACTGGGCATGCCGTTGGTACTGGAACTGCCTTCAGATATGGTCAGGTTGCAGGTGCCATGGGTGGTCTATCAATCGCTGTAACAGGAATTTTATATGTCTTTATTAGTCCTATTGTGGCTAGTTTAATTCTGAGATAAAAAATTAAGGTTTGGATAGGTTTTCCAAGCCTTTTTAGCTATGAAAAACAAGCAAAATCTGACCTTTTATGTTATAATTAAGATTATGAATTATGGAGATTATATCTGGGATTTAGGTGGTACCTTGTTGGATAATTACCAGATATCAACCCAAGCCTTTCTAGCGACTTTAGAACGGTTTGAGCGTACAGCAGAATTTCAAGCAGTCTATGATGCCCTTAAGGTGTCGACCAGTACTGCCATTGCCATGTTTGCGCCTGATATAACTGATTTTCGAACCCTCTATAAGCAGGAGGAAGCCAAGCATTTGCAAGAACCTGTGCTTTTTGAAGGTGCTAAGGATGCCCTCGCTAAGATTGTGGCTGAGGGTGGACGTAATTTCTTGGTTAGTCACCGCAATCACTTGGTGCTAGATATCCTTGATAGAGTAGAGATTGCTCATTATTTTACAGAGGTCGTAACTTCTGAAAATGGTTTTGCTAGAAAACCTAGTCCAGATAGTTTCCTTTATTTAATTAAAAAATACGATATTAAACATGGCTTGGTCATTGGTGACCGCCAGATAGACATAGAGGCTGGAGAAGCAGCGGGTTTGGATACCTTGCTAGTTGATGGCCATAAATCATTATTGGAGATTGTGACATAGATGACTGATGAATTAAAAAATCTTGAAGAAAAAGCGCAAGAATATGATGCCAGCCAGATTCAGGTCTTAGAGGGACTTGAAGCGGTACGTATGCGCCCAGGAATGTATATTGGATCGACCTCCAAAGAAGGCTTGCATCACTTGGTATGGGAGATTGTCGATAACTCAATTGATGAGGCCTTAGCAGGCTTCGCCTCGCATATCAAAGTTTTTATTGAACCGGATAATTCTATCACGGTTGTTGATGATGGTCGTGGTATCCCAGTCGATATTCAAGAAAAAACAGGTCGTCCTGCTGTTGAGACAGTATTTACAGTTCTTCATGCTGGTGGTAAATTCGGTGGAGGCGGTTATAAGGTCTCTGGTGGTTTGCACGGGGTTGGTTCTTCGGTCGTTAATGCCCTCTCAACTCAGCTTGATGTTAAGGTTTATAAAAACGGTCATATTCACTTCCAAGAGTATAAACGAGGAGTTGTGGTAGACGACTTAAGGATTATTGGTGAAACTGAAGAACATGGAACGACTGTTCACTTTATTCCAGATCCAGAAATTTTCCAAGAAACAACGGAGTTTGACTTTGGAAAGTTAGCTAAACGTTTCCAAGAGCTAGCTTTTCTGAACAAGGGTCTACGTATCTCTATTACAGATAAGCGTGAAGGTCTTGAACAAGAGAAACATTATCACTATGAGGGTGGAATCACATCTTATGTGAAGTACATCAATGAAAACAAAGACGTTATCTTTGATGAGCCTATCTACACATATGGTGAGATGGATGGCATTTCAGTCGAAGTTGCTATGCAGTATACGACCGGCTACCATGAAACGGTGATGAGTTTTGCCAATAATATCCACACTCATGAAGGTGGTACTCATGAACAAGGTTTCCGTACGGCTCTTACTCGTGTTATCAATGATTATGCACGTCAGAATAAGATTCTCAAAGAAAAAGATGATAATCTGACTGGTGATGATGTTCGTGAAGGCTTGACTGCTATAATCTCTGTCAAGCATCCCAACCCACAGTTTGAAGGGCAAACCAAGACCAAACTTGGAAACTCAGAAGTGGTTAAGATTACTAATCGTCTCTTCAGTGAAGCCTTAAGTCGCTTCCTCTTGGAAAATCCTGCTATTGCTAAAAAGATTGTTGAAAAAGGAATTCTGGCTTCTAAGGCCCGTATCGCCGCTAAGCGTGCTCGTGAGGTGACACGTAAGAAGTCAGGTCTTGAAATTTCAAACCTTCCAGGTAAGTTGGCAGATTGTTCGTCAAACAATCCCGAAATGAATGAGCTCTTCATTGTCGAAGGGGACTCAGCCGGTGGTTCTGCTAAATCGGGTCGTAATCGTGAATTCCAAGCTATCTTGCCAATTCGTGGTAAAATTTTGAACGTTGAGAAGGCTAGCATGGATAAGATTCTAGCCAACGAAGAGATTCGTTCTCTTTTCACAGCTATGGGAACCGGTTTTGGATCAGAATTTGATGTCAGCAAAGCTCGCTATCACAAGTTGGTTATCATGACCGATGCCGATGTTGATGGGGCTCACATTCGTACCTTGCTCTTGACCTTGATTTACCGCTTTATGCGTCCAGTCTTGGAAGCTGGCTATGTCTACATTGCACAACCACCAATTTATGGTGTTAAGGTTGGTTCTGAGATTAAAGAGTATATCCAGCCAGGTGCGGATCAAGAAGAAAAATTGTGTGCTGCTCTTGAAAACTACAGTGTGGGGCGTTCAAAACCTACGGTACAACGTTATAAAGGCTTAGGTGAAATGGATGACCACCAACTTTGGGAAACTACCATGGACCCTGAAAATCGTTTATTGGCACGTGTTTCTGTGGATGATGCTGCAGAGGCCGATAAGATTTTTGATATGCTGATGGGAGATAAGGTTGAACCTCGCCGCGAATTTATCGAAGAAAATGCCGTTTACAGTACTCTGGATATCTAATATTCTTTTAGAAAAGGGTGCAATGCTAGGATAACTATGTTATAATCGTAACATTACTCTACATTTATGAACATAATAGACGATTAAGGAGAAACTATGTCTAGCGGAATTGTTTTACTGATTGTAGTGGCAGTTATACTTGTAATTGTCGCTTACTTAGTCGGTATTCTTATTAGAAAACGAAATGATTCGCGGATTGCACAGCTTGAAGAACGCAAGCAAAAATTGTTTGACTTGCCAATTAACGAAGAAATTGAAGAAGTTAAAAATCTTCATTTAATTGGACAAAGTCAAACAACTTTCCGTGAATGGAATCAGAAATGGATAGATATCTCAACAAATTCATTCGCAGATATTGAAAATCATATTTTTGAAGCTGAAAATATGAATGATAACTTTCATTTCTTCAAAGCTAGTGCTGAAATCAATAATATTGAGAGTCAATTAGATCTTGTGGAAGAAGACATTAAGTCTGTCCGTGAGGCACTCTCAAGCTTGAAAGAACAAGAAGAAAAGAACAGTGCTCGTGTTAAACACGCACTTGACTTGTACGAAGAGTTGCAAAATTCTATTGAAGAAAACTCTGATAATTTTGGCTCTACTTTGGATGAGATCACTAAACAGCTTAAAAATATTGAATCGGAGTTTGCCGAATTCGTGACTCTTAATTCATCAGGTGACCCTGTTGAGGCATCGAGCATTTTGAACCGTGCAGAGGAGCACACCATTGCTTTGGGCCAAATTACAGAGAAAATTCCAGCCATTGTAGCTAAGTTGGAAGATGATTTCCCAGATCAGTTGGATGATTTGGAATCTGGCTACCGCAAGTTGATTGAGCAAAATTACCACTTCCCTGAGAAAAATATCGAACGTCACTTCCAGGAAATTCGTGAAGCTATCCGTTCAAACTCAAGTGAGTTGGTTTCTCTTGATCTGGATCGTGCGGAAGAAAAAAATGCTGATATTCAAGAAAAGATTGACAACTTGTATAGTATTTTCGAACGTGAAATTGCATCATACAAGGTTGTTATGCGTCAAAAGAAAATTTTGCCAGATTATCTCAAGCATGCTAAAGAAAACAACAAGAAACTTCAAGAAGAGCTTGAGCGTCTCATGTTGACTTACATTTTCGATGAAACTTATGAAGCAGATGTACGTAGCTTTACTTCAGATATTTCGAGTGTTGAAACAGCAGTTCTTCCAACACTTGAAAACTTTGATAATCAGGTGAAACCTTTCTCAGAACTTGAAAAGATCTTCGAAAGGAGTCTCAACACCTTGTCTGCTGTTGAAAATGGACAGGTTGAGGTTTTTGAAAATCTTCGAGCTATCGAGAAAAATGAAGCTAAGGCGCGTGATGAGCTTGATGTTTATATTGATAAATTGCATGTTATCAAGCGTTACATGGAAAAACGTAATCTTCCAGGTATTCCTGAATCCTTCTTGAGTGTATTCTTCTCAACAAGTGCACAAATTGAAGCTCTAATGGATGAGCTCAGCCGTGGACGTATTAATATTGATGCAGTAATGCGTTTGACTGAAACGTCAAAAAATGCTATTGAGCATTTGGAAGAGACTGCTTATTTGGTTGTTCAAAATGCAACCTTGACTGAACAACTTTTGCAGTACTCAAACCGTTACCGCTCTTTCGAACCTGCTGTTCAAAGTAGCTTTGAGCATGCGCTTAAGTTGTTCGAAGTCGACCATGACTACGATGCATCTTTGGAAGAAATCTCTTACGCCCTGGAAACAGTAGAACCAGGTGTAACAGATCGTTTTGTATCGTCTTACGAAAAAACACGCGAACAAATTCGTATGTAGAAGAAAGATTCTGGGCCTAGGTCCAGAATCTTTTTTGAAGAACCTTATCTCTTTTTAGATTAATGAGAAGCTTAATAAAAGTTATATAGGTATTAAAGAATAGAGGAATTTATGTCAGAAGTAAAAGGCTTATTAGTTATGGATGTAGACTCAACTCTGGTCCAAGAAGAAGTAATTGATTTATTGGGGGAAGAGGCTGGTGTTGGTCGAGAGGTCGCTGAAATCACAGAGCGGGCCATGCGTGGAGAATTAGATTTCAGACAGGCTTTGAATGAGCGTGTGGCAACCCTTAAGGGATTGCCTGACAGTATATTTGAGAAGGTCTATGCCCGCATTCACTTCAACAAGGGAGCCAAGGAACTTGTGGATGAACTCCACTCACGTGGCTTCAAGGTAGGTTTAGTTTCTGGTGGTTTCCATGAGACAGTTGATAGACTGGCAAAAGAGGCAGGTATTGATTATGTGAAGGCCAATCACCTTGAGGTGATCGATGGTTTCTTAACTGGAAAGGTTTATGGTGAGATTGTTACCAAAGATGTCAAGGTAGCTAAGCTTAAAGATTGGGCAGCGGAAAATGGACTTAAACTCTCTCAAACCATTGCTATGGGTGATGGAGCCAATGATTTGCCTATGATTAAGACAGCCGGCATAGGCATCGCCTTTTGTGCCAAACCAATTGTCCGTGCACAAGCTCCTTATCAGATCACAGAACCAGATTTGTATAAGGTCATTGAGATCTTGGATGAGGTGGAAAAATAGTAGAGATAAAAGAGTCCTTTGGATGATTCCAAGGGACTCTTTGTGTATAAAAAAAACACCGAATCGGTGCCACCTTTTCAAGTTGAATACGGACTAAGCCTTATTTTAACTCGCTGTGTTGTTTCGAATGGTTCCAAAACTTCATTTCTTCCTCAACCTCATACCCAAACGTTTTAGAGCTGTGTTGTTTCGAATGGTTCCAAAACTTTTGTTATCACAATTTTCGGTTGACATTTCTTAGAACTCATCTTATCATAAAGGAGTCTAGTATTGAAATGTGAGAAGGGACATGTTATACGAATATCCAGCTATTTTTCACACGATTGAGGAAGCTTGCAGGATTAGTTTTCCCAATTTGGGTCGGATTATTCAGGTAGCTTCTTTATTTAATGTTATGACGAAATCGTCAGTATTTTTGGCTTATATTATTTATTATTATGTGGACCAGGTCTTGCCTGATTTGACGGCAGTAAGTAGTATTCCTAATGAGAAAGAGCTTGTGGTTTTGATTCAGTTAGAACTTGATTGACAGCAAAAAACTCTTGGAGGATAAATTTCCAAGAGTTTTAATTTTTATTAGCCACATAGACTCCAAGGACTACCAAGATTCCCGCTAAGATTTGTAACTGTGAGAAGGGCTCTCCTAAGAAGACTACAGCAGCTAGAATTGAGATAATCGTTGATATGCCAATGAAAGAAGCAGTTCGGTTAACCCCGATAGTTGCGATAGCAAAATTTGAAAGGATATACCCTATAACACTACACCCCAATCCTTGGTACAGGATGGTTATGGCGAACTTTGGATTACTCCAAGGGAGCGTTAAAAGCTCTTTCAAGTTACCCGCTAGAAAGCTATGGCTTAGTGCAAAGAGTCCAAATGTAAGGCAACCACTGGCTAACATAAAATAGGTAATCTCAAAGCTAGTGAATTGACTGGCTTTTTCAACGTCAACGCAATAAAGGGCATAGGAGACAACGGCTAAACCTAAAATGAAGTATCCGACAAGTGAGAAGTTGGTGGAGCCACCCGCAGCGAATATGGCAATAATGATACCGATGAGGGTTGTAGCGACACCTACCACTTGCCAACGACTTGGCCATTCTTTCAAAATAAGACTAGACATGATAAGTGCGACGACCGGAATGAAAGCGAGGAATGCTCCACTTTCAGAGGCAGTAGTCATACGAATCCCAATCGTTTCGCAGATAAAATAGATAATAGGATTAAGGATGGCAATACGTATCAGTGGTTTGAGATTTCTGCCATTTATGACTACCTTTTGTCTTTTTGTGAGAAGATAAAGGTTGACAAAGAAGAAGGCTGTGACAAAACGCCAAGAGATTAAAGCAAGGCCACTGGCCTGTGCTGTAATCGATTTGGTAAATATAAAACTGAGCCCAAAAAGGATCTCGCAGGCAGCTGCAGCCAAACATCCCAAGATGATTTTATGTTTCATTCTCTCACCCCCTGATTATGGATTTCCACCCCTATTATAGCATCTTTAGGTAACGATTTTATTATTCTGAATCTAAAAAGATTAGCAGAATAGCTAGCCTATCTTATATTAGTTACCAATTGAGACAGTTCCGTCTGAGCCAACTTTTATATTTGTATCGTCTTGGCTTAAACAGCATTTTCACCATTTATTTTGGCTGAATTACCGTTCTCGCCGTTCAATTCAGTTGAACCGTCTTTGTTAACTTTAACTGAGGCACTTGAGTCGGTAGAAGAAGAGTCTTTTCTCACCCTACTTGATGATGAAGATGATGATGAGTTACTTTTATCTTTGGAGTTACCACATGCTGCTAGGGTTAACAAGGCGAGAACTGAGACAGATGCTAAAGTTAATTTAGAAAAAACTCTCATAATAATCTCCCTTTTTTATTAGTAGATTTAATTTAATGAAAACTCATCAAATTAAAAGCACTTCCAGTTGTTTTTACCTAATTGTAATCTCTTAGTAATGTAGGTATTGTATAAGATTAATCTGTTGAAAAGTAAGAGGATTCCTTAAGGGTTGTGATAGATATTTCAAGTGTTCGGTTCGGTTGTTAGGCTTCTCTTTGTTATAATAAAAAAACAAATGTAGGTGCATTACGTATCAAACGACGATTAAAGTTGACAACGCTATTATTCAGTTTCAGAGGGTTACGGAGTGTCTGTGAAACCTTCGGATATACGGAAGATGGGATGACACCTATGAGTTGGGTGAATATTGCTTTAGCCTCTTGCGTGACCATGTGTCTACAGAGTTATTTTTCCAATTATCAGGAAATAGAGGAGCTTGCAATTCAGGTTGATTCTAGCTATGAAGAAGGGCATTTCAAGCTTGACATTCATCTACCTAAGGACTTGAATAGTGATAATGAGCAGGAAATCTTGTCTTTTTTAGATACTTATTGCCGAGCGAAGAATTTTTTTCGTGAGGATATAGATGTTGATATCAGCTTAGTCAAATAAGCTTGTTATCCGTTGAGAAATTCGTGTTATACTAGTAGCTATAGACAACCTGTTTCACTTGTGGTGGAATGGGTATTGATAGGAGGGCTTGCTATGCAAGACAAACTACATGAAATCCGTGTGTTTGAGAATTTTAAAGAAGAACTATTTGAAACTGGGCATGTGATTGTCACTACTGAGGTAGTCGAGAAGTCCTTAAATTATTTTGGTAATGCTCATGGTGGTTATTTATTTACGCTCTGTGATCAGGTGGCAGGACTTGTGGCACTTTCAACAGGAGACTACGCTGTAACTCTTCAGTCCAATATCAATTATTTAAAGGCAGGTCATTTGTCTGACCAACTCAAGATTGAAGGTCTTTGTGTGCATAATGGTAAAACGACCAAGTTGGTAGAAGTCCTCATTACTAATCAGGAGGAAAAAATTCTTACTAGAGCGACCTTTACCATGTATGTGACGGGCTCGATTTCGGAGTAGAGAAGGAATCTTATGTCAGATTTTTAAACTATGGATGACTTTGCAGTCTTTGTAAATGACTACCTGACACCAGACCAATTGAGTATTCAGGAATATTCTTGTGCCTCTGATCAGCAGGAATTTTCTCTTCTTGTAACTATTGATGATTATGAGATGATGTGTCGTTGGCATACCGTCTGGACTTTTTCTAGTATACACCGGATCTTTTTTCAGTCCGTAATGGATTTGGATAATAGTTTTACTATATATGCTGAAAGTCTGACGATGAAGGTACGACTTAGGGACCAAGAACTTATATTTCAAGTGACTGGGCTGGAGATGGTGGTTATTGGTTTGTCTGAATCCCTTTATTGTTTAGTTGATGGGTCATTCAATGAGAGAGGCAAGCATTTTAGCTACCTTTTTGAAGATAAGAGTGTGAGATCTGAAGGTTGGGTGTTGGATCTTGAAATGTTGAAAAAGAAGCATTTGTAGAAAAAAATTCCTATATACTAGATGATGAGGTTCCAGTTGAGCTGACAAAGCTTAAAAAAGTGATACAAAAGTTAGATTTAGTAACCGTTCGCCATGATGTGAAGGTTGTTCGAAAAGTTTTTTGAGTTTTTCAGGGATGGCTTTTGAAGGCGAGGAGCTAGGTAAGCCAACAGACTTCCTTTGGGTACAATTTTTGGCAGAGCAAGATGATTTGGCTGTTCCTACCTATGGGATTCGGATCAATGATGGCAGTCGCAAGACTTATGTAACGGCCTTGGCTGGTGAGGATGATAGTATGGAAATGTTTGCTCTTGCACCAGCCACTTATGCGGTTTTTAAACTTAGAGGGCCTGCAACAGCAGCTGTTTGGGAGAGTTTTCATTATGCTAAGAACCATTTTGAAATGATTGATCAGCCAACTGTAGAGGTTTATCCACCAGGGAATCGTCAGGCTGAAGATTATGAAATGGAAGTTTGGATTCCAATAAAGGAGGAAGTATAGATGCGTCTGGACAAGTTTTTGGTAGACTGTGGTGTCGGGAGTCGTAGTCAAGTCAAGACCTTTCTGAAAAAGAAGCAAGTGACCGTAAATGGGCAGGTGGAGACATCACCTAAGACTCAGATTGATGAGGATAAAGACCAAATTGCATACTTGGGTCAGGAGTTGACATATGAGACCTTTGTTTACTATCTCTTAAATAAACCGCAAGGTGTCATTTCAGCAACGGAAGACTCTCGTCATAAGACTGTCCTCAATTTACTCGATGAGACAGCAAGACATAAGCAGGTTTTTCCAGTTGGTCGCTTGGATATTGATACTCATGGTCTTCTTCTATTGACCAATAATGGAGACTTAGCCCACGCTATGCTGTCTCCCAAAAAGCATGTGGACAAGATTTATCAGGCCAAGGTGGCTGGTATTATGGATGAAGAGGATATCTTGGCTTTTGAAAAAGGGATCAAGCTTAAAGACCATACTTGTCAGCCAGCGAAATTAGAGATTGTATCAGTCGACAGGAATGCGAGTACTAGTTTGGTTCAAATTACCATTGCTGAGGGAAAATTCCATCAGGTTAAGCGTATGGTAGCCGCTTGCGGTAAGGAAGTGGCGGATTTACAACGTTTGAAAATGGGACCTTTAAGCCTGCCAAATGATTTAGAGCTTGGTGCTTGGCGACGTTTGACACAGGAGGAGTTAGACGCTCTAACTATTTTTGGAGTTCCTTTGACCTAAGATAGTCTAGTAGTTGCGAAATAGGCGGATTTTTGTTACTATTATTGTGATATTCTAGAAGAAAAAACGAGGTAAATTCAAGTGGCATTTGGAGATAACGGACCACGTAAGAAATCATTTTTTGAACGTCTAACAGTATTAGTCGTTTTGATTATGCTAGTAGTAACAGTTGGGGCATTGATTTTCCAAGCAGTCTCAGTTGTCCGTTAAGACGCTATCAAGCGTTTTTTTGTGTATGTCGGAGATTCTTTGGTCTGAGATCAAATTAGAACACAGCATACAAATCAGAAAGAGAGAATATAAATGAGTATGTTTTTAGATACAGCCAAGATCAGTGTCCAAGCTGGTCGTGGTGGCGATGGGATGGTTGCCTTCCGTCGTGAAAAATATGTGCCAAATGGCGGTCCTTGGGGAGGTGACGGTGGTAAGGGTGGCTCAGTCATTTTCAAGGTTGACGAAGGCTTGCGCACCCTTATGGATTTCCGTTATAACCGTAAGTTCAAAGCTAAGAACGGTGAAAAAGGGATGACCAAGGGTATGCATGGTCGAGGAGCTGAGGACCTTATCGTTAGCATCCCGCCTGGTACGACAGTGCGTGACGCTGAAACAGGTAAGGTTATTACTGATATGGTCGAGGATGGCCAAGAGTTTGTCGTTGCTCATGGTGGACGTGGTGGACGTGGAAATATCCGTTTTGCGACACCTCGTAATCCTGCCCCTGAAATCGCTGAAAATGGTGAACCAGGTGAAGAGCGCGAACTTCAATTGGAATTGAAGATTTTGGCTGATGTTGGTTTGGTTGGCTTCCCATCTGTTGGTAAATCAACAATTCTCAGTGTGGTAACGGCAGCAAAACCAAAGATTGGTGCTTACCACTTTACGACAATTGTTCCTAACTTGGGAATGGTCCGTACAAAGTCAGGAGAGAGTTTTGCCATGGCTGACCTCCCAGGATTGATTGAAGGTGCTAGCCAGGGGGTTGGCTTGGGAACACAGTTCCTCCGCCACATCGAGCGTACACGTGTTATCCTTCATGTTATTGATATGTCAGCGAGTGAGGGGCGTGATCCTTACGAGGATTATCTTCAAATTAACAAAGAGCTGGAAACTTACAACTTGCGCTTGATGGAACGTCCACAAATTATTGTTGCTAATAAGATGGACATGCCTGAGGCTGAGGAAAACTTGAAAGAGTTTAAGGAAAAATTGGCTGCTAACTATGATGAATTTGATGAGTTGCCACAAATTTTCCCTATTTCAAGTTTGGCCCATCAAGGTTTGGAAAATCTTTTGGAAGCTACTGCTGAACTACTTGATCAAACAGATGAATTCTTGCTCTATAACGAAGATGATATGGAACAAGAAGAAGTATACTATGGCTTTAACGAAGAAGAACGTCCATTTGAAATCAGTCGTGACGATGATGCGTCATGGGTGCTTTCTGGTGAAAAACTTGAAAAACTCTTTGTCATGACTAACATGGAACGTGATGAATCTATTATGAAATTCGCTCGTCAATTGCGTGGTATGGGAGTTGATGAAGCCCTTCGTGAACGTGGTGCTAAGGACGGCGATATTGTTCGTATTGGTAACTTCGAATTTGAGTTTGTGGATTGACGTTGAAAGACTATCAAGTGCTTCAACACTTGATAGTCTACGGCGGCCGCTATGGCAACCTCATTACCTGCCTAAAGTGGGGGTTAAGGATTGACTTGTGTCGCATGGATTAGTGTGATATAAATACATGTTGAATACAACAAATTATTGAAAGGAGAGGTTTACAATGGGAAATAAACCAATATCCTTCAAGGATAAAGATGGGAATTTTGTTTCTGCGGCTGATGTCTGGAATCCGAAGAAACTTGAAGAACTCTTTACGCGATTAAACCCTAACCGAAAACTCCGTCTTGAGCGTGAGCGTTTGGCAAGGAAAGAAGCGGCAAAACACCCTGAATTAAATGAAGAAACAGAGCAAGTGTAGTACTTGCCCTGTTTTTTTATTTAAATTGGTAATCAAAAACAGTTACCTCATCAGGAGTAACTGTTTTAATAATTAGGCATTTAAAATTTTGTCCAAGAATTCTTTCAAACGTGGGTGTTGTGGGTTATCGAAGATTTGATCTGGTGTACCATCTTCAAGGAACTCACCGTCTGCAGTAAAGATGACACGGTTAGCAACCTGACGGGCAAATCCCATTTCGTGAGTAACGATAATCATGGTCATACCTTGCTCTGCCAATTCTTTCATAACGTTAAGAACGTCTCCGACCATCTCAGGGTCAAGGGCAGAAGTAGGTTCGTCAAAGAGCATGATGTCAGGATTCATTGCCAAACCACGTGCAATTGCCACACGTTGTTTTTGTCCACCAGATAGGCTATCTGGTGTAGCATCAGCTTTGTCAGAAAGTCCGACACGGTCTAGAAGATCCATAGCTAATTTATCAGCTTCTTCTTTAGTCATGCGTCCCAGTTCAACTGGTGCGAATGTCACATTTTCAAGGACAGTCATGTGTGGGAAGAGGTTGAAATGCTGGAAAACCATCCCGATATTTTCACGGGCTTTGTCAAGGTTTGTCTTAGGGTTTGATAATTCATAGCCATCAACGACTACTTTACCAGAAGTTATTGGTTCAAGTAGGTTAAGAGTACGAAGGAAGGTTGATTTACCTGAACCTGAAGGACCGATGATACATACAACGTCCCCTTCGTAGAATTTGGCGTCAATGCCTTTAAGGACTTCATTGTCGCCGTATGATTTGTGCAAGTCCTGCACATTGATTTTCAATTCAGCCATTATTTAAGTCTCTTTTCTAGTCGTTTAGCCAATTTCGTCAAGCATGTGATGATGACCAAGTAAATGATGGCCAAAATCGCATACATACGGAATGATTGGTAGTTACGAGCAATGATGATTTTACCAGTTTGGAAGAGTTCGACCAAACCGATAGCTGATACGATAGTCGTATCTTTCAATGAGATAACAAATTGGTTGATGAAGTTTGGCAACATCAAACGAACAGCCTGTGGCAAGATGATCTTACGCATTGTTGTATTGTATGGGACACCCAAGCTTCGGCTGGCTTCCATCTGACCAATAGGGACAGCTTCGATACCACCACGCACAATTTCAGCAATGTAAGCACCACCATTAAGTGAGAGGGCTATAGTCGCAGCCACGAAGTCATTGATTGGTGACTGGTGACCGGTGATATTTTCAATCAAGTTCGGAATACCCCAATAGATGAAGGCTGCAACGATCATCAATGGAATACCACGGACAACGTCAACAAAGATTTGTGAAATCACACGAAGGGTCTTGTTTGGTGCAACTGCCATCATACCGAAGATAATACCGATAATCATGGCAATAGCAAATGAAAGAAGGGTCAATCCAAGGGTAATTCCAAGACCTTGGAGAAGTTGTTTATAGTTGTTTTTAATTAAGCCTACGATTGTAGTTTCATCGGCAACATTGGTTGAGCTCTTTTCTTTAGATTTGTTATTGTCAAGGTATTTGTTGATAATCTTATCGTAAGTACCGTCTTTAACAATAGCAGCTAAACCATTGTTGAACATTTCAATCAACTCAGGGTTAGCCCCTTTTTTAACAGCAAAGCCAACTTTACCAGTAGAGATTCCCTTAATAGGTGTTTCAAAGTTACGTCCTTGTTGGATAGCGTATAGAAGTACGGCTTCATCATCCATAAGGGAATCGATTGAACCAGAGTTCAAGCTATCATACATAGTAGAAGCTTCATCGTATGCACGAAGCGTGAAGCCATATTTGTCGGCATTCTCTTCTAACCAAGAGTAAGAAGATGTTCCGTTTTTGGCACCAACAGTCTTACCTTTGAGATCTTCGTATTTCTTAATGTTAGAGCCTTTTTTCACAGCTAAACGAATGTTTGAAGTGTAGTAAGGATCTGAGAAATCAAAGATTTGTTTACGGGCATCAGTGATGGTCATACCAGCCAATACCGCATCGGCTTGGCTAGATTGAACGGCATTAAGTGATGCATCGAAACCAGGGTTAGTTAATTTAACATTGAAACCTTGGTTTTTAGCAATGGCATTGATGATGTCAACGTCGATACCAACATACTTACCAGAACCATTTTGATATTCAAATGGTGCAAACGATGAGTCCATTGAGATGGTGTAAGTTTCCTTAGTAGGAGTAGCTTTTGCATTAGCATCACCAGTCAAGTTAAGAGCTTCCGACGGTTTTGACGATGAAGATTTTGAAGAAGCTTTTGCTGAGTCACCCAACCATTTGGTCATGATTTCATCGTAGGTGCCGTCTTCCTTCATTTCCTTAAGGGCTTCATTGAAATCCTTGATAAGACTTTCGTGCTTTCCACCTTTTTTTACAGCGAAAGCGAAGCTACCGATAGATTCAGGCTTTATGTTGATAGCATAGTCTTTACCTTGACCAATAGCATATTGAACAACTGGTGTGTCGTCCATGGCTGCATAAACTGAACCAGAGTCCAAACTGTTGTTCATCAAGTCACTAGTGTCAAAAGTTTTAACAGTGAAACCATACTTGCTAGCGTTTTTATCAAGCCAGGTTTGAGCGGCGGTACCATTTTTAACACCAACCGTTTTACCTTTCAATTGTTTGTAGTCGCTGACTTTGTCGTTGCTACGAGTGTAAATAACAATTGATGTGTCGTAATAAGTGTCTGAAAAAGTGAAGACCTTCTTACGTGCATCGGTTACAGTTGTACCTGCCATGAGGGCGTCTGCTTGTCCTGACTGAACTGCGTTAACGGCTGCATCAAAACCAGGATAAGTTTGGTTAACATCCCAATTCTTACGTTTGGCAACTTCGTTGATAATATCAACATCGATACCCTTGTAGGTCTGATCAGAGTCTTTGAATTCAAATGGGGCATAGGCTGTATCTGAAACTACTGAAATCGTGCTAGCAGATGCCTTAGCTCCGAAAACAAAGAGAGCTGACATGACACTCAAAAAGAGTGTCAGAAGTTTTTTCTTCATTATAAAAAGTTCTCCTTTATAAAATACCTTTCTATTCTATCAAAAAAAGCCCTTGTTATCAAACTCTGAGAAGCTTCATGTTATAAAATATAACAATAATTGTTAATTGTGAGAGTTGTTTTAGAAGAAGTTGACAAGTTTGTGTCAATTCGTTATACTGTACCCTAATACAGGGAAGATTAGTTACAGGAGCTGAAAATGAAGAAAAGTATGCTTGAGAAATACACCAGCCGATATGATAAAGTCCCTAGTTGGCTGATGATTATGCTTTCCTGTTTTATTGCCTCTGGATATGTCCTTATAGGTGGATTTCTAGCAGGGATTGTTGTGGGAGTTCCCATGACTGTTATTCTCTCATTCTTGATATTTAATGGCAACATTCAGTTTCGGAATATAAATACGATTTCCACTAAACTGTTTTCAAGCTTGTATTTTCAGATGGGAACCTTTGTCTTTACTGCCTTAGTTATCTTTATCTGAGTTAAAGTTGTTTAAAAAACGTCCCATTCGTACACTCGGATTTTTTAAGGGGAATATTTGCTTGAACTTACTTAAGGGGTGGGGCTTTGGGACTCTACTCTTGTTAGCGAGTTTCCTTGGGACTTCTTTACTTGGTGGTTTATCCAGGGCGGGACTGAGGAATTGGTGACACGTGGTTGGCTACTTCAGACGGTGACTAGTAAATTGAACCTTTCCTGGGGAATTGCTATTTCAAGTTCTCTCTTTTCAATACTACACCTAGGAAATCAAGGTGTCACTGCCTTGTCTCTTATCAGTATTATTCTAGTAGGAGTCCTCATGGCTCTTTACATGCTCAAGACAGATAATATCTGGGGAGTGGCATCCCTTCATGGTGCTTGGAACTTTACGCAAGGAAATCTAGTTGGCGTGGCAGTCAGTGGACAGAATGCAGGTGATAGCCTATTGCGCTTCCATACCAAGTCAGGTGTACCGGGATTGGTTATCAGGTGGAGCCCCTTGGTCTAGAAGGTAATATTATTACCTGTATCGTTCTCCTGATTGGTATTGTTATTCTTCGACTACAATTGAAAAAAGAAAATTCTTAAGGCTGAGTTCTAAAGACTCGGTCTTTTTACTTCTATGTTAAAATAGAAGAAAGATTTGAAAAAGGGGACGAGATGATAGTAAAGCTTGATGGGCTCATATTGAAATTGAAAATAGTGGTTAGCCTTATATTTTCCGTCTTGTCTCTATGGATCCTTTTTCCTGAGCTTATTAGAGGTTCCCTTCGTGAAGATCTAGTCAAGCAGTTCCTTGGTCTCATTGTTTTATTTTGGCTCTTATTATCCATTGTTCTTCTCATAGATGGTATTGTAAATCTCAAAGGTCATGGAAAACTGTTGGAACTTGATGACAATTCTTTGACCTACTACGGCCAAGTATTTGGACGCAAAACCTTTGAAATTCCCTTATCAGAGATTGAGTTTGTCAAGAAGGCTTGGTCAACGCAGATGGGGGATATTGAACGCTCTTCGACGGTGAGATATTCTTTGAAATGCATCGAGCATGTCTTTGACTTGATGCTGAAGTTGATGATAAAAAGAGATATCAGGTCTTGCTTATCTTCTTCAAAAATGGTGAGATAGCCATTACCTATGACAAAAACTTGGTCATCAATCACGGAAGAAACGTACCTATGTCGCAAAGATGCGAATGATTGAGATTCCACTTACAAGTGGGGAGATTTTCTCCGATCAAGAGATAAATGATTGCATAAATGAAAGGAAAAACCATGATAGATAGAAAAGAAGACAACCAATTTCATTTGGTTTCTAAATACGAACCCTCAGGAGATCAGCCCCAGGCTATCGAAACCTTGGTTGATAATATCAAAGGTGGGGAGAAGGCTCAAATTTTAAAGGGTGCGACAGGGACAGGTAAGACCTATACCATGAGTCAAGTCATCCAACGTGTTAATAAGCCAACTCTGGTTATCGCCCACAATAAGACCTTGGCAGGCCAGCTCTATGGTGAGTTCAAGGAGTTTTTCCCAGACAATGCTGTAGAGTATTTTGTTTCCTATTATGATTATTACCAGCCAGAGGCTTATGTGCCGTCATCAGATACCTATATTGAAAAAGATAGCTCTGTTAATGATGAAATTGATAAACTCCGTCACTCAGCGACATCAGCCCTATTGGAACGCAATGATGTAATTGTTGTGGCTTCCGTGTCTTGTATTTACGGTTTGGGTTCGCCAAAAGAATATGCGGATTCAGCTGTTAGCCTGCGTCCTGGTCAAGAAATTTCTCGGGACAAGTTGCTCAATGACTTGGTTGATATCCAGTTTGAGCGTAACGATATTGATTTTCAACGCGGAAAATTCCGTGTACGTGGCGATGTGGTTGAAATTTTCCCTGCCAGCCGTGATGAAAATGCTTTTCGAGTGGAATTTTTCGGTGATGAGATTGACCGTATCTGTGAAATTGAAAGTTTGACAGGACGTAATCTCGGTGAAGTTGAGCACCTTGTTCTTTTTCCGGCTACTCACTTTATGACCAATGAAGAGCATATGGAAGAAGCTATCAAGAATATTATGGAAGAAATGGAGGTTCAGGTTAATCAATTTGAAGCCGAGGGTAAACTCATCGAGGCTCAACGTATTCGTCAACGGACAGAATACGATGTCGAAATGCTTCGTGAGATGGGTTACACCAATGGTATCGAAAACTACTCACGTCACATGGATGGTCGTAAAGAAGGTGAGCCACCATTTACTCTACTTGATTTCTTCCCAGAAGATTTCCTCATCATGATTGATGAAAGTCACATGACCATGGGACAGATTAAAGGAATGTATAACGGAGACCAAGCCCGTAAGAAGATGCTTGTCGATTACGGCTTCCGTTTACCATCGGCTCTTGATAACCGTCCCCTTCGTCGTGAAGAATTCGAAAGTCATGTGCATCAGATTGTCTATGTGTCAGCGACACCAGGTGACTACGAGATGGAGCAGACTGAGACTGTCGTTGAGCAAATCATCCGTCCGACAGGACTTCTTGATCCAGAAGTCGAAGTTCGTCCAACTATGGGTCAAATGGATGACCTCCTTGGTGAAATCAATGCCCGTACTGAAAAAGGAGAGCGTGTCTTTGTAACAACTTTGACTAAGAAGATGGCTGAAGACTTGACCGATTACCTCAAGGAAATGGGAGTCAAGGTCAAATACATGCACTCTGATATTAAGACTTTGGAGCGTACTGAGATTATCCGTGACTTGCGTTTGGGTGTCTTTGATGTTCTTATTGGGATTAACCTTCTTCGTGAGGGTATTGACGTTCCTGAAGTTAGTCTGGTTGCTATTTTGGATGCTGATAAGGAAGGTTTCCTTCGTAATGAACGTGGGCTTATCCAAACGATTGGACGTGCTGCCCGAAATAGTGATGGGCACGTTATCATGTATGCGGATAAGATTACGGAGTCTATGCAGAAAGCTATGGATGAAACTGCTCGTCGTCGTGAAATCCAAATGGCCTATAATAAGGAACACGGTATCACTCCGCAGACAATTGAGAAAGAAATTCGTGACCTTATTTCGATTACCAAGACCAATGATGCAGAAGTGGCAGAGGATACTGTGAACTACAGTGCCATGAACAAGAAAGAACGCCAAGAAGCCATCAAGAAACTTCAAAAGCAAATGCACGAAGCGGCAGAACTGCTTGATTTTGAATTGGCAGCCCAAATTCGTGATATGGTTCTAGAGCTGAAGAGTATGGATTAAGGCTAGGTTCATTACTTAGGAAATATAAGTAAGAAAGGAAATATATGTCACGTTCACAAGCAACTATTTTGACCAACATGTGTCTCATTGAAGATGGCCGTGGAAACATTGTCATGCAAATCCGCGATCCAAAGCGTTATTCTTGGTCGGGAGCAGCCCTACCCGGTGGCCATATCGAAGCACATGAAGGTCTAGTAGAATCAGTTATCCGTGAGGTAAAGGAAGAAACTGGTTTGACCATCAAAAGTCCTAAATTGGTCGGTATGAAGCACTGGTACACGACAGATGACGAACGGTACTTGGTTTTCCTCTATAGAACCTCGGATTTTGAAGGGGATCTTCGTTCAACGGAAGAGGGAGAAGTCCGGTGGGTTGCTCGAGAGGAGGTAGTTCATATGGATTTAGCCTATGACATGCTTAATCTCCTTCGTGTGTTTGAAGAGGATAATCTTTCAGAACTCTTCTATCGTGAGCGCCTTGAAAATGACTTCTTAAGAGAATTTTGGTGAAAATGAACTATTTATTCAAATGAATGAATAGTTTTTTTAGTCTTTAAAATTAGATAGAAGACTTTAAAACAAACGATTTTCGGCATTTATAACGATTCTGAAATTAATAAAAATAAAAACAAATCAATAAAAGTCTATTTTTGCGTTGACAAAAGTATAATAATACATTATTATACTTACATAGTTAATAAATATAGAAAAGAGATTGATTATGAAACCATGGAAAAAACTTTTATTGGGCCTTGCAGGTGTCTTTGCTTTTACATCTTTAGCGGCTTGTTCTTCATCGACTAACACATTAGATAAAGTAAAAAATAAGGGGACTTTGACTGTCGCTCTTAATCCCCACTTTGCCCCTTTTGAATTTAAAACAATCCAAGATGGTAAGGATACTATTGCTGGGGCAGATATCGAAATTGCCAAGGCTATTGGTGATGAACTAGGTGTGAAAGTCAAATTCTCTGAAATGTCTTTTGACAATGTCCTAGCCAGCGTTCAATCTGGTAAAGCTGATATTGCCATTTCTGGTATATCAGCTACTAAAGAACGTCAGAAAATTTTCGACTTTTCAGATACTTACTATGATTCTGAAACGGTTCTTCTTGTCAAAAAAGATGCCACAGAAACCTACAAACAAATCAGCGACTTTTCTAAGAAATCTATAGCTGTTCAAAAAGGCTCAATTCAAGAAAATATTGCCAAAGCTAATTTGTCGGATGCCAATGTGGTTTCCTTGGCGCAACCTGGTGAAGCTATCAATGAGTTGAAATCAGGTCAAGTCGAAGGAGTGGTGCTAGAAAAGGCTATCGCGAAAGGTTATGTGGACCAAAATAGTGATTTAACTATGTCAGATATTGCTCTAAAATCAGATTCAAACGATGCTTACGCTGTAGCGATGCCTAAGGGCAGTGATGATCTTAAAACCAAGGTTAATAAGATTATCGCTAAACTCAAAAAAGAAGGTAAAATTGACAGCTATGTTCAAGATGCCTACGCTCTTTCACTTAAGAGTTCTAGCAAATCAGGAGTCACAATATGAAGAAATTTTGGTTTATGCTTACAGCCCTAGTTGCCACGTGTTTTCTTGTTGCTTGTAGGGGGAGTCAAGGAGTGAGCACAAAAACGATTAAGGAAAATAAGAAAATTGTCGTAGCGACAGAGTCTGAATTTGCACCATTTGAATTCAAATCGTTGGTCAATGGCAAGGATACCTTAGTTGGAGCAGACATCGAGTTGGCTAAAGCTATCGGGAAAAAACTTGGTGTGAAAGTTGAATTTTCTGTTATGTCTTTTGACAATGTCCTTGCTAGTGTGCAAAGTGGTAAAGCAGACATTGCCATTGCAGGGATCTCGGTAACAGACGAGCGTAAAAAAGTCTATGATTTTTCTGATAGCTACTATACCTCTGAAAATGTAGTGATTGTCAAAAAAGACAAGGTAAATGATTTTACAAGTGCTGATAGTCTCGCTAAACAAACTGTCGGTACGCAAAAAGGGTCTGTTCAAGAAACAGTTGCTAAGAAACAATTCTCTAAGGCAAGTGTGGTTTCACTCGCTTCAAATGGTGAGATGATTAACGAACTCAAGTCTGGACAGATTCAAGCGGTTGTCCTTGAAAAAGCTATTGCAGAAGGTTATATCGCACAAAATGATGATTTAACCCTTTCCAGCTTTAACCTTAAGTCAGATGGTTCAGATGCTTATGCAGTCGCGATACGTAAGGGTTCGGACGATTTACTTAAAGAAATCAATGCTGTCATCAAAGAGACCAAGGAGTCTGGAAAATTTGACCAATGGTTAAAAGAAGCATCAAGTTACAAACAAAGTAAGTAAACTCAAAAGATTTTCTATTTTGCATTGAATAAAAGTTCTTTTAGAAACTTTTATTAGGTAATGTCGGACGTTAGCGAACTTCTTTGAAGTTTCATGACTAAGTTCTCGAAATTTTCGAGCATCTGAAACAAGCCCGCTTCAGGTGTTTTCATCACGGCGAAAAGTCTCGATTAGAGCTCGCTTTGGCAGCTAAAGGGAATTCTCAAAACATTCTTAAATCTAAAATGAGGAATACCCCATTTTTTATTGAATTCTCTGATAAAAACAGTTATTATCAAAGTAGGTAAGTCTTCCAAAAATGACAAATAAAATTGTAAACAGAGCTCGATAAAAGCAAGGAGAAACGATGAAGCTACCACGTTTTGGTGTTGAAGAATGGCTTAATGTCCATGAAAAATCTGCCATTTGTGATATCGCAGGAGTTTCAATTAAGGCCCTTACAATGAGAGAATTATTTGACCTATCAGGCCTTGATAAGGATGCCTTTTTTGCTCAATTACTAAAGAAAAAAATGGATTACGGCTGGATTGAAGGTTCACCAGAGTTCAAAACTCAGGTAGCTAGCTTATACAAGAACATGCCAGTTGATAATATCCTCCAAACCAACGGAGCTACAGGAGCTACTATGTTAGCGCTTTATGCTCTCATTGAGCCTGAGGACCATATCATCTCCATGTATCCAACCTATCAACAGCTCTATGACATTCCCAAGTCACTAGGAGCGGAAGTGGATCTCTGGGAAGTTGAGGAGGACAAGGGCTGGTTGCCTGATTTGGACCAACTACGTCGTCTGATTCGTCCCAATACCAAGATGATTTGCATTAACAATGCTAACAATCCGACCGGTGCCCTTATGGATGCTGCTTACCTTGGGGATCTAGTGGCTATCGCTAAAGAAGTGGGAGCCTATATCTTTTCAGATGAGGTCTATCGTAGTTTTGACCAGCCTGCACCTTCTATCGTCGATTTATATGAAAAGGGAATTGCGGTTAACAGTCTTTCAAAGACTTATTCGATTCCTGGTATTCGAGTCGGCTGGGTGGCTTCTAATACTAAGGTGGCAAACATACTACGTGACTACCGCGATTACACAATGATTTGCGCCGGTGTCTTTGACGATATGGTGGCTACCCTTGTTTTGGAAAATAAAGAAGCCATCTTGGAACGTAATCGTCAGATTATAGAGGAAAATCTAGCTCTTATGGATGAGTGGATTGCCAAAGAGCCTAAGGCTAGCTGGATTCGTCCTGCCAGTGTGTCAACCTCCTTCGTCAAATTAGATGTTGATCGTCCCATTGAAGTGTTTGCCTTAGAGCTTCTACAGGAGTACGGTGTACTTGTGGTTCCAGGTAACCGTTTTGACAAGGAGTCACATGTCCGTATTGGTTATTGTTGCGATAAGGAAGTTCTTCAAAAGGGCTTGGAAAAACTGTCGCAATTTCTTAATAAATGTTGACAATGCTACTAATTTTAAATAAAATAAACAAGCAAAAAATATATTTATACAGGAGTTTCTTATGAAAAAACTTTTCCTCGGGGCGATGGCTTTCCTTGTTGCTGTAACTTTGGTAGCTTGTGGGTCAAAAAAAGACGCTGACGAATCTATTAAAGAAAATAAAAAACTTGTCGTGGCTGTCAGCCCAGACTATCCACCATTTGAGTTCAAAACTTTGGTGGATGGTAAAGACCAAGTAGTTGGTTCAGATATCAAGTTGGCACAAGCTATTGCGAATGAACTCGGTGTTAAGCTTGAAGTTACAACAATGAGCTTTGATAACGTGCTCTCAAGCCTTCAATCAGGTAAGGCTGATCTTGCTATTTCAGGTATCTCAGTAACAGACGAACGTAAGAAAACCTTTGATTTCTCAGATCCTTACTACGAAACACAAAATGCTATCATCGTTCGTAAAGATCAAGAGTCTACTTACTCAAGTCTTGATGCTCTCAAAGGTAAGAAAGTAGCAGTTCAAAAAGGTACCATTGAAGAAGGACTTGCTAAGAAACAATTGAAAGATTCAACAGTCATATCACTTACAGCAATGGGTGAGGCGATTAACGAGGTGAAATCTGGTCAAGTTGATGCTGTTGACCTTGAAAAACCAGTAGCAGAAGGTTACGTGGCACAAAATTCAGATTTGGCCTTGGCAAGTGTTGCCCTCAAAGTTGATGATGGCGATGCAAAAGCAGTCGCTATGGCTAAAGGCAACGACAAATTGAAAGAAGCAGTCAATAAAGTCATCAAAAAATTGAAAGCAGATGGTACTTACGACGAGTATATCAAGGATGCTTCTAAATATACAGCAGCTGAATAAATCAGTAGCTAGGGGAGATGAATCCTCTAGTTTTTTGTATAGGAAAAACCTTGGATAGTTTTAGTAGACTTAGAAGTCAACTGTAATAGCAAAAAGTTCCTAAACTTAAATATATTCTTGACAGAAAAAGGCGAGTCATGTATACTTGGATAGAACGTGTAAAATGTTACATTATCTTGAGGAGGTGAATTCATTGTCAAAAACAGTAGTACGTAAAAACGAATCACTTGACGACGCTCTTCGTCGTTTCAAACGTTCTGTGACTAAAGCTGGTACTCTTCAAGAGGCTCGTAAACGTGAACATTACGAAAAACCTTCTGTAAAACGTAAACGTAAATCAGAGGCAGCTCGCAAACGTAAAAAATTCTAATTAAGAATGAAATTAACATAAAAAAGCTTGAGTATTTTCAAGCTTTTTTCTTTTTATCGAATAAATAAGTCAGTTAGTAGTCATGAGAAACAAAAAATAGGACGTCTGAGATTTCAGACGTCCTAAGTTTCATGTGTCTTTAGTTGAACAAATAAAGATTATTTGTTTGCAAGAAGGTCGCGGATTTCAGCAAGCAATTCTTCTTGTGATGGACCAGCTTCTTCAGCAGCTTCTTCAGCTTGTTTTTGACCATGAGCTGTTGCATTACCAGCAGCTTTAACAACGAAGAAGAGAGTAGTACCAACGATGATGAAGTTGATAACTGCGCTCAAGAAGCTACCGTATGCGATACCGTTCCATGACAATTTAGAGAGGTTTTCAACGTTAGCAGCCTTAACAACTGGGTTAAGGATAAGTGGTGTGATGATATCACTTACAAGTGAAGTGACAATAGCGTTGAAAGCAGCCCCCATAACAACAGCTACAGCAAGATCAAGGACGTTACCCTTGAACAAAAAGTCTTTAAACCCTTTAATCATTTTGACAATTAAGCCCTTCTATTATTTACTTTTAATATTTTATCTGAATTTGTAAATCTTGACAAGAGATTTGCTCATGAAAAAATCTATTTTATTTTACTTTCATTTTTCATCGTGTTATAATTAGGGGTATTGCAATTATGGTAAGATAGGGGGCGATTAGATAGTGATTGATAAAGCTTTAATAGAAGATATTAAGAGCATTACCAACATCGTCGACGTAATTGGTGAAGTTGTCAGTCTTAATCGTGCTGGCCGCAATTACCTTGGTCTCTGCCCCTTCCATAAGGAGAAAACCCCCTCATTTAATGTTATTGAGGACAGACAGTTTTACCATTGTTTTGGTTGTGGCAAGTCTGGCGACGTCTTCAAATTTTTAGAAGAATATCGTCAGATTTCTTTCCAAGAAAGTGTCAAGGTTCTGGCAGACCGCTTAGGTATTGCAGTTACAATAGATGCACCAAGACAGGCTCAGCAGCAGAACTCTCCTAATCAAGCCCTCTATGATCTTCATGAGGATGCGCTGAAGTTTTATCACGCAGTCTTGACGACGACTAAGATAGGAGAAGCGGCGCGTGCCTACCTCTATGAGCGTGGCATGACTGACGATTTACTTAAGACCTTTCAGATTGGTCTAGCCCCTGACGAACCAGATTATCTCTATCAGTCTGTATCAAAAAAATATGACGAAGAGGTACTGACAGAATCAGGTCTTTTTAATCTTTCTGAAAATAATCGTATTTTCGATACTTTTAAAAATCGAATCATGTTTCCACTCAAAAATGAGTTTGGAAAGACAATCGGTTTTTCAGGACGTGTTTGGACTAAGGAAGATATTGAAAAAGGACAGGCCAAGTACAAGAATACTAGGGCTACCCGTATTTTCAATAAGTCCTATGAACTCTACCACTTGGATCAGGCTAAACCAGTGATACAGAAGACACATGAGGTTTATCTGATGGAGGGGTTCATGGATGTCATTGCCGCCTATAGAGCTGGGCATGTTAATGCAGTGGCTTCTATGGGAACGGCTCTGACTCCTGAGCATGTCAATCGTCTTCGTAAACTGACTAAAAAAATAGTTCTAACCTATGATGGTGATAAACCTGGGCAAAATGCGATTGCCAAGTCTTTGGAACTGTTATCGGATTTTCAAGTTGATATAGTTAAAATTCCAGACAGTATGGACCCTGATGAATATCTACAGAAAACATCCGAAAAGGCCTTGGGTAAACTCTTGGTTGAGTCCCGCATTTCAGATGTGGAATTTTGGATTGGACAGCTCAAGCCTGCTAATGTAGACAACCTTCAAGCGGAGATTGCCTATGTCGAGCAGATTGCAAAGATTATTGCTAAGTCGCCTTCTGTAACGGCACAAAATTCCTACATTTCTAAGGTGGCTGACCTTTTGCCAGACTTTGATTTTTTCCAAGTTGAGCAAGCGGTCAATAACGCACGGTTGACCATGAGAAATCAGCAGACGGCTCAATTATCAGCTGCTAGTAATAGTGCTTACGAGTCTTCAGCATCAGGACTTAGAGGGACGGTCAAACTACCTTCTACACCTAAGATTACAGGTCTTCGTCGCGCGGAAAATCAACTCTTCCATCGCATGCTTAATCATCCTATGATTTTAAATGATTATCGTATGCGGGATGACTTTTTCTTCCAAACACCTGAGTTAGAAGAACTCTTTCAGATTTTGAAGCGAGATGGTCAAATTGATACGGTAGCCTTGTCTGTGCTTTCTCAAGAAGTACAAACAGCCTATTATCAGGTTTTAGAGGAAATTTTGCCACCTGAAACCAATTTAGAGGAAGTCCAGGCTATTGAAGAGCGTAGAAATCATTTTCTGAGGGAACAGGACTTCCGTAAGCAAAGTAAACAAATAAGAGAATCAAGTAACCACGGTGATGTGGATGCAGCGGTGGAAGCCCTGCAAATGCTCATCGCCCAAAAACGAGATATGGAGTAACACATGGCAACGAAAAAACAAAATACAGCATTTAACGTTCAAGTCGCTGATTTCATTCGTAATCACAAAAAAGCTGGTACAGCAATTGATGATGAAATCACAGAAAAACTAGTTATCCCATTTGTTTTAGATGCTGATGGGATTGATGACCTTTTGGAACGTTTGACAGATGGTGGTATCTCTATCACTGATAAAGATGGAAATCCTTCATCTAAATATGTTGTTGAGGCACCAAAACCAGAAGAGCTTACAGACGAGGAGCTTCTTGGTTCAAACTCAGCTAAAGTCAATGACCCTGTTCGTATGTATCTCAAAGAGATTGGGGTAGTGCCTCTCTTGAGTAACGAAGAGGAAAAAGAATTGGCTATCGCTGTTGAAAATGGTGATTTGGAAGCTAAACAACGTTTGGCAGAAGCCAACCTTCGTTTGGTAGTCTCAATCGCTAAACGCTATGTCGGACGTGGCATGCAGTTCTTGGACTTGATTCAAGAGGGTAACATGGGACTTATGAAAGCCGTTGATAAATTTGACTACTCAAAAGGTTTCAAGTTTTCAACTTATGCGACATGGTGGATTCGTCAAGCAATTACACGTGCCATCGCAGACCAAGCACGTACGATCCGTATCCCAGTTCACATGGTTGAAACTATCAATAAATTGGTACGTGAGCAACGTAACCTCTTGCAAGAGTTGGGACAAGACCCAACACCTGAGCAAATTGCTGAGCGTATGGATATGACACCAGATAAGGTTCGTGAAATCCTTAAGATTGCTCAAGAACCAGTCTCGCTTGAAACACCTATCGGTGAAGAGGATGACAGCCATTTGGGTGATTTTATCGAAGATGAAGTTATCGAAAATCCAGTAGATTACACAACTCGTGTCGTTCTTCGTGAACAATTGGATGAGGTGCTTGATACCCTTACAGACCGTGAAGAAAATGTTCTGCGTCTCCGTTTCGGTCTTGATGATGGTAAGATGCGTACCTTGGAAGATGTTGGTAAAGTCTTCAACGTTACGCGTGAACGTATTCGTCAGATCGAAGCTAAAGCCCTTCGAAAATTACGCCATCCAAGTCGCAGCAAACAACTTAAAGACTTTATTGAAGACTAAGATAGAGTAAATGGAAGGGGCCTGATTGTTAGGCCCTGATTTTGGAGGAAAAGCTATGTCTGAAGTGAAATACACTGAAGAAGAAATTGAAAAAATCAAAGACCGTATCTTGGAAGCCTTAGAAATGGTTATTGACCCGGAGTTGGGGATTGATATTGTCAACCTAGGCCTTATTTACGATATTCGTTTCCAGCAAGATGGCTATACTGAAATCGATATGACCTTGACGACTATGGGATGCCCCTTAGCAGATCTTTTGACAGACCAAATCTATGACGCTATGAAAGAAGTACCTGAAGTCACTAAGACTGAGGTTAAGTTGGTCTGGACACCAGCATGGACTATTGAAAAGATGAGTCGTTATGCCCGTATTGCCCTAGGTATCCGTTAGGAGAAGGTTTATGAAAACACTGGCTATCGTGGTCCCTTGTTACAACGAGGAAGAGACTATCCATCCTTTCCTAGAAGCCTGTCAAGCAGTTGAACGACAAATGGCCAATCAGTTGACTTTCAACTACTATTTTGTCGATGACGGTTCTAAAGATCGAACTTTAGATGTTTTGAGACAGGTTTCAAAGCAATTTGAAAATGTTCACTACCTCTCTTTTTCTCGGAATTTTGGGAAAGAGGCTGCGCTGTATGCAGGACTTCAGCGTGCTACAGGTGACTACGTTACCGTTATGGATGCCGATCTTCAGGATCCACCTGAACTTCTTATCGAGATGTATGCCAAAATCCAAGAAGGTTATGACGTTGTCGGGACTCGACGTGCTGACCGCAAAGGTGAGCCACCTATTCGTTCACTCTTTGCTAAGGCTTTCTATTGGTTGATTAATAAAGTTTCTGACACAGAATTGGTAGATGGGGCGCGTGATTTCCGTTTGATGACGCGTCAAGTTGTTGATGCCATCCTAGAGCTTAAAGAAGTTAACCGTTTTTCAAAAGGGCTCTTTTCATGGGTTGGCTTTGATGTAGCCTACGTCTCTTATGAAAATCGAGAACGCGTTGCCGGAGAAACCTCGTGGTCTTTCTGGAAATTATTAAACTATTCTCTTGATGGCTTTATCAACTTTTCCGAAGTGCCTTTGAAACTTGCTACTTGGGCAGGAACCTTTTCATTCTTAATTTCTTTGGTTGGAATTTTCTTTGTCGTTATTCGAAAACTAACCATAGGTGGGAGTGTTGCAGGCTGGGCAAGCCTTGTCTCAATCATTCTCTTTATCGGAGGAATCCAACTCTTAGCCTTAGGTATCATCGGGAACTACATTTCAAAGATTTTCCTAGAAACCAAGAAACGGCCGGTGTATATTGTTAAAGAAAAAGGGTGAAGAAAGCCAATTATTTATACAAATGAATTAGTTGAATAGAATTATAAATGAAAGCAGATTTTTTCTGCTTTTTTTGTTAGAATGAATCCAAAATCTATATTTGGGAGAAAAAATGAAAGAAAAAAACAACAAAGAGATAGTTTATCTCCTTGTATGCCTCGTTGTAGTCACTTTAATTTATTTATTAAATCACTTCACTCTCTATACATCTGATGATTTTGTATATAGATTTATTTATAAGGAACCATTTCCATCAGATAATGAACAACCAGTAAGATCATTATTTGATTTGATTACTTCTCAAATGAATCATTGGAAAGTTTGGAATGGTAGGTTTACTGGACATTCTATCGTTCAGATATTTATGCAATATAATAAGGAAGTTTTCAATGTATTTAATTCCTCTGTATTTTTGTCATTGGGAATATTAATAGATAGTTTAAGCTTTGAAATAGTTTCAAATAAGCATAGGAAACACCAAGTTTTATATTTAGCGATAATCTTTTTGATTTTATGGTGGTTTCTTCCAGAAATCGGAAAAACTGTATTATGGATTTCAGGATCAGGTAATTATTTATGGACAGCTGTCCTAGACTTACTATGGTTGAAGGTTGTATTGAGACGAAACCAATCTCCATATAATATATTATGGACAATTCCATTGGCTTTTTTTTCAGGTGCAGGGAATGAAAATACCTCTCCAGCATTTATTCTGTTGATTAGTTTAATAATATTGTATGATGCTGTTTCTGAAAAAAGAGTAAGTGTTTCAAGAGTTTTAGAAATTGTAGCGGCTTGTATTGGTTTTCTTTTAATGCTAGCATCTCCTGGGTCTCAAAAGAGAGCAGGTGATATTCCCTTGTTTTACGACCTCAGCAATAAATTAGCTAATTTATTTCAAATGAGTTGGCAAAAATATTCGATATTATATATTGCTATATTAGTACTTTTAATTTATTCTCTTGTTAAATCTTATTTGAACAGAAAGCAATTTTTTTATTTCTTGTTTATAATGTGTGCTCACTTTGCTTGTATATACAGTTTAGTAGCAACAAATGAGCTTCCTGACAGGGTATTTTTTGGGGCAAGTGTATTACTTTGCTTAGCATTACTAATTTTGTTACGTTTAATTTTGGAAGAGGTATTATTTCTCAAGAAACTGGCCTTGGTATTTTTATTACTACTAGTGATTAAATTTGGATTTTCTTATACTAAGGCGTTTAGTGATATAAATAGTACCTACAAAGTTGTGAGTATGCAATATCGTGAGATTTATCAAGCTAAAGAGAACGGACAATCCACTATTATTTTGAAACGTTATCCTAAACCTAAAACTTTATTTAATGCATATAATGGTACGAATAATTTAGGGGAGTCAAGAGATGCGTGGTTTAATAGATGGATGGCGGTATATTTTGGTATTGATAGTATCGAAAGTAGAGAATAATATTGAGTAAAAGCAGATTTTTTCTGCTTTTTTTGTTAAAATAAAACTAATATTATTGAATTACGAGGAGAAAAATATGATTCTAGTAACAGGTGCAAATGGCCAACTCGGAACCGAGCTTCGTCACCTACTTGATGAACGTAACGAAGAGTATGTAGCAGTAGATGTGGCAGAAATGGACATCACAGATGCTGACAAAGTAGATGAAGTGTTTGCGGAAGTAAAACCAACCTTGGTTTATCACTGTGCTGCTTACACAGCTGTCGATGCTGCTGAAGATGAAGGCAAAGAGCTTGACTACGCTATTAATGTGACAGGTACTGAAAATGTTGCTAAGGCTGCAGAAAAACATGGTGCAACGCTTGTTTATATTTCAACGGACTACGTTTTCAATGGTGAAAAACCAGTCGGTCAAGAGTGGGAAGTTGATGATAAACCAGATCCACAGACAGAGTACGGTCGTACAAAACGTATGGGTGAAGAGCTAGTTGAAAAACATGTGACTAACTACTACATTATCCGTACTTCCTGGGTGTTCGGTAACTATGGTAAAAATTTTGTCTTCACTATGCAAAACCTTGCTAAAACTCACAAGACGCTGACAGTCGTTAATGACCAACATGGCCGTCCAACTTGGACACGTACTTTAGCAGAATTTATGACTTATTTGGCTGAAAACCGTAAGGAATATGGTTATTATCATTTATCAAACGATGCAGCAGAAGATACAACTTGGTATGACTTTGCGGTCGAAATCCTCAAAGATACTGATGTTGAAGTGAAACCTGTTGATTCAAGCCAATTCCCAGCTAAAGCTAAACGTCCTCTTAACTCAACAATGAGTTTGGCTAAGGCTAAGGCAACAGGATTTGTCATCCCAACATGGCAAGATGCTTTGAAAGAGTTTTACAAACAAGAAGTGAAATAAAAACCAAGGTCAGTTGAATTAATCTGAAATATATTTGGCTGCCCTTTTTCAATAGAGTTTTCAGGAGAAACTACGTATAAAAATGTCAGATTTACTCATTATTATTCCAGCCTATAACGAAGAAGGATCGATTGAAAATGTTGTTAACAACATCATTCAAAACTATCCTCAATATGACTATGTTATCATCAATGATGGCTCTCGTGATAAAACTTCACAAATTTGCCATGAGAATCATTACAATATTGTAGATTTACCAGTGAATCTCGGTCTTGCTGGGGCTTTCCAAACAGGTTTAAGATATGCGTATGAGCATGGTTATAAAAAAGCGGTGCAATTTGATGCCGATGGTCAACACTTACCAGAATATATTCAAAGTTTGGAAGAAAAGATCGATGATGGTTTTGATCTAGTGATTGGTTCTCGATTTGTCACAGAAAAACGACCAAATTCTTTACGAATGTTAGGCAATATCTTAATTAGTTCAGCTATTAAACTCACTACTGGTAAGACAATTAAGGACCCAACTTCAGGAATGAGAATGTTCTCAGAAGAGTTAATAAAAGAGTTTGCACTCAATATTAACTATGGTCCAGAGCCAGATACTGTTTCTTATCTCATCCGTAATGGTGTAAAAGTTGCGGAAACACAAGTTAGAATGGAAGATAGACAGGCAGGAGAAAGCTACTTGACTCTTTCTCGTTCGATTAAATATATGACACATATGTTTGTGTCAATCCTACTCATTCAAAACTTTAGAAAGCGAGGCTAGACTCCATGACCATTTGGTTTCAAATTGTTCTAATTTTTGTATCTCTAGCAACTGTTACCTTTATTCTTAAGGGAATTCGAAAATCTCAAGTCCAAATTAATGACTCACTATTTTGGATTTTCTTTTCACTAGTTTTACTTGTATTTAGTGTCTTTCCAAAATTAGCTGAGATTATCGCGAGAGCATTAGGAATTGTTTCGGCGGTAAACTTTATTTTCCTCTTTATCATTTTCCTTCTACTGATTAATCAATATCAATTAACAGTTCGCTTATCTAAACTTGATACAAAGTTCAAAAACTTAGTACAAACAATTGCCTTGAGAGGGAAAGATGAGTAAAAAAAATCAGCTTCCAGATGCAAAAACGATATATCTTTGGAATCTATTGGGAAATTTAGCAGCTTCGGGTGTGTCGGTTTTATATCTTTTAATCGTTACTCGATTGACTGCGGCGTCTGTTGCTGACCAATTTAGTTTGGTATGGTCCATCGGGACTCTTTGGGTGGTTATAGGTCTTTTTCAAGTACGAAATTATCACGGAACAGACGTAAGGCAAAAGCATTCGTTTAGAGCATATTTTCAAGCCCGTATTTTGACGATACTTGCCATGATAGTAACACTGTTACCTTATTTAAAGATAGTAGGAGGTAATAGATATCCCTCGTCTGTTATCCTAATGGCATTCCTAATGATTCTATATCGAGCTTGGGATGCGGTTTCTGATCTTTTTCAGGGATTATTTCAACAACGTGAGCGTATGGATATTGCAGGGAAGACCATGTTCTATCGTTATTCGACTAGTGCAGTGGTCTTGTTTCTTTCTTTATTTGTTTCAAAATCTCTTATAACATCCTTGTTAACTTTAACTGTATGGAATGGGCTATTTATTCTTTTGTACGAGTTTAGATTTGTTCATCATTTTGAGTCAATTAAGTGGAGAAGAGTATTTGATTTAAAAAGGCTTCATGAAGCCTTGGATATTTTGAAGGAGTGTTTCCCTCTTTTCTTGAATGGTTTCATATTACTCTATGTCTTGAACGAGCCAAAATTAATCATTGAGCGAGGTCTTTCTGAGGGAGTATTGCAAACAGGAATGCAAAGAGATTTCAATATCCTCTTCATGCCTGTCTTTTTCATGAGTCTTATCATTCTAATGGTTCGTCCCTTGATTACACAACTTGCTTTTCTTTACGTGGATAAAGAATACGATAAGTTTGATATGATTGTTAAAAAGTTATTGCTTTATATTTTGGGCGGTGGGCTTTTGGTTGTTTGCATAGCCTGTTTATTTGGAGTTCAGGTGTTAGGACTAGTTTTTGGGTTAGATTTAGCATCTTATCAGGTACCGTTTACGTTATTAATTTTGTCTGGTGTTTTATATGCTGTTGCGATTATTTTTGAAAATATTCTTACCATTATGCGAAAACAACACTTACTGATAGCAATTTATGTTGCAATGTTGATTGTTACTTTATTAATCACAAAGATGTTCATCTATTCATGGGGAATGCTGGGTGCCTCATTAGCATTTTTAGTGGTTATGATTGTGTACCTATTGGGGATTTCAATCATTTATTATAGAGAAAGAATTAAAGAGAGAAGATAATGGCTTATGATTTGACTGTAATAATTCCAGTTTATAATACTGAAAAATATCTACGAAGATGTTTGGAAAGTATTGTGAATCAAGATGATATCGAACAGTGTTCCATTAAAGTAATTTGTATAAATGATGGGAGTACTGATGAATCTCGAAAAATAATAGAAGAATTTGTTGAGAAATATTCTTATATAGAGATTTTTAATAAAGAAAATGGTGGGTTAGCTGATGTCAGAAATACTGGACTACAGTTTATAAACGATAGTCTTTATACTGTATCACTTGATTCAGATGATTTTTGGGATAAATCCTTTTTAACAGAGTTTAACAAATATAAATCAAGTAACTATGATTTAATATTTTTCGATATCAATTTAGTAGACTATGATGGAAATCCGGTAAAAGAATTAATTGTAAATCCTAAATTCGATAAGTATAATAAGAAAAAAGATTTCATGGTTGTAAAACATGCGGCATGGTCAAAGATTTGTAGAACCAACCTATACGATAATATTAATTTTCCCAAAGGTAAGTTATACGAGGACCTTGCAGTTATGCCTTATTTAACTAGTAGAGCTGAAAGAATCCATTATATTCAGAAACCACTTATTAATTATGTTATTAATACTCCTGGATCAATTATGAATTCAAGTAAATCTAATATCTTTGATATTTATGATTCGTTAATTCATTTATTTAATTTATTTGGAAATCATTTTGAGAAGTATAGAAATGAACTACAATATTTAGCAATTGAGCACTTATGTGTTGGGCATACTTATCGTTTGTTAAATTACCCTGAGGCTACAAAACAAGATTTTAAAGACATTGTTATCTTTATGGAAAAATATTTTGGAAAACACTGGGATAAAAATAAGTATGTTAAACGTGGGGTTCAAAAAGTAAATATCAATTCATCCCTATCCTATGTTGTCCCCGTCTTTTTGAAATTTCTGAGATATGGCGGATTTAGTGTTTGGCCTGTTATCAAAAAAGTGAAAGGTAGTTGAGTAATAATGCGAACAGATTTAATTGCTTCAAAAATACAGGAAGTTTTTTCTGAATTTTTGAAGAATTTACGCAAACACTGGATACAAGTTATCCTTGTTTGGCTTACGATTGGAGTAATATATATATATTTAGGTGGGAGTCTTGTTAATCTACCTAAAAGTTTATTATTAGTTACAGGAATCTTTTTTTCTATCATAATTCTATTACCAGGAAAATTCTATAATAAAATAGCCATTGCTATTGTACTATCAGGAAGTTTATTTGTTGTTTCTTCTCCTAACCTTGATATTCCTGATGAGAATGCGCATTTTGCTCGTGCCTTGTATGTAGCAGATTTCCATGCTTATCTACCGAAAAAAGACAAAGATTCAAAAGTTTCAGATGATGTTGAGAAGGTTACGAAAGAATTCAAAGTTCCTTTAAAGCAAACTGGTTTAGATAGGATTAAAGTATCTTTTAAAAAAGTACATTCTTCGCTTTTCATTGTTACGAATGCGTCATCATTTATTCCATACATTCCTCAAGCAATTGGCATTTGGATTGCGAGAATCTTAGGACTTAGTCTCCTCTGGTTAGTTATTTTAGGAAGGTTTTGTAACTTAGTTTGTTATGCTTTAATTACTCGTCTTGCTATCAAAAAAGCCAAAGGTTTTGAAATTCTTTTCGGAGCAATTGCTTTATTACCAATGTGTGTCTATTTAGCGGCTTCTTTCAGTACTGATGGAATGGTTAATGCAGTAACATTTTATCTGATAGCACAATTCTGTTATTTGATTAATAGAAAGCAAAAAGTAAGTCTAAAAGATATGGTTATTTTTGCTGTATTGAGCTTGGTTTTAGCAACAATGAAATTACCTTATGTTCTTTTAGTGGGCTTATTGTTGTTTATTCCGAAGGAAAAAATGGAAGTTAAAAAGAACTATCTTTACGCAGCTCTATTAATATTTGTTACAGCAGTTTTAAGTTTCTTATGGTTGAAGCAGTCAAGTGATATTAATGCAAGTAGGGTGACGCATGGTGTAAACCCTGTGGAAAAGATAAAATTCACTATTGCTCATGCCAATATTTTTTTCAAGACCTTCCTTCGAGAATGGATTGATTTGATTCCAAGCAAGATGGGATCGCTATTTACTTTTGGTTGGCTAACCTATGGTTTGGGTAATATTTCTTGGTATTATCTTATTTTTGTAAGTTCTATTCTCCTAATGATTCCCCAACCTTTGCCTTTACCAAAAATTAGTAAAGTTGGTACAGCACTTATAGCGACTGGGATTTCATTTGGTATTTTAATGACTTCGTATTTAATGTGGGGGAAAACTGCTGATATTAGTTTTGCAGGTGTACAAGGCCGCTATTTTACAGGTGTGTTACTCCTATTAGGTTTATTTATCAACTGTTCCAATGTATTTTACCCTCAAAATAACATAAATTCTGAGGAAGCAATAGATAAACGAGAATATTCTGTTTATGTTATCGCCAATCTATTTATATTGATGTCGGTAGTATTGACAATCCTTCAGTACTATGGTGTGAAAAATAATTTTTAACTTTTTTTCAAGCAGTCCTTTGTGGCTGCTTTTCTGTTTGCAATAGGCAAAAGCGTTGTAAAATGGTATAATTGATTAGATTATAGACTTGTTAGAAAGGGGATTTATGCAACACGTATTCATTATTGGAAGCCGTGGACTTCCAGCAAAATACGGTGGTTTTGAGACCTTTGTAGAGCAATTAGTCTCCAACCAAATTTCATCCCAAGTTAAATATCATGTTGCCTGCCTTTCTGATGAAAAGGCCTATGAGCATTTTGAGTATAAGGGTGTCGATTGTTTCACAATTAAGGCACCCAAATTAGGACCTGCTCGCGTTATTGCATATGATATGATGGCTATCAACTATGCCTTAAAGAAAATCCGTGAGCAAAATATAAAAGAACCAATTTTCTATGTTTTAGGAAATACTATAGGTGCTTTTGTAGCTCCCTTTGCTCGCAAGATTCATAAACTTGATGGCAAATTTTACATTAATCCAGATGGTTTGGAGTGGAAACGAGCTAAGTGGCCAAAGCCAGTACAAGCTTATTTAAAGTATTCTGAAAAAGTGATGACAAGATATGCTGACTTAGTTATCTCGGATAATCCAGGAATTGAAACCTATATTCAGGATGCCTATCCGTGGTCTAAAACAACTTATATTGCTTATGGAACGGATCTGTCACCGACAACACTTACAAATCAAGATGCTAAGGTTAGAGATATTTACAAGACGTGGAACACTTACGAGAAAAATTATTATTTGATTCTTGGTCGTTTTGTTCCAGAAAACAATTATGAAACTGCTATTCGTGAGTTTATGAGTTCCTCAACAAAACGTGATTTAATTATTATTTGTAATCACGAGAGTAATGCTTATTTTGAGGAATTGCGTTCCAAAACACAGTTTGATAAGGATCCACGTGTGAAGTTTGTTGGAACAGTTTATGACCAAGATCTATTAAAGTATATTCGCAAAGAAGCTTTTGCCTATATTCATGGTCATGAAGTTGGTGGAACCAACCCCGGCTTATTGGAGGCTATGGCACAAACTGATTTGAATTTAGTATTAGGAGTCTCATTTAACCGTTCTGTAGCACAAGATACAGCTCGTTACTGGAAAAAAGATGAGGGTAATCTGTCGCATTTGATTGACCAAGTAGATGCTATTTCAGATTACTCTGAACTAGGTAAGTTAGCTAAGGAGATTATGAAACAGAACTTTACTTGGGAAAAAATTGTGGGTGAGTACGAGGAGTTATTTTTATCATGAAAGTAAATATCTTACTGTCAACCTACAATGGTGAGCAGTTTTTAGCGGAACAAGTAAAAAGTATTCAAGAGCAAACCTATCAGAAATGGCAACTTCTCATTCGTGATGACGGTTCATCAGATGGAACAGTGGAAGTTATTAAACAGTTAGCCGCTCAAGATTCACGTATTCACTTTATTAATGAGAATCAAGTTGAGAATGTTGGTGTTATCAAAAGTTTCCACGCCCTACTTAAGCATAGTGAGGCAGATCTATACTGTTTCAGTGACCAGGATGATTTTTGGCTTCCTGAAAAAATTTCACTTCAGGTGGCAGAAGCCAAAAAGTATTCACAGGATAAACCTCTACTCATTTATACTGATTTAAAGGTAGTGGATGAAAATTTATCTGTCCTCCATGAGAGTATGATTCGTACTCAGTCAGACCATGCCAATACGGAGCTTATTCAAGAGTTGACTGAGAATACAGTTACTGGTGGTGTTGCTATGATTAACCATGCTTTAGCGGACTTATGGACTGGTGAGGAAAAGCATGATTTACTGATGCATGACTGGTATCTGGGTTTGCTAGCTTCTGCCTTTGGTAACCTAGTCTATATTGATGAGCCAACGGAGCTTTATCGTCAGCATAGCAGTAATGTCCTTGGAGCTCGAACATTGCGAAAAAGGATGAAGAATTGGGTTAGACCCCACATCCTGTTTGCCAAATATTGGAGTCTTATCAAAGCTAGCCAAGACCAGGCTAGAAATTTGCTAGAACTCCCGTTAAGTTCAGATAATAAGGAAATCGTTGAAAACTTTGTGACAATTTTGGATGTTCCATTTAGAGAACGTTTAGCACGTATCCAAAAATATGGTTACCGAAAAAATAGAGCTTTTCACACAACTGTATTTACGACATTAATTCTTACAAAGTTTGCATATAGAGGAGAAAAAGATGTTAGACTTTTTTAGTCAGAAAAATCGTATTTTATTACGAGAAATGGTTAAAACCGATTTTAAATTGCGCTATCAAGGTAGTTTAATCGGTCATTTGTGGTCTATTTTGAAACCACTTATGCTCTTTACAATTATGTACCTAGTGTTTGTTCGCTTCTTGCGTTTTGATGACGGAACACCGCATTATGCTATCGGTCTCTTAATCGGTATGGTTACATGGAGTTTCTTTTCAGAAGCGACAAGTATGGGAATGATGTCAATCGTTTCTAGGGGCGACTTATTACGAAAATTGAATTTTTCGAAAGAGATTATCGTTATTTCATCTGTTGTTGGAGCTTCAATTAACTATGTGATTAACCTCCTTGTTGTCTTTGTTTTTGCCTTGGTCAACGGTGTTAATTTTTCAGTAGGTTGGCTAACTGTTATTCCATTGTTCCTAGAACTCTTCCTTTTTTCAGCTGGTATTGCCTTTATCTTAGCAACACTCTTTGTTAAGTACCGTGATATCGGTCCGATTTGGGAAGTAGTAATGCAAGCTGGTATGTATGCTACGCCGATTATCTATTCGTTGACCTTTATTTTGCAACGTGGACAAGTTAAAATTGCAAAATTGATGATGTTGAATCCTTTAGCACAGATTATCCAAGACTTGCGACACTTTATTGTCTTCTCGGGTAGCTTACGTGGTTGGGATTTAATTGGACATAAAGCTATTGCCATTATTCCTTATTTCCTACCATTTATCATCTTTGCTATTGGTTACTACATTTTCCATCATCAAGCTAAAAAATTCGCGGAGATTCTCTAATGACAGAAAAGAAAATTGCAGTTAAAGTGGACCATGTAAGTAAGTTTTTCAAATTACCGCTTGAGTCTACTCAAAGTCTTCGAACGGCCTTAGTAAATAGATTTAAAGGAATCAAAGGCTATAAAGAACAACATGTTTTGAAGGATATTGACTTCGAAGTTGAAGAAGGAGATTTCTTTGGAATCGTAGGACGAAATGGTTCAGGAAAATCAACATTACTAAAAATTATTTCTCAGATTTATGTTCCTGAGCAAGGGACAGTTACCGTAAATGGTAAAATGGTCTCATTTATTGAGCTTGGTGTAGGATTTAATCCGGAATTAACTGGACGTGAGAATGTTTATATGAATGGAGCCATGCTTGGATTTACGACAGCAGAAGTGGATGCCATGTATGATGAAATTGTTGAGTTTGCGGAGCTTGAAGATTTTATGAACCAAAAACTCAAGAATTATTCATCAGGTATGCAGGTACGCCTGGCCTTCTCTGTGGCTATCAAGGCTCAAGGAGATGTTCTTATCCTTGATGAAGTTCTTGCGGTAGGTGATGAAGCTTTCCAACGTAAGTGTAATGACTACTTTATGGAACGTAAGAAATCAGGCAAAACAACAATTCTTGTAACCCACGATATGGGTGCTGTTAAGAAGTATTGTAATAAAGCTATTTTAATTGAAGATGGGTACATTAAAGCCAAAGGCGAGCCTAGAGATGTTGCTAATCAATATAGCTTTGATAATACAGAACAAGTAATCACCTCAGATCAACCGGGAATTGAAAGAAGTGGTTCAGTTGTTGAAAATCTGAAGTTATCACTATTGTCTTCTAAAAGAGCTACACCAAATGAACCAATTTCATTTGATTTGACGTATACCTTACTAGAAGATGTGCCGACTTATATTGCTATCTCATTTACAGATATTGATCGTAATGTTTGGATTTATAATGATAATACGATGGATAATTTAACAAGTGGCAAGGGTGATATTAAAGTAAATTATCAGTGTTCACTAGCAGGACTAAATGATATTAAGTTAAAACTTGAAGTTACTGTTAGGGATGCGAATAATCAAGTTTTAGCCTTTCTTCCGGCTGATGAGATTCCAGTTATTGTTCTAAATAGGGACGATATTGATGAGGATGATGAATCAGCCAAAGATTCAGCAACTGGTATTATTCAAAGAAATGGAAAGTGGAGCTTTTCATAAGAGAGCAAGGGAAGTTTGAATGAAAGTATCGATTATTTGTACTAATTTTAATAAGGGAGATTGGGTACGAGAGGCTATAGATAGCTTTCTCAATCAGGAAACAAATTTTGATTTTGAGATTATTATCATTGATGATGCTTCAACAGATCATTCGTATGAGATTATTCAAGAGTATCAAAATAAGTTTCCTGAAAAAGTTAGAACTTTTCGTAACGAAGTGAATCTAGGTATTACTAAAACTTGGAAAAAAATTTGCCGAGAAGCTAAAGGTCAATATATCGCAAGATGTGATAGTGATGATTTTTGGACTGACCCATTAAAACTTCAAAAGCAAGTTGATTTGTTGGATGCTTCAAGCGATTCACTTTGGTCAAATACCGAATTTGATATGGTAGACCTAGACGGGAATCTTATCCAAAAAGATGCCTTTGCTAACAAGGCACTTCCTTTAATTGATTCCTATGAAGAGATGCTTGTCATGAAAGGTATGACGATGGCCTCAACCTGGCTGGTTGATACCGCTCTTATGCAAGAGGTATCTGCTCAAATTAGCGATACTGCCGTAGACGATACATTTGAGTTGCAACTTGAATTATTCAAACGTACTAAGATTTCTTTTTTGAGTGATTCCACCACTGTATATCGTATGAATTTAGGATCTGATTCAAAACCTATGACATTGGAAACTGCTGAAAAGCGGTTCACAGGGATCTTGAATTCTCAAATTAAATATCTCAACAAGTATCCAAATCAGGATATTAAAAGAATGTTACACTTAGCGCTTGTTAAGGACCGTGATTTAGACATTTTAGTCTTTAAAAAAGATCGTCAGATAGAAGACTTAAATCGTCAGATAGAAGACTTAAATTCAAGGCTGAATCAGGTGTCACGAATTTCTCATGATCAAAGTGAGTATATTGAAGTGTTAAAAAAAGAGAAAGAAGAAATACTTACAAATATGACTAGTGAGTTGAATCGTATACAGATTTTATATGATGACTTACAAAAACAATATAACAGTGTTGTTACTTCAAAAAGATGGACAATACCAACTAAAATTATTAATTTCTTTAGGAGAAGTAAATGAAACGTCTATTGCTTTATGTCCATTTCAATAAATATGATCATATTAGTCGACATGTATTTTATCAACTTGAACATATGAGACCATTGTTTGATAAATTAGTTTTTATTTCAAATAGTCGTCTTAGTGAAAGTGAAGTACAAAAACTTCGTGATAAGCACCTGATTGATGATTTTATCCAACGTGAGAATAAAGGTTACGATTTTGCTGCTTGGCATGATGGTATGGAATTTGTTGGATTTGAAAACTTGAAACAGTACGATTCTGTTACTGTTATGAATGATACTTGTTTTGGCCCACTTTGGGACATGGCACCAATCTATGATAACTATGAATCAAACCCAAATGTAGATTTTTGGGGTATGACTAATCATCAAGGAATCAAAGCTGGTGATATTTATATTCATGAACATTTGCAATCTTACTTTATTTCCTTTAAAAAACGTTTAGTTGAGTCCAGTGTTTTCCAAAAGTTCTGGAAATCAGTTGAGAGTTTCGAAGATGTTCAAAAGGTCATCGATAATTATGAAACTCTTTATACCAAGAAATTTAGGGATGCTGGATTTAACTATGAATCTATTCTCAATACGATTCCATTAAATGACAAGTTTTTCCATAGCAATTTCACTATTCATTATCCTCATGTTTTGCTTGATACAGGAGTGCCGTTCATCAAGGTTAAAACATTTGATTTAACTCAACATCTAGCTCCTTATTTGCTTAAGGAAATCGAGAAAAGAACGGACTATCCAGTAGAATTAATCTTATCTCATATGTCGGATATGAGTTTACCAACACCACCTTATTTACTTGATCGCAAAGTTATTGAGAAAAGTTCACAGACATATTCAGACACTAAAAGAATTGCTGTACATCTTCATACCTACTATGTTGACTTATTAGAAGATTTTTTAAAGCAATTTGAGAATTTTCACTTTACTTATGACCTCTTCCTGACTACGGATTCAGAAGAGAAAAAAGCAGAAATTCAGTCTATTCTGGATAAGAATGGAAAAGTTGCTCGAATCTTTATTACTGGGAATCGAGGACGTGATGTTATTCCAATGCTTAAGTTGAAAGATGAGCTTTCTGCTTATGATTATATTGGACATTTCCATACGAAAAAATCACCAGAATACCCTTATTGGGTTGGAGATTCATGGCGAAATGAACTTTTCTCAATGTTGATTCAGCCTGCTGATAATATTATCGCAAATCTTGAACGTGATGATAGATTGGGGCTTGTAATCGCTGATATTCCGAGTTTTTTCCGATATACTAAAATTGTAGATCCTTGGAATGAGAATCGTTTTGCCAAAGGAATGAATGATTTATGGGAGCGGATGGATCTTGGTCGAGATATCGACTTTGATAAAATGAATACTTTTATCATGAGTTACGGGACATTCATTTGGTTCAAATACGACGCCTTGAAACCGTTGTTCGATTTGGACTTACAAGATGAAGAGATTCCAGCAGAACCAATTCCTCAACATACTATTTTGCATTCAATTGAGCGTATTCTGGTGTATCTAGCTTGGGCAAGACGTTATGATTATGCTATTGCAAAAAATGATATCTATATCACGCCATTTGTAGATAACGTTGTATTGAATATTCGTCCTGATACTTTACCAAATACCTATATTAATTTTGATAATATCGGTGGAATTAAAGGTGCTCTCAAATATATTATTGTAGGTCCAGGAACCGCTGTGAAGTATATTTTGAGAAGGGTAAAACGTAGATTTACATCAAAGAGTAGAAAAAATACTTTGAAATAGTAACTTCCCCCTCCCACTTACGAATAAGTAAGTAGGAGGTTTTTTTCTTATGTATAGTATTGTAGCTGAGGAGTCGGAGCTTTTGCCTCGTGAGCGTCTCTTACAAAAGGGTGCAGAGGTCTTGTCTGACCAGGAACTGTTGGCGATAGTGCTGCGAACGGGGACGAGGTCTGAGTCGGTCCTATCTATGGCCAACCGTATTTTAAAAGGAATGACGAGTTTGGCGGATTTGTCTCGCTTGTCTCTGAATGAGCTTCAGGAGATTCCTGGTATTGGACGTGTGAAATCCATTGAGCTGAAGGCTATGGTGGAGTTGGCTAAGCGTATTGAGAAGGCTGAGTTGGCTCGTTCTGAGCAGATTATGTCTAGTCAGCAGGTGGCGCGTCGCATGATGTTAGATATTGGTGACAAGCCTCAGGAGCATTTGGTGGCCATCTACCTTGATACGCAGAATCGTATTATTCAGCAAAAGACGGTCTTTATCGGTGGAGTTCGCCGTTCGATTGCCGAGCCGCGTGAGATTTTACATTATGCTTGTCATCTGATGGCAACTTCCTTGATTGTGGTCCACAATCATCCTTCGGGGGAAGCCTATCCTAGTCGCAATGATATTGATTTTACTCAAAAGATTAAGAGGTCCTGTGACGACTTGGGAATTTGTCTTCTTGACCATCTGATTGTTGGAAAATCAACTTATTATTCCTTTCGTGAGGAGAGGGAGGATTTTGAACTTTAAGTAGAGTCTATAAAGACACAAGAAAAGCAACTGAGTGCAGTATCAGTTGCTTTTAAAGTTCGTTTACAACGTATTCAAAGAGTTTGAGGTCTTCTTTACGTTTGTTTAGGAGATGTTCTGGATGCCACTGAACACCAAGGTAGCGAAGATCTGGTGTGTTTGATTCAACAGCTTCGATAGTATTATCCTCAGGGTCACGTGCAATAACACGGAGGTCAGAGGCCAAGTGTTTAATACTCTGATGGTGGAAAGAGTTGATAGAGGTTTCTAGGCCGTAAATCTCCGCTAACTTACTGTTTTTGTTGATAATAATTTCGTGGTAAAGGTATTCGGAAGGCTTATCCTGCCAGTGCCCTTCAATATCCTGATGGAGACTACCACCAAGGGCAACATTCATGAGTTGTGTTCCACGACAGATTGAAAAAATCGGTTTCTTTTGTTTGGTAGCTTCTTCAATTAGAGCCATCTCGAAGAGATCACGTTCGAGGAAAAAGTCATCCTCACAGGCATGATTTTCTTCGTTGTAGAATTTAGGGTCAACGTTTTGACCGCCGATGAGGATAAGCTTGTCAATCATGGAGATATAGGTTTTAGCCTCCGAAGGATCAGATACTGGTAGAAGGATTGCTAGACCACCAGCTTTTTGAACTCCTTCCACAAAACCAGATGGGGCATAAGACCAGTTCATATCTTCATGGTCTGGATTAGGTCTTACATTAGTTGTGATACCTATGATTGGTTTAGTCATTGTTTCTCCTTGCTTTTTCTTCTTCTTTCATGAAATAGAGTAGGGTTTGTAGTTCACTAGTCAGGTCTACGTATTGGAGAACCACGTGGCGTGGAAGGTTGAGGTTGACTGGGGAGAAGCAGAGGATGCCTTCGATTCCAGCATCAACCAAAAGCTCAGCCACCTCCTGTGCCTTGACTGATGGCACTGTCAGGATGGCCGTTTTGATATCTTCCTGGGCAATCTTGTCCTTGATTTGAGAGATACCATAGATAGGAATATTGTCTTCAGTCTGGCTTCCTACCAGTTCGTTATCGTCTGTATCAAAAGCCATAACCAGCTGCATGCGGTTACGTTCTTGAAAACGGTAGTGAAGAAGAGCACGTCCGATATTTCCTACTCCTACAAGGACCACCTTAGTTGTCGCATTATCATTAAGGAGTTCTGCGAAAAATGTCATCAGCTTACTAACGTTATAACCAAAACCACGACGACCTAACTCACCAAAATAGGAGAAGTCACGACGCACTGTAGCAGGATCAATTCCAATTGCTTCAGCAATTTGTTTGGAACTTGCTTTGTCGATATTTTCACGATGAAATCGTTTGAAAATTCGATAATAGAGAGAGAGACGTTTAGCAGTAGCGTTTGGAATGTTTTTCTCAAATGTCATTGATCGCATTTCCCTTCTTGAATTAATATGATTCACTTATATTATTTTAGGAAAAGTTTGTGAAGATTGCAACAAAATAGTATAAATGATGCGATATAAATAACCTATCACTAGGATAGGTTATTTATATATCTAAAAATGGTTTAGACCTCTTCTTGCTCAAAAACTTGACGGTCTACCAAACTCTGCATCAAGAAGTAGAATTTTTCTTGTAAGATATGGTGGTCTTCATTGTTAAAGATATTAATGTTACGAAGGCCAGATTTGTCTGTGATTGACAATTTGAAACCTGTCAAATATTTGTTAATAGTGATCTTTAGTGGGAAACCTTCACCTGAGTTAGGCACTTTTTCGAGTAGACGGTGTAACTCGTAGTTTCCGATTTTATTTTGTACAAAAGTTGTATCACGAAGAGTGAATTTTTTGACATTAGAGCTGATGGTATAACGGTATTTACAGTCAGCCAAATGAATGCTTTTTTCAAATGCCATCTTAGTCTCCTATGATTTGATTAAGTTTTTCTGCTAGGGCTTGAAGTTCTTCAGCAGTGTTTTCTTCTGATAAACTAACGCGGATAGCTGTTTTAAGCTTGTCAGAATCCTTGCCATATAGGGATTGGATGACATGGCTTGGGTCAACAGTTCCTGCAGTACAAGCAGATCCAGTTGAGACAGCAAATCCAGCCAAGTCTAACAGGGTTAAGAGAGATCCATTTTCCTTGCCAGAAAAACTAATGTTGATAATATGAGGTAGACTGGGTCCTACACTGTTAATCTCGTAAGGAACAGTGAGAGAATTAAGGAACACCTGACGGATTGTTTCAACATGCTTGTAATTGTCTTGGTAGTTCTTACTAGCTTGTTTGTAAGCTGCGGTCATGCCTGCAATACCGACAAGATTTTCAGTGCTGGCACGACGCTTTTCCTCTTGTTCACCACCGTGGAGTAGGTTGTCAAAGTGCAAATCATTATGATAGAGCAGGCCGACACCTTTAGGTCCATGAAATTTATGAGCACTGATTGAGAGAAAATCGACACCGAGTTCTTCTGGGTGAATTGGAAGTTTTCCTGCAATCTGAACAGCATCCACGTGGAAAGCAGCCTGGTGGTTGGTGAGCAGGTCACCAATTTCCTTAATAGGAAGTAACTGACCAGTTTCATTATTGGCATACATGACAGAAACCAGAATAGTATCGTCACGTAAGGCCTCAGCAATCTGTTGGGCTGTAATGACCTGATTGACCGGCTGGATATAAGTAACCTCAAAACCAAAACGCTCTTCCAGGTAGGCCATGGTGTGAAGGACGGAATGATGTTCGATAGCAGTCGTAATCAAATGTTTTCCACTAGCTTGATTGGCAAGGGCATAACCTTTTATAGCTGTATTGTTACCCTCAGTCCCACCAGAGGTGAAAATGAGTTTTCGAGCAGGAACTTGAAATTGCCTGGCCATTTCTTCACGAGCCTCACGGAGTTCCTTAGAAGCCTGACGACCATAAGCATGTAGGCTGGATGGATTTCCAAAGGTTTCAATCATGACATGTGTCATCGCTGAGATAGCAGCAGTATTCAAAGGAGTGGTTGCTGCATTATCCAAATAAACCATAAATTAGTCCTCGTTGGCAGTATATGCAAAAAGTGGGCTAAGTGGTTGACGTTCAAAGATACGGGTAATAGCATTAGCGATAAGCTCACTTGCTGAAAGGTACTTAACACTTGTAGGAACATTTTCTTTAGTTGCAACTGAATCTGTAACCAAGATTTCTTTGATTGGAGAAACTTTGAGGACTTCACCGGCACCACCAGCAAAGAGCCCATGACTAGCTACTGCATAGATGTCATTAACCCCACCACGTTCTAGGATTTTAGCCGCTTCGGCAAAAGTTTTACCCGTATTAAGGATATCATCAACCAAGATCGCAGTTTTACCTTCAACCTCACCGATTATGTAGCCTTCTTCACGTCCCGTATCATCTTGAGCATAATCAATAATAGCGATTGGAGCATCAAGATATTCAGCCAAGCTACGAGCACGTTTAACACCAGAATTTTTAGGGCTAACAACGACAACGTCTGCACCAGTCAACCCTTTTTCGTTGTAGTATTCAGCAAAAAGAGGGATAGTAAAGAGATTATCCACGGGGATGTCAAAGAAGCCTTGAACTTGGACAGCGTGAAGGTCAAGCGTCAAGACACGGTTGACACCAGCTTTAACTAACATATTGGCAATCAATTTAGCAGTGATTGGTTCACGTGAAGCAGCGATACGGTCTTGACGTGCATAACCAAAATAAGGCATAACTACATTGACAGAGTTAGCGCTGGCACGTTTGCAGGCATCAATCATGATGAGCAATTCCCAAAGGTGGTCGTTAACAGGGTTGCTAGTAGATTGGATGATGTAAATATCGTCTCCACGAACAGATTCTTCAATGTTAATCATGATTTCACCGTCAGAAAATTGACGTGAAGATACTTTTCCAAGTGGCAATCCGGTATTCTCAGCAATTTTTTCAGCAATTTCTGGATTTGAGCTGAGCGAGAACAATTTCAATTTTGGGTTTGCTTTTTGATGTACCATGACGATGGTGACTCCTTTAAAAAAATAAGATGCGAAGCCCAATTAGGGCTATTGTAATAAAACTACAGATACTTCTATTTTAACAAAAAAAAATAGAAATTTCAGCCTTCAGAAAGCGATATTGATGAAAATTGACGAACCATAAATCACTGAATCAATTTTGTATGCGTTTTTAGACAGAAGAGAGCGATTGTGGAAGTTGCCACAAGTACCAAATTGTTTTTGCATATATAAAAAAAGACAAGGGTTAATCCTTGTCTTAAAATGAGGTAAATGGTTTTTATAGACGTTTTGACGGTGGAAGGTCCGCCTCAGAACGGATCAAAAAAGACTAGCAGAATTTCTATAAACTCACATTTCACCAACTAGTCTTTATCTCGCTTTAGGGTTGCTATAAAACGTGCAACCTTACTCTTGGCATACTTAAAGTTAATATTATTTTCCTTAAGAAAGGCATAAAAGTCGTCTTTACCTCTCTTGGCATCTGAAACTTCCAACTCAAGCTCATAGTCTTTCTTATCAGCATAGACATTGACATCAAGTGCCATGAGACCAATATTGGTCTGGTATTCACGACGGGTTGTGGTTAAATGTCCTAGGATGGTTAGATCCTCTAACTTAACACCACGTTCCAGAAGAATGGACTTGATTTGGCAATCAGGGAAGTCAAGAGACTTGGTCATAGCCTTAGCCTCTGAACAGTCCATGGTGACATTGTATTCCATATTTCCGACCTTTTCAGGAATTTTCAAGGTCAACTCACCATGAGTGGGAAGGGTTCTGATACGTAAAGACAACCTTTTATTCCTCATGTCACCTTGGGGTGTATCAATGTAGTAATTGGTTTGCGTAACAGGTGTTACATGGGAGAAAAGCACTGCTAAACGATTATACTCGTCTTTGGTGAGCAGAGTCTTGTACTCTATCTCTAAATGGTTCATGTGTGTCCTCCCTTGTTCTTTTAAATGTGGTATAATATAACAGATTATATTTATTTTATAAAAAACTAAAGCTTTTGACAAGGAGGAGTCCTATCTTGACCATGGATTGGGAACAATTTTTAGACCCCTATATTCAGGCCGTAGGTGAGCTCAAAATCAAGCTCCGAGGCATTCGTAAACAATTTCGTAAGCAAAACCGTCACTCGCCTATTGAGTTTGTGACGGGACGTGTGAAGTCAGTGGCTTCCATTGAGGAGAAAATCGCCCTTCGTGGTCTTTCAATTGAAAATTTGGCTCAAGATATGCAGGATATCGCTGGTCTCCGAGTCATGGTCCAATTTGTCGATGATGTGGATGAGGTTTTGGCTTTGCTTCGTCATCGTAGTGATATGACGATTGTTTCAGAGCGAGACTATATCAGAAACCGTAAAAATTCGGGTTATCGCTCTTATCATGTTATTATCTCTTATCCCGTTGATACCATAGATGGTCGTAAGGAAATTCTTGCAGAGATTCAGATTAGGACTTTGGCCATGAACTTTTGGGCCACCATTGAACATTCTCTTAATTACAAGTATCAGGGGAATTTTCCTGAGGAAATTAAACTTCGCTTGGAAACTACGGCCCGCATGGCTTATGAGCTTGACGAAGAAATGCGGAAGATACGTGATGATATTAGAGAAGCCCAGTTGCTCTTTGATCCAATTAATAGAACTTTGAAGGATAGTGTAGGAAATAGTGATGACACAGATGAAGACCTCTTCGGATGAGATGAAGGTAGCTATTATTGCCAATGGCAAACCCCAAAGTAGGCGTGTTGCCTCGAAACTTTTTAATGCCTTTCGAGATGATCCTGATTTTTATTTGACCAAGAAAAATCCAGATGTGGTCATCTCAATTGGTGGTGATGGTATGTTGCTATCGGCCTTTCATATGTATGAAAAAGAGCTTGCGCGTGTGCGTTTTGTAGGGATTCACACGGGTCATCTAGGCTTTTATACGGATTATTTGGACAGTGAAGTGGATCAATTAATCGAGACGCTTCGAAAAGATAGTGGTGCAAAGATTTCTTACCCTCTTTTGAATGTCAAATTGACCCTGGCTGCTGGTCGTTCTTTTACGTCAATTGCCCTCAATGAAGCAGCAATTAAGCGTAATGAGAAAACCATGGCAGCAGATGTTTGCCTTAATGATGTCTTGTTTGAGAGCTTCCGTGGAGATGGATTGTCGGTGTCAACGCCTACAGGATCAACCGCCTACAATAAATCTTTGGGTGGTGCGGTACTTCATCCCACTATTGAGGCTTTGCAGTTGACAGAAATTGCTAGTCTTAATAATCGTGTTTACCGTACCTTAGGTAGTCCACTTATCGTGCCAAAACATGAGAAGATTACTGTCTATCCTACTCGAATGGGGAGCTACACTCTGTCGGTTGATAATAAGACCTATACCAACCGGAATGTGAAAAAGGTAGAATTTTCGATTGACCAACGTAAGATTTCTTTTGTTGCTAGTGCTAGTCACACAAGTTTTTGGGAACGTGTCCGTGAATCCTTTATTGGAGACATGGAAGAATGAGATATGAATTTACTGTAGGACGTTCATGTCGAGTTAAAACCTTTTTGAAGGAGCACGATATTTCAAAAGGACTTCTAGCCAAAATTAAGTTTGAGGGAGGTCACATCTGGGTCAATGGTGAGGAGCAGTTTGCGACTTATCCTGTCCATGAGGGAGACGTGGTTGCCATAGAAATCCCTGATGAGGCCCCGCATGAAACCTTGAAGCCAATTCCTTTTGACTTGGATATAGTCTATGAGGATGATAACTTCTTGGTGATTAATAAACCCTATGGCTATGCTAGTATTCCAAGTGTTAACCATGATAATACCATGGCTAACTTTGTCAAACATCACTTTGTCAGCAATAATTATCCCAACCAGCGTGTCCATATCGTGACACGTTTGGATAAGGACACATCTGGTCTCATGCTGTTTGCCAAGCATGGTTACGCCCATGCTCGTATGGATAAACAGTTACAACAGAAGTCTATAAAAAAACATTATTATGCCTTGGTTGAAGGTGAGACCAAGCTTGAGCAGCAGGGTGAAATCATTGCACCGATTGCGCGTGATGTGGATTCCATTATCACACGTCGAGTCCATAAATCGGGGAAATATGCCCACACTAGTTATCGTTTGGTAGGTGATTATGGTAGGGTTAAACTGGTTGATATCAATTTGCATACTGGGCGTACCCACCAGATTCGTGTCCACTTTGCCCATTTGGGACTCCCCCTTTTAGGAGATGACCTTTATGGTGGTTCTCTAGACTATGGTATTGAGCGCCAGGCCTTGCATTGCCACCGACTTGCATTTGTTGATCCTTTCACCAAAAAAGAAATGGTCCATGAGTCTTCCTTGACAGATGATTTCGAAACCGTTATCATGGGCTTGAAAACTAAAAAAGATTGATTGAGGAATTTTTATGCGTAGTCTATTTGGTGAACTTCGTGAACATATTTCAGGGAAAGGTGTTAGGATTGTTTTCCCTGAGGGTAATGATGACCGTGTGGTTCGTGCAGCTGCCCGTTTGAAATTTGAAGAATTAGTTGATCCTATTATTTTGGGAGACCCAACAGAGGTTCACAAAATCTTGAACGATCTTGGTTTTGTAGACTTTAACTGTACTATTATTAATCCTGAAACCTATGAAGGCTTCGAGGAAATGAAGGAAAAATTTGTTGAAGTCCGTAAAGGGAAAGCGACAATTGAAGATGCAGACAAGTTGCTTCGTGATGTCAACTATTTTGGTGTTATGCTAGTTAAACTTGGTTTAGCAGATGGAATGGTTTCAGGCGCGATTCACTCAACAGCGGATACCGTTCGTCCTGCTCTTCAAATTATCAAAACGAAACCTGGTGTTTCTCGTACATCAGGTGTCTTCCTTATGAACCGTGAAGACACCAATCATCGCTTGATGTTTGCCGACTGTGCTATCAATATTGAACCAAATTCTCAAGAATTAGCAGAAATTGCAATTAATACTGCAGAAACAGCTAAAGTTTTTGGTATTGATCCTAAAGTGGCGATGCTTAGCTTCTCAACAAAAGGTTCCGCTAAATCACCAAAAGTTGACAGGGTTGTTCAAGCAACAAATATTGCTAAAGAAATGCGTCCTGACTTGGCTATTGATGGTGAGTTGCAGTTTGATGCAGCCTTTGTTCCAGCAACAGCAGCTATTAAGGCACCAGACAGTGACGTAGCAGGACAAGCTAACGTCTTTGTCTTCCCATGTTTACAGGCTGGTAATATTGGTTATAAGATTGCCCAACGTTTGGGAATGTTTGAGGCTATCGGACCAATCTTACAAGGTCTTAATAAACCAGTAAACGATCTTTCTCGTGGTGCTAGTGCTGAAGATATTTACAACTTAGCTATTATCACAGCTGCTCAAGCTCTTAATAATTAAAAGCAATAATAAAAGAAAGTCTGGCTAAGTGAACTGCACCCCAAAAGTTAGATAGAAAAATCTAACTTTTGGGGTGTTTTTATTATGAAATTAACTTATGAAGATAAAGTTCAAATATATGAATTGAGAAAGCAAGGTCAAACCTTCAACCAACTTTCAAAACGATTTGGTGTGGGTGCTTCTGGATTAAGATATATGACGAGATTGATTGAACGTTACGGAATAGAAATTATCAAGAAAGGTAAGAATTGTTACTATTCTCCAGAATTAAAACAACAAATGATTGATAAAGTGCTACTTGAAGGTCGTTCACAAAAAAGTGTAAGTCTTGATTATTGTCTTCCAAGTGGTGGAATGTTGCCTAACTAGATAGCACAATATAAAAAAATGGGTATACAATTCTTGAGAAAAGAAGAGGCAGAGTACCTAAAATGGGGCGTAAACGTAAGAAAGCTTGGGAAGAAATGACAGAACTAGAGCGATTCCAAGAGGAGAATGAACGCTTACGTACCGAGGTGGCCTACCTAAAAAAGTTAAAAGAGTTAGAGGAAAGGGACGAAGCCTTACAGCGAGAAAGGCAGAAACAGTTAGAGAAAATGGTTTCAGGAGGATTTCGACTAGATTTACTTCTTGAAACAGCACGTTTAGCTCGCTCGACTTACTATTATCAGTTGAAACAACTAGATGGGCACGACAAAGATGAAGAGACTAAAGGCTAAATTCAAGAAATTTATTATGAGCATAAAGGAAATTATGGCTATCGCCGAATAACTCTTGAATTGAGGAATCGTGGTTTTGTAGTGAACCAGAAGAAGGTCCAACGTCTGATGAAGCTCTTTGGTTTAAGTTCCCAAATTCGTCGTAAACACAAATATTCTTCATACCAAGGAGAAGTTGGCAAGAAAGCAGATAACCTTATTCAACGCCAGTTTGAAGCAGCCAACCCAATGGAAAAGTGCTACACAGATGTGACAGAGTTTGCCATTCCAAATAGCACACATAAATTGTATTTATCGCCTGTTTTAGATGGTTTCAACAGCGAAATTATCGCTTATAATCTCTCAACTTCACCAAACTTAGAACAAGTGAAATCTATGTTAGACCAGTCCTTCACAGAGGAGCATTATGAAAATACAATTCTCCATAGTGACCAAGGTTGGCAATACCAACACCAGTTTTATCATGATTTTCTTAAGCAAAATGGAATTCGTCCATCCATGTCCCACAAGAGAAACAGTCCAGATAACGGTATGATGGAATCTTTCTTTGGCGTCTTAAAATCTGAAATGTTTTATAGTTTTGAGAAACAATTCAACTCACTTGACGAGCTCAAACAAGCCATTATCAATTACATTGATTATTACAACAACAAACGAATTAAAGCAAAACTAAAAGGACTCAGCCCTGTAGATTACAGGACTAAATCCTTTCAATAATTAATTGTCCAACTTTTTGGGGTTAGTACATTGTAGGGGGTTATTTTTATGACAAATATTTATTTTCTTTTTTGTGATTTTAGACAAAGTGTAATAGCTAGCGCAAATAGATAAAGTAGGATGAAGACGACAAGAGTGCTTGTGTATGATTTGGTTGCTGAGTATATGACAGCAAGCAACATTGGACCTGCTAGCGCAGCCATTCCCCAAGCTGTTAAAATATAACCGTGCATGGTTGCTAGCTCTTTAGCACCGAAAATATCGCTAAGATACGGTGGAATGAGTGAGAAGCCAGCTCCGTAGCAAGTCATGAGCACAGCCATGGCAATGGTGAATAATGCTGGCGCGTGAAGGAATATGAGAGATATAGTCATGAGGATATTAACAACAAATAAAATAGTGCAGGTCAGCGGACGACCAATATAGTCTGACAAGCTAGCCCAGAGCAATCTTCCAAAGCCATTGAAAATTCCCATAAGCCCGACGATAATGGCAGCTTGGTTAGCAGTCATGCCAGCTACATCTTGTGCCATAGGTGAGACAACAGAGATTAAGGCAAGCCCACAAGAAATGTTGATGAAGAGAATTAGCCAGAGCAGGTAAAATTCAACCGTTTTTAAGGCTTTTTTAGCCCCAATACCTTGGCTTAATTGCTTATGACTGTCGTTAGTATCCTGTTCACTGTAGTATGGAAATTTGAGAAATTGTGAGACGATAAGCATAACCAGAAAATAAGCCACACCTAACAGGTAAAAGGTGTTGATAACATCATATTTGGTGATTAAGAAATACGAAATTGGACTGGTTAAAAGAGAGGCAAAGCCAAACCCCATGATAGCTAGCCCAGTTGCCAGCCCACGTTTATCAGGAAACCACTTGATAATCATTGATACGGGTGTGACATAGCCCGTACCAAGCCCGATACCGCCAAGAACACCATAGCCTAGATAAAGTAGTAAAAGACTATGATTAGCAAGTGCAACACCGGTTAAAATATTTCCAGATGCGTACAGGATAGCTGAGATGGTCCCAGTCACCCTAGGACCAAATTTATCAACAACTTGTCCCATAAAGGCAGCAGACATGCCCAGACAGAAAATCGCAAGTGAGAAGGCAAAAGCAATTGACGATTGATTCCAGCCAGTTTCAGCGATAATAGGATTACGATAAACACTCCAAGCATAAGTAGATCCCAACATTAAATGCAAGATAACACCGCAGCTTGCGATGAGGTAACGATTTTTGGCTAACATATTTTCTCCTTTTTACGAATATTAAACCAATTAATTTTTATAAACGATAGGATATTATTGTATATTATTTTTTTAAATAAGTAAAGTAGTATTTATTTTTAAATAAACACGTACAATATAAAAAGAATGAATAATAACGTTCAGAGTTTGATGATTTGGTTAAATAAGTTTTTATTTTTTGATGATAAAGTTATCAACATGTGAAAAACTTAAAATGTTTTTAAAATAGTCATTATCCACAGAACGACCAAGGGTGAGAGATTTTAAGGTAAAATAAGGGGAACTTTCCCCCCATTTTCCTCACACTTGCTTTGGTGTCTTTTGTGGTGTGTGTTATAAAAAAAGCATGGAAATTTTCGATACACATACGTATCTTAACGCTGATGATTTTGCTGGTCGTGAAGCAGAAGAATTAGCCCTCGCTAAAGAAATGGGCGTTACTCGACACAACGTCGTTGGTTTTGATGCACCAACCATTAAACGAGCTATTGAATTAGCTGAAGAATACCCAGAAATTTATGCCACAATCGGTTGGCACCCAACTGAAGCTGGCTCTTATAATCAAGAGGTTGAGGATATGATTGTCGCCAACCTATAGCATCCAAAAGTGATTGGTCATGGTGAGATTGGACTGGATTATTATTGGATGGAAGATCCAAGAAATTGGTGTTGGTCCACGTAGTGGCATTATTCACTCACTTTCTGGGGGACAACGTCAACGTATGGGGATTGCGAGTTCTTTGGTCATGCAGCCTGATTTGATTATCACTGATGAACCAATCTCAGCCCTTGACGTGTCAGTTCGTGCTCAAGTTTTGAATTTGCTTAAGAAATTCCAAAAAGAGTTGGGGTTAACCTATCTCTTTATCGCTCACGATTTGTCAGTGGTTCGTTTCATTTCTGACCGTATCGCTGTTATCTAAAAGGGGACAATCGTGGAAGTTGCTGAGACAGAAGAGCTCTACAACAATCCTATCCATCCTTACACCAAGTCACTCTTGTCTGCTGTTCCTATTCCAGATCCAATCTTGGAACGTAAGAAAGTCTTGAAGGTTTATGATCCAAACCAACACGACTATTCGGTTGATAAACCAGAAATGGTATGATGGGATCCTTCTTTGGTATTCTTAAGTCTGAGATATTTTGTGGTTACGAGGCTACCTTTCAGTCACTTGAGCATTGAAATAAGCTATTGTAGACTATATTGATTATTACAACAACAAACGTATTAAGGTAAAATTAAAAGTACTCAGTCCTGTGCAATACAGAACTAAATCCTTTGGATAAATTAGTTGTCTAACTTTTTGGGGTCAGTACAAAGCGACTGGGCTTTTTTGTGGAACTTTTGTAATTAAAAATAAATCAATGTTAACTAAATGAGAACCTTTATTGATAAGGAATTACAGTTGTTATCGTGTTTACATTATGTTATCGAATTTTACAAAATTTTCTGATAAAAAGCTAGACTGCTTGATTATTTATGCTATAATAAAGTTGTAAAAAATTTTTTTGGAGGCATTTTATGAAAAAAAGCAAATGGTTGGCCCTCGCGGGTGTAGCACTTCTAGGTGTTGGTGTGTTAGCGGCTTGTTCATCTAAATCAAACACTAGCGGAACTACTTATGGTTACGTTTACAGTTCGGATCCAGAAACTTTGGATTATATTACATCAAATACGGGACCTACAAAATCTGTTGTGACAAATGGTGTAGATGGACTTATGGAAGCGGACAAATATGGTAATCTTGTTCCATCAGTAGCTGAAGACTGGTCTGTGTCTAAAGATGGTCTTACTTATACCTATAAAATTCGTAAAGGGATCAAATGGTATACTTCTGAAGGTGAAGAGTACGCTAATGTTACTGCTAAGGACTTTGTAACGGGTCTTAAACATGCTGCGGATTCCAAAGCAGGTGGTATCTATTTGGTTCAAGATTCTATTGCTGGATTGTCTGACTATCTCTCTGGTACCAATAAAGATTTCTCGAATGTGGGTGTCAAGGCAATTGATGACTATACTTTGCAGTACACGCTTAAGCAACCAGAACCATACTGGAACTCTAAGACAACTTATAGTTTGCTTTTCCCAGTAAATGAAGACTTCCTCAAGAATAAGGGAAAAGATTTTGGTAAATCAACAGACCCAACCTCTATCCTTTATAATGGACCTTTCCTTCTCAAATCTTTGACAGCTAAATCTTCAATTGAGTTGGTTAAGAATGAACATTATTGGGACAAGAAAAATGTACACTTTGATGCCATCAAATTCTCATATTATGATGGTTCGGATCAAGATGCTCTAGTACGTGGTTTCACTGATGGTGCTTATAATTTTGCTCGTGTCTTTCCAACAAGTTCAAACTATGCTTCTGTAGAGAAGAAATATAAAGATAATATTTTTTACACAGAACCAGGTGCATCTACATTGGCTATTGGTGTAAACATTGACCGTCAAAGCTATAAATTCTCAGCTAAGAAGACAGATGCTGAAAAGACATCAACTAAGAAGGCTCTTCTAAACAAAGACTTTCGTCAATCAATCAACTTCGCTATTGATCGTACAGCCTATCAATCACAAGTAAACGGTAAAGATGGTGCAACTCTAGCTGTTCGTAACCTCTTTGTGCCTTCTGATTTTGTGAGTGCAGGTGATAAGACCTTCGGAGATCTTGTAACAGAGAAAATGTCTTCATATGGGGATGAATGGTCAGGTGTGAATTTTGCTGATAGTCAAGATGGCCTCTACAATGCTGAAAAAGCTAAGACTGAGTTTGCCAAAGCTAAGGATGCTCTCCAAGCAGATGGTGTTCAATTCCCAGTTCATTTGGACCTTCCAGTTGATCAAAGTTCTAAACTTAATGTTGCCCAAGCCCAATCTTTGAAACAAACCATTGAAAAATCATTGGGTAGCGAAAATGTTGTTATAGATATTAACCAATTGTCATCTGATGATTTGGAAAATGCAACAGTTAATGCAGCCAACGCAGCAGCAGAAGACTGGGATATTTCAAATAGTGTCGCTTGGGCGCCAGATTACCAAGATCCATCAACCTACCTTGATATCTTTAAGACAACTTCAAGTGAAAACACTAAGGATTTCATGGGTTATGATGATCCAAATAATGCGGCAGCAGCCCAAGTGGGACTCAAAGACTATGATGCCTTGCTGAATTCTGCAGCTTCAGAAACAAGTGACCTTAATGTTCGTTACGATCGTTATGCTCAAGCTCAAGCATGGTTGGAGGACAGTTCGCTTGTGATTCCATTGACTGTTGGTAATGGTGCGGCACCAGTTATCTCACGCTTGACACCGTTTACCGGTGCTAGCATCCAGGTGGGTGATAAAAACTCATCAGACTACTTCAAATATGTGAAACCACAAGAAAAAGTAGTTACTAAGAAAGAATATGAACAAAGTCGTGAAAAATGGCTTAAAGAAAAGAAAGAATCTAACGAAAAAGCTCAAAAAGATCTTGAGAAACACGTTAAATAAAAGAACGATGGAACTTTCTCATTTGATTGGGAAAGTTCTTTTGGAATTAATGGAAGAGACATGAAAAGATATATTTTATTGAGAACCCTCCGTTCTATATTGTCAATATTTGTCGTGACGGCCTTGACCTAGACGATTATCTATACCATGGTGCCGAGGCGTCTGATTTTCAGACAGGACCCTAACTACAATAAGATTGCAAAGACAGCTGATTCTAAGATAAACTATGAAAATACAATCTTTGAACGTATGGGGTACATTGATTACTATGACACCAAGGAGTTGCAGGAGAATGCCAGCACACTTGATAAGTCGGTAACAACTAAGCCAACAAAAGCCAATAAAGCTATCTACCAAAAATATGTGGATAGTTTGGGACATGGCTGGCGTTTGCATCAGTTCAAGCAAAGTAAGCAATTCTATGCGACACGTGATGTGCCAGTGCTTGAACGTGTGTTTGAATTCTACACGCACCTCTTTGAATTTGACAATACTGGATGGGTTAAAGATAAAACAAATCCAAACTTGAAGCGTTACATCCGTATTGAAAATGATCCAGCTATTGGTTGGTCGGTTGTTGGTTCAGGGACTAAGCACAAATATTTGCTTTACTTTAACAGTCAGTTCCCGTTTGTTCACCAAAATTTTGTGAAGATGAATCTTGGAACTTCATACCCAACTTATGCTGGGCAAGGTGTTCTTGATGTTATTACACAAGGCCAAGGACAGACAAAAAGCTCTGTGGTTAACTTCCCTACTGGTAAGAAAATATCTTCAGTAGATATCTATTCTCGTACTTATAAATCACCTAGTCAGGCTGACGCTAGAGATCGTTCTTACTATGGTGATGATCCGTACACATCTACTAAGAGTCGTTATCAGTACCCATCAATGGTGACAAGCTCTGCCATTGCTGGTTTGATTGGTTTGGTCTTGTCTTATGCCTTAGCGATTCCATTGGGATCTTACATGGCACGCTTTAAAAATACACTCTTTGATAGTGTGTTAACAGGCGTCTTGACTTTCTTGCTTTCGCTACCGACGATTGCCTTGGTATATATCATTCGCTTGATTGGTTCTGAGATTGGTCTTCCGGATTCTTTTCCTATCTTGGGTGCGGGTGACTGGCGTTCATACGTCTTGCCATCTGTTATTCTCGGTCTCTTGTCAACACCAGGTCTTGCGATTTGGATTCGTCGTTACATGATTGACTTGCAATCACAAGACTTTGTTCGTTTTGCACGTGCCAAAGGGTTGTCAGAACAAGAAATTTCAAATAAACACATTTTAAAAAACGCTATGGTTTCCTTGGTTTCAGGGTTCCCAGCATCTATTGTTGGGGTTATCACAGGGGCAACCTTGACAGAAACAATCTTCGCCTACCCTGGTATGGGTAAAATGTTGATCGATTCTGTTCGTGCTTCTAATAATGCTATGGTCGTTGGGCTGGTATTTATTTTTACAGCTCTCTCCATCTTCTCATTGCTTGTGGGTGATATCCTTATGACTATTATTGACCCACGTATCAAATTGACATCTAAAGGAGGTAAATAATGGCTTCAATTGATAAAAGTAAGTTCCAATTTGTAAAGCGCGATGATTTTGCCTCTGAAACAATTGATGCACCGTCTTACTCATACTGGAAATCAGTGATGCGTCAATTTTTTAAAAAGAAATCAACAGTTGTAATGTTGGGAATCTTGATTGCTATTGTTTTGATGAGTTTCATCTACCCAATGTTTTCTAAATTTGACTTCAATGATGTCTCAAAAGTAAATGATTTCAGTTTGCGTTATGTACATCCAAACGCTCAATACTGGTTCGGTACTGACGGTAATGGTAAGTCTCTATTTGACAGTGTTTGGTTTGGGGCTCGTAATTCTATCCTTATCGCTGTTATCGCTACCTTCCTGAATGTTATAATTGGTTTGCTTGTAGGTGCTGTTTGGGGGATTTCTAAGACCTTCGATATGATTATGATGGAAATCTACAACATCATCTCAAATATTCCCTCTCTCCTTGTGGTTATCGTCTTGACTTACTCATTAGGTGCTGGTTTTTGGAATATGATTTTTGCCATGACCGTAACAGGTTGGATTGGTATTGCCTACACAATCCGTATTCAAATCATGCGTTATCGTGATTTGGAGTATAACTTGGCTTCTCGCAATTTGGGAACACCAACGGCTAAGATTGTGATTAAAAATATTATGCCACAACTTGTGTCAGTTATTGTAACCATGGCTAGTCAACTTTTGCCAGGATTTATCTCTTATGAGGCCTTCCTTTCATACTTTGGTTTGGGTCTTCCTGTTACTACGCCTAGTCTTGGTCGTTTGATTTCAGACTATGCACAGAATGTTACAGTCAATGCCTATCTCTTCTGGATTCCATTGACTACCTTGATTCTTGTTTCTCTTGCTCTCTTTATTATTGGTCAAAACTTAGCGGATGCTAGTGACCCACGTACGCATAGATAGGAGTCCAATATGACAGAAAATAAAAATGTAATATTATCGGCTCGCGATATCGTCGTGGAATTTGACGTTCGTGACCGTGTTTTGACAGCTATTCGAGGGGTTTCTCTTGATTTAGTTGAAGGTGAAGTTTTAGCCTTGGTTGGTGAGTCTGGTTCAGGGAAATCAGTCTTGACTAAAACTTTTACAGGGATGCTGGAAGAAAATGGTCGTGTAGCTAGCGGATCTATCGACTACCGTGGCAAAGACTTGACTAAATTTAAGAGTCACCAAGATTGGGCAGCTATCCGTGGAGCTAAGATTGCAACTATTTTCCAAGATCCAATGACCAGTCTTAACCCAATTAAGACTATCGGAAGTCAAATTATTGAAGTTATTGTTAAGCACCAAGGGAAAACAGCCAAGGAAGCTAAAAAAATGGCAATTGATTACATGGACAAGGTTGGTATTCCAGATGCTGAAAAACGTTTCAATGAATATCCTTTCCAATACTCTGGTGGGATGCGTCAACGTATCGTTATTGCCATTGCCTTGGCTTGTCGTCCTGATGTCCTTATCTGTGACGAACCAACAACTGCCCTTGATGTGACCATTCAAGCTCAAATCATTGACCTCTTGAAATCACTCAAAGAGGAGTATGGTTTCTCGGTCATTTTCATTACCCATGACCTTGGCGTCGTAGCAAGTATCGCGGACAAGGTTGCTGTCATGTATGCTGGCGAAATCATTGAATACGCAACTGTTGAGGAAATTTTCTATGAGCCTTGTCATCCATACACGTGGAGCTTGCTTTCAAGTCTGCCACAATTGGCTGGTGATAATGGAAAACTCTTCTCAATTCCAGGGACGCCACCATCACTTTATACACCAGTTGTTGGGGATGCCTTTGCCTTGCGTTCAGATTATGCTTTGCAGATTGATTTTGAGGAAAAAGCACCACAATTCCAAGTTTCAGATACTCACTGGGCTAAGACCTGGCTCTTACATGAGGATGCGCCAAAAGTTGATAAACCTGCGGTTATCCAAAATCTACATGAAAAAATCCTAGCCAATATGGGATTTGCACATTTAGGAGATGAGGAGGAAGGCAATGCCTGAGAAATTAGTTGAAGTAAAAGATGTGGAAATTTCCTTCGGCGAAGGAAAAAAGAAGTTCGTTGCTGTCCACAATGCTAATTTTTTCATCAACAAGGGTGAAACCTTCTCCCTCGTTGGTGAGTCTGGTAGTGGTAAAACGACTATTGGACGTGCCATTATCGGTTTAAATGACACAAGTAATGGTGAGATTATTTTTGACGGTAAGAAGATCAATGGATACTTATCACACTCTGAGAAAAACGACCTTATCCGTCGTATTCAGATGATTTTCCAAGACCCTGCGGCTAGTTTGAATGAACGTGCGACAGTCGATTATATCTTGTCTGAGGGCTTGTACAATTTCCATCTTTATAAAGATGAGGAAGAACGTAAGGCTAAAATCAAGGAAATCATCAAAGAAGTAGGACTTCTTGAGGAGCACTTAACACGTTACCCTCACGAATTTTCTGGGGGACAACGTCAACGTATCGGGATTGCGCGTTCTTTGGTCATGCAGCCTGATTTGGTTATCGCTGATGAACCAATCTCAGCCCTTGACGTGTCAGTTCGTGCCCAAGTTTTGAATTTGCTTAAGAAATTCCAAAAAGAGTTGGGGTTAACCTATCTCTTTATCGCTCACGATTTGTCAGTGGTCCGTTTCATTTCTGACCGTATCGCTGTTATCTATAAGGGAACAATCGTGGAAGTTGCTGAGACAGAAGAGCTCTACAACAATCCTATCCATCCTTACACCAAGTCACTCTTGTCTGCTGTTCCTATTCCAGATCCAATCTTGGAACGTAAGAAAGTCTTGAAGGTTTATGATCCAAACCAACACGACTATTCGGTTGATAAACCAGAAATGGTGGAAGTACGCCCAGGTCACTTCGTTTGGGGTAATAAGACAGAAATTGAGACTTATCGTAAAGAACAAAGTAAGTAAGTCTTTTCAATGCAAAAAAATCGTGTTCCAAAAGGAACACGGTTTTTCTTTAGTCCAAATTTAAATGCTTTGTCATGATATAGTAGGTACCAAAGTAACTTGCTGCGATGAGAACAAGAGACTGGACTAGACTAAAGATATATGACGAGTTATTAATTACAGTATTTGTTGCATTTCCGGTCAAGGCTGCACCGATTCCAAAGAAGAAACCAATAAAGAATAGGATGGCCTGAATGGTGAAATAGGCGACAAATCCCATACGAACTTTGTTGGTATTGAAGAGGTTTCCAATACTAATACAGAGGTAATAGAATAGGATACCGCTAATTTTTCCTAAAATTATAGAAGGGATGAAGAGGTAGAGGGCCCCCATTTCTTTTAAGATTTGACCGAAGTAGCTGGTAGTCAGGAGGATATCTTTTATATCAAGGTTGAAAGCGGCTATAATGCCAATTGAAGCGAGTACAACGAGAGATGAAATCGTATCTAAAATAAAAGCTGCCAAAAGTTTAGACAAGATTAATTGGTGGGCAGAAACTGGGAGTGTATTGGTTAGGTAGCCTTCTCGTCCAAAGACACTAGTCGCAAAGCGTTTGATAATGAGAACAATGGTTGCGATATAGATGGTTCCCCAAACAACAATGGTGGCAATCACAATCAGTGTAAAGAAAGCCATAAACAGTAAGCTTGGTTCCTTGTGGATGTGTTCAAAGGTGACCGTTAGTTTTTGAAGCATTAAGCCCAAAGGTATGGACAGTAGGATGGCAATTCCATAGATGCCAAGATACCACTTACGGACTGATTGTAATTCATATTTAACTAATTTCCAAAACATGCTCATACCTCCTAATTGTGGAACATCTCTCTGAAGAGTTTGTCAATAGACTTGCCATGGGCTTGACGGATATTATCTGTATCACCTTGAAGTTCGATCTGACCGTATTTTAAGAAGACAACTTCATCTAAGACAGATTCAATGTCTGCAATCAAATGGGTTGAAATAATAACAGAAGCATCTTCAGAGTATTGGTTGATAATAGTTTTTAGGATATAGTCACGTGATGCAGGATCGACCCCACCAATAGGTTCATCAAGGAGATAGAGTTTAGCCTCACGACTCATAACTAAAATCAACTGAACTTTTTCTTTATTACCTTTTGAAAGGTCTTTAAGTCGCAAATCAGGTTGGAGCTTTAGATCCTCCAAGAGTTGCAAGGCAAGAGGATAGCGGAAATCAGCGTAAAAATCTTGGAAGAAATCCAAGTAGTACTGGATTGTCTTACTTTCATCTAAATAGGTAATGTCAGGCAAATAAGCTACTTGCGCCTTAGTGATAGGTGACGGATGAAATCCATTAATGGTCACTAAACCAGAAGTCGGTTGAAGGAGACCGTTTAAAATTTTGATTAGGGTTGTTTTACCACTACCGTTCGGACCTAAAAGGCCAACAATTTTTCCTGACGGGATGGACATGGTCACATCTCTAAGGGCTGGAATACCGTTATAGGTCTTGGTGAGATTTGTTAGAGTTACAATATCAGTCATTGGTCTATAAGTCCTTTCCTGTTTGTTCGATGTAGTCAGTGATGATAGTCTTGATTTCAGGTGAGCTAAAACCAATGGCTGTCATTTCAGTGACAAAGTTTTTCATGAGAGTTTGAGCAATCTCGTGTCTTTTTTGATCAATGAGTTTCTCATCTTCAGTAACGAAGCGACCGGACGTACGGGCAGAATAAACCAACCCCTCTTTTTCAAGTTCTTGGAAGGCTCTTTGTACGGTGTTGGGATTGACACCGGCTTCCTGAGCAAACTCTCTCACGGGTAAAAGTTGTTGTCCCATACTTAATTCTTTGGAAACAATCTTCAATTTCACACGATAGGCGATTTGGAGATAAATTGGTGATTTTTCATCAAATGTCCAAGCCATAAGAGACTCCTTTCTAAGAGATATAAAAGTATTATTTTTTTGTACTAAAGTAATGATACAACTAAAAAGGTGATTTTGCAAGTAATAATCCATATTTTCTCTAATTTCTTTAGCTTTTCCCTAACTTATATCCTTATTTTTGGTACAATAGGGGCAAGTATATTCGACCTGAAGGGAGTTTATTTTGAATATTTTAGCGACAGATATGGATGGTACTTTTTTGGACCACCTTGGTTCCTATGATAAGGTGCGTTTAGATAAGCTTTTGGATGCTTGTGAAGCTAAAAATTACGTCTTTACAGTAGCTTCTGGTCGATCTCTCTTAGCTTTGGAAGAACTCTTTGACGGCTTTGTGGACCGCATTGCTATTATTGCGGAAAATGGGGCCTTGGTTCAGTACAAGGGTGAAGTCTTGTTTGAGTCTAAGCTAGAACCTAAAGACTATTTGGAAATTGCAGATACGACCTCAGCTTTACCAACTTGTGAGGGAATTCTTTTGTCAGGACGTCGAGGAGCCTATGCACCAGAAGATGCAGATCCAGCCTATCTTAAGGCCATGGAACGCTACTATGAAAATGTCATGGCAACAAACCTTGAAGGGGTTACAGATGATATTTTCAAGGTTACTGCTAAGTTTCAAGGGGATACCATCATGGAACGTGGTGACTATCTCAATACGATTTTTGAGGATATAACAGCTGTAACTACTGGCTTTGATTCTATGGATATTATCCTTAAAGGTGTAGACAAGGGATTTGGGCTTTACCATCTTTGTCAAGAGTTGGGGCGTCAGGCTTCAGATGTCGTTGCTTTTGGTGATAATCTCAATGATATGGAGATGCTGACATTTGCAGGATGTGCGGTTGCTACGGAAAATGCGCGTGATGAGATTAAGGAAGTGGCAGATGAGGTGATTGGTCACCATAGAGATGGTGCAGTCTTTGACTACATGGAAGGATTGGTAGGTTCAGATGGCTGAGATTAAATTGTTGGCCTTGGATTTGGATGGGACGCTATTTACCAAGGATAAGCAAGTGACTGCTGAAAATAGAGCTGCTCTTAAGGCGGCAGAAGCTAAGGGGATTCACGTGGTTATCACGACCGGTCGTCCCCTTCCAGCTATTAATCATGTCTTGGGAGACTTGGGTTTGTTAGACGACAAGCACTACAGCGTAACCTTCAATGGTGGGTTGGTTCAGCGTAATAACGGCGATATTTTAATCAAGAAAGAGATGACCAGAGATGATTTAAAGCAGATTTATGCTGTTTTTGAACCTCTGGGACTCCCTATGGATGTTCTTAGTGATGGTATTGTCTATGGAGTGCCTAGTAAAGGGAATCATTCGCTCTATCGTCAGGCTAATCCTACTTTGACTTTTGTTGATGTGGATAGCATTGATGACATTCCGCAAGATATCGTCTATAATAAGGTAGTTACGGTTTGTGAGGGAGACTTTTTGGATTCCCAAATTGGAAAACTACCTGACCATCTATACCAAGCGTTTGAGGTCTTTAAGTCTCGTGAAATTATCCTAGAGGTTATGCCAAAGGGTGTTCATAAAGCTGCGGGTTTGAGACTCTTGACTGATTATCTCGCTCTTGACAGAAGTCAAGTCATGGCTATGGGAGATGAAGAGAATGATTTGTCCATGCTAGAGTGGGCTGGTCTGGGTGTCGCTATGGCGAATGGTGTTCCTCAGGTTAAGGCTGTTGCTAAGGCTGTAACGACAAAAACAAATGAAGAATCTGGAGTGGCTGAGGCCATCCATAAATACATTCTAGAGTAATAAGGAGAACCAGATGGGTCTATTTGATCGATTATTTGGACAAGAGAAAACCGATTCACAGGAAACTCTTGCTAATAAAGAGCTTACAGAGGTGATTTCAGAAACGGATTCTATTGCTGATCAAGATTTGTCATCAAGTGAATTAACAACTGGAAATCAAGCAGGACAGTTTAGCAAGACTGATACTCAAGTAGAAGAAGATTTATCCACAGAATCTGTTGTGACAGATGAAAGTGAAGAGGCACTTACTGAAGAACTTTCTGTGGATAATCAGCCCTCAAGCGAATCAGAAATAGCTTCAGAATCAGTCGATAGTCAAGCAACTGTGGATAGCCACTTTGCGGATGTCATGGCTGATTACTATGCTAAGAAGGCTCAAGTAGCTGCAGCTGCGGAAAAAGGTGAGACAGTTACTTTTGAAGCGGTCCAAACCCGTAAGGTTGAGGAAACAGCTACAGAATTACCTGATTCCAAGACTGAAACAGAGCAAGAAAAGTATAATCGTACGCTTAAGAAGACGCGTACTGGTTTTGCTGCTCGCTTGAATGAATTCTTCGCTAATTTTCGTCGTGTTGATGAAGAGTTTTTCGAACAATTGGAAGAAATACTGATTCTCTCTGACGTTGGGGTCAATGTTGCGACGCAATTAACGGAAGACTTGCGCTATGAAGCTCGACTTGAGAATGTCAAAAAGACTGAGGATTTGCAACGCTTGATTATTGAAAAACTTGTGGATATCTACGAGAAGGAAGATGTTTACGAGGAGCAGATTAATTTCCAAGATGGTTTGACAGTTATACTTTTTGTTGGTGTTAATGGGGTTGGTAAAACGACTTCTATTGGTAAGTTGGCAAATAAATACAAACAAGAAGGCAAAAATGTCATGCTAGTTGCTGCTGATACTTTCCGTGCGGGAGCTGTTGCTCAATTGGTCGAGTGGGGACGTCGTGTTGATGTGCCTGTAGTGACTGGTGCTGAAAAGGCCGACCCTGCTTCCGTGGTTTTTGATGGTATGGAGAAGGCTCTTGCTGAAGGTGTTGATGTTCTTATGATTGATACTGCGGGACGTTTACAAAACAAAGACAACCTTATGGCAGAGCTTGAAAAAATTGGCCGTATTATCAAGCGTGTGGTGCCAGAAGCACCCCATGAAACCCTCTTGGCTTTGGATGCTTCAACAGGTCAAAATGCACTTAATCAGGCTAAGGAATTTTCAAAAATCACACCTCTTACGGGTCTTGTTTTAACCAAGTTGGATGGTAGTGCCAAGGGTGGTGTGGTTCTAGCCATTCGCCAAGAGTTGGATATCCCAGTTAAGTTGATTGGTTTCGGTGAGAAGATTGATGATATTGGCGAGTTCCATTCAGAAGAATTCATGCAAAGTCTCTTGACTGGACTGGTTTAAAAAGATATTTAAAAAGAGTGAATACTGGGAAAAGGTATTCACTCTTTTTAATAGTGTCCTCACCTTGAAAAAAGTCGCTTTTATTGATAGAATGGTAAGAGAATAAGGCTGCTTTGAAAAGTGAGCTGTAACTTAATCACTGAACAACCCCTAAACCATAAAAAGAGATGATTTACTTCTCTTTTTAAGGTGAGTCATAATAAGAATTTTAATCTTAGTTTAAGGAGAAGACATGTCTGAACGTGGACTTTTAATTGTTTTTTCAGGGCCTTCTGGTGTCGGAAAAGGAACTGTTCGTCAGGAGATTTTTTCAAAACCTGACCACAAATTTGAATACTCAGTATCAATGACCACACGTGCTCAACGTCCTGGTGAAGTTGATGGGAAGGATTATTTCTTCCGTTCGCGTGAGGAATTCGAAGAGCTTATTCGTAATGGTCAAATGCTGGAATATGCTGAGTATGTAGGCAACTACTACGGAACACCTTTGGCCTATGTCAATGAAACCTTGGATAAGGGAATTGATGTTTTCCTTGAAATCGAGGTTCAAGGAGCCCTACAGGTTAAGAAAAAGGTTCCAGATGCTGTCTTTATCTTTTTGACACCACCAGATTTGAACGAACTTGAAGAACGTTTAGTTGGCCGTGGGACAGACTCTGAAGAAGTTATTGCTCAACGTATTGAACGTGCGCGTGAAGAGATTGCTCTCATGAGCGAATACGATTATACCATTGTCAATGACGAGGTGCCTTTGGCTGCCGAGCGTGTAAAGCGTGTTATTGAAGCGGAACACTTCCGAGTTGAACGTGTGATTGGCCACTATCGTAATATGATTTCAGATAAGAGATTATCAGATAAATAAATTAGAAATAGGTATAGAATTATGATGTTGAAACCCTCTATTGATAAACTTTTGGATAAAGTGCCTTCAAGATATTCATTAGTTATTTTGCAAGCAAAACGTGCCCGTGAATTGGCAGCTGGTGCTGAACCTACTCAAGAATTTTCGTCTGTAAAATATACGCTTCAAGCCCTTGAAGAAATTGAATCTGGTAATGTCATTATTCACCCAAATCCAGAAGCTAAACGTAAATTGGCACGTTTGAAAGTTATCAAAGCGCGTCTTGCTGCTGAGGAAGAAGAACGTAAAATCAAAGAACAAATCGCTAAAGAAAAAGAAGAGGGAGATAAAATCTAAAATCAAAGTCTTGCTTTGGTTTACGAGGATAAGAGGAGCTGAGGCATAGTGTCTCAGCTTCCTTCTTTATGATGCATATCACTTAGTTCAGGATTTCTGGAGTTTAGGAAATCGCTGGACCAAAGGTGAAGAGAGGAGATATATGGTTTTAGTTGCACAAATAATTGTAGATGTTCCTCTAATGCAGACGGACAGGCCTTATGGTTACCTTGTACCAGAATCCATGCAGGGGCAAATTGCCATCGGTATGAGGATTCATGTGCCTTTTGGTAAAGGAAATCGTCTCTTGCAAGGGTTTGTTATTGGCTTTGGAGAGCAAGAAAATGTAAGAAATCTGCCAGACTTGAAGCCAATTGCGGAACTTTTGGATTATGAACCAGTCCTTAATCAGGATCAGCTGGATTTGGCTGACCAAATGCGACACACGGTTTTTTCCTATAAGATTTCCATCTTGAAGTCTATGCTTCCGGGTCTCCTTAATTCACAGTATGACAAAGTTATCATGGCAACTGATAAACTGAGCGAAGAGGAGAGGGACATTTTTCTTCAGGGGCGAGACCATATTCTCTTCTCTCAATTGTCGAAAAAACAAGGTCAAGCCATTCCGCGTTTGGTGGGATCTGGTCGCGTAACGGTTGATTACATTGCTAGGGATAAACAAAATATAAAAACGGAGAAACATTATAGTGTTCAAAGAGGTATTTTAGAGACTTTGGATATTTCGCAACGAGCCAAGAAGCGGCTGGAGTTGCGGGACTTCTTGTTAGAAAAGAATGAGCCTGGAAAGTTAGTAGACCTGCATAAACTTTTTTCTCGAGATGTGGTGAAGTTTTTCATTGAGGCTGGAGCTCTAGCCATCACTGAAGTTGAGGTCAATCGTGCTGATAGCTACTTTGAAAAGGTAGAGAAGACGGATTTTCTAGAGCTTAATGCTCAGCAAGCACATGCTGTTGAAGTAATGACAGGTCAGATTGGTCATGGTGGGAAGCCGTTCTTGTTGGAAGGAGTGACGGGGTCAGGTAAGACTGAGGTTTACTTGCATCTTATTGAGAGAACCTTGGCTATGGGAAAAACTGCCATTGTCTTGGTTCCAGAAATTTCTCTGACGCCACAAATGACCAATCGTTTCATCTCCCGTTTTGGTGACTTGGTAGCAATCATGCATTCAGGCTTGTCAGATGGTGAAAAATTTGACGAGTGGCGTAAGGTTAGGTCTGGTCAAGCAAAGGTCGTTGTAGGAGCACGTTCTGCTATCTTTGCTCCCTTGGACAATATTGGAGCAATCATTATCGATGAGGAGCACGAGGCGACCTATAAGCAGGAATCCAATCCTCGCTATCATGCTAGAGATGTGGCCTTGCTTAGGTCCAAAAGCCATGGCGCTATTCTTGTACTTGGTTCAGCCACGCCTTCTATTGAGTCGCGAGCGAGGGCTCAGAAAGGGGTCTACCATTTTTTTGAATTGACGGAGAGGGCCAATCCTAGTGCTAAAATTCCGCAGGTTGAAGTGGTGGACTTTAAGGACTTTGTCGGTAGACAAGAGGCGAGTGATTTTACGCCACCTCTCTTGGAGAAAATCCGAGAGCGATTGGCACGTAAGGAACAAGTCGTTTTGTTGTTGAATCGTCGTGGGTATTCTTCATTTGTCATGTGTCGTGACTGTGGCTATGTGGATGACTGTCCGAACTGTGATATTTCACTGACTTTGCATATGGATACCAAGACCATGAATTGTCACTACTGTGATTTTCAAAAAGCTATTCCTAATGTCTGTCCTAATTGCCAGAGTCGTCAGATTCGCTATTATGGGACTGGGACACAGAAGGCTTATGATCAATTGACGGAACTTTTTCCAGAAGCCAGAGTGATTCGTATGGATGTTGATACTACACGTAAAAAAGGCGCTCACGAGAAACTTTTAGAGACTTTTGGGAGTGGCAAGGCTGATATTCTGCTAGGCACCCAAATGATTGCCAAGGGCTTGGATTTTCCCAATGTTACCTTGGTAGGGGTCTTAAATGCGGATACGTCGCTAAATTTACCAGATTTTCGTTCGGCTGAGCGCACTTTCCAGCTGTTGACTCAGGTGGCTGGTCGTGCTGGTCGTGCGGACAAGGAAGGGGAGGTTATTATTCAGACCTATAACCCTAGTCATTATGCCATTCGTTTTGCTCAGCAACAGGATTATGAGGGATTCTATGCCTATGAGATGGGGATTCGCCGTCAGTTGGCCTACCCGCCATATTTTTATACGGTAGGGATCACTCTTTCCCACAAGGATGAAGAGTTTGTAGTCCGTAAGAGCTATGATGTCATGGCTTGTTTAAGAGAACATTTGTCGGACAAGGTGACTTTCTTGGGACCAACACCAAAACCTATTGCCCGAACACATAACCTTTATCATTATCAGATTATTATCAAATATCGTTTTGAGGATAGCTTGGAAGAGACGCTTAATAGGATCCTTGATATGACTCAGGAACCTGAAAATAAGGATCTACGTTTGATTATCGATCATGAGCCTCAGAATTTTACCTAATTTAGAAAAGGAAGAATATGACAAAAATAATATTTATGGGAACGCCGGCCTTTTCAGCGACAGTGCTGGAGGGACTTTTGACAGATGAGCGTTACGACATTGTCGCTGTTGTCACACAGCCAGATCGTGCTGTCGGCCGAAAAAAAGAAATTCGCATGACACCAGTTAAGGAATTAGCCTTGGCGCATGAGTTGCCAATCTATCAGCCTGAAAAATTATCAGGCTCTGAAGAAATGGTCCAACTGATATCACTTGGAGCTGATGGTATTGTTACTGCGGCTTATGGTCAATTTTTGCCAAGCAAATTGCTTGATAGCATGGACTTTGCGGTTAATGTTCACGCATCGCTCTTGCCAAAATATCGTGGTGGTGCACCTATCCATTATGCCATCATCAATGGTGATGCAGAAGCTGGTGTGACCATTATGGAAATGGTCAAGGAAATGGACGCTGGTGACATGGTCAGCCAAAAGGCCTTGCCAATTCTGGACCAAGATAATGTCGGTACTATGTTTGAAAAATTGGCAGTTTTGGGTCGTGACCTCTTGCTTGAAACCTTGCCTGCCTACATTGCAGGAGAAATCAAACCCGTTCCTCAAGATGCCAGTCAGGTAACGTTTTCACCAAACATTAGCCCAGAAGAGGAGCGCCTTGATTGGAATAAGTCGGGTCGTGACATTTTCAATCAAATCCGAGGTATGTATCCATGGCCTGTGGCACACACTCTGCTTAATGGCAAACGTTTCAAAATTTATGAGGGAGACTTAGTAGAAGGACAAGGACAGGCTGGTCATATTATCGAAAAAACTAAGAAGAGTTTGGTCGTTGCGACTGGTCAGGGGGCTATTTCGCTTAAGAGTGTTCAGCCTGAAGGTAAACCTCGTATGGCTATTGCTGATTTCCTTAATGGAGTCGGTCGCAATCTTGAAGTAGGTGATGTCTTTGGCCAATGATTGGAAAAAAACAGCCCGTGGACAGGCACTTGAAGTTTTAGAAGAAGTCTTTCAAGAAGGGGCTTACTCAAATATTGCCCTCAATGCACGTCTGAGCAATTCATGTCTAACAGATAAGGACAAGGCCCTGGTAACGGAAATTGTTTATGGAACTGTTGCCCGTAAGATCACTTTGGAATGGATCTTAGCCCATGTCATTGAGGATCGAGATAAACTTGAAGCTTGGGTCTATGACCTATTGCTTTTGAGTCTTTACCAGTTGGCCTACTTGGATAAGATTCCATCCCATGCGGTGGTTAACGATGCCGTTTCTATTGCCAAAAATCGTGGCAATAAAAAAGGAGCTGAGAAGCTGGTGAATGCAGTTCTTCGCAAACTATCTAGCCAGCCATTGCCAGATCCAAGCAAGATTAAACGTGTCAATAAACGCTATTCTGTTCAATATTCCCTACCTGTATGGTTGGTGAAAAAGCTTATTGAGCAGTATGGGGAAGAGCGAGCCCTTGCTATTTTCCAAAGTCTCTTTGTGAGAAACAAGGCCAGTGTCCGTGTGACGGATGTGTCCCATATGGAAGAAATTGCGGAGGCCACTGGAGCTGAGCGTTCAGATTTGTCACCAGTTGGGCTTGTTAAGTCTTCGGGTTATTTTGCTGGGACTGATTATTTTAAAGAGGGGTTATTGACCATTCAGGATGAGACTAGTCAGCTAGTTGCACCAACTTTAGCAATTCAAGGTATGGAAGAAATCCTGGATGCTTGTGCGGCACCCGGAGGTAAGACTGTCCATATGGCATCATACATGACGAGTGGACATGTGACGGCTCTTGACCTTTATGATCATAAGCTTGCTCTTATTAAAGAAAATGCACAACGACTTGGTCTGGCTGATAAGGTTAAAACTCAGAAACTAGATGCTCGTCAGGTGCATCAAGTCTTTCCGACTGCTAGTTTTGACAAGATTCTAGTGGATGCTCCTTGCTCAGGGATCGGTCTCATTCGTCGAAAACCAGACATAAAATACAATAAGGATCTCCAAGACTTTAAATCCCTCAAGTCTGAGCAATTGGATATATTATCCAGTGTTTGTCAAACCCTACGAAAAGGTGGTATAATAACCTACAGTACTTGCACCATCATAGCAGAAGAAAATCAAGAGGTAATTCAGGCCTTTCTTGAGAGCCATCCTGATTTTGAGCAAGTTGCCTTGGATCATCCATGCAAGGACATCGTGGTCAATGGCTATTTGGCTATCACCCCCGAACAGTATCTAACTGATGGTTTTTTTATCGCTCAGTTGCGTAAGAAAGTCTAGGGTTACAGAGGAGGAAACACTGACGCAAGTCAGAAAGAAAATTATGGAAATATCATTATTAACGGACATTGGCCAAAAACGGTCAAACAATCAAGATTTTGTTAATAAATTTGTCAACAAGGCTGGTGTTACACTTGTCATTGTTGCAGATGGAATGGGTGGACACCGTGCTGGAAATATTGCCAGTGAGATGTCAGTATCTGACCTTGGTCGTGACTGGATTAATACTGATCATCGTGAGTTGAGCCATATTCGTGATTGGATGATTGCTGCCATCGATGAAGAAAATCGTAAAATCTATGAGCTTGGTCAAAATGAAGAATATAAAGGAATGGGAACGACTATCGAGGTTCTTGCCTTAGTTGATAATGCTGTGATTTTCGCTCATGTTGGGGATTCACGTATTGCCCTTATCCGTAATGGTGAGTATAAGCAATTAACGAGCGATCACTCCTTGGTCAATGCTCTTATCAAGGCTGGTCAGTTGACAGAAGAAGAAGCTGCAGTTCACCCACAGCGTAATATTATTACGCAATCTATAGGGCAAGCTGCTCCAGTTGAAGCAGATCTTGGTGTTCAACAATTGGAACCGGGAGATTATATTTTGGTCAATTCAGATGGATTGACTAATATGATTTCAATTGAACAGATTATTCATATTGTTAACAGTCCTGGTCTTGTCGAAGAAAAAGCCAGTCGTTTAGTTGCTGCTGCCAATGAAGCCGGTGGTCATGATAATATTACAGTTGCTCTCATCGAAGTAGAAAGTGAGGAAGGATAATGATCCAAGTTGGCAAATTGTTTGCTGGACGTTACCGAATCCTTAAATCTATCGGACGTGGTGGTATGGCGGATGTTTATCTGGCTAACGACCTGATTCTGGATAATGAAAGTGTAGCTATTAAGGTGCTACGTACCAATTATCAAACTGATCAGGTTGCTGTGGCGCGTTTCCAGCGTGAAGCACGTGCCATGACTGAGCTTAGCCATCCGAATATCGTTGCGATTAGAGATATTGGTGAAGAAGACGGTCAGCAGTTCTTGGTGATGGAGTATGTGGATGGTTCGGACTTGAAGAAATTCATTCAAGACCATGCACCATTGTCTAACCAAGATGTTGTGCGTATTATGGGGGAAGTCCTTTCCGCCATGACTCTTGCCCACCAAAAGGGTATTATTCACCGTGACCTTAAGCCACAGAACGTTCTATTAACTAAGGATGGTAGAGCTAAGGTTACAGACTTTGGTATCGCAGTAGCATTTGCTGAAACCAGCCTGACACAAACTAACTCAATGTTGGGGTCAGTCCATTATTTGTCACCAGAACAGGCACGTGGTTCTAAAGCCACTATCCAAAGTGATATCTATGCTATGGGGATTATGCTCTTTGAAATGTTGACAGGGCATATCCCTTTTGATGGCGATAGTGCAGTAACCATTGCACTTCAACATTTCCAAAAGCCCCTGCCATCGATTTTGGCTGAGAACCGTAACGTTCCTCAAGCTTTAGAAAATGTTGTTATTAGAGCAACTGCTAAAAAGCTTGAAAATCGTTACAACAGCACTTTGGAAATGAGTCGCGACCTAGCAACTAGTTTGCATCCTAGTCATAGTCGTGATTCTAAGGTAGTTTTTGATGACATGACGGATACTAAGACCCTGCCAAAGGTCGATTCAGTTCCATCAGTAGGTCCTGAGAAAAAGATTTCTCCTAAACCATCAGAGCCTACACCGGCTCCAAGCAAACAACCGAGGGAAAAAGCTTCTCTATCTAAAAAAAAGAAAAATCTCTTTTTAACTCTACTCAAGGTTTTACTAGGCTTCGTCTTTATAGGAATTATCATTTTTGCCTATCTTGTTTTTACCAATCCTGACAATGTCCAAGTACCAAATGTTGTAGGTCAAGAGTTGTCAACAGCTCAGACGAAACTTGAAAGTGCAGGCTTTAAGGTTGGCGATGTTAAAGAAGTCGAAAATGATTCAGTCAATAAGGGCAAAGTTATCAAGACCGACCCTACAGCTGGGACAATGCGTAAAGAGGGAGCAAGCATTGATGTCTATGTTTCTTCTGGTAGCAAAGGTTTCACTCTGAAAAACTACAAGGGGAAAAATTATAAGGATGCCATTGAGGATTTAACCTCGAATTATGGGGTTTCCGAGGATCAGATCGATATTCAACATGTCGAAGACGATAATGCTAAAGAAGGCGAAATTCTATCTCAAAGTCCGGAGAAAAACAAGTCCTTCAATCCTAAAGATAGTAAGGCAAAAATCAAGTTTCGTGTGGCAACTCCTAAGACTATAACTATGCCTGATGTGACTGGTTTAACTGTCTCGACAGCAGTCCAAACCTTGAATAGTAAAGACATTTCAAGTAGCAGTATTGAGTATCATGACTATAATACTGGTGTTAAGTTGGATAAGAGTAAGGTACCTAGTAATACAGAGGTCCTTTATCAAGATCCTCAAGTTGGTACTGCTGTTGATGGCACAGTGATTCTCTATGTTTCAGTCGTAACTAAGAGTTCAAGTATTCAACAGTCAAGCTCAGCAAGTACGACACAATCGCCGTCATCTACAAGTTCTAGTTCTGAAAGTAGTACAGCTTCTAGTACCGAAACAGCTACAGAAGCTACTCACACAGAGCAATAATGAGTTTGAAAATTTTAGATATAAGAAAAAGAGAGGCTTTCTGACTCTCTTTTTGATTCAATTGCTTGGGGATTTTAAAGTGGCTGCTTGTCAGGAATGGCAGATTCTTTTATAATGAACGCGTCATATAGAGGAGAGGCGTAATGAGAAACCGTAGAAAACTGAAAAAGGTATATTATTAGCTACGATATTGTCATGACGGTTCTAGCCCTTCTTTTCATAGGGAGAGTAATTTTTTGATTTGGTTGGGTTGATTACTATTGGGAGACATTCTTTTCTATTTATTAATCAGACCATTACCCTTAAATTTGCTTTAGATTATACTATTCGTTTTTCCTTGGCACTTCGGGAGCGGATTTTTGTTAAAACGCATGTGTTGGACTTGTTGACCATCATTTCTTAAAATGTAGTATTCACCTTCCTTTGTTTTTCAAGGCTGGAACGCTTTGATCGTTTGGAAAAAATCTCACGTTGAATTGGTCTAAGTAGTAAGTTTAAGCATAATTCAAATCGTATTAATCGTAGAAATGGTTTTCACTTTTTGTTTTCGGCTAATAGTATTATCATCCTTATCAGTAGTAGTATTATTGCCCGTGTGGAGCATCATAATTTTATAGATGATATTTGGTGATCTGTGGCAACAGTTACCACAGTAGGTTACGGGGATATTGTCCCTAAAAACCTCGTAGGTAAGGCAGTTGCTGTTGTGCTCATGTTTAGTGGAATTGCTACTCTGGGGTTGTTGACAGCTCTCTTAATAATATTTTTGTGCGTTCAGGTCGCTAAACTGAACGAAAAATAGCTGAGCTTGAGAAGGAGTTGGCTGAACAACGTGTCATTCTTGAGGAAATCAGAAGTACGGTGCTTGCTATGAGTAGGAAAATGAATAAGAACGACGACTAGGTTTTCTGTAGATTAAAGATTGTGCTTCCTATGATGGGGGTGCTTTTTTGTCGCTATCTCGTATAGCCAGTAATCTCTCGAAATAGTCCTCTTTGTCAATTAGTCCAAAATTTGATAGAATGAACCCTGTATACTTTTATTTGAGAGGTCCTTATGACCAAATTTAATTTTTTCTTAGTGGTGGAGGCTCTTCTTTTAACTCTAGGCTTAATCACCATCTTTAATAATGATATTATCCGTTTTATTTTCATACTGGTTTTAACCTCGTTGGCCGTTCGCTTTTTTAACAAGGAGTCCAAGAGCGACTTTGTCTTGACGATCTGCTTGATTTCACTTTTTTTGGTTTCCATGTGGAATATCTATGTGGTTCTTGCTATCTTAGTGGGTGTGGCCTATGTCATGATTAATCATTTTTCACAGGTCAAGAAAAAGAATCGCTACGCTCTCATTCAATTTAAGGAAGATGACTTGAATCCACAGGCTGTGCGAAATCAGTGGATTGGAACTCGTATGGAACCCGTCAGTGATCGCTATGACTTTGATGATATTAATATTATCCGTTTCTTTGGGACAGATGTAATTGATTTGACCCAGGTTATCGTTTCAGGTCGAGAAAATGTCGTCATTTTACAGAAACTTTATGGACCAACGACAATCTTGGTACCAATTGATATTTCCGTTAAGTTGAATATATCAGCTATCTATAGCTCTGTGACCTTCTTTGATGAAGATGAATACGACCTCCGTTACGAAAGCTTGACCTTACAGGGGGCAGAGTATGAGCATGCCCATCGAACGCTTAAATTGATTCTCAATGTGGGAGCTGGACCAGTGGAGGTACGTCGTAAATGAAGAAACAGTACCTATTTTTAATCCTAACTTATTCAGTTGTTGTTTTAATTGGGGTTACCCTTGTGGTTATGGATAGCTTTAACCTCAACTTTTCACTGGTTTTCGGTAGTATCTCTCAGGTATTTCACTTCCTTTTTAACATGTTTTTTGTGGTTCTGAGTTTGCTCATTTTGCTGTATATTCTTTGGGCCATTGCAAATGATAATAGTATGCGTTCGGTCAATCAAGACTTGCGTCGTATTATCAATAACCAACCTGTCAAACGTCAGGGAGATAGTGAGTTGGACAAGAATATGATGCGTCTATCTCATAAAATGCGTAAATTGACCAAGGATCTGCAAAAAACGGAAAATGCTCAGGCTTTGAAAAGTCGTGATATTATTAAGAAAGAGCGAGGTCGCATTGCTCGAGATCTTCACGATACCGTTAGCCAGGAGCTTTTTGCGGCTAGTATGATTCTATCTGGTGTTTCTCAGATGGTGGACCAGCTAAGTAAGGAAGATTTACATCATCAGATTCAGGCAGTCGAGGCCTTGCTGACTGATGCTCAAAATGATATGCGTGTCTTGCTTTTGCACCTTCGTCCGACAGAACTTGAGAACAAGACTTTACAGGAAGGCTTGCAGATGATTCTTAAAGAATTAACTGATAAATCCAATATCCGTGTTGTCTATAAGGATATGGTTAAGAAAGTGCCTAAGCGTATTGAAGATAATCTCTTTAGGATTGCCCAAGAGTTTATCTCTAATACCCTTAAGCACGCCAAGGCCAGCCAAATAGAGGTCTACCTCTATCAAAATAGTCAGGAAATTCAGTTAAAAATGCTAGATAATGGTGTTGGTTTTGATTTGAATGCCTCGACTGACGAGATGAGATATGGACTAAAAAATATCCAAGAGCGTGTTGATGAAATGGCGGGAACTGTGCAGTTCCTATCAGCTAAAGGTAAAGGGACGTCTATTGATGTTCGTGTGCCAGTATTAAGAGGAGAAGACAATGTCGAATAAGATTAATGTAATTTTGGTAGATGACCATGAAATGGTTCGTTTAGGCCTTAAGAGTTTCTTGAATCTCCAAGGAGATGTAGAAGTGGTTGGAGAGGCAGAAAACGGCCGTGAGGGTGTCGATCTTGCCCTGGAGCTACGACCAGATGTCGTTGTTATGGACCTTGTTATGCCTGAGCTAGATGGCGTTCAGGCGACTTTGGAATTGCTCAAAGAATGGCCTGAAGCTAAGATTCTAGTTTTGACCAGCTATTTGGATAATGAAAAAATTTATCCAGTCATTGAAGCTGGCGCCAAAGGCTATATGCTTAAAACGAGCAGTGCAGCAGAGATTCTAAATAGTATCCGTAAGGTTTACCGTGGAGAGGAAGCTATCGAAACTGAGGTAGACAATAAGATTAAATACCACGATAGTCACCCGAACTTACATGATGACTTGACCGCGCGCGAACGTGATATCTTAGCCCTCCTAGCTAAAGGCTATGACAATCAAACCATTGCTAACGAACTTTTTATTTCTTTAAAAACCGTCAAGACTCATGTGTCTAATATCCTTGGGAAATTAAATGTTGATGACCGTACTCAGGCTGTAGTTTATGCCTTTAGACATCATCTGGTTTCACAGGATGATGAATAAATCTATTTTAGGAGTTGGAAAAGGTTAATTATGGCTGTGCAAATTATCTCTTATTTTACGAGTCAAAGTGTTTGACTTTATTTCTAGCAACATATATAATTAGTCTGTCCTAAAACTTTTTTTCATATGAGGTTTCTTCAACCTCGAATCATCATCTAAGGTCACTTATATGATAAAATCTCCTAACTCCTAGCAATCGGTTATGCCGATTGTTTTTTTGAAAAAAAGTTAAGAAAGGTATTGACAGCCTCCTGATTTTTCTGTAGAATAATAAGAGTCTTTTGGGGTATAGCCAAGCGGTAAGGCAAGGGACTTTGACTCCCTCATGCGTTGGTTCGAATCCAGCTACCCCAGTTCTATCTGAGGGTAGAGATACAGATTATGGTCCGTTGGTCAAGGGGTTAAGACACCGCCTTTTCACGGCGGTAACACGGGTTCGAATCCCGTACGGACTATAAGCTCCAGCTAGAGAAAGCTGGTTTTTTTGTGTGCTTTTTGATAAAATAGAGGGGTTGAATGGTCTAATCCAGACATTTTATATCGCTTTGAAATGAAGAATAATAAAAATCTAACCTGGTTTAAAATGTGCGTTTTGAGATAGCCGTCATGGGCTACTTGATAATTCGTTGACTCATGGTTTGATTTGAATAAGAAATAATAAGGAAGTTGAATGACATATTATAACGTTGGAAAGATTGTAAATACACAGGGATTGCAGGGTGAACTTCGTGTTTTGTCTGTAACAGATTTTACGGACGAACGTTTTAAGAAGAAGAGTGTACTAGCTCTTTTTGATGACAAAGATAATTACATCATGGATGTTGAGGTTGCGAGTCACCGTAAGCATAAGAACTTTGATATTGTTAAGTTTAAAGGTCTTTACCATATCAATGATGTAGAAAAGTATAAGGGCTGTAGCCTAAAGATTGCTGAGGAAAATCTAACAGATCTTGATGACGGTGAATTTTACTATCATGAAATCATTGGTCTTGATGTCTATGAGGGTAATACGCTAATCGGTCAGGTTAAAGAGATTCTCCAACCGGGTGCTAATGATGTTTGGGTAGTGAAACGTAAAGGGAAAAAAGACCTGCTCTTGCCATATATTCCACCAGTTGTTCTTGATGTTGACGTCACAGCCGGTCGTATTGAGGTTGAGCTCATGGAAGGATTAGACGATGAAGATTGATATCTTGACTCTATTTCCAGATATGTTTGCTCCTTTGGAACACTCCATTGTTGGTAAGGCAAAGGACAAGGGCATCCTAGAAATCAACTATCACAATTTCCGTGACAATGCGGAGAAGGCACGTCATGTAGATGATGAACCCTATGGTGGTGGACAAGGCATGTTGTTACGTGCTCAGCCAATTTTCGATACCTTTGATAAATTAAATGTGACTAAGCCTCGCGTTATTCTCCTAGATCCTGCAGGTCGTACCTTCAATCAGGCCTATGCTGAGGAATTGGCGCAAGAAGAGGAATTAGTTTTTATCTGTGGCCATTATGAGGGCTATGATGAGCGTATCAAAACTTTAGTGACTGACGAAATATCACTAGGAGACTTTGTCTTGACTGGTGGAGAGCTAGCCGCTATGACTATTGTAGATGCCACTGTCCGCTTGATTCCTGAGGTTTTAGGCAAGGAAGCCAGTCACAAGGATGATAGTTTCTCATCAGGTCTTTTGGAGTTCCCACAGTACACTCGCCCAGCTGAATTTCGTGGCATGAAGGTGCCAGATGTACTCTTGTCGGGCCATCATGTTAATATTCGACGTTGGCGTATGGAGCAGAGCTTGCGAAAGACTTGGGAGCGTAGACCTGACCTCTTGGAAAACTATGATTTTACAGACGAAGAACGTCAGATTTTAGAAGAGATAAAATCAGAAGGAAAATAAAATGTCAGAAGAAAAGATATACGATATTACTATTATCGGTGGTGGACCAGTCGGCCTTTGGGCCGCCTTTTATGCCGGCCTACGTGGTATGACTGTGAATATTATCGAGAGTTTGTCAGAGCTTGGTGGTCAGCCTGCCGTTCTCTACCCAGAAAAGAAAATCTATGATATCCCAGCCTTTCCTCAGACGACAGGTGCCGAATTGACAGAAAATCTCTTGATCCAGCTTAAGCGTTTTGAAGATCGTGTCAGCATTCACTTAAAAGAGGAAGTTCAAACTTTTGAAAAAACAGATGGTATCTTCACAATCGCTACTAGCAAGGGTCAACACTTGTCCAAGGCTGTCGTCATTGCTTGTGGAAATGGTGCTTTTGCTCCACGTCCTTTAGGTGTGGACAATGAAGAAGATTTTGCGAACAATAACTTGTTATATAATGTGCATAGTCTGGACCAATTTGCTGGCAAGAAGGTTGTGATTGCTGGTGGCGGTGATTCAGCTGTTGACTGGGCCAATCACTTGGATGGTGTTGCTGAGAGTGTGACCTTGATTCACCGTCGTGATGCCTTTCGTGCCCATGAGCATAGTGTGGAGCTTCTTTATCAATCATCAGTTAATGTGATGACACCTTATGTCCCCCTCGAAATTAAGGGTGAAAATGGTCATGCTCAAAGCTTGACTGTTCAGAGAGTTAAGTCGGATGAAGTTGTAGAATTGCCAATCGATGCCCTCGTTGTTAGCTTTGGTTTCTCTACTAATAACAAGAATCTTCGTAACTGGAATGTCGACTACAAACGTTCTAGTATTACTGTTAATGCTCAGTTTGAAACTTCACAAGAAGGTGTCTATGCTATTGGTGGTGCGGCAGAATATGATGGTAAGATTGATTTGATTGCGGTTGGTATGGGTGAAGCTCCTATTGCTATCAACCAAGCTATTCAATATATTGAACCAGACGGTAAGAATCGTCCGGTTCACTCAACATCATTAATTGAAGAATAATTAAAAAAAGAAGAGATAAGTCACTCGAAGTGGGCGAACAGGGAGATTTTCTACTATTACCTTAGGAAAGTCTCAAAAGATGACCTTGTCTTCAATCTTAAGAGAGACTCGTCTCTCTTTTTTCGTGTCTAAAAACATGGTATAATACATTTATGGCTACAACGAAAAAAATGAAAAAAGGGGCGGCTTCTAAGAGTGGTAAGAAGCGTCTCACAAAAGCAGAATTAGACAGACAGAAGGCGATTAAGCGAATGCTATGGACCTTCTTTTTTGCCTTTGTCTTAATTTTCCCAGTTTTTCGATTGGGTTTCTTTGGGATTACACTATATAATCTCTTTCGAGTGTTCGTGGGGAGTATGGCTTATCTCTTGATTTTTGCCATCTATATCTATCTCTTTGGTTTTAAATGGTTACGGAAACATAGTAACTACGTGACTGGATTTTGGATGGTCTTTGCAGGTCTTCTACTCGAGTTTCACGCCTATCTCTTTAGTCTAGAACGCATGGATGGGCTAGATATTTTTCCGGGGACTAAGGATTTGCTTTTTGGGGATTTGGTGAGTGTTCAGGTGGCTCGTTTTGCGGGTGGTGGTATGTTGGGTGCACTCTTGTACAAGCCTATTTCCTTCCTCTTTTCAAATATTGGTAGCTTCATGATTGGGGGCTTGATTATTCTATTGGGTGCTTTCATTTTTAGTCCTTGGGATGTTTTAGATATCATGGATTATGCAAAAGACATCTGGCAGAGAGGTGCCGAGAAGCATTTGGAACGAACGGCCAAACGTCTGGAGAAGAAGGCGGAACGTCAGGCTCAGAAAGAGCGTGAAGCGCAAGAACGTGCCGAGAAAGAGCGTCTGGCCGATTTGATTGTCGACGAGGAAACGGGTGAAATCTTGGACGATGCTTCAGAAGAGTTACCACAAGAAGCCGAGATTTTTGAACCTGAACCTGAAATCAGTGATTATGCCTCTGAGGATTACTATGATAATCCGCCTCCAGGGGATCGTGAGGATTTCCAAGATAGTTATGTTCCCTATCCGGAGGAATTGCCAACCGAAGAATTCCCACCATCTATTGTGGTTGAGGGAGATGATGCTCCTGTTGAGGTTGATTTTACACCGAAGGAACTCCTACAGTATAAACTTCCTGATATAGATCTCTTTGCACCTGATAAACCAAAGAGTCAGTCTAAAGAGAAAAATATCGTTCGTAAGAACATCCGAATCTTAGAAGATACCTTCAAAAGTTTCAACATTGATGTCAAGGTTGAGCGGGCTGAGATTGGACCGTCTGTAACCAAGTATGAGGTCAAGCCTGCTGTTGGGGTCCGAGTCAATCGTATCTCTAATTTAGCGGATGACTTGGCTCTGGCTCTTGCTGCAAAAGATGTCCGTATTGAGGCACCTATACCTGGAAAATCTTTGGTTGGTATCGAAGTACCTAATTCCGAGATAGCAACAGTTTCTTTCCGTGAACTTTGGGAACAGTCTAAGACGGATCCTAATAAGCTCTTGGAAGTTCCTCTTGGTAAGGCGGTTGATGGTTCGGCTCGTAGCTTTGACCTAGGTCGTATGCCTCACTTGTTAGTGGCTGGATCAACTGGTTCTGGTAAATCTGTTGCGGTTAATGGAATCATCTCTAGTATTCTGATGAAGGCCCGCCCAGACCAGGTTAAGTTCCTCATGGTCGACCCTAAGATGGTTGAACTTTCTGTTTACAACGATATTCCTCATCTCCTTATTCCTGTGGTGACCAATCCACGTAAGGCCGCCAAGGCTCTTCAAAAAGTAGTTGATGAGATGGAAAATCGTTACGAACTCTTTAGTAAGTTTGGCGTGCGTAACATCGCAGGCTATAATTCCAAGGTTGAGGACTGGAATGCCAAGTCGCAAGAGAAACAGATTCCCTTGCCTTTGATTGTGGTTATCGTTGATGAGTTGGCTGATTTGATGATGGTGGCCAGTAAGGAAGTGGAAGATGCCATCATCCGTCTGGGACAAAAGGCACGCGCGGCTGGAATTCACATGATTCTTGCAACCCAACGTCCATCAGTTGATGTTATCTCTGGCTTGATTAAGGCCAATGTGCCATCTCGTGTGGCCTTTGCTGTGTCTTCTGGAACAGATAGTCGTACCATTTTAGATGAAAATGGGGCAGAAAAACTACTTGGACGCGGGGATATGCTTTTCAAACCGATTGATGAGAATCATCCTGTTCGTTTGCAAGGGTCCTTCATTTCAGATGATGACGTGGAACGTATTGTGACCTTTATTAAGGGGCAGGCTTCAGCTAACTATGACGAGAGCTTTGATCCTGGTGAAGTTTCAGAGAATGATTTTGGTAGTGGTTCATCCACTAATAGTGGTAGCTTGGAAGGAGATCCTCTCTTCGAAGAAGCGAAAGCATTGGTATTGGAAACACAAAAAGCTAGCGCTTCCATGCTTCAGCGTCGTCTGTCGGTCGGATTTAACCGTGCTACTCGCTTGATGGAAGAACTAGAAGAAGCCGGAGTGATTGGACCTGCTGAAGGCACTAAGCCACGTAAGGTTTTGATGACTCAAGAGTGATGATAGGAAAAGTACTACCCACCATTTACATATGTTTTAAATATAATAAAAGGATGAGAGAGTAACTGTTTCGGCGCAAATTTTCTCATTCTTTTTTTATGTTCAAAATAGACCAAAAAATTGCAAAACATCCCATAAGAACGCTTACAAAACGAACATTTTCTTCTATAATAGTAGAAAAAGTGAGTAATAAAAACTAAGGAGTAAAAAAATGACAATTTATTAACCGTTCATTTTCATAGTATGCATGGCGACTATTCCCGATACAGTATGTGGAAGTGGCTAGATTGTTATTGGGGCGAAGAGGCCCATTTTTCACGTGAGGATGATTTTGGCCTTGTTGGTCAGGTTACTTCTCCCTCCAATCGTTTTATTGATTCTGTCAATCTTTTGGTCAAAACGGAAGACTGGTCGAGGCAAACACATGATTATCGTGTCCGACGCTTCTAGGGGGTGCTCCCAATGCTATTTGGATAGTTGAAGGTGATCCAACGGTTTATTATTCTAAACAGGCAGCCTTGACTAGCCATAGTTTTGAGGGTCGCGATCAGCATGCCTTTGATATGGCTCTTCGTAGACAGGAATTTGACCAGAAGTGGGTTTTTCAAGGCTGGTTAGGGCATAAGTATGAAAAAGGGGCGACAGAGTTTCGCCTTTGGTCACCCCTAGCTCGTTGTGTGCAGCTCTTACTTTTTAAAAAGGGGAGTAAAAATCCTAAGGTCATTAAGATGAGTCGAGGAAACAGTGTCAATAAGGACCGTCATGAGATGAATACTCAGGGTGTTTGGAGTGCCACTGTCAAAAAGCATCTAGATGGGGTAGCTTACCAGTTTCGTGTTTATCATGAGGAAAGCTTCTATCAGGATACGAGAGATCCTTATAGAATCGCACTTAGTTTAGATAATAAAAAAAGTTTGGTGGTCGATCCTAAACGACTTGTCCCACGAGGATATGAAAAGGTTACCAAACAAAAAGCGAGTTGGCGTAAGGCAAATGCTTGCTCATCCGTTATCTGTGAGATGCACATCCGTGATTTCTCAATTTCAGAGACGTCTGGTGTTAAGAAATCCTATAGAGGAACCTATCTAGGTGCCTGTCAGAAAGTGACAAAAAATGACAAGGGAGATGTGACTGGCTTTGATTACCTCAAACTCATGGGCTACAACTATGTCCAGTTGCAACCGGTCTTTGATCACCATAAAACCTACGATAAAGATGGGAAGCTTCTCTACAACTGGGGGGATGACCCTTAGAATTATAATGTCCCGGGTCGTCAGTTTGCTGCTGATCAAAAGAATCCCGTGGCACCAATTTTAGAGCTTAATAAAATGATTCAGACCTACCATGAGGCAGGAATAGGGGGTCATCATGGATGTGGTATATAACCATACTTACTCATCTTACAGCTCTACCTTCCAACTATCTGTGCCGGCTTATTACTACCGTATGCATGACAATGGGTCTTTCCAAGACGGGTCAGGATGTGGAAATGAAACAGCCAGTGAAAAGGAAATGTACCGTAAGTATATGATTTATTTTTTGACCTATTGGGCAGAAGAATTTGGAGTGGATGGTTTCCGTTTTGACCTTATGGGCTTGCATGATGTTGCTACTATGAATGCCATTCGTTCGGCCATGGATGATATTGATCCTAGGATTCTTCTATATGGTGAAAGATGGGATATGGGAATTGATCTTCCTGAGACCAAAAGGCCAAGAAGGATAATGCAGCCTTGATGCCTAGAATCGGATTTTTCAATGTTAATGCGCGTGACGCGGTCAAGGGAGCAGAGGTCTATGGGTACATCAGTAATGGCTATGTGTCTGGAGCCCCATTGGAAGACTAGATTGCCAAGAGTCTGCTTGGTAGCCGTGGTTTTTTAAACTACCTCATGCCAGGTCAGGGCCTCAACTATATTGAAGCTCATGACAATTACAATTTGAATGATCTTATGCATCATTTGCATCCACATGATTCGCCAGAAGATATTGAAAAACGTATCTACTTGGCAAATGCTCTTAATCTAAGTATGCAAGGGATGTGTTTCATGCAGTTGGGACAAGAATTCCAGCGTAGTAAGATGGTTGCAACAGGTGGAGATGGAAATTACACAGAAGAAGATGTTAAGCGTGCTATGAATAGCTACAATGCCCCTGATGAAGTAAATAGGGTGGATTGGAATCAGGTGACTCTTAAGAAAGAATTGATTGATAAAATTGCCAAATTAATTGAACGCAAGCGAACAGTAGCAGAATTTTCATATCGTTCATATGCGGATATATATGATAATCTCTATGTCGCAAAAGCGGAGTACGATTCAGGTATTGTTGAATTACACATTTCTGGAAAATTACGTAAGACTTTTGTGTTCAATAATATGAAAAAAAGATTTGGAGATTTACTGGCGAGACAGTCAAAAAATGTTATAATACAGAAAACGTTTACACAAGCAGTTTTATTCACTCGTGAGCCCGATCAATCTGAAGGATTTTCTAGTGTATTTACATATATTTCAATGTTTTAATTTCTTGATAGTTAGATCTATCAAGGCTAGTTTTAGGAAGGAGTGATGGTATGAATCTCGATGAAGCCATGTAAACGTTTGGAACAGGTGAGAACTTCCACCTTCAGAATCATCTGGGTGTGCATTAATTGGAGAGATAAGAAGGATTTGTCTTCCGTGTGTGGGCCCCTCATGCTGAGCAGATTCAGGTAATTGGAGATTTCACAGGTTGGTTTGATGAACCTCTGGATATGACCAAAAACCATATCGGTGTTTGGGAGGTAAGTTCAGCCCTTCCTGAAGAAGGGCAAGTTTATAAGTTCTTGGTGAAACGTAAAGGTGATGTTATCCTTAAATCTTAGAGTCACTATTGTATAATTTAGACAAAGGACAAAAACATGAAAAAACGCTATTCAAAAGAATTTAAAGAAACCCTTATCGCCTTCTATCATTCTGGTCAATCCGTCACCCAGCTGTCTAAAGAATACGACGTGGCCCCTGCAACAATTTATAAATGGATAGACCTCTGCTCTAAATCTAATGAAAGCTCCGTCTCTAAAGCTGATTTTCTAGAATTAAAAAGACAACTGGCTAAAGTTAAGGAAGAACGAGACATCTTAAAAAAAGTATTGACCATATTCGCCGAGAAAAAGAAGTGAGTGCTGCGGATATGGCTCAAACCATACAAACTTTAGCACTCAATGTCAGACTAAGCTGTCAACTCCTTGATGTTCCTGAATCAAGTTATTATGAACGGATTAACCGACATCCATCTAAAACTCAATTAAGGAGACAATACCTGTCACTCAAAATTTCTCAACTCTTCAATGCTAACCGAGGAATCTATGGTGCTCCTAAAATTCATCATCCTCTACTTAAACAAGGGGAAAAAGTCGGGTTAAAACTCGTACAGAAGCTAATGAAGCAACTTCAACTCAAGTCTGTAGTCATTAAGAAATTTAAGCCTGGATACTCACTAAGTGATCACATCAATCGAAAAAATCTCATACAGACTGAACCTACAAAGAAAAATAAGGTTTGGTCAACCGACATTACTTATATTCCTACTCAACAAGGATGGGCTTATCTCTCAACCATTATGGATCGTTATACTAAAAAAGTCATTGCTTGGGATTTGGGCAAGCGAATGACTGTAGAATTAGTGCAAAGAACTTTAAATAAGGCCATTAAATCACAAGACTATCCAGAAGCTGTTATTCTTCATTCTGACCAAGGAAGCCAGTATACGAGTCTAGAGTATGAAGAGTTGCTTAAGTATTATGGGATGGCTCACTCTTTCAGTTGAAGGGGATACCCTTATCATATGCCAGTCTTGAATCTTGGCATGGACATTTAAAAAGAGAGTGGGTGTATCAATTTAAATATAAGAACTTTGAAGAAGCCTATCAGAGTATTTTCTGGTACATCGAAGCCTTTTATAATTCAAAACGAATCCATCAAAGTTTAGGGTATCCTACACCTAATCAATTTGAAAAGGTAAGTGCCGATGATGTGGTTGTTTTTGCTGGATCAGCACCAAGCAATCTTGGAAACAAGGTCTATAACAAATTGATCCCACTAGTGCGTGAAACTGGTGCACAGGTTGTCTGTGACTTTGAAATAAATTTATGCTTTTGGTGAATAAATTTATTTCAAAGTCAAATACTTATCACAAAAAAATCTAAGTGTTTTCTATGTTGAAATAAAATTAGTTAGTTATGCTAGTTGAGATGTGTTTTTTCTAAAGTTATCATCCCATTCCTTCACTGCCTCAGGATTAAAAATAATATTAATTGTCTCTAGAATAGTTTGATGTATTTTTAAAGCCTCCTCTTTGTCAACCCAAAGATAATCAAATATGGCTTTAAGTTCATGTAGATATAGTTTTTCAAAAGAAAAATAGGTTGGATAATTTTTGTTAAATAATAATGTCAGAAGTTTTTGGCTAGCGTTTCTTTCTTTTCGTTCTAAAAAAACAGATAGGCAGTTTAGGACGGTATCAATTTTAATACGATCTAGGTTATTTTTTAGCGACTGAGGAGTATCTTCGAGAATAGTATTAGTGAGGACTATAAGAGCATCCGATGTAAAATAAGGGACGAGATTACCAAGCAGACCGACATCAAGATTTGTCCAGTACTCTAATGAAATAAAGTAGTCAGTGAGTTGAAAAATGGTATCTTGAGGAACGGTTAATTGCTTTAGTTCGCAGATGATTACCTCTAAAACGCGAGCTATAATTTTGTAAATGTATTGACCTTTCTGATCTGATAACTCATAGAGATATGATTTTAGTTCGGAAAGTATCTGAGTATCTTTGTTATTCAGTGCCTCTTCTAACTGCTCGGTTAGCTGGTAAAAATCTTTGTCTCGGAAATCTTTCCATTCAAAGAATTCATTAATTTCAACTAACATAAATCCTAGAAGTCGAAATAGAACATCATTAGAAAGGGTTGTATGACCATTTTCAAAATCTGAAATACTGGTGGCAGAACCAGCAATTTCTCCAAGTGCTTTTAAAGATAGTTTTCTTTGCTTACGAATTGCCTTAAATTTTTCTCTATTAGTCATGTTCGGATTTCCGAAATTTTTCCTTTTCACATTTTTTATATTATATAATACTGATATCAAAAAGGAAAGGGAAAGAAACATGGTTATCAATGAAATTGTTGAACATGATTTTTATCAAGATTATGATATCTTCAAAAATTTTGTATGCGGTTCAGGCTGCTAAATGCATTCCGATCAATCCTATGTTCACTTTGTCGCTAATACAATTGACCAGTCATTGAGTTAGTAGTTCTCTCGAACTTATGTGGAAGTGTTCACTTTGTTCTTATAAATAATATTTCAAGAGCAGAGAGAGTATGCTTTCTGCTCTTGAAATATTATTTATAAGGAGAAGTTTTGATGAAGTATTCACGTTATGTTGTATCAATCCCAAAGAAAGAACATACCTTTTTGTTTAATACAAAGAATAATTTGGCGGTTAAAATTGAAAATCGTTTATTTGAAAAAAATGAAACTGATAGTAAAACTAGGAAGCAATTTTATAATTTTCTTTATACAAGAAAATTTTTACCAGAAAGAAATGAGTTGGAAGAAGCAGTACAAATGTTTAGGGACAGAGATGTATCAACTCTTAGAATCATTATACTTGCTCATGGAGATTGTAATTTTAGATGTAAGTATTGTTATGAAAAATTTGTAGATTGTACCATAGAATCACAAAAATCGAGTATTTTAAAATTTGTGAAAAATAAATTTGAACAATACCAATTTAAAGATATTCATGTTTCTTGGTTTGGTGGGGAGCCTCTTTTAGGTTATAGAGACATTTTAGATATTTCCAAAGCACTAATTGAGTTATCATCAACCTATGGAATTCGCTATCATTCTGATATGACGACTAACGGCTACTTGCTAAATAGTAGAACTTTGTCAAGGTTGGTCACAGAATGTCAAGTCCAGTCCTATCAAATTACAGTTGATGGAACTAAAGAGGGTCATGATAATCAACGGGTTTTAAAAAATGGACATGGTTCGTATGATCGTATAATAAAAAATCTTAGCAATGCTCAGAAATTAGACTTGAACTTCCATATACTAATACGATTAAATGTTTCCAAAGAAAATTATTCAGATGTGGAGAATTTCTTAGTAACAGATGCGCAATTATTTAAAAGGGACAAGAGATTTCAATTACTTTTTAGAAATGTTGGTGATTGGGGATGTGGGGATAGAAAAGAAGGATACGAGGTTAAAAGATTTGCAGAGGATGTTTCTTTTGAACTATCTCAAAAAGCAATTAAACAAGGATACAATTTATTTGATCACTTATTGTTTAGAAGTAATTTCTATGCCTACTATGCTCAAAAAGAGCATACCTACACCATTGATACAAAAGGAAACCTTTTAAAATGTACGGTAGCATTATATGATGAAGAAAATAAAATTGGAAATTTAGATAGTTGTTTATCGATGATCAAAAACAAAAACCCTGGATAAACAACTATGAATTTTCACAGAAATGTTCGAAATGCCAATTATTATTGATTTGTAAAGGTTGAGCTTGTCCTAAACGTGATATTTTTAATGAACGGACGTTTAATGAAAAGTGCCAACGTATGCGACAAAATATTTTACAAAATTTTGAACTTGCGATTTTATCCAATAAGGTCAATTATGAATTGAAGGTGGAATGAGATGGGAACTATTTTTAGGCATATTTCAAAAACTAAATTATGGGAACCTCTAAAAACACCAGTAGAGCATCTAGAGCGTCAAATTTATCTTTAATCTACAGTTTATTTCTTGTAAATTTTTGTTTGTGAGTCTTACTCAAGGCTATTTCCCAATTTTTGGGCGCACTAAGCCCATGATTTCAACCCTAGTCGTTTAATCTGTTCAAATCGAAAGATGTTATAGAGGAGGTTGGTTAAGGTCACATTTGTCTTTGCCCTATCCATTCCAATCCCTCTAAAGGTACTTCCCTTCATGCTATTTTCAATAAAACCAAAAACATGCTCAACTCGACAACGGACTTTGGCAATATGACGGTTAATGTTCTTGTCAGTATCGGTCAATGGTTTATTTCGGAAAGCACGACGGACGGTATGGTGTTGGCAGTTGTCAGGAACACTTTTCCCCACATAGGCACTATCATCAAATACAGGTTCGTTGGCATCACAAAGAGAAGCTAGAACATTGGAGTCATGTATACTAGCTGTTGTGACGCCATAATCTTTGATTAGCTTTGATTTTCTATCAACACAGACGTGATTTTTATAGCCAAAGTAACGAACACCCCCTTTTTGAGTCCAGCTCCCATCGATATCTTTTTGGCATCGTTTGGCTTTGTTCCAACCTTCTACAGTTTCATGCGCTTTGATTTTCTCGTTTTCCTCACGGGAATTGCGTTGCTTAGGACATTCCACAAATGAAGCATCAACTATTTGACCTGTGTGGGCAATCAAACCTTCGTCCGAGAGTTGAGTATAGAACAAGTCGAATAATTCCTTTTCGCGACCTGATTGAGTCAAGCGATCTCGATAAAGCCAGATAGTTTTTGAATCTGGGACATTATCTTCGTGGCAACCAACGAAACGACGAAAGGATAAGCGATCAAGCAATTGATATTCCATAGCATCGTCAGACAAGTTATGTAATCGTTGAAGTAAAAGGACTTTGAACATCATGAGGTAATCAAGGTGAGGACGACCTCCACGACCAATAACTTTATTCTTGCGAGAAAACAATTCTGATAACAAGGGGAGAAAGAGTTGCCAATCCATGACAGCGTCTAGACGTTCCAATGGATTACCTTTTTCAGTGAGTTTTGACAAGATTTTTTCATCATCAGTAAATAAATGCATCGTGTTTAACCTCGTTTATCGAGTTTTATACTTGTATTTCTATTATCTCATTTTATAGGTTTTTTGAGGAGTTTTTAGAGGTGCCCTTATTTTTTTATTTATTATTTTCGCTACTATATTCCTTACAAGGCTTAGTTACTTCATTTCTCATACAGGGAGCAGGAAAAGTTGATGTAAATGACAATCGAATGATACTAACATTTGGATTAAGTGGAGTGTTATTATTTGTCTTTATCTATGCTTGTATGTATGTCAATAATATCCTAGCACGAGCAATCATTGAAGAATTTAATGTTCTTATTTCTAAAAAAGCTATTGAGACGTTCTATCAAAGAACATTGCAATACAGTCCATCAGAATTAAATTCCTTTTTAGCACAAGATATTCCAATGTTTTGGCAAGAGTATCTGGCCCCGCTCATTATTTATCCTATCTTTGGACTATCTATTCTAGCTTCTGTGTTCTATCTTTTGATACAACATATCCAACTAGGTCTGATGTTTACAGTTGGGGGATTTTTAATGATTATACCCCAGTTTATCTTTCATAAGATGTTGAAGAGACGGGGGGAGGAATTAAGTAAAGCTAGAGAAAACAGTATGGCTTCTATCACAGATTTTACCAAAGGAATAGATACTATTCGTAGTAGTCAGGCTAGCCATCAGTTTTCAGCCCATGTGTTGGATGCTATCAAAAACACTGAAAGGAAGCAATACCATTATTTTATAAGTCATAATTTAGTCATGTTTTGGACAGGACCTCTCAAAGGTATAGGGCTAGTTATCCCTCTGATGATAGGCTTATTTTTGATGAGAACAACCTCTTTAACTCTGACGACATTACTGGCCATGATGACGGCCTCGATGAATCTTATTTCTCCATTACAACAATTGCTAGAAGGTACTTCTAGTCTACAATCCTCCACAGCTATTAGAGATAAGGTAGTTTCTATTTTACAGTTAAGTGATGGATTTACTGAAGTAGAGGAAAAAAACGTTGAAGGAAGAAAATTATGTATTGATATTGATCATTTGAGTAAATCATTTGGAGAAAAAAATCTCTTTCAACAGTTATCTCTTAATATTCCTTTTGGAAAAAAGGTTTTACTGACGGGAGCAAGCGGTAGTGGAAAATCTACTCTGTTTAAACTTTTAAGCGGTGAAGATACTGAATTTTCAGGAACTATTTCTTTTGAAAGTGAGAATGGAATGTCTTTTAAGCCATCGTATGATTGTGTATCAGTCATTCATCAAAAGCCTTATATTTTTAAAGGTAGTTTAAGAGATAATGTAACTCTCTTCCAAGATTTTTCAGACAGTAGTATAATAGATGTGTTACAGAAAGTTAATCTTCTTAAGGAAGTTGGCAATAATCTTGAACTATACCTTGATGGACAAAATCTATCAGGTGGTCAAATGATGAAATTAGAACTTGCCAGAGCTTTGCTTAGATTGAAGCCCATTCTACTTGTTGATGAGGTAACAGCTTCATTGGATGATACGAATGCCAAAGAGATTCGACAGCTTATTTACTCTCAAGATTGTACAATTATTGAAATTGCTCATAAATTCAATAAAGATAATTATGATGAGGTTATTAAGTTAGAAGATTATAGATTTCGTGATTAACACAGAGTTCAAATTGAAATACAATCCAAAATATTGCATTTGATAATCAGTTGTATTGAAAATAAAATACAGTTAGAATTCTGCAAGTGTCTGATACTATGCTATTTTAGACTAATTGAAAGCTAACTTTTTATTTTCCCCTAATCAATTTGAAAAGGTAAGTGCTTGAAATAAATAGATTAAAATTCTACGTTTGTTACTCTAAAAACTTGACTTAACGTCACTTTGCCATCGTACCTCAAATGCGGAGTCATGGCTACGGAAGTGAGATTATTGATAAACTGGTGGACTTTTATGGATCATCGCGTTCTATGGTCTTGGAAGTAGAACGCTTGGATGAACCAAATGACAATCCTAAGCAACGTGAGGCATGTTGGGATTTTTATAAGCGTAATGGGTTCAAGACTTCCAATGCCTTCTTGGAATATGAAGGTTTAAGCTTTGAGATTCTCTATCGTGGTGATCACTTTGACGAAGAAGCCTACAGAGATATATTCCGCAAACTTCAAGAAAAAGCTTATTTTGACTTAAATATTAAGCATCGTCGCTTGAGTGATTTATAAACAATCAAACCAAACAGGTCTTAGTCGACCTGTTTTTCATTTGTTTGCAGCGTTTGCCAATAGTTTTCAGAATATTTTGTCCTCCTATGCTATAATGTAAGTACTATGAAGAAAGTAATTTTACAGTATCTGGCAAGTGCTCTGACTGTAATCCTTATACTTGGTCTTGTGGTTTCTAACCGACAGCGAAATCAATCTCTGGTAAAGAAGGTCAAAGACCCTGAGATTTCCTATATTTATCAGGATTCTTTGGAAAATCTAGACAGACTGGCCCTTAGTCATGCTGGGGTTATCCAATCTTATCAACTCGACGATCTGTCTGTTAGGAAGGAAGATGGGAAGATTCGCTTAGTTCTCCATGTCAATCATTCATATGATATGCAGGTAAATCTTGTCCTCAAAGCAGATATCTACGGTGATTTATCTGTGGTTCAAGCTACGCCATCAAAAGCTTTAAAGCTTGCTTTGGAGGACGAGTCTTATCAGAAACGGTTGACCTTGATTTCTCAAAAAGAAGATGCCATTATGGCTCGTGACCACTGGGATCCGACCATTAAGCCTGCTTATGTGGCTCAGGTGAGAAGTAAGATGAAGAAGACTTCCCTAACCCAGCTAGACAAGGTTCTACAGGATATTGACCAAGAAAGTAAGGAAGTAGGCTCAGATACCTATACAGACTTTTTTCAAGCTTCTCAACTACCTAATCATGACAAGCTTGATTTGGTTATGACTCACATGCAGGTTTATGTGGATAAGTACCAGTTCCTCCAGTTAGGAAAGTCAGGTTATAAATTTTCCAAAAAGCTAGAGCCGACCAGTCCTTTTTACAGTTACTTCCGTGAGGCTATTATGGAGACGTATCAGACGGATTTAGGGCTTGGTATAGATGACTTAGGTATCAAGCTCCACCTTTTTAGGTCTTGGATTGATAAGCAGTCCATGGACTATATTAGGACCAATTACAAGGGCAAGACGGATTTAGACAAGCTTCTGGCTTACAGCAAGGACAAGAAGATTAAGTTGGATTATACTACAGGTGCTTCCTATCATAATCGAAGCTTGGGAGACTTTACCTATCCAGAGAACATGAAAATTCAGCTACCTCAGACCAGTGTCATGGGAGCTTACGGTGTCAGCAATTCCCGCTTTATTGAATTTATTGTCAATATGGATACAAGGAAATTTGTTTCTGAGTGGAATGTCTACAAGAAAAGGAAAGACGGTAGCATCGACTCTAATCCCAAGCATTACAAGATTGAAGATGGTGCTGACATTGCCGATACGGACTCTGCTAACTATGGGCTGTCTAAGGGATTGAATGCTGACCTACCAGCCTATCTCAATAATAGCCATACCTATCTCGACGTTCGTCACCCTACCGACAATGCGATTAGACGCAAGATGGTTCGAAAGTGGAAAAATGCCAAGAATGTCTTAAACGGTGGGCACTATGCTGATATTGTTAAAAAGGGAGGCTTGAAAGACCTTGAAACATGGAGACAAGTTAAGACAGAAGACAGGCTTCAGGTCTACAATGCTTACCTTGATTATATTCGTTCTAATCTTGTGCTCAATGGGTTTGACAGCTTTTACCAAGAAAGCTACAAGCCCCAAGGTGGAGACAAAAAAGAATGAGACCCTAGATAATGTTTTCATCGCTAAAAATTTCTATCGTGTAAGGGATGCCTACGCCATCAAGCTCTATAGGCAGGATGAAGGGATGTCCTTTGATGTGGCTGGCCAGAGACTTTTTGGGTCAAATATTGCCATTAAGGATGGTATCTTGTATGGGTCTAGTCTTGGTGACTTGACTATTGAAGCTTATTTTCAAGGGGAGTTATCCTACCTTTTAGTAGCCACTCAAAAGCTACCTGTGGATAAAAATCGTATTAAGTCTAACCATTATAGTCAAGACATTACTCTTAAGAAGGTTTGGTCTAGTCTGGAAGGGCAGGAGTCTTTCAGTAGTATCATCACTCAGTTTCAGGACAAGGACTTGCTTAAGTTGCGTATCAGCTACAACAAGGATTTCCTTCCTACCAAGATTCAAGGTTTTTACAATAGCCAAACGTTTAATGGTTGGCGGGACCTATTTTATATAGATTATCCATATAGAGATCAGGAAGCCTTCAACCAGGCTCAAGATGCCTATATAGAGCGCATCCAGTACATGGAAGCTCATCCTGAGGAAGAAGCAGGAGAGTGTGGCTAATAGAGTAAAAGCACCTTTATCATTATGATAAAGGTGCTTTTAGGTTCCTAAAGTTACAGCTATTAAGTTTGACCAGCCACTATTTCTGGAAAAAGTTTATCTAGGATTTTAGTAGTGATAGCTTGGCCAGGACCCTCAGTACAGTAGGTGTGCATATACATCGAAGGGTTAAAGTTGAGCTCAATGCAGGTGCAATGAGGATTTTCCTTGGTGGCAATTTGAGTTTCATCTGGAATTATCAGATCAACCCCGCAAGCCCAGGCGCCCATGCTAGTTGCCATGGCTGCGGCTAATTCTTGGTAAGAGGAATCCATGGTCTCAGTGATATCAATAGAGTCACCACCTGTAGAGATGTTGGAATTACGACGCAGATTGACCTTTTTTCCTTCTGGGAGAATATCATCAGGTGTGTAACCCTGTTGAGCTAACATTAGTTGTTCGATGTCTCCTAGCTCAATGATTTCCAGAGGTGACCGGTGATCACGGCCACGCAATGGATTAGCATTTTTCTGAGCGACTAGTTCACGAATGGTGTGTTTGCCATCACCAATAACATTGGCAGCGACACGCAGAAGAACAGCCTCACAACGCCCATCCAAGATGAAGAAACGGTATTCGGTTCCTGGAATAAATTCTTCAACAAGGACAGAGGTATCTTCTGCGAAAGCAATTTCAAGGGCTTTTTGATAGTTGTCAAGACTGGCAGGTTCTTGGAAAATGGAAATTCCCAGACCAAAGTTAGTTGACTTGGGTTTGACAACAATTTGCTTATCCTTGATAAGAGGGTAGTAGGCAAGTCCTTCCTCAAGACTGGTAAATTCGTCTCCTGAAGGAACTGAAAAGCCAGCATCTGCTAGAATCTTCTTGGTTACGGTCTTATTAGCCATAGCAAGGGGAACCACGTAGTTGTCTTTTGAGGTCATGTTACCGTTTTTGACGTATTCAACATGGTCTTGGTGCCAAAGTTTTAGGAATTGATCTTGCTCATCCAATATTTCAAAGTGAATTCCCTTTTGGATGGCATCAAAGAGCAACATCTGGGTGGAGAGTTCCATCTCTTCATAGCCCTTGAGAGCATAGTGGGCAGTCCAGTCGTAATCATGATAGGCAAGAGCCTTGTTTAAAGCAAATTCGGCTAGAGATTTGTCTTTGATATAGGGTAAGAGCTGGGCAGAGAGCGTTTGATTTGGATCCGCAAAGGCTGCCTTAACTTGCTTAACCAGATCTTGATGATAGTCACCAAGTCCAAAGTGTTGCACCAGTTGGTCTAGGGCAGTTACAATGTCCTGAGTTTTAGCCTCCGAAGGTAGAGGTTCTAGAGGATGAGAGAGGGCAATTTTCTCATTTAGCGCGTGGCCTTGTGCAAGAGCTTGGTTGACATTTTCAGGGCTATCAAGCCAAAGGAAGGCTAAAATGAGTAAGTGCACAGTGTCCATAGTAGTCTGACTAATACCGATACGCTCAAAAGGGTTAAGGTCGAAATTACGGAACTCTAGGTAGGTGATTCCCTTGTCAAGGAAGGAACGATTAACCTTTTGTCCACGGAAACGAACAGCTGAGTAAAATTCTTTCTCTGCATTCAAATCTCCTTGTTCGATATAGGTTTCAATGGCTGAGACATAATCTTCTAGACTTACAAAGGATACTTGAATCTCTTCCTTATTGACATAGCCGTGGTCACTGTTACGGAAGGAACGCACAGGTTCTGGAACTTCCTGGTCAAAGAAACCTTGTTCGGCGATGGGTGAGGCCCCAAAGAGATAGGTAATCACCCAACGGTAGCGCAAGTAGTTCTGAGCCAGCTTAAGATAGAGGGCGTTTTTGAAGGCAATCATATCGGTCTGATCACTTTCTTGGAACAAGGCCTCAACTAAATCTTTACCCAGTTCCATATTATAGTGGATACCTGAGATAGCTTGTAGTTTAGTTCCGTATTTTTCAGCCAAATAGTTACGATAATGGCGTTCGAAGTCATTTTCCAGTTGAGCAACTTGAATCTCCTCTGCCTTTAGACGAGGTGGCATGGATAAAGGCCAGAGAACCTCGTCTGTAGCAATAGAGCGGCCAGCTACATCAGTAATAGCTCCCAGAAATCGGCGAGCCTCAGTAGTAGATTTGGCAACTGGTGTGATGAGTTCCATCTGAAACTCGCAAAAATCAGTCTGAATATAGGGGTGGAAACTACGAGCTCCTAGACAGGATGGGTGAGGTGTATGCACCAGTTGTCCTTGCCTATCGACACGTAGACTCTCGCGCTCGATTCCAAAATTAGCTTGGAGAATAGGGCTGGTAGCTTCCAGTTTTTGAAGCAGTTGGTTTAATGTCATAGAATCACCTTTTCATGTAATGTTAGTGATAGTCTATTATAAATAGGAACAGAAAACAAATTTCTGCTACGGTTAAGAGGAATTTCCGAATATTTTGAATGAGTTTGTGAAAAATGAACAGATTTCAATCAAAAAATGAGAAATTAGAACAATTCTCAGTTACATAAAATTTTACTTGCAATTTAAATCAAATTAGCCTATACTTGTGAAGTATATATGAGAACGAAAGAATCCCTAGGATATGCCCTCAGGGGCTTTTGTATGCCTTCAAAAGGGTATAACCGTTCTTTTATAGATAAAATATGAGCATTTAGCTGGATATTTTAAATGTTTCCTTTGAATAGAGCAGACAATTTTTTTCATAGTGGCAGTAGTTAACCAATAGTCTAGGTCTTGTTGAGAACAAAGTAATAATCTCACAAGTCACCCTGTTCGCCCAGCGATACTTTCACTGTGATGACTTGGAGAACTCGCTTTATCTATCACTGAATGAAACACGCTCTGCACAGAGTAGGCGATATTTTTCACCGTGGTAGTAGTTATAGAAGTCAAAAGACTTCTATAACACGGAAGTTTTGAGACTGAGGATCAAAACTTAGCTATGAGATTCCGAAGGAAGCTGCTAGCGTCCGAAGCCACTTAAGAAAAATATCAAAAAATAAAAGAAAAACAAATAAAACGGAGATAATTATGTTTCAAACTCTTATCGCCCAGATAAAGGAATACAAGAAACCCTCATTTCTATCGTCCCTCTTTATGGCGCTAGAAGTCATGTTTGAGATTTCCATTCCCTTTGTCATGGCTAATCTTTTGGACAAAGGTGTCCAACAATCCAACATGTCTAACATTTGGTTCTATGATGGTCTCATGTTGGTTTGCGCCTTTCTATCCTTATTCTGTGGTATGCAGTCGGCTCGCTATGCGGCTGTTGCTTCTGCTGGATTTGCTAAGAATCTACCTTGATTAATCGTTTCTACGACATCCAATCTGGTGTGATTACTTATGATGGCATCGATGTGAAACTGATTGAAAAAGATTCTCTTCGTCGATCACTTGGTATCGTACTTCAAGATACGCATCTCCTCACAGGGACTATCGCTGAAAATATTGCCTACGGCCGTGCGGATGCGACTCGCGAGGAAATTCTTGAAGCTGCTCGTATTGCTAACGTGGATTCTTTTGTGCAACATTTGGACAATGGTTACGACACTGTTCTTACAGATGATGGCGCAGGCTTGTCTGATGGACAACGTCAGCTGATTGCCATTACGCGTGCTGCCCTTGCCAATGCACCGGTTCTCATCCTTGATGAAGCGACTTCTTCGATTGACTCTCGTACTGAAAAATTGGTACAAGAGGGGATGGACCGGCTTATGGAAGGACGTACGGTCTTCGTTATCGCCCACCGTCTTTCAACCATCGTTAATTCTGACGTTATCCTGGTTATGGATCATGGGCGTATCATTGAACGTGGTGACCATGATACCCTTATGGAACAAGGTGGTACCTACTACCGACTTTATACTGGCGGTCTTGAAATTGATTAATATGTAAAAGGTTTCTTTTGAGTTTTCTCTTGTAAAAACGATAGATTTGATCTCTTAAATCTCAACTTCTTCTAAACCGTGTGCATCCAGGCGATATATCTTTTGACAAACTTGTCTGAGGTAGTTGACATCATGTAATACTGTAAGAAGTGCACCTGGATAGTTCTCGAAGAGCTGTCGGACTTGGGGTTGTGAGGTGGGTGAAAAATTTCTGGTTGGTTCATCTAAGATCAAGAGTTGAGGGCTTTCTATGACGATGTGCAGTAGGAGTAGTTTTCCTTTTTGGCCACCAGATAGGCCAGCGATTGAAGGCACTGCATCTATAAAATGAGACACAAGAAAACACTCTTGTTGAATTCTGGTAAACTAGAAACAGGAGTGTTTTGTTATGGTCAAAAAAGCATATTCAGTAGAAACTAATCTAGCCTGTATCGAATGATTCTATTCTGTTCTCAAATCTGAAACCTTCTATCTCCATAAGTGAAGAAACTTAACTAAAGATAGTATAACAGATATTGTTAAAATTACATCATATTAATTGAAATTGGCTCTAAGGAAAATAATATCAGTGGCTCAAGAACATATGATTCTTTCGGTGAAGTTCTAGCGAAATATACTAAATCTGAGGATTTAAACGACTTCCTCAACTACAATCGAAAACTTTTTACGACTATCGACAATATGAATGATTGGTTTATCGATGCCACTAAGGATAAGGTCTACGTTGTAGAAAAGGCGTCTCAAAATGAAGGTGTTGGCGAGCACAAGTATCGTGCTTAAGATAACTTAACACGTGGTCTACACAGAAAAATGATTCTACCATTATTGAATCTTGATAAGACAGAGATGTTCTTGATTTCAACCTATGACACCATGTCTTATGGAACAGATAACAAGTACAATACGACTCTTGAAAAACTGAAATCTGAGATTGATTTAGCTGCCCAACGTCAAATCAACTACCTTGATTTCTGGCATAGATTGGCTAGAGACAAAGTTAAAAACAGGTTGTTCAAAGATATTGTCAATCCTGTCTGGGAAGGTTTCTATGTCTGGGGTCATGGTTGGCCAGAGCGTTACGGCCAATTCAAGAACAGTACGGAAGTCTATGCGCCAATTCGTGAAATCTATGGTCCAGTTGGTGAGTACTATGGAGACAATGGAGCCATGGCTGGTGCCTATGCTGCTATCTATGACAATCCATATGATAATCCGTGCCAAGGTTACTTACGTCATGTCTAACATGATTAGTGAGTACGGTGCTTCGGCCTTCACGCATGAAACTCCCCACCTCAATGACCGTATTGCCTACTTTGGAGATTATGGTCGTCGTGAAGGAACAGACGTTGAAGCTTATGCCCAAGGTCTTCTTCAATCACCAGCTACTCAGGGGCATCAAGGTGGATACGGTGCCTTAGGACTGAACATGGCCTTTGAAAGAGAAAACGACGGTAATCAGTGGTACAACACTAATCCAAACAAGTTGAACTCACGTGAAGCCATCGACCGTTACATGAAGGGTTACAACGACACCCTCATGCTTCTTGACTCACTTGAAGGGGAAGCAGTCCTCAATCAAGGAAATCAGGACCTCAATAACGCATGCTTCAAGAAGGTAGATAAACAGTTACGAGGTAACAGTAAAAATCAATACGACCAGGTTCGTTCTCTAAGTGATAGTGAAAAGGCTATTAACTTGACTTCTATTGATGACCTTGTAGATAATAACTTTATGACCAATCGTGGTCCTGGGAATGGTGTCTATAAACCAGATGATTTCTCTTCTGCCTATGTCAATGTCCCTATGATGTCTGCTATTTATGGAGGTAATACCAGTGAGGGATCTCCAGGAGCTATGTCCTTCAAGCATAACACCTTCAGACTCTGGGGTTACTATGGCTATGAAAAAGGCTTCCTAGGTTATGCAACTAACAAGTATAAACAAGAAGCAAAAGCGGCTGGTAAGGACACCCTTGGAGACGACTTTATCATTAGCAAGATTTCTGATGGTCAGTTCAACTTACTAGAAGACTTCAAGAAGGCCTATTTCAAAGAAGTGAAAGACAAATCATCACATGGTTTGACGACAGTTGCAATTGACGGTACAACAATAAGCTCTTATGATGATTTATTAGCCTTGTTTAAAGCTGTAGTAGCAAAAGATGCTGCAACTATTAAAACAGATAATAAGGGGAATAAATCTGTGTCAACAAGTCATACGACGAAACTCAAAGAAGCTGTCTATAAGAAACTCCTACAAGAGACAGATAGTTTCACAAGTTCTATTTTCAAATAATAGATGAAAGAATTCCCTTTGGCGAAAATGAATTGCACCCCAAAAAGTTAGACAGAGAAGATCTAACTTTTGGGGTGCTTTTATTATGAAATTGAGTTATGAAGATAAAATTCAAATATATGAATTGAGGAATCGTGGTTTTGTAGTGAACCATAAGAAGGTCTAACGTCTGATGAGAGTTCTTGGTCTAACCGCTCTAATTCGTCGTAGACGCAAGTATTCTTCATATCAAGGAGAGGTTGGCAAGAAAGCAGAGAATCTCATTCAACGCCAGTTCGAAGCATCTAAAACAATGGAAAAGCGCTATACAGATTTGCCACTCCAACAAGCAGCCAAAAACTCTATTCATCACTCGTTTTAAATGGTTTCAATAGTGAACTTATTGCTTATAATCTTTCTCCATAGTGACCAGGGATGGCAATATCAACATCAGTATTATCATCGATTTTTAGAAGAGAAAGGAGTCCAACCGTCCATGACAAGTAAGGGGAATCGTCCAGACAATGGCATGATGGAATCCTTCTTTGAAATTATTAAGTCTGAGATATTTTATGGTTATGAGAAGACGTTATAGGTACTTGAGCAATTGGAATAAGCTATTGTAGACTATATTAATTATTACAACAACAAATGCATTAAGGTAAAACTAAAAGGACTCAGTCCTGTGCAATACTGAACTAAATTCTTTACTTAAATTAATTGTCTAATTTTTGGGGGTCAGTACAGTAAGGTGGTGGTTTTGCGTACGCTTTTTACACTGAACTTTAGTTCAAAAATAGAGAATTTCCTTAGTTTGACTATGGGATTCAATCTATTTGGGGTGAGTAGATAATTGAGCCGCTTTTCAAACTTTTTAATGGTGAAAAAATAATCCATCTCACTCTTGATGAAGTAAGACAGATTATTGTTGTTTAAATTAGTACTGTCTTTTAAAGTGCTTTAAAAAGAGATTGATCAGGTATAGTATTTCCTTAGTATTTGTTATTCTATGAAAATCTCTAGTTTAAATCAATTTATGTATGTTATTTTCCTATTCAGGTTTATGGTTCAAATCGTTATCTCTAAAAAACTAGACATTGGAGTAAAAGGTATCATTTATCTGAATATTGTAATTATGATCTCAAAACCGTAGAAAATAGTGATGATATGATTTACCTATTTTGTACTGTTTCTTAATGTTAATTTTGTTCCTAGTTTAGTAAGTGTTGGTATTTTTCGAGGTGCTAAGAATTGTTTATTGAGAATATCCATAGCTGTTCGTCCCATTTCTTCTGTATAGACAGTGACACTAGAAAGTGGAGGATACACTTGTTTAGCTAGAGTTGTATCGTTAAAAGAGATAATTTGAATGTCGTCAGGGACCTTGATACCATTTTCCTGAAGTGCTCTGAGTGCACCAATAGCTAGACTATCACTAGCCGCAAAGTAAGCATCAGGTAAAGTAGCTCCACTCTTAATCTTAGAATCAAGAAGTTCATAGCCAGATTGGACAGTGAAGTCACCAGTCAGAATAAAAAGAGGGTCATAGATTCCCTTTTCCATACAGTAGTTCCGATAAGAACGTAAACGAGGATCAGAGATGATTTCAGTTGCATCTGTTGTTTTTTCTTGCCCAATGAGTAGGCCTATATTATTACAACCTTGTTCTTTAAGATAACAGAGTGCCGATTGTACGGAGTTTTCAAAATCAGTAGTAACACATGGATGTCCTTGATTAAGAGTATCACTATCAACAAAGACCAGAGTCTTTTTTAGTCTTTCTAGTTTCGCAATTTGTTCACGACTAAATTTTCCGATACAGAGTACACCAACGACCTCCTCTCCTAGACTTGAAGGAATGTCGTTGAAAAAGTGAAGCATCTCGTAGTCTAGTTCATAGGCTCTTTTTTCAATACCAAGTCTAATATTATAATAGTAGATGTCATCTAACTCGTGTTCTTCACTAACCCATTGAATAATTGCCACTTGATACTTTTTTTTTTTGAATTATTAATTGTTTTGTATTTAGTATATCCGATTTCATCAGCGATAGTTAATATCCGATGTCTAGTATCCTCTGTTACGGAAAGAGTTTCATCTTTATTAAGAACACGTGAAACAGTTGAAATAGATACACCTGCTAAGTTTGCGATATCTGTTAATGTAGCCATAGTATCCTCCGCATATTTCAGTATAACATAACTTTTCTTTTTTACCTATATTTTACTAAAAAAATAGTAAAAGTATTGATTTTTCATGTGAAAGGGATTACAATTTCAGTGTAAACAAAAAGAATAAGTGAGATACAGCCTATGAATACGTTACAGTTAAGAGAAAAGTTTAAAGAAGTTTTTGGTGTAGAAGCAGATCATACTTTCTTTTCACCAGGTCGTATTAATTTGATTGGTGAGCATACGGACTACAATGGAGGTAACGTCCTTCCGGTAGCTATTACCCTAGGTACTTACGGAGCGGCCCGCAAACGTGATGACAAAGTTTTACGTTTCTTCTCAGCTAACTTTGAAGAGAAGGGAATCATCGAAGTGCCACTTGAAAATCTTCGTTTTGAAAATGAACACAACTGGACAAACTATCCAAAAGGTGTTCTTCATTTCTTGCAAGAAGCTGGGCATACGATTGATTCAGGTATGGATATTTACATCTATGGTAACATTCCAAACGGATCAGGCTTGTCATCATCATCATCTTTGGAATTATTGATTGGTGTTATTGTTGAAAAACTTTATGACCTTAAATTGGAACGCCTGGACTTGGTTAAAATCGGAAAACAAACGGAAAATGACTTTATTGGCGTTAACTCTGGTATCATGGACCAATTCGCTATTGGTATGGGAGCTGATCAATGTGCGATTTACTTGGACACAAATACTCTAAAGTATGACTTGGTACCCCTTGACCTCAAGGATAATGTCGTAGTCATCATGAACACTAACAAACGTCGTGAATTGTCTGATTCTAAATACAATGAACGTCGTGCTGAATGTGAAACAGCAGTATCTGAACTACAAGAAAAATTGGATATCCAAACTCTCGGTGAATTAGACCTCTGGACATTTGACGCATACAGCTATTTGATTAAAGACGAAAACCGTATCAAACGTGCACGCCATGCAGTTCTTGAAAATCAACGTACACTTCAAGCTCGTAAAGCTCTTGAAGCAGGAGAATTGGAAGGCTTTGGACGCCTTATGAATGCTTCTCATGTGTCTTTGAAATATGATTACGAAGTTACAGGTCTTGAACTTGATACTTTGGCACACACAGCTTGGGAACAAGAAGGAGTATTAGGAGCCCGCATGACAGGAGCTGGTTTCGGTGGGTGTGCCATTGCACTTGTAAACAAAGACAAAGTTGAAGACTTCAAAAAAGCAGTTGGTCAACGCTATGAAGAAGTCGTTGGTTATGCACCAATCTTCTATATTGCCGAAGTAACTGGTGGTTCACGAGTACTTGATTAATGAGAAAGAAGTAGAGATTATGGCTGAAAATTTAGTAAACACTTTTGTAACTCAGGTTATTGAAAATAGTGATTACGAGGAATTGGACCGTATCTATTTGACAAACAAAGTTTTTACTTTGGTTGGAGAAGGAGTTGCTGATGTTGAAACAGATAGCTCTGAATTGATTGACCTTAAAGACCAGTTGCTTCAAGCAGGTGTTAAAGCTGGTTCCGTAGGTGAACTTGACGAAGAACAAGATATCATCGGTGCTCAACTCATGGACTTAATTACACCAAGACCGAGCGTTGTCAATCGTAACTTCTGGGGTACTTATAAATCTAAACCAGAGCAAGCAATTGCTGACTTTTATGCACAAAGTAAACAAAATGATTATGTGAAAGTCAAAGCCATTGCACAAAATATTGCTTATAAAGCACCAACTAAATACGGTGACTTGGAAATTACGATTAACCTTTCAAAACCTGAAAAAGATCCCAAAGCCATCGCTGCAGCTAAAAATGCGGTAGCTTCTGATTATCCAAGATGCCAACTTTGTATGGAAAATGAAGGTTATTTGGGTCGCATTAATCACCCAGCCCGCAGCAATCACCGTGTTGTTCGTTTCCAAATGGAAGACAAGGAGTGGGGCTTCCAATACTCGCCTTATGCTTACTTTAACGAACATTCTATCTTCTTTTATGGGAAGCACGAACCAATGCACATCAGTCCATTGACGTTTGGCCGTCTCCTAACAATTGTTGAAGCATTCCCTGGTTACTTCGCAGGTTCAAATGCCGATCTTCCAATTGTAGGTGGTTCAATTCTTACACATGAACACTATCAAGGTGGTCGCCATACCTTTCCAATGGAAGTAGCAGGCATTAAAGAAAAAGTTAGCTTTGATGGTTACTCTTATGTTGAGGCTGGCATCGTTAATTGGCCTATGTCTGTTCTTCGTCTAAGAAGTGAAGACAAGGAAAGACTTATCGCTCTTGCAACTAAAATCCTAAATTGCTGGCGTGGTTATTCAGACGAAAAAGCTGGGGTCTTGGCTGAATCTGATGGACAACCTCACCACACCATTACTCCAATTGCTCGTAGAAAAGACGACAAATTTGAATTGGATTTGGTTCTTCGTGACAATCAAACTTCTGAAGAACATCCAGACGGTATCTATCACCCACATAAAGATGTTCAACATATTAAGAAAGAAAACATTGGTTTGATTGAAGTTATGGGATTGGCCATTCTTCCACCTCGTTTGAAAACAGAACTTAAAGATGTTGAAGATTATCTATTAGGTCAAGGTAACCAAGTTGCTCCAATTCACCAAGAATGGGCAGATGAACTCAAAGCTCAAAATCCGAATATTACGGCTGAGGAAGTGACAGAAGTTGTTCGACAATCTGTTGCAGATATCTTTGCTCGTGTACTAGAAGATGCAGGTGTTTATAAGACTAATAGTGAAGGCTTGGATCAGTTTAAAGCATTTGTAGATTTTGTAAATTTAGCTGATTAATTGTTTTTTTCTGAAGAAAGGAGATAAGAAATGGCAATTTTAGTATTAGGTGGAGCTGGTTATATCGGTTCTCACATGGTTGATCGCTTAGTTGAAAAAGGTCAAGAAAAAGTAGTAGTAGTAGATAGTTTGGTAACAGGTCACCGTGCTGCCGTACATCCAGATGCTATTTTCTATCAAGGCGATCTTTCTGATCAGGATTTTATGAGAAAGGTCTTCAAAGAAAACCCTGATGTTGATGCTGTTATTCACTTTGCGGCCTATTCTTTGGTTGGTGAATCAATGGAAAAACCACTCAAATATTTTGATAACAACACAGCTGGAATGGTTAAATTGCTTGAGGTTATGAACGAATGCGGTGTTAAATACATTGTCTTCTCATCAACAGCAGCAACTTACGGAATTCCAGAAGAAATTCCAATTCTTGAAACAACACCACAAAATCCTATCAACCCATATGGTGAAAGTAAGTTGATGATGGAAACCATTATGAGGTGGTCAGACCAAGCTTACGGCATCAAGTATGTCCCTCTTCGTTACTTCAACGTTGCTGGTGCCAAACCTGATGGTTCGATTGGTGAGGACCACGGTCCAGAAACTCACTTTCTACCGATTATTCTTCAAGTAGCTCAAGGTGTTCGTGAAAAAATCATGATCTTTGGGGATGACTACAATACTCCAGACGGGACTAACGTTCGTGACTATGTGCATCCATTCGACTTGGCGGACGCTCACCTCCTTGCTGTTGAATATCTTCGTAAAGGTAATGAATCTACAGCCTTTAACTTAGGTTCATCAACAGGTTTCTCAAACCTTCAAATTCTTGAAGCAGCTCGTAAGGTAACTGGTAAAGAGATTCCAGCTGAAAAAGCTGATCGTCGTCCTGGTGATCCTGATATATTGATTGCTTCATCTGAAAAAGCACGTACAGTTCTTGGATGGAAACCACAATTTGATAACATCGAAAAAATCATCGCAAGTGCTTGGGCATGGCATTCTAGCCATCCCAAAGGGTACGATGATCGAGGATAATTAAAATAATAAACAAAAAACAAAGAGTATATATAATTGTTGTACTCTTTGTTTTTTGAGGAAATAATATGAAAATAAGCTGTGAAATTATTGGAAAAGTTGATTCAGGCGATGTCAGTAAAATTTCAATGGAAAACAATAATGGTGTTGTCATTTCCACACTCACAACAGGTGCTACACTTCAGGAGTTTTTGGTTCCAACGGAAACTGGTGCTCTTAAAAATATAGTACTTGGTTTCAGTGATTTCGAGGATTACTATAAGAATAATTTATGTGCCTGCCAGTCCATTGGTAGGGTTGCTGGAAGAATTGGGAAAGCTTCGTATACTCATAATATGGTTCTTTATAGCCTTCCTAAGAATGAGGGAGAAAACTGCTTACATGGCGGTCCAAAAGGAATGCAGGTCCAAAATTGGAACTATGTCACAAACCTGAATGATGAATATGTTGAGACAAAATTTATTAGAAGACTTTATTCAAGTGTAGATGGCTTTCCTGGTGATGTGACAGTCTCTATTAGTTATAGACTTGACAATAATAACCGCTTAACAATACTCTTTGAAGCCTTCGATGTTACAGAGTCAACAATTTTTAATCCGACAAACCATGTTTACTTTAATCTTAGCGACAAACAGGATTTATCAAGTCATGAGTTACAAATCTATTCAGACTATCGTTTAGAGTTGGATTCTGAGTTAATTCCAACAGGACAAAAAATTAATGTAGATGAAACGAATTATGATTTTAGAAAGACAACTGACTTGCTACCTCGAATTGAAGCAAATAATGGTTTTGATGATGCCTTTGTAGTTGGAGGGGGAACTTGTGATCATGTCAAAGAAGTAGCTATTTTGCATGACAAAGAAAGCGGAGATGGTATTGAAATCTTCTCAAACAGAAATGGTTTAGTTATTTATACTATGGATATTATAGAGGATAATATTTACTTTGCAAGAGATCGAGGAACAATTGCAAAAGGACGAGAAGCTATAGCCATGGAAGCTCAAACCCTTCCAGATGCCATTAATCACAAAGGTTTTGGAGATATTATCTTAGATAAAGGTCATAGTGTAAACTATGAAATTGGCTTCCAATACTTTAATTCATCAAAATAATCATGTATTAGTAAAAGTTTAGTAAAAAACTACTAAAACTATTGACAATTCAAACTAATACTTGTATAATGGAAGCGTATTCAAAAATAACAGGAGGTTCTCATAATGAGAAAATCTAACGTTCAGATGAAGTCTCGTCTATCCTATGCAGCGGGTGCTTTTGGTAACGACGTCTTCTATGCAACGTTGTCAACATACTTTATCATGTTTGTGACAACTCACTTGTTTAACACAGGTGATCCAAAGCAAAATAGTCACTACGTACTATTAATTACTAACATTATCGCTATTTTGCGTATCTTGGAAGTATTTATCGATCCATTGATTGGTAATATGATTGATAACGCTAACACTAAGTATGGTAAATTCAAACCATGGGTAGTTGGTGGTGGTATCATCAGTTCTATCACCTTGTTGCTTCTCTTCACCGATTTAGGTGGTTTGAATAAAACAAATCCTTTCTTGTACCTTGTACTTTTTGGAATTATCTACCTTATAATGGATGTCTTCTACTCGATTAAAGATATCGGTTTCTGGTCAATGCTTCCTGCCTTGTCTCTTGATAGTCACGAACGTGAAAAAATGGCAACTTTTGCCCGTATCGGTTCTACGATTGGTGCCAATATTGTAGGTGTTGCCATCATGCCAATCGTTTTGTTCTTCTCTATGACGAACAGTAGTGGCTCTGGAGATAAATCTGGATGGTTCTGGTTTGCATTTATCGTTGCACTCATTGGTGTGATTACATCAATTGCTGTTGGTATTGGTACACGTGAAGTTGAGTCAAAACTTCGTGATAACAATGAAAAAACTAGCCTTAAACAAGTCTTTAAAGTTCTTGGTAAAAACGACCAATTGATGTGGCTGTCTCTCGGATATTGGTTCTATGGTCTTGGTATTAATACACTTAATGCTCTTCAACTTTATTACTTCACATTTATCCTTGGTGATTCAGGGAAATACTCAATCCTTTACGGATTGAATACAGTTGTTGGTTTGGTTTCAGTTTCACTGTTCCCTAGTCTTGCTGGTAAATTCAACCGTAAACGTTTGTTCTATGGATGTATTGCAGTAATGCTCGGTGGTATCGGAATCTTTAGTATTGCAGGTACTTCACTTCCAATGATCTTGACTGCAGCTGAACTCTTCTTCATTCCACAACCTCTTGTGTTCCTTGTTATCCTTATGATTATCTCTGACTCAGTAGAATATGGTCAATGGAAATTGGGACACCGTGATGAATCACTTACTTTGTCAGTTCGTCCACTTGTTGATAAACTTGGTGGTGCGATGTCAAACTGGCTTGTTTCTACAATTGCCGTAGCTGCCGGTATGACAACAGGTGCCTCAGCATCAACAATTACAACACATCAACAGTCTATTTTTAAGCTTAGCATGTTTGGTTTCCCAGCAGCAGCAATGCTTATCGGTGCCTTCATTATTGCTCGTAAAATCACTTTGACTGAAGCACGTCACGCTGAAATTGTTGAAGAATTGGAAAATCGCTTTAGCGTAGCAACTTCTGAAAATGAAGTTAAAGCTAACGTCGTATCTCTTGTAGCCCCTACAACTGGTAAACTAGTTGATCTTTCAAGCGTTAGTGATAAACGCTTTGCTTCAGGTAGCCTAGGTAAAGGATTTGCAATCAAACCTTCAGATGGTAAGGTTTTTGCCCCAATTAGTGGTACAGTTCGTCAGATTCTACCTACTCGTCATGCGATTGGTATTGAAAGTGATGATGGTGTCGTTGTTCTCGTACACGTTGGTATTGGAACAGTTAAACTTAAAGGTGAAGGGTTCATTAGTTACGTAAAACAAGGTGATCGTGTTGAAGTTGGACAAAAACTTCTTGAGTTCTGGTCACCAATTATTGAGAAAAATGGTCTTGATGACACAGTACTTGTCACTGTAACTAATTCAGAAAAATTCAGTGCTTTCCATCTTGAACAAAAAGTTGGAGAAAAGGTAGAAGCTTTGTCTGAAGTTATTACCTTCAAAAAAGGAGAATAATTTATGAACACGACTGAAAAAATTCAAACTTACTTAAACGATCCAAAGATTGTTAGCGTTAATACTGTTGACGCTCACTCAGATCATAAGTATTTTGAATCTCTTGCAGAATTTTCTGAGGGGGAGATGAAGTTAAGACAATCTCTTAATGGAAAATGGAAAATTCACTATGCTCAGAATACAAATCAGGTTTTAAAAGACTTTTATAAAACAGAATTTGATGAAACTGATTTGAATTTCATCAATGTACCAGGTCATTTAGAGCTTCAAGGTTTTGGTTCTCCACAATATGTGAATACCCAGTATCCTTGGGATGGTAAAGAATTCCTTCGTCCACCTCAAGTTCCTCAAGAATCAAATGCTGTTGCATCATACGTTAAACATTTTACCTTGAATGATGCATTAAAAGATAAAAAAGTATTTATCTCATTCCAAGGGGTTGCTACTTCCATCTTTGTATGGGTCAATGGTAACTTCGTAGGATACAGTGAAGATTCATTTACACCTAGTGAATTTGAAATTAGTGATTACCTTGTTGAAGGTGATAACAAGTTGGCGGTAGCTGTTTATCGTTACTCTACAGCAAGCTGGTTGGAAGACCAAGACTTCTGGAGACTTTACGGTATTTTTAGAGATGTTTACTTGTATGCTATTCCAAAAGTTCACGTTCAAGATCTCTTTGTTAAGGGAGATTATGATTACCAAACAAAAGCAGGTCAATTGGATATTGATTTGAAGACTGTTGGTGATTATGAAGACAAGAAGATTAAATATGTTCTTTCAGATTATGAAGGCATCGTTACAGAAGGTGATGCATCTGTTAATGGTGACGGTGAACTATCTGTAAGTCTTGAAAATCTTAAAATCAAACCTTGGAGTGCTGAAAGTCCTAAACTTTACAATTTGATCCTTCATGTTTTGGATGATGACCAAGTTGTTGAAGTCGTTCCAGTTAAAGTTGGATTTAGACGCTTTGAAATTAAAGATAAACTTATGCTTTTGAATGGTAAGAGAATTGTCTTTAAAGGGGTTAACAGACACGAATTTAATGCTAGAACAGGACGTTGTATCACTGAAGAAGATATGCTTTGGGATATCAAAGTGATGAAACAACATAACATCAATGCTGTTCGTACTTCACACTATCCTAACCAAACACGTTGGTATGAATTGTGTGATGAATATGGACTTTATGTTATCGATGAAGCCAACCTTGAAACACACGGTACATGGCAAAAACTTGGTCTATGCGAACCTTCATGGAATATCCCAGCTAGTGAACCAGAATGGTTGCCTGCTTGTTTGGATCGTGCCAATAACATGTTCCAACGCGATAAGAACCACGCTAGTGTTATCATTTGGTCTTGTGGTAATGAATCATATGCTGGTAAAGATATTGCTGACATGGCTGATTATTTCCGTAGTGTTGACAATACTCGTCCAGTTCACTATGAAGGTGTTGCATGGTGTCGTGAGTTTGATTACATTACAGACATCGAAAGTCGTATGTATGCGAAACCAGCTGATATCGAAGAATACCTCACAACTGGTAAACTAGTTGATCTTTCAAGAGTTAGTGATAAACACTTTGCTTCAGGTAACCTAACTAACAATCCTCAAAAACCTTATATTTCATGTGAATACATGCACACAATGGGTAACTCTGGTGGTGGATTGGAACTCTACACTGACTTAGAGAAATATCCAGAATACCAAGGTGGATTTATTTGGGACTTCATTGACCAAGCTATTTACAAAACACTTCCAAATGGTAGCGAATTCCTATCATATGGTGGTGACTGGCATGATAGACCTTCTGACTACGAATTTTGTGGAAATGGTATTGTCTTTGCAGATCGTACCCTAACTCCAAAACTTCAAACAGTTAAACATCTTTACTCTAATATTAAGATTGCTGTTGATGAAAAATCAGTAACTATCAAGAATGATAATGTCTTCGAAGATCTTTCTGCTTATACTTTCCTAGCTAGAGTTTACGAAGATGGTAGAAAAGTTAGTGAAAGTGAATATCACTTTGATGTTAAACCAGGCGAAGAAGCAACATTCCCAGTTAACTTTGTAGTCGAGTCTTCAAATTCTGAACAAATTTACGAAGTTGCTTGTGTTCTGAGGGAAGCAACTGAATGGGCTCCTAAAGGTCATGAAATTGTTCGTGGTCAATATGTTGTTGAAAAGATTAGCACTGAAACACCAGTTAAAGCACCTTTGAATGTTGTTGAAGGCGACTTCAACATCGGTATTCAAGGACAAAACTTCTCAATCTTGCTTTCACGTGCACAAAATACTTTAGTATCTGCTAAGTATAATGGTGTTGAATTCATTGAGAAAGGTCCTAAACTTAACTTCACTCGTGCTTACACTGACAACGATCGTGGTGCTGGATATCCATTCGAAATGGCAGGCTGGAAGGTTGCTGGAAACTATAGTAAAGTTACAGATACTCAAATTCAAATCGAAGACGACTCTGTTAAAGTGACTTATGTTCATGAATTGCCAGGCTTGTCTGATGTCGAAGTTAAGGTAACTTATCAAGTTGACTACAAGGGTCGAATCTTTGTTACTGCAAACTATGATGGTAAAGCAGGTTTGCCAAACTTCCCTGAATTTGGTCTAGAATTTGCTATCGGTTCACAATTTACAAACCTTAGCTATTATGGATACGGTGCAGAAGAAAGCTACCGTGATAAACTTCCTGGTGCCTATCTTGGTCGATATGAAACATCTGTTGAAAAGACATTTGCTCCATATCTAATGCCACAAGAATCTGGTAATCACTATGGTACTCGTGAATTCACAGTATCTGATGATAACCATAATGGTCTTAAATTCACCGCACTTAATAAAGCATTCGAATTCAGTGCTTTGCGTAACAGTACTGAACAAATTGAAAATGCTCGTCACCAATATGAGTTGCAAGAATCTGATGCTACATGGATTAAAGTTCTTGCTGCTCAAATGGGTGTAGGTGGTGACGACTCATGGGGTGCTCCAGTTCATGACGAATTCTTGCTTAGCTCAGCAGATAGCTATCAATTAAGCTTCATGATTGAACCACTAAATTAGGTAGTTATTAAGAATCTAGTTGTACATTATTTGATAATTATAAAAGAGAAGCTTTGGAGGCTTCTCTTTTCATGTTTTAAAGGGGATTAAATCATTAGTGTGTTAGTATCTTCCAAAAATCTACAAGCGGTACTGATTAGCACTCCAACACAATATAAATATATTTCAAGTGATTTAAGATAGGAATTAGCTATTACCGGTGTTTCTCTAAAAGAAATAAAAATCATACCATTCGTTCAGATGGAATAATGCATGTGACTTATAAAAAATCTCAAGTAGGGAAATAGTAAATACTACATGCCTAGTTCCAAGTCAGCTAACAAGCTACGGATAAAAAATGCCTAGAATAAAGTAAAGTCAGGAGTCCTTAGGGTTCGGATTATTTTTAGGTTTTCATAGTGAAAAATTTAAAAAGGATCGGTACTGACAATAACGAAAAGTGAGTAAATATTATTGCCTAAAATACAAGATGTGCACTAGTACCAACCTATATGATAATGCTTAGAATCTATAAAAGTCAATTAAAAGAATAGATAATATTGATTTTCTTGGTTAGAGGTATTTAAATTACTTAACCAATTGAGGCAGGGTAGTCTAGACTATATTGATTACTACAACAAATGCATTAAGGTAAAACTAAAAGGACTCAATCCTGTGCAATACAGAGCTAAATCCTTGGAAAGTCAACGAAAAACTAGACACGGAGTTAAGAGAATTTAAGAATTATATTTTTCAAAGTCTTTTGGAGACTTGTAATCAAGACCTGAATGCATCCTTTTTGTATTGTAATAGGTCTCAATGTATTTAAATATTTCTTGAGTAGCCTCAGCTCTTGTCTCAAAATGAGCATCATTAATAAGCTCCCTCTTTAGCGTCTTATAAAAAGACTCCATCATTGCATTGTCATAGGGATTTCCTTTACGACTCATGCTAGATTGAGCACCGACTTGACGAAGAGTAGATTGATAACGAGAGCTTGTATATTGACTCCCTTGATCAGTATGGACAATCAAGCCAGGCTGAGGATGTTCTTTCCCACAAGCTTGTAAGAAGCAATCCCTCACCAGTTTATCTTGCATCCGTGAAGACATTGACCAGCCTACAATCTTACGTGAAAAAACGTCGATATTCACGGCTAAGTATAAGGTGCCTTCTTTGGTAGGGATATAGGTCATGTCTCCCAGCCATACTTTATTAGGAGCTGTTGCTTTAAAGATCTGATTAATTAAATTGGGTCTTGAAAGCGAAGCTCCTTTTCTGTTGTAATGTTTATATTTATAACGGCTTCCCTTGGCATAAAGTCCCATCAAGTGCATCAGTTTCCCAACACGTTTCGTGTTGGTCATAATACCAGTATTATGAAGTACCTTGGTAATTCTAACCGCACCATAGCGTCCCTTATGCTCATGAAAGACAGCTTTTATCTTCTCTGAGAGAATTTCTCTCTCCACTTGTTGTTTTGAAGGACGACGATGCATGTATTCATAGAAACCTGAGCGAGAAACCTTAAGAACTTTTACTGCATGCTTAATTTTTATCTTCCCATGATGTTTCAAGAGAAATTCAAAACGTTTTACTTGCTTCGCTTCAAGAAGACCCGGAACTTTTTTAGAAGTTCAAGTTCCTCCTGAAGATAACGATTTTCTTTCTCTAACAATTTAATCTTATGTTGGGCATTAGCTAGGGCTGTCCCATTGCCTGGAAAAGCACTTTCTCCATATTCTTCAACTTCTTGAACCCAGCGATAAAGACTATTGGCATGAACCTCAAGCTCTTGGCTGACTTCTTTAACAGAGTAACCCTCTTCAAGAATGAGTTTTACTGCAGAATTTTTAAATTGTTTATCGAATTTTCTTCTTGCCATAATAAACCTTTCCACGATTTCTCTTAACTTTGTGTCTAGTTTATTATAACCTTTCCACCTTTGCTTACATAAATTGTCTAACTTTTTGGGGTCAGTACAGGATAGCTTGGGAGAGATTTTTTGATCTTTACAGCTAAAAAACGGGAAAACTATCAAAGCCTATGAAACTTTTAAGCAGTATTTAGCTTGATAAGGTACAATAGAAGTAAGACAAAATGAATGAGGAGGTTGTCATGAAGTTTTTACATACGTCAGATTGGCATGTAGGACGAACCCTCAATGGCTGGTCTTTGTTGGAGGAGCAGGAGTGGGCTTTTCAACAAATTGTGGATTTGGCTATTAGCGAAAAAGTGGATGGGGTTATCATTTCTGGGGACCTCTATGACCGTGCGGTGCCCCCTGTGGATGCGATTAAGCTTTTTAATAAGACCTTGGCCCGCTTGGTACTGGAGGAGCAGATTCCTGTCTATGCGATTAGTGGTAATCACGATGGGGCTGAACGTTTACATTTTGGGCGTGACTTCTTTCAACATCAGGGCCTTCATTTAAGTACACGTTTGGAGGAGGCTTTTGAGCCTATTGAGTTGGAGAATTGCCAGATTTTTCTGCTGCCTTTTATCGATCCTATTGATGCTCGTATTTACTATAAGGATGATGAGGGAAAGGAAATTCAGGGGATTGGTGATGCCTTGACCTACATTCTTGAGGATATGGAAAAAGCTTTTGATCCTGACAAAGCTCATGTCTTGGTGGCGCATTTTGCGGTTTCTAAGAAGGATGATAGCGATGGTCAGGGTCTTCGAGAATTGATGTTGTCTGAAACCAGTAATACGGTAGGTGGTCTTACCAATGTGACCAGTGACCTTTTCAAGTCTTTCGATTATGTTGCCTTAGGGCATATCCATACGCGTTTTGCTAGTCCTACCAAGCGCGTGCAATATTCAGGCAGTCCAGTCGCCTTTAATGTCAAAGAAGCCAAGCGTAAGGAAGAAAAGGGTGTCTATATTCTTGAACTGGATGCGTCTGGTGATATGTCTCAGACCTTCCATACTCTAGAGGTTAAACGGCCGATTGTGGCTTTACAGGAATCTTTTGAAACCTTGATGTCACCTGAATTTTATAAGAATCAACCTTGTCAAAAAGCCTGGTTCGCCTTTGATATTCAACTGTCTAGTCGTAAGGAATTAGAGGGTATCAATGTGCGTGCCCAACTGGAAGAGATTTATGGGACAGACATTGTAGAAATTACTTTCAGTCGTCTGGGTGATGTTAGGGAAGAAAACTTGACCGTTGATCAGCACTTAAAAGATTTGGAAATGCAGTCGCCCCAGGAAATCGTATTTGATTTTTACCAGACAGTAACTGGGGGCGATGTCTTATCTGAGAGACAGACTGCCCTTGTGGAAAGTGTTTTTGAGGAGATTGAGAGGAGTCGACAATGAGACCAGTCCAGTTAGAATTGACCAATTTTGGACCATATCGTAAGGAAGTTATTAATTTCACTCAGTTTGACCATGCTCCCCTCTTTTTGATTGGAGGGGACACAGGGGCTGGTAAGAGTACTCTCTTTGATGCCATAACGGTAGCCTTGTTTGCTACGACCAGTGGTGATCGTAATGTTGAGGAGATGCGGTCAACTTTCGCTGGTCCAGAGGATGATTTGACCAAGGTGACTTTCTATTTCCAACAAGGCAATCACCTTTATCGCATTGACCGAGTTCTCCAGCAAGAGAGGGCCAAGCAGGGTGGGGGCACTACCATGCAAAAGGCGACGGCTTCTCTAGTCATTGTGGATAAGATTGGTGGTCAGGAAATTGAAAAGCTTGGGGATAAGATCAAGGAAGTGAGTGACCAGATTGAGCAGATTTTGGGGCTCAATGCTGAGCAGTTCAAACAGATTATTCTCCTTCCACAAAATGATTTCAGCCGTTTCTTGAAAGAAGATTCTAAGACCAAGACTCAAATTTTAAAGAAAATCTTTGGAACGGGTATTTTTGACCATTTTCAAAAGAGCTTGGAAGAGCGTCTTCGTCAGAGTAATAAGGATATGGAAAAGCGTCAGGCTCAGCTAGATGGCCATTTTGCCAGTCAGGTTTGGTCTGTGGAAGAATTAGCCCTCTTGGAGCAAACGCCAGCCTCTGAAAAATTGACACGTCTTGAAGAGTTTTTATCTCAGCGTCAAGAAAATGTTACGAAGCAAAAAAGCATCTTGAAGGATGCCCATGAGGATTTGGCACAACTGCAGAAGAGTTTGCAAACTGCCCAAGATATGGCAAAGATTTTTCAAGAAGTGGAGCAAGCCAAGGAGCGTTACCGTATGGAAATTGAGGAGGGAGCTCAGGGACAGGCAGAGGCAAAAGCACATCTGGAGGAATTACAGTTCGCTCAAGGATTACAAGAAACCATTAGTAGCTTGAAGCAATATCAGAAACAGTTGGTACAATTAGAGCAGGACCTTGACATTGCTCAAGAAGTATTAAGTGAAAAGCGTCAGGCGTTTGAGGATGTTAAGGCTCAAAAAGAGGAACTCGCAGTTCAATCTAAGGATTTTCTTCAAAAAGAAGAGGAGCTTGAAACTTGGAAAGAGGATATTATCTATGCCCAGAGTCTTGCCCAAGAACAGGAGAAAATCAAACGTTCAATGACTAACTACAAGCAGTTGGAAGAAACCTATCAGCAGGCTAGAAAAGAGATTGAGATGCTTAACAAGTCCTTGTCTGACTTGGAGGCTAATCGTCTTAGTTTAGAGAGTTTACATGAGGCCGAAAAACTCCTCCAGATTGTGGGCTACAGTGTGGAGAATCAACTGGCTCAGGACCTGAAAGAAATAGAGGACTTGAATCAGGAGTTGACAAAGACCGAAAAACGTCATCAAATGTTATCTTTCGATATTGATCAAGCTCAAGAAATTCTCAAAGAATTGGAAGAGGAGTTAAGAAGGACTTTGGCTTCACGCCGTCAACTCATGATCGTCCAACTGCAGGCAGAGTTAGAGGAGGGGCAGCCTTGTATGGTTTGTGGTGCTCTGGAACACCCTAATATTGGTGGAGCACAGGCTGATGAAGTGGCCTTGAAAAATCTCATGGATCAGGTGGAGAAGCTTCAAGCTCAAAAAGAAAAGCAAGTCGCTACTTTATCAAATCGTCAGGCTACCTTGAGTGAAGTTGCATCTAAACGTCAGGATTTGCTTGACAAAGTGGCTAAAGTCAAGGTAACTCTTGAAAAGCACTATCAAGAATTAGAAGAGCACGTTAAGGGACGGTTTGATTTTGATTTTTCGGTAGACTATGAAACTGACCGTGGGCAAGCCCTACTCCTGAAGGTTGAGCAGTATTATCAAGAGTTACAAAAACGTTATGATAGGGAAGAGAGAGATTATGTCCGATATCAAGATGAGCTAGGTAAGGCTCAAGAAAAAGCGACAGATTTGGCTAAAACCTATCAAGAGGCCAAGGCAGTGCTTGACCAAGCTCAAGAACGCCTAGAGGACTTGCAGGAAGGTCATCCAGAACTTGAGTCTGTTGAGGTATATCAAGAACGGATTTCCCTTGCTCATCAGGAGCTGAACCTCTACAATAAGCAAGTCAAGGAAAATAGCGAAGCCTACAACCAACTTCATGCCGACATTAAAGGAATCAAGGGGCAGATTGAGAGTATAACTAAGTCTAAAGATAAGGTAAATCAAGATGTTAAGCGATTATCTGCTGAATTAGAGCAAAGTCTCAAGGCTGAAGGAGCCCTCGCCAATGACTTAGAGCAGGTCGAACTCTGGCTTATTGAGGTAAATAATCAAGCTATTCCTATGCTTCAGGCCAAATTAACGACCTATGCAACGCTCAAACAAGAATTACAGGCGCAGATTCGTAAGGGGCAAGAGCTTCTCCAAAATCAAGAACAACCAGATCTCGATAGTCTAGCGCAAGCAGTACAGAATTGTCAGGAAATCTATGATAGGCAGCTCGCTCAGTTTTCTGTCATGGAAAAGGGACTTAAGGATGCGACGGCTACCTACCAAGCGGCTAAAACCCTTCAAGACAGCAACCAAGAGGCCTTTAAGGCCCACCAAGAACTCAGTGATTTGGTTAAGGTGGTTAAGGGAGAAAATACTGCTCTAACTGGTCGTCTTAATCTTGAGGTCTACGTTATCCGTCAGTATTTCCAACAAATCTTGGACTATGCCAATGCTAACTACATCGGACTATTAACGGATAACCGCTATTCCTTTGTTCTAAGTGAGGAAGGACGCAGGGCGCGTGATCACTTCGGTTTGGATATCAACGTCTATGACCAGCTGACAGGTAGTGAACGCTCCGTTAAATCCTTGTCTGGTGGAGAAACCTTTATCGCCGCACTGGCTATTGCCCTATCCCTCTCAGAAGTGGTGCAAAATACCAGCAAGGGTGCTGTTGTTGAAGCTCTCTTCATCGACGAAGGTTTCGGTTCACTTGATAAGGAAGCCCTCACCAAGGCTATCTCTGTCCTAGAACAAATCGGTGAAAATCGCATGGTCGGTGTCATCAGCCACGTGGACGATATGAAAGAAGGTATTGCTCAGCAACTAGTTATCATCAAGTCGCACGATGGCAGTAGCCGTATTAAAATTGTGGATAAGGGGTAGGAGGAATCAGTTTATATAATACTCTATATCAGATAATCGCAGTTGTAGCCATGTCAAATTTGTTCTAATAAGCATAGAAAAAAGGTAGTTGCATCAACAACTACCTTATGTAGAATTGTTAAAAAGCTGATGGTTTGTATAACATATTTAATTCGTCCTACTCGTAAAAAAGTGCGGACGGATTTTTTTGTCATCATATTTGACAATGTTATAGCAAAAACTAATCAAGGTAATATGAGGCTACCTAATGTCTCCCTAATTCGTTGAACTTTTAGCTAGGTGAAGTAATTATCAATTTCCTCCTCATTTTTTAGTATATCCACCTCATCAACACCACAACTTACTGCTAATTCTATAGATTCCTGAAAAGCGATGCTATGGTCAGGAGAAAATGCCTTTCCTAAAGGTTTATAGTAAGCCTTGATTTCTCTCTGAAGTTGATGGTTATGTAATTCAAATTCATCCTCTAAAAAATAGCCACATTCTTGTATCTCCTTTAAGTAATCTTCCATTAGTAATTTTTCTTTCATTGTGAGATTATCTTTAGAGATTTCATATAGGAAAGTTCCTATAGTATTTCCGATAACCGCTCCTAAAATAGGTATTGGAATTATAGCATGTCCTAGCATTGAGGATAATGCACTAACTGATACTTCAATACATAAGATTTGCGAATTTAGTAAAAATTCTTCTTTTGTGATTAAGTTTTTACGGAATTTGTATGCTTCTTCAGCGATACCAAATGAAGCAGTGCACAATGAACTTGCTACTGCTACAGGAGTGGCTGTGTAATTTGTTAGGGCATAGATGGTAACACCTCGAGTACTTCCTTTAATAGCTCCAATTCCACTATCTTTAGAGATATCAAGCCAATCATCTTTTGTAAACTCACTAATAGTTTTCCCTAAGCGCTTTTTTTTAATTATTGCTGTTATAAATGCAGTAACCCCTTCTAGAGAAGCTGCTATAGCGGATATATAGGCTCCCTGTTTGAAAGTAGGTTTGCTTTTATTGTATATATCTCTTCAAGTATTAGTATCAATATCCTTTATATTACCTTTTTCATTATAAATAGTGGTTGAATAGGTTACACTAAACTAGACATATCTGTTCTACACTAAAGAAAAGAGGAGAACAGATATGTCTAGAAAAATTCGCCGTTACTTCACAGATGACTTCAAACAACAAATCGTTGACTTGCACAATGTAGGTAGAAAACGCAGTGAACTGATCAAAGAATATGATTTAACACCCTCAACCTTCGATAAGTGGGTTAAACAAGCAAGAATAACTGGTTCCTTTAAAACTGTCGATAATCTGACAGGTGAACAACGTGAGTTGATAGAACTCAGAAAACGAAATAAAGAGCTCGAAATGCAATTAGACATTCTAAAGCAATCGGCAGTGATTATGGCACGAAAAGGGAAATAATCACTGCTAACAAGGATAAATACAGCATTTCAGCCATGTGTCGTTGGTTGAAGATTCCTCGCTCTAGCTATTACTACAAAGCTGTAGTGCCAGTATCTGAGGTACAACTTGAAGAAATGGTGAAGCGCATTTTTCTTGACAGTAAGTCCAGATACGGCGCTAGGAAGATTAAGAAATGTCTGGAAGCACAAGGGATTACCTTGTCTCGCCGTCGGACTCGTCGCATCATGAAGAGATTGAATTGGGTTTCTGTTTACCAGAAGGCTACCTTCAAACCGCATTCTAAAGGGAAGAATGAAGCACCAGTTCCGAATTTCTTAGAGAGACAGTTTAACCAAAAAACCATTGGAAAACCTTGTGACGGACTTAACCTATGTTCGTGTTGCCAATCGTTGGGCTTACGTTTGCTTTATCATTGACCTCTTCAACCGTGAAATTATTGGCCTATCTTTTGGTTGGCACAAGACTGCTGACTTGGTCAAAGAAGCCATTCAAAGCATTCCCTACGCTCTCTGACCAAGGTCAAACTCTTCCATTCTGATCGTGGTAAGGAGTTTGATAATGCCTTGATTGATGAGATGTTAAAAGCCTTTGGCATCACACGTTTGCTGAGTCAAGCGGGTTGTCCTTATGACAATGCGGTAGCTGAGAGTACCTATCGCTCCTTCAAACTGGAGTTTATCAACCAAGAAAACTTCCGCTCTCTGGAAAAATTAACCCTTAAAACTAAGGATTATGTCCACTGGTGGAATCACCATCGCATCCACAGCACACTTAATTACCAAACACCCATGACTAAAAGAGCAATCGTTTAACAAAAACACTTTATAAATTTTGCACAGAAAAGTATTGCCTTTTCAATCAAGGAATCTACGCGTTCATCTATTGCTAGTAGCATTTCTCACGAGTTTAAAGGTCTTACGGAAATCAGAGATGAAAAGTTTAGGCAAGATACAGAAGGAAATGTAGCTGGTATGTTCAAAGTGTTGCTGAAATCTGGCTCTTGGGGGCTTAAACACATCCCATTGACCAAGGTAACACTGACATTTAACTTAGAATAAGAGGTAATCACGATGAAGAAAAATATTTTAACAACGGAACAAGCAAGTTTTTTGAAGCAGTACAATTTCTCACTATACCAAGAACGATTTGAGGTATTATGTGAAGCTCAAAAAGCTGAAAAGGACGGGCATCTAAATTTTGCCTCGGACGATGAATATAAAACATTCATTGATGCTGTAATGACTGAAGAATGGTCTGAAGAACTCTTTATGATCAACCTCTCAAATCCTATTGGATGTGAACACTTCCTTGCAGCACGAGAAGATGGCAATGGCGGACTAATTTGGTATGTCGTTGATTATAGTGAGGGAGACCGCTTCACTAAAGAACAAATTCAGTCGATTGTTCCAGAGGCATATCGATATAGTGCCTTTATGGTCTCTGAGATTGCTGCAGAAAAAGACTGGGGCCCAGAAGCCCAACACCAACGACTTGAACAAGCTAAAAAGCAAGCTCAAGAACATGAAAAGCCTATCGAGAACTTTCCAAAATCTCGTGTAGTCACAGATGAAGAAAGACAAGATGAACTTACACCAAGTTCTATTAGAACAGTAGCAGCAACTTTGAGACCTGCACAATAACTAATTATTTCTAAGTTATTATTCCAACTGTTAAATGTGATAGAGCTTCAAAAGAGATAGTTTTCCGAAACTGGAGCTGTCTTTTTTTCTTTGCTTATTTGAATTGGATCTAAAAAACTAGATGAACTTTTTCCAATTGAAGAATTAAAGGAAGACAAGCAACGAATAGTGGCTCTATAATTTCTGTAGTGGGTAAAACTACTGTAGAGATTATAGAGCTTTTTGAGTGTACACAAAAAGTCCCATAAGAACTATAATGAAAAGCAACCAAACCATCATTAGGAAGAACTTATGAGACTTATTAAGAATACCACAGAATTAATCGGAATCAAAGACCAAAATATCATTATTTCACTTGTTTTTGAAACTGACACTCATATCGAGATTCAAGCAAAACTTGATTACCCTGCACCATCATGTCCTCATTGCCATGGAAAAATGATCAAGTACGACTTTCAAAAGCCTTCTAAAATCCCTCTTCTCGAGCAAGCGGGAACGCCAACTCTACTACGTCTGAAAAAACGTCATTTCCAGTGTAAAAATTGTAGGAGAGTCACGGTAGCTGAGACATCTATCGTTGAGAAAAACTGCCAAATCTCCAATCTAGTCCAACAAAAAGTTACACAACTCCTAACTGAGAAGGTGTCACTAACTGATATTGCAAGAAGACTTCGCGTGTCGACGTCCACTGTCTATCGTAAGCTTGATCAGTTTACTTTCAAGGAACATTATGACAAACTCCCTGCCGTTATGTCCTGGGATGAGTTTGGGTTCAAGAAAGGGGAATTGGCTTTTGTGGCGCAGAATTATGAGACAAACGAACTCATAACCATCCTTGATAATCGCCGCCAAACTACTATACGAAACTACTTTTTGAAGTATCCATTGAAAGTCCGACAACAGGTACAGTTTATCACGATGGATATGTCTGGAGCTTATATTCCACTGGCTCGCAAGCTCTTTCCAAACGCAAAAATCGTTCTTGATCGTTTCCACATCATCCAGCACCTTGGACGTGCCTTTTTAAAGACAAGAATTGCAATTATGAACCAGTTCGATAAGAAGTCACTACCCTATCGAGCCCTGAAAAATCACTGGCGACTCTTCCAAAAAGACAGATGTAAGTTATCTCTCAACTCTTTCTATTTAAAGACTTTCCGTCAAGCTTTAGTACCACATGAAGTCGTTGCGAAGACACTAGTCTTTTCAAAAGAGCTTACTGACTACTATACACTTTATCAGCTTTTGCTTTTTCACTTTCAGGAGAAGAGAGTAGATGAGTTCTTTGAACTGATAGAGGAAAATAGGAGCAAGGTCAATCATTATTTTCAAACTGTCTTTAGGACTTTTCTTAGACACAAGCAATACATCAAAAACGCACTAGAAACGGACTATTCAAACGCGAAACTTGAAGCGACTAACAAGTTGATTAAAGACATCAAACGGTTGGTCTTTGGTTTTAGAAACTTCATCAACTTTAGGAAGCGTGTCTTCATCACTCTGAACATACAAAAAGAGAAAACCTATCCGGTCCTCTCTAGATGTTAGCTTTTCGTCACCCACTACAGTTGACAAAGAGCCGGAAATACAAAAAGTGGTTGTCAACTAAAGGTTGATAACCACTTTTTATCGTCATTTTGTTACATTTCCATCTTGTTTTAGGAAATGGATAATGGTTGTTTTCAATTCATCAAAATCTCCTTGAAACGTTGCAATTTCAACTGTTTTTTCAAGTCCATCATGTAAGGAAAGACTAGATTGGTAGCCATTCATTGCCAGAAACATATGTAAGGCAAGAACAGCAGTCCGTTTATTAGCATTATAAAAAGGGTGTTTCTTAATCAAGTTAATCCAAATAATAGCAGCCTTACTGTAAATATCCGGATAGAGAACTTTGCCGAAAATCTCCTGTTTTGGCTGTTCAACAATCATCTGCAAGCTATTAGGGTCAGCTATTCCAACGGGTTCCTTTGGAGAATATTTGCCAATAACCATAACATTGATTTTGATAATATCTGCAACGGTCAGATACCTCATTTATCCACCAATTCTTTCAAAAGTTCATCGTATTGGTTCATGGCTTTTTCTAGTTCTTTATCAAAATTAAATTTTGGCTCAGCTTTGCGAATGATGACATTGTTTCCTGAAGTAATGAATTCGATTTCTTCTCCGATTTCTGCTCCAAGAGTCTCTTTAATTTGATGTGGAATTGTAATAACCGTACTATTTCCTGTTTTTCTTAAGATAACATTCATGGCTCTACTCCTTTTGTATATACATTATAAAATGAACTTACAAAAAAGTAAAGTAAATACATTTGTTTTTCTCAATTACATAAGCTCCGAAAACTCATTTTTGTTAACCCTTGGTCTGAAATAATAGGTTATAAGTGATGAGAAACGAATAAAGTCTCTAATAGGTGCTTGGTATTACTGACATTTATCAAAGAATGATAAATGAGACAAAAAACCAGGTATTACGAAAAAAGGTAGAGTTTGAATTGAAATACAGTACAATTTACTGAATTTAGCCCCCCAAAAAAAGGCTTATTTTGAACTACACCCCAAAAGTTAGACAGAAAAAATCTAACTTGTGGTGTTTTTATTATGAGATAACTTATGATGATAAAGTTCTTATCTATAAACAGACAACATTGAATTTCTTGAATAATAATCAAAAGACTACTTTAAAATATTAGAACATTTAAGTATAATAAAACAGAATAATTAATAGTAAATCCCTGATAGCTATTTGGGGACCTGAAGACTTGATTTTTGGAGATTAAAAATGAAATCTGATTTTATGAAAAAAATTGATTCAAAGAAAAAAGCCATAATTTCTCTTATCGTACTATTATGTTTTGGTATAGGGTACTATCTACTTGTAATTTCACCACATCAAAAAGCGGTAAAGTCATTTAATGAAGTGACAGCCAGAATTCAAAAAGAAAACAGTAGCTTAGAGGAAACAATTAAAGTGTCTAAGAAACTACTTAGTAGTAAAGATAAGCCCTTAGACGAAAATCTGACGGTCGAACTAAAAAATGAATAGGTTACATTAAACTAGACAGAATTTATAAAGTGTTCTACACTAAAGAAAAGAGGAGAACAGATATGTCTAGAAAAATTCGCCGTTACTTCACAGATGACTTCAAACAACAAATCGTTGACTTGCACAATGTAGGTAGAAAACGCAGTGAACTGATCAAAGAATATGATTTAACACCCTCAACCTTCGATAAGTGGGTTAAACAAGCAAGAATAACTGGTTCCTTTAAAACTGTCGATAATCTGACAGGTGAACAACGTGAGTTGATAGAACTCAGAAAACGAAATAAAGAGCTCGAAATGCAATTAGACATTCTAAAGCAATCGGCAGTGATTATGGCACGAAAAGGGAAATAATCACTGCTAACAAGGATAAATACAGCATTTCAGCCATGTGTCGTTGGTTGAAGATTCCTCGCTCTAGCTATTACTACAAAGCTGTAGTGCCAGTATCTGAGGTACAACTTTAGGAAATGGTGAAGCGCATTTTTCTTGACAGTAAGTCCAGATACGGCGCTAGGAAGATTAAGAAATGTCTGGAAGCACAAGGGATTACCTTGTCTCGCCGTCGGACTCGTCGCATCATGAAGAGATTGAATTGGGTTTCTGTTTACCAGAAGGCTACCTTCAAACCGCATTCTAAAGGGAAGAATGAAGCACCAGTTCCGAATTTCTTAGAGAGACAGTTTAACCAACAAAAACCATTGGAAACCCTTGTGACGGACTTAACCTATGTTCGTGTTACCAATCGTTGGGCTTACGTTTGCTTTATCATTGACCTCTTCAACCGTGAAATTATTGGCCTATCTTTTGGTTGGCACAAGACTGCTGACTTGGTCAAAGAAGCCATTCAAAGCATTCCCTACGCTCTCTGACCAAGGTCAAACTCTTCCATTCTGATCGTGGTAAGGAGTTTGATAATGCCTTGATTGATGAGATGTTAAAAGCCTTTGGCATCACACGTTTGCTGAGTCAAGCGGGTTGTCCTTATGACAATGCGGTAGCTGAGAGTACCTATCGCTCCTTCAAACTGGAGTTTATCAACCAAGAAAACTTCCGCTCTCTGGAAGAATTAACCCTTAAAACCAAGGATTATGTCCACTGGTGGAATCACCATCGCATCCACAGCACACTTAATTACCAAACACCCATGACTAAAAGAGCAATCGTTTAACAAAAACACTTTATAAATTTTGCACAGAAAAGTATTGCCTTTTCAAGGTATTGTCTCCTTAATTGAGTTTTAGATGGATGTCGGTTAATCCGTTCATAATAACTTGATTCAGGAACATCAAGGAGTTGACAGCTTAGTCTGACATTGAGTGCTAAAGTTTGTATGGTTTGAGTCATATCCGCAGCACTCACTTCTTTTTCTCGGCGAATATGGTCAATACTTTTTTTAAGATGTCTCGTTCTTCCTTAACTTTAGCCAGTTGTCTTTTTAATTCTAGAAAATCAGCTTTAGAGACGGAGCTTTCATTAGATTTAGAGCAGAGGTCTATCCATTTATAAATTGTTGCAGGGGCCACGTCGTATTCTTTAGACAGCTGGGTGACGGATTGACCAGAATGATAGAAGGCGATAAGGGTTTCTTTAAATTCTTTTGAGTAGCGTTTTTTCATGTTTTTGTCCTTTGTCTAAATTATACAATAGTGACTCTAAGATTTAAGGATAACATCACCACTATAAAAAATATAAGCTATTTTTTTCTCCTAGAAATAAGTAGTTTTGATTTTACTTCAATTACAAGCATTATACGCTTATAACACTCATTCTTATTATATCACTCAGAAATAATGAAAGAAGAGTAAAATAAAAAATTACGAAATTTAGTAAAATTAGACAAAGGAAAATTATGTAATATCTATATTTAGCAAATGGTGAGTAGGCAAGTCTATTTTGTATCGCTTTAACAGTATAAGAAAGACTGTATTTTTTGATTTGAAATATGGTTAAATTTATTCGATTTTGGAATTTGAAAATATAAGTTTAGGAAGAAAGAGATAGTTTCACATCTGAGCTATCTCTTTTTCTATCCACTTATTTCAATCTTCCTAACTATCAGTTTTTTTCTGAAAATAAAAGGAAATTAGTTTGAAAAAACCCTCTCATAAAAAAGCTAATCTATTAGAAAACTAAGTGATACTATGTTATAATTTAACATGGTTAGGTCTCGATAAAATCAAGGAAAAAGTGTATAGAATGTGTTTCCGGCCCTTATATCTTGGGACCGTAAAATACTTATCAGATTCTTAGACTGTTCCTTGCTATCTTATGAAAGTTTGAGACAGGAAAATAAAAAATGTACTAGCTAGAAAAAATAGGAAATAAAAAATGACAGAAAAAATTTCCGTAATTATTCCCGTTTACAATGTAGAAAATCAACTCCAGACCTGTCTAGACAGTGTCTTGAGTCAGACCTATCAAAATCTTGAAATCATCCTTATCAATTATGGATCAACAGACAATAGTGATGCCATTTGCCGTAGTTATGCCGCTAGGGATTCTCGCATCCTCTATTTTAAAAAAGATAATGGAGGGCTTTCAGATGCTCGCCATATTGGTATTCGTCAGGCTAAGGGAACTTACGTCACCTATGTGGATGCTGAGGATTGGGTAGAGCCAACCTATCTGGAGGAACTTTATAAGACGCTTCAGGCTCATAAGGCGGATATCGCAGTAGCCAATTACAGTGTCTATAAGGAATCGGAAGATCTCTTTTATTTTTATATCAAGGATGAAGATTATTATGAGCAGGTTTATTCACCAGCTCAGATTATTGATGGACTCTTTGAAGAAACCAATAACATCAATATTGCTCTGATCTCAGCCACTGGGAAACTCTACAAACGTTCCTTGTTTAATGACTTGCTTTTCCCGAAAGAGCATGCAGGAGAGGATGGTTTTTTCAACCTTAAAGCCTATCTCATGAGTGAGCGTACGGTTTATCTCAACAAGGGACTTTATGTATATCGTGAGAGTCCAGAGATGCCATCAGCGACTTGGATGCAAGACTGGATGATGACCTTGGTTTATGCCATGGAAGAACGCTTGGCTATTGTTGCTAGTCATGGTTTCCCTTTGGAGAAATACATGGTCACCTACCGTCAGATGCTAGAGGCTTGCTTGAAAAATGTGGAGGAGCAAGGTCTCAGGGATTCTGATGCTTACCGCTCCATTCAGGAGAAATTCCAGGTCTTGAGTTTAGCTCCTCAACGTTATGAGACTAAAAAGCGTGCTATTGTTCTTGCGGCTAACTATACTTATGTTTACCAAGTGCTTACGACTATCAAATCCATCGTTTTCCATCATCGTAACATTCGTTTTTACTTGATTAACGATGATTTCTCTCAAGAGTGGTTTAGAGGACTAAACCGTCATTTGGCTGCCTTTGGTAGTGAAGTGATTAACTGTCGTGTGGATAGTAGTCATATCAAGCAATTCAAGACTAATAGCAACTATGCAAGCTATCTTCGCTATTTTGTGGCGGACTTTGTGTCTGAGGAACGAGCTCTTTATTTGGACAGTGACATGGTGGTTACCGGTTCTCTGGAAGACCTCTTTACCCTTGATTTGCAAGGCCGTCCTTTGGCTGCTGTACGTGACTATGCTGTTCAAGGTCAGGATCGTCAGGCAATGTTTGATGCAGGCTTCATGGTGATTGATACGGCTTATTGGAAGCAGTACAACATGAGACGTCACTTAATTGACATGACTAGCGAATGGCATGATAAGGTACCATTTGCGGAGCAGTCAATTCTTAATATGGTTTTTTGTAACAACTGGTTGACGTTGTCTTTTGACAACAACTACGCTGTGACCAAGTCTAGTCTATCTGGTTACCATTTGCCAAATGGTCAAGACTATCCTAAGGTTTTACATTATACTTCACACCGTAAGCCCTGGTTACCTTTGGCTTGCCAAGCTTATCGCGAGGTCTGGTGGTTCTATGCTCAAATGGATTGGTCAGGGGTTGCCGAAAATGCCGCTTTATTGCCACTTTCAGAGGACATGATTTATCCTAAGGGCCGTCCATTTACTTGTTTGGTCTACACCAACATTTCAGAAATCCCTCATTTGACGGACCTTATCTCGGCTCTTCCTAAGGTACAGTTTAAAATTGCCTCACGCCAGCATGTGACAGACAAATTGGCCCAATTGATTACCTATCCAAATGTGACAGTTTACTCAGCCATTGCAGGTTTAAATGGGCTAGATTTGGAATTGGTGCGTACTAGTGACTTGCTTTTGGATATTAATCCAGGTAGAAAAGTAGTGGAAATTCTTGATGCCTTTAGGTTTGAAAACAAACCAATCTTAGGATTTGAGGACCTCAAGTCAACCAAACATAATCAGCAAACCTACTCAAGAGATCGTTGGAAGGAGATGGCTGAGACCATTCGCCAGATGCGTAAGAAGAGTCTGTAATCCATTATTTGGATAAGTGGGCTGCAATTTAGTTTATGTCTCATTTCTAACGACATAACATCAGCCTGTCTATAGGGCAGGAAATAGGAGTAACAGAAAAAAATTAGTCAATCGATAATCACCAAATGTGTGTTATGGACCATCTTTTTCCTCTTTATTTATTGTTTAGGAAATCGCTTGGTTCTACCATTTGTGGATTTGAAAAAATGCAAATATTTTTGGGGAATCCATGGGTTCCTTGGGTTTCTCTAGTGCCATGATGGGTGGGAACCTCAGTTCTATGTCTCTTTTTTCAGTAGGCTTGTCACCCTGGATGTCAATGCATTGATGGTTACCTCTATTACTTCAAGGAAGATGGTAGCCAATCTAAGAGGGAAAGTATCGAAAAAATGGCATTAAATATTACTATGAGCCAGAATCAGGTATTCTCGCTAACGGTCGCTACCTCCAAGTAGGTGATGACCAGTGGATGTACTTTAAACAGGACGGTTCACTGGCTATTGGACAAGTTCGTGCTTCTATCTAGACTTCTTTCGAAATAGTCTTGATAGTAGTCTATGAAGAGTGTAGAATCTTTTTCAAAAAAGGATATAGGTATGCTCACCAAGATAGCATTTCTTTCCGAATTTGATGATAGTATAAATCAAATGTTAACCTTGAGAAAAGTAGAACTCATTGAAGAAGCGAATCAGAAGAATTTTATTTATTATCAAGCAGAAGTCGTTTTCCTCTGGCTTGTTTTCCAGTTGGATCAAAGTAGCATTTTTGATGATTAATAATCTGATAATAATATAGACGGTGAGAATATTTTTGATGTGATCGCGAACGGAGGATGGGCTACAGGCGCCTCTCATAAGAACAAAATACTGATAGAATTCCAATAGAATACAAAAAGGACATGTTTCTGACTAAAGCAGATTCATGTCCTTTTTGTATTCTATTGGAAAAGGTCTTCCTTATGTTTTCATTGCTTTCATGGTATAATCAAGAGGATATTATCTTGGAAATGTTACCATAAGCCTAGGTAACAACATTTTTAGAGATAGCAATTTGCAAACAAAATGGTAAATAGTAAAGGGAGACTCAAATGATTACGTCAGAAGAAATCAAAGCACGTCTGTGGAATGGAGCTACCGAGCTTCGTGGTTCAATGGACGCTAGCCGTTACAAGGACTACATGTTAGGACTCATGTTCTATAAATTTCTGAGTGACAAAACACTCAAAACCTTTGCGGAACTATCAGGGCTTTCTACTGATGTGGACGTGTTTGAGGAATATCAAAAGGCCCACGAATTATACGGAAAAGATTTGGAGAAGATGATCAGTGATAATTTGGGGTATGTAGTCAAACCTAAGTACTTGTATCAAAAATGGCTGAATGACATGAATACAGGACGGTTTGAAGTTCAGACGGTTACTGAAAGTCTAGGCGAATTTGAACGTAGTGTCGTTTCAACAGACGAGACAGATGATTTTAATGGTCTTTTCTCAAGCTCAACTTTGGATTTGTCTGATACAGCTCTTGGTAGTGACTTGAATACACGAAGCAAGAACATCCAGGCACTTATTCGTCTATTTGAAGACTTGGACATGGTTGCTCTCCAAAAGAGTGATATTTTAGGGGATGCCTATGAGTACTTGATTGGGCAGTTCGCTATGGAGTCTGGGAAAAAGGCTGGCGAATTTTACACTCCTCACCAGGTTAGTGAAGTCATGGCTCAGATAGTTGCGACAAATAAGTCTCTAACCTCTATCTATGACCCAACCGTTGGTTCAGGCTCACTTCTTTTGACTGTAAAAAAACATCTATCTGAAGAGCAGCAGAAGGTTCTTAGCTATTACGGACAAGAAAAAAATACAGCGACTTACAACTTGACACGTATGAACCTCTTACTTCATGGTGTACGTCCTGAGAAAATGAGCATTAAAAACGGTGATACCCTTGCACAAGACTGGCCAGAAGATCCTGAGCGTCCAGATGAAGGTGTACAGTTCGATGCGGTTGTTATGAACCCACCTTATTCGATTAAGAATTGGAACCGTGTTGGCTTAAAAGCTTCAGACCCACGCTTTGAAATTGTAAGTGTACTACCTCCAGATTCAAAAGGGGATTTTGCCTTCCTACTTCATGGGCTTTATCACCTATCAACTACTGGTACAATGGCTATTGTGTTACCTCATGGGGTGCTTTTCCGTGGAGGTGCAGAAGGCGAGATTCGTCAGAAGCTCATTGAAAAGAATCAGATTGATACCGTTATTGGTCTACCAAGCAATCTATTCTCTAATACAGGGATTCCAGTATGTATCATCATTTTGAAGAAGAATCGTGACTTAAATGAGCCTGTTCTCTTTATTGATGCTTCGCATAGCTTTATTAAAGTAGGGAAGCAAAATGTCCTTCAAGAAAAAGATATTGCTAAGATTGTAGATACATACAGTAATCGTACAGAAGAAGAAGGATATAGTCATTTAGCGAGTCGAAAGGAACTCATCAGCAATGAGTTTAATATGAACATTCCTCGCTACGTGACAGCTATAGACAATGAGATTGCTCACGATGTTGATGCCCACTTATACGGAGGTATTCCAAAAGCGAATATTGAAAACTTGAAGATTCTCAATCAATTAGTACCAGATGTTTTAGAACAAGCCTTCACTGAAAAGCGTCCTGGCTATTTGGCTTTAAACAAAACGATTGATGCATTTTCAGATGAGGTGTTATCTAGCACTGTCGTTCAAGAGACAATGACACAAGTGAAAGAAACAGTTGAAGCTTATCTGAATACCTATTGGACCCAGTTGCATGAGCTTGGTAAGGAACGTGGCTCTAGACAGGTTAAAGAAGCCATGTTAGCGGATATCAAACATCAGCTATCAGCCTTTGAACAACTTGACAGTTATGACGGCTATCAGATGATTGCTGAGATTTGGACTAATAGTCTTGAACATGACTCAGAGTTTATTGAACAGTTAGGATTTTACCAAGCTGGTCGAACACGTGAGCCTAATATGGTCAAAAAAGGGAAGAAAAAAGAACCAGTTCAAGACGGTTGGAATGGGGTTGTTGTTCCAAATAGTCTTATTGCTAGTGAGTTTTATGCCAAAGAGTTAGCTGAAATTGAGGCTTTCAAATCACGTATTGTTGAAATTGAAAGCGAAATGAGTGAGCTTGTAGAAAATGCTAAGGTAGAAGATAGTGATGAGTACAATGCACTCTTTGACTCTCTTAAAAAGAATGAAGAGGGTGAAGCCCAAGACAGTTTTGAAGGCAAGTCGATTAAAGCAAGTTTGAAAGAGGCTGAAAAAGGGTCTCTTGAGTATGACCTTCTCAAGAAAGTCGATGACTTGACCAAAGAAAAATCGGCTGTCAATAAAATGATTAAGACCAAAGAGCAAGAGTTAAAAGAATTAGTGGCTGATCGCATTCTTCAATTGACAGATGAAGAAGTAGACCAACTCCTTTACAAAAAATGGTTTGGTTCAGTTATCGAAAAAGTGGAGGACTTAGTAGAATCCTCTCTTAAGTCTGAGATTGCAGTGATAGACGAATTGAACAAACGTTACTCTGAAACATTAGATAGTCTAGATGATGAAATCTCTAAACTGGAAAAAGAACTGGAAGCAATGATGAAGGAATTGGTGGTGCTTTAATGACGAATAGTAAACATCTACCCAAAAGACGGTTTAAAGAGTTTGAATTAGATGGTGAGTGGGAACAATTAAAGTTAGGGGATCATGCCAATATTCTAACAGGTGGGACACCGAATACTTCTATATCTAGTTATTGGGAACCTAAAGAGATACCTTGGATGTCGTCAGGAGAAGTCAATAAAAGAAGACTTGATAAGACTGATAATATGATTTCAAATGATGGAATTCGTAACTCTAGTGCTCGTTGGGTGAAAAAACATTCAATTCTCATTGCATTAGCTGGACAAGGAAAGACACGTGGAATGGTTGCGGTTAATAATATTCCGTTAACAACTAATCAATCAGTTGCCGCTATTGAACCAGATAAAACACTAAACTATGAATTTGTCTTTCAGAATTTATCTAAACGATATGATGAACTCCGTCTGATATCATCCGGAGATGGAAGCCGTGGGGGACTTAACAAACAAATTGTCTCTGATATATCAATCGCTTGTCCGAACGTTAATGAGCAAGAACTGATTGGTAATTTTTTAGCTGATTTTGATAGCCTTATCACTATGAATCAGCATAAACTTGATAAACTCAAAAATCTGAAAAAAGCCTATCTCTCAGAAATGTTTCCAGCTGAAGGTGAGCGCGTGCCGAAACGTCGTTTACCTGGTTTTGAAGGGGAGTGGAGTACGAAGAAACTTCGAGAAATCACATCCCTGATAACGAAGGGAACAACTCCTCTAGAGAAATCTGGAGAAGGTGAAGTAAACTTTATAAAAGTGGAAAATTTAGATGCTTCTAACGGGAAAATATTATCATGTTCTAAAATTTCTAGCGAAGAACATAATGGGTATTTAAAACGATCACAACTTAATGAGAATGATATTTTATTTTCGATTGCTGGTACATTAGGTAGAATAGGTATAGTAGAATCTAGAATTTTACCAGCAAATACAAATCAGGCTCTTGCTATTATTAGAAATAAAAGATCTAATCTAAGGTATTTAGCAATAGCACTTAAGAGTGGGTCTATTACTAATTTTATTCTCAGTAATCCAACAATTGGGGCACAGCCAAATTTATCTTTAGAACAAGTAGGAAGTTTAGAAATACCATTTCCTTCATTAGATGAACAGAAACAAATTGGCGAATTTTTCCATAAGCTTGATCAGTCAATCACTCTCCAACAACAAAAACTAGACAAACTAAAAGATTTGAAAAAAGCTTATTTGAATGAATTATTCGTGTAACATCAGCTCCAGTTTGAGATAGAAAGGACACGTATGAGTAATGCTCCAAAAAATGCTTCAGAAAAGGCATTTCAGGAAAATTTCGTAAAAGAATTAACGAAGTTTAGGTGGCAAGCTCCCGATAAACTTAATGGTAATCTACATAAAGTAACTGTTCAAGACCTTATTAATAACTGGCGTGATGAACTAAATCGTATCAATGCGGACATCTTAGAGGGTGTTGCCTTGACGGATAATGAGTTCCAGCAGGTTATGGCGAAGGTCAAACAGATATCAAATAGTTATGAAGCCGCAAAGATCCTATCAATGGAAGGTTCAACGGGTAAAATCGACGGTATCTATCGTGACAGTCACCCAGATGTTACTAGACGACAAATCACCCTAACGATTCTGAGAAAGGCTCAAGTTAGTGGTGGAGACTCTAATTATCAAATTGCGCGTGAAGTACAGACTGACTATAATAACCGATTTGATATTGTCCTATTAATTAATGGACTGCCATTAATTAATATTGAGCAAAAACGTACGGATAAAACATTAGACGAAGCCTTTGGACAATTTAAGCGTTATTATCGTGATGGTGAATATACCAATAACTTCATGGCATTTTCACAAATGATGGTTGTGACAAGTGAGATTGAAACACGTTACTTTGCGACACCTAAAACACTCAACGATTTCAACCCTGCTTTTGTATTCCACTGGTCGCTTGTGAGAAAAAGTCAAGTTGATGGTAAGTTCTTGGGTCATCGTATTCTGACTGATTATCGAGAGGTCATTGAACATTTCTTAAAGATTCCTATGGCCCATCAAATGGTTGGGGATTATTTGATAATAAATGAAGATAAATTTGAAGAAAATCGCCGTCATATGTTGATGCGACCTTATCAAGTCCACGCGTTACAAGCCATTGAAAAGGCCGTTTTTGGCTCGCCAAATGATAGTATACCGCACGGTGGTTTTGTCTGGCATACAACTGGTTCAGGAAAGACCATCACAAGTTTTAAGACAGCTCAGGTTTTAGCCACTCGAACGGAGTATGATAAGGTAGTCTTCTTATTAGATAGACGTGATCTTGACGACCAAACTTCAGAAGCTTTTAAGGCTTATTCTGTTTATGAATCGGTAAATGTGGATGATACAAAAAGCACCTATCAACTTAGAAGACAATTGATGTCTGCTAAGAGTGGGATTGTTGTTACAACAACCTTTAAACTATATAACCTCGTTGAAAGTCTTGTTAAAGGACAGGATGATAGCCTAAAAGAGAAGAAAATAATCTTTATTATTGATGAGGCCCATCGGACAACTATGGGTGGTATGATGGCTAAAATTAAAGAGTATTTCTTTCAAAATGGTTTGTTCTTTGGTTTTACCGGGACACCTTTGTTTGATGAAAATAAGGCTAAAGGTAAAGTCAATAAACGTAGCGAGCTCATTAATACGACTGAAAAGCTCTTTGGCCCCTTGCTCCATCAATACACTATCGATGAAGCGATTGCGGACGGTAATGTCTTAGGTTTTCATGTTGATTACATCAATACAGGCGAGTTTAGAAATTATGATGAACTCCGTGAGCAACTGATTGAGACCTTATCTGAGCAACACCCAGAAAAAGGTGAGAAAGCCATCGCACGAGAGGTCTATCAGTGGGATGATTTGGAGGTTGAAAGCAAGGCTGCAGAAGAAGGTATCTTAATCTACCAAGATGAGACTCATATTCCACGAGTAGTTGAAGAAGTGCTAGATGGTTGGCAGGAACAGTCTCAAAACGGAGAGTTTAATGCAATCCTCACGGCTGCATATAAAGAGCGTGTAATTGCTTATTACCATGAATTTAAGAAACAAATTGCTGAGAAATTTAAAGATGGTGAAGCTAAACCCAATGTCGCCATGACGTTTAGCTTTGGAAACGAGAATGATCCAGATAATATTGCTCAAGAAGTCGTTGATGAGATGTTTGAAGATTATGCTAGTTTTACTGGTATTTCCTTTGTTCCTGGTAATAAGACTCATGGTGAAGCAGCCTACTTTGAAGATGTAACAGACCGTATGAAACGTGGGGGCAGTGGTAGAAACCCTAAGAATATCGATATTCTTATTGTTGCTGACCAATTACTAACAGGTTATGACTCAAAACGTATTAACACCCTTTATGTTGATAGACGTCTTGAACTTCAAGGCTTGATTCAGGCTTATTCTAGAACAAATCGTGTTTTTGGTTCTTCTAAAGAATTCGGAACGATTATTAATTTCCAATATCCAAGAATGACACAAGAGCTTGTTAGGGCTGCCCTTGAACTTTATGGTAGCGGGGGTAATAATAGTAAAGTTATCGTTGCTAAGTATGAGGATGCTGTCGATGAACTGAATAAGCGAATGGTTAATCTCATCCAAGAACTTTCAGACCCAACACGATGGATAGACCTACGTGACGATGAAGACGGCAAAAAACGATTTAAAGCAGCATTCGAAGAAGCTGCTAAACAGTTAAATGTTGTTAAACAATATTATGAATTTGTCTGGGATAATAAGCGTTTTGGCCTTGATGAGCATAAGTGGCTTCAGTATATAGGTGCTTATAGAAACCTTTTCCCTAGAGGTGGAGATGGACCAGAAGAGGAAGTCATTAGAGAATTACAAGGGAGAACTAAACTTCAAGGATCTCAAGTCATTGATGCTCAGAGCATCTTAGAGTTAATTGGAAATAAGACGACAACAGAAGGTGGTTATATTGTAATCAATGATAATAATTTGGTCTTAATTCAAGAGCAAATCCAAGAGTTGAGTAACCTTGGGGAACATGAAAAGGCTGAGTCTTTGAAACGTTTTGTTAATGAAGAATTACGAGGTGGTCACATTCCGGCTACTAGCAATTTTGATGAAGCCTTTCAGGATTGGCAGGACAAACAACAATTCAAAGAAGTTAAAGCATTTGCGTCCGAGTGGGGGATTGATGCTGATTTACTTAGTAAGTCGCTTAAAGAGTACAGTCTTATCAAGCCAGAAGAGATTCCATTTCGTGATGATATCTCTAAAACATTGGATCCTGATAAAGCTACCAATACCTTTGCAGGCAATAAGTTGATGCTTAATATGAAATTAGGTCCTGTTCTTCAAAAATGGATGCGTGAAATCAAACAGAAATATAAGTGATAACTCAAATAAAGAGTCAGGATTTTTCCTGGCTCTTTGAATTTTGAGAGGTATCATAGGCGATATAAAGAACGGTTATTATACACTAGGTTTCTTTCGGGTTGGAATTGTTTAAATGGTATAATAGTGGTGGGAATGGAATTAGGAGGGGATGACTATGCCTAAAAAACTACTTTTTGCGGTTCTGATGGTTGTCTCATTGTTCTTATGCAGTTCGGCTGTTAATAAGGCAATTACCTATGATAATGATTTCATCATTTCGTTGGCTGGGGGGTTAGATAAACGGCACCAAGAACGATTTGAGGTATTATGTGAAGCTCAAAAAGCTGAAAAGGACGGGCATCTTAATTTTGCCTCGGACGATGAATATAAAACAATCATTGATGCTGTAATGACTGGAAAATGGTCTGAAGAACTCTTTATGATCAACCTCTCAAATCCTATTGGATGCGAACACTTCCTTGCAGCACGAGAAGATGGCAATGGCGGACTAATTTGGGATGTCGTTGATTATAGTGAGGGAGACCGCTTCACCAAAGAACAAATCCAGACGATTGTTCCAGAGGCATATCGATATAGTGCCTTTATGGTCTCTGAGATTGCTGCAGAAAAAGACTGGGGCCCAGAAGCTCAACACCAACGACTTGAACAAGCCAAAGAACATGAAGAGCCTATCGAAAACTTTCCAAAACCTCGTGTAATCACAGATGAAGAAAGTCAAAATGAGCTTACTCAAAGTACTATTCGGACAGTAGCAGCAACTTTAGGACCTGCACAACAAACATTGAATGAACTAAGGATAACATCACTATATGCTATCCTTTTTGTATTGAATCGCATACCACGCGCAACATTTCACTTCTCAACTCCAATAATTTTCTAGAATAATAATCAAAAGACTACTTTAAAATGTGAGAATATTTAAGTATAATAAAAACAGAATACTTAATAGGAAGTCCCCGTTAGCTATTTGAGGTAACGAACACTTGATTTTTGGAGATTAAAAATGAAATCTGATTTTATGAAAAGAATTAATACAAAGAAAAGTGCCATAATTTCTCTTATCGTACTATTTTGTTTCGGTATAGGGTACTATGTACTTGCAATTTCACCACATCAAAGAGCGGTACAGTCATTTAATGAAGTGACAGCCAAAATTCAAAAAGAAAACCGTAGCATAGAGGAAACAATCAAAGTATCTAAGGAACTACTTAGTAGTAAAGATAAACCCTTAGACGAAAGTCTGACGGTTGAGTTAAAAAACGAAGTCTCAACTGCTGAAAAGAAAAAACAAGTAATTCCTAAAATCAAAAAGAAAACAAGCGACATCAATAAACAAGTTAAATCACTAAAAAAACCAATTAACTACACAACAGAGATAAAAGTACTTAAAGATAAAAACCAGAAGTATTCAACAAGTGTTAAGCAGTTAAAACAAATTACAAATCCTTCCAATACATTTGTGGAAAGTCGTCTTAAGGAAATTGATACGATTTCAGATGTTCAGTCAGCCACAGAAGATAATGATCCAAACCAAGGCTTAAACAAGCAAGGAAGTTATACGGCAGCAGTTTATTTCGCTGACAACGAAGTAACTAATCCAGTTCCTGGTGCTGATTTAGTAGCAAAAGGTACGGATGCAGGTGGGTGTGTTGAAGTCTATAAAACTGCAGAAGATGCCAAAAAACGAAATGACTATTTAAGTGCTTTCGATGGCCTTCCAACTGTCATCAACCCTGGGTCACACTATGTTTACGGAACGGTTGTTATTCGTGTCGCAGCATCATTAACGGCATCGCAACAAAATGCTTTGACGCAAAAAATATATGAGAAGTTAATTGAGATTAAAGATGATAGCACAAGCAAAAACACCTCAAAAACGGAAACCTCATCCTCTACGAAACCATCATCGTCTAGTTCAAGCTCTACTCAAGCAACCGTTAGTGAATCAGCTTATAGTGACACCAGAACTGTAGCTGGAAGCACCCCAAAAACACCTGCACAACAACAAGATTCTGGGGTTCCCGAATCATCAAATGATATAATGTTAAATCCTGAATACCATAGCTATGTTGATGAAAATGGTTATAATTCGCTCTTGGGTGCCAATGTCCTAGATAATAGCAACGGAGGCAATAACTCTAATGCCTCTACCGAGTCATCATCAATGGGAAGTTCTGAATAAGTTACTTATAACTCGATACTCCTTTTAAAATGAATTAGAAGACTACTGAAAACGCCAATTACACAGTTATTGGTGTTTTTTTACTCTCAAATACTATTGGCAACACTGTAACACTTGAAAACCTCACGAAAATAGTCTATACTTTTGTTAGTATATAAACTAACAAAAGAGGTAACACATGGGATATTTTGATTACACTAGGGAACCTCGCAGTGATATTGCCTTTATTGATATGAAGTCTTTCTATGCTAGCGTAGAATGTGTTGAGAGAGGGCTACATCCTCTAAAGACTTCTCTATGTGTTATGAGTAGAGCTGATAACTCTGCAGGTCTTATCCTAGCTTCTTCACCGATATTTAAGAAAGTATTTGGGAAATCAAACGTAGGAAGAGCATACGACCTCCCTTTTGATGTTCAAACAAGAAAGTTCTCGTACTACAATGCCAAGAAACAAGGACTGAGAACAGATCCAGAATACGTGCGATTCATTGAAGACTGGGCAAAAGTGACTTTCATCGTTCCTCCCAGAATGGACGAGTATATCGCAGTTAATATGGAAATCCAAGGCATTTTTCAAAACTATGGTAGTCCAAATGATATTTACCCTTATTCTATAGATGAAGGTTTTATTGACCTATCTAGTTCTCTTAATTACTTCGTTCCAGATAAGCAGTTGTCTCGAAAGCAAAAACTCGACCTTATTTCATCAAGGATCCAAAGAGACATCTGGAGACAAACTGGTATCTATTCAACCGTTGGTATGTCCAACGCTAACCCTTTACTAGCTAAACTTGCCCTTGATAATGAAGCAAAGAAAACTCCAACCATGAGGGCTAATTGGTCCTATGAGGATGTAGAGCAGAAAGTATGGGCTATTCCAAACATGACGGATTTCTGGGGTATCGGTAAAAGAATGGAGAAACGCTTCAACACATTAGGTATCCATTCAATCAAAGACTTGGCAAATGCTAACCCAGATATCTTGAAGAAAGAACTAGGAGTAGCTGGCCTTCGTTTATGGTTTCATGCTAATGGTATTGATGAAAGTAACGTTCATAAATCCTATAAACCCAAATCAAAAGGTCTAGGCAACTCCCAGGTTCTCCCTAGAGACTATTTTAGACAACGTGATATTGAGATTGTCCTTAGAGAGATGGCCGAGCAAGTTGCTATCCGACTGAGAAAGATAGGCAAAAAAGCGACTGTTGTTTCTATACACCTTGGCTACTCTAAGCAAGAAAACAAACGTTCTATCAATACTCAAATGAAAATTGAACCAACGAATAACACTAACAAGCTGACAAACTATGTGTTGAAGTTATTCCATAATAAATACACTTCAGGAGCAATCCGAAGTGTAGCGGTTAATTATTCTGGTTTTGTAGATGAATCTTTTGATTTAATCTCACTGTTCGATGATGTCGAACAAATTGAAAAAGAAGAAAGGCTCCAGACAGCAATAGATTCTATCAGAGACCAATTTGGCTTTACCTCTCTACTAAAAGCTAATGCACTTGACGGTGCATCGAGAAGTATTGCCAGAAGTAGGCTCATCGGAGGACATTCTGCTGGAGGATTGGTTGGTTTAAAATGATTGATCGTTCCTATTTACCATTTCAAGCAGCAAGAGAATACCAGGATCCAGGGATGCAAAAGTGGATGGGGTTCTTTCTGTCCGAACATACCTCATCATTACATGCTGCTAAATATCGTGTTGACTTTTCAACAGACTTAAGTAAACCTCAGAAACTCTTATTACTTTCTCAACTCTATGCCAACCAACTTAAAGGGCAGTTCACTATCAAACATCGTGATAGGAAAATTACTTTATTTGGTGAAGTGAGAGAACTGTCTCGTAAGGAAATATCAATAAAGACTAATGAAGGGTATAGATTAGTCCAACTCGACAATATTCTTCAAATTCATCTTTTGGAAAATCACATATACTAAAAAAAGCAACAACCTATATTATGTGGTTGTTGCTTTTTAACTAGATTAACTAAAATCAACTGTAATGATTGAACCATCTTCATCAATGATAATATCGACAATTTCATCATCTTTATCTGCTTCATTCAATAGATTTTCAGCATAATCCTTTGCACTTGTTTCCTTAATAGTTTCTATTTCGTTTTTTTCTTCTGCCTTTAGTTCCTTATGTGTTTTATATTTATTCCAACCCCACTTACCTAAAGATACAATCACACCTCCAAAAGGCTTGGCTAAAGGCCAATATTTCTAAGAAGTAGATTTGAATGGTAACACGACAGGCAAAGAAGGACAAGCCCTTCTAGACCAACTTCGTGCCAATGGCACTCACACTTACCAAGCTACTGTCAAAGTGTATGGTTCTAAAGATGGCAAACCAGACTTGAGCAATCTAGTTGCTACTCATCAAGTAACGATTCGACTTCATGGATCAGAAATGATGTCCAGAACTCCTCAAGGAGATCAGATAACCTATGTCTTCTTCTACGTCAGACTCAATGAACAAAATTAAATATATGACGAAAGAGGCCCATGTTTCAGAGATGAGAATGGCTGATTCCACAGATAATTCCATGGCTAAGACTAAGAAAAATGATGGGCAACCTATACTACCAAATACTGGGAAAGCTCAAACGGCTACAGCTGGCCTTGGTATGTTTGGTCTAGCCTTGGCAGGTCTTGTTGGACTTTTAGGTTTGACAACCAAACGAGAAGATTAAGATTCAAATCATTTAAATATTAGAATAAATAGTGTTATACTGACTATGTGTAACACTGTTTTTATCAAAGGAGCGTCAGATGAAAAAGACAATTTTGCTGGTTGATGATGAGATAGATATTCAAAACCGCTATTTTTTACAGGCGGGATACGATGTTTTAGTTGCTCATGATGGCAAGGAGGGATTAGAACTTTTCAGAAAAAAATCTATTGACGTCATCATCACAGATATCATGATGCCCAATATGAACGGTTATGATTTTATCAGTGAGGTTCAATATATTGCTCCTAATCAACCCTTTCTCTTTACAACTGCTAAAACAAGCGAGCAGGATAAGATTTATGGATTAAGTTTGGGGGGATATGATTTCATAGCCAAACCGTTTAGCCTGCGCGAATTGGTTTTAAGAGTGAATAATATCTTACGTCGCCTTAGCCGTTGAAGTGAGACAGAGCGGATCGATCTTGGTGACTTAGTAATCTACCATGTGACTCATGAGGTTCACATAGGGGACCAATCTTTGGAATTGACAGTGAAATCCTTTGAACTTCTATGGATATTGGCTAGCAATCCTGAGAGAGCCTTTTCAAAGACGGAACTTTACGAGACGGTATGGCAAGAGGAATATGTGGATGATAGCAATACACTCAATGTTCATATCCATGCTTTGAGGCAAGAGTTGACCAAGTATACAAATTCAAATACTCCTGCTATCAAAACTGTTTGGGGTTAGGGCTATAAGATGGAAAGACCAAGAGATTGAAAATGAAATAAAAAAACTATAATCAAATAGACATGGGAGAGACCAAAAATATAGGCTAAGTAAACCAACCGATGAAGCCAATGCCAAGTCTCGTATTTGAGACTTTTACCAAGAAAGGCCAGAACTACAATGGCCAAGAAAGTATGAATGTCAAGGTTTCCTAGCTGACCAGCTAGACGGGACCCCTATAGACTCCCCATACCGATGTTGTGGAAGACAAGGAGAATAACTGATAAGATGGCAAGAAATTTGTGGATAGCGTACATTCTCTCAATTCCGTTAAAGAGTTTTTCTAAAAGTCGTGATCGTGTTGCCAACATAAAAGTCCATGATAAGGTTGTTAAAGCTAGACCGGGAGTGACGAAGTTTGTCATGCCCGTTGCTAACCAGACGTAGACCGTAAGAACAATGCTTACGGTTAGTAGGAGAATTCCTTTATATGATTTCATGTAACCTTTTTTCTATATTTACATTATTACCAACTAGTTGTAAACGACGTTGTTACATTATATCTTAATATCTTATAACGGATTTCCTGTCAAAAATAATTGATTTTTTGAAGGAAAAGTGGATAGTGATATAGCAATCAAGATATCCAATACTTTTTGAAAAGGCACAAAATTGTAAAGGAACCTTGATTTAATAGTCGATTATCTTGTGAAAGCTTTTCGAAAAAGTGTATACTATAAGTAGAAGATAGGAAAAGGAGATGCTTAGTGGCTAGTATTACAATAGAAGCTAGTAAGGTGGCTAGAAAGAGTCCCATTCGAGTAGACACTAGTCTTGTCGGGACGGTTTCTGGTGTGGAAGCAGTGACTGTTTCCCTACCATCATCAAAAGCTCGATTGAGTGTTGGTAAATTGGGTTACAAGTCCAACACTATTACTGTGGAGGATGGACAAACCGTTCGGGTTACTAGCAATTTTCTAAATCATTTGATAGCGATAGCTCCATTGCTTCTCTACCTTTTTGGAGGTCGTTACCTCCCACTTGTTGCTGTTCTATCTACTATAGTTTTGCTTTTTAGCTTACCTTTTCTCAAGTTAGAAATCGTAGGCTGATTAGAATCGGGAGTGGCTTAGCCCTCTGTTTGATACCTTTAACTCATTTTTTTCATAATAATGCTAGGCCACCCCTTTTTATTAGGAACGGGTTGAGACGAAAAATTAGTTATCAAAAAGGGAACTCGATAGAGTTTCCCTTTTTTCTTTATCAAGCTAAAGTCATTTTTAAAAGACCCTAGTTATTAAAACTGAGGTCTTTGATGTTTATAGTCAGTTATCACTTACGGTACAATTTGTCGTATTGATAGTAAGGATCGAATGTGACATTGATACCAAGCTTACGAAGAACATTTTTATCTTCATCAGTAAGGATTATAGTTGAGTGAGCTTCAGACCCCTTAAGGTTATCAAGTTCCTCCATGGCACGTGCCGCATCCACATTGTTGGCAGCTGTAATAGCCAAGGCAATGAGGATTTCGTTGGAATGTAGACGAGGATTACGGCTACCCAGATGGTCAATTTTCAGACCTTGGATAGGTTTAACCACTTCAGGCTCGATAAGTTTAGTATCCTTATCAATACCTGCAGAAGTCTTGATAGCATTAATCAAAGCAGCTGCAGTTGGACCAAAGAGTTCAGAATTTTTACCAGTTATGATTTGACCATTTGGCAATTCGAGGGCAAGAGCAGAACCACCTGTTTCTTCAGCCTTAGCGCGTGCTGCAACGACCACTTGGCGATCTTCAGGAGTAATACCAAGATCATTCATGAGCAACTCAATCTTCTTGACAGCAGTCTCAGGCACACGTTCATTTTTGAAATCAAGAACGGTTTGATAGTAGCGACGGATGATTTCTTGTTTAGAGGCTTCTTTAGCTGCCTCATCATCCGTAATGGCAAAACCAACCATGTTAACACCCATATCCGTAGGTGAAGCGTAAGGTGACTCACCAAGGATGCGCTCAAGCATACGTTTGAGGACTGGGAAAATCTCGATGTCACGGTTGTAGTTTACCGTAGTTTTGCCATAAGTTTCCAAGTGGAATGGGTCAATCATATTGACATCATCAAGGTCGGCAGTGGCAGCTTCATAGGCCAAGTTAACTGGGTGATGAAGCGGCAAATTCCAAACTGGGAATGTTTCAAATTTAGCATAACCTGATTTGATACCATTGATTTGGTCGTGGTACATGTTAGACAAACATGTTGCTAATTTACCAGAACCAGGACCAGGTGCGGTAACGACAATCAGGTTACGGCTAGTCTTGATATAGTCGTTTCTTCCCATACCTTCAGGAGAAATGATATGGTTTATATCCGTTGGATAGCCCTTGATAGGGTAGTGGATGTAAGACGTGATGCCATTTTTTTCCAGTTGGTTATGGAAGGCGTCAGCCGCAGGTTGACCTGAATACTGCGTAATAACAACAGAACCTACATAGATATTGAGCTCGTTGAATTTATCAATCAGACGAAGGACCTCTTGATCGTAAGAAATTCCAAGGTCACCACGAGCCTTAGAGTGCTCAATATTGCTAGCATTGATGGCGATAACCACTTCGACTTGCTCTTTAAGCTCTTGAAGGAGCTTGATTTTATTGTCAGGTTCATAACCAGGAAGGACACGGGCAGCGTGGAAATCTTCCAACATCTTTCCACCAAACTCCAAGTAGAGCTTACCGTCAAACTGGTTAATACGCTCCAAAATATGGTCGCGTTGTAGATTCAAATACTGTTCAGAACTAAAAGCTTGTTTCTTCATAAATAAAAATACCTCTGAGAAAAATTATATCAAATGCCGAAGGTAAATGCTATTGGTGAGAGATGAATTATGGGAGAAAAAAGAGTGTGAAAGTCAATCATGAAACGTATTTTTTATGATAGTCCTTTAGAGTTATTATTTAATTTGGGTTCTCATCTCAGCAGTTAGATTTCTAGATAACAATCGCTTTAGAATATTTAATTTCATAAAGGAAAAATGCTTGCCAACTAACTGTTGGCGACCATTTTTTATCCTCTTTCACCTTACTTAACTCAAGTTGGTCTCGTAGACTAGAAGTATGTTTTCATAATAGAAAAATAAGAAAAAGGTAAATTTATGGCAATCTTAGTTTTAGGTGGGCTGGTTACATCGGTTCTCACATGGTGGACCGTTTGGTTGAAGCGGGCCAAGAAAAAGTTGTTGTCGTGGATAACTTGGTGACGGGTCACCGTGCGGCAGTCCATCCAGACGCTGTATTCTACGAGGGGGATTTAGCAGATCAAGATTTTATGCGTAAAGTCTTTAAGGAAAATCCTGATGTTGATGCGGTTATTCATTTTGCGGCTTACTCACTTGTGGCTGAGTCTATGGAAAAACCACTTAAATATTTTGACAATAACACTTCTGGTATGGTGAAGTTGCTTGAGGTCATGAACGAATGTGGTGTCAAATACATTGTCTTCTCATCAACAGCTGCGACTTATGGTATTCCTGAGGAAATTCCAATCCTTGAAACCACACCACAAAACCCAATCAATCCTTACGGTGAAAGTAAGCTTATGATGGAAACTATCATGAAGTGGTCAGACCAAGCCTACGGCATCAAGTATGTTCCTCTTCGTTACTTTAATGTGGCGGGTGTCAAACCTGATGGTTCGATTGGTGAGGATCGTGGTCCTGAAACCCACCTCTTGCCAATTATTCTCCAAGTGGCTCAAGGTGTTCGTGAGAAAATCATAATTTTTGGAGACGACTACAATACTCCAGATGGTACCAATGTTCGTGACTATGTACATCCATTCGACTTAACGGATGCCCACCTCTTAGCAGTGGAGTATCTCTGTAAGGGCAATGAGTCAACAGCCTTCAACTTAGGATCTTCAACAGGATTCTCAAATCTTCAAATCCTTGAAGCAGCTCGTAAGGTTACTGGTAAAGAAATTCCAGCTGAGAAAGCAGGTCGTCGTCCTGGTGATCCAGATACATTGATTGCATCCTCTGAAAAGGCTCGTACAGTCCTAGGTTGGAAACCACAATTTGACAATGTCGAAAAAATCATCGAAAGTGCCTGGGCATGGCATTCAAGCCATCTAAAAGGTTATGACGATAGAAATTAATCATAAGGAATAGGAGCACCACCTAATAGAAAACTGCAATTTGGAGTTTTTCCTATATATAGTCCATAGCAAATCTTTGCATTTTTATTTGATATCTTTTAAGATAATTCTATTACAACTTGAAAAGGAGAACAGGATGGAAACATATACACTTTCAAATGGGGTTACTATTCCTAAAATTGGTTTTGGGACTTGGCAGATCCCAGAAGGGGAAGAAGCCTACAATAGCGTTAGTTTCGCACTTAAGGCTGGTTACACACATATTGATACAGCACAAATCTACGGTAACGAGGTTTCTGTAGGTAAGGCGATTGCTGATAGTGATGTGGCGCGTGAGGATCTTTTCCTAACGACTAAACTCTGGAATGACAAGCACGATTACGATTTGGCTAAGGCCTCTATCGACGAATCTCTCGAAAGATTAGGTGTGGATTATTTGGATCTTTTTCTCATCCACTGGCCAAATCCAAAGGCACTTCGTGAGAATGATGCTTGGAAGGCTGGCAATGCAGGGGCTTGGAAGGCAATGGAAGAAGCCTACAAAGAAGGTAAGGTGCGTGCTATCGGTGTGTCTAACTTTATGCAACATCATCTAGAAGCTCTTTTTGAAACAGCTGAAATTGTTCCACATGTCAATCAAATTCTCTTGGCTCCAGGTTGTACCCAAGAAGATTTGGTTGCCTATTGCCGAGAGCGTGACATTCTTCTTGAAGCGTATAGCCCACTAGGTACTGGTAGTATTTTTGGGAATGAAGATGTTGAAGCAGTGGCTGAACGTAATGGAAAATCTGTTGCTCAAGTTGCCCTACGTTGGAGCCTTCAAAAAGGTTTCTTACCACTACCTAAGTCAGTGACACCAAAAAATATTGAAGCCAACTTGGATATCTTTGACTTTGATTTGTCAGAGGAAGACATGGCAGTCTTGGATAAGATTCAAGGGATCAAAACTCAGGTTGATCCTGACACAGTTAATTTTTAGTGTGTTTCTTTAGATTTGCTATAATAAAACTATCATTTTTTTATTTATAGATGGGAGTTACGTAATGGAGTCTCGAAATCTTTTGCCTCAGAATACACGTATGATGGCCAATTTGCTCAGTTTTTCGGGGGGAGCTTTGGAATGTCTTTTGTCATATGTATTACCATAGTTTGGTTGCCACTCAGACGGGGAATATTCTCTTGTTAGTTGCTGACTGGCGTAGTAGTAGCATGTACCATAACATGTTGCGATGTTTTTCTATTCTATTCTTTTCCATAGGTTTTCTTTTTGGAATGTGGTTTAAAGACCATCGTAAGAATGCTTACTGTCGTGTTCATGGTCTACTTCCTCTTTGTGTGATGACTGCTATTTTACCATTCTTATGGCCAAATGCTCTAATAGAGCTTCCGATTATTGCATTTTCTGCGGGTGTCATGATGAAGACTTTTACCAGTAGTCAGATTGAAAATCACCCCTTTGTGATTTTTATGACTTCAGGAAATTATCGAAGGATGCTGACGGCACTTTATTATGTTATTCAGGGTAGCAAGGATCAGAAAGAATATCGTTGCCAGGCGGTCAATTATAGCTTTGTCGTAGGCAGTTTTGTGCTTGGTGCTGTTGTATCAGCTCTTCTCATGCGCTTCATTTATATTAAGTCAATCTGGCTAATCACACTCAGCCTCTTTACCATCATGGTTTACTATTCATCTGAAGTGAAACGTCTGGGACTCAAGAAAACCAATCTTTAGGTATTTTTGTAGTAATTGTTTTTGATAAAAATAGTCTTGTGTTATAATCTTGGTTATATCAATATTGTCTAATGATAAAAGGGAGACATAAGATGCCTATAGTAAGTAATGATTTTTCAGATATTGTATATAACCGTCGTTCCATTCGTAAGTTTGATACCTCTGTCAAGATTCCACGTGAAGAAATGTTGGAAATCTTGGATAAAACCGTTACGGCACCATCATCAGTGAACATGCAACCTTGGCGCTTTGTTGTCGTTGATAGCGAAGAAGGCAAAGATAAATTGAAACCTTTTGTCAGCTACAATGGTGTACAAAATGAAACATCCTCAGCCATGGTTCTCATTTTTGCCGATTTGAAGAGCCAAGAAAGAGCAGAAGAAATCTATGGGAAGGCCGTTACTCAAGGAAAAATGCCAGAAGAGGTCAAGGAGAAACAACTATCAAGCATTGTACCAATGTATGAGAAAGCTCCTTTCGAAGTGATGAATGAAATTGTCCATATCGACTCTAGCCTTGCTGCTATGCAGTTAATGCTCGTTGCTCGCTCTTATGGATACGATACAAATGCCATCGGTGGCTATAAAAAAGACGGTCTTGCCAAAGCGTTTGGTCTTGATGAAGACCGACATGTGCCTATTTTGATTATTGCCCTTGGGAAAGCTGATGAAGAAGGCTTTGAGTCTGTTCGTTTGGACGCCTCTGATGTGACTACTTTTGCTTAATAAATAATCGGCCATGAGTCTCAAAAGTGGAGACTCATGTTTTTTTGTATTAAAAGATAACAAAGTATTTTTAGTAAGATTGAGAAGTTGGTGTAACCCAGGATTAAGGTGAGGCCTCTTTCTTTGTGCTATAATGTAAGAAAACGTTGCATTTAAAGTTTACTTTTGCCAATTTCTAGGAGTCTTTCATGATAGACTATTTGATCCTGAGGTTTCTCTGGCTTCGTGAGCGGGGCTTTGTCCAGATTACTCAAAAGACCTTGATTTCGCTCTTTCCATTTTTTCTGATTTCAGGAATTATTCGGGTGATTTCACTATCTGTTTTTTCGGAGATGGGCTATATCAATCAGCTGTTTTCAGTTTCTGACTGGTTACCGACCTTTAAGATAACTGGGCAGGTGCTCATTAATCTTTCCAACTTTCTTGGTGGCTTAGCAGGGCCCTTATCAACCTATTTTGCAGGAAAATACACAGCTGGTCACTATGGTAGAAGTACTGGTACAGCTGGTGTGACATCCCTTTTGGTTAGCTTGATTATAGGATCGCAGGAGCTGTTGCTGTCACCGCTAAACGATGGTGTCTTGACTCGTATCAATTTACCGGATTCAATCAACATTATTTTGGCTATATTTGTGGGGTATCTGGTTGGCCAGATTTTTCGCTTTTCGAGAGCTAGTGATGATCAGATTGTGGATAAGGACTATATTTATCAACCAAAGACTGTTCGTCCCATTTTTTTATCACTCATTTTAGCTATTGGGCTTAACCTTCTTCTTGTTATTGGAGATCAAGCTAATGTTTTTCAAACGATTAGGAAGTTTACTTCTACCTTTACTGTAACTGATAATCATCTGTTGTCAACCTTTATGATGGGACTTTTGAACACTTTTTCTGCTTGGATTGGGAATAATCAGGTTTTTACCCCAAATTCCATTGCCGAGGATAGTTTTGCCTTGAAAAATCTGACCTATGCTGTTTCTCATCATACGACGACTGGGCTTCCCCACCTTTATACGCTAACAAACCTTTATCATAGTTATGGTATGGTTGCTGGCATTGGCTCAGGGCTAGCCCTCTTGGTGGCTCTGCTTTTAGCATCAACCAGTTATAAGGATAAGAAGGTGAGTCTTCTAAGTGTCTTTCCTAGTCTCTTTAACTATGGGGCTCCATTTATGGTGGGGATACCAGTCTTGTTAAATTTAGTTTATTTGGTTCCTTTCCTACTGGCACCTATGGTAAATATAGGTATTGCTGCGGTGTCCTTGGCTATCCATCTTATGCCAGCTGCGGTTTATCCAGTTCCAGATGGCACACCAAGTCTTCTTTACGCCTTTATCGGAACTGGGGGTAGCTTACGAGCTCTAGCTATTAGTATCCTCTGTTTGGGAGTCGACATTCTTATCTTTATTCCATTTGTGCGTCTGTCTAATAAGGTACAACACGGTCTAAAAGAGGAAGGAGAAAGCCTTGAAACTAAATAAAAAAACTAAGTTGGTCTTTATCCTTGTTGCTCTCTTTCTCATTGGTCTAGCCGTCCCATCCTATAGTTGGACTAGGAAAAATGTCAAGGAAATAGAGACTTTCTATAATTCAAAATTGTCTCCCATTATCATGATTCCAGGGAGCTCTGCTACGGAAAATAGATTTGATGGCCTAGTCCGTAAGCTTAATCAAGACCGTCGTGGTACCAAGCATAGCCTCCTCAAGGTTAAGGTTTGGAATAATGGGCGTATCACCTTTGAGGGTAAAATCAGGAAAAATGACAATGAACCTATTATTGTTATCGGATTTGAAAATAATAAGGATGGCTATAGCAATATTAAGAAACAATCCAAGATGATGAATCAGGCCTTTGAAGCCTTGCAGAATAAATACAATTTCAATAATTTTAAAGGGTTGGCACATTCAAATGGTGGCTTGATTTATACGGCTTTTATTGAAAATTATCTTAGCGACTACGATGTCAAGATAAATTCTTTGATGACTATCGGAACGCCCTATAATTTCACTGAAACCAATATTAAAAATAAATCGGTCATGCTAGCAGACTTTATAGCTGCTAAAGAGAATATTCCGTCTACCCTGCATGTCTATTCGGTAGCGGGAACCATTACCTATGATTCGGACGAGCTGGTTCCTGATGCTAGTGTGTCCGCTGGGAAATATATCTATCAGAATCAGGCAAAAAGTTACACTGAAATCACTGTTACAGGTGAAGATGCCCAACACTCGGATTTACCAACCAATGATGAAGTAGTGGACTTGATCAAACAACATATCGAAGGACAAGGTCTTCGCAAGAAGCAAAAGACCAAGTTAGAGCCTCACTAGACTAATAATACTATGTATTATTAGTCTAGTTACTTATTTTCAAATACAAAAGGATAGAGTTTATGATAGCTCTATTTTTTTAGTGTAAGAGGAACTCTTTCAGTTGTTGTAACTCCTTGTTTTACAACGTTGGTTTTGTTATAATTGATTGAAAAGAAAAAGATTAACGAGAGGTTCTTGATATGCAAATTCCAAGTCGCTTTACCATTGCTGTCCATATTTTGACCCTCATAGCACAAAATAAGGGAAATGAAACTAAGCTAACCAGTGATTTAATGGCGAGTAGTGTGGGTGTCAATCCAGTTATTATCCGCAAAACCTTGTCACAACTGAAGAAAGCAGACTTGATTTTTGTTCAAAGGGGAAGTGGAGGAGCGACATTAGCCATGGCACCAGAGGAAATTAACCTTTTACAGGTTTATCGTGCGGTGGATAGCATCGGTCCAAGTGGGCAACTCTTTAGTTTTCATGACAATCCTAATCCAGCGTGTCCAGTAGGACGTAATATTCATGGTATTTTGGATCAGAGCCTAGAAGATGTTCAAATGGCAATGGAAAAAGAACTCGAAAAGAAAACTTTAGCTGGTATTTTAAAGGATGCTAAGGATAACTGGAAAGAAACTGGAGCTTGATTTTTAGATCTTAAATGATAAGAAATCGAAAATTATGGCTCTTTGTCAACTGTAGTGGGTGACGAAAAGCTAACATCTAGAGAGGACCGGATAGGTCCTTTTTTTATGTATGTTCAGTGTGATGAAGACACGCTTCTTAAAGTTGATAAAGTTTCTAAAACCGAAGCCCAAACGTTTGATGTCTTTGATCAACTTATTAGTCGCTTCAAGTTTCGCGTTTGAATAGTCCGTTTCTAGTGCGTTTTTGATGTATTGCTTGTGTCTAAGAAAAGTCCTAAAGACAGTTTGAAAATAATGATTGACCTTGCTCCTATTTTCCTCTATCAGTTCAAAGAACTCATCTACTCTCTTCTCCTGAAAGTGAAAAAGCAAAAGCTGATAAAGTGTATAGTAGTCAGTAAGCTCTTTTGAAAAGACTAGTGTCTTCGCAACAACTTCATGTGGTGCTAAAGTTTGACGGAAAGTCTTTGAATAAAAAGAGTTGAGAGATAGTTTACGGCTGTCCTTTTGGAAGAGTCGCCAGTGATTTTTCAGGGCTCGATAGGGTAGTGACTTCTTATCGAACTGGTTCATAATTGCAATTCTTGTCTTTAAAAAGGCACGTCCAAGGTGCTGGATGATGTGGAAACGATCAAGAACGATTTTTGCGTTTGGAAAGAGCTTGCGAGCCAGTGGAATATAAGCTCCAGACATATCCATCGTGATAAACTGTACCTGTTGTCGGACTTTCAATGGATACTTCAAAAAGTAGTTTCGTATAGTAGTTTGGCGGCGATTATCAAGGATGGTTATGAGTTCGTTTGTCTCATAATTCTGCGCCACAAAAGCCAATTCCCCTTTCTTGAACCCAAACTCATCCCAGGACATAACAGCAGGGAGTTTGTCATAATGTTCCTTGAAAGTAAACTGATCAAGCTTACGATAGACAGTGGACGTCGACACGCGAAGTCTTCTTGCAATATCAGTTAGTGACACTTTCTCAGTTAGGAGTTGTGTAACTTTTTGTCGGACTAGATTGGAGATTTGGCAGTTTTTCTCAACGATAGATGTCTCAGCCACCCTTACTCTCCTACAACTTTTACACTGGAAACGACGTTTTTTCAGACGTAGTAGAGTTGGCGTTCCCGCTTGCTCGAGAAGAGGGATTTTAGAAGGCTTTTGAAAGTCGTACTTGATCATCTTTCCATGGCAATGAGGACATGATGGTGCAGGGTAATCAAGTTTTGCTTTAATCTCGATATGAGTGTCAGTTTCAAAAACAAGTGAAATCTTGATATTTTGGTCTTTAATTCCGATTAATTCTGTGTTATTCTTAATAAGTCTCATAAGTTCTTCCTAATGATGGTTTGGTTGCTTTTCATTATAGTTCTTATGGGACTTTTTGTCTGCATTCAAAAAGCTCTATAATCTCTATGGTGGTTTTACCCACTACAGAAATTATAGAGCCAAAATTTATTCGGTTTCTTTTTTGATTCTAGGTTGTAATAATTGATATTACAATAAAACCAAGTATAATAATGTCACATAAAAGATTACAACACAGGAGAAAATCATATGACATACGATTACAATAGTAAGATTTACCTCGCAGAGGCGGTACTCAATGTAAAGGACTTAGCTGGTCAGACGGAGACGGCCTTTTACACACAGATTGTTGGACTTGGAATCCTAACCAAAACGGAAAGGGAAGTTGTTTTAGGAGCTGGAAACAAGCCTTTGGTCCATCTGATTCAGACCAATCGTGAGGAAGCGGTCAAGTCCAGTTATGGTATCTACCATATGGCGATTTTGTTACCGTCTCGCGAAGATTTAGCAGATGTTTTCAAACATATTGCTGATCTGGATTATCCATTTGTCGGTGCAGCTGACCATGGTTATAGTGAAGCCCTTTATTTGGAAGACCTTGAAGGCAATGGTATTGAGCTTTATAGAGACAAGCCGGTTGCTGAATGGGATATTCGTGAGGATGGTCGCATCGTTGGTGTCACAGAAGAGTTATCAGCTCAAGAAATTTACGATATGGGACGGAAGGTTGAGCCTTTTGTGATAGCTAAGGATACTCGCATGGGGCATATTCATTTATCAGTCAAAGATAGTCAGCTAGCAAGTACTTTCTATCAGGATGTTTTAGAGCTAGCGGATAAGTTTACCATTCCAAGCGCTAGTTGGATTGCTTCAGGTGATTACCACCGTCACCTTGCTGTCAACGAGTGGGGCGGAAAAAACTTGTCCAAACGTGACAAAGATATGCCTGGTATTGCTTACCACGTCATTGAATTGGCAAACAAGGACGACTTGGTTGGCATAGCAGAGCGTACTAACAATCGTGGAGGCAAGGTCAAATGGTCATCTTCTAATGAGTTAACAGTTTAGGATAAGGATGGTATTTTGACACGCGTAAGAAAGAAATATTAATAACTAGTGATTTTTTGAGTCGTAACTATTGACGTTACATTTTTAACGGCTATAATGGTTATTGTAATCAAAGTTATTACAAAGTAGCTTAACAATTTTAACAATTAACATTTATGATAAAGGAAGAGGGAATACCTATGACCTACTTTACAGACTTACAAATAAAACGCCGTTCAATCTATGCTTTGGGAAAAGACCTTGAGCTCTCTAACCAAGAATTGATTGAAACCATTCAAGGAGCTGTCCTTAACACACCAACAGCCTTCAACTCACAAACATCACGTGTGGTGATCTTGCTGGATGAAGAATCAGATGCTTTCTGGAATGAAATCGCTTATTCAGAGCTTGAAAAAGTAACGCCAGCAGAAGCTTTTGAGGCAACAAAAGAACGTTTGGCAGGTTTTGCTCAAGCTAAGGGAACAATCCTCTTCTATGAAGATCAAGATGTAGTGAAAGGCCTTCAAGAGCAATTCCCACTTTACGCTGAAAACTTCCCAATTTGGTCAGAGCAAGGTCATGGAATCGCCCTTTATGCGACATGGTTGGCTTTGGCTGAGAAGAATATCGGTATGAACGTACAACACTACAATCCACTTGTTGATGAACAATTAGCTGAAAAATATGACATTCCAGCTAACTGGAAACTCCGTGCTCAAGCACCATTTGGTCAAATCGTAGCAGCAGCAGGAGACAAAGACATCCAAACAGAAGGTCGTTTCAAAGTTTTTGGCGATAAATAATCACTTTAACTCAGGCAGTTAGCTTGACAATTGGCTGTACTATGACTGAACATTATCAAAATTATAAGACAAAAAAGTAGCAGGATTGAGAAATCTTGTTATTTTTTTGTATCCTAATACCAGTTAGTAGATTAATTATAAATGAAAGCTATAACTTGAGATTTGAAACCCTTTTCACTACAATAGAACTATAGAAAAGGAGGCGGACATGAAGTATATTGAGTTTGCTGAAAATGAGCGTTTATCAACCATTGTTCTTAGGATGATGCGGATTAGTCATATGAGTGAAGATGAGGTGGAGGTCTAGGTGGATACAGCCTTGTCGATTGGCATTAACACTTTTGACCTAGCGGACATCTATGGTGATGGCCAGTGTGAGGTTCTGCTGGGGAAGGTTCTCAAGCGCCGTCCGGATCTTCGAAATCAGATGTGGATTCAGTCCAAGTGTGGTATTCGCAAGGATAGCTTTACCTATTTTGATTTTTCCAAGGACTATATTTTGGACTCCGTTGATGGCATCCTTGAGCGTCTGCAGATTGAACGATTAGATAGTCTCCTCCTTCACCGACCGGATGCCCTCATGGAGCCTGAAGAAGTGGCGGCAGCTTTTGACCACTTGGAGCAAGTAGGAAAGGTTCGTCATTTTGGAGTGTCCAATCAAAATCCTATGATGATGGAATTGCTCAAAACGGCTGTCAAACAGCACCTAAAAGTCAACCAGTTGCAGTTGAGTGCCGGCCTTTACACCGAGCTTTGAGGCTGGTTTTCATGTTAATATGGAAGGTCCTAAAGCAGCCGTGCGAGATGGCAGTGTCTTTGAGTATTGTCGCTTAAATAACACAGTGATTCAGGCTTGGTCCGTCCTCCAGCATGGCTATTTCGAGGGGAATTTTGTCGGAAATGAAGAGTTTGCAGCCCTTAATCATGTCCTTAATGACTTGGCGAAGAAATACCAGGTCACTCCGACAGCTATCGCCCTTGCTTGGGTCCTCCGCTATCCAGGTAAGATGCAGGCTGTCATCGGAACAACCAAGCCCCAGCATGTCCTTGAAGTGGGGAAAGCAGCAGAAGTCACCTTGACCCGCAAGGAATGGTACCAAATCTACCTGTCTGCAGGTAATGATTTACCTTAGAATATTTATTAGTAGACCAGACGTCACTTGTATCGGTGAGCTGGTTTTTTGTTTTATGCTTTGCAGATTTTTCTTGGCAAGTCTTTCTTTGTTATGGTATTTGTTAGGTAACAAATGTTGCGTAACAACTGTTGCGTGAAAGGAGTCTTATGCCACCAAAGGTTAAATTTAGTAAAGAGACTATGATTGGGACGGCTTTACAATTGGTGAGAGAGAAGGGCATGGCTAGTTTGACGGCTGGGGCATTAGAGAAACTGGGAGCTACACCAAGAGTCATTTTTGGGCAATTTGCTAATATGTCTGAGTTACAAGCAGAGGTTATTATTGCTGCGGAGATGGTCGTGGTGGAGTATATACGCAAGTCCTTAGAAGATGAGAAGCCGTTTCGATATGTCGGGGTTGCTTATATCCTGTTCGCCTCAAAAGAGCCCCAACTCTTTCAATTGCTTTTCCAAAATCCTAGCAAGGATCCGATTCGTCGCTTTCAAGATTTTCTTCCCATGAAGGATCATAGTTACCAATTGGTTCTGGATTCGATTATCGCAGATTATCCGTTGACGTTAGAGGAAGCTAGTCGCTTGTACCAGCATCTATTTGTCTACTCACATGGGATGACCTCTTTGGTTGCTTCTGGTATTTATCAGTTCAGCATGGAAGAAGTGATTTGATTAATGACAGAAGTTTGTCAATCTCTCATCAAAGAAATGGTAGGAAAGAAATGATTCAACTAGAAAATGTTCACAAAAGCTATGGTCAAACCAAGGTTTTAAAAGTAATTGATTTGCAGATTCAAGACCAGGATGATGTGGTTATCCTAGACCCTTCTGGATCAGGAAAGTCAATCCTCTTAAACGTATTATCCGGATTAGACAAGGTAGATGAGGGGCATATTCTCATTCAAGGACAGGATTTATCTCAACTCACGGATGCTCAATTGACAGCCTTCAGACGTGAGAAGATTTCCTTTATTTTCCAGCAGTATTATTTATTGCCTAATCTAACGGTTAGACAAAATGTAAAGATGGGAGCTGACCTGGCAAACAATCACGATTTTTTGCAGATCATTGAGGATTTGGGTCTTGGCGATAAGCTGGACAAGTATCTAAGTGAATTGTCTGGTGGGGAACATCAGAGAGAGTCTATAGCTCGGGCCTTGGCCAAAAAGCCAGAGATTCTTTTCTTAGATGAGTCAACGGGAGCTCTCGATGAAGAAACAGGGCGCAAGATTCTTGACTATATCTGGAAGTTGAAGGAAAAGCTGGGCTTTTACCTTAATCATGGTGACGCACAACCAAAATATTGCGGATATGGCAAGAACCATCATTCGCGTCAATAGTGGCAAGATTACCGAAGTGGTGACCAACGATCAGCCTCAGACTACCTATGAGATTGGATGGTAAGCCATGTTTTCAGTAAAAGATATTCGAAAATTAGTTGTCGTCAGTATTATTGGGGCTTGTGCGGTCTCTGTGGCCAATCTCTTCTTGAATTTTTACCTGGATATCGAGCAGTTGGAGATTTCTAAAACCAATACGATGATTCAGACCTACTATGATGCCCAGGTTTCGCTATCTTGGATGGTGGTCATGGTTCAGTGGGGTTGTCTTGTCCTTAACGTCAATCCTACTCATGTGTTTTTATATCAAACAATTTGTCGATGACCACAAGGAATAATTAGGAATTTTAAAGACTTTGCGGTATAGCAATGGCCAGTTGGCTAAACGATTTTGGGCTTTTGGACTCAGTTTTGGAGCTGGAGCGCTCCTTGGCTATTTCGCTTCTTTTCTCATGATGGGACATTTTTATGACTTCCGCTTATTAACATTGTCCCAGAATCCTTGCATTCTTTGCTATGATAGCGTGAGATGGACACTGTTTTAATTTTAAAAGATTGAAACATGTCTCGAGGATAATATAACAGGTCTAAAGGACAAAGTGAATTTTTTTATGAAGGAGGAGAATCAACATGTCTGATAAACAAATGAAAACCCTATGTTGGGTAGCGACCTTCATGTCAGTAATGATGTACGTATCTTACGTGCCACAAATCATGGACAATCTGTCTGGTCATGAAGGAAACTTTATTCAACCTTTGGTAGCAGCTGTCAACTGTAGTCTTTGGGTTTACTATGGTCTCTTTAAAAAAGAACGTGACCTTCCCCTGGCTGATGCAAATGCGCCAGGTATCATCTTTGGAATGATTACAGCATTGACAGCTTTGTTCTAAAATAAAGAGAATTTTCTTTCTATACTTTTTTTCTTAACACAGAAAACGAGAGCAGAACCGGCGACAGTCAGTGATTGTCGTTCTAGTTTTACTCTCGTTTTTTGTTTTTAGTTATTGAGAAGAAACGTGATAGTCTCTTCCATTTTTAGTGGATCAGTTTTGGAAGAAAAGCGTTCGACGACTTGTCCTTCACGGTTAATCAAAAACTTAGCAAAGTTCCACTCAATTCTAGCCCCAAGTGGTCCGGATTTTTCTTTCTTAAGCCAATCAAAAAGTGGCTCAGCTTCCTTACCATTGACCCTGATTTTGGCAAAACGAGGGAAGGTTGTATGGTAGTTGAGGGTGCAAAAGGTGTTTATTTCTTCAGCACTACCTGGAGCCTGACCCATAAACTGATTACAAGGAAAATCAAGAATCTCGAATCCTTGGTCTTTGTATTTGTCATAGAGTTTCTGTAAGCCCTGATACTGTGGCGTCAAACCACAGCCTGTTGCTGTGTTGACAATTAGAACTACCTTTCCCTTATAGTCCTGGAGAGACACAGGTTGGTCAGCTTGGTCTGAAACTGTAAAATCGTATAAGTTAGTCATAAAAAGTCTCCTTTGCTTTGTTTGAGACTATTATAGCAAAGTTAGTCAGATAAGTGATTTTTCAAGAAGACCAGAGATTAAATGATGTTTGTGATAGAAATTATTTATCTTGGCGTTAAGAATTACTTATAACCAACAGGGATAATACTTTATAGTGATAGATAGCTTGATAATAGATAACTACTGGCTTGATTGGGAGTTTGATACTTTAATCATAAATTAAATTTATGGCAGAGGATAAAATTTTTTTATTTTACTGATTTGTTATTCTCTGATAGGATTATGTCATTCACTTTTGAAACAGCGATGATAATAGGAGTTTATAGAATTTTAGGTATGTTCATTAAGCTGTTGATATTAGGATAAAAGAAAAGGAGAATCTTATGTCAGAAAAAAGAGAGTTAGTTTTGAAAGCATTTCGTGGAGAGAGTGTTGATCGTGTTCCAGTAGGATTTTGGCATCATTTTACAACTGAAGACGAGTGGTTACATGGTTTTGAAAATCCAGGAATTATTGATAAGAACAAAGCTGGTCATAAAAATTTTATTGCAGAAGTCAAACCTGATTTTGTTAAATTGATGAGTGATGGTTTCTTTGCCTACCCACAACCAGCTAAAGATTTTAAATCAATCAGTGATTTGCAAAGGCTTGAACCTTTAGGTGCAAAACATCCTTGGATTTCTGCACAAGTTGAACTTGTAAAAAGTCTGATTGCCGATTTTCCTGAAGATATTGTTGCAATTTACAATATTTTCGCTCCTGTTACTTATTTTAAATGGTTAGTTGGAAGAGTTTCAGGTGGGGATGATCTTATCGCAGATTACATGGTGGAGAACCGTAAGGCGTTTAATCATGTTTTAGATGTTATTGGCGAAGACATTGCAAGTCTTAGTCAGAGGGTGATTGAAGAAGCAGGTGCTGATGGTATTTACCTAAGTGTTCAAAGTATTCAAGATAATCGTGTTAGCGCTGAGATTTATAAGGAAATCATTGCTCCAAGTGAATTAAAGGTTTTAGAAGCAGCTAACGAAGCTAAAGGACATAATATTCTACATATTTGTGGTTATGAAGGGGCCCGTAACAACATTGAACTTTTTAAAGATTATCCTGCTCAGGTAGTTAATTGGGCGGTTGTTTCTGAAGGAATTAGTTTGGCAGAAGGTCGTAATATTTTTGGTGGCCGGACAGTTCTTGGAGGTTTTGAAAATGGTAAAGATGGTCTTTTATACAATGGAAGTAAAGAGGTCATTCAAGAAAAGGTTAAAGAGATTATTGCTGATACAGGAACTCATGGGTTAATCATAGGGGCTGATTGTACGATTCCTAGTGATATTAGCCTCGAGCGTATTGCATGGGTTCGTGAAGCAGCAATTTTATAAGAAATAGGAGAGATTAATATGAGTAAAAAGACATGGATTATTGGTGGAGCTGTTGTTGTAGCACTTATTGGAGCTACAGTTATTGGACGTAGTTTAACAGGAGATAAAAAGGGAAAATCAGACTCTGGAAAGGTGACAACACTAAAAGTTGCCCATAATCAGAACTATGTTCCTTATGATTTTGTGGATAAAGATGGTAACTCTGATGGCTATGAGGTAGCTGTATTAAAGGAAATTGATAAAAAGCTTCCTCAGTATAAATTTGAATATACAGGAACAAGTGATGATGACCTCTTAATCGGTCTGGAGTCAGGTAAATATGATATTGGTACTAAGGGTGCTTGGTACACAGATGAACGAGCTAAAAAGTTCATCATACCAAAAGATCCAATTGGAGCAAGTATTATTGGATTTACCATTCGTAAGGAAGATAAAGATAAATATAAAAATATCTCAGATTTTGCCAAACAAAAGGGGAAATTGGTACCTATCTCACCACAAAATGCACAGTGGAATGTTATCAAGGAGTATAACGATAAACATAAAGATCAGCCAATTGAGTTGACATCTGCAGAATCTTTCCAAGTTTCAGATGCCTATGCATGGGTCTTGGAAAATCGTTATGATGCTTATTTTGATATTAAATTGTCTTTTGAAAAAGCTGTGACTGATAAGGATGGTGCTTATCATAAATATGCGGATAAGTTAACTTGGTTCCCATATAAAGGTATTCCGACTTACCCACTCTTCCATCGTGATAGTAAGAATGAAGAGTTTTCAAAAGAATATACTAAGGCTATCAAGGAACTAAAAGAAGACGGTACGCTTGAAAAGTTATCTAAAAAATACTTTGGCGAAGATGTTTTTTCATTTGTTGATAAATAATTAGATTGTGATGTATAAACAGTGGGCTACTTTGATAAGCTTCTGAACGAGTTTAGTTAGGAGAAAATATGGTCAATTACGACATTTCAAAAGTGATTGGAGCAATTCCCGAAATCATAAAGGGCTTACCAATGACATTGTTAGTTCTCTTGTTAACGACTATACTAGGGTCGTTATTAGGAGGTTTGATAACATGGGCAAGTCTTTCTAAGAATAAAGTTCTTGAAAATCTGGCTAAGGGTTATGTTTTTATCTTACGTTGTACTCCACCTATTGTATTGTTGTTCTTGGTATTCTATGGAGTTCCTGAATTTCTCAATTGGTGGTTAGGGTTAGATATAAACGATTGGTCTAAATTGATATTTGTTCTTGTGACCATGGTTCTCCTATTTTCAGCAATGATATCAGAAGTGTTTAAAGCAGCTTATCAAGCAATTCCTAAAGGACAATTAGAAGCTGGGCTTAGTATTGGACTTACTTCTGAACAAACTTTTGTAAGAATTATTACTCCTCAAGCATTTAGGATTGCTTTACCTAATATTACAACAGCTATGCTTAACCTAATGCGTGATTCAGCATTGGCTTATACGATTGGATTTATTGATGTCATGGGGAAGGGAAACCTTTTGATTAGTCGTCATTTAGGAAATTATTCTTTGGAGACATACACAGCTGTTGCCCTTGTATATTGGGGAATAGCATTAATAATATCTCTAATTTCTAGAATGATAGAGAAAAAATTGAGTATCAAAGCGAGGTAAAAAATGAATTCAACTTTTATTATTGATACCTTTATCAAAGCTTTACATGGGGTCCCAGTAACACTTGGAATCATGGTTGTGGCTATTCTATTGAGTTTTCTACCTGCTCTTTTCTTAGCGTTAGGTCAAATTTATCAGGTTAGAGGTGTCAAAACATTTTCAGTTATTTATCTTGCCTTTATCCGAGCAACGCCACCCATTTTGTTAATTTTATTTTTTTATAGTTTATTCCCCAGTTTACTAAACCAGTTTTTTAAAGGAATTGGAAGTCATGTAGATATCTTCAAGGTTAATCCGCTCTACTATGCTTTTATTATCTATAGCTTGATGACAACAGGAAGCTTATCTGAAATCATTCGTTCAGCATTGCTAACTGTTGATAAGGGGCAGCTAGAAGCTGCACAAGCCATAGGTTTAACAACAAGACAAGCCTATTTGAGAATAGTTTTTCCACAAGCGCTTAAAGCTGCTCTGCCAAATTTGTGTAACTTAGTTATTAATATTGTAAAAGGTACCTCACTTGTTTTTGTTATGACGATTAAGGATATAACAGCAATTGCACGAGTTGAAGCAGCATATGGATATCAATATTTTGAATCTTATTTTGTCATCTTCATTTTATATTTAATCATTTGTGGTATCATTCAAGTTCTCTTTAATTTTGGAGAAAGAAAATTGCAATTTACGTAGAGGGAGTCACTATGCTAGAAGCTAAACATATATCAAAAACATTTGGAGATCGTCAGGTTCTTGTTGATGTTAATCTACAAGTGAAACAGGGAGATGTAGTTGTTATATTGGGACCATCTGGTTCAGGAAAAACAACTTTCTTACGTTGCCTTAATCATTTGGAAAATGCAGATGGAGGGCAATTAACAATTGCTGGTAAGGATTACTCTTTGGACAAATTGTCGAAAAAAGAGATTTTGGATATACGAAAGAAAACGGCTTTTGTATTCCAACATTACAATTTATTTGCCAATAAGACTGCCATTGAGAACATCTTAGAAGGTTTAGTGATTGCTAGAAAAGTTCCAAAAGGTGAAGCACAACAAATTGCTAAAGAGGCACTTAAGAAAGTTGGTCTTTTGGAGTTTAAAGATTACTATCCTTCACAACTTTCAGGTGGTCAACAACAACGTATTGGCTTAGCCAGAGCAATTGCAGTTAAACCAGAAGTTATCTTGTTGGATGAACCAACATCTGCACTTGATCCAGAGTTAGTCGGGGATGTTCTCGACGTTATGAAACAACTTGCTAATGAAGGAACAACAATGGTAGTCGTTACTCATGAGATGGGCTTTGCACGAGATGTAGCTAATCATGTTGTCTTTATGGATGGTGGCCATGTCATTGAAGAGGGGAGTCCAAAGGACATTTTTTACAGACCAAAAGAAAAACGCACCCAACAATTTTTGGCACGTATTCTTTCTGATGCTAGTTACGACTTGGAATATATGATTTAAAAAACTACTGTGTTGATTAGGAATGAAAAAAACAAAGACGAGTTTAGTTTATCTTTGTTTATTTATTACTTATAGGTAATCTACTGCAAGGATAGGAGTGTTCTTTTTAGATGGTACACGTGTTTTGACACCATTATTCCCTTTAGGGAGACGTAATTTTGCAGTTCCTTGGTTTGAAGAATTTGTTTGGTGTTTGTAGTTAACAGGGATACGCGTTTTTACACCGTTATTGCCTTTAGGAAGACGAAATTTTTTATTATTTGTTGGTATAACTGGAGTAGTTGGTGTAACAGGTTTTTCAGCTGTACCTTCAGTTACTTCCTTGTAAATATACGTGATTGTCACAGTATTTGAGATACTAAATTTGTGTGACTTAATTTCTTGGTCATCGATTAATTGTAGCTCATATGTTTTACCATTTACCTGAATTGTTTTAGGTGCAGTCGGGGAAATAGGCATAGTAAGCTAAATCAATATCGCGTCTAACCATGTTGACTTTTGTTGGAGCAATTTCCTGTCCCTTATCATCGACAAAACGGGCCTGTTGCGCGACAGTTGGCGGCAAGGCTAACATCATCATAGAAGTAGGTGACATCAATAATGGGACTTGAAACAATTCCTTTTTTTGGAGCACCGTAATTACTCTTGTTGTTAAGCACCATGTCATCGTATTTAGCAAAATACCATGTTTTTCCATTTTCATCGGTAACGGTTGCTGGCGCAAAAGCTTTGTCGTATTCAGTGAAAGCAGGGGTTTAAATCGTTGCGTAAAGCACATCTGTTTGAAAGCTGAATTGTGAGTAACTTGCTTCGGTTGTTCGACGGATATGATGAATACGAACTTCTGACACACGCTCATCAACTGTTGGTGTGTATACAACTGGACTTGATTCTTCAAGATTTACAGGGGTTGCATTTTCAATTGCTGGTGCAGGTGCAGTTACTTCCTCATTAAGGACAGCAGTGGTCGCTGAGTTAACTTCAGTGGCAGGATTAGCAGTAGTAACTGTGTTTGCGGATTCGTTTGCTAGATTAACATCAACGGCTGAAGCAGGGATGTTTTCAACAACTAGGTTTTCAAAAGAAGTGTTATCAAGAGCCTCTTTAGCGGGAAGACTTACTGGCAATTATTGTTCATCTGCAAGTGCAGAAGATGATAGCCCAAGTGCTAAAATTGCAGCACTAAGACCCAATAATAGCATGTAATTTCTTATTCATGTTCTTTAATTCCTCCTTGATATATTGTGATTATAACAGAGGATATTATGAAAATACAATTCCCCATAGCGACCAAGGTTGGCAATACCAACATCAGTATTATCATCAATTTTTAGAGGATCAAGGGATCCAACCGTCCATGTCACGTAAGGGAAATAGTCCAGACAATGGTATGATGGAGTCTTTCTTTGGCATTCTCAAGTCTGAGATGTTTTATGGTTACGAGAAGATGTTTCACTCACTTGAGCAATTGGAACAAGCTATTGTAGACTATATTGATTATTACAACAACAAACACATTAAGGTAAAATTAAAAGGACTTGGTCCTGTGCAATACAGAACTAAATCCTGGAAAGTCAACGAAAAACTAGACACGGAGTTAAGAGAATTTAAGAATTATATTTTTCAAAGTCTTTTGGAGACTTGTAATCAAGACCTGAATGCATCCTTTTTGTATTGTAATAGGTCTCAATGTATTTAAATATTTCTTGAGTAGCCTCAGCTCTTGTCTCAAAATGAGCATCATTAATAAGCTCCCTCTTTAGCGTCTTATAAAAAGACTCCATCATTGCATTGTCATAGGGATTTCCTTTACGACTCATGCTAGATTGAGCACCGACTTGACGAAGAGTAGATTGATAACGAGAGCTTGTATATTGACTCCCTTGATCAGTATGGACAATCAAGCCAGGCTGAGGATGTTCTTTCCCACAAGCTTGTAAGAAGCAATCCCTCACCAGTTTATCTTGCATCCGTGAAGACATTGACCAGCCTACAATCTTACGTGAAAAAACGTCGATATTCACGGCTAAGTATAAGGTGCCTTCTTTGGTAGGGATATAGGTCATGTCTCCCAGCCATACTTTATTAGGAGCTGTTGCTTTAAAGATCTGATTAATTAAATTGGGTCTTGAAAGCGAAGCTCCTTTTCTGTTGTAATGTTTATATTTATAACGGCTTCCCTTGGCATAAAGTCCCATCAAGTGCATCAGTTTCCCAACACGTTTCGTGTTGGTCATAATACCAGTATTATGAAGTACCTTGGTAATTCTAACCGCACCATAGCGTCCCTTATGCTCATGAAAGACAGCTTTTATCTTCTCTGAGAGAATTTCTCTCTCCACTTGTTGTTTTGAAGGACGACGATGCATGTATTCATAGAAACCTGAGCGAGAAACCTTAAGAACTTTTACTGCATGCTTAATTTTTATCTTCCCATAATGTTTCAAGAGAAATTCAAAACGTTTTACTTGCTTCGCTTCAAGAAGACCCGGAACTTTTTTAGAAGTTCAAGTTCCTCCTGAAGATAACGATTTTCTTTCTCTAACAATTTAATCTTATGTTGGGCATTAGCTAGGGCTGTCCCATTGCCTGGAAAAGCACTTTCTCCATATTCTTCAACTTCTTGAACCCAGCGATAAAGACTATTGGCATGAACCTCAAGCTCTTGGCTGACTTCTTTAACAGAGTAACCCTCTTCAAGAATGAGTTTTACTGCAGAATTTTTAAATTGTTTATCGAATTTTCTTCTTGCCATAATAAACCTTTCCACGATTTCTCTTAACTTTGTGTCTAGTTTATTATAACCTTTCCATCCTTTGGATAAATTAGTTGTCTAACTTTTTGGGGTCAGTACAATACTAGAGTCCTCCTAGCCTATCATTTTGGTGTCAAAAAAACCAAGACATAAGTCTTGGTTTCATCTCATCTTAAGACACCACATGTCCATCTTTATCGAAGGTATAGATTTTACCATCGATGAGGACAGAGCGGTTAGTGTATCTTTCCCCTGTTTTAGGGTCGAAATAATAGGTGTAGTTATCAACTGTGACAAAGCGTCCGAGGACTTGTTTGCCTTCAGCGTCGAAGTAGAGGACTTTTCCGTCAAATTCTTGGAAGCCGGTAACTTTCTCACTTTTGTCATTGTAGTAATAGTTGTCACCCTTATCGTAGAGAATACGATTGCGATAGGCAGGTTCATCCTTGCGGTCAGTAACTACGCCATTGTCATCAGCATTGTAGGCTCTGTATCCTATGACAAAACGTCCTGTTTCAAGGTTGCCACTAGCTAGGAAGTAGTAGTCTTTGCCGTCGATGGTTTGCCAATCGGTAAGAGCAGCTCCGTCGTTGCCATAGTAGCGTGTTGGGTAGTATGGATAGCGTGGAGAGCCTTCATAATTGTATGATTTTGAAAAGGCGTTGCGTGTCATGATACCAGTCAATTGGTCAAATTGGTAAGTTTTACCGTTAATTGTAGCCTCTGTTCCTTTGGCTTGACGACCATCTTCATAGAAATAGTAACTGACGCCATCAAAGGTCTTCAAACCAGTGACTTTTTGACCATTTTTATAGAGATAACTTGTACCGCTAGGATCCGTTTGCAATTGGTCAAAGTGGATGGCTTTTTCTTTTGTCGCATCAATACCCTTGGCATCAAAATTAAAGGTCACACCTCGATAGGTAAGGGCTTTGTTAGTTGTTGTAATGGCAACGTTTGTGGTCACTTTTTGGCCATTTGGGGCTGTGAAGGTCATTGGCATTGAGTCGAAGTGGTAGAGGTGTCCATTAAGAATGTTCCATTCATCAAAAGTTGACCATTGTGATTGGCGGATGCTACTATATTTAGACCCAATAACCTTACAATCATACTGATAAGGACCTTCTTTGATATTACCGTTAGTATCTGTGACATAGACACCCTCAAGCTCATAAGCATTTTCACCAGTACGCTTGAATTCAGGCTAGAGACCGTTTGTCAAGAGTTTCCCATCTGGACTAAAGAGTTGTGAGCTGATGACTCCTGTGTAAAGGTTTCCTTTGGGGGTATCGTCATCAGAATAGTCGCTAGCGTAGTATCGGTTACCGTTGACTTCTAACCAGCCTGTCTTGAAGGCACCGTCATTGCCAGCGTAATAGATTTTTTCAGAGAAGTTGCCATAAGGGCCAGTTGATGTATCGTGATAAAAGGCATTACGAAGGGTAGCACCAGTATCTTTGTTGGCGACGTAGTAGTTTTCACCTAGGTTGAAAATACCTCCTCGAACTTGTTGGCGCCTTTATTGTTAAAGTAGTAGAGGTCCTTGTTAATGGTTTGGAAACCAGTGACCTTTTTGCCGTTAGCATCGTAGTAGTACCATTCTTGATCGGTACCCTTAACAAATTGGTTTTGATGTGTGGTTTGGTCAGCTTTAGTGGTTACCACACCATTATTGTCAAAGTTATAGACCGTACCGTTTAAGGTAAGTGAACGATTAACCCACTTGTCACCTGTATTTGGATCGAAGTAGTAGGTTTTGCCGTCAACAGTAACCAATTGTCCCTTGGCTTGAACGCCATATTCGTGGAAACATAGGTTCTGTCCGTTAATGGTTTGGAAACCAGAGACGGCTCTTTACCATCAGCTTCGAAATAGTACCAAGCATCATCTCTATTAACGAATTGGTTAGTTACTGGATTTCCATTATCCTTATCGAAATAGTAAATATCGTTATTGTAGTAAAGAAAGTCACCTTTGACTTGTTGGCCACTATCATTGAAGTAATGAAGGTTACCGTCCACTGTTTGAAAACCGTGAAGCGCTCTACCATCTTTGCCAAAGTAATACCAATTCCCCTGATCGTCAGAAACATAGCGATTGGTTACCATGATACCAGTCTTAGTATCAAAGTAATACTGTTGGCCGTTCAGGTTATGCACGCATGTCTTATAGTCCGGATTGGCTACGGGCTACGGTCTAGGAATTCGGCATCAAAACCAAATGGGGCTGAGAAACCTTTAGTTGCCTTGAAGTACCTCATGTAATACCAATGACCAGCTTTATCTGAAACAAAGACAAAATTAGGTTGATTGCCAGTAGCATCAAAGTAGTAAAGATCGCCATTCTCGGTGACGAAGTCATCTTTGACCATCTTGCCATCTTTGTCGAAGTAGTAAAAACCAAAGTATTTATGGTTGACGTTGTCAAGAGCTTGTCGACCTGTTACACGACGCCCATTGTCTTTATCGAAATAGTAGCTATCACCATCAATAGTGATGATTTCGTTTTTAGCTTGTCTACCATCTTCGTGGAAGTAGAGGTTAATGCCATCAATGTTCTGAGCACCAGTGACGGGTTTGCCATCTTTTCCAAGGTAATACCAGTTGTGGTTATTATCTTCGATAAACTGGTTGCGTTTGTTAGTTTCAGGAAGAACAGGTGTTAAACGTCCTTGGGCATCTGCATTATAGGTTTGACCATCGATGTTGATAGAAGTATTTGTTACCTTACGTCCATTGTCCTGGTCATAGTAGAAAAATTGTCCATTTTCAGTGACAATTTCCCCCTTGGCCTACTTGCCATTCTCGTGGAAATAAAGGTCGAAATGGTCAACGTTTTGAGCACCAGTCAGATTTTTCCCGTCTTTGAGATAGTACCAGTTGCCATCAGCATCGCTCTTGAAATGACCACCAGAAACGACAGCAGTTTCAACAGATTCTGGTACTTGACTGTTTACGTCAGTAGCTGAGCTAGCTACTTCTGAATTTGAAGTAGCAGTTCTTGTTTCGATGCTAGCCAAATTGTAAGTGCTACTTGCTTGGTCTTCTTTATGGACAGGCTGCTTATCAGCTGTAACAGTAGCAGTTGAATCAGTTGTATGATTGGTTGCGACTTGATTAGCTTTTGTCGTAGCTACAGTTGTTTCTGTGACGACAAGATCTGGATTTTGGCTGACGCTCTCAGCTGTGTTAGCTGAGCTTAATGGATTTGTTGCCTGCTCGTCGGCAGAGACACTAACTCCAATCAAAGAGGCACAAAATGCCAAACCAGACACGGCAATGGTAACCCATTGTATCTTCACTTTATGAAGTTTAAATTGAACTCTATTTTCCATAAAAGTTACCCTTTTCCTTTTAATGCCACCTTTCTAACATCTTTCATTAGAAAAATCAAACGCAATTGGTAACCTTTCCATAGTGTTTTCTAATTTAAATGATCCCAATTTACTAAAACTGCAGAATAATGGACAACTAAAGCAAAGTTTTGAGCAGTCGGTTTTTGATAGATATAGGGCACACGTTAGAAAATACTTATTACGAAATCTTAATCTTGATATGTTTTTTATTAATAGAGGTATAAAAACACAGAAATAGCTCTATTTTTGTCTTGCAGTATGGTATAATAGTGCGGTATTTCTCAGAAAATGGAGTATAAAAATGAGTATTTTTCGTAAAAAGGATGTTGGTTTGTCTCAAACCGAGATGAAACGGCATCTGACCCTTAGGGATGTAGTCCTTCTGGGAATCGGTGCCATGGTTGGGACAGGAATCTTTACGATTACTGGTACCGCGGCATCAACCTTGGCAGGTCCAGCCCTGATTATTTCGGTTTTGATTTCAGCCGTTTGTGTGGGTATGTCGGCGATTTTCTTTGCTGAGTTTGCCTCACGCTATCCATCCGCTGGTGGTGTTTATGGTTATCTCTATGCTTCTTGGGGTGAGTACCCTGCTTGGATGGGCGGATGGCTTACAATGATCGTTTTCATGAACGCCGTGTCTAGTGTTGCCTCTGGTTGGGGAGCCTACCTCAAGGGGCTCTTGGCAAGCTTTGGTCTACAGCTCCCCAAGGCTATCAGTGGCCCTTTTAATCCGAGTCAGGGGACCTATATTGACCTATTGCCAGTCTTGGTTTTGGTGCTTGTGACGGCTCTTCTCCTCATGGATTCCAAACAAGTCCTTCGTTTGAACTCACTCCTAGTAGTGCTTAAGTTCTCTGCCTTGGCGGTTTTCATCCTAGTTGGTCTTTTCCATCTGAATCCGGACAACTGGGCTAACTTTGCACCATTTGGCTTCGGCCAAATTTATGGTGGGAAGACGGGGATTATGGCAGGTGCTTCTCTCATGTTCTTTGGTTTTCTTGGATTTGAATCCATTTCTATGACAGTAGATGAGATTAAGGAACCACAAAAGAATGTTCCTCGAGGTATAGTTCTCGCTTTGATTATCGTCGCTTCACTTTATGCAGTGGTTTCATTAGTCTTGACGGGAGTTGTCCACTATACCAAGTTAAATGTCGACGATGCCGTAGCTTATGCCCTTCGTTATATTGGTGTGTCTTGGGCAGCCAATTATGTATCGGTAGTTGCCATTATGACCTTGATTACCGTATGTATTTCCATGGCCTATGCCCTTAGTCGCATGGTTTATAGCTTGGCGCGTGATGGATTTCTTCCACAAACTTTTCAAAAGGTTTCAAAGACCCATAAGGTTCCACATTATGCGACACTTTTGACTGGAGTCCTTTCTGCCATCTCATCAGGCATCTTTTCTTTGGCTAATATGGCATCCTTGGTTAATATTTCGACTTTGGCTTATTTGGTCCTCTTGGCTATTGCTCTTATCATTCTTCGTAAAGACAAGGGCTTGCCACAGAAGGATGAGTTCAAGGTCCCATTTGTTCCTGTCTTACCAATCCTTTCCATCATCGTCTGTCTCTCATTTATGAGTCAGTACAGTTGGCAAACCTGGTCAGCCTTTGGCATAGCAGTGCTAATTGGTTCGGCTATTTATGCCTTTTACGGTTACAAACATTCTAAGTATTAAGATGAGAATGGTAGAGCCCTTTTGGCCTACCATTTTTGATATTTGAAGTAGAGACAGACTAGCTCACAATTTGGTTTTGATGGGACAAAAGACAGTAATTAGCTCACCTGTCGACTTGTTTGCAGTTAGCTAGGCCCCATTGCCCAAGTAAAATGCCGTTTGTATTATTGAAACAACTAAAATTGTGGTTCTTCCTTTTAAACAAGTTAGCGTTGACCATACAAAGAAGGTAAAGGAGATTGAATCCTAGCTTACTGGCAAAAGATTCATGAGGACCTCTTTAGCAAATGGTTGCATGAGGCCGGATTGAATTTTAGTTAGGAAAGCCAAGTTGTTTTGGAAAAATTTAGACTGGTCTATCCTAGAGATTGAAAGTTCTCAATATTTTGGGGACTTTTTTACTTTAAGTAAAGATTAACGTTTCTTTAAGCCTTGTTCTAGTTTTCTAGTGTTTAATAGAGTCATCGCAAAAGTAAGTAGAAGGTTTAATAGATGACATACAAACATACCAAACAAACACAAGAACGTTATGCCATTAAGAAATCATCAAAACGGGAAAAAAGTTGGGGCAGTCCTAGTCGCTAGCTTAATTTTGGGTAGCTCAGTTGTACAAACTAATCTTGTTCAAAAATAAAATAAAAGCTCTAAGGCTAACCAGTCTGCTAAAAGTTCACAAAGTAGCCAAGTAAATAAATCAACTTTACCAGATACTGGTGATGTGAGTAGCTTGGGATTAGGTGCATTAGGAGCTGTACTTATGAAACATCATTTGCACTTAAAGGAAGCAAGCGTTCTCGTAAGTAATTTCAGTTTAGAAAAAAATAAAAAAGAAGTTCTCTTGCCAAATGGCTTGAAAACTTCTTTTTTGTCTTATTTTTTAAAGCTATTTTTAAGGACTTCAACCGCATCATCAACGCCTTCTTTAACATATTTGATACCGTCTTTTGCTTTTTCTACAACTTTTTCAACCGCACCTTCGATTTCAGTCTTTTTATCGCCAGTCAGTTTACCAGCACCCTCTTTAAGAGCTCCTTTAGCTTGATTCAATTTATCTTCGATACCCATGATAGTACCTCCTTTTTTATGATGAGACCATTGTAGAAAATCTTAGACCGTAATGCAAGTGATTTGTCTAATAAGTCACGACATTAATGTTTCCTTTATCATATTCAGTGATGAAGATATCTAAAATGTTGTCATATCCCATTTTTGACGAAGATTTTGGATGCCAATGATTGGCTTTCAGTTCAGGTCCACCCAGATGATGCTTATGGACTTGAACATGAAGGTGAGCTTGGTAAAATAGAGTGTTGGTATATCATTCCCGCTGAACCAGGTGCAGAAATCATTTATGGTCACAATGCTAAATCAAAAGAAGAATTGCGCCAGCAAATTGAAAGTAAGGATTGGGAAAATTTCTTGACCAAGGTTCCAGTTAAAGCAGGAGATTTCTTCTATGTACCAAGTGGTACCATGCATGCTATTGGTGCAGGTATCATGGTTCTTGAAACACAACAATCTAGTGATACGACTTTATCGTGTTTATGATTTTGACCGTAAGGATGACCAAGGCAATTTGCGTGATCTCCATCTAGAAAAATCTATCGACGCGCTTACTATCGGTGAACCTGCCAACAGTCGCCCAGTTACAACAAAAGTAGATGATCTCAAATCAACGCTCTTAGTGGCAAGTGATTTCTTTGCTGTTTACAAATGGGAAATTTCAGGTAAGGCTGATTTTGAAAAGACTGCTGATTACAGTTTGTTTAGTGTGCTTGATGGTCAAGGAAGCCTTAACGTAGACGGGCAAGATTACGACATTGCCAAAGGAGGTTATTTCATTCTACCAAGCGATGTTCAAGCTTGGGAAATCGAGGGAAATCTTGAACTAATTGTTAGTCACCCATAATTTAAGTCGTTAAACGAGACGAGATAGGAATCTTGTCTAGTTTTTTCATACAATCAGACAGAATATTTGAAATTTTAAAAACCTTTGTGGATAAGTTTCAATAGCTTGAAATTCCAAATTAATCATGTCATACTAATTAAGTTAACTAAAAGTATTAATGAACAAGCCGTTTCCTTTTGAAACGTCATGTTTTGTTTTAGATTGGAGTAACTTATGTTAAAAAAAGGAGGCCTTACAGCCCTTTTACTGTTTGGTATGTTCTTCGGAGCGGGAAACCTAACTTTCCCACCTCAGCTAGGCTTTGAATCTGGAGGTCATTTCTGGCCAGCTATTGCCGGTTTTGTTCTATCTGGTGTCGGAATTGCAATTCTAACACTTATTATTGGGACTCTAAATCCGAAGGGATATATTCATGAGATTTCTCAAAAAATCTCACCTAAGTTTGCCTTGCTATACTTGTCGGTGCTTTACTTGTCTATTGGACCATTCTTTGCCATCCCAAGGACAGCAGCAACAGCTTTTTCAATTGGTATTGAACCAATGCTTGGTAATAGTCATACTAGTCTATGGTTACTTGCCTTCACAGCCGTTTATTTTGCCTTGGCTTTATGGATTGCAATGAATCCTTCTAAGATTTTAGATAGTATTGGTCGAATCCTGACTCCTATTTTTGCCCTATTAATCGTTATTTTGATTGTAGTTGGTGCCTTTAAATATGGTGGTCATAGCACACATACTGCAACAGAAGCTTATAAAGCCTCAGCTTTTGGTAATGGTTTCTTGGAAGGGTACAATACTTTAGATGCCTTGGCTTCGGTAGCCTTTAGTGTGGTGGCAGTAGTAACCCTCAATCAATTAGGCTTTAAATCTAAAAAAGAGTACATCTCAACCATTTGGATTGTAGGTATTCTGGTTGGATTGATGTTCTCAGGTTTATACTTAGGTCTAGCATTCTTGGGTAACCATTTCCCACTTGATACATCAACTTTGGGAGAAGGTGCTAACCTTGGAGCAGCAGTTCTATCGAGTGCAACACAGGCTATCTTTGGTCCGATTTCACAGATTTTCCTAGCAGTTATGGTAACAGTGACGTGCTTTACGACAACAGCAGGCTTGATTGTGGCGACCGGTGAGTTCTTTAATAAGGCCTTCCCACAAGTCTCATACAAAACCTATGCTATTGTCTTTACTCTTATTGGATTTGCGATTGCCAACTTGGGACTTAATAATATCATTGCTTTCTCAGTACCAGTACTTTTGATTCTTTACCCAATTACAATTACAATTGTTATGATTGTAATTGCTAATAAGTTTGTAGCCTTGTCTAAACCTGGTATGCAAATTACAGTTACTGTAGTGACACTTATCGCTTTGCTTAGTGTAATTGGCAGTCAGTTCAAACTTGCAGGACTTAATGCCATCATTAACTTCCTTCCATTATCGGGAGCATCATTGCCATGGTTGATACCAGCCATCTTGTGTATCCTCTTGTCTCTCGTTTTACCAGATAAAATCAAGAGCGAAAGCTTTGAAATGGAATAAAAATAAAATCCTATCACAATTGTGATGGATTTTTTTTGTGTGGGTGATAGATTTTATTTATGGGTAGATAGGTTTTAGTAATGTCATCTCTCATTTTTCTTTTTATAAGAGTATTTAGAAATGTATAAAACCATTATTCTATAAGGAAATATAGATAGATTAAAAATTTGCAATAAATATTTTTTATAGCTAGCCATAATTTATGACAATTATGCAAGTTTAGAATGCAATGTTATGATATGGACTATGAAATTTTCGAGAGAGGTAACCCGATGACTGATACTTTTTATAGTAAATTAGCTAAAGTGAGACACTATATTCATGAACATCCAGAGATTTCTGAGCAAGAATATGAAACAACAAAATATATAAAAAACTATTTATCTGAGCTTGAAATCAAACCTTTGGATTATCCATTGGAGACAGGTGTGATTGCTGAGATTGGATCTGGGTTACCAATTATAGCTTTACGTGCTGATATTGATGCACTTCCAATTGTTGAGAGGACGAATCTTGACTATGCTAGTTCAAATGGTGCTATGCATGCGTGTGGTCATGATTTTCACCAAACAAGTTTGCTTGGTGCAGCAGAACTACTGAAAGAGCGTGAAGCTGAATTAAATGGGACAGTTAGGTTGATATTCCAACCAGCTGAGGAGAACTTTCAAGGTGGTCATAAGGTTATTGAAGCTGGTGGGCTTGAAAATGTTTCAGCTATTATTGGTTACCATAATAACCCGCATCTAAAACCAGGTCAAATTGGATTACGCTCAGGTGCAATTATGGCAGGGGTTGAACAGTTTAAAGTAATAGTAAATGGAGTGAGTGCTCACGCAGCTCGTCCAGACCTTGGTGTTGATACTGTTTTGGTTATTACGACAATCATTAATAATTTGCAAAATATCGTGTCTCGTACGGTATCACCTTTTGAATCAGCTGTTTTATCAGTTACTCATATTGATGTAGGTACAACTTGGAATGTCCTTCCAGCAAATGGTTATTTTGAAGGAACCATTCGTTCCTTTGATCCAGAGGTAAGACTTTCTGTAATTGAAAGATTTGAGAAAGTCGTAAAAGCTGTTTCGCAACAATTTGATGCAAGAGTTGAGATCAATTGGGGAAATGCTCCAAATGTAACATTTAACGATAGAGACTTGACACCAATCATTTTTGAAAATAGCAAAAAGTTTGCTGAAGTGATTGAAACACTTCCTTCAACAGGAGGAGAGGATTTTGCTGCTTATCAGGAAAAGATTCCTGGGGTCTTTGCTTTTGTAGGTTCAAATGGTGAAGAGAATGCTCCTGATTGGCACCATGATGATTTTATTGTTAGAGATGAAGCTTTACCAGTTGCAGTGAATTATTTCGTTGAAAGTGCATTTGCGCTACTGAATCATTTTAAAAAGGAGTAACGATGGTAAAACGCATTATTAGAATGAGACTATCAGAATATATAAATAAGGCCGGTATTTTGAATCAACTCCCATCTTTATTGAAGGATAGAGGAATTGATCGATCTATTATTCTGACAGACGAGATAGTACTGGAAGTTATCAAACCATTTCTCCCAGAAAGCTTTTTAGTTGAAAATCTATAATATTGTTCACGGGATATTGCACATTCCAAGAAGTTGAAAGAATAGAAAAAATTATCACTGATGCGGATGCTTTAATTGCTTTTGGTGATGGTCAGTTGGTAGACACAGCAAAACTTGTAACTGATAACTTATCGATAAAATCAGTTATCGTCCAAACAGTTCCTTCAAACTGTGCCGCCCTTATAACAAAGAGTATTGTCTATTCTGAGGCTCACGAAAAAATAGCTAATGTGAGACATAAAAAAGCGGTGGATTTAGTCTTGTTGGAACCAGATATTCTAAAGACAGCACCACGAAAATATCTTTTATGGGGCATTGGGGATACACTTGCTAAATTTTATGAAATAAGACGACAAATTACCAAGGAAAATGAGAACCTTGTCTCTGCACAAATAGGAAAAGAGTATATTACAATCTGTAGGCGTGAAGTGTTGAAGGTGACTGACATTGAAGCCCTAGACGATTTAGCATTGACCAATTTATTTGATACGATTTTCTTAGTTGCTGCATCTGTAGATGGGATATTGGATCAAGATGGTAGAAGTGTTATAGCTCATGCATTTTATAATGGCTATGTCAAAGTAAAACCGGATTATATAAAAACACACGGAGAAGCTGTTGCTTTAGGAAGTCTTCTACAGACAATCATTGAAAGGGAGCCTTCGGCAGTTTATCGTAAGGAGATTGAGGACTACCACGCTAAGATTGGTTTACCTTTGACATTAAAAGAACTGGGCTTGGATACAGACGAAGAGCTTGATGAATTATCTAACTATATATCTAAATCAAATGATAGCCGAGTTCAATCAGTATTCCCAGGTTTGGAAGCACACATTGTCAGGGAAGCTTTAGAAGAAATTAGAGGATAGATATGGAAATAATAGCGCCCTATCGAGTGTCTCAGAGACAGAATCATTTTACATCTCATCAACAGGGAGAAATAAAAAAATTAAACAAAGAGGGAAAAAGGGTCATTAACTTAGGACGAGGTAATCCTGATCAACCGACCTTTCAACCCATCGTTGAAGAATTTTTAAAGGCTTCAGTTAAGGTGAAAAATCAGGGCTATCCTCCATATGGAGGTAAGGACAGTTTAAAAGAAGCAATTATTTCTTTTTATAAATCTGAGTATGATGTTGAACTTAGTAATGACGAAGTGATGATATTTAGTGGTTTGCTTGTGGCATTAACTGCTTTACCAATGGTTCTGGCGAATCCTGAAGATATCGTTTTAACACCGAATCCAGCATTTTTTGGATATGATGCGGGAATTAAGATGGCTGGAGCCGTTAATTATCCTCTCCCTTTAACTATTGAAAATAATTTTCTACCTCAATATTCATCTATTCCTAAAGAAATCCTAGAGAAATCAAAATTACTTTTTTTAAATTATCCCAATAACCCAACTGGTGCTGGAGCAAATGACGAATTCTTTAAGGAAACTGTAGCCTTTGCTAAAGAGAATAATCTTGTTGTTTCTCATGATTTTGCTTATTCGGATATTAGCTTTTCAGGAAAATCTCCTAGTTTTCTGCAGGCTCCCGGAGCTAAAGAAGTAGGAATAGAAATCTATACACTTTCTAAGACCTTTAACATGGCGGGCTTTGGGATTGCTTTTGCAGTCGGAAACAAAGAGGTTATTTCTCTTCTAAAAGGCTATATTAGGGCTTCTGTTGGAGGAACGTTTGGATCGGTTCAGGATGCTTCGACATATGCACTTTTATATTCAGAGAAGGAACGTGGGCAACTTCAAAAGTTGTATAAGGAAAGACGAGATCTTGTTTTAAGTCTGTTGGAAGAACATAATATTGATGTTATAAAATCAGAAGGAACTTTTTTCATTTGGATTAAACTACCTAAAACAATAGATGATATTACTTTTGTGGAAGAGTTTCTTACAAAGGAACAAGTAGCTTTGATTCCGGGTTCTACTTTTGGAGAATTTGGTAAGGGATACATCCGATTAAGTTTAGTATCAGATTTAAAAACGATTCAATTAGGAATTGAGAAGCTAATTGCTTTTCTAGAAAAGAAGAGAGTTATATGACAGTAACTGAAGATTTAGTTTTTCATCTCTTGAAAAGATATAAACCTTCCACTCATAATCAAAAACAACTTGAGATAGCCTACCTAGCATTTATTGATTATCTTGCTTGTTTATCAAAGGGCTTGGAAACTACAAAGAACCAAGCGTTTATTAAATCATTCGGTTTGCTAGGAGAGAAAAAAATCTGGTTTTCATCGTATTCAACGACTCCTGAGAGATTAGCTCTATTACAAGGTTATCTAGCACATTACGAAGACTTAGATGATGTTTTAGTAACTTATAGAGGACATCCAAGTGCAGTCATTTTCTCAGCTTTGCTTGCAGTTTCTGAGAATGATGTTCAGCTAAAAGATTTTCTCTGGTCCTATGTTCAAGGAGTTGAATTAGCTGGTAGACTGGGGCAACAATTTCAACCACAACATGTCAAAGAAGGTTGGCATGCGACAGCAACAATTGGGACTTTGGCAGCAACAGCAGCAATAGGAAGCTTAAAACAGTTATCGAGCGATTGTTTTTCGCAATTATTATCATTGGCCACAAGTCAAGCATCTGGTTTTCTATATCAAGAAGGAACTGATGGTAAACCATTGAATGCGGGTTTTGCAGCGAGAAATGCAGTGGTTGCTTATCAAATAATAAGGTCAGGCTTAAGTGCGTATGCGGATCCTTTTTCGTCTAAAAGAGGATGGAGTCAAACTATAATTGGTAAGGCATTAGATAGTAAGCAACTTCTAGAGAATTGGTTGCAACCTAGCCAGTTAGAAAAAGTGGGTCTTTGGTTTAAGAATTATCCTATCTGCTCAGCAGCAACAGCAGGTTTAGAAGCGGCTCAGAAAGCTTTTGAACTAAACCTATCTCTATCAGAAATTGAAAGTCTTGTTATTCATTTTACCGAGGATGGTGACAGAGCTTTAACACATCGTACTCCTCAAAATGGTATCGAGGGAAAATTTTCAATCGAGTATATTACTTGGTTGGGTTTGATAAAAGGTAAGGTTGACTATTCTGATTTCTCTGAAAACACTGTTGACCAAGCATTTCATCAGTTTCGAAATCTGATTACACGAAAAAATGATTTAAAAGCAAGCTCAGAAAAAAGGACTATTTGTTTAGAAATCATTACTAAAGAGGAGACTTACTCATTCTTAGTTGAGGATCCTAAAGGTTCACCAGCTAATCCTTTATTAGAAGATGACATTTTTGAGAAGGCTTCTCAGCTAAGTCATGGAAAATTAGATGTTCTATTTAAGATAAAAGAAAGAGAAACTTTAACACTGGGTGAAATCAAGAAATTACTTTCAGAAAGGTAAGATATGGAGAAAGTTAGTATAAAAGAGATTGAACAGCTCACAGAACTCTTTCACACAGCATATAGTAATAATGAAAAGCTAGGAATTCATTTCAAAGCTGCTACCATTAGTTCTGAGGAAGTTGAAGACCATTGGCTAGGGCAACCCATGTTTACTGAAAAGGCCGATGGAAAGATAGTGACAACAGCATCTCTAAGATTACCATGGTCTAAAAATCCTTCTCCCTTTGCTTTACCTCATCTTGGTTGGGTTGCGACCCATCCTGATTATCAAGGGAGGTCTTTGGCTAGGATGCTTATAGAAGAAGTAATTGACGAATTTGTTATTAAGAAATTGAGAGCACCTGCTATAACTTTGGGAACTGCACTTGAACACCCATGGCTTATCAAAGCTTATGAGAAGTTGGGCTTTGTTTACTTATCGGAAAAACAACTTTTTTCGGATCATAAGACTATATATATGATTAAGATATTGGATAAAAAAGCTCTTTTGAATGTTAATGATAAAGAATTACAAGATCTAATAAAGGAGAATGTTAATGAATTTTAGTTGGGAATATTTTTTTGAATTATTTGTAAAGTTACCAGCCTATATTCCAGTAACTATTTTTATAGCTCTTATTTCTATGATTTTAGCTATTCTAATTGGACTATTTATTACATGGTTGCAATTGTCTAAAAATAAGGTTTTGATATTTATCTCACAAGTTTATATTTCTCTCTTTAGGGGAATGCCAACGCTTGTTCAATTGTTCCTTATTTTTTATGGTTTGCCTCAACTATTTCCTGCTTTCAAAGGGATGTCGGCATTAACTGCTGCTTTAATTGGACTTGGGTTAAAAGAGGCTGCTTACTTGTCAGAAATATTTAGGGCGGCAATTAACTCTATTGATAAGGGACAAATCGAAGCTGGGGAAGCATTGAACATTCCTGCCTGGAAGGTGTTTCTCCATGTCATTCTTCCCCAAGCTACCCTAAATGCTCTTCCTGCAACAGGAAATACCTTTATTAGTTTGTTGAAAGAAACATCTTTGGCTTTTACATTAGGGATAACAGAGCTTTTTGGTAATGCTAAGATGATTGCTGGCGAATCGTTTCGTTATTTTGAAACCTATTTAGCAGTTGGTCTACTATATTGGATAATGATTGTAGTATATACATGGGTTCAAAAACAATTTGAAAAAGAATTAGAAATTCCGTATAGGAGGGATTTACATGACTCTTATTAGTTTGAAAGATCTAGATGTAACAATTGGTAAAAAACAAATTTTGAAAAATATTGACTTGGAAGTTGAAAAAGGTTCAGTTACTGTTTTTATCGGACCGAGTGGTTCTGGTAAAACAACCCTACTAAGAACTATTAATTTACTTCAAAAGCCCAGTCAAGGTATATTACGGATTTCTAATACAGAAGTTGATACTTCAAAATTGTCTAAGAATGCTATTCGAGAGATAAGACAATACTCAACAATGATCTTTCAGAGTTTTAACTTATTTAAAAATTTTACCGTACTAGAAAATGTGTATCGTCCTCTTATTCTAAACGGAAAATATAGTAAGTCAGAAGCTAAAGAAATTGCGCTACAAGCTTTAAAAGACGTTGGTCTTGAGAAATTTGTTTCACAATACCCTGCTACCCTATCTGGGGGTCAGCAGCAACGGGTGGCAATTGCGCGTGCGGTTGCTTTTCATCCAGAAGTTATTCTATTTGATGAACCTACGTCTTCACTAGATCCTGAGATGGTTGAAAGTGTTCTTCAAGTTATTGTAAATCTTGCGAAGAAGAATATTACAATGATCTTGGTAACACATGAAATGGAGTTTGCAAGAAAAATTGCAGATAAGGCTGTCTTTATAGAAAATGGTGAAATCCTAACTCAAGGAGATGCTAAGATTTTACTATCTAATGAGGGTAGTCATGATAGGGTACGTTCTTTTGTAAACTCACTGTACAGAGGCACACCAGAAAGTGCAGAATTGTAAGGAGATTCTATGACGAGTGTTTTAGATTCCATATTATTGCAAAATAATTTTTCAACTCCAGCTATACGTTCTATATGGAGTGATGATAATAAAATTTCAAAACAATTGGCTGTTGAAGCTGCTTTAGCGAAGATTGAAGGTGATTTAGGCATCATTCCAAAATCAGCAGCTGATAAAATTGTGAAAAAAGCCAAGGTAGATAACTTTGATTTTCTTTCTCTACAAAAAGAAAGTGCTGAGAAACGTCATTCATTGATTGCTCTCATTCATGCTTTGCAAGAAGAGGTTGGAGGAAAAGAAGGTGAGTTTGTTCATTATGGTGTCACTACCCAAGATATAGTGGATACTGGTATAATGTTGCAAACTAAAGAAGCCTATAATATCATTTTGGATCATACAAAAGACCTTATTTCTACTCTAGCAAAATTAACCAAAGAACATCGTTCGACACTTATGATAGGTCGGACACATGGTATACATGCTATTCCAATCACTTTTGGCTTCAAATTGTCAATCTGGTTGGATGAACTCTTACGAAGTCAACGAAGGTTGAAGCAATTGCTTGAGAATGATGTTTTCGTAGGTAGTATCAGTGGTGCGGTTGGTTCTTATGCCTCATTTTTCGGTAGAGGAAGAGAAGTTGAGAAGGCAGTCTTAAAAGAGTTAGGCTTAGCTGTTCCTAACATCTCTTGGCAACCTTCTCGAGATCGTTTTTCTGAATTTGCAAGTGTTTTAGGTATTTTCTCAGGTACACTTGGGAAAATCGGTCGTGAGCTTTTTACATTGATGAAAACAGAAATTGATGAGGTACATGAGCCTTTTAAAAAAGGTGAAGTAGGATCATCAACCATGCCTCAAAAACGTAATCCTGCCCTTATTGAAGGGTTAGCGAGCCTGACACAACCGGTCTTTAAAGATGTTGATTTGATGTTTCAATCGCTTCTAATTGATGGTGAGCGGGATGCTATTCATTGGCGTAATGAATGGGTAGCTTTACCAGAAATTACAAGCTATCTTGATGCTCAAATCGTCAACGCAACTTATATTTTATCTGGATTGAAAGTTAATCAAGATAAGATGCTTGATAATTTAAATAAACAAGGAGCTCTCCCATATTCTGAGCGTATCATGTTTGAAGTGGGACTAAAACTCGGCAAACAGACTGCCCACGAAATTGTCTATCAGGCAGCAATGACTGCACTTGAAGAAAACAAAGACTTCATTGACTTGGTTTACTCAGATGAGAGGGTGAGGTTAAACTTCACAAAAGAAGATATATTATCTTGGGTAGATCCTAAAAATAATATTGGTGAATGTCTAGAAAAAGTGGATGAAGTTTTATCACAAGTAACTATTTAATTTATAAAGGAGATTATTATGAAAAAGAAATCAATTTTTGCTATTGTAGGTATTATTTTTATTGCTGTAATTGCATATTTTGGCTATCAAACTGCATCAGGTTCGAAAACGACCCAAACAGTCTCAAAATCTAGTTCAAATGAAAAGGTTCTACGTGTTGCCACAACAGGTGTAAGTTTCCCTGGTTCTTATAAAGATTCGAATGGTGATTTGACAGGTTTTGATGTAGAAATTGCTAGAGCAGTTGGCAAGAAAATCGGCTATAAAGTGGAGTTTATAACAACAAGTTTTGATGGACTGTTTGGTCTTTTGCAAAGTGGTAAAGTTGATGCGGTCGCAAGTAGTATCGCAATTACGGATGAACGCCAAAAATCTTACGATTTCACAACACCGTATGCAACCTTCCAATATGGTGTTGTCGTTAAAAAAGATTCTTCACTAACAAATATTAATGAGCTTGGGGGTCATACATTAGCAGCAACCGTTGGTTCAAACCAAATTAAAGTTGTTAATGCTTATGATCCATCTATTCAAATTCAAACCTTCGATGACCGTGAAGCAGCTTTGACAGGGGTAACGAATGGTCAAGTTGATGGTTACTCAAACTCTAAGACAATCTTATCAGCTATTATTAAACAAAAAAATCTAGATCTGAAGATTTTGGATGGTGAATTAGGACAAGAAAACATTGCCATTGCTTTCAATAAAGGAAAAAATAAAGACTTACGAGAAAAAGCGGATAAATCTGTGGAAGAGTTAATTAAAGATGGAACAGTCTCAAAACTTTCTAAAAAATACTTCTCAGGTATTGATGCCACTTATAAAAAATAACCCTCATCAAACAACGACCCAATGTCGTTGTTTTTTTCTCTCCAAGTCACCATAAGTGCGAAATCTCCCAAAAAGAGTTACACTTAAAGCGTGGAGATGCAAGTATCTAGTGAAGGGAGTGCTAAAAATGTCAAATCCAAATAATCATGTGATCTATCTTGCTGGTGGCTGTTTCTGGGGTGTGGAAGAGTACTTCTCTCGTGTGCCTGGTGTGTTAGATGCGGTTTCGGGTTATGCTAATGGTAGTAGTGAGACGACTCGTTATGAGCTCATCAGTCAGACGGGACATGCTGAGACTGTTCAGGTGACCTATGATGCTGGCAAGGTGACATTGCGAGAGATTCTGCTACATTTTTTCCGTATCATCAATCCTCTAAGCAAAAACAAACAGGGGAATGATGTGGGAACCCAGTACCGTACGGGTGTTTACTATACTGATGTAAATGACCTTCCAATCATCGAGAAAGTTTTCCAAGAAATGTCTGAGCAATACGGTCAGCCTTTGGCGGTTGAGTTGTTGCCACTTCAGCACTTTATTCCTGCTGAGGAATACCATCAGGACTATCTCAAGAAGAATCCTAATGGCTATTGCCATATTAATGTTAATCAAGCCGTTAACCCTGTTATTGATTCAAGTTCTTATCACAAGCCAAGTCAGGAGGAACTTAAAGTAAGTCTGAGTCCAGAAGCCTATGCTGTGACCCAAGAAAATAGAACAGAACGAGCCTTTACAAGCCCACTTTGGAATCATTTTGAACCAGGGATTTATGTTGATGTAGTGACCGGTGAGCCTCTCTTTTCATCTAGGGACAAGTTTTATTCAGCCTGTGGCTGGCCAAGTTTCTCTCGTCCTATTAGTCCCGAGGTTGCCAACTACAAAGAAGACCATTCTCACAATATGGATCGTATTGAGGTTCGTAGTCGTGTAGGAGATTCTCATCTTGGGCATGTCTTTCCAGATGGGCCAAGTGACAAGGGGGGGTTACGCTACTGTATCAATGGTGTAGCAACGCGATTTGTGCCTAAAGCTGATATGGAAAAAGAAGGCTATGCCTACTTACTTGACCAAGTAGATTGACTAGTCACGAGTTTTAAGAGATGTTTTTAGCAGAATCATGTCATAACTAAAGAGGTTGGAGTCCCTTGCTACCAACCTCTTTTGCATGTAAAAGAAATTAAGGAAAGCCTTTTAAATCTAACATAAAATATCACCTAACCTTTCAGGACAAAAATTGACCTTTTTCAATATTAAACATCTATGCTTTCATTAATGGATCCAGTTTGGCAATAAGCAGGAAAATCTGAATATAACTAATCACTCATAAAAGAAACTTTCTGTACATTGACAACAGTTTATTTGTTTTCAATATGAAGGAGGCTTTTTCTTTATTATCAAGTTTTGAGCAGAGAAAAAGCAGTCTAACTAGACTGTTTAAGGTATATTAATGATGTGATTCGTAGCGTTTGACGATTCTATTTAGGCGCCATTGGTAACAAAGACCACTGACGATAAGACTGGCAATCAGGCCAATCCAGTAACTATATGGACCCAGTCCAGCAACTTTTTCAAGAAGGTAACCAACAGGAAAGGTCAAGCCCCAGTAGGACAAGACACCGAGATAGAAAGGAACCTTGGTGTCCTTATAGCCACGCAGAATTCCTTGAAGTGGAGCCGCAAAGGCATCCGATACTTGAAAGAAGAGGCTATAGGTCATGAAAACGGTTGTCATTCTCAAAAACTCAGGTTCATGTCCATAGAGTTCAGCTAAATCATATCTCAAGAAATAGAGAAAGAACAAGGTAAAGCCAGCAAAAACTAAGGCAGTTAGACGTCCTAGTTTGCTATAGCTCTTAACCGCATCCATGCGTTTAGCTCCAAATTCATAAGAAATAATGATAGCCATTGCACTGGAAACACTGAGAGGAAAGGCATACGTGAGGTTTGAGAAATTCATGGCTGCCTGATGACTGGCAATGACTAGGGATGGATACTTGGCCATAACTAGACCAACGCCTGAGAAGATGGAGACCTCCGCAAAGACCGTTCCACCAATGGGGAGGCCTAGTTTCAGTGCATCAAGCAGAGCCGTCTTATCAAGGGGTTGGATTTTTTCAATCTGGTAGGGTTTAACCTTCTTATGCTTTCTGATAACTGCGATGGAAATAAGGAAAAGAGCCCAGTAAGCCAATGAAGTTCCCAGACCTGCTCCGGCTCCCCCCAACTCTGGTAGACCAGCGATGCCATAGATGAGGAGAAAATTGAAGAAACCATTTAGTGGTAGAAGCAAAAGCATGAGGTACATGGAAAGGCGCGTGAGGCCAAGCGCATCAAGGAAGGAGCGAACCACGCTAAAGAGCAGAAGGGGAATAATTCCAAGGCTCAAAAAGCGTAGGTAACCAAGGGCTACCTTTCTGACCACTGGTTCCAAACCTAAGTGTCCCAGAACTAAGGGTGCCCCCAGAAAAACGAGGGCAAAGAGGATCAGTGATAGACCTAAAGCCATATAGAGAAATTGATAGAAATCTGGAGCTACTCGATCCTTGCGACCTGCCCCTAGATGGTGCCCGATAATCGGAACCAAGGCAGAGACGATACCTGTTAAGAAGGTAAAAAAAGGACTCCATAAACTCGTTGCCATGGCTACACCCGCCAAGTGTAGGGCATCGTATTGACCAGTCATGGTAGTGTCCACAAAGGCTGCCGAGAAGTTGGCGAACTGATAGATTAGTATGGGCACAAAAATCTTGAAGAAAACAAGAAATCGCTCACGGAGAGAATGTGTTTCGTGCATTCTATTCTCCTTTCTAAATTAATTTTTCAAACATTTATATTTTTATTGTACTATAGATATGACTTGGATTCAATATGTTTTATTGCATGATAAAACACCTAAGTAAAGCGACTCAGGTGTTCTTGTGTTATTTTTCTTTTTTATTATGGTTCAAAATGGCACATTGAGGACGATGGCAAGTAAGCTTGCGACCACGATACCGTTTGAGAAGAACATTTGGAAAGCTGTTGGTAAACTGTTGAAGAGGTTGCTATTGTTAAGACCAACCCCTGCAGCGATTGATACCGCAGCAATCAAGAAGTTGTGTTCGTTGTTAGCAAAATCAACACGTGCCAAGATTTGCATCCCTTGAATAGAAACAAAACCGAACATGACTAGCATAGCACCACCAAGTACTGGGCTTGGGATGATTTGAGACAAGGCACCAAACTTAGGAAGGAGTCCGAGAAGAACAAGGAAGCCAGCTGTGTAGTAGATTGGCAAGCGTTTCTTAATGCCTGACAACTTCACAAGACCAACGTTTTGAGAGAAACCTGTGTATGGGAAGGTATTGAAGAGTCCACCAAGGAGAACAGCCATACCCTCAGCTCGGTAGCCGTTACGGAGGCGAGTGCTATCAATTGGGTCTTTGGTAATGTCAGAAAGCGCCAAGTAAACCCCGGTTGATTCAACCATTGACACAGTAGCGATGATACACATCATGATGATTGATGACAACTCCAATTTAGGCATTCCGAAGTAGAATGGTGTTGGCACATGGACAACAGGTGCCGCAGCTACCGGTGAGAAGTCAACTAAGCCCATGCTTGCTGCGATAACAGTACCTATAACCAAATCAATTAAGATTGAGATTGATTTGATAAATCCTTTGGTAAAAATATTAACCAAAAGGATGATAAGAATCGTTAGCTGCAAGGAAGAGGCTTTGACCAGTTGGTTTGTCAACATTGTTCCCCATATTTCCGATAGCGACAGGGATAAGGGTCAAACCAATAGTTGTGATGACCGATCCCGTAACGATGGAAGGGAAGAGGTTGGCAAATTTTGAAAAGACACCAGAAACAAAGATAACATAAATCCCTGAAATGATAAGGGCACCAAACATGGCACCGCTACCATGACTCTTACCAATCATAATGAGTGGAGCCACTGATTGGAAGGCAACTCCAAGCACAACTGGAAGACCAATACCGAAGTGTTTATTGAGTTGAAGTTGGAGGAAAGTTGCCACACCACACATGAAGATGTCAGTTGAAATCAAGTAGGTTAATTGATGAGCTGAGTAGCCCAAAGCTCCAGCAATCATGATTGGAACCAGATTGAGCCTGAGTACATGGCGAGTAAGTGTTGCAGTCCTAAGATTGCCACTTGTGAGTGTTTCTCTTTATTTTGCATTAGATGTCTGCCTCCTTAAATACGACCTGACCATTTTCGAAACGCTCCAAACGAGCAAGTGAAACAACTGGGTAGCCGGCTTCTTCCAAAAGAGCACGACCATCTTGGAAGGATTTCTCGATAACGATTCCGATAGCTTCGACGTGTGCGCCAGCCTCTTCAATGATTTGAATCAATCCTTTGGCAGCTTGGCCGTTAGCTAGGAAATCATCAACGATGAGAACCTTATCTTCAGGAGTGAGGAACTTGCTTGCGATAGAGACAGTACTAGTCACCTGTTTAGTGAAAGAGTAAACCTCAGCAGTGAGGATACCCTCATTCATGGTGATATTTTTAGCCTTCTTAGCAAAAATCATAGGGACATCTAAGGCTTCAGCTGCATAGAGGGCTGGTGCAATACCAGATGCTTCGATAGTCACCACCTTGGTGATGCCAGTATCCTTGAACTTTTTAGCAAATACCTTTCCAATTTCACGCATGAGCTCAAAGTCAACTTGGTGAGTTAAAAATAGTCAACTTTGAGGATAATTTTCCCAAGAACATTCCCATCATTGAGAATGCGGTCTTCCAGTAATTTCATATTACCTCCTATAAATTGAATAACAATGCTGTGCTTTGATTTATTTCAGAATCTATTGAGACTCTGACAAAAACCAAAACAATCGAATAATATAAAAAAGGCCTGCAAAGCAAGCCTTTAAAATCACAAAAAGACAGTGAAATCTTTCTATGACTAAATTAGCTTACTTATTGTTAGGTGTTACGGCACCTTGTAGAAACGTCACGCCCATTCGTGACATAAATAAGTAATGTTCTCATTGTTTGATGAAGCTTTCGAAGGTTGATGATAAACCAACATCAACACTATTATAATACTATATTTTCTTTGAAGACTAAAATAATTTTTCCATAAAAATGCACTCTTTAAAAAGTTGCAAAATTCAATCTAACATTATTGTAAGATTTGCTGAGAAAGGGCGATTCTTATGTCATTTTTGTTATAATAGTGAGAAATGAAAGAGGTTGAGTTATGCATAAGATTTTATTAGTTGAGGACGACGAGGTTATCCGTCAACAAGTCAAGAAAATACTAGAACAGTGGGAGTACGAAGTTGTTCTTGTTGAAGATTTCATGGAAGTATTATCTCTTTTTGTAAAAGAAGAACCCCACTTGGTTCTTATGGATATTGGTTTACCTCTATTCAACGGTTATCACTGGTGTCAGGAAATTCGGAAGGTCTCCAAGGTGCCTATTATGTTCTTGTCTTCCAGAGATCAGGCCATGGATATCGTTATGGCAATCAATATGGGTGGGGACGACTTTGTGACTAAACCCTTTGACCAAAATGTTCTCTTGGCAAAAATTCAAGGGCTTTTGCGCCGATCTTATGAGTTTGGAAAGGATCAGAGTCTTTTGGAATATATGGGTGTGATTCTGAACCTTAAGGCCATGGATCTGGTTTATCAGGGAGAAGTCGTTTCTTTGACTAAGAATGAATTTCAGATTTTACAAGTTCTCTTTGAGCGTTCTGGTAATATCGTTAGTCGTGAAGACCTCATGAAGGAGCTTTGGAATAGTGACTTCTTTATTGATGATAACACTCTCTCTGTAAATGTGGCACGTTTACGTAAGAAGTTAGAGGCAGTTGGTTTGAAGGACTTTATTGAAACCAAGAAAGGTGTCGGTTACGGGTTGCGTCATGATGGATAAGCGTCAATTTATCACATATCAGATTAGGTCTCGTCTACCTTTCTATCTTTTGCTTATTTTTAATGGAATCATCTTGGTTTTGTTTGCTTTTTTATTTGAAGAGGCAGCAGATATTCTTCATTATGCCTTGACCATACTGACATTTGTGGCTATCATCATAGTTATTTGGGACTTGGTTAGCTCTTATCAGTCTTATAACTTAGCCTATCTCTATGAGAAAATGACACCATCAAGTCCTTTAGAGTTTTATCTAGCTCAGGCCTTGGAAAATGCTAAGGAGAGTCAAATGGTTCAGACTGAGGAGGAGCGCAAGCGCTATACAGATTTGATGGACTACTATACCCTTTGGGTGCATCAAATCAAGACGCCAATAGCAGCCAGTCAATTATTGTTAGGGGATGTTACAGATAGTAAAACGAGGGCTCTCTTGGAGCAAGAGGTCTTCAAGATTGATGCCTACACCAATCTGGTCTTGCAGTATTTACGTTTGGAAAACTTTCATGATGATTTGCAGTTGAGGCAGGTTGCATTAGACCCCTTGGTTAAAGAAGTTATTCGAAAGCATAGTCTTTTCTTTATTCAAAAAGGGTTGACTATTAACCTAGATGACCTGGATGTTAAGGTTATTTCAGATGAAAAATGGCTCTTAGTCATCATTGAGCAGGTCTTGTCAAATAGTTTGAAGTACACAAAGAGTGGTGGCATTGACATTTACTTTAAAGATAATACGCTTTATCTTAAAGATTCTGGGATTGGTATCAAGGATAGTGATATTTTACGGGTTTTTGAGCGTGGTTTTTCAGGTTACAATGACCGATTGACTCAGCAGTCGTCTGGGTTAGGTCTCTATCTTTCAAAGAAAATTGCTGATCAGCTTGGACATGATATTAGTATTAGCTCCCAAGTAGGTCAAGGAACCACGGTTTCCATTCATTTTCAAAAGCAGAAGTTGGCTATTGATTAATAACTTACAAAAGTGTAAGAAATAAGACTAGAAATGAAAGCAAGGGTTATGGTTGAGACCTTGCTTTTTCTATAAAATGGTATCAGAAGTTAAGTAAGAGGTTCCTAAAATCTCTTCCAAATCTATTAAATAAAGGAGCTTATTATGACATTACTAGATGTTCAACATGTTAAAAAAATTTATAAAACGTGTTTCAAAGGAAATCAAGTTGAAGCCCTTAAAGATATCCATTTTACGGTTGATAAAGGTGACTATGTTGCAATCATGGGTGAGTCCGGGTCAGGAAAATCAACCTTGCTTAATATCCTTGCCATGCTTGATAAACCAACAGCAGGGCGTGTCTATCTGAATGGTATGGACACAGCAAGAATTAAAAATAAGGATGCTTCCAGTTTCCGTCGTGAAAGATTAGGATTTGTTTTCCAGGATTTCAATCTTTTAGATACCCTATCTGTTAAAGATAATATCTTGCTACCTTTGGTCCTTTCTCGATGCTCAGTTAAGCAAATGATGACACAAGTTGAAGCTATCAGTCGTCAACTGGGAATTCACTCTTTGCTAGAGAAGTACCCTTATGAAATTTCAGGTGGCCAAAAACAAAGGGTTGCAGTTGCGCGTGCGATCATCACTAAACCAGAAATCCTCTTAGCAGATGAGCCAACAGGCGCCTTGGATTCCAAATCTTCAGCGGCACTCTTGGATGTCTTTGATACTATTAATGCCAGCGGTCAGACCATTCTTATGGTAACTCACTCAACATCGGCCGCCAGTCGAGCGCAGCGTGTTTTGTTTATCAAGGATGGTATTCTTTATAATCAAATCTTCAAAGGGGATAAGTCTGAACATCAAATGTTCCAAGAAATTTCCGATACACTTACAGTAATGGCAAGTGAGGTGAACTAATATGTTTCGTCTAACCAATAGACTGGCTTTGTCCAATCTCATAAAAAATCGTAAGCTTTATTATCCGTATACATTGGCAACTATTCTGGTTATTGCTATTACCTATATTTTTACATCTTTAACGCTTAATTCGCATCTGGATGACTTAACTGGGGCAGATGCTATCAAGATGGTTTTGGGGTTGGGACTTGGAATTGTCGCCCTATCCTCTGGGATTATTGTTCTTTATGCCAACAGCTTTGTTATGAAAAATCGTTCAAAGGAGCTTGGTCTCTATAGTGTGCTAGGCTTAGAGAAACGTCACCTCTTTAGCATGATTTTAAAAGAAACGATGATTATGGGTTTTGTGACTTTGCTTCTAGGTATAGGTGTAGGGGCGCTATTCGATAAACTCATTTATGCTTTTCTTCAAAGGATTATCGGTGAAGGTACTGGTTTGGTTTCGACCTTTCAAGTAATGACGATCCCTATTGTTCTTGTCATCTTTGCTTGTATTTTTAGTTTGTTGGTTTTGGTAAATGGTTTCCGATTACTACGGCTTAATCCTTTACAATTAACTAAAGATGGCCTTAAGGGTGAGAAAAAAGGACGTTTCCTAGTTATTCAAACCCTTTTAGGACTTGGGACTATGGGATATGGTTACTATCTTGCTCTCTCTGTTCAGAATCCAGTAACGGCTATTATCAGTTTTTTCCTAGCTGTTTTACTGGTCATTTTAGGGACTTATCTTCTCTTCAACGCTGGGACAACAGTAGTTCTGCAACTCTTGAAAAAGAAGAAAAGCTACTATTACAAGCCTAATAATATGATTTCCATTTCCAACCTTGTCTTTCGGATGAAGAAAAATGCAGTTGGGCTTGCAACCATTGCTATCCTCTCAAGTATGGTTCTCGTGACGCTTGTAGGTGCTGCAAGTATCTATGCTGGAAAAAAAGACTATCTGGCGAGTGCTGCTCCACATGATTACACAGTTACCGGAACGAATGTAGATGTAACAAGTACACAAAAGGTTATGGATGATTTCTTATCACAGTCGGGAAATCAGGTCAATAGAAAAACGGAAGTAACTTACCTCTACTTTGGTATCAAAGAACAAGAAAAAAACAAGCTAACCATCTTTTCTGAGAATGAAAGAAAAGTTCTACCAAAGTCAGTTTTTCTTGTCTTCTCACAAGCAACTTATAAGCAATTAACAGGTAAAGACCTCAATCTGACTTCAAATCAAGTTAGCTTATTTACTAAAAATAAAATATTGAAAGATCAAAAGAGTGTCTCTATTAATGGTCAAAACTACCAGATTCAGGAAAGCCTTAATGACTTTATTAAAGGTAAAGTACCTAATATCTTTACAACCATAGTTTCTGATTATAGCTACCTTGTCGTTCCTGATATGGATATTTTTAAAGAAAGTATCAAAGGAACAGCAACAACTCAATCTACTTATGTTGGTGTTAACGTCAAAGACCCTACACATGAAGCCAAGAAAAATTCAGATTTGTTAGACAAACTCACGGATAAAGAAATGCAACAGTTAGCTGGACAAACTACTGGTGTCCCTGGGCCTAACCTCACTGCTAATAGCCGATATGATGTAGAAGGGATGCTAAATGGCTTTGTTGGCGGAACCTTATTTATCGGTATTTTCTTATCCATTATCTTTATGCTTGGCACAGTTCTCGTGATTTACTATAAACAGATTTCTGAAGGTTATGAGGATCGTGAGCGCTTTGTTATTCTTCAAAAGATTGGGTTGGACGACCTTCAAGTCAAGCAAACCATTCGTAAGCAAGTTCTTACCGTCTTCTTCCTCCCTTTGATTTTTGCCTTTATTCACTTGGCCTTTGCTTATCATATGATCAGTTTGATTGTGCGTATCATTGGAGTTCTCAATCCAGATCTTATGTTAGTGGTTACAATTATTGTTTGTGGCGTTTTCTTCTTAGCTTATGTCTTGGTTTTCGTCCTAACGTCGCGTTCTTATCGTAGAATCGTATCAATGTAACTGACATAGAGTCTAGTTCAAGCTAGGCTCTATTTCTTTTATGCTATAATAGATGAAAGAATTATAAATCATCGGAGAAAACACATGTCACAGACTATTGATGTCAAACGTTATGAGGAATTGGCACGTCAAAAGCAGGGGGAGCACCGTAAGTTTCTAGCACAACTTAAGAAGAAGGCTCCTAAAAATTTAGATAAGATTGTTCAGGAGGTGCACAATGAAGTCTTTCAGGAGATTGATTGTACCCAGTGTGCTAATTGTTGTAAGACGCTTGGTCCCGACTTCACAGAGCAGGACATTACTCGCATTGCCAAGCATTTTCGAATGAAATTACCTGCCTTCGAAGAGATGTACCTGCAGGTAGATGAGGATGGCGACAAGGTCTTCAAGTCTATGCCTTGTCCTTTTTTAGGGCCTGATAATCTCTGTGATATTTATGATGTCCGTCCTAAGGCTTGTGCAGCCTTTCCTCACACGGATCGTAAGAAAATCTATCAGATCAATCATCTGACTATAAAAAATACGCTTTTCTGTCCAGCAGCCTACCTTTTTGTGGAAAAACTCAAGGACAGGATTTAGGGAGGACTTGTTATGAAACGCTTTAATTCAGGTGTTATTACCTTACTTATCATTGCAGCCTATTTTATCGCAACAGCTTTTATTCCAGATTTGTATTTGGCTTTTAATTATAAGTTGATTTTAGCCTTGCTTTTTGTGCTTTTGAGCTGGCAATCTAAGGGAAAATTTCTCTTTTTCTTGGGGATGGCCTTTCTATCAACCTACATACATGACCTTTTTCGCTTGGACTATTCGGAATGGACTCTCTTTGTAGGGATTCTTATCTTGGGGATTGCAGTGGACCGTTTGAGCAAGCCAAGTTATAAGAAAAAATTCTCTTACAAGGTGTCTAAAGAACATGAGCGAGAAATTTTTGCTAAGACTCTTTTTTCAGAGTCTGTGCAAGTGGTGACTTCTCAGAATCTTGAAACTGTCTATGCCAATGCTGATTTTGGGCGTTTGACCTTGGATTTGCGTCAGGCTCAGTTTATGACGGACCGACCTCAGATTGTGGTTCAGGCAAATTTTTCTCAGGTTATCATTCGAGTGCCCAAGGATTGGCAAGTGGATACACATGGGCTTCATACAAGCCTAGCAGGAGTGAAAGGCTACGATAGTCTAGGAGAGCGAGAGTTATCAAGCACTACAGTTTCTCTAACAGGCTCAGTATCCTTTGGACAAATAACTGTCAAACATTGAAAATGATGAAAGAGCGAAAGCTCTTTTTTTCTTGCAAATCCTTTTAATATAACATTGAATACGTTTACAAATAGTGCTATACTGATAGTGAAAATAATTGGAAAATTGCAATCATTTCTTTAGAAAGGAGTTTTCTTATGGAACGATTTAATCTTCGGTCCTTCTTGTTGCTTTTACTAGCAGCTTGTTTTATCGCTAGTGCCTTTATTCCAGATTTTTGGATCATGGTCAACTATAATCTGGTCTTCTTCTTGGCCTTCTTTTGTTTTGGTATCTTGAATAGGCGACCTCTCCTTATTTTTCTTGGTTTGGCCTTCTTATCACCCTATGTTCATGACTTGTTAAACCTTGACTTTGCACAGTGGAATCTCTTTAGCGGTATCTTTCTAATAGGTTTGGCTTTAGAGTTGCTATATGGCCGTAGTCAAAAGAAAGATCTCACTAAAGACTATAAGGTCAATAAGAACGACCAAGAAGGACCACATATTTCTGTTAAGACATATATGGCTGAGGATAGGTATCGCATCTATTCTCAAGAAGTCGAAACGGTTGATATGAATATGGCTTTCGGTGAGCTGTGGCTGGATTTGAGTCAAGCCAGCTTTGCATCAAGTCAGGTAGCAGTTCATCTTGATGCTAAGTTTGGTGAAGTTCATATTCGACTTCCTCATGGTTGTGTCATGGACACCACTGGAATCTCACATCCCCTATCATCTGTAAAGGTGGATCGTTTTGAATCTGATTTAGAACAAGTTGAAACGAGACTTCATCTGAGCGGAAGTCTCTTCTGCACTGAGCTAGAAGTGGAGTATTAAGGGAGTCCAATGATATCAGCTCTTTTGTCAATTAGGATGGTTCCTATACAAAAGAAAGGAAATCACAGGTATGAGTGAAACGGTTATTCAAGTCACGTCTCTTGGAAAAAGAATCAAGGGGAAGACAATTTTAGAGGATATTAGTTTTGAGATTAAACAGGGAGATTGTGTCGCCTTGATTGGACCTAATGGGGCGGGTAAGACTGTCTTGATGTCCTGTATTCTTGGCGATAAAAAACACAGTAGTGGGCAAGTCCTCATCGAAGGCAAGTGGAATTCTGTCAATATTTTGGACACATTTTGGGAGAATTCTAAGATATTTGGTAGAAGACAAAGGATATAAGAATGGAATCAATTTATGGGCACCTCTAAAAACTCCTCAAAAAACCTATAAAATGAGATAATAGAAATACAAGTATAAAACTCGATAAACGAGGTTAAACACGATGCATTTATTTACTGATGATGAAAAAATCTTGTCAAAACTCACTGAAAAAGGTAATCCATTGGAACGTCTAGACGCTGTCATGGATTGGCAACTCTTTCTCCCCTTGTTATCAGAATTGTTTTCTCGCAAGAATAAAGTTATTGGTCGTGGAGGTCGTCCTCACCTTGATTACCTCATGATGTTCAAAGTCCTTTTACTTCAACGATTACATAACTTGTCTGACGATGCTATGGAATATCAATTGCTTGATCGCTTATCCTTTCGTCGTTTCGTTGGTTGCCACGAAGATAATGTCCCAGATTCAAAAACTATCTGGCTTTATCGAGATCGCTTGACTCAATCAGGTCGCGAAAAGGAATTATTCGACTTGTTCTATACTCAACTCTCGGACGAAGGTTTGATTGCCCACACAGGTCAAATAGTTGATGCTTCATTTGTGGAATGTCCTAAGCAACGCAATTCCCGTGAGGAAAACGAGAAAATCAAAGCGCATGAAACTGTAGAAGGTTGGAACAAAGCCAAACGATGCCAAAAAGATATCGATGGGAGCTGGACTCAAAAAGGGGGTGTTCGTTACTTTGGCTATAAAAATCACGTCTGTGTTGATAGAAAATCAAAGCTAATCAAAGATTATGGCGTCACAACAGCTAGTATACATGACTCCAATGTTCTAGCTTCTCTTTGTGATGCCAACGAACCTGTATTTGATGATAGTGCCTATGTGGGGAAAAGTGTTCCTGACAACTGCCAACACCATACCGTCCGTCGTGCTTTCCGAAATAAACCATTGACCGATACTGACAAGAACATTAACCGTCATATTGCCAAAGTCCGTTGTCGAGTTGAGCATGTTTTTGGTTTTATTGAAAATAGCATGAAGGGAAGTACCTTTAGAGGGATTGGAATGGATAGGGCAAAGACAAATGTGACCTTAACCAACCTCCTCTATAACATCTTTCGATTTGAACAGATTAAACGACTAGGGTTGAAATCATGGGCTTAGTGCGCCCAAAAATTGGGAAATAGCCTTGAGTAAGACTCACAAACAAAAATTTACAAGAAATAAACTGTAGATTAAAGATAAATTTGACGCTCTAGATGCTCTACTGGTGTTTTTAGAGGTTCCCTTATGTAAGTCAAAAAGACATGTTGGAAATCTGTCAAGATGGGGATAAGTATTTCTTGCGTTATCCAACTTTTAATATTACCTGCCCAGAAGTGATTAGAGAAATTCCCAAAGAAGCTGCTGACAGCTATATGTCGGGAGAACATACTGGTAAAGAGTTGATGAATTATGCGCAATATGGTTTTTGGAAATCTAAAAAAGAGTATACACAAGATGAATCCGATAAGCTCTTCATCGAAGATCATCCTTCCTTTATTTTGAAAAATCCTGAAAATAGCCGTTGTCTTTTTACAGCAGAGGAATTTAGACAAATTGTCACCCAAGCCATCTCTTCAGAACTTAAGCCAACTGAACTTGACGCTATTGGTACAGTTGATAATCATTTGGAACTTCTTCTGGTGGATTCAGTCGACTGGGAGGAAGAAATAGAAGCCGTCCATCTTGAAATTCTGCAAGAAAAAATTAACAATTATATTCACTTCCTCGAAAGCAAGCAGTATGTGGAGCGATATGGCGATAGCTTTGACAAAAAAGTCATCCATATTACATTCCAGTACTCTCCGTCTGATAATGGTTTAGCTTTTTTAGCTGCTGTTCAGAAGGTATTGCAACCAACGGATATGAGTTTGAAGCTAGAATTGCCGGAGTGATAAAGAGAGCGAAAGACGCTTTCTTTTTAAAATAAAACAGAGTGGGAATTCTATGTATGTTTCAAGTATCGAAATGTCAAAAAAATAAATTTTCTTCCTATGCACATAAAAAATAGCTTTCTAATCAAACAATTTGATAATGTTCCAAAAAAAATATAATGGCTTATTATTTGAGAAAATTGGATTATTAGTTACAGAACGGTATTCAATAATTATAAAAGGGATTATCATCTATTTGGATAAAAATTATTATAACGGACAAATTGACTATGAAATTGAAATAGAGTTTACAACAAATACTCTACCATATGCTATAGATGTAATAGACACTTTACAATTAAAAGATAAAAAGTCTAATTATGGAAAGAAAAAACGATTATTAAGAAGTATCAATTACAGAACAAGAGAAAGGAAAGAAAATTAATGGAAAATAAATTAATAGCACATAGTTTGATAATGTTTAAAAATAAATATCTTGTAATAAAACGTAGTGATATTAAACGAGGAGAAAAAAATTATTATCCCTCTTATTGGGATATTCCAGGTGGGAGTGTAGAAGATGGGGAGCTTCCTAGACAAGCTGCAATCAGAGAGTGTCAAGAGGAAGTTGGCCTAGTTATTTCATTAGAAAACATTATTCATGAAGATAGTAATATAGATAATAATAAGATATTTACAAGACTTGTCTATAGTGCCAACTTACTTCAAAATGAAAATATCAATATTAAATTAGATCCAGAAGAACATGTGGAGTATAAGTGGATAAAAAAATTTAGCTGATTTAGACGGGGAAAGTATAGTACCATACTTATATGATATTATGAAATAGTCATTTAGAAACGAAAAAAATTGAAAGTAATTAAAGCAATGAATAAATGGTATGATCACTAATAATAGACTTTTTAGGAATGATAATAATATTTTGTGAGATGGAGTTTGCTAAGGAGGAATAATGACATGGATTCTAATGAATTATTAAAATTAGGTGAATTCTATAAAGAGTTGAGAATTGCTAGAAAAGTTAAACAAAAGGATGTTGCAAAAAATAAATTATCAGTTTCTCAATTATCAAAATTTGAATCTGGCCAAACTATGCTTTCTGCTGATAAGATGTTAGAAGTAATTGAAGGTATTAATTTAACATTTTCAGAATTTGGATTTGCTCTTAGAGATTATAAACCTACTCAACATCAGTTACTTATGAATAAAATTTCGAAGCTATCAGCAGAAAACGATAAACAATCATTGCTTAAGCTACTTGACAAATACAAAGAAAGTCAATTGTTATATGATAAATTAAATACTTTGGTGATAAAAAATGCTATTCATCTAATTGATAGAGATTTCACTTTATCTCTAGATGATAGCAAATTTTTATCGAATTATTTATTTGATATTGAAGATTGGACTGCTTATGAAATCCATCTTTTTGGGAATACTATGCCTTTCCTATCTGACACAGATTTGTTATTTTTAGGAAAAGAACTGGTATCACGCTCAGAAATTTATAGTCCCTTGTTAGATTTTAGAAAGGCTTTAAAGTATACATATTTAAATTTAATTTCTGAGTTAGTAGAACGGAGATTAACAACTCATTTCAACTTTTTTGTCAATCAGTTAAGAATGATTCTTGATGTATTTGATACGTTTGAAATAATTTTATTAAATTTTTTAGTCCTAGTATACTCCTACTTAATAGAAAATAGTGTTAATCTTGAAGAAGTTGAGCAATATATTTTAAAAGTTTCTGAAATAGAACAATTAGGTCTCTCTAAGATATTAGAACAGAGACTATCCCAATATCTAAGAACTAACCAAAAGGGGGAAAGATAATAATATCTATTACCACAACAGTTTGTATAAAGAGAAAAATGGCTATTACTTTTTTCATGCTGTATCCTCCTAATCAATAGTTTGACTGTTATACTAACATAAAATTTATCAATTCAGCAAAATTGAAGATATGAAATAAATTTATTAAAAAATTTCATATCTTCAATTTTTTAATTTTGTGACATAAATAAGTTATAATTGGGATATCATAACGAAAGGGGAACAGGCATATGTTTATCGAAGATATCGAAGTAGAAGAACAAGTATGTAATGGCGGTTGCTTTATTGCTTGTTAATCTAAGAACAAGAAAAAGTGGTATATAGCTATTACCACTTTTTCTTAATTTTTGCATATGTGTTCAGTAGATTTAAAATGAAATATATACTAAAATCCGGAAGAGGTTTTGTCAAGAGAGAAAAAGATATAATTATGTATCCTGCATGTAAAGGGGGAGAGAAAGTGATTCATTCTCCTTGTATAAAAGAACTGTGGGAGGAAATGAAATATTTAGATAAAAATTTTTCATATAATAACATTGATATATATAACCTTCTGAAAGAAAATTCTCTTGTTTTTGAAATTAATGAAGATGAATGGGATGATTATCAACGATTATCTAGGAATATACAATTTTTATCATTACATAACGATATTGAACCTAATTTACAGTATAAATCTATAATTGATAAGAAAATATTAATAATTGGTCTTGGAACTGTCGGGGCACCTCTTGTTTATGAATTAGATAAATTTGGTTTTAAAAATATTGTAGTTATTGATGGCGATAGTGTTGAATTAAAAAATATTACTGCACAACTAGGGTATTCTATATCTGATGTTGGACAATTAAAAACTAAGACACTTCGAGAAAAAATCAGTAGTATAAAAGAAACGATCGATGATTATCTTTCGGTTGATAATATTGAAAAGAATCTGTATGATATAAAACCAGATATTATATTTTGTTGTGCTGATGATTCAACTGGTAATTTAATAAAATTATTAATCTCTAAAATGTCTAAATATAATTATACTCTGTTTTTGACAGGATATTCTCAAGAAGAATTAATTGTATATCATATGACTAAAGAGAATCAACAAGTCTTTTTGAATTATTTTAATGAACAACCTTATCTCTTGAAAACACAGTTTATATCCCATAATACAGGAACGATAGCAAAAGGGCTCATGAGTGCATCTTTAGCCTTTAATACCCTCATTAAAAGTTTTTATCTTAAAGTTGATGACATATTATTTTTTAATTTTAGATTGAACACTATCTATACTCAAAATTTGAGATATTTAAATCTTAATGAATTTGAAAAAAGATATATATTTAGGAATATAGAACAAGAAATATTGAAGATAGAGTATATTTTACAGCATACAACAGATTTCGATAAAGAAGAAATAATAAAAAAAGTCTTCGAGTTTAATTACTATACATATCTGACTTTCTGTACAGATATTACTAATCAAAATTATAAATATCTCAATAACCATCTAGATTTTCTTTTTAATAGAATTTATGGAGATTCTATTGAAGACCACTTTAGATCGGAAATTTTGCAACTAGAAACATTAAAGGCTGATTACTATAAGAAAAATGGGATTCCAATTGTAAATTACTCTAAGTTTAGACGTAATATCCCTATATTCGATGATATTTTATTGGATTATAAAAATTTTGTCTTCTCTCCTAAATTCAAAGATGTATATAACAGTCTCTTAAATAAGAGAAAAAAATTTATAGAAAATATATCACGGCAATTAAAAACACGATATGGCTTCGACTTTATTGAGTTGATTTCTAAAAATCTTAGAGTTTCTATTAATACTAAGAATCTTGATAAATATGATTTTTTGGAATTTGAATTTTTAGAATTGGAAAAGATAGTAGCTACTGATGCTTTCGAGATGATTTTAAGAGCTATAGACGATAAAGAATTTTTCAATTTTGTTGAAAATTATCGTAACAATGGATTTATCGATTGTGAAAAAAGAGCAGGTAAAACTCATAAGAATTTTACTCTCTATAACCCATATACAAAGACATCGAAAATAATAATGACATATCAAGAAAATTTTATGGGGGTAATGAGATTATCCCATGAGCTGATGCATGCATATTCTTATGATCTGTTTAAGGAACGATTACATTTAAATGAATTATATAAAATTCCTAAAAGCTTTTGGGAAATTTTTGCAAAATTAGGTGAGTTATTTGTTGCCGATAGTCAGGAAAAATTATCTGTATTTTTTAGAAAATCTTTTTACCAATATGTATTTTGTCAAATTGATTATAATGTTTTGAATTTAAGTAAAAATTCTTCTATAGAGGATATTTTGAAGATTAAGTCAGAGTTTTTTAACTCAATTGGTTTACTTCCAGAATTACTAGAATACACACAGTACAACTTCATTGACTATAGCATGCTGTATTCAAAGCATTTTTATGCTTATGATGCAGTGTTTTCAGATATTATTGCTTTAGGTATTTATAAATATTCTAAAAAACTTAATTATTCATTTGGAGAAATAATTTCTATTATAGCGTCCATTTCAACATTTACTATTGACTCAATAAAAAACGAATTTAATATAGAAATTGAGAGTTTAATAGAATCCTATGTATCTGAAATAAATAATTTTTTAAATAATTTTTTTTTGGAGGAAATGAAAGATGAATATTTTAAGGGAAAATAAATCTTTTAGAGCTTTAGCTATATCTGCATTTTTTAATAAATTGGGTTCATCTATGTATAATCTAGTTTTTGTATCTTTTGCTGCTACTATGCCTAATAACAAATTAGCTGTAGGTATTGCTAATATTATTGTCTTAATTCCTGTATTTTTTACATTATATATAGGAATAAAGGCTGATGAGACAAAATTAAAAAGGAGGTGGTTGATTTTACTGGGATTCGTTCAATCTATTTTGTTCATATTAGTTGGATTATTGACTCAGACTACAACTTGGTTGGCATTTTCTATAATATGTTTAATTAATATAGTCTCAGATATTATTAGTGACTATAGAGGTGGGCTAGAGCTCCCTATTTTTCAACATACAGTTAAACAAGAAAATCTAATAGAAGCACATTCTGTAAATCAATTTATTTCATATGTTTGTAATTTTTCTGGTCAAGCCTTAGGCGTATATGTGTTGACAATTTCAAATGATAATTTTGGCCTTGTCGCAGTTTTTAATGCTTTATCGTTCTTTGCATCGTCATTTATACTAATTAAATACAAAAAGTTTTTATTGCATACTAATGTGGAGATATATCAAAAATCATTTGTTTTAAAAATTAAAGAAACTTATTTAGGTTTAAAAGAAGTTTTTCAAAAGTCTGAAAAGACAAATTTCACATTAATGTTACTATCTATTTTACTTATTAATGCTTTAGGTAGTGGTTTTTCAGCTATATATAATATATTTTTTTTAAAAGTACCTCTTTTTGGATTAACATTTAGTCAGTCAGTATTTATATTGCAGATTATAATGATACTTTTTAGTATTATAGGAACCATAAGTCCTCATGATTATTTTTCAAAATTACGTCTCATTTCAATAATATTTTTAGATTCAATTATCATTTTTGCTATATCTCTGAATAATAGTCTTGGTGGGCCCCAAGTTTTATCTATGTTTGGACTAGCGTTTTTATTTTACTTGAGCGGTAAAATTAATCCCAAAATAAATAGTCTCTTGATGTCTTCACTTCCTAGCGAGCTTTTAGCAAGAAGTGGTGCATTGTTATCTTTGCTTTTCATGTTGGCTATGCCAATTGGAAATATCATTTTTACTATTTTTAGTTTGTTTGCTATTCAATCAGCTTGGCTTTTATACTCAATCTGCGCTTTTATAGTTTTATTATTAACACTTAAATTGACCAATGAGAAAGAATAGATTTACTCCTTACCATTTTGATATTTGGGCTCCATTTCCAAGTAGTAGATATTACCAGAAGATTGGACTGCCTTTGCTCTAGCTGTTGCACTTATTCTTGCAATTTATCATGTTAAAATCTCCCATCATGATTGAAGGATGAAAGATTCGACTTGCGGCCGACATTATTTGTGGTAGAAAGCAGATTGCCGATTTTCATAACAATGATTATGAAAAGTGGAGAAAAGATTATGAGCTTGTTCGTTCTAATTTAAACCTTCATTTTTTGTAGCCTAAACACAAGGCGCCAACGATTAATACTTATCGCTACACTAAATATTTAGATAGGATTGATTATCTACTTTTTGTCTTAACCAAGATGGGTTATTATAGCGAGGATCGGTCTAAGGTTGTTGGCGTCATCATTGGAAAGAGAATTGCCAAAGCACCAAGAACAAGGGCTAATCATTTCCTAGTCGTTAAGGTTGGTGACACTAAACGTAACTTTTTCGTCAGCCAATCTAACTTTAATATTCTTGAAAAGGGTGATAGCCTTTGGCTACGGAAAGTCAGAGTGCATTATAAAGGACGTGTCGTCCGCACTTTTTACGAACTCGCTGATCGATATTAGACAGTAAGAAGCTGACCTTGGGTCGGCTTTTTTTACGTCACATGACAAATGTCATATCATGTCATGACATCTGGTGCTAAAAAGAGAATGACCAAAAAGATATACTTTAGTCATAACTTAGAAATAATAAAAAACGAAAGAGGTCATCTCATGAAAATCAAAACATCTTACCTTGTCTACGCTGTTATCGCAACTGTCTTTGCTGGACTTAGCATGTTTACTGATATCTTTGAAAAAGGCAACTTTGAAGCTATTTTCTCAAATCTTGGCATGATTATTGGCTTGTCTATCTCAGCCTACATTCTCATCACTATGGCTAAAAGTTTTATCGACCTTGTCATTAATGAATTGAAAAACTAGGAGATCTAGCATGAAACTATTGAAACTACTGAGCATCATACTCCTAGCTACAATTTGGATCACCCTCTTTGTCTATGTCGTACTTCATGGTAGTAGTGGTATTCTCTACAGTGTTATGGGTGTCTCAGTTGCAGCTTGTTATGTCTTTTTAGCCTTCTACCAAAAGAAAGGAAATCACACACATGAGTGAAACAATCCTTCAAGTCACAAATCTTGTCAAAAAGATTAAGGGAAAAACGATTTTAGACCATATTAGCTTTGAGGTAGGACAAGGCGACTGTCTTGCTTTAATTGGGCCAAATGGTGCTGGTAAAACGACCTTAATGTCCTGTATTCTTGGCGATAAGAAAGCCAGTAGCGGTCAAGTCTTTATCAAGGGTAAAAAGGGAAAAGCGCAAGATCAAATTGCGGTTCTCCTTCAAGAAAATACTATTCCTTCACAATTAAGAGTTAGGGAACTGATTGCTTTTTTCCAAGATATTTCTGAAAATGGGTTATCTAAAGAAGAAATTCAAGCACTCTTACAATTTAAAGATGACCAGTATCAGCAGTTTGCGGACAAACTCTCAGGAGGGCAAAAACGTCTTCTTGCTTTTGTTCTCTGTCTTATTGGTAAGCCTGACATTCTCTTTTTAGATGAACCGACAGCAGGGATGGACACTACGACACGCCAACGTTTCTGGGAAATCATCAATGATCTGAAAAAGTCAGGTGTGACCATCCTCTATTCGTCCCACTATATCGAAGAAGTCGAGCACACAGCTGACCGTATTTTGGTCCTTCATCAGGGGAAACTCATCAGGGATACTACGCCACACGCTATGCGTAGCGAAGAAAAGGAAAAACAAGTCACCTTATCAAGTCGCTTTGCGCCAAGTCTTGACAAACTGGCAGACATTTATGATGTGACTGAAAAACGTGATGTTGTAACCTTTATGACTAAAGATATTGAAAGTGTATGGAGTAGTTTACAAGCTCACGGCTGTCGCATTTCTGACATTGAAATTCAAAACAAAACACTTTTAGATAGCTTATTTGATAGCACAAGGGAGGACAAGTCATGAAAGCACTACTTAAAATCGAATGGATAAAAACATGGCGCAGTTGGCCCGTCTTTATCATGTCTATCGGAATGCCCGTCGGATTTTTCCTCTTGTATTCAGGTATGGAAATGAGTCCTGACCCAGAGTCACAAAAAGCCTTTATTTTGTCCTATATGCTGACCATGACAGGATTCTCTATGTCCAGCTTTGGTTTCTTTACCTTTCCCTACATGCTTAGAGAGGATCAAACGGAGCATTGGCTAACCTATATCGAACATTCAAAAATCAGTATTCAGGCCTACTACCTCTCTAAAATCTTCCGAGTTCTTATGAACTTTATGGTTGCTATCATCGTAACTTTCTGTGTAGGAGCTTTTGTGCGTGATGTTAAGATGCCATTATCACATTGGCTTGGTTCAGGGGCTCTTTTACTCTTGTCAAGCCTAGTCTTCCTATCCTTTGGCTTGCTCCTAGCCCAAATTAAGTCTCAACAAATCATGGCTATTGTCGGAAATATCGTCTTTCTTGGACTTGCTATTATCGGTGGTTCTTGGATGCCAGTTACCATGTTTCCAAAATGGGTTCAGCACATTTCGGAGTGGACACCCATCTATCATATTAATCAGTTGGTAGTCAATTTTGCGAAAAAAGGGGAATTTTCATGGAAATCACTCATTTTTATCCTGGTCTATGCTACAATAGCTACAGGCTTAGCCCTTTTTATTAAATCTTACAGAGAAAGTGACCATGTTTAGAACTTACCAGAAAAATGATTTCGCTTATTTTGTTAGTCTGATTTTCCTTGTCTTTCCAGTATTGGGAGTCTTTGGTGGGTATTTTCCAGTTTGGACCATAGTTTTGACTGGACTGTTTACCATCGCTTATCTCCTGATGGTGTATTTGAAAAAAGCTTATAGTAAGTGGATTCCCTTTCTGTGGTTTTACACTCTAGCTTACATTATCTTTATGACCCTGACCTTCCAGGGGGGGATGATGTGGTTTATTTTTTTCAACGTCAATCTTCTCGTTTGGCGCTTTGAGGATAGCATATCATCTTATCGCTTCTTATCCTTTCTAGCGACACTCTTGATTTTGACGTCATCATCCTTCCTATTGACAGACGATTTGAGTACCCACCTGCTGTCTATGGTTATTCCCCTCTTTTCTTTGGGAATGTACTATTTTCAAAACCGTATGCGTCAGGAGAGAAAGATGGAAGAAGCCAACCGTACCATCAATATCCTATCAGCTGAAAATGAACGTAATCGTATTGGTCGTGACTTGCACGATACCTTGGGACACACCTTTGCCATGATGAGTCTCAAAACCGAGTTGGCTCTAAAACAGATGGACAAGGAGCAGTATGAAGCTGCTAGAAAGAATCTGGAAGAATTGAATCAGATAAGTCGTGACTCCATGTATGAGGTGCGTGAGATTGTCAATAAGCTTAAGTACCGAACGGTGGCAGAGGAGTTACTGGAACTTGAGCGACTCTTTGACCTATCTGATATCGTCCTGACCGTGGATAGTAGCCTTGACTTAGACAGCCTGTCACCAGTTAGTCAGTCTACCTTGTCCATGGTGCTTCGTGAACTGGCCAATAATGTCATCAAACATAGCCAGGCTGATAGCTGTCAGATTCGTCTAAGACGTGATCAAGGTATTATCCTTGAGTTTGAGGATGATGGTTGTGGCTTTGAGGAAGTCACTGGACAAGAACTACACAGTATCAGAGAGCGCCTCAGTTTGGTAGATGGAGACTTGGAAATTCTGTCTCAATCGCATCCAACCATGATTCGTGTGCATTTGAAAGAGGGAGGAAAAGCATGAAATTATTAGTCGCCGAAGACCAGTCAATGTTGAGGGATGCCCTCTGCCAACTCCTCATGTTGGAAGACGATGTCGAAGATGTCCATGCGGCCAGTGATGGTCAAGAAGCCATTGATCTCTTGAAAAAAGAAGAGGTCGACGTAGCAATTTTAGACATTGAAATGCCAGTTAAGACAGGTCTTGATGTCCTAGAGTGGATCCGTGCCAACCAAAGAGAAACGAAGGTCGTTATTGTGACCACCTTCAAACGTAAAGGCTATTTTAAACGAGCCCTTGCAGCCCAGGTGGATGCTTATGTGCTCAAAGAGCGTTCCATCAGTGACCTTATGGCGACCATCCATACCGTCCTAGCAGGTCAAAAGGAGTACTCGCCAGAGCTAGTTGAAGGTGTCGCCTTTGACAATAATCCACTTAGCCAACGTGAACAAGAAGTCTTGGTCATGGTTGCCGAAGGTTCAACTAACCAAGAAATCGCAGAAAGCCTCTTCCTCTCAAATGGAACAGTTCGAAATTACATGACAGCCATCCTGACCAAACTCGATGCAGGCAACAGAACAGAAGCTGTCCGCATTGCCAAAGAAAAAGACTGGTTGGGATGAGGAGAAGTAGGTAAATTTTCTATCATTATGATTACATTAAAAATTGAAATTAGATTAATTAGTAAGAGTGAAGTATTTTTAAGTGAAACTTCCTTGGAAGAGTTCCAAAGCCAACTCTAATACTGACTTGTTGGCTAAAAGATTTGTTTTATATACCAATCCTTCAGTGCCATATACCGCCAAGGATGTTTTCCTATAAATGCTTTATATCCTACATTCTGAGTCTGTCTTTTTAGACAGACTTTTTTGTTTTTTCAAGTATCAAAACTATTTTCTCTTTTGTGAGAATAATACTTGGTTTCCTTCTTAACTGCTTTATAATAGAGTCACACTGAGGCCTTCTCTGTGAAAAAGAAGGCAGATTTTAGGAGATGAGGAATCGGCCTTTTGTGTTTAGATGACACGAAATGATAGAAGTGAAACATCTTCAGAAAAATTTTGTTAAGACTGTTAAGGAACCGGGCCTGAAGGGGGCTTTGCGTTCCTTTATTCATCCTAAAAAGCAGACCCTTTGAAGAGGTCAAGGAATTTGACCTTTTAGGTGCCAAAGGGGCAGATTCTAGGTTTTATCGGGGCAAATGGTGCTAGGAAGTCGACCACCATTAAAATGCTGACAGGAATTTTGAAACCCACATCTGGTTTTTGTCGGATTAATGGCAAGATTCCGCAGGACAATTGTCAAGATTATGTCAAGGACATTGGAGTTGTTTTTGGGAAACGAACCCAATTATGGTGGGATTTGGCATTGCAAGAGACTTACACGGTTTTGAAGAAGATTTACTATGTGCCAGACTAGCTCTTCCATAAGCGAATGGACTTTTTGAGTGAAGTCTTGGATTTGAGGGAATTTATCAAGGATCCTGTTCGGACTCTTTCACTGGGTCAACGGATGCGGGCGGATATTGCAGCTTCCTTGCTTCACACTCCCAAGGTGCTCTTTTTAGATGAGCCGACCATTGGTTTGGACGTTTCGGTCTAGGATAACATTCGTCCGGGCTATTACCCAGATCAATCAGGAGGAAAAAACAACCATTCTCTTGGCCACTCATGACCTGAGTGATATTGAGCAACTCTGTGATCGGATTTTTATGATTGACAAGGGTCAGGAGATTTTTGATGGAACGGTGAGCCAACTCAAGGAAACTTTTGGCAAGATGAAGACTCTCTCCTTTGAATTGCTACCAGGTCAAAGGCGAGAGTCTCTCACTATGAAGGCCTGCCTGAAATCATTATGGATAGACAGGGGAATAGCCTCAACATTGAATTAGATAGTTCACGCTACCAGTCAGCCGATATTATCAAGCAAGCCCTGTCTGATTTTGAAATCCTCGATTTGAATATGGTAGATACGGATATCGAGGATATTATCCGCCACTTCTATCGAAAGGAGCTCTAAGATGATCAAATTGTGGCAACGTTATAAACCCTTTATTAATGCAGGTGTTCAGGAATTAATCACCTACCGAGTCAATTTTATTCTTTATCGGATTGGGTATGTCATGGGAGCCTTTGTGGCCTTTTATCTCTGGAAGGCAGTCTTTGATTCTTCCCAGGAGCCTTTGATTCAGGGCTTCAGTATGGCAGATATTACCCTCTACATCATCATGAGTTTTGTGACCAATCTGTTGACCAGGTCTGATAGCTCCTTTATGATTGGGGAGGGGGTAAAGGATGGTTCCATTATCATGCGCTTATTAAGATCAGTGCATTTTTCGGCCTCTTATCTTTTTACCGAGCTTGGTTCCAAATGGTTGATTTTTATCTCTGTTGGCCTGCCATTTTTGAATGTGATTATTTTGATGAAAATCTTGTCTGGACAAGGCATTGTAGAAGTGCTGGGATTGACGATTCTTTATCTCTTTAGCTTAACGCTCGCCTATCTGATTAACTTTTTCTTTAATATCTGCTTTGGTTTTACAGCCTTTGTGTTTAAAAATCTTTGGGGTCCAATCTACTCAAGACTTCCATAGTGGCCTTTATGTCAGGAAGTCTGATTCCTTTGGCTTTTTTTCCAAAGGTTGTTTCAGCTATTCTGTCACTCTTTCCTTTTTCATCCTTGATTTACACTCCGGTAATGATTATTGTTGGGAAATACGATGCCAGTCAGATGCTTCAGGCGCTTTTGCTCCAGTTTTTTGGCTCTTAGTGATGGTGGGGCTTGTCTCAGTTGATTTGGAAACGAGTCCAGTCATTTATCACCATTCAAGGAGGTTAGTATGAAAAAATATCAACGCATGCATCTGATTTTTATCAGACAATACATCAAGCAAATCATGGAGTACAAGGTCGATTTTGTGGTTGGTGTCTTAGGAGTCTTTCTGACTCAAGGCTTGAACCTCTTATTTCTTAATGTCATCTTTCAACACATTCCATCCCTAGAAGGATGGACTTTTCAAGAAATTGCTTTTATCTATGGATTTTCCTTGATTCCCAAGGGACTCGATCATCTCTTTTTTGACAATCTATGGGCACTAGGACAACGTTTAGTGCGAAAAGGGGAGTTTGACAAGTATCTGACTCGTCCTATCAATCCTCTCTTCCACATCCTAGTTGAAACCTTCCAGATTGATGCCTTGGGTGAACTCTTGGTCGGTGGTGTTTTACTAGCGACAACAGTATCAAGCATTGCTTGGACTCTTCCAAAATTCCTGATTTTCCTAGTCTGTATTCCCTTTGCGACCTTGATTTATACTTCCTTGAAAATTGCAACAGCCAGCATTGCTTTTTGGACCAAGCAGTCAGGTGCCATGATTTATATTTTTTATATGTTCAATGATTTTGCCAAGTACCCGATATCAATTTGCAATTCGCTCCTTCGTTGGTTGATCAGTTTTATCGTGCCTTTCGCCTTTACGGATTATTATCCAGCTAGATATTTCTTGCAAGATAAGAATGGGCTCTTTAACATCGGTGGTTTGATTTTGATTTCCCTTGTTTTCTTTTTTATTTCCTTAAAACTCTGGGATAGGGATTGGATGCCTATAAAAGTGCTGGTTCGTAAGAGGTAAAGATGAATTGACCATCACAGAATCTACACTGGCCGAGAAAACAAAAAGGTCTGTCTCGCTCTTTATGAAATAATCATTGCGCACAAAAGAAATGATTATTTCGAAGGGTTAAGCAATGACTTAAAGTACCATCAGTTGGAAGTTATCTACTACCAAGCCTTGAATGTCACTCTTAAAGGAGATGTACATAAAGCAAGTGAGCCCTTTCGCAAGTTAGTCTTAGAAGATGACAGGCTTGTTCAGTATCAAAATAAAGATGTTTTCTATAGGGTGGAAGCCTACTATAAACAAGGAAAACCCACTATAAAATTACGTCTTCAAAGCCTTTTTCTGACTTTGGTTGGCCCTATCTTTATCAATTTCATGATTCTAGTTGCCTCTCTATCCTTTCATGACTCTGATCCTAACAATTTAAGCTTACCCGTTTCTAAATATCCGCTTTTAATAGCGGATGTCTATTTAGTCTCTTTCTTAATATGGATTTCCATCATACTGGTTGTCAAATGTATTAAACGAGCCTATTTACTGCCTTTTAAAGTGTTTACTTATAACGTTTTCAACCTTGGTGGAGGGAGTATAATTCTTAGGAATGTGAATTGTAATGAATCTGATAATGATGGATTTTCTTATTTTTATGGAATTTCCATGCCTACTGCAAATGGAAATATCCTGAAGAATACTGTGACTGGGAGGGTGAGTCAGTAGAAGACTGGTATGGTAAGAAATATTTGAAGAAGCATAAGGGTATGTATAAGTGAAAAAGTTGAAATAATAAAATAAAGAAGCATCTGAGTCTGACTTCAGATGCTTCTTTGATAGTTATTGTATTTAGAATGAATCAAATTAAAGATGTTACTGATATTTTTTTCTATTATATGTGATAAATTGCAAGAATAAGTGCAACGTTTACTCTGACTCATCCTCTAGATCTTCACAAGCAGTTCTGAAGGCTAAACATTTTCATGGTCGGTGATTGATATCGTATAAAGCCTTGTTAAAAGCCTCATCAGAGATAGCAGTCACAAATCCATTCAGGCGACCAGGAGGATTTTAAACCGTTCTCAATCTCTATTTTCAACTTTGATATCGAACGAGACTTCCGACTTTTTACTTAGCTATGTGGTCGTACAGTTCCTGTGCTAAGGCTGCGGAATAATCATTTTGTCATCATCTTAACTCTCTTGAAATAGTAGACTTATGGACACTAAGTTTATTTGCAATTTAGCAAGGTTTCAAACCTATTATGGATTGTAACTTTTCTTATTAATATCGTATCTTTAACTTTAAGCCCTCTTTTTACTTTTGGACGTTATTATTAACTGAAGAGTATCATATAATTGATGATCTCAGAATGAAAGCAAACATCTTAATAGCAGATGTTTGCCTTTTATAGTTTTGAATTCGTAATTTATGGACGTTGACTGATTCTCAACCAAAGATTTCTTTTCCTAGTGCTTTTCCTTTTGGTGTTGCTGCTAAGCCACCTTCGGCAGTTTCACGAAAGGCAGTTGGCATAGCTGAACCGACCTGATACATAGCGTCAACAACTTGGTCTACTGGAATGGCAGATGTGATACCTGCCAAAACCATGTCGGCAGCTACTAGGGCAAAGCTTGCTCCCATAGCATTACGTTTGACACAAGGAACTTCGACTAATCCAGCTACAGGGTCGCAAATGAGTCCCAACATATTTTTTAGTACGAAGCAAATGGCTTGGCTAGCTTGAAAAGGTGTTCCACCAGCAGCCATTGTAATAGCCGCTGCAGCCATAGCAGAGGCAGACCCAACTTCGGCTTGACATCCTCCCTCTGCTCCAGAAATTGAGGTCTTATTGGCGATGACTAGACCAAATGCTCCAGCAGTGAAGAGGAAATCCAGTTGCTGTGATTCGTTCAAGCCTAATTTTTCGATAGCAACAGTTAGAACAGCGGGCAAACAACCTGCTGAACCAGCCGTTGGAGTAGCACAAACTAATCCCATTTTGGCGTTAGATTCATTGACGGCCATAGCATTTCTTGCAGCCCCTAAGACAGCAGAGTCAGCCAAAGTCTTCCCTCTTTTGATGTAGGCATCCAGTTTGGCAGCGTCCCCCCAGTTAAGCCTGTCGGTGATTTCTCTGGGGACAAACCAGTCTGAACAGAATTTTTCATCACTTCGAGATTTCGTGTCATGAGCTCTAAGATTTCAGAACGGTCACGTCCAGATAGCTCTGTTTCTGTGGCAATCATGAGTTCAGCAATATTACCTTGGTAATCACGGTCAGCTTGTTGAACCAATTCTTCAATAGTGTAAAACATGGAAATCTCCTCTTAACTGAAAAAATTCACATTATGCAAATTTGGAATTCTTGCGATATCAGCGACAGCTTCATCACACTGGTGCGAGTCAATTTCTATAATCATAATAGCCTTCTCACCAGCATTTTCTCGAGTGACAGTCATCTGAGCAATATTGATACCATAACGAGATAAAATATCAGTCACAAGAGCAACCAAACCATTCCTGGAACATCTTGGTGAACAATGATAAGTGTAGGTGTATTCATTTTGAGGTTGACCGCAAAACCATTGAGTTCAGTCACTTGGATATTCCCTCCACCGATGGAAATACCAGTGGCAGAGATAGTTTTTGTAGCATTTTTTAGTGTAATACGAGTGGTGTTAGGATGCGGTGCATTGCTGTCTTTGTTGATCTTCCAGTAGACCTTAATACCTTTTTCGTGTGCAATATCAAGCGCATGCGGAATATCAGGATCATCAGTTTCCACACCTAAAATACCAGCCACAAGAGCCACATCTGTCCCATGACCTCGATAGGTTTTTGCAAAGGAATTAAAAAGTTGAAATTCTACTTCAGTGGGTGCATCACCAAAGATTGCCGAAACAATTTTTCCGATACGAACAGCTCCTGCAGTATGGCTTGAGGAAGGCCCTACCATGACAGGACCGATGATGTCGAAAACGGATTGAAATTTTAAATTTTTCATAACACGCCTCGTCTGATTAATCTTGTATTCCCAGTATACCATGAATTAGTGATATTAGCTGCTTAAGCAAAATTGTATTTTAAAATAAAAAACATCCTATCTTAATGTTTCTTTAAGCTTTAACAGATATAATGGTAGTCTATTAAGTAAGCAATACCTATTTTTCATAAATCAGAGAGGGCGGCCTGCGGGTCGTCCTTTTGTGTTGCTTTGTTTGTATAGAGCTAGATTATGGTATAATAAACATTGATGTTTTAACTGTCAGAAAGGATCTGTTATGACCTACACCCATTTACTTTTTGACCTCGACCACACTCTCCTAGATTTTGACCGTGCTGAAGATTTGGCCTTAACTTTCCTACTAGAAGAGGCTGGTGTGGCTTCCCAAGAAATCAAGGTTTACAAGGACTACTATATTCCCATGAACCGTTCCATGTGGGAGGACCTCAACCATGGTTTGATTACAAAACCTGAATTGCTTCGCACGCGCTTTTCTCGTCTTTTTGACCATTTTGGACAGGAGGTTGATGGCAGTCACTTAGCAGGCCGTTACCAACATTTCTTGAGTCAGCAGGGGCAGGAGTTGCCTCAGGCCCATGCTTTCTTATCAAACGTCAAAGATCGTGGTCATAAGATTTATGCAGCAACTAATGGAGTTGGTTTTATCCAACATTTCCGCCTGCAGGCTTCAAGTATCTTACCTTTCTTCGACGATATTTTCATCTCTGATGAGGTGGGTGCCCACAAACCATCTACAGACTTTTTTGTTAAAATTACCAATCAGGTCCATGATTTTCATCCAAGCTCAGCTTTCATAATTGGTGATAGTCTAACTGCTGATATCCAAGGTGGTAATAATGCAGGCATTGATAGTGTCTGGTTCAATCCAAGGAACCTAGTCAATAAGACTCCAGCTGTTCCAACCTATCAAGTCAAAAACTATGAGGAAATCCTGAAAATTTTGTCTAAGTAGAGCTATGATAGCCATGATTTCGAAGAGCTTTTCTGCTCTTTTTTTGTTACAATGAGGGCATGAACGATCTGATTAAACATAAGTTGGAATTGCTCCCAAACAACCCGGGATGTTATCTCCATAAGGACAAATTTGGCAATATTATCTATGTCGGTAAGGCTAAAAATCTAAAAAATCGTGTGCGTAGCTATTTTCGTGGAAGTCATGATACCAAGACGGAGCTTCTGGTATCCGAGATTGCAGACTTTGAATTTATCGTTACCGAGTCTAATATCGAGGCCTTGCTTTTGGAAATTAACCTCATCCAAGAGAATATGCCCAAATTCAACATCCGCCTCAAGGATGGCAAGTCTTATCCATTTATCAAGATTACTAAGGAATTCTATCCAAGGCTCTTGATTACCCGCCAGGTTAAGAAGGATGGTGGTCTCTATTTTGGTCCTTACCCAGACTCTGGTGCAGCCAATGAAATCAAGAAGCTGTTGGACCGTATTTTCCCCTTTAAGAAATGTAAAAATCCTGCTAACAAGGTCTGTTTCTATTACCATATTGGCCAATGTAATGCCCACACCATCTGTCACACCACTGAGGACTATTGGCAAGATTTGGTTGAGGATGTCAAGAATTTTCTAAACGGTTATGATGATAAAATCGTTAACCAGCTTAAGGCCAAGATGAAGGACATGTCTGATCAGATGGAGTTTGAGCGGGCAGCAGAATATCGAGATCTGATTGAGGCGGTATCGACACTGAGGACCAAGCAAAGGGTTATTCGTCAGGACATGCAGGACCGTGATATCTTCGGTTACTACGTGGACAAGGGTTGGATGTGTGTTCAAGTTTTCTTTGTTCGCCAAGGAAAACTCATCCAGCGTGATGTCAATATGTTCCCTTACTATAATGATGCTGAGGAAGATTTTCTGACCTATATGGGTCAATTTTACCTGGATAGTCGTCATCTTAAGCCTAGGGAAATTTTTATTCCTGGAGATATTGATCAAGAGTCTGTCGAAGCTCTGGTCGGAGATGAAGTCAAGGTTTTTAAACCGCAAAGAGGCGAGAAAAAGCAGTTGGTTAATCTGGCAACGAAAAATGCCCGTGTCAGCCTGACTCAAAAATTTGATCTTCTTGAAAAAGATATAGCCAAGACCCAAGGAGCCATTGAAAATCTAGGCAAACTCATGGGAATTCCGACACCGGTTCGCATCGAGTCCTTCGATAACTCTAACATCATGGGAACGAGCCCTGTATCTGCCATGGTCGTTTTTGAGAACGGCAAACCTAATAAAAAAGAGTACCGCAAATACAAGATTAAGACGGTTGAAGGTCCTGACGATTATGCCAGCATGCGTGAGGTCATTCGTCGCCGTTATAGTCGTGTCAAACGTGATGGTCTAACCCCACCAGACCTCATTATCATGGATGGTGGTCAAGGTCAGGTCAATGTCGCTAAGGACGTGCTTCGTAATGAGCTGAATCTATCTATCCCGGTTGCAGGTCTTCAGAAAAATGACAAGCACCAAACCAATGAATTGCTCTTTGGAGATCCTTTGCGAGTCATTGATTTGCCACGTCAATCCGAGGAATTTTTCCTCCTTCACCGTATTCAGGATGAAGTACACCGCTTTGCCATCACCTTCCATCGACAAGTCCGTAGTAAGAATAGTTTCAGTTCCAAACTTGATGGCGTGGAGGGGTTGGGACCTAAACGCCAACAAAAACTCCTCAAAAACTTCAAATCAATGACAGCTATCCAACAAGCCAGTGTCGAAGACATCCAAGCTCTTGGAATTCCTAAAAAAGTAGCTCAAGCTTTATTAGATAAGTTGAGCCAAGATAGTCATTAAAGAAAATTTAAATTAATTAAGTCATTTTTTGTTATAATAAGATGATTTAAAAAGGGAAAGGAGTCATGCTATCAAAAACGAAGCTAAAATTGAACGTCTTTATGATAAGAGTCGTCGAGGCTTTCTTCGTGGAATATTTAGTCGTACTACGATTATCTTCTTAATCATTATACTGCAGCTTGTTGTTGTGGCCATGTCTTACCTCTGGTTGTATCAATATAGGATACACCTGCAAGTAACAGAAGTAGTCCTTTGTATTCTGGCCATTATCTATCTCTTCCAAAGTGATATGGAACCAACAGCCATCAACACTTGGCTCCTGATTGTATTGCCTTTTCCAATTATCGGAGCCCTGCTCTTGGCTTACACGAAACTTGATATAGGTTACACAGGGATGAAGCGTGCTATTCAGAGCAATATTGACCGCAGTTCTGGTATTCTGAAACAGGATAATCAGGCCCTCGAAGAGCTTAAGCAGTGTCACACGAGCAACTATAACTTGGTCCAATATCTTGAAAATGTGAATGGTTCTTTTCCAGTTTATCGTCACACGAAGACGACCTATTTCCCAAGTGGTGAAGACAAGTTTGAAGAAATGAAGAAACAGCTCCTTAAAGCAGAGAAGTATATTTTCTTAGAATATTTCATCATTGGTGAAGGTGAGATGTGGGGTGAAATCCTAGCAATCTTGAAACAGAAGGTTCAAGAAGGGGTGGAAGTTCGAGTACTGTATGATGGCATGAATGAATTCTCAACCTTAAGTTTCGACTATAAGAAACGTTTGCAAAATATAGGCATTCAGTCTCGTGTTTTTGCATCAGTGACGCCATTCTTGTCGACCTATTATAATTACCGTGACCATAGAAAAATTTTGCTGATTGATGGTAAGGTTGCTTTCACAGGTGGGGTTAATTTAGCTGACGAGTATATTAACAAGATTGAGCGTTTTGGTTATTGGAAAGATACTGCCCTTATGCTGGAGGGGCCAGCGGTTGATACTTTCATAGTCCTATTTCTGCAGATGTGGACCTACTCTCATGAACTGCTAGATGTGACACCGTATATGGTTGAACATGAGTGCTTTGACACTCTTGGCTTTGTTGTTCCTTATGGAGATATTCCATTAGACAAGGATAAAGTTGGTAAGAATGTCTATATTGATATTCTTAACCATGCCCGTGATTTTGTTCATATCATGACACCTTATCTTATTTTAGATGGTGAGTTATTACATGCATTGAAATTTGCGGCTGAGCGTGGGGTAGACGTTATTATCATCATGCCTGGCATTCCTGATAAAAAGTCAGCCTACTACCTAGCTAAGACCTACTACCCAACACTGCTGGCCTCTGGCGTTAAAATCTATGAGTACACCCCTGGATTTATTCATGCTAAGGTCTTTGTAAGTGATAATAGTAGGGCTGTTGTAGGAACGATTAATTTAGATTACCGAAGTCTATATCATCATTTTGAGTGTGCGACCTATCTTTATGGGACTTCTTCGGTTCTTGCTATTGAGGAAGATTTCCAAGCGACAAAAGACCAGTGTCACCGAGTCAGCACGACTGATGTTAAAAATCTTCCATTCTATCAAAAGACTCTAGGTTTATTGGCCAGACTAGTTGCGCCATTGATGTAATGTCATTTTTGTAAGAAGAGGGTTGAGCCCTCTTTTTTTAAAGTTTAAAAGGCTTCTTGTCAACTGTAGTGGGTGACGAAAAGCTAATATCTAGAGAGGACCGGATAGGTTTTCTCTTTTTGTATGTTCAGAGTGATGAAGACACGCTTCCTAAAGTTGATGAAGTTTCTAAAACCAAAGCCCAACCGTTTGATGTCTTTAATCAACTTGTTAGTCGCTTCGAGTTTTGCGTTTGAATAGTCTGTTTCTAGCACATTCTTGATGGATTTCTTGTGTCTAAGAAAAGTCCTAAAGACCGTTTGAAAGTAGTGGTTGACCTTGCTTGTGTTCTCCTCTATTAACTCAAAGAACTAATCTACTCTCTTCTCCTGAAAGTGAAAAAGTAAAAGCTGATAAAGTTTGTAGGCATTAGCGATCTCTTCTGAAAAGACCAATGTCTTCTCAATGATTCCATGTGGTACTAAAGTTTGTCTGAAGGTCTTTGAATAGAAGGAGTTGAGAGATAGCTTACGACTGTCCTTTTGAAAAAGTCGCCAGTGATTTTTTAAATCTCAATAAGGTAGTGAATTCTTATTAAACTGGTTCATAATGGCAATTCTTGTCTTTAAAAAGGCACGTCCAAGGTTCTGGATAATGTGAAATCGATCAGGAACGATTTTGGCGTTAGGAAAGAGTTTGCGAGCCAGTGGAATATAAGCTCCAGACATATCCATCGTGATAAACCTTACCTTTTGTCGGATTTTCAATGGATACTTCAAAAAGTAGTTTCGTATACAGGATAATCCAGTTTTGCTTGAACCTCGATATGAGTATCCGTTTCAAAAACAAGAGAAATAATGATGTTAGGGTCTTTAATTCCGATTAATTCTGTGGTATTCTTAATAAGCCTCATGAGTTCTTCCTAATGATGGTTTGGTTGCTTTTCATTATAGTTCTTATGGGACTTTTTGTGTACACTCAAAAAGATCTATAATCCCTACAGTAGTTTTACCCACTACAGAAATTATAGAGCCGTTTAAAATAAAGATAATGAAGTCGAAGGAGAAATTGATGATAACCATTCGTCCAGCCAACTTGGCTGATGCACAAGCTATTCAGGCCATATATGCACCCTATGTTGAGAAGACGGCGATTACCTTTGAATATGAGGTTCCCAGTGTTCAAGAGTTTGAAAAACGCATCAGCAATACGATTGAAAGATACCCCTATCTAGTAGCAGAAGAGGATGGACAAGTTCTCGGTTATGCTTATGCCTCAACCTACTATGCTCGAACAGCCTATGATTGGACGACAGAATTGTCTATCTATCTGAATGAAGATGCGCGTGGTCGGGGTTTGGGGAGCCAGCTCTATGGTGCTCTCGAAGAGGAACTTGAAAAACGAGGCTTTTTGCGATTCTTAGCCTGTATTGCTGTTCCGAACGAGGCTAGTATTGCCATGCATGAAAAACGCGGTTATATCCAAGTGGCTCATTTTCCAAAAGTTGGTTACAAGTTTGAACAATGGCATGATATCGTCTGGATGCAAAAGACCATAGATGGTCCTGTCAGAAAAATACGGTAGAAGTCTGGAAATCTCTAGTCAAAGTTGACAAATTAATTATGCAATCTGACAATGATAGATTGATACTAATATTTGAGAAACTGTAGAAAAAGCTCTAAACTGTGAACCAATTTCTTTGTAGTAAAGGAGCCTATACGTCCCAAACAACAAGTGCCCGACTATTGCCTCAGAAACCTTCTAAATGGGTAAAAATCCTTTTAAAACTGTAAGAGGACCAAGTTGACTCAGCTAAAGTACACACATGGAAGCCTATATGAAAAATAAATTCAGGTTTCTTGGCGTTCAAAAAAACAATTCTCAGAAAGATTGAAAGAGAGTTTTTTAAGCCTTTTATTAAGGATCCAATTGACTGGACTTTTATGGAAGAGTGTTGGCAACACCCCTACCGTGAGTTTCAATATATTGCTATGGATTATCTGGAAAAAAAGAAGAAGGAGTTTAGACCTGAAGATTTTTCAAAGCTAAAGGAATTAGCTCAAACCAAATCATGGTGGGATAGTATAGATCAATTAGACCGTATTATCGGGGAGATTACTTTTCACTATCCAGAAACTAAGGACTTCATGCGCCAATGGAGTCTGGATGAGGATTTTTGGTTGAGACGTATTGCCATTGACCACCAGCTTATACGTAAAGAATTGACAGATACAGACCTTTTAGCTGAGGTTATTTGTAATAACTTTGGACAGACTGAGTTTTTCATTACCAAGGCTTTCGGTTGGAGCTTGCGCAATTATTCAAAGGTAAATCCTGATTGGGTCCGTGATTTATTGATCACCATGCTAGTCAAATGACATCTCTTAGTATTAGGGAAGCAAGAAAGTATTTGTAGAACTCAACCGCTTGACTCTGTTACCTATTATGTTAGAATAGGAGTATGCGATGAGTCGATTGGCTCTTTAGAGCCTTTTGCGCTGAGGAGGTCAACATTAAATTGTAACGCAGGAGCGGACCTTGAGTAGTTGTGTGAACCTGCTACTCTCATCGAAAGATGCCTCTTATCCCTTGCCGTTTGGTAGGGGATTTTTCTGTTATTCTTGCTCTTTTAACCCTTTTCAACTGGGTTTAAACATAGTATAATAGATTTATTAAACTAAATTGATAGAAAATTCCAAAAGAGGTTTTACTATGGGATACACAGTCGCTGTTGTCGGTGCTACAGGTGCCGTTGGTGCTCAAATGATCAAAATGTTGGAAGAATCACCACTTCCAATCGATAAAATTCGCTACCTTGCGTCTGCTCGTTCTGCAGGAAAAGTCTTGCAGTTTAAAGGTCAAGACGTGACCATCGAAGAAACGACGGAAGACGCATTTGAAGGTGTAGACATTGCACTTTTCTCAGCTGGTGGATCTACCTCTGCTAAATATGCACCATACGCTGTTAAAGCCGGTGCAGTAGTCGTTGATAACACATCTTACTTCCGTCAAAATCCAGATGTGCCATTGGTTGTACCTGAGGTCAATGCACATGCGCTTGATGCTCACAACGGTATTATCGCTTGTCCTAACTGTTCAACTATCCAAATGATGGTGGCACTTGAGCCAGTTCGTCAAAAATGGGGCTTGGACCGTATCATCGTGTCAACTTATCAAGCTGTATCAGGTGCTGGTATGGGAGCAATCCTTGAAACACAACGTGAGTTGAAAGAAGTTTTGAATGACGGCGTTAACCCACGTGATGTTAAAGCTGAAATCTTGCCATGTGGTGGCGATAAGAAGCATTACCCAATCGCCTTTAACGCCTTGGCTCAAATAGATGTCTTCACTGAAAATGACTATACTTACGAAGAAATGAAGATGACAAACGAAACTAAGAAAATCATGGAAGACGATAGCATTGCCGTATCAGCAACATGTGTACGTATTCCAGTCTTGTCAGCTCACTCAGAGTCTGTCTACATTGAAACAAAAGAAGTGGCACCAATTGATGAAGTGAAAGCCGCTATTGCAGCATTCCCAGGTGCGGTCCTTGAAGATGACGTTGCAAGCCAAGTCTACCCACAAGCCGTTAATGCTGTTGGATCACGTGATACCTTTGTCGGACGTATCCGTAAAGACTTGGATGCTGAAAAAGGTATACACATGTGGGTTGTTTCAGATAACCTCCTCAAAGGTGCTGCTTGGAACTCAGTCCAAATTGCAGAAACTCTACACGAACGTGGACTTGTACGCCCAACATCAGAATTAAAATTTGAATTGAAATAGGGAGCGAAACAGAAATCAGTAACTCGAAGAGTTTGATTTCGTAGTTTCGCCCCCGAACAGTTGATTAGGAAGTACGAATGTTGTAAACATGAATGTTTCCAATTAACCACTGCGCCATGGCTTAGGGACTAGTAAGGTTTTAGTGTTGTATGTTAATACTAACTTAAAGCTGATTGCAATGAAACAGGTAGACATATCTCTCTATTTTTTTGTGTAAATCACCAAAAATTGGAAACAATGTGACATCACGTTTTCAGAAAATTGTCAACTTATCTGTCTGTCTGGTCAAAATTATGGTAAAATGGAAAGGATTAGAAAACGGTTGAAGGAGAATACTATGTCAATTGATCAATTAAGAGATGTCAAACTGATCACAGCCCTAATTACACCTTTCCATGAGGATGGATCTATCAACTATGATGCTCTTCCAGACTTGATTGAGCATCTATTGGCTCACCATACGGAAGCTCTTCTTTTGGCAGGAACAACTGCTGAAAGCCCAACGCTTACTCATGATGAGGAGTTGGAACTCTTTGCGGCTGTTCAAAAGATTGTCAATGGTCGTGTACCACTGATTGCTGGTGTCGGTACCAACGATACGCGTGACTCTATCGAGTTTGCTAAAGAAGTTGCTAAATTTGGTGGTTTCGCAGCAGGTCTTGCTATCGTGCCTTACTACAACAAGCCATCACAAGAAGGTATGTACCAACATTTCAAAGCTATTGCAGATGCTTCTGATTTGCCAATTATCATCTACAACATTCCTGGTCGTGTAGTTGTTGAAATGACTCCAGATACCATGCTTCGTTTGGCTGAACATCCAAATATCATTGGTGTTAAAGAATGTACCAGTCTTGCCAACATGGCCTACCTTATTGAGCACAAACCTGAAGATTTCTTAGTTTATACTGGTGAAGATGGAGATGCCTTCCACGCAATGAACCTTGGAGCTAATGGTGTTATCTCAGTAGCCTCTCATACAAATGGTGATGAGATGCATGCCATGCTTAAAGCTATTGAAAATAGTGACCTCAAGACGGCAGCAGCTATCCAACGTAAATTCATTCCTAAAGTTAACGCTCTCTTCTCAGTACCAAGTCCTGCACCTGTCAAGGCTGTTCTCAACCATCTTGGTTTGGAAGTTGGACCACTTCGTTTGCCATTGGTTGCATGTACTTCAGAAGAAGCTAAACGTATCATCAAGGTTGTCCTTGAAGAAGATGTCGAAGCAACACGTGAAACCGTTACAGGTGTTGTTCGTCCAGATTATTAAGAAAATGAAGTTGAGCATTGCTTAGCTTTTTTTAGTGCAATTGGTTACCTCTCACTAAATCCGCAGATATAGCTACTAAAAGCAGTTTTTCCATCATGAAAATCTGCTTTTTTTGATATAATTATAGTTAGTGTGTTTAAAAAGAAAGGATGTTTTATGAATCAACTTGAACAAAAACTTGAACAGGACTTTGGTATTGTTTTTAGCCAAAAGGACCTTTTAGAAACCGCATTTACACATACCTCATATGCCAATGAGCACCGCCTCCTAAACATTTCACATAATGAACGTTTGGAATTTTTAGGAGACGCGGCTCTGCAATTAGTCATTTCTGTTTACCTTTACAATCGTTATCCTAACAAACCGGAGGGGGAAATGTCTAAGATGCGTAGTACTATCGTTCGTGAAGAGAGCTTAGCCGGATTTACAAAGGCTTGCGGATTCGAGCAGTATATTCGTCTTGGTAAAGGTGAAGAAAAATCTGGTGGTCGTGAGCGTGCCACCATTCTCGGTGATCTCTGGGAAGCCTTCCTTGGAGCTCTCTATCTGGATCAAGGTTTGCCTGCTGTTGAGAAATTTTTGAATCAGGTCATGATTCCTCAGGTTGAAAAGGGGAACTTTGACCGAGTAATAGACTATAAGACGGCGCTTCAAGAGCGTCTCCAGGTCAATGGTAAGGTTGATATTACTTATACTGTTATCGATGAGTCTGGACCTGCTCATGCTAAGGAATTTACTATGCAGGTAGCTGTTGATGGTAAGGAACTCAGCACTGGTCTCGGAAAATCAAAGAAATTAGCTGAACAGGCAGCAGCGAAGTCTGCCCTTGAACAACTAGGTAATTAAGCATGTACTTGAAATCAATTGAAATGCAGGGCTTTAAGTCCTTTGCGGATAAGACGAAGGTCGTATTTGACAAAGGAGTAACAGCCGTTGTAGGTCCAAATGGATCGGGAAAATCAAATATTACAGAGAGCCTGCGTTGGGCACTGGGCGAATCCTCTGCAAAGAGTTTGCGTGGGGGCAAGATGCCAGATGTTATTTTCGCAGGTACAGAGGTCCGTAAAGCTCTTAACTACGCGGAAGTAGCGGTCACTCTTGATAACAGTGACGGCTTTATCGCAGGTGTTGGTGAAACCATTCGTGTGGAACGTCATATTTATCGAAATGGTGACAATGACTACTTGATCGATGGTAAGAAGGTTCGTCTGCGTGATATTCATGACCTCTTCATGGATACTGGTCTTGGGCGTGATTCTTTTTCTATTATTTCTCAAGGTCGTGTTGAGGCTATTTTTAATGCCAAACCTGAGGATCGCCGTGCTATTTTCGAGGAAGCTGCAGGTATTCTTAAATATAAGATACGTAAGAAAGAAACCGAAAGCAAGCTTAATCAAACTCAGGATAATCTTGATCGATTGGAAGATATCATCTATGAGCTAGATGGTCAGGTTAAACCACTTGAAAAGCAAGCAGCGACAGCAAAATGCTACTTAGAACTCGATGGAGAGCGTAGACAGACCCTGCTTAACCTTTTAGTGCATGATATTGAAGTTGGAAAATCTGACTTAACCCAAACACAAGAAGATTTGGCAGAGGTCAAGGACAAATTAACCAGCTATTATGAGGAACGTCATCGTTTAGAGACGGAGAACCAAGAACTCAAGCAAAAACGTCACCAAATTTCAGAACAAATTTCTTCTGACCAACAAACCTTAGTAGATGTCACACGACTTATTAGTGACTTTGAGCGTCAAATTGATCTCTATACCATGGAGAGTCAGCAGCGTTCCGAGAGAAAAGAAGAGACAGCAGCTCGTCTCAGCGAGCTAGAGAGTTTGAAAGCAGAAGCACAGGCTTCGCTTGATAAGGTTAACCAACGTCAAGTTAAATTGAATGCTGAATTGAATACTATTGCTCAGGAGCTGACTGCCATTCAAAAAGATCTGGAGCAATTCTCTGATAACCCAGATACGCTTATTGAACGTTTGCGAGAAGACTATGTCAGTCTTATGCAGGAGGAAGCTAAGGTTTCCAACAGTCTAACTCAGGTCACCCACGACATGGAAAGTCAGACACAAGCACTTGAGGCACAGGCTGAAGAATATAAACAGGCTCAAGCTTATTTGCTCTCTGCTCAGGAAGTAGCTAGCGAAGCTCAAAAGGCTTATCAAGCAGCTCAAGCGAGTCTTCAAAATCTCTTGAATAGCTACAAAGAGAAGGATCAGTCTTATCAAGTCATCGATAAGGACTATCAAGAAGCTCAAACGAAGATGTTTGACCTCATGGATCACCTTAAGAGTAAAGAAGCTCGCCGTCAAAGTCTAGAGTCTATTCAAAAAAATCATAGTAATTTCTATGCAGGGGTTAAGTCCGTTCTTCAAAATGCCCAATCCATTCAGGGAATTATTGGCGCTGTTAGTGAACACTTGACCTTTGATACGCGCTATCAGACGGCTCTTGAAATTGCAATGGGAGCTAGTGGGCAAAACATCATTGTTGAGGATGAAGCAGCAGCTAAGCGTTCGATTGATTACTTGAAACGTAATCGTCAGGGTCGTGCGACTTTCTTACCATTGACAACCATCAAACCACGTCAACTGAATGGGCAATTTGCTCAAATTCTTGCCAATGCACCTGGTTTCATTGGTATGGCTTCCGATTTGGTCACTTACGAGGAACGTTTGGCTAATATTTTTCAAAACATCTTAGGTGTAACGGCAATCTTTAATACCATCGACAATGCCAATAAGGCTGCTCAAGCTGTTCGTTTTCAAGTACGTATGGTTACTCTTGATGGCTCTGAAATCCGCCCTGGTGGAGCCTTTGCCGGTGGTGCCAATAAGCAAAATAATAGTCTCTTTATTAAGCCCGAACTAGATGCATTAACTACTGAAATTAGCCAAATTAAGGCTCAATTAAGTGATAGTGAGGCTAAGGTTGAAGCCCTTAAGACAAAGCGTAAGGCTTTACAGAAAGCGCTAGAAGATTTCAAAGTTGATGGTGAAAATGCTCGTCTGCAGGAGCAAAGGCTAGGCTTGGAGTATCAGCAAGCCTTATCAGATGTAGAGAAAAATCAAGTCTTGGTAGATAGTTTCAAGCAGGGTTCTCAGGGATCTGAAGGGGCAAATCTTCAAACTAAGTCTGAGCAACTTAAGGCAGAGTTAGCGCAAATTGCATCTAAGCTCGAGGCCATCAATGACCGTATCGAAGCAATTAAGGAAGATAAGGATGCCCTTGGCCAACAAAAACAAGCTCTCTTAGACAGGCAATCTGAACTCCAGTTGAAGGAGCGCGACTTGCAAGCGGAATTGCGTTTTGCTAAGACAGAAAGTAATCGTCTTCAAGCAGACTTGTCTGAATTAACGAAGGAATCTGACAGTCTCAAGGCTCTCCTCAATAACCAAGTCGATGAGGATCAAACTGATCGTCTGCCGCAGTTACAAGCACAGCATAAAGAAGCTGTTCAACGTAAAGACGATTTGGAACAAGCACTTGTTCGTGCCAAGATTCAAGTGCAAGACTACGAAGGTCAGTTGGAGGACTTGGAGGAGCGTTTGGCTAAAGCGGGGAACCGCAATGAAGATTTGATTCGTCAACAGACTCGATTGGAAGAGCGTGAAAGTCAAAATAGTCAGTCGCTTCGTAAGTTTGCGACTCAGTTGGCTGAAGATTACCAGATGACGCTTGAAGCAGCCAAAGGTCAGGTTACCCCTCTTGAGAATGTTGAGCAAACTCGCCAGAATCTTCAAAGTCTTGAGCGTTCGATTAAGGCTCTGGGCCCTGTCAATGTAGAGGCTATTGCCCAATTTGAAGAAGTTAAGCAACGTCTCGATTTCTTGAATGGTCAAAAGGATGATTTACTTGAAGCTAAGGGTCTCCTTCTGAATACCATCAATGATTTGGATGGTGAGGTGAAATCTCGCTTTAAAGCAACCTTCGAGGCTATCCGTGAAAGCTTTAAACAGACCTTTACCCAGATGTTTGGTGGCGGATCAGCAGATTTGATTTTGACCTCAGACAATCTCCTAGAGGCCGGTGTAGAAATTTCTGTTCAGCCACCAGGTAAGAAAATTCAATCACTTAACCTTATGTCAGGTGGTGAGAAGGCCTTGTCAGCTTTGGCTCTTCTCTTTGCCATCATTCGTGTTAAGACTATACCTTTTGTTGTCCTAGACGAAGTAGAAGCGGCTTTGGATGAAGCCAATGTTAAACGCTTCGGTGACTACCTCAATCGTTTTGACAAGTCTAGTCAATTTATCGTAGTTACCCACCGTAAGGGAACCATGTCAGCAGCAGACTCTATTTATGGGGTGACAATGCAGGAATCTGGTGTCTCAAAAATTGTTTCAGTTAAACTAAAAGACCTCGATTTTGACTAAAAATAGATTATAATTTCATGAAAGATAGTTGATAGCTTTATCACTATCTTTTTTTATAGTTTCAAAAAAATTTGAAATGACTTTCAAAAAAACGCAATCGATTGCGTAAAATGCTCTAACAGTGGCTATGATCAGGATTTTTGCCACTATGAGAAAGCGGTCAGCTGGTCTTTTTCGATTGAAATATTACAATTCTAAGAAGTTTTTTCTTTGTTTATTTTACCACTCATCTTTTTCAGTTTGAGACTAGGCTTGTCTGATACGGGCATTGAGCATTACCTGAATGATTTCTCCAAAAAGAATAGTTTCCAAAAAAACTTATTGAATTGACGTAACTGTAGGCACTTGAAAGCACAACTAATTTTTGATAGAATGGTGGTAATTAAATAGAAGTCGTAGAGACTAGTAACCTTATGGAAATTGACAGGGATTGGGGGTCATGGACTGGAAGCCTCCTCAAGGGGAGTTTGGCGAATTCACTCATGAAAACGGCTGACGAATCAAGGTCTGGGAAACCAGATAAAAAACGGATGGTACCGCGTGTCAACGCTCCGGGTTGGAGTTTTGGCGTGTGTTTTTTTGTTTGCGATTCGAAATTGTCATATCAGAAAGGAATATCATGGATTTACAAACACAATTACAAGAGTTGAAAACCTCAACGCAGGCTAAATTGGCTGAAATGCGTGGTGAACACTCTAAGGAATTACAAGAATTGCGTGTTGCAGTTTTAGGTAAAAAAGGTTCTTTGACGGAACTTTTGAAGGGACTTAAAGACCTTCCTAGTGAAGAACGCCCTACAGTTGGTAAAATGGTCAACGAAGTTCGTGACGTTTTGACTGAAGCTTTTGACGAAGCAGCTAAAGTTGTTGAAGCAGCTAAAATTCAAGCCCAACTTGACTCTGAAAGTATTGACGTAACCCTTCCAGGTCGCCAAGTAAACCTTGGTAACCGTCATATTCTTAGCCAAATAGCTGAAGAAATCGAAGATATTTTCTTGGGGATGGGCTTCCAAATTGTTGATGGTTTTGAAGTTGAAACAGACTACTATAACTTTGAACGTATGAATTTGCCTAAGGATCACCCAGCACGTGACATGCAAGATACTTTCTACATTACCGAAGAAATCTTGCTTCGCACTCATACAAGTCCTGTCCAAGCTCGTACACTTGATAAACATGATTTTTCTAAAGGTCCTCTTAAGATGATCTCACCAGGACGTGTTTTCCGTCGTGATACCGATGATGCGACTCACAGCCACCAGTTTCACCAAATCGAAGGTTTGGTCGTTGGTAAAAACATCTCAATGGGTGATCTGAAGGGAACGCTTGAGATGATTATTCAAAAAATGTTTGGTGCAGAACGTCAAATCCGTTTGCGTCCTTCTTACTTCCCATTCACTGAACCTTCCGTTGAGGTTGACGTGTCATGCTTCAAGTGTGGTGGTAAAGGATGTAACGTATGCAAGAAGACAGGTTGGATTGAGATCCTTGGTGCTGGTATGGTTCACCCACAAGTGCTTGAGATGTCAGGTGTTGATTCTGAAGAATATTCAGGTTTCGCCTTTGGTCTTGGTCAAGAACGTATTGCCATGCTTCGCTATGGTATCAACGACATCCGTGGTTTCTATCAAGGAGACGTTCGATTCTCAGAACAGTTTAAATAAGGTTTAGGAGGTTGTCATGACGGTTGTTATTCGAAAGGTTCTTCCCGAAGAAGTTGAAGAATTAAAAGTTATTTCGGAAGATACTTTTAGGGAGACATTTGCTCATGATAATACAGAATCCCAGTTGCAAGCTTACTTTGATACAGCACTGTCTGAGGAAGTTCTGCTCGATGAAATTACTCATGAAGAATCGCGTTACTTTTTCATTATAGTTGATGATGTAAAGGCAGGTTTTCTAAAAACTAATGTCGGATCTGCCCAAACAGAGCAGCACCTAGACAATGCCTTTCAAATTCAGCGTATTTATATCAGTCAGGCCTTTCAAGGCATGGGCTTGGGTAAGCGATTATTTGAGTTTGCTTTGCAAGAAGCTCGTGACCTGGGTTGTGATTGGGCTTGGTTAGGTGTTTGGGAAAGGAATTTCAAGGCACAGATTTTTTACGATAAATATGGCTTTGAAAAATTCGCAGAACACGATTTTCTTGTCGGTGATGGTAAAGTGGATCGCGATTGGTTGTTAAAATTGAAACTATAAACCTAAATGAAGTTGATAGAGAGGTTTTAAGAAGACGATAAAACGCATAAATTTGTCTTCCTCATATATCAAATACAGATATTCCTAAATTACAGAAAGGATTTGAACCCGTCTTAAGAGTGGTTGAAGTTCTTCTTACATTTATCAGTTGAACTGATAGTTTTACAGAAAGGATTTGAATACGACCTCAAAGTTCGAGATTTAGATAAGTCGCTACTGAAATCAGGATTTCAGGCGACTTCCTAAAATCTTGTCACTTTGGTCCTTGCTCTGCAAGGACACGGTCTTAATATCATTATTATGCTAGTTAGTTATAAATGGTTAAAAGAGTTGGTTGATGTGGATGTTACCACGGCCGAACTTGCTGAAAAAATGTCGACAACAGGTATTGAAGTGGAAGGTGTTAAGACACCTGCTGAAGGCTTGTCAAAATTGGTTGTTGGTCATGTCTTGTCATGTGAAGATGTGCCTGAAACACACTTGCACTTATGTCAAGTAGATACAGGAGATGCTGAAGGTCCACGTCAAATTGTATGTGGCGCTCAAAATGTCACTGCTGGAATCAAGGTAATTGTTGCCATTCCTGGTGCCCGAATTGCAGATAATTACAAGATCAAAAAAGGTAAGATTCGTGGTATAGAATCTCTTGGTATGATCTGTTCTTTAGCTGAACTTGGTCTTCCAGATAGCATTATTCCTAAAGAATTTGCAGATGGTATCCAAATTTTGCCAGAAGATGCTGTTCCTGGAGATAGCATTTTCCCATATCTAGACCTTGATGACGAAATTATTGAATTGTCAATCACACCTAACCGTGCTGATGCCCTTTCTATGCGTGGTGTGGCTCATGAAGTTGCTGCAATCTATGGTAAATCCGTTCATTTCCCAGAAAAAACAGTTACTGAAGACAGCAAACTAGCTTCTGATAAAATTTCAGTAGCTATCGAAAGTGATAAAGTGACTACTTATGCTAGTCGAGTGGTTGAGAATGTCACGGTTCAACCAAGTCCACAATGGCTACAAAACCTTCTCATGAATGCTGGTATTCGTCCAATTAACAATGTAGTAGATGTGACAAACTATGTTCTTCTATACTTTGGACAACCAATGCATGCCTTCGATTTGGATAAGCTTGAAGAATCACACATTGTTGCCCGTGATGCACGCGAGGGTGAAAAACTGGTTACTCTCGATGGTGAAGAGCGTGAATTGACTGCTGAAGATATTGTTATTACAGTTGCTGACAAACCTGTTTCTCTTGGTGGTGTCATGGGTGGTGCATCAACTGAAATTGATAACAACTCTAAAAATGTTGTCCTCGAAGCTGCTGTTTTTGATGGAAAATCTGTTCGTAAGACAAGTAGCCGTCTTAACCTTCGTTCAGAATCGTCATCACGCTTTGAAAAAGGTATTAATAACGATACTGTCCTTGAAGCTCTTGATTTTGCAGCAGCAATGTTGCAAGAATTGGCAAATGGATCTGTTCTTGCAGGCCGTGTTCAAGCAGGTTCAGTCGACACAGAACCAGTCCAAGTTTCTACAAGTCTTGACTATGTGAATGTCCGTCTAGGTACAGAATTGACTTTTGCGGATATTGAAGATGTGTTTGCAAAACTTGGTTTCGGTTTGACAGGTGATGCTGATAGATTCACTGTATCTGTACCACGTCGTCGTTGGGATATCAGTATCCAAGCAGACTTGGTAGAGGAAATTGCACGTATCTATGGCTATGAGAAATTGCCTACGACACTTCCAGAGGCAGCAGGAACATCCGGTGAATTGACTAAAACACAAACACTTCGCCGTAAGGTTCGTACCATTGCTGAAGGTGCTGGATTGACTGAGATTATTTCATACACTTTGACAACACCTGAAAAAGCCGTAGAATTTGCTGCGACACCAAGTAACTTGACTGAGTTAATGTGGCCTATGACTGTTGATCGCTCTGCCCTCCGTCAAAACTTGGTTTCTGGTATGCTTGATACCGTTGCTTACAATGTCAACCGTAAGAATAGCAACGTAGCTATCTACGAAATCGGTAAGGTCTTTGAGCAAAATGGTAATCCGAAAGAAGAGTTACCAAACGAAATCAATACCTTTGCCTTCGCAATTTCTGGTCTTGTAGCGGAAAAAGATTTCCAAACCAAAGCAACGCCAGTTGATTTCTTCTATGCTAAAGGTATCATTGAGGCTCTCTTCAATAAACTTGAAGTTTCGGTTGACTATGTAGCGACAAAAGACCTAGCAAGCATGCACCCAGGTCGTACTGCTGCTATTGTGCTTGATGGTCAAACTATTGGATTCCTTGGTCAAGTTCACCCACAAACAGCTAAAAACTACGGTATTCCAGAAACTTATGTGGCTGAAATTAATCTTAGTGCTGTCGAAGACGCCTTGAAACCAGCTCAACCATTTGTTGAAATCACAAAATTCCCTGCAGTATCACGTGATATCGCCCTTCTTCTTAAGGCAGACATCACTCATCAAGAAGTTCTTGATGCCATCTATTCAGCAGGAGTGAAACGCTTGATTGCTGTTAAACTCTTTGACGTTTATGCAGGTGAAAAACTTGGTGCTGGTATGAAATCAATGGCCTATAGCCTCACCTTCCAAAATCCAAATGACAACCTCACAGACGAAGAAGTTGCCAAATACATGGAAAAAATTACCAAAGCTCTCACTGAAAAGGTCGAAGCAGAAGTACGTTAATAGTTAAAAATCCATCTGATAAGATGGATTTTTAAGATAGTAGATATAAGGCTAAAAGGAGATAACTTGTTTTTAGAGTTTTTTGATGGGATTTGGGGACATTACACCTTTGAATCTGATAAAGTCAATACACTTATTGATGCCTTACCCAGTTTTGCTTATCCTTTGGGTCAACTGGTATTTTTAATACTAGTCTATAGGTTACTCGTTCATCAATATATTAAGAGGTTTTTAACCATGTACCTCAGTATATATGTAATTGGCATAAAGAAACATTTCGAAAAAGTAAATTATCTTTACTAGTCCTACCAATAGTTTATCTCTTTGTTTTCGGAATGACCTATGTTTTGGGTGGGAATGTTTTGGCTACCGTCACTGTTTACAAAGATTATAGAGGACTTAAAACTATTTATAGTTAAGTGGACAAAATAGATATTCGTTATCTTGGGTCAAAATCGAGTAGTACTAGAATTGATGCTGTCTTTATTGATTCTGACGGACAGATTTATGACATGCATCTGATAAACGGTGACAAGAGAATTGCTAATCATATTCGACATAATCAGTCAATGTCCTATTCCTCAACTCTATCCTTTGATAAACATGGCAAACCACTTTACATTTCTAAATTCTTGGAATAAGCAGTCCGAATAGCTCTTTCAGTGATTGACACTTGACAAATATGTAAATTCTCTGCATAATAAAAGAAAAAACCTGAAAAGAGGCTAGCCATGCAAATTATTAAACGTAATGGTCAAGTTGCTGAATTTGATCCTGATAAAATCTACCAAGCCATCTTAAAAGCAGCACAGACTGTGTATGTTCTTGATGATTCTTGGCGACAAAACCTTGCTCAAGTCACTAAAAAAGTAGCACTTGATCTACAAGATGCTCAAGTGGAACGTCCAACCATTAACATGATTCAATCATTGGTTGAAAATCGTCTTATGGAAGCTGGTTTCATCAATATCGCCGAGCATTATATTTCATACCGTTTACAACGAGATTTGGAGCGTAACGGTTATGGTGACAAAGTAATCGTACACCTACGCTTTGAACAGACTAAATAATAAAAAGCCATTACTTTGATGGCTTTTTTGTATGTTTGAGTTTTTAGTCTATCATTTTCAAAAGTTTTAAAAAAGTCTTCAGTTCTTTTCCATGTCCTATTTGCATATAAGTCTCAGAAGTTGGTCTTATAAAGGATGTTTCTAAAAAGCGAATTTGTTTCTGAGCTTTGAAATTCTCTAATGAGACCCCTTTTGGAAGCTTCCAGGTAATGTGTCTAGGAGAAATCTGATAGGGAATGGAAACCTTAGCTTTCTCGATAGTTTCCTGACTTTTAGCCATGTTTTGTTGAAAAAGGTCTTTAAGTTTTTTAATATTTTTTTTGAACATACCATTATCAAGATAAATTGAAAGTGCTTTTTGCATGATGAGGTTGGTATCATAGTCAATAAGTCCTTTGTGGGACAAAAAGGTAGTCTTAAGGTTTGGTGGTAAGACGAGGCTACCTAGTCGTAAACCTGGAAAAAGTGCCATGGAAAAAGATTTGATATAGATGGTCTGATTTTGGGTATCGTAGTAGTGAATTGGTAGATTTTTACTATCGCTAAAGTCACCCATATAATCGTCCTCGACGATATAGACATTATACTGTTTGGCAAGTTGAGCCACCTTTTCTTTTTCACTAGCAGTGTAGCTCAATCCAAGAGGATTTGAGTAACGACTAATGGTATAGAAAAACTTAATCTGACCAGTTTTAAAGTGTTCCTCTAATAGATTAAAGTCAATACCATCAAGATTGCGATTGATAGTTTCGTAGGATAGATTTTGACGCTTGACTAAATGGTTCATACGGTGGTAGGTAGGTTGTTCTAAAAGAATTTTGTGAGCACCATTACCGAAATCCATCTGTGATAGGATATAGAGAGCCTGTTGGCTTCCTGAAGTAATGACAATTTGATTTGAATTGACATAAATGTCGTCAGATGCAAGGCGATTTTTTAATGCTTCAACCAGTTCTTTTAGTCCAGCTTGCTCATGATAATAGTTGAAGAGGTAGTCTTGGTGTTCTGCCAAACTTTCATCTAAGCAAAGACGAAAATCCTCGTAAGCTAATTGATTATAGTCATTAAGGTTGAGTAGAACCGTATCATTGGATTTAGAGGGGCCCTCTAGAACATAATAGCCACTTTTGGGGACGGCATAAATATAGTTTTGATACTTAAGTTCCAAGAGCGCTCTTTGAGCAGTATCTTTACTGCAACCATAAGTCTGACTAATCTGACGAATAGATGGTAATTTACTTCCTTTCTCCAAATTACCATTTTGGATATCTTTTGCGATAGTCTTAACAATTTCTTGATAGATGCTCATAACTACCCCCTTACAGATTTTTTTATTCTACCTTATTTATTCTCTGAGAGCAAGATGTCTGGAGGCATTTGACAGTATTATTAGATTTTGACATAATAAAAAGGTTATTAGGAAATACTAAATTCCTATTTTAAACAAGTTTAAGGAGATTGTAATAATGACATTTAAGAAAGTCTTAGGACTTATCGCTCTTGCTTGCTTAACCATTATTGGTTTGTCAGCCTGTACACCGGATAAAGAGCCTACTTGGACATACGATAAAAACAAAATGCAATTTGTGGGACAAGATGCTAGCGTACAAGTTCTTTCTGCCACTAAAATCGAATCCCCTGAAGATCAAAAAGCTATTCGTGTTCACTATAAACTTAGCAACACAAGTAAAGAAACCATGAATGCCTACGCTCTTTTGATGAAAGTGGTTCTCGATGTTAAACAGGAGAAGGAAGAATTGAAGGTTGCGACAATGGTCTTCTCTAAAGACGATGACAGAGACAAGATTGCTAATAAGACAAAGATTGGCCCTAAGGAAGTTAAGGAAATTGTTGTTTACTATGCCGTGTCTGATTTTGATCATGACTTGATAATTGAATTCTCAGACTATGGTACAGAAGCAGATGCGACTGCTCATATTTCATTGAAAAATCTTGAAAATGCACCCGTCAAATACTTTGATAATAAATCTCAATAAGCTTTATCGCCACATGGATGTGTGGTGATTTTTTATAGCCTCACATCTGTACCGGGTCAGATAGAGAAATCTCTACTTGTTTAATCGTCAGAATTTTCATAAACTTATACTATATTTATTTCTAAGGAGTTTTAGATATGTCAGCAAAACGTTTAACCCTCTCTGCATTTTTCATGGCACTTGTTGTCATTTTGAGTTCAAGTCTCTTGTCAATTCCTGTTCCAGGAGGTCACTTCTATTTTAACGGTATTATCATTTTCTTGGTTGGTTTGATATTTCCACCTATGGATGCAGTCATAATTGCTGGTGTGGGCTCATTTATTGGAGATTTTCTTTTTTATCCTCTTCCTATGTGGGTAACACTAGCAACACACAGCCTTCAAGTTCTTGCTATCTCACTTGTTGTAGGTGGGCGATTAGGAAAATTGAGTAAACCTAGGGCTGTTTTAGGTCTCTTGCTTGGGGCAATTATCAACCTACTTGGTTATGGTTTTGGAAGAGCCTTTATCTATGGCACACCAGCCTATGCTATGATGAAAATTCCTTTTGATCTAGTTGCCGCAATTCTTGGTTCAGCTTTCGCCTACTATATTTACTTCCATACAGGATTTATTAAACAGTTTAAAAAAGTTTGGGAAGGAAAATAGATGACCACAGTGATTGTTGTCAATGATCTCGTTGGTTTTGGGAAGGTTGCTTTGACCAGTAGTCTTCCTATCATGTCATCTTGTCAGACTGAAGTTCTTCCCTTACCAACGGTTCTTTTGTCTTCTCATACTGGTGAGTTTGACAATATCTATGTACGATACCTTACAGTTGATATGCAAGGTTTTTGTGGGCAGTGGAAGCGATTGGATTTTAGAGTGTATGGCTTAGTCGGTGGTTATTTCAAGTCAGAAGAAGAACTAGGCCTTGTCAGTCAATTGTCTTACGAAAAAAAGATTCCTCTTTTTGTTGGATCCTATTATGGGTGATAATGGCCGTCTCTATCAAGGTTTTGATAGAGACTATGTAGAAGCTATGAAAGATTTCTGTCAACAGGCTGATGTCATAATTCCCAATCTGACAGAAGCTGCCTTATTGACGGGTTCTCCTTATCTTGAGGAAGGTTCCTATGATATGACTACTATTGAGAATCTTCTGAGAAATTTGAGCAGGCTTGGACCTCGAAAAGTTATTTTAACAGGTATTTCATTTGAGACTGAAAAGATCGGGTTGGCTTATTTCGATAAGGAGACCAATCAAGTAATTTATCGAATGAGGAAACGGTATCAATCACATTTTTATGGGAGCGGGGACTTACTGATGGCCATTTTATCAGCCGGATATTTTCATAACCTTGATTTTCTTAAGGTTTGTGATTTGGCTTTGGATTTCCTGAATAAAGTCCTATTGTTTACACTTTCAAGTGGTCGCCCTTTAAAATATGGTCTCTGTTATGAGCCCTATATCGGTTATTTATTTAATGGCATTAATGAGCTATTGGAGGAGAAAAATGAAAAATGATAATACTCGTGAATTAGTTGAATTGAGTTTGTATGCAGCCTTGATTATTGTTACTATACAGTTTATTCGTATTCCTTTTGGACCACAATTTGTCCGGTAGTGTAAAATAAGTTGTGTAAACACAAAAAGGAATAAATCCGTTATAGTAGAGTTGCAAAACATTACTAGAAAGAGATTTATTCCTATGACTCAGTTTACCACAGAACTACTTAACTTCCTAGCCCAAAAGCAAGATATTGATGAATTTTTCCGTACTTCTCTTGAAACAGCTATGAATGATCTGCTTCAAGCAGAGTTATCAGCCTTTTTAGGGTATGAACCTTACGATAAATTAGGCTATAATTCTGGGAATAGTCGTAACGGAAGCTATGCACGGAAATTCGAAACCAAATATGGGACTGTTCAGTTGAGTATTCCTAGAGATCGTAATGGGAACTTTAGTCCAGCTTTGCTTCCCGCTTATGGACGTCGAGATGACCACTTGGAAGAGATGGTTATCAAACTCTATCAAACCGGTGTAACGACTCGAGAAATTAGTGATATCATCGAGCGAATGTATGGTCATCACTATAGTCCTGCCACAATTTCTAATATCTCAAAAGCAACTCAGGAGAATGTCGCTACTTTTCATGAGCGAAGCTTAGAAGCCAATTACTCTGTTTTATTTCTTGACGGAACCTATCTTCCCTTAAGACGTGGAACCGTTAGTAAAGAATGTATTCATATCGCACTTGGCATTACACCAGAAGGACAGAAGGCTGTTCTTGGATATGAAATCGCCCCAAATGAAAACAATGCTTCTTGGTCCACCCTGTTAGACAAGCTTCAAAACCAAGGAATCCAACAGGTTTCTCTTGTAGTGACCGATGGCTTCAAGGGGCTTGAAGAGATTATCAATCAGGCTTACCCATTAGCTAAACAACAACGTTGCTTAATTCATATTAGTCGAAATCTAGCTAGTAAAGTGAAACGAGCAGATAGAGCGGTTATTCTGGAGCAATTTAAAACGATTTATCGTGCTGAAAATTTAGAAATGGCAGTGCAAGCTTTAGAGAACTTTATCGCCGAATGGAAACCAAAGTATAGGAAAGTCATGGAAAGTCTGGAGAATACGGATAATCTTTTAACTTTTTATCAGTTTTCCTACCAGATTTAGCATAGCATTTATTCGACAAACCTCATTGAGTCTCTTAACAAAGAAATCAAACGTCAAACGAAAAAGAAGGTCCTTTTTCCTAACGAGGAGGCTCTGGAACGTTATTTAGTTACCCTGTTTGAAGATTATAATTTCAAGCAAAATCAACGCATCCATAAAGGGTTTGGCCAATGTGCTGACACACTTGAAAGCTTATTTGATTAACATTCTTCAACTCTACTTGAGTGTTTACACATAATTATTGACAGTATCATTTGTCCATTTGGGAAATGCTTTGGTTGTAATTGCTATCTTAATTTTTGGTGCTAGAAAAGGTGCGTTAGTTGCAACGGTAGCATTAGGGCTATTTGATATTTTTAATGGCTATGCTGCTGAGGTTTGGATTACTATTTTAGAATCTTTGATTGTCTGTTTGGTGCTCTATCTTGTTTTTGAAAAGCTCCTAAAATCAAATGATAAAATAGTTAACGTCATTATCGCTGGAGTGATCGCTGCATTGACCAAAATTATTTTGAATTTCCTTAAGTATACGATTATTAATACCATCGTTGCGTCCCTCCCCTTAAAAGCTGCCATGCTAGCTTCAGTGATCAAGATTGGTGGAACTTTTGGAACATCAGTTGTTACAATCATTGTGGTTCCTCTTTTATATCCTGTCTTCAAACGCATTTTGAAAAAAGACTAAAGATTGAGCAGGCGGGTCCTGCTTTTTCTTTTCGATTTTACATAAGCAAAGGTCCAAATTTACACTAAAAAATGGTAAAATAACTAAGTTAATGTCAAGAAAGGAAAGGGCTAAAGACTGTTTTAGCCCAGATATGTTATGTCTATTTTAGAAGTCAAAAATCTTAGTCACGGATTTGGGGACCGTGCCATTTTTGAAAATGTCTCATTCCGTTTGCTCAAAGGTGAGCATATCGGTCTTGTCGGTGCTAATGGTGAAGGAAAGTCAACCTTTATGTCTATCGTTACTGGGAAATTGCAGCCAGATGAAGGTAAGATAGAGTGGTCTAAGTATGTGACAGCGGGTTATTTAGATCAGCACGCTGTCCTTGAAAAGGGTATGACCGTACGCGATGTCCTTCGTACGGCTTTCAATGAGCTTTTTAAAACTGAGGAACGTATCAACAAGATTTATATGTCTATGGCAGAAGAAGGTGCCGATGTTGATGCTTTGATGGAAGAAGTAGGTGAGCTTCAGGATCGGTTGGAAACTCGTGATTTCTATACTCTTGATGCCAAGATAGATGAGGTTGCTCGTGCCTTGGGTGTCATGGATTTTGGTATGGATACCGATGTGACGGATCTTTCAGGCGGTCAACGTACCAAAATTCTCTTAGCTAAGTTACTGCTTGAAAAACCCGATATCTTGCTTCTCGATGAGCCAACCAACTATTTGGATGCTGAACACATCGCCTGGCTTAAGCGCTATCTCCAAGAGTATGAGAATGCTTTTGTTCTCATTTCGCATGATATTCCATTCTTAAACGATGTTATTAACATTGTCTACCATGTTGAAAATCAAGATTTGGTTCGCTATGCAGGCGATTATGATGATTTCCAATCTGTCTATGCTATGAAAAAAGCACAATTAGAAGCTGCCTATGAACGTCAGCAAAAGGAAATTGCCGATCTTCAAGATTTTGTTAACCGTAATAAAGCTCGTGTTGCTACTCGAAATATGGCCATGTCTCGCCAGAAAAAATTGGATAAGATGGAGATTATCGAGTTGCAAGCAGAAAAACCAAAACCTGAATTCCATTTCAAGGAAAGCCGTACGCCTGGATGTTTTATATTCCAAACTAAGGATCTCGTAATTGGATACGACAGTCCTTTGACTAAGTCGCCTTTGAATCTCACTTTCGAACGTAATCAAAAGGTAGCTATCGTCGGTGCCAATGGTATTGGTAAGACCACTTTGCTGAAAAGTTTACTTGGGATTATTCAACCTCTTGAAGGAGAAGTTGAAACAGATGATTTTATTGACCTAGGTTATTTTGAGCAAGAAGCAGAAGGTTCACGTCAGACCCCACTTGAAGCGGTTTGGGATGCTTTCCCAGCTCTAAATCAAGCTGAGGTTCGTGCAGCCCTAGCTAAATGTGGTTTAACTTCTAAACATATTGAAAGTCAAATTCAGGTCTTGTCAGGAGGAGAGCAGGCAAAAGTTCGTTTCTGTCTCCTTATGAATCGTGAAAATAATGTCCTTGTTCTGGACGAGCCAACTAATCACTTGGATGTTGATGCAAAGGACGAATTGAAGCGTGCCCTTCAGGCCTTTAAAGGTAGTGTCCTAATGGTATGTCACGAACCTGAATTTTATGAAGGTTGGACAGATATTTGGGATTTTAATGAGTTAGTTTAATCAAAAAGAGTGTTGACATCTTCTCAATGAGTTAGAGTGTCACTCACTCTATTTTTGAGTGGGCAAAGAGCCAAGTAGTAGTCATTAGGATTTGCTAATAGCTTAATGATAGAGACTCTAGGGTCAGTCAGTGATAAGAATATTTCACATGGCACACTAGTTAATATGTATTGAGCTAATAAAATGACGATTTTAAATCAAAATATCTTATTTTGTTCAAAAAGTAACAAAGTTTGAGCATAAAACGTTTAACCGTTTTCTAATTGTGGTAAAATTGTATAGTAATCTATTATCAAAAGAAAGTTGGATAAATTTATGTCAAAAATCGTAGTTGTCGGTGCTAACCATGCTGGTACTTATAGTATTAATACTATTCTTGATAATTACGGAGACCAAAATGAAGTAGTTGTTTTCGATCAAAACTCTAACATTTCATTCTTGGGTTGTGGTATGGCTCTTTGGATTGGTAATCAAATCTCAGGTCCTGATGGCCTTTTCTATGCCAACAAAGAAGTCCTTGAAAGCAAGGGTGCAAAAGTTTATATAAACTCACCAGTTGAGTCTATTGACTTTGACGGTAAAACTGTTACAGCTCTTGTTGATGGTAAAGAACATGTTGAATCATATGACAAATTGATTTTAGCTACTGGTTCACAACCAATCTTACCTCCAATCGATGGTGCTGAGATTAAAGAAGGTAGCCGTACTTTCGAAGCGACTCTTGAAAACCTTCAATTCGTTAAACTTTTCCAAAACGCTCAAGAAGTTATTGATAAGTTGAACGATAAGTCACAAGACATCAAACGTGTAGCAGTCGTTGGTGCAGGTTACATTGGTGTTGAATTGGCTGAAGCCTTCCAACGTCGTGGTAAAGAAGTTATCCTTATTGATGTTGTTGACACATGTTTGGCTGGATACTATGACCGTGATATTACAGACCGTATGGCTAAAAATATGGAAGACCATGGTATCCAATTGGCCTTTGGCGAAACTGTTAAAGCAGTAGAAGGTGAAACTAAGGTAGAACGCATAGTAACAGATAAAAATGCGTACGACGTAGATATGGTTGTTCTTGCTGTTGGTTTCCGTCCTAATACAGCCCTTGGAGCTGGTAAATTGGAAACATTCCGAAATGGTGCTTACCTTGTTAATAAGAAACAAGAAACATCAGTTAAAGATGTTTACGCCGTTGGTGATTGTGCTACGGTTTATGACAATTCTCTTGACGATGTCAACTACATTGCCTTAGCTTCAAATGCTATTCGTTCAGGTATCGTCGCTGGACACAATGCCGGTGGTGGTGATGTTGAATCAAACGGTGTTCAAGGATCAAATGGTATCTCTATCTATGGTTTGAACATGGTTTCTACTGGTCTGACTGAAGAGAAAGCAAAACGCTTTGGTTTCAATCCAGCAGTAGTCGAATCAACAGATCTTCAAAAACCTCCCTTCATGAAGGATGAAAATGAATATGTAACTATCAAGATTGTTTATGATAAAGATACTCGTAAAGTTTTGGGTGCTCAAATGGTTTCACTCATGGATATCTCAATGGGAATCCACATGTTCTCATTGGCAATTCAAGAAGAAGTAACAATTGACCGTCTAAAACTGCTTGATTTGTTCTTCTTGCCACACTTTAACCAACCACTTAGCTATATTGCTAAAGCAGCTATCTCCGCTGAATAATATTAAACAGAGGCTGGGCAAAAACTAGCCAGTAAATAAAAAACACAGATAGATTCAAGCTGATTTTGATGAAATTCAGCCGAACTATCTGTGTTTTTCTTTTTATCTCTATTATCTTGGACTATTTTCTTAGCCAATTTCGTTAGATTCATGCTCATTAGGAGGAATCCTATCTCTGTTTCAACCACTTTTTGTCCTCTGACATGAACTCTGCGCACGCCAAAAACACCCTTCATCCTACCAAATACAGGTTCGACATCCACCTTTCGTTTGGCATAAATGCGGGCTCCCACTTTACTTGTCAACTCATCTTTGACAAGGTTCTTGAAATAGTTCCACGTAGGATTATACTGAATTTGTTTGAGATTTCCTTTTTCCGTCCGTGCTAATTGGTCTAATTCCTCACTAGCTTGTACTGGATCAGCTTCGTAAATCTTAATATCTCTCTCAAATCCATATTTATCCGTTCTTCGTGAATAATTCTTGAATGAATACACAACTCCATCTGGCTTTATCCACTGATCAGAATCTTCTAGATAGGTCCAGTTTTCAGGATTGGCATCACTCTTCTTATAGCTTTTCTTCTGCTCTTTCTGATATGTTCCGTAGGGAATCAGAGGTGTTTTCTCTAGGTCATCAACGATAAAGCTATAATTTTCTTCACTTCCATAACCTGCATCCGCGACAATGTGTTGAAAGAGTTCTAAGGTTTGGATGGATTGAAGAAAAGGCTTGAGTGTACGAGTGTCAGTTGGATTCGGATACAATCCGTAAGCTAAGGCAAACTGGCTGTTTGTACCAAGTTGGAGGTTGTAGCCTGGTTTGAGCTGACCATTCTTCATATGATCTTCTTTCATTCTCATGAATGTTGCATCATGATCCGTTTTAGAGTAGGAGTTTCGCTCTTGTAGAATCTGTTTATCTCGTTCGTACTTCTGTTTCCGAACAAGACAATCCTCTTTCAACTTTCTCTTTAGTTTCTTAATTCTTCTTCGTTTCTGTCTGTTGGCTGAGCCACCTTTAATGACTTTAGGCTCTTGTGAGATAGCTTCTTCCACCTCATCTAGTACTTGTTCAGTTTCTTGTAGGAGTTGTTTGAGCCCCTCGCTAGTGAGGCATTCTTCCTTGGACAAGGCAGTATTCACCCCTTCTTGAACTAGCTTGTCATAAAGGGCAGAAATGTTTCCATTTAAGGCATCTTCATAGCGTTCAACGGCCTTTTTCCACGTGAAGGAATACTTATTGGCATCAGCTTCTACCTTCGTTCCGTCAATGAAGAGAGCCTCATCTTCAATCAATCCATTCTCTCTGAGGAGGAGAGTGAAGTAGATGAAGGCAGTTTTGATGAGCTGATTGGCGTGTGTGCTAGCCCGAAAGCTATTTATGGTACGATAACAGACGTAGGTATCCTGACTCAGCCATTTCATAGGAATAACTTCTTCATTCATCTGAACGATTTTCCGACCAGAGAATACCTGACGAGCATAGGCAAACAGGGTCATTTTGAGCAACATAGCTGGATGAAATGCTGGACGACCAGTATGGGAAGTTTCTTCCAATAGAACGGATTGAGGAATAGTATCCACAAACTGACTAATCAGACGAGCCTCATGCGTTGCAGGTAAGTCCCAAGCAATATTTAATTCCAAACTAAGCTGATTTGTGTTATACTGTTTATACATTTTCATGCCTTTCTAGTTGTTTTGTGATTATTATAATTATAAAGCATGAAGTGGAAAACGAGCAACTCCTAATTGGAACTGCTCGTTTTTTTATTGTGAGAAGCTAGTTTTTGCCCAGCCTCGTTTTTCTTTTTAAAATACTAAAAAACCTCCAACTGGAGGCTTTTATTTAACTAAAGTAAGATTAGTTTTTTGAAGCTTCTTGGAATTCAGGGTTTTTCCATGCTTCATCAATGACAGCTTTCAATTCATCGGCAGAAGCTTTCATCTTTTGTTGTTCAGCATCGTTCAATGGGATGTTTACTGGACGTACGATACCGTGTGCGCCTACGATAGCAGGTTGACCGATAAAGATGTTGTTTACACCATATTGACCTTCTTGGAATACAGACAATGGAAGTACTGCATTTTCATCGTCAAGGATAGCTTTAGTGATACGAGCAAGGGCTACTGCGATACCGTAGTATGTAGCACCTTTTTTGTTGATAATTGTGTAAGCTGCATCACGAACACCTTCAAACAATTCAACTAATTCAGCTTCTTGAACGTTTTCTTCGTTTTTAAGGAACTCTTCAAGGTTTACACCGGCGATGTTAGCGTGTGACCAAACCGCAAACTCTGAGTCGCCGTGTTCACCCATGATGTAAGCGTGAACTGAACGAGCATCGACATTAAGTTTTTCAGCAAGTGCTTGACGGAAACGAGCTGAGTCAAGTGATGTCCCTGAACCGATAACGCGTTCTTTAGGGAATCCTGAGAACTTCCATGTAGAGTAAGTCAATACGTCTACTGGGTTAGCAGCTACAAGGAAAATACCGTTGAATCCTGACTCAACAACTTGAGTAACGATTGATTTGTTGATTGCAAGATTTTTACCAACAAGATCAAGACGAGTTTCACCTGGTTTTTGAGGAGCACCAGCAGTGATAACTACTAGGTCAGCATCCGCACAGTCTTCATATTTAGCTGCATAGATTTTTTTAGGTGAAGTGAAAGGAAGTGCGTGGCTAAGGTCAAGCGCATCACCAACGGCTTTTTCAAATAATTGTGGAATTTCGATGATTCCTAGTTCTTGAGCGATACCTTGGTTTACAAGTGCGAAAGCGTAAGATGAACCTACGGCACCGTCACCAACAAGGATGACTTTTTTGTGTTGTTTAGTTGCAGTCATGGTCTAAACATCTCCTTAATTTTTTATTGGGTTACCCCATACAATGCTTATTCTACCATTTTAAGTGATGAATGTCACGAAATAATAAGGAATTATTAAGTGAAAGAGTTTTAAACAACTGAAATATAAAGCTTTTTATGGTATAATATTATAGAAATTTTCCATTCTTTTATGAGAATTTGGAATAATTTGATTGAAAGAAAAGAGGCATTTTTAGAGTGCAAGATAATAATTTAATTGACGTTAATTTGACGTCTGAGATGAAAACGAGTTTTATCGATTATGCCATGAGTGTTATCGTATCTCGTGCACTCCCAGATGTTCGTGACGGTTTAAAACCGGTACAACGTCGTATTCTTTATGGAATGAATGAGCTTGGGGTGACACCTGATAAGCCTCATAAAAAATCTGCCCGTATTACCGGGGATGTTATGGGTAAATATCACCCACACGGTGATTCATCTATCTATGAAGCTATGGTTCGTATGGCTCAATGGTGGAGTTACCGTTACATGTTGGTTGACGGCCACGGAAACTTTGGTTCTATGGATGGTGATGGCGCAGCCGCTCAACGTTACACTGAGGCTCGTATGTCTAAAATCGCCCTGGAGATGCTCCGTGATCTCAATAAGAATACCGTAGATTTTCAAGATAACTACGATGGTTCTGAACGTGAGCCAATTGTTCTTCCATCCCGTATTCCAAATCTTCTTGTTAATGGTGCTACAGGGATCGCGGTTGGTATGGCGACCAACATTCCACCACACAATTTGGCTGAAACTATAGATGCCGTTAAATTGATGATGGACAATCCTGAAGTCACAACCCGTGAACTGATGGAAGTTCTTCCTGGTCCAGACTTTCCAACTGGTGGTTTGGTCATGGGAAAATCTGGTATTCACCGTGCTTACGAAACTGGTAAAGGCTCTATTGTTCTTCGTTCGCGTACCGAAATTGAAACAACCAAATCAGGTCGTGAGCGCATTGTAGTTACTGAGTTTCCTTATATGGTCAATAAGACTAAGGTCCATGAACACATCGTTCGTTTGGCTCAGGAAAAACGTATTGAGGGGATTACAGCAGTTCGTGACGAGTCTTCTCGTGAGGGGGTACGTTTTGTCATCGAAGTGCGTCGTGATGCATCTGCCAATGTGATCTTGAACAATTTGTTCAAATTAACTCAACTTCAGACAAACTTCAGCTTCAATATGTTGGCTATTGAAAAGGGTGTGCCCAAAATCCTTTCCTTGCGTCAAATTTTGGCTGACTATATTGCTCACCAAAAAGAGGTTGTGGTCCGTCGTACACAGTTTGATAAGGATAAGGCTGAAGCACGTGCCCATATTTTAGAAGGCTTATTAATTGCGCTTGATCATCTGGATGAAGTGATTACGATTATTCGTAACAGTCAAACTGATGCAGAGGCTCAAGCCGAGTTGATGGCTCGCTTTGAACTCACTGAACGTCAAAGCCAAGCCATTCTTGATATGCGTTTGCGTCGTTTGACCGGTTTGGAACGTGATAAGATCCAAAATGAGTACGATGATCTCCTTGCCTTGATTGCTGATTTGGCTGATATTTTGGCAAAACCAGAACGTGTTATTGCTATCATCAAGGAAGAGTTGGATGAAAGTAAGCGTAAATTCGCGGACGCCCGTCGTACAGAGCTAATGGTCGGCGAAGTTGTTTCACTTGAAGATGAAGACCTAATCGAAGAAGAAGATGTCGTTATCACTCTTTCTAACAAGGGATATATCAAACGTTTGGCTCAAGACGAATTCCGTTCTCAGAAACGTGGAGGTCGTGGAGTTCAAGGGACAGGTGTGAACGATGACGACTTTGTTCGTGATATCGTTTCAACAAGCACTCATGATCATCTTTACTTTATGACCAACAAAGGGCGTGTATACCGTCTCAAGGGTTACGAAATTCCTGAGTATGGCCGTACAGCTAAGGGATTACCAATTGTTAATCTCTTGAAGTTGGATGAAGGTGAGACAATTCAAACAGTGATTAATGCTAAGAGCGACGAAGCATCAGATAACAATCACCTTGTCTTTGTAACTCGCCAAGGTTTAGTGAAACGAACTAAAGAAGCAGAATTTAAAAATATCCGTCAAAATGGTTTGATTGCCTTGAAACTTAGAGAAGGTGATGAACTTATCAATGTCTTCTTGACTAATGGTAATGAAGAAATTATTATTGGTACTAAATTTGGTTACAGTGTGCGTTTCAAAGAGGATACTATTCGCAGTATGAGTCGTATGGCTGCTGGTGTTAAAGGGGTAACCCTTCGTGACGGTGACCAAGTCGTTGGTGCAGCAGCTATTACTGAAGACCAAGAAGTCTTGATTATCACGGAAAAAGGTTACGGTAAGCGTACTTCAGCTACTGAATACCCAACTAAGGGGCGTGGTGGTAAAGGTATTAAGACAGCTAATATCACAGATAAAAATGGTAACCTTGCAGGCATTGTAACAGTTTCTGGTGATGAGGATATTATGGTCATAACTGATACGGGTGTTATTATCCGTACTGCAGTTGCTAATATCTCTCAAACTGGTCGTGCAACTCAAGGGGTTAAGGTCATGCGTTTAGATGATACTGCTCGTATTGTCACCTTTGCTTTGGTTGAACCTGAAGAAATTGATTAAGTTACTGAAGACCAGTAAAGTGGTGATAACTAATGAGAAAAGATAATAAAAATAAGACTCCTAAAAAGCATCGTAAGTGGCTTGAGGTCCTTCGTTGGATCTTGATTGTTGTTCTCTTGGTTGTTGGTTTAGCTTTAATTTTTAATAAATCAATTCGAAACACTATAATTGCTTGGAATACTAATAAATATCAAGTAAGTAAGGTTTCTAAAAAGACCATAAAGAAAAACAAGGAAGCTAAGGCAAGTTATGACTTTGATACGGTTAAATCTGTTAGTACAGAGTCAGTCTTGCAAGCCAAGATGGGTTCTCAAAAACTTCCAGTTGTTGGTGGAATTGCTATCCCTGAGGTTGGTATTAATCTCCCTATTTTCAAAGGACTTGGTAATACAGAGCTTACCTATGGTGCTGGAACTATGAAGGAAAATCAAGTCATGGGTGGGGAAAATAATTATTCGTTGGCTAGTCACCACATTTTCGGTATCGCTGGGGCTTCTGATATGCTCTTCTCACCAATAGATAGAGCAAAAAATGGCATGAAGATTTATCTTACGGATAAAAATAAGGTCTACACCTATGTTATCAGTGAGGTAAAAATTGTCCAACCAACTGAAGTAGCAGTGGTTGATGACACTCCTGGTAAATCTGAAGTGACTTTGGTAACTTGTACAGATGCTGAAGCAACTCAGCGTACAGTTGTCAAAGGGAACTTGGAATCGCAGGTAGACTTTGACAAGGCAAGTTCAGATATTCTTGAAGACTTCAATAAGTCATACAATCAATTTCAAAGTTAAGAAAAGGCCGTAAGGTCTTTTTCTATGGAGGGAAAAAATGTTTTTGGAAACAATACATCATGTCGCTATCATTGTTTCTAATTATGATCTATCTCGAGATTTTTATGTTAATAAACTAGGTTTTGAAATCATACGTGAAAATCACCGTCCGGAACGTCACGATTATAAATTAGATCTACGTTGTGGTGATATAGAACTGGAAATCTTTGGAAATAAGACTACTGATCTAGCCTATGTGGAGCCACCAAAGCGTCTGTCTTGTCCTGAGGCGTGTGGACTACGTCATTTAGCTTTTAAAGTGGCTAATATTGAAGAGGTTGTCGAGTCTTTGGAACAAAAAGGTATTTCATGCTAACCTATTCGCAAGGACAGTTTTACTGGGGAAAAGATGACTTTCTTTGCTGATCCAGACGGGCTCCCTTTGGAATTACATGAGTAGTTTTTTTGACCCTATTTTTTTAAGTCATGGTATAATGAATTCACGGCTGAGCTCATACTCGGTCATCTTTTAGGAGATTATGGATACTATTCTATTTTCGAAAGGAAACATACATGAAATTGAAAAAGCTTTTCGTTGCTGGGATGGCTTTCCTAACTTTGGTGACAACCTTTGCCTCAGCTGCTCAAGCAGACACATCGTCAGATGTCCAAAAGGTTATTGATGAATCTTACGTTCAACCTGACTACGTTATGGGTTATTCTTTGTCAGAGGAAGAGCGTAATCAGACCCTAAACTTGCTAAGTTATGATAGTAGCAAGGATACCAATGTCAAGACATTAACGACTACGGCCTATGCAAATATCATGAATGTTGCAGATGATTCTAGTCTTCAGTTATATTCTTCAGTTAAGATTGCTAAACTAGGTGCTAAGGAAACCTTGAGTGTAGAAATTGTGACACCACAAAATATCACAAAAATCACTCCAGATATGTATCGTAATGCTGCAACGACACTTGGTATTGAACATGCTAAGATTACAGTAGCAGCACCTATTCCAGTAACTGGGGAAAGTGCCTTGGCTGGTATTTATTATTCTCTAGAGCAGAATGGAGCAAAAGTCTCAGATGAAAGCAAAGAGCTTGCTCAGGAAGAGCTTAAAACCCTTTCCCAAATCAATGATGAGAATTCAGGTAAGAGTAACTATGATGCGGATAAGCTTAATGTAGCCATGACTGATATCAAGACGGCAGTTGCTGATAAAGGAAATAAGTTGACTGATGATCAAGCTAAAACGATTGTTCAGCGAACCATCAATAACTACAACCTGAATCTTTCTGATACTCAAATCAATCTTTTGGTGAACTTTGTTTTAAATTTATCTAAGTCATCAATCATTGATAGTGCTAGCTTCAAGTCAAGTCTGAGTTCACTTAAAGCTTCTATCGTTTCAAAAGCGGGTAATACTTTCTCTGGCATCAACTTAAACTTTGATGCTAACCAAACACTTGAGAATAGCAAAAATATTTTCGCACAAATCTGGCAAGCTATCGTAGATTTCTTTACTGGACTTTCTAGGTAGTGAAAGAGCTGTCCATTTGGATGGCTTTTCCTATTTTTTGGCTCTTTGTCAACTGTAGTGTGTTGAAGAAAAGCTAAGATCGAGAAAGGACAAATTTCGTCCTTTCTTTTTATTATGTGACTTTCAGTCCGTCTCTTTCCGTTAGGTGCGAGACAAAACATGACCTCCTGTCTAACGGGGGAGTCATGATTTGAAAAAAAGACAGTAAAAAGTGCAAAAATCACTTCCTGTGCTATACGGTAATTGAAATTTTTTTAGTTTGGAGTTAGAACTGTTTCCTCAGTTCTAGCACTTTTTCTTTGTCGTATTCTTGATGTGTTGCGAGAATTTTGTAAAAGATATGAAGCAGCTTGTGTGCACAAGCAATGCCGGCTTTCATTTCACTCCCTCTTTTGGAAATTTTGATATAAAAAGATAAAAACGCATTATCTTTAGAGTGAGCCTCAATCAATACCGACATGGTCAAAGCCTGCTTGATATATCGATTTCCTTGTGTGATGTGTGAGGATTTTTTAATGTCAGCACTTTCATAGGATTCTGGGCAGAGCCCAGCCCAAGAAGCTAAGTCTGCATCCGATTGAAAAGCCTTCACATCTGGTCCAATCTCAGCTAAAATAGTGGCTGTACAAGTTTCACTCACACCAGGAATCGTTTGAAGTAATCTATTTTCTTCAGGGGAACTCCTTTTCGATATAAGCTATTATTTCACTCGTTAATTTATTCATGAGTTTTTGATACAATTGATATTCTTCTAGGCTTTGGTCCAAGAGAAATCGATCCTCCAGAGACAACTTCCCATTCATGGCCTACATTAAATTCTTCGGGACTTGCTTTGACACGCTTGTGAATACAAGCTGTCACATTGTCATAATCAATGAGTTCCCCATTGATAAAGAGCATTAAAAGAGATTGTCCTGTCTTAGAGAAGATAACAGAAAGATAGCTGGTTAGTTTGATATTACTAGGTTGTAAGAGGTTATGAATCTTATTCTTTATTTGAGTTTGACGTTGTTTGTAAGAACGTAACCTACGAGTGAGTAAACGTAACTGCATTACTTCAGGGTTAGGAATATAAGATGGCTCAATAAGTCCACAACGTCCGAGCTGTGCAATCCATTCGGCATCCTTCATGTCTGTTTTTCGACCTGGTACATTCTTAATATGTTGAGCGTTAGCTAATATCAGATTGAGCTCTGAGTCTGAGAATATATTAAAGATTTGTTAGTCTCATAGTTCTGAGCGACAAAAGTCAATTCCCCTTTCTTGAACCCAAACTAATCCCAGGACATAACCCTTGGGAGTTTATCAAAATGTTCCTTGAAAGTAAACTGATCAAGCTTACGATAGACAGTGGATGTCGACACACGAAGTCTTCTGGCAATATCCGTTAGTGACATCTTCTCAGTTAGGAGTTGTGAGACCTTTTGGCGGACTAGATTTGAAATTTGGTGGTTTTTCTCAACGATTAATGTCTCAGCCACCGTGACTTTTCTACAATCTTTACACTGGAAGCGACGTTTCTTCAGACGTAGTAGTGTTGGAGTTCTAGTTTTGCTTGAACCTCGATATGAGTATCCATTTTAAAAACAAGAGTAATGATGTTAGGATCCATCATTCCGATTAATCCTGTGGTATTCTTAATAGATTTCATGAGTTCTTCCTAATGATGGTTTGGTTACTTCTCATTATAGTTTTTATGGGACTTTTTGTCTGCATTCAAAAAGCTCTATAATCTCTACAGTGGTTTTACCCACTACAGAAATTATAGAGCCATTAAAGCTAGCCTAGGCTGGCTTTTATTTTAGTCCGTAGTTATAATCATCATCTTGCATAGCTTCAACAGTACCTAGAAGGTAACCATTACCGACTTGAGAAAAGAAATCGTGGTTTGATGTTCCTGTAGAAATACCATTCATAACGATTGGGTTAACATCGTTAGCAGAATCTGGGAAAAGAGGATCTTGTCCTAAATTCATCAATGCTTTATTGGCGTTATAGCGAAGAAAGGTCATTACTTCTTCGGTCCATCCAACACCGTCATAAAGAGATTTAGTGTAGAGTTCTTCATTTTCATATAATTGATAGAGGAGATCATACATCCATTCACGGAAACTCTCCTGCTCTTTTTCAGGTAATTCGTTGAATCCTAGTTGGAACTTATAGCCAATATAGGTACCGTGAACAGATTCGTCACGGATAATGAGTTTGATAATTTCAGCGACATTAGCTAGCTTATTATTACCAAGATAATAGAGTGGAGTGAAGAAGCCTGAATAGAAAAGGAAGGTTTCAAGATAAGTTGAAGCAACTTTTTTCTGAAGTGCCGTTCCGTTTTCATAGATATCATTAATGATTTTTGCTTTAGTTTGCAAGTACTTGTTGCTGTTTGTCCACTCAAAAATTTCCTCAATTTCTGATTTAGTATTCAAAGTTGAGAAAATAGAAGAGTAAGATTTTGCGTGAACAGATTCCATAAACTGAATGTTGTTCAAGACAGCTTCTTCATGAGGTGTACGAACGTCTGCTCGAATGGCTTCAACACCCGTTTGAGATTGCATGGTATCTAGCAAGGTCAAGCCGCCGAAAACTTTTCCAACTAAATCTTTTTCTTCAGCTGAAAGTTTACGCCAGTCATCAAGGTCATTTGAAAGGGGAATTCGAGTATCTAACCAAAATTGTTCAGTTAATTTTTCCCAGGTAGATTTATCAATCGCATCTTCGATTTCATTCCAGTTAATGGCTTTATAGTAAGTTTCCATTAGAAACCTCTTTCTTTATTGATATCATTTCTATTTTATCATAATTAAAAATCATGATATAGTTTTTTGAGTTTATCTATTAAAAAAGTCGGCGAACCGACCATTTTATGATTTTTATAAATAAGAGTAGTGAAGTTGTTAGCCTCAAATCACTATCTTAGATGACACAGCTTTCACACTGGTTAGAGCCAACTTCTTCGCCGTCATCTGTGTAAGTACGGATGTAGTAGATTGACTTGATTCCTTTGTTAAAGGCGTAGTTACGAAGGATAGAAAGATCACGAGTTGTTAGTTTATTTTCTGTTTTCCATTCGTAAATTTCTTTAGGCAACTCACTACGCAAGAATAGGGTTAATGACAAACCTTGATCAACGTGTTCAGTCGCAGCGGCATAAACGTCGATAACTTTACGCATGTCCATGTCGTAGGCTGAAGTGTAGAAAGGAATAGTGTCTGTTGAAAGACCGTTGGCTGGATAGTAAATTTTTCCGATTTTCTTCTCTTGACGTTCTTCAATACGTTGTGTGATTGGATGAATAGAAGCAGAACAGTCGTTAATGTAAGAGATTGAGCCATTTGGCGCAACAGCCAAACGGTTTTGATGGTAGAGACCATCTTTTTTAACGAGTTCACGTAGTTCCTCCCAATCCTTGGCTTGTGGGATGAAGTGGCCTTCGAAAAGTTCTTTAACACGGTCAGATTTAGGAACGTATTGCCCTGTAACGTATTTATCAAAGTAAGAACCGTCAGCATATTTTGAATTCTCAAAGCCGACAAAGGTTTCTTGACGTTCACGGGCGATATTGTTAGATTCAACTAAAGTCCAGTAGTTCATAAGCATGAAGTAGATATTAGTGAATTCAACAGATTCTGGGCTACCATACTCGATATGGTGTTTAGCAAGGTAAGAGTGAAGCCCCATAGCTCCTAAACCAAAGGTATGAGCTTGTTGGTTTCCATTTTTGATTGATGGAACGGCATCGATACTTGAGCTGTCTGTAACAAAGGTAAGCGCACGTGTCATAGTCTTAATGGAACGACCAAAATCAGGTGAAGTCATCATGTTCAGGATATTAGTAGATCCAAGGTTACATGAGATATCTGTACCGAGTTTAACAAATTCTTGAGAATCGTTAAGTTCACTTGGTGTTTGAACTTGGAGAATCTCAGAACAGAGGTTGGACATAACAATTTTACCATCAATTGGGTTATGTCTGTTAGCTGTATCAACGTTGATGATATATGGGTAACCAGATTCTTGTTGGAGTTTAGAAATTTCAGTTTCTAACTCACGCGCATTAATCTTAGTTTTGGTGATATTAGGATTGGCAACCAATTCATCATACATAGCTGTAATATCAATGTAGTTATATGGTTTACCGTATTCTTTTTCGAGAGAGTAGGGGCTGAAGAGATACATATCTTCATTATTACGTGCTAACTCGTAGAATTTATCTGGTACTGTAACACCTAGTGACAATGTCTTAACACGTACCTTTTCATCAGCGTTCTCTTTCTTAGTTGAAAGGAAGGCAAGGATATCTGGGTGGAAAACATCCAGATAAACAACACCAGCACCTTGACGTTGACCAAGTTGATTTGAGTAAGAGAAGCTGTCTTCAAAAAGCTTCATAACTGGAACAACTCCAGAAGCAGCACCAGCATATCCCTTGATAGGAGCACCAGCTTCACGTAGGTTAGATAGGCTAATACCAACCCCTCCACCAATACGTGATAATTGGAGAGCTGAGTTAATAGAACGACCGATGGAATTCATATCGTCCGTTACTTGGATAAGGAAACATGAAACGAGTTCTCCACGACGACTACGTCCAGCATTTAAAAATGAAGGAGTAGCAGGTTGATAACGTTGGTGAATCATTTCGTTAGCAAGGTCACTAGCCAGGTTTTCATCACCATCAGCGAAGTAAAGAGCATTAAAAAGAACACGATCTTCAAAACTTTCAAGGTATGTCTCGCCATCGTTTGTTTTGAGAGCATATTGTTGGTAGAACTTGTAGGCTGCCATGAAAGATTGAAAGCGAAATTTTTGAGCATGAATTTCTGCAGACAATTTTTCGATGAAAGCAGGTTCATATTTACCGATGAATTCAGACTCAATATAGTCGTTTTCAATCAAATAATTAATTTTATCTGTGATGCTGTTGAATGCCATTGAATTTGGCTTAACATTTTCAAGGAAAAAGGCACGAAGCGCTTCTTTATCCTTATGCAAAGGAATCTGACCGTTTACAGGACGGTTAATTTCGTTGTTGAGGCGGAAGTAAGAAACATCGCCAAGATTTTTTAAAGACATAATACAGATACCAGGCCTAGTTTAAAGGTTAAAGTTAACATATTAAACTAAGCAAACAAGTTCCTTTCTATATAAAAACTTAATAATTAAAGGATTTCTTTAAGTTTAGCCGGTTGAAAACCTGAAAAGACGATATCGCCTGCTTCAATCACTGGAGCAGCAGTAAAGCCTAGGCTTTTGACGTAATCAATTTTTTCTGGTTGTTCATCGATATTGATTTCTTCGAAATCAGCACCTTCTTTTTCCAAAAATTTTTTTGTCATTTTGCATTGCATACAGTTGTTTTTTGAAAACAATGTAATCTTTTCCATTGCAAATACTCCTTTTTTTTAAAGATTTTAAGTGACTAGGTGTCACTTTTTCGACTTTAATAGAATACCCAAAATATTGGGAAAAATCAAGCTAAATATTTTAAGGAATACAATATTTTGTGTTTAGTATTGAAACACAACCCTATATCTTGTGTTTTGAAGGCTTTTTAAGTTTTCTTAAATTTATTTATGGAAATGGCTAAAATTCCAACAACTGACTGAAGATGTAATAAAACATCACACCAGAATGCCAATTTTATTTGTTTTTTAAAAAAAAACAGTGTAGAATAGAGGAAATTTTTTAACTAATGGAGGTTCAAGTATGCAAGAATACTGTTCAAATCTAACTGTAAATGGTAAGATATTCTCTTTTTATGATCTCGAAAAAGCAGCAAAATCCTATGATGTTAAGGTCGAAGAACTACCTTATAGCATTCTAATACTACTTGAAAGTCTCCTCCGAAAAAAAGATGGCATTGACGTTAAGGAATCTCACATTTCTGATCTGATAAAATTTCCGAATTTTCCAACAATTTCTGAAGTACCATTTAAACCAAGTCGCGTCATTTTACAAGATTTCACAGGGGTTCCTGTTGTCGTTGACTTGGCCTCAATGCGGGATGCTATAGTGGCTAATGGTGGTAAAGCAGAACTTATTAATCCAGAGATTCCAGTAGATTTAGTCATTGACCACTCTGTTCAAGTCGATTCATATGGATGTGATACAGCGCTTGAAGATAATATCAATCTAGAATTTAAACGTAACAATGAGCGCTACGAATTTCTTAAATGGGCCGAACAATCTTTTGAAAATTACCGTGCGGTTCCACCAGCTACGGGTATTATCCATCAGGTTAATATTGAATTTCTAAGTGATGTCATTATTGAAAAAGATGGGCTACTATATCCCGACTCTATGTTTGGTACAGATAGTCACACAACGATGATTAATGGTATTGGTGTTCTGGGATGGGGTGTCGGCGGAATTGAAGCTGAAGCAGCTATGCTAGGTGAAGCTTCCTATTTCCCAATTCCAGAGGTTATTGGTGTACATTTAACAGGTGAACTTCCTAAAATTGCTACGGCAACAGACTTGGCTCTCAAGATTACTCAAGTACTTCGTTCTGAAAATGTTGTTGGTAAATTTGTAGAGTATTTTGGTTCTGGCTTAAAGAGCCTATCTCTAGCTGATCGTGCTACAATCGCTAATATGGCACCAGAGTATGGGGCAACTTGTGGTTATTTTCCTATTGATGACGAAACTCTTAACTACATGCGTTTAACTAATCGTGATGAGGAACATATCCAGGTCACTGAAGCCTACACAAAAGCCAATCATTTGTTTTATGACCCAAGTAAAGAAGCCAAGTATACTAAGGTTGTTGAAATTGATTTGTCAACCATTAAACCTTCTATCTCGGGTCCCAAACGTCCACAGGATTTGATTCTCTTGTCCGATGCTAAGCAAGAATTTCAGGATGCAGTGGTACGAGAAGCAGGTGTGCGTGGCTTTGGATTGAACAAGAAGGAGTTAGAAAAAACGGCAAAAGTTGATTTTGAGGATCATTCAGAAACAATTCAAACGGGGCATGTGGCCATTGCAGCGATCACATCATGTACCAATACCTCAAATCCTTACGTTCTTATGGCGGCTGGTCTTTTAGCTAAAAAAGCAGTTGAGAAAGGGTTAAAGGTATCTCCAACGGTGAAGACATCTTTGGCACCAGGTTCTAAAGTTGTTACTGGTTATCTTAAAGCTTCAGGCTTGCAAAGCTACTTAGACAAGCTTGGCTTCAATTTGGTAGGTTACGGTTGTACGACGTGTATTGGTAACTCGGGAGATCTACGTCCTGAGGTAGCTAAAGCTATTGTAGACACGGACTTACTAGCGAGTGCCGTTCTGTCAGGAAATCGTAACTTTGAAGGACGTATTAATCCTCTCGTAAAAGCAAATTTCTTAGCTAGCCCACCATTGGTTGTTGCCTACGCTTTGGCTGGTAACACTAATATTGATTTGACAAGGGAGCCTTTAGGTTTTGACGACAATGGGCGAGCCGTCTATCTAGAAGATATTATGCCATCACGTGATGAAATTGAAGCTTATGTTGATAAATACGTAACCCGTCAACTTTTCCGAGACGAATACGCTAGTGTCTTCTCAGACAGTGAGAAGTGGAATGCCATTCCTACTGAACAGAGCCAAAATTATAAATGGAATGAGAAGTCTACCTATATTCAAAATCCACCTTACTTTGATGCTTTAGGAGATGATTTGACCATTAAACCATTGAATAATTTGAAGGTATTGGCTAAATTTGGAGATACGGTTACAACAGACCATATTTCTCCAGCTGGTAATATTGCTAGAAACAGTCCAGCAGCACGCTATTTGTCTGAAAATGGTGTAGATTATCAAGAATTTAATTCTTATGGTAGTCGTCGTGGAAACCATGAAGTCATGATGCGAGGAACTTTTGCTAATATTCGTATCAAAAATGAGTTGGCAGAAGGAAAAATTGGTGGATATACTAAATATGAAGGTGACATTCTACCCATATACGATGCTGCCATGAAATATAAAGAAGCTAATCGAGATACACTTGTAATTGCTGGTAAGGATTATGGTATGGGCTCAAGTCGTGACTGGGCAGCTAAAGGGGCAAATCTCCTTGGTGTGAAAGTAGTACTTGCTGAGAGTTTTGAGCGTATTCACCGTTCAAATCTAGTCATGATGGGAATTTTGCCGGTACAATTTATGGAAGGAGAAAATGCTGAAACTCTTGGATTGACAGGACATGAGATTTTTAGCTTTGATCTTTCAGAAAATCCAGGTGTTCATGATGCTATTACTGTTACAGCTTCAACACCTGAACAAACCAAAACTTTCAAAGTACTGGTTCGTTTTGATGCAGATGCTGATATTCGCTACTATAAAAATGGTGGTATCTTGCCAATGGTTGTAAGAAAAAAATTGAAGGGAGCCTAAAATGACAACAGTTGAAATTGATGGACTTAAGGATATGATTGCCTGTAATACTAGGATTTCATCTATTATTGATGACCATTTATCCTATGCAGGATATGATATTTCCGAGTTTATGAATAATAAGGCGTCTTTTGAGGAAGTAATTTATCTGCTGTGGAATGGTCATCTTCCAACGCAAATGGAACTCAAGTATTTTGAGGCCGAATTACGTAAGAACTATGATATTTCAGATGCTGTAGAACAATGTATTCTTATCCAATCTCGCCCCCATTTACACCCGATGAGTGTTCTTCGTTCAACAGTTTCCCTACTTGGTGTATATAATGTGGATGCTGAGGAAAGATCCATGGAAGCTGTTTATCAGCAAAGCATCGAATTAATGGCTAAATTGCCAACTATCATCACGACTTTTGCACGTTTACGTACTGGTAAAATGCCTCTTAAACCACGGAAGGATTTAGGATTTGCAGCGAATTTTCTTTACATGTTGAATGGTGTTGAACCTTCTGAAATTGAAATCGAAGCTATGAATAAGACTTTAATCCTTCATGCTGACCATGAATTGAATGCCTCAACATTTGCTGCGCGAGTTTGTGCTTCAACCCTAACAGATATTTATTCTTGTGTCACGACAGCTATTGGTGCCCTGAAAGGTCCACTTCACGGTGGGGCTAATGAACGTGTCTTTGATATGCTAAAAGAAGTTCGTGAATCTGGTGATGTCAATGCATACTTGCAGGAAAAACTTGATTCTAAAGAAAAAATCATGGGATTTGGGCACCGTGTTTACAAGAAGAAAGATCCTCGTGAGATTTTCTTAAGGGATATGGCCAAGAAGTTGACAGAGGGTACAGAGAATGAAGAATTCTTTAATAAGTCTCAAGAAATCGAAGAGTTCATGAGAGATAAGAAAGGATTGATTCCTAATGTGGACTTCTATTCAGCCACTGTATATCATACTCTAGGAATTGACAGCGATATTTTTACACTCATCTTTGCTATGAGTCGAGTTGCCGGTTGGATTGCACATATTCACGAGCAACAAAAAAATAACAAATTGATTCGTCCACGTTCACAGTATATTGGACAAGAAAATATGACTTATATTGCTTTAGAAAAACGCTAGGGAGGAAAAAATATATGGCAGAAAGAATCCTTATGACTAATGGCAAGCTCAAAGTTACTGATAATCCGATTATTCCTTTCATTGAAGGAGATGGTGTTGGACGTGATATTTGGAAGAATGCTCAAGCAATTTTTGATAAAGCGGTAGAAGCAGCCTATGAAGGACAGCGTCGTATTGAGTGGCAAGAGTTTTTGGCAGGTAAAAAGGCTTTTGATAAAACAGGTGAGTGGTTGCCGCAAGAAACTTTAGAGGCTATTCGAGAAAGCCTGGTAGCTATTAAGGGGCCACTTGAAACACCTGTCGGAGGAGGAATTCGTTCTTTAAATGTAGCTTTACGTCAAGAACTTGATCTCTACGCTTGTGTTCGACCGGTTCGGTATTTTGAAGGAGTAGCAAGTCCACTTAAGGAACCAGAAAAAACAGACATTACTATTTTTCGTGAGAATACTGAGGATATTTATGCAGGAATTGAATGGGAAGCAGGAACGGTAGATGTAGAGCGCGTTATTGCTTTTTTTCAAACAGAAATGAATGTCGATAAAATTCGCTTTCCCAAGTCAAGTAGTATTGGAATTAAGCCTATTTCAATAGAAGGAAGTAAACGATTGATTCGTTCAGCTATTGACTATGCTCTTAAGAACAATCTAAAGAAAGTAACATTGGTGCATAAAGGGAATATTCAAAAATTCACAGAAGGTGGCTTTCGTAAATGGGGCTATGAAGTGGCTGAGGAAGAATATAAGGAAGAAATGCTTGCTGGCCGTCTAGAAGTTAATGATATAATCGCTGATAATTTTCTACAACAGATTCTTTTGAATCCCGAAAAATTTGATGTTGTTGCATTAACCAACTTGAATGGCGATTATGCAAGTGATGCTCTAGCTGCCCAGGTTGGTGGTATCGGAATCTCCCCTGGAGCTAATATTAACTATCAAACAGGCCATGCTATCTTTGAAGCTACTCATGGAACGGCTCCAGATATTGCGGATCAAGATAGGGCTAATCCTTGCTCTATTCTCTTATCTGGCTGTATGCTTTTAGAATATATCGGTTGGTCTGAAGCAGCTGAACTCATTATAAGTGCTATTGAAAAAAACTTTAAATCAGGGATTTTTACAGTTGACCTAGCCTTTGGAAAACGAGCCTATTCAACCAGTGGTTTCAGCAATCAAATTCTCTCAATTATATGATTGTTTTTGCACAAAAATGAAAATTAATGATTGAAAACAATATGAAAGAAGTTTTCTGAGAATATTGTGAATAGATAAAGACTGGTGTTTGATTATGGTTTGAAAAATGAAAATTGGAAATAAAATGAGAGATTAGCTTATGAAAAACTTTTATAAAGTGCGTCTTAACCTTGATAATATCAAACAGTTATGTTATAATACTAGATTGTAAGGGTTATCATTGATAACTCAAATATTCCAAATTAAGAAGGAGAGTCCATTATGGCTTCTAAAGATTTCCACATTGTTGCAGAAACTGGTATTCACGCACGACCAGCTACTTTGCTTGTTCAAACAGCAAGTAAATTTGCTTCAGATATCACTCTTGAATACAAAGGTAAAGCAGTTAACCTTAAATCTATCATGGGTGTTATGAGTCTTGGTGTTGGTCAAGGTGCTGACGTAACTATTTCTGCAGAAGGTCCTGACGCTGATGATGCAATTGCAGCAATCGCAGAAACAATGACAAAAGAAGGATTGGCATAAAAATATGACAAAAATGCTTAAAGGAATCGCGGCATCTGATGGTGTTGCAGTTGCTAAGGCATATCTACTTGTTCAACCAGACTTGTCATTTGAAACTGTTACAGTTGAAGATACAAGTGCAGAAGAGGCTCGTCTAGATGCTGCTCTAGCGGCGTCGCAAGACGAGCTTTCTGTTATCCGTGAAAAAGCAGTTGAAAGCCTTGGTGAAGAAGCAGCAGCCGTTTTTGATGCTCATTTGATGGTTCTTGCTGATCCAGAAATGACTGGTCAAATCAAAGAAACTATCCGTGCTAAACAAGTTAATGCCGAAGCTGCTTTGACGGAAGTAACTAACATGTTTATCGCGATCTTTGAAGGTATGGATGATAACCCGTACATGCAAGAACGTGCAGCGGATATTCGTGACGTTACTAAACGTGTGCTTGCAAACTTGCTTGGTAAGAAATTGCCAAACCCAGCAACAATCGATGAAGAATCAATCATTGTTGCTCATGACTTGACTCCATCTGATACAGCTCAGTTGAATAAAAAATTTGTAAAAGCTTTTGTTACTGATATTGGTGGACGTACTAGTCACTCTGCAATTATGGCTCGTACACTTGAAATCCCAGCAGTCCTTGGAACAAACAACATAACTGAACTTGTTAAAGATGGTGACATTTTAGCGGTTTCAGGTATTACCGGTGAAGTTGTTATTAATCCAACTGAAGAACAAATTGCTGAGTTTAAAGCAGCTGGTGAAGATTACGCCAAACAAAAGGCAGAATGGGCTCAACTTAAAGATGCTCCAACAGTTACTGCTGATGGAAAACACTTCGAGTTAGCAGCAAATATCGGTACACCTAAAGACGTTGAAGGAGTTAACGATAATGGTGCAGAAGCAGTTGGTCTTTATCGTACAGAATTCTTGTATATGGATTCTCAAGATTTCCCAACCGAAGAAGACCAATATGAAGCATATAAAGCAGTTCTTGAAGGAATGAATGGTAAACCTGTTGTTGTTCGTACAATGGATATCGGTGGGGATAAAGAACTTCCTTACTTTGACCTTCCTAAAGAAATGAATCCATTCTTGGGTTACCGTGCATTACGTATTTCTATCTCTGAAACTGGTAACCAAATGTTCCGTACTCAATTACGTGCCTTGCTTCGTGCATCTGTTCACGGTAAATTGCGTATCATGTTCCCAATGGTTGCTTTGTTGACTGAGTTCCGTACTGCTAAAGGTATTCTTGAAGAAGAAAAAGCTAAATTGGTTGCTGAAGGTGTTGCCGTTGCAAACGACATCGAAGTAGGTATCATGATTGAAATCCCAGCTGCAGCAATGCTTGCTGACCAATTTGCTAAAGAAGTTGATTTCTTCTCAATTGGTACAAACGACCTTATCCAATACACAATGGCTGCTGACCGTATGAATGAACAAGTTTCATACCTTTACCAACCATATAACCCATCAATCCTTCGCTTGATTAACAACGTTATTAAGGCAGCTCACGCTGAAGGTAAATGGGCTGGTATGTGTGGTGAAATGGCTGGTGATCAAACTGCTGTTCCACTCCTTGTCGGAATGGGCTTGGATGAGTTCTCAATGTCAGCTACATCAATACTTCGTACACGTAGCTTAATGAAGAAACTTGACACAGCTAAAATGGAAGAATATGCTAACCGTGCACTTACTGAATGTTCAACAATGGAAGAAGTTCTTGAACTTTCAAAAAAATATGTTAACGTAGATTAATCAAAAAAAGTGGAGGCTTGAGCTTTCACTTTTTTATATCTAAGCAGAGAGAAGAGATTTAACTCGTCCTTTGGTTAGGAGTAAAATACGTCTAACCTTGGTTAATAATTTTTTAGTATTTTTTTGTCAAAATTTTCTGAATACTACTCATTTAAATGTTGGAATATTGCTAAAAAAGTGATAAAATAGATTTTATAATAGATAAAAGGAGTTACTATCTTGGCTAAACAATACAAAAACTATGTCAATGGTGAGTGGAAAACATCTGAAAATTCAATTACTATTTACGCACCTGCAAACGGTGAGGAACTTGGGTCAGTTCCAGCTATGAGCCAAGCTGAAGTAGATGAAGTCTACGCAGCAGCTAAAGCAGCACTCCCAGCATGGCGTGCACTTTCATATGCTGAACGTGCAGCTTATCTTCATAAAGCAGCTGATATCTTGGAACGTGATGCAGAAAAAATCGGACAAGTTCTTTCTAAAGAAATTTCAAAAGGTTTGAAATCTGCAATTGGTGAAGTTGTTCGTACTGCTGAAATTATCCACTATGCTGCTGAAGAAGGTTTGCGTTTGGAAGGTGAAGTACTCGAAGGTGGTGCTTTTGATGCTGGTAGCAAGAAAAAAATTGCTGTTGTTCGTCGGGAACCAGTAGGTCTTGTCCTTGCTATCTCACCATTTAACTACCCAGTAAACTTGGCTGGTTCTAAAATTGCTCCTGCCTTGATCGCTGGTGACGTTGTTGCCTTCAAACCACCAACACAAGGTTCTATCTCAGGTCTTCTTTTGGTAGAAGCGTTTGTTGAAGCTGGTATCCCTGCTGGTGTCTTGAACTCTATCACAGGACGTGGTTCAGTTATTGGTGACTACATCGTTGAACACAAAGCAGTTGACTTTATCAACTTTACAGGTTCGACTCCAGTTGGTGAAAATATCGGTCGTTTGGCAGCAATGCGTCCAGTAATGCTTGAACTTGGTGGTAAAGATGCTGCTATCGTTCTTGAAGATGCTGATCTTGACTTGACTGCTAAAAACATTGTGGCTGGTGCCTTTGACTATTCAGGACAACGTTGTACGGCTATCAAACGTGTTCTTGTAATGGATAGTGTTGCAGATGAATTGGTAGAAAAAGTAACAGCTTTGGTCGGTAATATTACTGTTGGTATGCCTGAAGAAAGTGCAAGTGTTACACCACTTATCGATACGAAAGCTGCTGATTTTGTTCAAGGTTTAATTGATGACGCAGTTGAGCAAGGTGCTACTGCTAAAACTGAATTGAAACGTGAAGGAAACCTTATCTACCCAGCTGTCTTTGACCATGTAACTACTGACATGCGTCTTGCTTGGGAAGAGCCATTTGGTCCAGTGTTGCCATTCATCCGTGTATCTTCAGTTGAAGAAGCAATCAAGATTTCTAACGAATCTGAATTTGGACTTCAAGGTGCTGTCTTCACACAAGACTACCCACGTGCATTTGCAATTGCTGAGCAACTTGAAGTTGGTACAGTTCACATCAACAACAAAACACAACGTGGTACAGATAACTTCCCATTCCTTGGTGTTAAAGGATCTGGTGCCGGAACTCAGGGTGTGAAGTACTCTATCGAAGCTATGACTCGTGTGAAATCAACAGTATTTGATATTTCAGACTACTAAGTGTTAAGCCAGTCAATAATTATAAAAAGTAAAGAGGGCCTTAGTTATAAGGCTCTTTTTCTGTAAGAATCTGGTATAGAGGAAGAACTTTTCGACAAGTATCGTAACAACTCAAAAATAAGAAAATCATGCCAGCTGCCTTTGCAGAGTTGCAAGGTGACTTCCTCTATATGTTGACAACACCAAGTCGTGAGGAAATGGAACAAATGATTGAGAACTTTGGTAAAAAGCTTAATTTGTATATGTTAAAAGCACTTCAGTTGATTCTGAAGTGCTTTTGTCATATTTTATTTTTCGTGAATTTCTTGATTTTTAAGAACTATTTCTGAAACTTTAGCGAATTTTTTAAGCTTTTTGAGATCTTCTGGATGTGATACCAAGCTAATCACCCTACCTTCATTTCCCATACGGCCAGTACGTCCTGAACGGTGAGTGTAGGCTTCACGGTCTCGAGGAATATCAAAGTTGATGACTACTTCAAGGTTTTCAATATCAATACCTCGTGCTAAGAGATCAGTCCCTAATAAGAGTGAGATCTCGTGATTTTTAAATTTTTCTAGAATAACCTTACGGAATTTGACGTTAATGTCACTAGCTAGGGATACAGCTGAAGCTTCGTTAAATTGGAGACGTTCTTCAGTAGCACCAAGATCAGAAAGGCTATTGAAAAAGACAAGACCACGGAAATTAGGGATATTGGAGAACTTACGAAGAAGTTCGACACGATTACGTTTATCAACGCTGATGTAATAATGTTTGATGGTGTCTAGTTCCTGATTAGATAGGTCATAAACGATAGTATTTTCGAAAAAATCTTGACTATCAATTTTGTTGGTTGCTGAAATGTAAATCATTTGGTGGTTACGAGGGACATGGTGGCTGATTTTTGTTACGAAGTGATATTGGCTATCACTGAGAAGATCGTCAAATTCATCGAGAACAATGGTATTGACGTTCATCATTTTGATTTTTTTGAGTTTAATCAACTCAAAGACACGACCTGGAGTTCCAATAAGAATCTCTGGTCCTTTTTTCAGACGTTCAATTTGGCGTTTTTGACTAGAGCCAGAAAGGAAGAGTTGGGCAGTGATTCCTAGAGGTTCAGCCCATTGTTTGGTTACATCAAAAATTTGTCCAGCAAGTTCAGAGTTAGGTGCTAGGATAAGCAGTTGCTGAGCTTTTTTGGGCTTAAGAGAGAGAAGAAGTGGGAAAAGGTAGGCTAGGGTCTTACCTGTCCCAGTTGGACTGATACCTAAGATATTCTCCCCTTCAGTAATTGGTGTAAATAGTTCTTTTTGAATGGCAGTTTCTGTCGTGATTCCTTTTTCTTTAAGGAGGTTTTGCCATTGTTCAGGAAAGTTTTTAAACATAAATATAAAAGTCTCATTTTCTATATGGATTTGCTTTTATTATATCATGATTTAGTGTAGAATAGATACGAAAGACTATATTAGATAGGAATCTATCATGCCTAAAAAACCGATTATTATTGGGGTTACGGGTGGCTCTGGTGGTGGTAAGACCAGTGTTTCTCGTGCCATTCTATCCAATTTTCCAGATGAGAAAATTGCCATGATTGAGCATGATTCTTATTATAAGGATCAGTCACATTTGACTTTCGAAGAGCGTGTATCAACTAACTATGACCATCCTTTTGCCTTTGATACAGATCTTATGATTGAGCATATCAATGAGCTGATTGCTGGGCGTCCAGTAGATATTCCGATTTATGATTACACGCAACACACTCGTAGTAACAAGACCTATCGTCAGGAACCTCAGGATGTTTTTATCGTTGAAGGGATTTTGGTACTTGAAGATAAACGTTTGCGTGATTTGATGGATATAAAGCTCTTTGTAGATACTGATGATGACATCCGTATTATCCGCCGTATTAAGCGTGATATGGAAGAACGTGGTCGTAGCTTAGATAGTATTATCGATCAGTATAACAGTGTGGTCAAACCTATGTATCATCAGTTTATTGAGCCAACCAAACGCTATGCGGATGTGGTGATTCCTGAAGGTGTTTCAAATACTGTTGCTATAGATTTGATTAATACTAAGGTAGCTAGCATTTTAGAAGAAAGTAAGAAAGCCTAAGCAGGAGCTTGGCTTTTTTGGTATAATTAAAGCGTTATGATTATTTTACAAGGAAATAAAATTGAGCGCTCTTTCTCAGGAGATGTGCTCTTTGATAATATTAATATTCAGGTGGATGAACGTGATCGTATTGCTTTGGTTGGGCGCAACGGTGCTGGAAAATCAACCTTGTTGAAAATTTTGATTGGAGAGGAAGCACCGACAAGTGGTGAAATCAACACAAAACGTGATTTGAACCTTTCTTACTTAGCTCAGGACAGTCGTTTTGAGTCTAGTAATACCATCTATGAGGAAATGTTGAATGTCTTTTCAGACCTACGTGCAGATGAAAAACGTCTGCGTGACATGGAAATGAAGATGGCTGAGTTAACTGGGGAAGACTTGAATAAGCTAATGATAGACTATGATAGACTTTCCGAGGATTTCAGACAGCGCGGTGGTTTTACCTATGAATCTGACATCAGAGCTATTCTCAATGGTTTTAAGTTTGATGAAAGCATGTGGGGGATGCCTATTTCAGATCTCTCTGGTGGCCAAAATACCCGTTTGGCCTTGGCTAAAATGCTTCTAGAGAAGCCTGAGCTTTTGGTACTGGACGAACCGACCAACCACTTGGATATTGAGACTATCACTTGGTTGGAGAATTACTTAGTCAATTATCAGGGAGCTCTAATCATTGTCAGTCACGACCGTTATTTCTTGGATAAGGTGGCGACAGTAACCCTAGATTTGACCAAACATAGTTTAGATCGTTATATCGGGAACTATTCAAAATTCATGGACTTAAAAGCTGAGAAGTTGGCCACCGAAGCCAAGAATTTCGAAAAGCAACAAAAGGAAATTGCTAAGCTGGAGGACTTTGTTAATCGTAATATTGTTCGTGCCTCTACAACCAAACGTGCTCAGGCCCGTCGCAAACAGCTGGAGAAAATTGAACGCCTAGATAAGCCAACAGAAGGCCAGAAGTCTGCTAATATGACTTTTCATGTGGACAAGGTATCTGGGAATGTGGTCTTGACAGTTAGGAATGCTGCTATTGGTTACGATAATGAGATTCTCTCGGAGCCTATTTCTCTGGATGTTAAAAAAATGGATGCTATCGCCATTGTGGGTCCAAATGGAATCGGGAAAACAACCTTTATTAAGTCGGTAGTAGGTAAATTGCCATTTATCAAGGGATCATCAACCTACGGTGCGAATGTTGAAGTGGGTTATTATGACCAAACACAATCAGCCTTGACACCATCAAACACTGTACTTGATGAGTTGTGGAATGATTTTCCGACAACTCCTGAAGTTAAGATTCGTAACCGTCTGGGAGCTTTTCTCTTCTCAGGTGATGATGTCAAAAAGTCAGTTTCCATGCTTTCTGGTGGTGAGAAAGCTCGTCTGCTCCTAGCCAAATTGTCAATGGAAAATAATAACTTTCTAATCCTGGATGAGCCAACCAACCACTTGGATATTGATAGTAAGGAAGTATTGGAAAATGCTCTTATTGACTTTGATGGAACACTTCTCTTTGTCAGCCACGATCGTTACTTTATCAACCGTGTGGCAACAAAAGTGATGGAAATCTCTGAGGATGGAGCAACTATTTATCTTGGAGATTACGATTACTATCTTGAAAAGAAGGCGGAGCTTGAAGAATTAGCACGACTTGAAGCGGAAGAAAATCAAGGTCCAGAGGAGACCCAAGTAGCTTCAGCGGGTGCTAGTGATTATCAAGCTCAAAAAGCTAGTCAAAAAGAGATCCGTAAACTGAGCCGACGTATTGAGCAAATCGAAAATGAATTAGAAACCGTCGAAGAACGCTTGGGAAAAATCTCTATTGCCATGCTTGAAACCAATGATGTGGTGGAATTGTCTGACTTGCAGAAAGAACTAGACGACTTATCAGTCAATCAAGAGGCTCTGATGGAAGAGTGGAGTGATCTTTCGGAACAGTTGGAAAGTTAAACAAACATGGAAACCTTTTCGTATTTCAATTTGTACAAGTATTTTATTGTTGTCATACTAGTCTTAGTATATAAAAGGAGACTAGATTTATGAACAAAGTGTATCGTAATACGAGATCTTTCAAGATGATGACACGGGGATCATTTGCCCTCTTTGTAATCTCGATGTTGGTAAGCCTCTATACTATTAAAGAGTAAAGAGCCGTTGATGGTTAAGAGGTACTATCTTATGGGATGTGTTGGTTTGATTTTATCTTCATTTATGGTATCTAAGCTTGTCCGTGATAACCAAAAGATGGGGAAAACTATAACAAACTCATTGCCCCAAAAACTTATTAATAATAGGAGAAGTCTGAAAAGGCTTTTTCTTTTTTGCAGAAAATGTACTAATATTCTGAGTTTTGCTAAATAGAAGTGTTATAATGGAATGAGAGGGTCTGAGCACTTTGTTTTATGGTATCGGACCTAATGCCTTATAAGACTAATCATCGTATAAGAATACGTTAGTGAAAAGGTAGGTAATATTATGGAATTTAAAGTGAAAGATGGTCAAATCATCTATTATCGTGACCTCGGTAAAGGATTTCCAATTGTCTTCTTGCATGGCAATAATTCATCAGGAAACTACTTTGGTAAGCAAGGAATTCTATATCGAGACTATCGTTTAATTTTCATTGATAGTCGTAATCAGGGCAGATCCAGTCGTCAGAGTGCTAAGATGACCTTTGAACAGATGGCTGCCGATTTGGAGGAGATTTTGCAATTTTTAAATATCAAAAAGGCTCTGTTTGTTGGTCACAGTGATGGGGCTAATCTAGCTATGGTTTATGCCAGTCGCTTTCCTGACCGGATTGCAGGGCTCTTGCTTAATGCGGGGAATATGACTTTTAAAGGATTGACCAGACGTTCAAGATGTCTGGTTTATATAAAGTATTATTGCCTAAAAGCCTTATCACCATTTTCATCTAAAATGGACATCTTGGCTCAGGTAACGGAGCTCATGCTACATGATTTGCCGCTGGATAGGGAACGACTACATCAGGCATCCTATCCTGTTTGGGTAGTTATGGGACAAAGAGATGTCATTAGTATTAGTCATTCAAGGGAGATTTCGGACCTCTTTCCAATTCATAAGCTCTATGTCGAGCGTCGACAAGGACACCGTTTAGCCCAAGAAAAATACAAGGTTTTTAATCAAATGATCCGTGAGTTAGTTAGAATTAGTCAAAAAGAGGTGGTGGCATGAAGCGACTTATAGAGAGACTTCAACCTTTAAAAACTGCCGTTAAATCTGTCTTCTTTATTTCTATTGCGGTTCTTGTTGTTGTAGAGTTGATTCGTTTAAAACGAACGATCACTTTAGAATCGCTGGAGTCAGCTTTATCAGGTCTGTCAATTTGGCATCTTGCTTTGATGGTAGTGATAGGCTTAGTTGCTGTGTTACCCATGCTCTTTTATGACCTTATTTTGAATAAGGAGCTAGAGACGGATTATTCCAAATCCTATATACTAGAAACGAGTTGGGCTGTCAATACCATTAATAACTTGGCTGGTTTTGCCGGTTTAGTTGACGTGGGATTGAGGTATTCCTTTTATTCTGAAGATGGGCATGAAAAGTCTGGTGTTAAGGCACTATCACGTTTATTGCCTTACTTCATGTCGGGCTTGTCGCTCCTAAGTGGCTTGGTGTTTGCCACCTTTTGGTTTTTCCCTCTAAGTCCTGACTTGAGAAAATATTGGTTACTTTTACTAGGAATCTTTTTATACCTACCTTTTATTTTCTTTGTCTCAAGTTGCGAAAAATTGCCTTATTTTGGGCAAGTCCCTTTGAAAACGAGACTAAGCCTTATTTTAGTATCGACTGCTGAATGGGGCACAGCTCTTGTGAGTTTTCTGAGTGTGGCTTATTTAATGGGTCTACATGTTCCTCTTTATAATCTGATTCCCCTATATTTTCTAGCGGTTATCATTGGTATCTTTTCCATGATTCCAGGTGGGATTGGTAGTTTTGATTTGATTGTGATTAGTGGTCTGACGTCTATGGGTGTCAGCAATGCTCTTGCGGTCAGTCTACTTTTGCTCTTTCGTCTAACCTACTACATCATTCCATTTTTATTAGGTGTTGTCTTCTTTTTCAAACACATGGGAGGTCACATCAATGATAAATACTTCAATATTCCTTCACGAGTATTTGGTGGAAGTTTCCATCTTATCCTTGTTTATTTGTTACGTTTTTTAGGAATCTTCTTGATTTTATCTGCCCTAATCCCAGAAAGCTTGGCAAATGTTTACTTTATTAGCCGTTTCGATCCTATTCAGGAACAGTTGATCTGGCAGTTTCCAAGTATTTTATTTGGAACCCTCTTTGTTTTCATGGCTCGCCTCATCAGGCGACGCGTTAAGGGAGCTTTTATTGTATCCTTGCTTACCTTCGTCTTGACTTTGATTTACGTCAATCTCAATGGTACTTCCTGGACCATGTCTTTCATGATTGTGCTTTCCATGATACTTATGTTACTTATAAGGAAAAGATTGAATCGTCACTACTTTGTTTATAGCTGGGAAGACAAAACCAAGGATTTCCTTTTTTTAGCCTTTACCATTTTGGTTCTCCTTGTTCTGGGTGGTAGTGGTTTTTGGTCTCATTTGTTACCACCTAGGAACCGAGATATTCTTGGACATTTTGTTCATATTTGGTTTGATATTTTACTGGCATCGGTAATCATTGCAACCATTGTTTGGCTTGTACTGAGAGTTTTGGCACCTCGTAAGCATTTTGGTCAAAGCATGGATAATGAGCGTTTTACAGCACTTCTTGAGAAATATGGGGGCGCATCAGAAAGTGCTCTAGCTTATTTACATGATAAACGCCTCTTTTGGTATCGTGTCGATGGACAAGATCAGGTAGTTTTTCAATTTGCACAAATCAGTAACAAGTGTGTGATTATGGGCAATCCTATTGGTAATGAAAAATATTATCGTCCGGCTTGGGAAGCTTTCTTGAAAAACTTATCTGATTGGAATTTACAGGCTTTATTTTATGAGGCGGATGAGAGAGTGACCCTTATGCTTCATGATTATGGCTTTGACTTCATGAAATTTGGAGAAAATGCCATGGTTGATTTGACGACATATTCTATTGATGGTAAGCATGGTAAGAAGTTCCGTAAACCAACCAATCGTGTGGAAAAAGCAGGCTTCCAGTTTAAATTACTTAATCCTCCATTTTCGGAGACTCAGATGCAGGAAATGAAGGCAGTCTCAGATATATGGCTTAACGGTCGTAAGGAGAAAGGTTTCTCTCTTGGTTTCTTTGATGAAGCCTATTTACAACAAGCACCGATTGCTATCGTTGAGAGTAAAGAAGGAGAAATTGTGGCCTTCGCTAATATCATGCCAACCCAAAATAAACGGGTGGCAACCATTGATCTTATGCGTTATGACTTTAAAAAGGCTCCTGAAGGCGTCATGGACTACCTTTTTGTCAAACTCTTCCAATACTTCAAAGCAGAAGGCAAGCAATACTTTGATATGGGGATGGCTCCCCTAGCTAACGTAGGTACTGAAGAAGATAGTTTCATGGAGGAAAAGGTTGCCAATTTAGTTTATGTTTTTGCTCAGCGTTTTTACTCTTTTAGTGGATTGCAACGTTACAAAGAAAAATTCTCTCCAATTTGGTCTCCAAAATACATTGTCTATCCAAAAAGAACCTGGCTTTTGTTTGATATGATTGCTATTTTCAGGATTGATAATCGTAAAATTGAAGATAAAATGAAGAAAAGACGTCTTTGGAAGTAAATACGACAAAAAAAGTGACCCTCCAGGGTTCACTTTTTTGTTTAAAAGAATTATTTCTCGAATTCAGCTTTTGATTTAGTATCTGCATACTCTTCAGCTATCTCGCTTGAGAGTATGTCATCATAACTTGGTAATTGAATATCCTGACCATATTTGTTACGAAGGGCAGTTGTTACTAAGCGGTAAGCAAGGTTAGCATTACGAGAAAGAATCGGACCATGGAAGTAGCTACCATAAACGTTTTTATAGTGGACACCTTCAGTACCATCTTCCTTGTTATTACCATTACCGTAGACCACTTTACCAAGTGGTTTTTGATCATCGGAAAGGAAGGTGCGACCTTGGTGATTTTCAAAACCATAATAGGTTTCATTGAATTCTTCGTTATGAATCTTGATGTCACCGATGTAGCGGTTATTTTCCTGATTAAGGGTATAGTGGCCCATAACACCGATACCATCAATGCGGACACCGTTGGCTTGGATGTAATATTGTCCGAGAAGTTGGAAACCACCACAAATCGCTAAGATGACTTTGTTATCTTGAATGTATTGATCAATAGCGTCACGTTTTGACGGGAGATCTTTGGCAACGATGGATTGTTCGTAGTCTTGACCACCTCCAAAGAAGACTATGTCGTAGAGCTCCTTGTCGAAGTCGTCGCCAACTGAAACGATATCGAAGGTCATCTTAGCACCAAGCTTTTCCCCCACGTATTTCATCATAAGGACATTGCCATTGTCACCATAAGTATTGAGAAGATTACCGTAAAGGTGGGCAACATTTAGGATATAGGTGTAGTCACGATTTTCTGGCGATTTGAGAGAAGTATAAGTCATTAGTTCATCCCCTTTCCGACAGCATGACGTTGGGCCAGAATATCACGGAATTCAAGCATGGCAGTATAGGACGCTAAGATATAGGCGTGGTCGCAGTCTTGCTTTTCAATTAGGGTCATAATATCTTCGAGTTTTTCTGCTTGTGTAATTTTTTCCTCTGGATAGCCAGTTACACGCAGACGACGGGCAATTTCAGAGTGACGGACACCACCAGCATTAATTTCAGGAATATCCATATCGAGAATGCTTTCAAAGTTGGCATCCCAAATCCAGCTGGTGTCAATACTATCAGCATAGTTGGCATTAAGAAGGACTGACAAGCTAAATGGATAGTCTGCAAGTTTAATCATATCCAGAGCTTGGCTAGCTCCAACTGGATTCTTAATCAGTACGAGAGTACATGATTTATCACCAATTTTAAAGGTTTCTTGGCGTCCAAAGACAGCACGACTCTTATCAAAACCAGCTTTGATTTGCTCTGGCACAACGCCGAAGAATTCAGCGACAGAAACGGCAGCAAGGGCATTATAGATGTTGTAGAGCCCCCCAACGTTAATCTTGTAATCTTGACCGTCAATGATAAATTCAGAAGTGGTGTTGGTGATTTTTGTCAGCTGCGTTAGCTTATAATCTAATTCTGGACGGTGGAAGTCACAGTTAAGGCACACATAGTCACCCAAGTTAGCGTAAGTATTAAGGTGATACTGAAGAATGCTCTCGCACTTAGGACACACAATTCCTTCAGTATTATAGTGTGTAAGCTCTGGCGCATGTTTTTCAGTGTCAAAACCGTAGAAACGTACGGGATTGACTAGCTCTTTAGAATTAAAAAGAGGACTGTCCCCGTTAGCCAAAATAGTTGCCGCTGGCGCCTTAGCAGCACCATCTAAAATCATCTGATAAGTGGTGTAAATTTCACCGTAACGGTCCATTTGGTCACGGAAAATATTTGTGAAGACAAAAAGACTTGGAGTGATATACTCAGTGATTTTTGGAAGGCTAGCTTCATCAATCTCTAAGACAGCGATTTTCTTACCAGATTTAGCTCTTTTAGCAGTTAGAAAGGTGGAAGTAATCCCAGTGATCATGTTGGCTCCACTAGGATTAGTTACAATTTCACCGTAAGCTTCTTTTAGAATACCGACTGTCAAAGCGGTTGTCAGAGTCTTACCGTTGGTACCAGTGACAACGACGATTTCATAATCTTTAGCTAGTGTGTCTAAAATATCTTTATCAAATTTAAGGGCGATTTTTCCTGGGAGGGTTGAGCCACGTCCCAATTTTGAGAGAACAAAGTGACTAGCTTTACCTGCCAAGATACCCATAGTAGTTTTTATAGTCATGGTTTTATTTTATCATAAAAAGTAGTGATTGTAGCCTCAAAATAGTTTGAATTCATGGTATAATAGAAACTGTTAAAAAATTAAAAGAAAGTGTGATAAGTATGGGATTACTTTCGTCCATTGACGTTGATTTTTGGCGGTCACTTTTTGATAGTCCGCTGAGGGTTCTTGTCAATAGTTTGGACATATTGATTGTTGCTTTTGTAATTTATCGGTTTATTAGGGCTCTGAGAGGAACAAAAATCATGACCCTAGTCCAAGGGGTAGTCTTATTTATTTTTGTAAAGATTATCTCTGATTTTATTGGATTCACGACGATTTCTTATTTGATGAATCAAGTCATCAATTATGGTGCTATTGCAGCGGTCGTTATTTTTGCGCCAGAGCTTCGTTCGGCACTTGAGACATTTGGACGGACACCTCAGCATTTTTTGCAAAATAAAGAGGTCAGTTCAGATGAGAAATTGGTTCAGGCCTTTGTCAAGGCCGTCAAGTATATGAGCCCACGTAAGATTGGAGCCTTGGTGTCTATTGAACAAACTCAGACTTTACAAGAACAGATTGCGACAGGGATTCCGCTAGATGCAGTGGTGACTGGGGAACTTCTAATAAATATCTTCATACCAAATACGCCGCTTCATGATGGTGCAGTAATTATAAGAGATAATAAGGTTACAACAGCTTGTTCTTATCTGCCATTATCAGAGTCTAATAAGATTTCCAAAGAATTTGGGACAAGACACAGGGCTGCTATTGGTCTTTCGGAACAAACAGATGCACTAACCTTTGTTGTCTCTGAGGAAACGGGTGCGATTTCCATTGCGTACAAGGGCAATTTTTTGCACGGCCTCTCAGTTCAAGAATTTGAACATGAGTTAAGTCTTATCTTGTTGAAAGAGCAGGAACCACGTCAGTTATTCTTTCAACGTTGGATTGGAGGTGGTGAAAAATGAAGCGTCTAGTAAGATTTTTCACAAATGATCGCTTGTGGCAGATGGTAGTTGCCCTCTTCCTTGCTGTCACACTCTTTTTCACAGCATGGTCGGGGAATACGCAAAATAAAAATAATAGCTCAATTGCATCCAATACTTTCACGCAAACCGTTGAGTCGGTACCTGTGGATATCAAATACGATAGTGATAAGTACTTTGTCAGTGGCTATTCCTATGATGCTGAGGTCTATCTAACAGCGACGACACAATTAGCCTTGACAACTGAAACAACAAGTGACACACGTCATTTTAAGTTGGTTGCAGATTTATCAAATTTTGGCCCAGGGACAAGTCATGTTCCTATTCAGGTTAAGAATTTACCGGATGGAATGTCTGCCCAAGTATCACCATCGACCTTGACAGCAACCATAGGTAAAAAAGCTAGTAAGACATTTGATGTAGTTGCAAATATCACACCGGATAAGTTGGCTAATGGCTATGAAGTGAAAAAGGTTAGCTTGGATGAAACCAAGGTAGAGGTGACCTCAAGTGAGGATATCATCAATCAAATTGATCACGTTCAAGCAGTCTTGGAAGGCGATGACAACTTGTCTGATGATTATGATGGTAACTTGGTTCTTCAAGCAGTTTCGTCTAATGGAACGATTTTAGCTAGTTCAATTTCCCCAGCTAAGGTTCATGCCAAGATTAGTTTGAGAAAATTGAGTAAATCAGTTCCAGTTAAGATAGAGTTGACTGGCGATAAGGCTAGCAATGTGTCTAGTATCAGTTATAGTTTTGATCGTGGTCATGTGACCATTGTTGGTAGTCAAGAAGACATGGATAAAATTGATAGCATCACAGTCCCTGTAGACATTAGCCAAGTAACTAAAGATACATCGAAAACCTTAGAGCTAAAAGCAGAAGGTGTCACAGTGCAGCCAAGTACTTTGAAGGTTAACTTGAAAGTCACGCAAAAGTGAGGGAGTTACATTTTCATCAAATTGAGATATAATAGATTGGGTTGAGAGGAGTAGTATCATAATAATGTAACCAATTAATAATATTTTAAAACAAGGGTTGAACATATTGGTGCAATCTTATACAGCTAGATTATCTAGATAGGTTCACTAGATTAGATTGACTCTTGCTAAATGGCATCAAAGTTTAAGGAGGATTTAGTGCACAGGCACTAATAGTAAATTTATGGGTAAATATTTTGGAACAGACGGTGTTCGTGGAGAGGCAAACGTTGAGCTTACGCCTGAATTGGCTTTTAAATTAGGTCGTTTTGGTGGTTATGTGCTTAGTCAACATGAAACTGGCCGTCCTAAAGTTTTTGTGGCTCGTGATACACGTATTTCTGGTGAGATGTTAGAATCTGCTTTGGTAGCGGGACTTCTCTCAGTAGGTATCGAAGTCTATAAACTTGGGGTACTTGCGACACCAGGTGTATCATACTTGGTACGTACAGAAAATGCTAGTGCTGGTGTAATGATTTCAGCTAGTCACAATCCAGCACTTGATAATGGAATCAAGTTCTTTGGTGGAGATGGCTTTAAATTAGATGATGCACGTGAAGCGGAAATTGAAGCTCTCCTAGATGCCGCAGAAGATACTCTTCCACGCCCATCAGCTGAAGGACTTGGAACGCTTGTCGATTATCCAGAAGGTCTTCGTAAATACGAAAAATTCTTGGTGACTACTGGTCTTGACCTCAGTGGTATGAAGGTTGCCTTGGATGCTGCTAACGGTGCGGCTGCGGTATCTGCTCGTAACATTTTCCTTGACTTGAATGCAGAAATCGCTGTTATTGGTGATCAACCTGATGGCCTTAATATCAATGCTGGTGTAGGTTCTACACGTCCAGAGCAATTGCAGGCCTTAGTTAGAGAATCTGGTTCAGCAATCGGTCTTGCCTTTGATGGTGACAGTGACCGTCTCATTGCCGTTGATGAAAATGGCGATATTGTCGATGGTGACAAGGTGATGTATATCATTGGTAAATACTTGTCTCAAAAAGGTGAGTTAGCTAAAAACACCATTGTTACAACAGTTATGTCAAACCTTGGTTTCCACAAGGCTCTCGACCGTGAAGGTATTAACAAGGCTGTGACTGCTGTTGGTGATCGTTACGTTGTTGAAGAAATGCGTAAAAACGGTTATAATCTTGGTGGCGAACAGTCTGGTCACGTTATTATCATGGATTACAATACAACTGGTGATGGTCAATTGACAGCTATCCAATTGACTAAAGTAATGGTTGAAACAGGTAAGAGCTTGTCTGAATTGGCAGCAGAAGTAACCATTTACCCTCAAAAATTGGTTAATATCCGTGTGGAAAATAGCATGAAAGATAAAGCTATGGACGTTCCTGCAATTGCCGCTATCATTGAAAAAATGGAAGCTGAGATGGCTGGTAATGGACGTATCTTGGTTCGTCCAAGTGGCACAGAGCCTCTCCTTCGTGTTATGGCAGAAGCACCAACAGATGATGAAGTGAACTACTATGTCGATACTATTGCCGATGTTGTTCGTGCAGAAATTGGTTTGGACTAAGTATGCTAGCTAAACTCAGAGGCTTTATGGCTACCGAAGTTTTCAAATATCTCTTCTTTGGGGTTTTGGCAACTTTGGTTTACATGGTTAGTCGTACCTTGATTTTTCAGTTGACCAAACAAGGGACCCTCTCGGCTGTCCTGGCCAATGCGATTGCCATTATCTTTGCCTTTTTTACAAATGACATCTTTGTCTTTAATCAGGAAACGGCAGGTATGGCCACGCGCTTTGTTAAGTTCGTAGGAGCCCGCCTTTTGACCTTGGTCTTGGATTTGGCATTAGCCTATTTCTTGGTAGATACTTATCCAGAGATTATTGGTCAATTTGTTGGCCATAGTCAGGCATGGGTAAATGGTATCGAGAGCCTATTTGCTCAGGTCCTTATCATTGTGTTGAACTATATTATTTCAAAATTCTTCGTCTTTACGGACGAAAAAGTATAATCAAAAAGGAAGTTGTTAGGAAATATGTTAAAAGCGTTTCTTACCGACCTCCTTTTTTGATATAATTGAAGAGACTTAAAAAATAGAAAGATGAAACATGTACGTACAATTATCTCAACGTCTCAAGGACGTAGCAACCTACGTTCCTAAAGGCGCAAAACTCTTGGATGTAGGAAGTGATCATGCCTATCTTCCAATTTATCTACTTGAAAAGGGCTTGATTACTTCAGCCATTGCTGGCGAAGTGGTAAAGGGTCCTTATGAATCAGCTCTCGCAAATGTCTCAGCTTCTGGTTTCAATGATAAAATCGACGTGCGCTTGGCGAATGGCTTAGCTGCCTTTGAGCCTTATGATGCCGTTACAACTATCACGATTTGTGGTATGGGGGGACGTCTTATTGCGGATATTCTTGATGCTGGAAAGGACAAACTTAAGGACGTAGACCGTCTGATTTTGCAACCAAATAATCGGGAAGATGATCTCCGTATCTGGTTGATGGAAAATGGTTTTACTATTGTTGCAGAAGCCATTATGACTGAAAATGGCAAATATTACGAAATCATAGTGGCAGAAGCTGGTCAAATGAACCTTTCAGAGAGGGAGATTCGCTTTGGCCCTCATCTTATGAAAGAGCAGTCTCAGGTTTTCCAGCTCAAATGGCAACGTGAAATTAATAAATTAGAGATTGCCTTGGGGTCTATTCCCCTTGCCAATCAGGATGACCGTGCAATTCTTGAAGAAAAAATTCAAACCATTAAGGAGGTTTTGGACCATGTTAGCTAGTGATCTTATCAAGTCTTATGAAAGCTTTTGTCCACCGGAACTTTCCATGGAAGGTGATGTGGTTGGCTTACAAATTGGCAGTCTGGATAAGGAGATTCAGAAGGTCATGGTTACTTTGGATGTTCGTGAGAATACAGTAGCTGAAGTCATTGAAAAAGGTGTGGACCTTATCATTGCTAAGCATGCACCTATTTTCCGTCCTGTAAAGGATTTGGTGTCGTCACCGGACCGTGATATTTTGCTTGATCTAGTTAAGCACGACATTGCTGTCTATGTCAGTCATACCAATATTGATGTCGTTGATGAAGGTCTTAATGATTGGTTCTGCGAGTTACTTGACATTAAGGATACCACTTATTTAACAGAGACTGCTGAAAATCAAGGAATCGGTCGAGTGGGTGATATTGTGCCACAGACCATTGAAGATCTTGCTCTTAAAGTCAAGTCTGCTTTTGGTTTAGATAGTGTTCGACTGGTTCGTTATAATCATGACAATCCTCTTGTTAACCGTGTGGCTATTTGCGGTGGTAGTGGTCAAGGATTTTACAAGGATGCTCTGAAAAAGGGAGCACAGGTTTTTATCACGGGAGATATTTATTACCATACGGGTCAAGAGATGATTACTAATGGCCTCTTGGCTATTGACCCCGGTCACCATATCGAAGCCCTCTTTGTCTCAAAGATTGCTGAGAAACTTGAGGTCTGGAAACGTGAGCATAATTGGCATGTGACGATACTTGAAAGTCAGTCGTCAACAAATCCTTTTGATCATTTGTAGGTGGATTTGTTTATGACTTGGTTTTTACATCAAAATGTTGTTTTCTTAGCTTTTCTTGCCGGTCTCTTTACCTGGGGATGTACTATTGTTGGCTCAGCCATAGTTTTCTTCTTCAAGAATATTAGCCGTAAATTGCAAGACATCATGATGGGCTTTGCGGTTGGTGTCATGATTGCAGCCTCTTTTTGGTCCGCTACTGGCTCCTTCTTTGGCTTATGCTAGTCAAAATGGATATGGTAAATTGTCATGGTTTCCCGCAGCAGCTGGATTCTTACTTGGTGGTGTTGCCCTTCGTTTGATTGATGCTGTCGTCCCTCACTTGCATTTGGAAAATGATATTTCAAAAGCGGAAGGAATTCAGCCTCGTAAGAAAAAATTATCAAAAACTGCCCTACTTTTTTTGGCTATTACCATTCATAACTTTCCAGAAGGATTGGCAGTCGGGGTTACCTTTGGTGCCTTGGCAGGTGGTAATATGACACTCGCTGGTCTTATGGGAGCTATTGGTCTGGCTATCGGGATTGGTTTGCAAAATGTTCCTGAAGGTGCAGCCCTTTCTATTCCTATTAGAGCAGATGCTAAATCTCGAATCAAGGCTTTCTATGTGGGTTCTATGTCAGCTATCGTGGAGCCTATCGGAGCTATCATGGGAGCTGCTCTTGTTATGTGGATGATGGCTATTATTCCTTATGCCTTGGCCTTTGCAGCAGGTGCCATGATTTTTGTGGTAACAGAGGAATTGATTCCTGAATCACAGGCAAATGGTAATACTGACATGGCAACTTTGGGACTTATGGTTGGCTTTGTAGTCATGATGGTTATGGATGTGGCCTTGGGATAAATGATTAATGATGAGCTGTTCCTGTATGTATAGGTCTCAGCTCTTTTCAAATAGACGGAGTTAGAGATGAAAATTGCAATTGTTGGAGCAGGTATTGTCGGTTCAACGGCTGCCTATTACTTATCAAAAGAAAAAGACGTAGAGGTTACTGTTTTTGACCATGGTCCTGGACAAGCAACCAAGGCAGCTGCGGGGATCATCAGCCCCTGGTTTTCTAAACGCCGAAATAAAGCTTGGTATCGCATGGCTCGTTTGGGAGCTGATTTTTACCAAGAGTTAACTTCAAATCTTGAAAATGATGGTTATGACACGAGTTTTTATGATCAGTCTGGTGTGGTCCTTCTCAAGAAAGATGATGGTAAATTGGACGGTTTGTATCAGTATGCTGAAACTAGGTTAGAAGAGTCACCTATTATTGGTGAACTCTCTATAAAAAACGCCGATGAACTCCCTAAATTCACTGGATTTGACCGTTGTCTCTATGCTTCTGGTGGAGCCAGAGTTGAGGGGGCAGAACTGACAGCTACTTTGATTGAGGCCTCTGGTTTTGAAAAGCTAGAGGGGCTAGTTACACTCTCTTCTCTTGATAATGAGACTTATGAGATTAATGCTCAAACTTTTGATAAAGTCATTCTTTCTTGTGGTGCCTGGCTAGGTCAAACGCTTGAACCCCTTGGTTTTGAAGTGGGTGTTCGACCCCAAAAGGGTCAATTACGAGATTATTTCTTTGAGGGTTTAGATACTGGTAAGTTACCTGTTCTGATGCCAGAGGGTGAGTTAGATATCATACCTTTTGCGGGTGGAAAGATCTCGGTAGGGGCCAGTCACGAAAATGATAAAGGCTTTGATTTGACGGTTGATGAAGTTGTTTTAGAAGGTCTGGAGGAGGAGGCTAAGATCTATTTTCCTGACTTAAGTACTGCTAAGTCCTTCTCTGAACGTGTGGGAACTAGAGCATATACCAGTGACTTTTCTCCTTTCTTTGGAGAAGTTCCAGAGCTTAAAAACGTCTTCGTAGCTTCAGGTCTAGGCTCCTCTGGTCTTACAACTGGCCCACTTATTGGAAAAAATCTAGTTGATTTGGTTATGAATCGCTCTGGTAGCTTGGACAGTACTGATTATCCAGTGACTCAGTACGTTAAGAAAAAAGATCAATAGTTGTAAAGCCCCTCAACATATTAAAATTTAAGAAAAGAATGACAATCACTATTTTTAATAGAAATAGTGCAAAAAAGGATTTCATTCGAAATTCTTATTCCATTTGATTAAGAAAATGGACAGCCTTGATTTTCTTAATGAAAGCTTAAGAGGATAGGATTTATCGTGACAAGGAGCCTAAAAAATGCTAAAATAATAGTAATATATTAAGGAAAAAAAGGAGCCTTCCTATGAAAGGTATTATTCTTGCAGGCGGTTCAGGGACACGTTTGTATCCACTGACACGTGCTGCATCCAAACAACTGATGCCGATTTACGATAAACCAATGATTTACTACCCATTGTCAACGCTTATGTTGGCTGGAATCAAGGAAATCCTCATCATTTCAACATCACAGGACCTTCCACGTTTTGAAGAACTCCTTGGTGATGGTTCAGAGTTTGGTATTTCCCTTTCCTACGCTGTACAACCAAGTCCAGATGGCTTGGCTCAAGCCTTTATCATAGGCGAAGACTTCATCGGTGATGACAGTGTTGCTCTTGTACTCGGGGACAACATTTTCCATGGCAATGGTCTTTCTGCAATGCTTCAACGTGCTGAAGCTAAGGAAAAAGGCGCAACAGTCTTTGGCTACCAAGTTAAAGACCCAGAACGTTTTGGTGTTGTTGAGTTTGATGATGATATGAATGCCATCTCAATCGAAGAAAAACCAGAACATCCAAAATCAAACTTTGCTGTAACAGGCCTTTATTTTTATGATAATGATGTCGTGGAAATTGCTAAAAATATCAAACCAAGCCCTCGTGGAGAGCTTGAAATCACTGATGTTAACAAGGCCTACTTAGATCGTGGAGATCTTTCTGTTGAGTTGATGGGGCGTGGCTTTGCTTGGTTGGATACAGGCACTCACGAAAGCCTCCTGCAAGCTGCTCAATACATTGAAACGGTTCAACGTTTGCAAAATGTCCAAGTGGCTAACCTTGAGGAAATTGCCTATCGTATGGGCTACATAACTAAAGAAAAGGTCCTCGAATTGTCACAACCGTTTAAGAAGAATGAATACGGACAATATTTGCTCCGTTTGATTGGAGAAGCATAATGACTGAACAATTTTTTGGAAAAGAACTAGCTGTACGTAAGAGTGAAGCCATTCCAGGCTTGCTTGAATTTGATATTCCAGTACATGGAGACAACCGAGGTTGGTTTAAGGAAAACTTCCAAAAAGAAAAAATGTTGCCACTTGGTTTTCCAGAATCATTCTTTGCAGAAGGAAAATTGCAAAACAACGTTTCTTTTTCACGTAAAAATGTTTTGCGTGGTTTGCACGCTGAGCCTTGGGATAAATATATCTCAGTAGCAGATGAAGGAAAGGTTCTTGGAGCATGGGTTGACCTTCGTGAAGGCGAAACTTTTGGGAATACTTACCAAACAGTTATTGATGCCTCGAAAGGAATCTTTGTTCCTCGTGGTGTTGCTAACGGTTTCCAAGTTTTGTCAGATAAGGTTGCATACAGCTATCTTGTGAACGACTACTGGGCACTTGAACTCAAACCAAAATATGCCTTTGTCAACTACGCAGACCCAAGCCTTGATATCAAGTGGGAAAACTTGGAGGAAGCAGAAGTCTCAGAAGCAGATAAAAATCACCCATTTCTCAAAGACGTCAACCCACTAAAATCAGAAGATTTGTAAAAATATAGCTGTTAAAACAATCAAGAAAATTATTATACAGTTTTAAGCCTTGCTATAAACGAGCGAATCGAGCTATATGCTTAGCTTCCCGCCGTGAGAAAAGCACCTGAACTATTTTGTTTCAGGTGTTCGGAAGTTTTGAGAGTAAAACAGTTTGGGGAACTGTTTTAGCCTGAGCCCGGAAATTAAAGGGCGAAAGGGCTCAAAACTAATTGAACATGGGCTGAGGATCGTGTCAAAAAGATAAGTTCTCCTAGAATCGAAAGATTCAGCGTTAAACTTCCTATTTTGACTTTATCCGCAGACGCCCTTTATATCTTGATTTAGTCATGGAACTTCGCAGAAGTTCGTTTACGTCCGTAATCACCTAAGGAAAGCTAAAAAATTGATTTAAGGAACAATCAAAAGTAAAAACTATTTGGAGAAAAAATGACTGAATATAAAAACATCGTCGTAACTGGTGGTGCAGGTTTCATTGGTTCAAACTTCGTACACTATGTCTACAATAATCATCCGGACGTTCATCTGACTGTCCTTGACAAACTCACATACGCTGGTAACCGTGCCAACATTGAAGAAATCCTTGGTGACCGTGTTGAATTAGTTGTTGGTGATATTGCTGATGCTGAATTGGTAGACAAATTGGCTGCTAAAGCGGATGCCATCGTTCACTATGCGGCTGAAAGCCACAATGACAATTCATTGAACGACCCATCGCCATTTATCCACACTAACTTCATTGGTACATACACACTCTTGGAGGCTGCTCGTAAATACGATATTCGTTTCCACCATGTATCAACAGATGAAGTCTATGGTGACCTTCCATTGCGTGAAGATCTCCCTGGACATGGTGAAGGTCCTGGAGAAAAATTCACAGCAGAAACAAAATATAACCCATCATCACCTTACTCATCAACTAAGGCTGCTTCAGACCTTATTGTTAAAGCATGGGTTCGTTCATTTGGTGTTAAAGCAACAATCTCAAACTGCTCAAACAACTATGGACCATACCAACATATTGAAAAATTCATCCCACGTCAAATTACCAATATCTTGTCAGGAATTAAACCAAAACTGTATGGTGATGGTAGAAACGTCCGTGACTGGATTCACACTAATGACCACTCAACCGGTGTTTGGGCCATCCTTACTAAGGGGCGTATCGGTGAAACTTACTTGATTGGTGCTGATGGTGAAAAGAACAACAAGGAAGTTCTTGAGCTCATCCTTGAAAAAATGGGTCAACCAAAAGATGCTTACGACCGTGTGACAGACCGTGCTGGTCACGATTTGCGTTACGCTATTGATTCAACAAAATTGCGTGAAGAACTTGGTTGGGAACCACAATTCACAAACTTCGAATCAGGTTTGGAAGAAACAATTAAGTGGTACACAGATCACCAAGACTGGTGGAAAGCTGAAAAAGAAGCTGTTGAAGCTAACTACGCTAAGACACAAGAAGTACTTAAATAATTGGAAAATCTATCACTTATAAACTAGTGATAGATTTTTCTATTAAGAATTGTTAGGAGAGATATTGAATAGAAAAGAATTGATTGAATATTTTGAAGTGATTAATAATCGTAAGCCACTATTCAGGAGTGTCAGCAGGCCCTTTTAAATGGTGAATTTGTTATGGAAGGAAGACAAGCTAATTTTACCAACAACGGTAAGAATATGACTGAAGAAGCCATGCCTTTATCAAATCAAATGACTGGTCAAATGGTCAATCACCCCTCTGCAAAGCAGCTTGTCTTTGTTAAACAGAAAAAAGTTTAGAAAGAAGACGTTTATAGGTCTTGCCATTGCTTTACTTCTTGTTCTAACAACAAGTCTTGGATTATTTTTATTTTCTTCCAAAGGAACAAACTTGGGTGGTTTGTGGGTAAATAGTAATAATACTGCTTTGGTTTATGACTTAAATGGGAAGAAGTCAAAACTCGTTGTAGGCTATAGGGAAGAAGAAATCAAAGAAATCTCTATTGGTCAGAAAATTAGACAGAAGTTTGAAACAAGCTTAGAAGACGTCAGTGATTCAAAACTAAAAACGATTGCTGATTTTGACAAGAAATACCAATTACAGACAAAAGAGGTTGTATTGGTAAAGACGGAAAGGGGTTGGCTTCTATAATCTAATTCAGAAGGATGGGGCAAACTTTGTTCTAGATTTAACCTTATCAGACCTAGATTACTACGGTTCCAACACCAAAAATTTCAAAAAGAAATGTCTTTTTCACAAGGAAGAGGTTTCAAAAGTTTTTGTTGGAAAATGGAAGACATTTAATTATGAAGATGAATCAAAAGGAGAAGTTACTATCTCTGAAAATGGAGTAATGACTACAGATTCTGATGATATAGATATCTTAATTCTTACACCTTTAAAAGAATATCTGATGGATCAATCAGGCGGAGGTGATAATAGTAAGGTACAAAAAGAGTTTGCTGAAATACAGAAGTCCCTTAAGTCACACGGTTATCAGGCTAAGAGTGTTAACGATATCTACCACGTAGAGAAAGGTTTATACTATTTTGTAGTTGTGAATGGTAGTAAACGCATTATTGTCTCGGAAGATGCTACGATCATCCCTATTCAGGTTATCTTGAAAAAGAAGGTACTCGCTAATATCAGATAAGATAAGGAGTACTTAAATAATAGTCAAGAGTCTATCATTCCTGTGGGAGTGATAGGCTTTTTTGGTTAAAAGGACCTATTAACTTATAACAGAAAGACAAAACATTACAAAAAGTTACAAAATTACAAGGTAGTGTAAAATAAGTTGTGTAAACACAAAAAGGAATAAATCCGTTATAGTAGAGTTGCAAAACATTACTAGAAAGAGATTTATTCCTATGACTCAGTTACCACAGAACTACTTAACTTCCTAGCCCAAAAGCAAGATATTGATGAATTTTTCCGTACTTCTCTTGAAACAGCAATGAATGATCTGCTTCAAGCAGAGTTATCAGCCTTTTTAGGGTATGAACCTTACGATAAATTAGGCTATAATTCTGGGAATAGTCGTAACGGAAGCTATGCACGGAAAATTAGGCTATAATTCTGGGAATAGTCGTAACGGAAGCTATGCACGGAAATTCGAAACCAAATATGGGACTGTTCAGTTGAGTATTCCTAGAGATCGTAATGGGAACTTTAGTCCAGCTTTGCTTCCCGCTTATGGACGTCGAGATGACCACTTGGAAGAGATGGTTATCAAACTCTATCAAACCGGTGTAACGACTCGAGAAATTAGTGATATCATCGAGCGAATGTATGGTCATCACTATAGTCCTGCCACAATTTCTAATATCTCAAAAGCAACTCAGGAGAATGTCGCTACTTTTCATGAGCGAAGCTTAGAAGCCAATTACTCTGTTTTATTTCTTGACGGAACCTATCTCCCCTTAAGACTTGGAACCGTTAGTAAAGAATGTATTCATATCGCACTTGGCATTACACCAGAAGGACAGAAGGCTGTTCTTAGATATGAAATCGCCCCAAATGAAAACAATGCTTCTTGGTCCACCCTGTTAGACAAGCTTCAAAACCAAGGAATCCAACAGGTTTCTCTTGTAGTGACCGATGGCTTCAAGGGGCTTGAAGAGATTATCAATCAGGCTTACCCATTAGCTAAACAACAACGTTGCTTAATTCATATTAGTCGAAATCTAGCTAGTAAAGTGAAACGAGCAGATAGAGCGGTTATTCTGGAGCAATTTAAAACGATTTATCGTGCTGAAAATTTAGAAATGGCAGTGCAAGCTTTAGAGAACTTTATCGCCGAATGGAAACCAAAGTATAGGAAAGTCATGGAAAGTCTGGAGAATACGGATAATCTTTTAACTTTTTATCAGTTTCCCTACCAGATTTGGCATAGTATTTATTCGACAAACCTCATTGAGTCTCTTAACAAAGAAATCAAACGTCAAACGAAAAAGAAGGTCCTTTTTCCTAACGAGGAGGCTCTGGAACGTTATTTAGTTACCCTGTTTGAAGATTATAATTTCAAGCAAAATCAACGCATCCATAAAGGGTTTGGCCAATGTGCTGACACACTTGAAAGCTTATTTGATTAACATTCTTCAACTCTACTTGAGTGTTTACACATAATTATTGACAGTATCAATTACAAACAACGCTTGAATTTTATAATATAATATACATACAGAAAAAAGGTTTATGAAAATAAAAAGTATAGTTATCCATGTTTGTTTACTTGTTTTGTTATCTGTAGCTTTTTCTGGGGCTCTTATCGGATGTGGCTTCAAGTCAGAAAAAAGGCACTACATCATCATCTACAACTTCAACTTCTAAAGTAGTAAAGTCATCAGCAAAGACAAAAACTACTGAAAGGAAATCTGCTAAAAAGGCCAAGACCTAGCAAGTGATTCTGAATCTAGCTCAGTAAAAGAAATCAAGCTACAGCTGTAACTGATACTCAATCAGGAACAAGTAGTAGTGCTACTACTGAGTCAAATAAGTCTGGCCAAGTAACACCTGATACCCAAAGTGACTCTCATGTTCCATCAGCCTTGGTTGGAACCTGGACTGGTATGAGTCCTCAAGCAACAGATATTAGTTTTACAGTTGATGCTGATGAAAACATTACTTCAAAGGAAAATTTTAATGTCGCTTACGAACCCTATTGTCAAAGTTTTATAACTGCAAAAGCTGTACAGATTTCTGGTAATTTCTACGTTTAGTAAGGTGGCAATTACTCTCTGGCCTTACTGGAATGGGGGGATCTGGTTTCCAAGTTAAGCCTAGTTTTATTCTTGAAAATATCACATACACACCAGTTCAAGTTATCTCTGATTTGGGACCAACCTTTGATTATAGCCACTACAATGCTTTTCCATTTTCATTAACAAAATGAAGTAAAGAAGCTATCTGGAGAGATGGCTTCTTTTTTGCGTCAAACTCTTCTTTTTCAAGGTCTCATTTCTGCTAAAAAATGGTAGAATAGTTACATGCAAACAAAACCAACATCAGCTTATGTGCACATCCCATTTTGCACACAGATTTGTTATTATTGTGACTTTTCCAAGGTATTTATTAAAAATCAGCCCGTTGATGACTACCTACGGGCTTTGATTCGTGAGTGGGAGCTTTCAGATATCAAGGAGCTTCGTACCCTTTATATTGGTGGGGGGACACCCACAGCTATTTCTGCTGAGCAATTGGACTACCTTTTAAGTCATCTTCAGAAGAACTTGGATTTATCAAAGCTGGAGGAGTTTACCATTGAGGCCAATCCTGGTGATTTGACGGTTGATAAAATTGAAGTACTAAAAAAATCTGCTGTTAATCGGGTATCTCTAGGGGTTCAGACTTTTGATGACAAACACTTGCGTCAAATTGGTCGCAGTCACAATCAAGCACAGATTTATGAAAGCATTGATAGCTTGAAGTCTGCTAGTTTCCATAATATTTCCATTGACCTCATTTATGCTCTGCCTGGTCAAACTATGGACCAAGTCAAGGAAAATGTGAGAAAGGCACTGGAACTGGATATTCCACATCTAAGTCTCTACAGTTTGATATTGGAACATCACACGGTCTTTATGAATAAGATGCGTCGGGGTAAGCTCAATCTACCCACTGAGGACTTGGAAGTAGAGATGTTTGACTATATTATCCAAGAGTTGGAAAAAAATGGTTTTGAGCACTACGAGATTTCTAACTTTACCAAACCCGGGATGGAGAGCCGACATAATCTCATGTATTGGAATAATGATGAATACTATGGAGTGGGTGCTGGGGCCTCTGGTTATGTGAATGGTGTTCGTTACCGTAATCGAGGACCGATCCAACATTACCTAAAGGCTATAGCTGAGGATGGTCATGCTAGACTCAATGAAGAACATCTGACTAAGGTAGAGATGATGGAGGAGGAGTTTTTCCTTGGTTTACGTAAAAAGTCGGGTGTGTCTATCAAACGGTTTGAAGAGAAGTTTGGTATGTCATTTGCGGATACTTATGGAGACATTGTGGAAAAACTACAGGCAGATGGTCTCTTGGTCAAGGATCCAGAGGTTGTTCGTATGACGAAACGTGGACTCTTTCTGGGGGATAGTGTCGCTGAGCAATTTATCTTGGAGGATTAGATGGGATTAAAATTTAGCATTCCTTATCAGATTCCGTTTTATGAGACGGACATCACACATCATGTGAAATTGCCACACTTATTGGCTTTTTCACTGCAAGTCTCTGGCATGCAGTCAGAATCTCTGGGTAATACGGATAAGGACGTTTTTGATAATTACGGTCTTGTTTGGATTGTGACAGACTATGCTATTGAGATTGACCGTTTGCCTCGCTACAATGAAAAAGTAACCATTACAACGGAAGCCATTTCCTATAATAAGATTTTCTGTTACCGTAATTTTTATATCACAGATGAGGCTGGTCAGCAAATTATGCTCTTTAAGACTACCTTTGCCCTCATGGATTATGAAACGCGTAAGGTAGCGGAGGTGCCAGATGAGGTGGTAGCACCTTATGGAGCAGATAAGATTAAAAAGTTGCTTCGAGGTCCTCACTATAAGACTTTGGAAAATCCGCTTGAGATCTTATACCGTGTACGCTATTTTGACCTGGACATGAATGGACACGTTAATAATAGTAAGTACTTAGAGTGGATGTTGGATGTTTTCGATTTGGACTTTTTGACCGAGTACACACCAGCCCATATTGATCTCAAGTACGTTAAAGAAATCCATCATGGCTCAAAAATTTATTCTGGCTATGAGTTTGACCAAGGCAGTTTGAGCAGTCAACACCAGATTTGTGTTGATGGTAATGTTCATGCCCAGGCCATTATTCAATGGAAAGAAATAGGAGACGAGTAAGATGACATATAAAGGTTATTTGATTGATTTAGATGGAACCATTTATAAGGGAAAGGATCGTATTCCTGAAGGGGAGGCCTTTGTTAAGGAGTTGCAGAAGCGTCAGATTCCCTATCTTTTTGTGACTAATAACAGTACGCGTACACCAGAGATGGTCCAAGAGCTTTTGTGTAATCAGTGCGAGTTGGAAACGCCTCTTGAAACTATTTATACAGCAACCCTGGCGACAGTTGACTACATGAATGATATGAATCGTGGTAAAACAGTTTATGTTATTGGTGAGACTGGGCTTAAATCTGCTATTGCGGATGCGGGTTATACGGTAGATGAGGAAAATCCTGATTATGTGGTAGTGGGATTGGACCGTGATGTCACTTATGAAATGCTGGTTAAAGCAACCCTTGCTATCCATAAAGGGGCTATGTTTATTGGGACAAACCCAGATTTGAATATCCCAACAGAACGAGGTCTGCTTCCAGGTGCTGGTTCCCTCTTAGCCCTTATTGAGACAGCGACGCGTGTGAAACCAATCATTATTGGTAAGCCTAAAGCTATTATCATGAACAAAGCTCTTGAAATCCTTGGAACAGAACGTAGCCAAACTATTGTGGTTGGTGATAATTACTTGACTGATATTACAGCTGGCATTAAAAATGACTTTCCAACACTTCTTGTGACGACTGGTTTCACCAAGGCGGAAGAAGTTGTGGATTTACCAGTAAAACCAGACCATGTACTTGCTAGTCTAGCGGAGTGGGATTTTGATGCGAACTAATATTGAAGCAGTGTTGACTCCTATTTGGCTCCTGGCCTTGTCTATTCTGGTCACGATTTACCTAGCATGGGGCTTCTATTATTTTGATATTGACTGGATGCATCTTTTGAACTATGTCGTTATCGGCAAAAGTGATCTTTGGCATAACTTCAATGTCCTCATGCGGTATCTGACCTTTCCTTGGGTGGGCCGTTTGGCCATGCCTGATTTTCCGTCTTCGGAGAGTGGTCTTAAGCATTTTTATGATGTCAAGTGGCTCTTTCATCTGGTTCAGATCCTTGTTGTCCTACTGGCTTATCCAGCTGTGAGCTTTCTTTGGCGAAATGTGAAGAAGGGGACTTTTGGTCTCTATCGTAGACTTTATCTGAGTCTAGCTGTTTTACCAATCCTTATTGGAGTAGTGGGATTTTTCCTAGGATTTGATCAGTTCTTCATTCTCTTTCATGAGGCTCTCTTTCCTGGAGATAGTAGTTGGCTTTTTAATCCAATGCTTGACCCGATTATTAATGTTTTGCCAGAAGAGTATTTCCTTCAATGTTTTGTGATTTTCTTTATAATGTACGAGGGAATCATGATGGGATTGACCTGGCTAGCCCACAAACAGGTGAGAAGCTATTTAAAAAATAAGGAGTAATGATGTTTATTCGTGATAACCATTTGCATACCCATCATTCCTATGATTCGGATGCGAATTTTACTGATTATTTAACCCATTTTGATGGCGAGATTGTAACAACTGAGCATTATGATCTTTCTAATCCCTATACAAAACAGGACGATGTGCCAGATTACGAGTCTTATAGTCATGAGGTTGAAAAACTCAACCTCAAGTATGGCAATCGTATTAAACGAGGCATCGAGATTGGCTATTACCAGCCTAGAGAAAGCGATATTTTAGACTTTTTGGATGGTAAGGACTATGATCTCAAACTGCTTTCTGTTCACCATAATGGGGTTAATGATTATCTCGATGATGAGGTGGCTGATATGGACAAGGCTAACATTATTCAAGAATATCTGGATAAGTTGGAGTATGCTGTTGGTCGTGTGGACGCAGATGTTCTGGCCCACTTTGACTATGGTTTCCGTCTTTTTGATGTGACTGTTGATGAGCTAAAAGCTTATGAGAATCAGCTTAAACGTATTTTTAAGAAAATGATTGCTAATGATTTGGCTTTTGAGCTGAATTCAAAGAGCATTTACCTTTATCATCATGAAGGTCTTTATCGTTATGTCTTGGCCCTTGTCAAGGATTTGGGATGTCGCAAGTATTCTATTGGCTCTGATGGGCATAAATTGGAGCATTTTCGTCTGAACTTTGATAAGATTCAGGAGCTCTTGAGAGAATTCGAAATTACAGAAGATATGATTATATAGAGCAGACAGCTTCAGTTGAGGCTGTCTTTTCTTAAGGGAAACTTAAAGGAAAGACGCTGTTATGGGATTTATAGAAGATTTTAAGATTTGCTTGTTATGCTAATTTCAAGCAATTCGTCGACAGCATCTACCAGCACTGGTGATGCCACTAAGACGGATACGACTTATAAAGATGACAATATGGAAATTGAAATCACGACGGGCAAAGCTAGTGATTCCACTTACTATGTTGCTGATATCAAGCTTTCAAGTGCGGACTACCTTAAAACAGCTTTGGACAAAACACCTATGGTACCAATATAACTGACGTCACTTCAAGTATTGCCCAGCAACATAATGCTATCTTTGCCATCAATGATGACTATTATGGGGATAACTAGTCAGGCTGTGTGATTAAAAATGGTCAAGTCTATCGTGATACTGATCGAAACAGTGACTATGAAGACCCCTGCAGTCTACTCAGACGGTAGCTTCAAGACCTTTAGCGATAGTGAGACAACTGCTCAAAAACTGGTCGATTCAGGTGTGGTGAATACCTTTGCCTTCGGTCCAACCCTGGTTGAAAATGGTAAGGTAGCTGTCTCAGAAAATGAAGAGGTTGGTCAAGACATGGCCGACAATCCACGTACAGCTATCGTAGTTAATGAAGAAAGTGATGGAAGTGTACACTACATTGTCATTGTCTCTGATGGTCGTACCAGTGAGTCGTCAGGATTGACTCTTTATGAAATGGCAGAGTTGATGAAATCTTATGGCGTGATGACTGGTTACAACCTTAATGGTGGTGACTCATCAACCATGTATTCTAATGGTCAAGTCATTAATAAGCCAACCCACAAACGGAAACAAAATCTCAGAAAGGGCGGTGAGCGATATCGTTTACATCGGTTACTAAAAAATCTGCTAGCGAGCACTTTTTCACCACCTATATTGGTTTAACTATTTTTAGCCTGGTCTTTACCTTTGTCTATGAACTCTTTTCTTATGGTGAATCATCCAGGTTTATGCACCTGATGTTCTTTGCACCATTGGCTGGAGCTATGATTTATCTGCTAACAGGACTGGGAATGTCTTGGGTGAGAAATCGTGTCTCGAAATTCTTATTAAATTCAGCAATCGCGGTTGTATCAAGTGCCTGTTTAGTTAAAGGCATTGTTGAAGTTTCAGGACGTACAACTAGTGTGGATATGCCCTATTGGTATGTGGAAGCTGGACTACTTTGTTTGAGTCTTCTAATAGGATTTATCAGATCTACAAAACTGGCTTAAAAATGAAAGCTTGGAGTAATTGAACTGCACCCCAAAAGTTAGATAGAAAAATCTAACTTTTGGGGTGTTTTTATTATGAAATTAACTTATGAAGATAAAGTTCAAATATATGAATTGAGAAAGCAAGGTCAAACCTTCAACCAACTTTCAAAACGATTTGGTGTGGGTGCTTCTGGATTAAGATATATGACGAGATTGATTGAACGTTACGGAATAGAAATTATCAAGAAAGGTAAGCATCGTTACGATTCACCAGAATTAAAACAAGAAATGATTGATAAAGTGCTACTTGAAGGTCGTTCACAAAAAAGTGTAAGTCTTGATTATTGTCTTTCAAGTGGTGGAATGTTGCCTAATTGGATAGCGCAATATAAGAAAAATGGGTATACTCTTCTTGAGAAAAGAGGAGGGAGAGTACCTAAAATGGGGCGTAAACGTAAGAAAACTTGGGAAGAAATGACAGAACTAGAGCGACTCCAAGAGGAGAATGAACGCTTACGTACCGAGGTGGCCTACCTAAAAAAGTTAAAAGAGTTAGAGGAAAGGGACGAAGCCTTACAGCGAGAAAGGCAGAAACAGTTAGAGAAAAGGGTTTCAGGAGGATTTCGACTAGATTTACTTCTTGAAACTGCACGTTTTGCTCGCTCGACTTACTATTATCAGTTGAAACAACTAGATGGGCACGACAAAGATGAAGAGACTAAAGGCTAAATTCAAGAAATTTATTATGAGTATAAAGGAAATTATGGCTATCGCCGAATAACTCTTGAATTGAGGAATCGTGGTTTTGTAGTGAACCAGAAGAAGGTCCAACGTCTGATGAAGCTCTTTGGTTTAAGTTCCCAAATTCGTCGTAAACACAAATATTCTTCATACCAAGGAGAAGTTGGCAAGAAAGCAGATAACCTTAGTGATCAAGGTTGGTAATACCAACATCAGTATTAACATCAATTTTTAGAGGATAAGGGGATCCAACCGTCCATGTCACGTAAGGGGAAAATAGTCCAGATAATGGTATGATGGAATCCTTCTTTGGCATTCTTAAGTCTGAGATGTTTTATGGTTACGAGAAGACGTTTCACTCACTTGAGCAATTGGAACAAGCTATTGTAGACTATATTGATTATTACAACAACAAACACATTAAGGTAAAACTAAAAGGACTTGGTCCTGTGCAATACAGAACTAAATCCTGGAAAGTCAACGAAAAACTAGACACGGAGTTAAGAGAATTTAAGAATTATATTTTTCAAAGTCTTTTGGAGACTTGTAATCAAGACCTGAATGCATCCTTTTTGTATTGTAATAGGTCTCAATGTATTTAAATATTTCTTGAGTAGCCTCAGCTCTTGTCTCAAAATGAGCATCATTAATAAGCTCCCTCTTTAGCGTCTTATAAAAAGACTCCATCATTGCATTGTCATAGGGATTTCCTTTACGACTCATGCTAGATTGAGCACCGACTTGACGAAGAGTAGATTGATAACGAGAGCTTGTATATTGACTCCCTTGATCAGTATGGACAATCAAGCCAGGCTGAGGATGTTCTTTCCCACAAGCTTGTAAGAAGCAATCCCTCACCAGTTTATCTTGCATCCGTGAAGACATTGACCAGCCTACAATCTTACGTGAAAAAACGTCGATATTCACGGCTAAGTATAAGGTGCCTTCTTTGGTAGGGATATAGGTCATGTCTCCCAGCCATACTTTATTAGGAGCTGTTGCTTTAAAGATCTGATTAATTAAATTGGGTCTTGAAAGCGAAGCTCCTTTTCTGTTGTAATGTTTATATTTATAACGGCTTCCCTTGGCATAAAGTCCCATCAAGTGCATCAGTTTCCCAACACGTTTCGTGTTGGTCATAATACCAGTATTATGAAGTACCTTGGTAATTCTAACCGCACCATAGCGTCCCTTATGCTCATGAAAGACAGCTTTTATCTTCTCTGAGAGAATTTCTCTCTCCACTTGTTGTTTTGAAGGACGACGATGCATGTATTCATAGAAACCTGAGCGAGAAACCTTAAGAACTTTTACTGCATGCTTAATTTTTATCTTCCCATGATGTTTCAAGAGAAATTCAAAACGTTTTACTTGCTTCGCTTCAAGAAGACCCGGAACTTTTTTAGAAGTTCAAGTTCCTCCTGAAGATAACGATTTTCTTTCTCTAACAATTTAATCTTATGTTGGGCATTAGCTAGGGCTGTCCCATTGCCTGGAAAAGCACTTTCTCCATATTCTTCAACTTCTTGAACCCAGCGATAAAGACTATTGGCATGAACCTCAAGCTCTTGGCTGACTTCTTTAACAGAGTAACCTTCTTCAAGAATGAGTTTTACTGCAGAATTTTTAAATTGTTTATCGAATTTTCTTCTTGCCATAATAAACCTTTCCACGATTTCTCTTAACTTTGTGTCTAGTTTATTATAACCTTTCCATCCTTTGGATAAATTAGTTGTCTAACTTTATGGGGTCAGTACACATACTTCAGGCTTTTTACCTTGCTTTGAAATTTTATTTAGGATAAATATACACCTTATAAGTGGAAAAATTATTTTGAATCAGGAAATAGACTAAAGAGATTTTTATGAAAATAACAGAGATTTATTTTTGTGACAGCAATATAAATAAAAGGAGACTTTTTCTAGCGATGGAAGCAGCTGAAACTGCATGCATTGCTGAAATTATCCACAGGGAAATATCACCTGACGACCATTAACTCCTTAGGAAATCTCAAAAAGACTATGTGTTTTTTTATTAAATATACAAAAAAAGGCTTGCATTGTTTTAAATTTTCATGTAGAATAATTTCAAATTAAATCGTTGAGAGAAAAAAGTCAGATCGTTTTACAGAGAATGCGGGAAGCTGAGAACGCATGAGATCAAAGACGACACATTCTTGAGAGCGTATGCGAACTCTGGATGACAGTAGTGTACGACGGGTGGTTCCGTTAGAGACTGGGAGTTACAAGTGAAACTTTGTGACTTCATGAGGAAGAGGGGGTGACCCCTGTTCGAATTAAGGTGGAACCACGTGCCAACGTCCTTGCAAAAGTTATTTTTGCGAGGACGTTTTTTGTTACACTTTTTAGAGTCTGTAACGAGAAGTACACTTGGTTAGAGTCAAAGAGAAAGGATAAACTATGGAAATCAAAGGATTACGAAAGATTGAACCCTATGTAGCGGGTAGTCAGCCTGCTGAGAAAAATATCATTAAGTTGAATACTAATGAAAATGCTTATGGACCAAGTCCAGCAGTTCATCAATCTTTAGCATCCTTTGATGCCCATCAGTTACGCAAGTATTCGACTTTGGATCAAACGGCTTTGCGTCAAGCTTTGTCTGATCAATTGGGTGTGCCTGCCGATCAGTTTATTATTGGAAATGGGTCAGATGACATCTTATCAATGGCTTTTCTAGCTTTCTTTAACAGTGAGGAAAAAATCATATTTCCAGATTTGACTTATGGTTTTTACAAGGTATGGGCAGATTTGTATCGCATCCCCTTTAGAGAAGTGCCTTTGACCTCCTCATTTGAGATTGATACTCAAGATTATTTGGTCGAAAATGGTGGAATTATCCTTACTAATCCGAACGCTCCAACAGGTATTTATAAACCTTTAGATCAAGTCGAGGAGATTGTAAAGGCCAACCAGTCGGTAGTTGTGATTATTGACGAATCCTATATCAACTTTGGTGGGGGGACGGCCTTACCACTCCTAGAAAAATATGACAATGTGTTTATCACCAGGACCTTTTCTAAGGATGCCTCCCTTGCTGGTCTGCGTGTCGGTTACGGCATAGGAAGTCCAAAACTAATGGCTGTCATCAATGCCGTTAAGAATTCAGTCAACCCCTATAATGTGGATAGCATTGCTGAAGCCTTGGGGACTGCAGCGGTTAGATCTTGGGACTATTATGAGGACATTTGCGCTAAGATTATGGCAACACGTGACTGGTTTAGCCAAGAATTGCAGGCGATTGGCTTTGATGTCCTACCTTCAAAAACTAATTTTGTTTTGGTCAAGCCATACGGAGTGACTGCAGGCCAATTGTTTGCCTATCTCCAAAGTAAGAAAATTTATGTCCGTTATTTTCCAAAAGTGGAGCGTATTTCTGACAGACTACGCATTTCTATTGGAACTCAGGATGAGATGGAGCGTGTATTAATGACCATACAGGAGTTACAAGCATGAAAAAAACGACCTTAGCCTTAGGAATGCACGATAAACTTTTCAAACGTGCCCGTACCATGTATCAGATTGAGCATTGCATTTGTGATTTGTTGATGACAAAGGGTTTTCTTCGTATTGAGACACCAACCTTAGAGCATTTTGAAGTCTTCAGTGATGTGGTGGACAATGGTAACTATAATTTCTTTGATAAAAATGGAGATCTTATTAGCCTACGTCCTGATATTACCAGTCAAATCGGGCGCGTAATTGCTTCCACACAAGTTCATACACCGATTAAATTTTCCTACTCTGGAAAGGTCTTTAACTACAACGAAGAGATGCGTGGCTTGTCCAATGAGCATACGCAGGCTGGTGTGGAAATCATTGGTTTTCCAGTTCATCAGGCATTGGAAGAAGCTGTGATATCTGCTAAAGAGGCCTTGGATGTGGCAGGTGTCAGAAATTACAAGTTTGAATTTTCACATGCCCAGCTCCTGCAACTCATTTTTGAAGAATTAAACCTTCCAGCAGTAAAAGAAGCAGAGTTGGCCACCTATATCCGTGATAAATCAATCACAGGTCTCAAGGAGTTCACTAAAGAAAATCCAAGTCAATATGACAAGGTTTTGGAGCAGTTGCCATTCCTCTTTGGTGAGACAACTGCTGTCTTGACCGAGGCGAGACAGTTAACCGACAATGAATCCTTTTTGACAGCTTTGGATAGTTTGGAAGTCTTAACCAGTCGCCTAGCTGATAATCTCCCAGAGACGACGCTCGATTTGGCTCAATTACCAGCAGTGCCTTACTACACGGGCATAATGTTTAAGGTCTTCGGTGATAAGGTACCGGATGCTTTTGTATCAGGTGGCCGCTACGATAAACTATTTGAACGTTTTGGGGCTACCGAGTTAACAGCGGTTGGTTGGGCTATTGATATCGACTCAGTTTATCAAGCAGTACATGACGATGTGGAATTTGGAGGTGACATGGATGACTAGCAATCAAATCACAATTGCCTTGACCAAGGGGCGTATTGAAAAAGATGCGGTTACATTGCTGGAAAAAGCTGGCTTTAATATGTCTTTCATGGCTGATAAGGGACGTAATTTGATTTTCGAGAGTCCTGACAACCGTTTCCGTTTTCTCTTGGTTAAAGCTCCAGATGTGACAACCTGTGTTAGACACGGTGTCGCAGATATTGGAATTGTTGGGAAGGATGTTCTGGTTGAACATCCGACAGGCTATTTGGAAATGTTAGACCTTAATTTTGGCCTTTGTAAATTCTGCGTGGCTTCAACAGAAGACTATAATCCTAATGACCATAAACGTAAACGTATTGCTACCAAGTATCCAACCATTGCAACTGATTATTTTAATCAAAAGGGTGAGGATGTCGAGATTATTTCGATTCAAGGGAGCGTTGAGATTGCCCCCGTTATTGGTCTGGCGGATGCCATTGTCGATATTGTAGAAACAGGGAATACCCTTGTTGCAAATGGCCTAAAAGTTTATGAAGATATTTGTCGGATTTCAGCACGAATGATTGTTAATAAGGCTTCTTTGAAAAATAATAAGGAAGTCCTGCAATTCATTCGTAAGATTGAATCACTTGTTGGAAACGAGGAGGTACCGTTCGAATGAAACGATTAACTGGAACTAATAAAGAAATTGCTGAGCTTCTTTATCAGGAGCAATTGGAACTTTCAAAAGAAAATAGAGACGTTGAAAGAACGATTCAAGCTATTATCGAAGACGTTAAAGAACGTGGAGACGAGGCCCTTCGTGATTATTCAGCGAAGTTCGATAAGGTTGATTTGACTGATATTGAAGTTGGACAAGATCTTATTGATAAAGCCTTTAAGGAAATTGATCCAGAGGTTTATCAAGCCCTAGTCAATGCTAAAGAAAACATTGAATCTTACCACAAACATCAGTTGGAGGCTGGTTTTGAGGACCAACCAAGTGAGGGAGTTATTCGTGGTCAATTGATTCGTCCCATCAATCGTGTTGGTGTTTATGTGCCTGGAGGAACAGCGGCTTATCCGTCATCAGTTCTTATGAATGTCATCCCTGCTAAAATTGCTGGGGTTAAAGAGATTATTATGATTACGCCGCCACAAGAACACTTTGTTCCTGCAATTCTAGTAGCCGCAAAATTGGCTGGTGTGGACACCATTTACCAAGTCGGTGGAGCTCAAGGAATTGCGGCCTTGGCTTTTGGTACAGAAACGATTCCAAAGGTTGACAAGATTACAGGTCCCGGAAATATTTTCGTGGCGACTGCTAAGAAGCAAGTTTACGGCATTGTCGGTATTGATATGATTGCAGGACCATCAGAAATCGGTGTTATTGCTGATAGTAGCGCTAATCCAAGCTATGTAGCAGCTGATCTTTTGTCTCAAGCAGAGCACGACAAGCGAGCACGTGCCATTTTGGTAACAGATTCTGAAGTCTTGGCCGATGCGGTTGAAAGCGAGATTGAACGTCAACTCAAGCTTTTACCACGAGAAGCGATTGCTCGTCCTTCCATTGAAAATAACGGCCGTATTATTATCACTAAGGACACAGATGCCATGTTTGAGCTCATGAACTCGGTTGCGCCAGAGCATTTGGAAATTGCTATGGACAAGGCCTATGATTATCTAGAAAAAGTGGAAAATGCTGGTTCCGTCTTTCTTGGTCACTTTACGAGTGAACCAATTGGTGACTACTATGCCGGTGCTAATCACATTCTTCCAACGACAGCAACCAGCCGCTTTTCATCAGCTTTAGGTGTACATGATTTTGTCAAACGTATCCAATATACGCAATACGACAAGGCAGCAGTCAATAAGGCAAAACACGATATTACAACCTTGGCTTATGCGGAAGGCTTGCAGGCCCACGCCAAGGCTATTGAAGTCAGAAATGACAATAATTGAGAGAGTAGAGGAAGCAGTTATGAGACAAGCAGAAATTGAACGTAATACCTTTGAAACCAAAATTAAGTTAAGTCTCAATTTGGATGCTCAAGAACCAGTAGACATTCAAACAGGTGTCGGATTTTTTGACCATATGTTGACCTTGTTTGCCCGTCACGGTCGTATGTCTTTGGTGGTAAAGGCTGATGGTGACCTTTGGGTTGATAGTCACCACACTGTTGAAGATGTCGGTATCGTACTTGGTCAAGCTCTTAAAGAGGCTTTGGGTGATAAAGCAGGTATCAACCGTTATGGAACGTCTTTCGTACCTATGGATGAAACCCTCGGAATGGCAAGCTTAGATTTGTCTGGACGTAGCTTCTTGGTCTTTGATGCTAGTTTTGATAATCCTAAATTGGGTAATTTTGACACAGAATTGATTGAAGAGTTTTTCCAAGCTTTAGCCTTTAATGTTCAAATGAATCTTCATCTCAAGATTCTCCACGGAAAAAACAATCACCACAAGTCAGAAAGTCTTTTCAAGGCAACAGGTCGTGCCTTGCGTGAAGCCATTACAGTCAATCCTGACATTCACGGCGTAAATTCGACAAAGGGGATGCTATGATTATCGTCATTGATTACGATGCGGGGAATATCGCAAATGTTCTGCGTGCCCTTGAAAAAATCGGTGTGACTGCAGAATTGTCTGCTGACAAAGAGAAAATTCTAGCTGCAGATGGTTTGATTTTACCTGGTGTAGGTGCCTATCCAACAGCCATGGCAGAGTTGGAGCGAAGAGGTTTGGTAGTTGTAATCAAAGAGGCCGTAGCAAAAGGAGTTCCACTTTTAGGAATTTGCTTAGGTATGCAGATTTTAACAGAAAAAGGACTGGAGCATGAAGAAACAGATGGTCTTGGCTTTATTCCTGGTGTTTGCCGTGCCATTCCTGCTAATAAGGAGCGGCCTGTCCCACATATAGGATGGAATGATTTGACTGTTAAGCAAGCTAGCCCTTTGACAGATGGTTTAGATGGCCAATCTGTCTACTTCGTTCACAGTTATTTTACGGATGTACCTATCCAATATATTGATGTTACTGCAGATTATAGTATCGAGGTTCCAACCATGATCCATAAAGACAATGTTTATGGTGCCCAATTCCATCCCGAAAAATCAGGTGATATTGGTTTAGGTATTATTGAACGGTTTGTGGGATTATGTAAAACCTAGAATCTCGTGAGAACAAAGATTTTTTAGTTAGAAAGGATGGTAGGGGAGATGCAAATTCTACCAGCAATTGATATTAAGGATGGACAGGCTGTTCGTCTCTTCAAAGGAGATTTCAACCAAAAAACCGTCGTCAATCCAGATGTTATTGAGCAAGCAAAAACCCTTAAGAATGCGGGCATCCAATTCATTCACCTTGTTGACTTGGATGGTGCTCTTGATGGTCGTGCCACTAACCGTGACTTGATTGCGGAGGTCAAGAAGATTTCTGGACTTGGCATCGAAATGGGTGGCGGTATCCGCACATTGGAGCAGATTCGTGACTATTTGGCAGTTGGCATCGACCGTATCATTATCGGTTCAATGGCCGTCAAAGATCCTGACTTCGTTAGAGCAGCTTTGGAGGAATTTGGTGCCGATAAGATTGTCGTGGGTATAGATGCAAAGGCAGGTCTTGTCGCTACAGAAGGTTGGTTGGAAACCAGCAATGTGGACTACATCACCTTGGCCAAGGAAATGGAAAAAATGGGCGTAACCCTCATTGTTTATACAGACGTTGATCGAGATGGCACACTGACAGGACCCAATCTTGATCACTACAAATGTTTGGTATCTGAACTCACAACCGCTAAAGTCATCGCTTCAGGTGGGATTGCAGAGCTATCCGACTTAAATCACCTACAAGAGATTGGTGTAGCAGGAACCATTGTCGGTAAGGCCTACTATAACGGCAATATCACTTTAGACCAGCTCAAGTCTTTCGGAGGTTAATATGCTTAAAAAACGTATTATTCCTTGTCTGGATGTCAAGGATGGTCGTGTCGTCAAGGGAGTTAACTTTGTGAATCTAACAGATGTTGGTGATCCTGTTGATTCTGCCCGTGCCTATTATGAGGCTGGTTGTGACGAACTTGTTTTTTTGGACATCACGGCGACTTCAGATAATCGTGAAACAACGGTTGACATGGTGCGACGCGTTGCCGATCAGGTCTTTATCCCTTTCACAGTTGGTGGTGGTATCCGTTCGGTTGAAGACATGAACAAGATGCTCAAAGCCGGTGCAGATAAGGTTGCTGTTAATTCCTCAGCCCATGCCAACCCGCAACTAATCGCTGATTGTGCCCAAAAATTTGGCAATCAGTGTGTCGTGGCTGCGATTGATGCTAAAAAGATGGCTGATGGGAGCTGGCATGTTTTTGTGGCAGGTGGCCGTAAGAATACCGGTAGGGATCTCATCCAATGGGCTCAAGAAGTCGTCGCCTTGGGGGCTGGAGAAATTCTCTTAACCAGTATGGACAAGGACGGCACCAAGTCTGGTTTTGATTTGGAAATGCTTAATCGTGTGGCAGAAGTCGTCGATGTTCCGATCATTGCTTCTGGTGGTGCAGGAAATATTGAGGACATTGTAGAAGTCTTTGAAAAGACAACAGCGACTGGTGCACTGGCAGCCTCTATCTTCCACTTCGGTGAGGTAAATATAGGTGAAACCAAACAAGTCTTGGCAAAAACAGGAATTGAGGTGAGACAATGACAGAGGTTAAACTTGATTTTGACAAACAAGGAGGACTGGTACCAGTTATTGTGACCGATTACAAGACAGGACAGGTGCTTATGTTGGCCTATATGAATGAGGTGTCCTATCAGTTGACCCTTGAGACTAAACAAATGCATTACTGGAGCCGTTCCAGAAATGAGCTTTGGCATAAGGGCGCCATATCTGGTCATTTCCAACATGTCAAAAGCATCAAGACTGACTGTGATTGGGACACCCTACTTATTGCCGTTGAACAAGAAGGAGCAGCCTGTCATACAGGAGCTTACAGCTGTTTCATCACGGATATATATGATGACAATCAAGATAGATAGGAGTAGCTATGTTAGAAACACTTTATAAGGAAGCCTTGGATCGTAAAAAGAATCCTAAAGAAGGGTCTTATACCAATTACCTTTTTGACAAGGGTCTAGACAAGATTCTTAAAAAGGTTGGCGAAGAAGCGACAGAAGTTGTAATTGGAGCTAAGAATGCTGATAAAACGGAAATTGCCAACGAGACAGCAGACATCCTCTATCATTTAGCCGTCATGCTAGTTGAAACAGGGGTTAGCCCTGAAGACGTTGAAGCCGTACTTAAGGCACGACAAGGCAAGCAAAGCAATGTTCATGACCGAAAAGAAGTAACAGATTATTGAGGATTATCTCAACAGATTGAGACTAAGAATAAAAGTTTGAAGTGACGCCTCAGTTTTTTGCTAGAGAAATCCCATGAAGAAAAATACTCCTAATATCTCAATGCTTTCTAGCTTAGCTGTTTTCTTCCTCTGTAATCTAGCGTGTCATATTAGGATATTAGAAGTGTGGGTTGTGGGTTACAAACTCAGTGAAAACGAAAACTTCAAAATACACAAAAACATCTCCGAAAATCAGTCGGAGATACCTTTTTGTTTTACAGAAACGATAGGGGTTACCTTGTGACAGGACTGTTGATCGCTAGGTCCAAATTCCTTCAGCGCAACGTGTATGCTTCAATGCTCAAGGAAAAGGATACATGTCAAATTAAGACTGATGAAAGAAGTCAATCACTTTTGTGGTTGCTTTTTTTGTTAAAATTAACAACTTTTTACACATTCAGCTCATTTGTCTGGCCGAAAAAGTGGTATAATAACTCTTGCTAAATCTTTATTTTGGAGTACATATGGCTAAGTCAAAAAATACTATTGAAAGTCGGATAGATTACTCGATTCTCTTGCCAGTCCTTATCTTACTGCTGGTTGGTATGGTCTCAATTTTTATCGCGACAAATTTTGATTATCCAAAGAATCTCGTTCATGTCATGTCTCAGCAATTACTATGGATTTTTCTTGGTTCAGTACTTGCTTTTGTTGTCATGTTATTTAATACAGAGTTTCTTTGGAAGGTCACTCCCTGGCTTTATATTTTTGGCTTGGGACTTATGGTTTTGCCTCTTATTTTTTATTCACCTTCTTTGGTTGCCTCGACAGGAGCAAAAAACTGGGTCAGTATTGGATCAGTCACCCTTTTTCAACCATCAGAATTTATGAAGATATCCTACATCCTTTTTCTTTCGAGAATAGGTGTTCGGGCTAAACAAGGAAAAGAAGTAACTGAGCTTCAAGATGACTGGTTGCTACTTTTCCAATATGTAGCGGTCACGCTTCCTGTCTTAGGCTTACTGGTTCTTCAAGGTGATATGGGAACGGCCTTAGTCTTCCTCGCTATTTTAGCGGGTATAATAGTGGTTTCGGGAATATCCTGGCGTATCATCTTACCGGTAGTGCTAGCCTTTGCAGCAAGTATAGCTCTGTTTATAATGGTGTTTATCACAGATTGGGGAAAGGAAATCTTGCTCAAGTTAGGGGTTCAGACTTATCAGATTAACCGTATCTCAGCTTGGTTGGACCCCTTCACTTATGCGGATGGCATCGCCTTTCAACAGACACAAGGGATGATATCGATAGGTACTGGTGGTATCTATGGAAAAGGTTTTAATCACCTTGATTTGAATGTACCAGTTCGTGAGAGTGATATGATTTTCACGGTTATTGCAGAAGACTTTGGTTTAGTAGGCGGTGGATTGGTTCTGTTGACCTATCTCTTCCTCATTTATCGCATGTTGCGAGTGACTTTCAAGTCTAATAACCGCTTCTATACCTTTATTTCTACTGGTCTTATTATGATGATTGTCTTCCATATTTTTGAAAATATTGGGGCGGCAGTAGGAATTCTTCCTCTGACAGGTATTCCTTTGCCTTTTATTTCTCAAGGTGGATCTTCACTCATCTCAAACTTGATTGGTGTTGGCTTAGTGCTTTCCATGGCCTACCATACCAACCTCAACGAAGAAAATAAAATTCTTCTGGCTATGTCTCGTCGTATGCGTGCATCTGGGACTAGTAAAGTAAAGGCAGTGTCTAAGACCAAAACTAAGAAAAACAAACCTTCGAAGAGTGCAATCAAGGCCTCACAAGAATTGGTCAAGGCTAAAGATAAGGTTGATAAGGCTACTGTGAAATTACCTCAAACTATTTCTCAAATTAAGCCTAGCCTTCACCAAGGCAAGCGTCGTAAGGGGTCTAAAAAGAAACCAACACGTAAACACTAATTAGAAGCAAGTTGGACAATCCAACTTGTTTTTCTTTATAAAAAATTAAGGTCTGTCCCCTTCTCTTTAGGTCTCCCTGTGGTATAATAGAAGGCGACTATTTCGAAAAGGGGTTTGCTATGATAGAGACAGCCAAGCAGCAAGAACGTGCTATTTTAGTAGGTGTTGAATTGCAAGAGACAGAGAATTTTGACATGTCCATGGAGGAACTTGCTAGTCTTGCCAAAACAGCAGGAGCAGAGGTTGTAGCTAGCTATACTCAAAAACGTGAACGCTATGATAGTAAGTCCTTCGTAGGTTCAGGAAAATTAGAGGAAATCAAGGCTATGGTGGACGCGGATGAGATTACTACGGTCATTGTCAATAACCGTTTAACCCCACGTCAAAATACCAATCTTGAAGCAGCATTTGGCGTAAAAGTCATTGATCGCATGCAATTGATTTTGGATATCTTTGCCATGAGAGCTAGAAGTCATGAAGGAAAACTTCAAGTTCATCTAGCTCAGCTCAAATACATGTTGCCCCGTTTATCTGGTCAGGGAATTATGCTCAATCGTCAAGCAGGGGGCATTGGTAGCCGTGGTCCTGGTGAAAGTCAGCTGGAACTCAATCGTCGTTCTATCCGTAACCAGATTGCGGATATTGAACGCCAATTAAAGATTGTTGAGAAGAACCGAGAGACCATTCGTGAAAAGCGTGTCGACTCAACTACCTTTAAAATCGGCTTGATAGGTTATACCAATGCTGGGAAATCAACTATTATGAACCTTATGACGGATGATAAGCAGTATGAGGCCAATGAACTTTTTGCGACTCTGGATGCAACGACTAAGAAAATATACTTAAAAGATCAGTTTCAAGTGACCTTGACAGATACGGTTGGTTTTATTCAGGATTTGCCAACAGAATTGGTGGCTGCCTTTAAGTCGACGCTTGAAGAAAGTCGTAATGTGGACCTCCTTTTGCATGTCATCGATGCTAGTGATCCGAATCACGAAGAACATGAAAACGTGGTTTTAGATATCCTTAAAGAACTGGACATGACTGATATTCCTCGCCTAGCTATCTACAATAAGATGGACGTGGCGAATAACTTAGTAGCAACAGTCTTTCCTAATGTTCGTCTCTCAGCGCGTGACAAGGGAAGTCGTGAGGCTTTGCGAAGACTCTTGATTGATGAAATTCAACAGAATTTTGAACACTTTAGTATTAAGGTTAATCAGGACCAAGCTTATAAACTTTATCAGTTGAGTCAATTAGCCTTGTTAGATAGCTATAGTTTTGAGACAGAAGTGGAAGAAATTACAGGCTATATTTCACCGAAAAATAAATGGAAATTGGAAGAGTTTTATGACTGATTATATGGATTTAGCTTTAAAATATGGTGGTTTTACAAGTTTAGATAAGGTATATCTTCAAAATACCTTGTCAGACCTTTCAGACAATCAAAAACTGGCCTTTATTACGCCACCACCAAGTGTTATTAATGCTTATTTTGCAGAGATTTACCAGAAACAGTCTCCAGAAGCAGCAACGGATTACTATTTGGAGCTTTCGAAAGAACTTAACCTCTTTAATCCAGTACCATCTTTTGATGAACACAAGCCCTTTATTCGTCTCAATCTGTCAGGAAAATCTTATGGTTTTTGCTATGAAAATGCTGATGAAGTGGCCCTAGTCTTTGCTGAGCATTTAGAGGTTCCAACGACTGATATTTTGTTTGAGCTTGCTCAAGTTTTCCCACAATATAAGGTTTATCTTGAAGGGACTCAAGTTAAAATGGCCAAGGTTGACTTTGATGAAGAAGTATTGGAAGAGTTGACACCAGAGACTCAGTTACTTAGTCGTGTCACTAAACTGAAGGGAAATGTCATTAAGTTAGCTAGCTTCAATCAAGATGAATTAGTGGAACTTTTGTCTCAATATAAAGATAAAGGGCAAACTGTTTATTATGGATTTGCTCAGCGTGAATGCCTGGCTTATATTGTCCAAAAATAAGAAAAACGATAGATAGAAAGTATAGAAAGTCATGGAATTACAATTTTTAGGGACGGGCGCCGGACAGCCATCCAAGGCTCGTAATGTATCGAGTCTGGTTTTGAAGCTCCTCGATGAAATCAACGAAGTCTGGATGTTTGACTGTGGGGAAGGAACCCAACGTCAGATTTTAGAAACAACAATCAAACCCCGTAAAGTTAAAAAAATCTTTATTACACATATGCACGGGGACCATATCTTCGGTTTACCAGGTTTCCTGGCGAGTCGTTCCTTCCAATCTAGCGAAGAACAAACTGACCTTGAAGTTTATGGACCAGTTGGTATTAAGCAATACGTCATGACCAGCATTCGTACCTCAGGGACACGCTTATCTTATCATGTGCATTTTAAGGAAATTGATGAAAATAGTCTAGGTTTGGTTATGGAAGATGACAAGTTCGCTGTTTATGCAGATAAGTTGGATCACACCATTTTTTGTGTTGGTTACCGTGTGGTTCAAAAGGATCTCGAAGGCACCTTGGATGCTGAGGCCCTTAAGGCAGCAGGCGTACCATTTGGTCCGCTTTTTGGACAAATTAAGAATGGACAAGATGTGGTTCTTGAAGATGGAACGAAAATCATTGCCAAAGACTTTATTTCCGCACCTAAGAAAGGTAAGGTTATCACTATCTTAGGTGATACCCGTAAGACAAATGCCAGTGTTCGACTTGGATTGGGGGCAGATGTCCTGGTCCACGAGTCTACTTATGGTAAGGGTGATGAAAAAATTGCCAAGAGCCATGGTCATTCAACGAATATGCAAGCAGCCCAAGTAGCTAGGGATGCGTCAGCTAAACGCCTTCTTCTAAATCACGTATCAGCACGTTTTTTGGGGCGTGATATCGGTAAGATGGCAGCAGATGCTAAAACGATTTTTGAAAACACTCACATCGTTCGTGACTTGGAAGAGGTAGAAATCTAATGGCTAAACAACGAATTATCGCTATTACTGGTGCCTCAGGAGGTCTTGCTCAAGAAATTGTCAAGCAGCTCTCCCTCAGTGACGGCATTATCCTCTTGGGACGAGACAAGGACAAACTTGAGAAATGCTATCGCCATGTGAAAAATAAAACCTGTCTTGCTATTGACCTCAGAGACGACAATGCCATTAAAGAAATGGTCGATTATCTCTATCAACGCTTTGGCCGTATTGATGTTTTTATCAATAATGCTGGCTTCGGTGAATTTAAGTCTTATGATAATTACACTAGTCAAGAAGTTCGTGATATGTTTGACATCAATACCTTGGCGACAATGACTTTTTCACGCTTAATTGCAGAGAAAATGGTAGAGCAAGGCTATGGCCATATCATCAATATCGCCAGCATGGCAGGAAAAATTGCGACAGCCAACTCAAGTGTCTATGCGGCAACAAAGTTTGCGGTAATTGGCTTTTCAGATGCCTTGCGTATAGAGCTGGCTGATAAGGGAGTCTATGTGACTACGGTCAATCCAGGTCCAATTGAGACATCTTTCTTCGATCAAGCTGATCCCTCTGGAGCTTATCTTGAGAGTGTTAAGAAGTTTATCCTCAGTCCTAAATATGTGGCTAAAAAGATTGTCCGTATTCTGGGCAAAAATAAACGTGAAGTTAATCTACCACGACTCTTAGCAGTTGCTTACAAAGGCTATACACTCTTTCCCACGATAGCTGATTACCTTGCACGAACAAGCTTTAATTATAAATAAAGAAAGAAGAACATGATTACATCAACGTATGATTGGAAAATAAACACAAAAGAGCCAGATGCTGGCTTTTTTAAACTTGCTAAAGAACATGGACTGGTAAAAACAGCAGCCAAGATTGCCTATGAACGTGGCATTAGGACAGAAGAGGCACTTGAAGACTTTCTAAAGGCAGATTTATCGCACCTTCATGATCCTTATCTGCTTCATGATATGGATAAGGCAGTGGCTAGAATCCGTCAGGCTATTGAAAATTATGAACAAATCTTAGTATATGGAGATTACGATGCGGATGGTATGACGTCAGCCTCGATTGTCAAAGAAGCCCTTGAAATGATGGGAGCTGAAGCTCGAGTATACTTGCCAAACCGTTTTACAGATGGTTATGGACCAAACGAAAGTGTCTATAAGTATTTCATTGAGCAGGAAGGTATTTCACTCATCATTACAGTGGATAATGGGGTAGCTGGGAATGAGGCTATCGCTTATGCGCAAGAGCAAGGTGTGGATGTTATCGTCACAGACCACCATAGCATGCCGTCACAGCTTCCAGAAGCTTATGCCATTGTTCATCCAGAACATCCAGGTGCTGATTATCCCTTTAAGTATTTGGCAGGTTGTGGAGTAGCTTTCAAAATAGCAACGGCCCTCCTCGAGACCATACCAACAGAGATGTTGGATTTGGTAGCTATAGGGACTATTGCTGATATGGTTAGCCTGACCGATGAAAATCGTATTATGGTTAAGGTTGGACTTGAAATTCTCAAGACTACTGAGCGTATTGGGCTTCAAGAATTGCTCCGTATTTCCGAAGTAGACCTAACAACAATTTCTGAAGAAACAGTGGCTTTCAAAATAGCCCCTCAACTCAATGCCTTAGGACGTTTAGACGATCCAAACCCAGCTATTGAACTATTAACCGGATTTGACGATGAGGAAGCGCAAGCCATTGCTCTGGAAATCAATGCCAAAAATGAAGAACGTAAGGAAGTTGTTCAAAACATCTTTGATGAAGCCATGAGCATGGTAGACTTGGATAAACCAGTTCAGGTTTTGGCTAAGGAAGGCTGGCATCCTGGTGTACTCGGCATTGTTGCTGGCCGCATCATGGAGCAAATCAGTCAGACAGTAGTGGTTTTAAATATTGAAGATGGCTTGGCTAAGGGATCAGCTCGTAGTTTGGAATCTATCAATATCTTCCATGCACTTGATGACCACAGAGACATCTTTACTGCATTTGGAGGGCACGCTGGAGCAGCTGGTATGACCCTTCCAGAGGAAAATCTTACTCAACTCTCAGATATTTTATGTAGTTATGTCTACGATAATGACATTGATACGAGTGCCAAAAATACGCTTAATTTAGACGAGGAACTACAACTCGGTGAGCTTAGCTTGGATACCATAAGGAGCCTCGAAAAACTAGCACCTTTTGGTATGGATAATAAAAAGCCAGTCTTTTGGCTACATGATATTACCGTTACTCAAGCTAGAACTATGGGGCAAAATGGAGCTCATCTTAAGTTTAAGGTTAAGCAAGGCAAGGCTAGTTTTGATGTTGTCGCCTTTAACAAAGGGCATCTACTTCAAGAATTTCAGCAAGCTCAGGGGTTGGAATTAGCAGTGACGCTGTCCGTTAATGTATGGAATGGCCAGACAACACTACAGCTCATGTTGGCAGATGTGCGCGTGGACAATGTTCAGTTATTTGATTTTCGCTCAAAAAATATGGTACTACCTGAGGGCCTACCAACTGTAGAAGAGGCCTCAGACGAAGCAACTGCAGTTGTCCTCGACACCCTACCGAATTCAGAGACGGAATTAAAAGAGTGGTTTGACGGTAAGGAATTCCAGGCCATTTATTTTAAGAATCGCATTAAGGAAGCCTATTATCTGACAGGCTATGGAACTAGAGAGCAATTTGCAAGGCTCTATAAAACCATTTATCAATTCCCAGAATTTGATGTGCGCTATAAATTAGATGACCTCAGTCATTATCTTAAGATTGATAAAATTCTTCTCATCAAGATGATTCAAATTTTTGATGAATTGGGCTTTGTCACTATTGATAATGGTGTCATGACAGTTAATAAAGAGGCTGGAAAACGTGATATTGAGGAAAGCAAGATTTTCCAGGACCTTAAACGTCTTGTCAAGTTCCAAGAACTCATGGCTTTGGGAACACCACAGGAAATTTATGATTGGCTCTACAAGCAGGAGCAGTAGTGCCTAACTAAGATAATTGGTTTAGAATCTAGAGGTTAGTATTTTCTAAATCCATGGATTCATGCTATAATAGTATGTAAATATTTTTTGGCAAAATGCCCATAGGAAGAACAAATGAAATTAGAAGATTATATTGCAACTATTGAAAACTACCCTAAAGAAGGGGTTACTTTCCGCGATATTAGCCCGTTGATGGCTGATGGAAACGCTTATAGCTATGCTATTCGTGAAATCGTTCAGTATGCGACTGACAAGAAGATTGACATGATTGTTGGTCCCGAAGCACGTGGTTTCATTGTTGGATGCCCAGTTGCCTTTGAACTTGGTATTGGATTTGCGCCAGTTCGTAAACCTGGTAAATTGCCACGTAAAGTGATTTCAGTCGATTATGAAAAAGAATATGGTGTCGATACTCTTTGCATGCATGCCGATGCAATCAAACCAGGCCAACGTGTACTTATCGTTGACGATCTCTTGGCTACTGGTGGTACTGTCAAAGCAACAATTGAAATGATTGAACGCCTAGGTGGTGTTGTTGCTGGATGTGCCTTCTTGATTGAGCTTGACGGACTTAATGGTCGTGAAGCAATCGAAGGTTATGACGCTAAAGTATTGATGAACTTCCCAGGATAAAACTATCTATGTTTTACAAAAGGCCTCAGGGCCTTTTTAACTCTTTTAAAAAATAAGTGTGTCATCATATAGTTTAAAGTTATAGCTAACTAGAGAAAATATATATTTGATAACAATATTTACCCGGTTTATAATATGAAGATAGAATAAACAAGGATGGAGATGTTGTTATGCCTATAAAACTTGATAATAAGTTACCAGCTCTTGATGTATTGCGTTCGGAAAATGTCTTCATCATGGATGAGAATAGAGCTAGTAGCCAGGATATTAGACCAATGGAGGTCCTGATCCTTAACCTAATGCCAACTAAAGAAGTGACAGAAACTCAGTTGCTACGTCTTTTAGCAAATACACCACTCCAAATTAACGTAGAGTTTCTGTATATGGCTAGTCATAAATCAAAAAATACCCACGCTGAACATATGGAAACCTTCTATAAGACTTTTGATGAAATCAAGGACAAGTATTACGATGGTCTTATCGTAACAGGGGCTCCTGTTGAACAAATGCCTTTTGAGGAAGTTGATTATTGGCAGGAATTAACACGAGTTTTTGACTGGTCTAAAAAGCATGTTTATTCAACTCTTCACTTGTGTTGGGGAGCTCAAGCAGGTCTCTATTACAAACATGGGGTTGATAAGGTTCCCTTGTCAGAGAAATTATCAGGTATCTATAAGCAAACTGTTGACATGCCAGAAAATTTCCTCATGAATGGCTTTGATGATAGCTTTGTGTCACCGCACTCACGCTATACAGAGGTGACTCTGGAAGATATCAAGAATAAAACAGATTTAGACGTTGTTGCATCAGGTCAAGAGGTAGGTCTGTCCATTCTGGCAAGCAAGGATCTTCGTGAAGTTTACAGTTTTGGTCATTTCGAATATGATCGTGATACTCTTGCTAGAGAATATCGAAGGGATTTGGAAGTAGGCATCAATCCAGATGTGCCAGCAAACTATTTTCCTGGGGATGATCCAAGTCAGGAACCAAAACTTCGTTGGAACCTTGCGGCATCAACATTCTTTAGTAATTGGATTAACTACGCTGTATATCAAGAAACACCCTATCGTTTAGAAGAGTTGGAAGACGATTTTTCATTCTACGGTTATTTGTAGTAGGTTTCTCAAAAGACTTATGTTAAAACATAAAATTTTTTGAATTGACCTATCTACTCTGAAAGGTAAATATGAGTTTTTTTGAACAGTATCGAACAGGAAATCTAGTCCTTCCAAATGCCTTATTTTTTCACTTTAAGGATATTTTTCCATCAGCGGATGACTTTTTAGTTTGGCAGTTTCTCTATCTACAAACGACTACTCAGATTGGAGAAGTGGCCTCTAGCCAGATAGCGCAGGCAACTGGAAAGACCCCCACTGAGGTTAATAAAAGTATTACGACATTAACTGAGGCCGGACTCCTTGATTTTACGACTGTTAAAGTTAATAATGAAATTAAGATGGTTGTTGATGCTTCACCTGCCCTAGCAGTGTTAGACAAGCTAGTGAGTAGTGAAAATTCAACGACAGGTCCTGTTGCTGGCCAACCAACAAATACACAGCTTATTAAACAATTGACAGATGAGTTGGAACAGGCTTTGGGAATCTTGAATCCTATGGTAATAGAAGATTTAAATAAGGAAATTCAGGAAGAACACACTGACCCGGAATTAATCCGTGAAGCTCTGAAAGAGGCAGTATTTAACCGAAAAACCAACTGGAATTATATCAAAGGGGTTCTTCGTAACTGGAAATTAAGTGGTATTACTACTAAAATTCAAGTTGAAGAACGTCGTTTGGAGCATCAAGGAAAGAAACAACATCATCAGGTTTCGGATGAGTTCAAAACTGGTATGGACGCGGCCCGTCAATTGTGGGGTGGTCAATAATGTTGGGTAGAAAACGTGTTAATGAAGCTCTGGCCTTAATGGGAAAGATGTTTCCAGATGCACATGGTGAGCTGGAGTGGGAGACTCCCTTTCAACTACTAGTTGCTGTTATTTTATCTGCTCAAACAACTGACAAAGCTGTTAATAAGGTAACACCGGGTTTGTGGGCCCGTTATCCAGAAATTGAAGATTTAGCATCTGCTAATCTTGATGATGTTGAAATGTGCTTAAGAACCATTGGGCTATATAAGAATAAGGCAAAGAATATCATCAAAACTGCTAGAGCTATTTTAATGAATTTCGACGGACAAGTTCCCAAAACTCACAAGGAATTAGAGAGTCTACCTGGTGTTGGACGAAAAACAGCTAACGTCGTATTGGCTGAAGTCTATGGTATTCCGTCTATTGCTGTAGATACACATGTCTCTCGCGTTTCTAAACGGCTGAATATAGCTCCAGAAAATGCTAGTGTAGAGGAAATCGAAGCAGAATTGATGAAGAAAATACCAAAGAAAGATTGGATTATCAGTCATCACCGCATGATTTTCTTTGGACGCTATCATTGTTTAGCAAAGAATCCTAAATGCCAGACTTGTCCTCTTCAAAGTTACTGTAAGTATTATCGAGAAACAACTAAGAAATAAGCTGAGGATGTGATTTTCGTCAGCTTTTTACAGTTGTAAGATTTTGTTACAAACTAGTAACTTGACAAAAATCCCAGGCTTTAAGAAAATAGAAGAAACGATTTAGAAGCTAGAGCGAAATAGTGAATGGCTGAATTCAGTGATGAAGAGTATTTGAGAGTCTTAGCTGACAATGGTGATAGAGAAGCAGTCAAAGAATATGAGCAAGCTTTGGATAATCGTATTTTTTAGTTGCAAATTTCATTGGCTCAAACTAGTGATTCGCGGTGGCGTAAGGAAGTGCAAAAACTCTTGGAACAAGAGGAAAAGAAAAAAGGGACTACTTTCAAGAAAAAGAGGATAAAGCTGTGAGCGAATTTAGACGTCGTAAAACTGAAAGAACTAGGGGAAGGAAGGTTTCGAGTTTTAATAAACTCAAAGACCCTAAAAAAATTCGATGGGTAATTGGAGGAATTGCTTTAATTGCAGTGCTCATCCCTTTACTTACTTTAGTGTGGTATAGTAATAACCAAAACGAAAATGTCACTAACCCATGGAAAAATGGCCAATTGGCTAAAAGTAAGGAAGGATCATCATCAGATAGTAAATCATCTCAAGTTGATACGTCATCTTTGTCTGATCAGCAGTTAGGAGATTGGTTTTTTTCTACCTATGCTGAAGAACAAGGCTCAACTGGTGATAATTATAAAAATTTAGGTTGGAGTGTCTATTCTTGGAAAGATGATGACGATGGTTTGGTTTATGCACAACTTTATGATGCGTATGGTAATGATGCCCTCCTTTTCCGAGTAAACACTAAGGAACAACTCGAAGCCTATGGAGGTATTGACGGTTCAAGTGGTTCATGGGACGTTGTTTCAAAAACCTATAAAAGAAGCTAATTTAATCATGTTAAAGCACTAGCCAATAGTGGTTGAGACTGTCTTTTGACAGTCTTTTTTGGTATAATCTAAGATAATCGTATAAACAATTAAAAAGCTGATTGATAGTATTGGAGAATCATGGTTCTACAGAGCTTTTTTAGTGTCTTTAGATTTTTCCAGAGTCAAGTTAATAAAGGAGAGTTGTCGTGTCAGACTATTTATCGGTCACATCCTTAACCAAATATTTGAAAATGAAATTTGACCGTGACCCTTATTTAGAGAGGGTATATTTGACAGGCCAGGTTTCCAATTATCGCCGACGCCCGAGTCATCAGTACTTTTCTCTTAAGGATGAAGGGGCAGTCATTCAGGCAACGATTTGGGCTGGGGTCTTCAAAAAAATTGGTTTTGATCTTGAAGAGGGAATGAAGATTAATGTTGTTGGTCGGGTGCAGATTTATGAGCCTAGTGGTTCATATTCCCTTATTATTGAGAAGGCTGAGCCGGATGGTATTGGTGCACTCGCCCTCCAGTTTGAGCAGCTTCGTAAAAAACTTACTGCTGAAGGCTACTTTGATGATCGTCATAAGCAACCTCTTCCTAATTTTGTCAAGAAAATTGGGGTTGTCACTAGTCCTAGTGGTGCGGTTATTCGGGACATTATTACAACGGTTAGTCGCCGTTTTCCAGGTGTAGAGATTCTGATTTTCCCTACCAAGGTTCAAGGTGACGGAGCGGCACAAGAGATTGTTGAGAATATTCAAAAAGCCAATCAGAGGGAAGATCTGGATCTTCTTATCGTCGGCCGTGGTGGAGGTTCAATTGAGGACCTATGGGCCTTTAATGAGGAAATTGTAGTTCAGTCCATTTTTGAGAGTCGTCTACCTGTGATTTCAAGTGTTGGTCACGAAACAGATACGACTCTGGCGGATTTTGTAGCGGATCGCAGGGCTGCTACACCTACAGCAGCAGCTGAACTTGCTACTCCGATATCAAAGGCTGATACTTTGGCTTGGATTCGCGAAAGACAAAACAGAGCCTACCAAGCTTGTTTGAGGCGCATACAGTATAATCAGGAACGTTTAGCCAAATTATCACAATCGGTTGTCTTTAGGCAACCTGAACGTCTTTATGATGGATATTTACAAAAGTTAGATCGCCTAACAACAAGGCTCGAAACCTTCATGAGTCAAGATTTTGAGCGCAAACAAAAATCAGCTGAATTTTTGAGACAGCGATTACACGGTCTAAATCTCTCGACTCGTGTTAAGAACTATCAAGATCGTCGAGAGTCCTTACAGCGACTTTTAGTGACCACAACTAAGAATACTATCAATGGTAACCGGGTTAGACTAGAGAAGGCTCAAGATGCCCTATTGTCTCTAGATACTAGCCGTATTGTTGCCAGGGGCTATGCTATTGTCAATAAAAATGATAAGCCCCTAACAACTATCAAAGATATTACTGAAGGCGAGCAATTAACAATCCAAATGAGAGATGGACAACTAGAAGTAGAGGTGAAAAATGTCAACGAAAAAAACATTTGAAGAAAATTTACAGGACTTAGAAGCTATCGTCACAAAACTTGAAACAGGTGATGTTGCTCTTGAGGATGCGATTGCTGAATTCCAAAAAGGTATGGTATTGTCTAAAGATTTGCAGAAGACCTTGGAAGATGCTGAAAAAACACTTGTTAAGGTTATGCAAGCAGATGGTACAGAAATGGAAATGGATGCCTAATGACCAAGCTAAAAAAAATTGATGCTGCTATACGGGATTTTTATCAAAAGAAAACCCCACCAGTATCAAGCGATTTAATCACTGCTATTCTTTATTCAGTTGATAGTGGCGGTAAGCGTATCCGTCCACTGATTTTCTTGGATTTACTTGAAGGATTTGGTTTAGAGTTAACTCCCAGTCATTTTGATGTTGCAGCAAGTCTTGAAATGATTCATACCGGGAGTCTGATTCACGACGATTTACCGGCAATGGACGATGATGATTACCGTCGAGGACGTCTAACAAACCATAAAAAATTTGATGAAGCAACGGCAATTTTAGCTGGTGATTCTCTCTTTTTAGATCCCTTTGCACTTGTAGCTCAAACAGAGCTTTCTGCAGAGATTCGTGTTCAATTGATTCACGCTCTATCTCATGCGTCAGGGACCTTCGGTATGGTTGGTGGTCAGATGTTGGATATGAAAGGTGAAGGTCTGGAACTTGATTTATCGCAACTGGCTAAGATTCACGAGAATAAGACTGGTAAGCTTCTAACCTTTCCTTTTGTAGCGGCTGGTATTGTGGCCCAACAAGAAGATCGAGTCATGGAAAATCTTCAAGAAGCTGGTCGCTTGATTGGTCTTGCCTTTCAAGTTCGTGATGACATTTTAGATGTGACTGCTGACTTTGAATCCTTAGGAAAAACGCCTGGAAAAGATGTGGTCGCTGGGAAATCAACCTACCCTGCTCTTCTTGGTTTGGAAAAATCATATGCCATTCTCGAGGAATCACTAAATAAGGCTGAGGCCATTTTCAAAGACTTGGCTGAGTACCAAGGTTTCAAGCAAGACAATATTATGAAAATCATAGAAAGGTTAAGATTCCATGCCTAAGGAAAGAGTAGATGTCTTGGCTTATAAACAAGGCCTATTTGAAACGCGAGAACAAGCTAAACGCGGTGTTATGGCTGGTTTAGTTGTTAATGTTATCAATGGTGAGCGTTACGATAAACCTGGTGAAAAAATTGATGATGGAACAGAGTTGAAGCTCAAAGGTGAAAAGCTTAGGTATGTGAGTCGTGGAGGACTCAAACTTGAAAAAGCTTTAGCTGTTTTCAATCTATCAGTTGAAGATATGATAACCATTGATATCGGTGCCTCAACAGGTGGATTTACCGATGTCATGCTTCAAAATGGTGCTAAACTGGTTTATGCAGTAGATGTTGGTACCAATCAGTTAGTTTGGAAATTGCGTCAAGATGATCGAGTGCGTTCTATGGAGCAATATAATTTTCGATATGCTGAACCAGTCGATTTCACAGAGGGATTACCATCATTTGCATCTATTGATGTTAGTTTCATCTCTCTTAATTTGATTCTACCAGCTTTGGCTAAGATATTGGTTGATGGAGGGCAAGTTGTTGCTCTTGTGAAACCTCAATTTGAGGCAGGCCGTGAACAAATTGGAAAAAATGGGATTGTACGTGAGAGCAGTATCCATGAAAAAGTATTAGAAACCGTAACAGCTTTTGCAGTTGACTATGGCTTTTCAGTTAAAGGACTGGATTTTTCTCCTATTCAAGGTGGTCATGGTAACATTGAATTTCTCGCACACTTGGAGAAGACAGATTCTCCTCAAAATGATGTTCCAACTTCAATCAAAGAAGTTGTAGCACAAGCACATAAGGAGTTTAAGAAGAATGAAGAAGAAAGATCGTTTGGAGTTAATCCGAAAGATTGTCCAAGAAAATAAAATTACGACCCAGAAAGAATTGGTAAGATTACTCCAGGCTGAGGGGTTGAAGGCTACTCAGGCTACGGTATCACGTGATATCAATGAAATTGGTATTACCAAAGTGCCAACCGAAGATGGTTCGTACATCTATGGGCTCTCAACTGCTCCTAGACGAGTAGGTAGATCTTCTGTTGCTTGTCGCCGCTTGTTGCGTATTGATAGACAACATGCCTTTATGAATATCTTAGTTCAGCCAGGGACTAGTCGTCTCATCAAAAAGATTCTTTTGGATGAATACAAGCATTTGATTTTTAGCTTGATTGCTGATGATGACACGCTCTTTTTGGTTGCTCAGTCAGAATTAGCAGCTATCGAATTACATGGACAAATCGTCAAGTGGGTTGAAGAATAGGAGGAAGCATGCTTCTCGAAATTACGATAAAGAATTTCGCAATTATTGAAGAAATTTCTCTTAACTTTGAAAATGGGATGACTGTTCTTACCGGAGAGACTGGGGCAGGAAAATCCATTATCATTGATGCCATGAATCTTATGTTGGGGGCACGGGCATCTAGCGAAGTTGTCCGTCATTCAGCCCCCAAGGCGGAGATTCAGGGCTTCTTTTCAATTGAACAAAATCCTGCTTTAGTTAGTCTCTTGGAAGACAATGGGATTCCTGTTGAAGATGAGTTAATTATCCGCCGTGAAATTTTCCAAAATGGTCGAAGTGTTAGCCGTATCAACGGTCAAATGGTCAATTTAACGATTCTTAAAGCTGTCGGAAACTTTTTGGTAGATATCCATGGACAGCATGATCAAGAAGAACTTATGAGACCTGCTCTTCACATAAGCATGCTTGATGCCTTTGGTGACAAGGATTTTTTTCAGGCAAAAAAAGAATATCAGGAATACTTTGATCGTTACCGTGAGCTAAGAAAAGCTGTTCTTGAAAAACAGAAAAACGAGAAAGAGCATAAGGCTAGAATTGAAATGCTAGCTTTTCAGATTGCAGAAATTGAAGCAGCCTCTCTAAAAACAGGTGAGGATCTAGCTTTGATGAAGGAGCGAGATAAACTCCTCAATCATAAGCAGATTGCTGATACCTTAACGAATGCTTATGTTATGCTGGATAATGAAGATTTTTCAAGCTTATCAAATGTCCGTTCTGCCATGAATGATCTCCAATCTCTTGAAGAGTATGATTCTGATTATAAAGAACTCTCTAATAATTTGTCAGAAGCCTACTATGTCCTTGAGGATGTCACTAAACAGTTAGGAGATCTTGTAGATAATTTAGATTTTGATGCTGGGCGTTTGCAAGAGATTGAATACCGTTTAGATACGATTAATGCCATTACCCGTAAATATGGTGGAACTGTTGATGATGTCTTAGATTATCTCGAAAATTCAAGTAAAGAATATAACCTATTGACTGGAAATTCTAGCTCTTCTGATGCTATGGAACAAGAGCTTAAGCAACTTGAAAAAGACTTACTCGCGTCTGCAGAAACCTTGCAAAGGGAACGACATCAGATTGCAAACGCTCTTGAGTCAGAGATAAAGACTGAGTTATGTGATCTGTATATGGATAAGGCTGATTTTAAAGTTGTCTTTACTAAGGGGAAATTTAACCGTGATGGTAATGAGCAAGTTGAGTTTTATATTTCAACCAATCCAGGTGAAGGATTTAAACCGCTTGTTAAGGTTGCATCTGGTGGCGAACTGTCTCGACTTATGCTAGCCATTAAGTCAGCCTTTGCTCGAAAAGAAGATAAAACTAGTATTGTCTTTGATGAGGTTGATACTGGAGTGTCGGGCCGTGTAGCCCAGGCTATCGCACAAAAGATTCATAAGATTGGAAGTCATGGTCAGGTATTGGCTATCAGTCACCTTCCTCAAGTAATCGCTATTGCAGATTATCAATTCTTTATTTCTAAAGAAAGTGATAACGAGACAACTGTATCTCGTGTTCGTCTCCTAACACCTGAAGAAAGAGTTGAGGAAATCGCCAAGATGCTTGCAGGTGATAATTTGACTGATGCTGCCTTGAGTCAAGCTAGAGCTTTATTAAAAGTGGATGAACCTGTTTAAGAAAAGAGTTGGGCAAACCTCTCTAGTCATGCTATAATAGAATAAAAAAATTGTTTTAAGCGAGAGAAATATGAGTAAAATCAGAATTGTAACCGATTCGTCAATCACGATTGAACCGGAATTGGTTGAAAAGTACAATATCACTATTGTTCCATTGTCAGTTATGATGGATGGTGTCATCTATTCAGATAGTGACCTTCGTGAAGAAGGTCGTTTCCTGGAAATGATGAAGAATAGTAAAGAGTTACCAAAGACAAGTCAACCACCAGTAGGGTTGTTTGCTGAGACATTTGAAAAATTGATTAAAGATGGTGCAGAGCAAATTATAGCTATCCATCTTATGCATACTCTTTCTGGGACATGTGAGGCTTCACGTCAAGGAGCTATCCTTTCAGGAGCTGATGTAACAGTTATAGACTCAGGTTTTATAGATCAGTGCCTAAAATTCCAAGTAGTTGAGGCTGCTAAACTCGCGCAAGCAGGGGCTAGTCTTGAGGACATTGTGGCACATGTAGAAGAAGTGAAAAGTAAATCTGAACTTCATATTGGTGTCTCTACCCTTGAAAATCTTGTTAAAGGTGGTCGTATTGGTCATGTTACAGGGCTTTTATCATCATTGCTCAATATTCGTGTTATTATGGAATTGAAGGACTATCAGTTAAATACTGTTGCCAAAGGTCGTGGTGCAAAAACGTTCACGAGATGGTTGGATTCTTACATTGATGCTATCAAGGATCGCAAGGTTGCTGAGATAGGTGTCTCCTATGCTGGAACACCTGTGCTGGCACATGAACTTGCTTCGAAACTTAAAGTATTGGGTGCACCAATTTCAATTCTTGAGACTGGTTCCATCATTCAAACACATACTGGTGAAGACGCCTTTGCCGTAATGGTTCGCTATGAATAAATTGAAAGAATCAGAATTACTTAGAAGCTTTGCAGGCTTCTTCTTGTTTTTTCTATTATTTGTGGGGCTACTCATTTTTATTGTACCAAGCAGCCATCAGTCATCAAAGATTTCTGACAAGATAAGGTCTGTGAAAAAAGAAAAGGTAACTTATGTGGCCATTGGAGACTCACTTACTCAAGGTGTGGGTGATAGCAGCAATCAAGGGGGCTTCGTTCCTGTTTTATCACAGGCCTTAGAGTCAGATTTTAATTGGCAAGTGACTCCTCGTAATTATGGTATCGCAGGAAACACTAGCAATCAAATCCTCAAAAGGATGCAGGAGAAGAAGGATATCAAAAGGGATCTCAAAAAGGCAAAATTGATGACTTTGACTGTTGGTGGAAATGATGTGATTCATGTCATTAAGGATAATATCACCAATCTTAATGTGAATACCTTTAGCAGAGCTGCTGTGGGCTATCAAAAGAGATTGCGACAGATTATTGAGCTGGCTCGTAAGGAAAATAAAACATTACCGATTTATATTACTGGTATTTACAATCCGTTTTATCTTAATTTTCCAGAGATGACAGAAATGCAAACCATTGTTGATAATTGGAACCGGTCTACCGAAGAAGTGTCTAAGGAGTACGACAATGTCTACTTTGTTCCAGTTAACGATCTGCTCTATAAGGGAATTAATGGTAAGGGTGGAGTGACGAGCTCTGATGAAACATCACAGTCTACCAAATCATCCCAAGATAGTTTAAACGATGCTCTATTTGAGGAAGATCATTTTCATCCCAACAACACAGGTTATCAAATTATGTCAGATGCGATTTTGAAACGTATAAACCAAACAAAGAAGGAGTGGTCAGGTGAGTAAGGTATGGAAATGGTTATTTTTGGGACTTTTAGCCTTAAATCTAGCCCTAATTAGTGTCGTGACGGTTAGAATAATGACACCAGTCGAAATGAGCCCAGTATCCTTACCTAAAGGAGCTGCTAAAATTGGAAAGTATAGTATGAGTAAAGAGGAGCTTGATGCGTCGCTTAGAGGGTTTGCTCAAGATTATTCTACTGATAAGATGCGTTTCAAGGTCAAAGTGACTAATTCTAAAATTGTTTTTGAGAGTAGTTACAAGGTCTTAGGTCACGCAGTCCCCCTCTATGTTTACTTTACGCCTCTTGTAAGTGAGTCGGGTGCTGTCGTTCTTCAAGTGTCTGAGCTCTCGGCAGGAACCTTGAAGCTCCCTATTTTAGATGCTCTTAATATGATCAAACGTTCAACAAAACTTCCTGATTACATTGTAATTGACAGCAAGAAGGGTAAGGTTATCCTAAATATTCAGTCTATGAAGAATGATAAGGGAATAACAGCACGTGCTCAGAGTTTCGATTTAGTTAATGATCGTATCGAATTTGACATCTATAAGACAATAAATTAAAAACGCTTTACTTTTTACAAAAAAGCGATGAAATTAGCATTTATTACTTGACCTCATAAGGCTTTTAGGATAAGATAATACTTGTTAAAGCGCTAGAAATATCATTCGCTTATGAATAAATTGGAGGATTGTTACAATGGCTAACAAACAAGATTTGATCGCTAAAGTTGCAGAAGCAACTGAGCTTACAAAAAAAGATTCAGCAGCAGCTGTAGATGCGGTTTTTGCTTCTATCGAAGAATTCCTTGCTGCAGGTGAAAAAGTACAATTGATTGGTTTCGGTAACTTTGAAGTACGTGAACGTGCTGCTCGTCAAGGTCGTAACCCACAAACTGGTGAAACTATCTCAATCGCAGCATCTAAAGTTCCTGCATTTAAAGCTGGTAAAGCTCTTAAAGACGCAGTCAAATAATGTTAATCCCCCTAAGCTTTTAGGGGGATTGATTTATACAAAAAATATAAGGAAAATTATGAAAACTATAACAGTGGTATTGATCTTTCTTTTGGTTTTTACTGTTATTAAGTTATCAGCTATTGTTACAATTAGTAAACTGATGAAGCCAAGTGAAAAACAGATCGAAGAAGCTCGTCAAAAGCGTATTCAAGCCCAAAAAGAGGGGAAGGATACTTTTGAAGTCTGGGATGAACGAGACGATGATAGTCTCGTATAAGAAGAGAAACTCATCCTCAAATAAAGATAAAAAGAGTTTGGAAAAAAATCCAAGCTCTTTTTGGTTATCTGTCAATATAGTGCAGTTTTCCACGAAAGTCTTCAAGAGTTTCATAACCTTTTTTTGCCATGATTTCTTTAAGTTCTTTAGTGATGCGATCAAAGATAGTAACACCTTCTTTTTGAAGTGCAGTACCTACTTGCACCATACTTGCGCCACAAAGGATGTGTTCAAAAGCATCACGACCAGATTTTACACCACCAGTACCAATAATTTGGATCTCAGGTTTCAAACGTTGGTAGAAGGCATGGACGTTTGCCAAAGCAGTAGGTTTAATATAATCACCACCAATACCACCGAAGCCATTTTTTGGTTTGATGACAACAGATTCATCTTCAATGTAAAGTCCATTACCAATAGAGTTCACACAGTTAACGAAGACAAGAGGGAATTGGTTGAAAACAGCAGCTGCTTGATCAAAGTGAACAATATCAAAGTATGGTGGTAATTTCACGCCAAGAGGTTTCGTAAAGTAAGAGAAGACTTCAGTAAGGATATCGGTTGTGGTTTCAAAATCGTAAGCAATTTGAGGTTTGCCTGGAACGTTAGGACATGAGAGGTTGAGTTCAACGAGTCCCTCATAGTCACTTTTTTGAACTTTTTTAAGAATAGTGTGTGTTTCTTCTGGTGAGAGTCCCACTAGTGAGAGGAAATGGTTTTTTGTATTGGGTTGATTTTGCAATTCAATGACATAGTCAAGATAATATTCAAAACCGTTATTTGGCAAACCCATTGAGTTGATTGAACCAAGGGGTACATTGACATAACGAGGTTCTGGATTACCAGGACGGGCCTCAAGTGTCCCTGTTTTTGTGACGAATGAACCAGCAGCTGAAGCTTCAACCTCTGCCAGCTCTTCTTTGGTCATGCAGTAAACACCAGCAGCATTCATAAGACAGTTATCAAACGTAAAGTTACCAACTTTTGTAGCAGTAGAAACCATAAGATCCTCCTTAAGTATCACAAAGTAAAATGTTACTATTTTCATTTCATTCTAGCATGAAAGAAGGCTTAAAACAAGGAAATAATGGATAGGTATAAGCTTCTGACTTAAAAATCTGATTAGTTTTAATTTGCAAAGGAAAGGAACAGTAGAATTTTACAGAATTTTGATATTTTGCTAGCTTTTTCAATGTTTTTTGGGTAGAATATATAGAGTAGATGGGTTTAACCCGAAATAAAAAGGAGACATAACTAATGGTAAAATTGGTTTTCGCTCGCCACGGTGAGTCTGAATGGAACAAAGCTAATCTTTTCACAGGTTGGGCTGACGTAGATCTTTCTGAAAAAGGTACTCAACAAGCTATTGACGCTGGTAAATTGATTAAAGAAGCTGGTATTGAATTTGACAAAGCTTACACTTCAGTATTGAAACGTGCGATCAAAACAACTAACCTTGCGCTTGAAGCCTCTGACCAACTTTGGGTTCCAGTTGAAAAATCATGGCGCTTGAACGAACGTCACTACGGTGGTTTGACTGGTAAAAATAAAGCAGAAGCTGCTGAACAATTTGGTGATGAGCAAGTTCACATCTGGCGTCGTTCATACGATGTATTGCCTCCAAAAATGGACCGTGATGATGAGTACTCAGCACACAAAGACCGTCGTTACGCTTCACTTGACGATTCAGTAATTCCAGATGCTGAAAACTTGAAAGTAACTTTGGAACGTGCCCTTCCATTCTGGGAAGATAAAATTGCTCCAGCTCTTAAAGATGGTAAAAACGTATTCGTAGGTGCACATGGTAACTCAATCCGTGCCCTTGTAAAACACATCAAAAAATTGTCAGATGACGAAATCATGGATGTTGAAATTCCAAACTTCCCACCATTGGTATTTGAATTTGACGAAAAATTGAACGTTGTTTCTGAATATTACCTCGGAAAATAAGCTAAGAAAAGTAGATATTAAGAACAATTAGAAAAGTTGACTTTGGTCAGTTTTTTTGTTTTTCTGAAAAAAATATAAAAATCGGTCAGAAAAGTCAGTCAATTCAGTATTTTTTCCTTGACTTTCGAGATTGAAAGATGTATCATATAAAACAAGATACATCGAAAGGAAATAAATCAGATGACATTCGCAACTACAACTATCTTGCTATTGCGTAATGAGGGCTAGTGCAAAAGCATTAGTCCTGTTTGGTTTACCAAGCGGGAGTTCAAAACATCTCGCTTGGGTTTCCGAGTGAGATGTTTTTTTACTACTATTGTTTTTACTTTTAGAAAGAGGATTGTCTATGCGTAAAGTGGAGTTTCTTGATACAAGCCTTCGAGATGGGGAACAAACACCAGGTGTTAACTTCTCAATCAAAGAAAAAGTTGCTATTGCAAAGCAACTTGAAAAATGGGGAATTTCTTCAATCGAAGCTGGTTTCCCTGCAGCTAGTCCAGATTCATTTGAGGCTGTAAAACAAATTTCAGCTGCTATGACTACTACAGCAGTTTCTGGTTTGGCTCGTTCTGTAAAGTCTGATATTGATGCTTGTTATGAAGCTATTAAGGATGCAAAATTCCCACAATGTCATGTTTTTATTGCAACAAGTCCTATTCATCGTGAATTTAAGTTGAAGAAATCAAAAGAAGAAATTCTTGAGATTATCAAAGAACATGTGACTTATGCGCGTGAACGTTTTGAAGTTGTTGAGTTTTCACCTGAAGATGCTACTCGTACAGAGCTCGATTATCTCTTGGAAGTTGTTCAAACAGCAGTTGATGCCGGTGCGACTTATATTAATATTCCGGATACAGTGGGTTTTACAACTCCTGAAGAGTTCGGTCATATTTTCAAATATCTCATTGAAAATGTTAAATCAGATCGTGAAATTATCTTTAGTCCTCACTGTCACAATGACCTTGGTATGGCTGTAGCTAACACACTTGCAGCTATTAAAAATGGTGCTGGCCGTGTTGAAGGAACTGTGAATGGTATCGGTGAACGTGCCGGAAATGCAGCGCTTGAAGAAGTGGCAGTGGCACTTAATATCCGTGAAGACTACTATCAAGCAACAAGTGATATTGTGCTTAATGAGACAGTCAACACTGCTGAACTTGTATCTCGATATTCAGGTATCGCTATTCCTAAGAATAAAGCTGTTGTTGGTGGGAATGCCTTTTCTCATGAATCTGGTATCCACCAAGATGGTTTCCTTAAAAATCCTCTTACTTATGAAATCATTACACCCGAGTTGGTTGGGGTTAAGAAAAGCTCACTTCCACTTGGTAAATTGTCAGGTCGCCATGCCTTTATTGAAAAATTGAAAGAACTTGAGCTTGACTTTGTTGAAGAAGATATCAAACCACTCTTTGCTAAATTCAAGCGCTTGGCTGATAAAAAACATGACATTACTGATGCTGATATTCGTGCACTTGTTGCTGGGACTAATGTTGAAAATCCAGAAGGCTTCCATTTCCAAGATCTTCGCTTGACAACTAATCCTGATGAAACAATTACTGCTGCAGTTAGCTTGGTAAATGAAGACGGGGAAGCTGTAGAATTTTTGGCAAATGGCCAAGGATCAGTTGAAGCTATCTTCAATGCTATCGATAAGTTCTTCAATCAAACAGTCCGCTTGATTTCTTATAATATCGATGCCATAACTGATGGTATTGATGCCCAAGCACGTGTACTTGTATCTGTAGAAAATGTGGACACAGATACAATCTTCAACGCTTCAGGTTTGGATTTTGACGTCTTGAAAGCTTCAGCAATTGCATATATTAATGCGAATACGCTGGTTCAAAAAGAAAATGCTGGTGAGATGGCACGAAAAGTTTCTTACCGTGACCTTCCACAAACTTAAGAGGTGTTAAACATGACAAAAAAAATTGTAACACTTTCTGGTGATGGTATTGGACCTGAAATCATGGCAGCAGGTCTTGGAGTTCTGGATAAAGTAGCTTCAAAAATTGAATTTGATTATGATGTTGATGCTAAACCTTTTGGTGGTGCTGGTATTGATGCTGAGGGTCATCCACTTCCTAAAGCTACTCTAGAAGCTGCTAAATCGGCAGATGCTATCCTTTTGGCTGCTATTGGCGGACCTAAATATGATAATGCACCAGTTCGTCCCGAACAAGGGCTTTTGGCCATTCGTAAGGAGTTGAATCTCTTTGCTAATATCCGTCCTGTTCGTATCTTTGATGCTTTGAAACACTTGTCACCTCTTAAACCGGAGCGTATTGAAGGCGTAGATTTTGTCGTTGTTCGTGAGCTTACAGGTGGTATTTACTTTGGTGAGCACATTTTAGAGGAAGATAAGGCTCGTGATATAAATGATTATTCAGCTGATGAGATTCGTCGCATCATGCGTCGTGCCTTCAAGATTGCCCAAGGTCGTGGCAAAAAGGTTACTAGCATTGATAAACAAAATGTTTTGGCGACCTCTAAATTGTGGCGTAAGGTTGCTGATGAAGTTTCTTTGGAGTTTCCAGATGTAACTCTTGAACACCAGCTCGTTGATAGTGCAGCAATGATTATGATTACCAACCCAGCTCGCTTTGATGTTGTTGTGACTGAAAACCTCTTTGGTGATATCTTATCTGATGAGTCAAGTGTTCTTCCAGGTACCCTAGGTGTTATGCCGTCTGCTAGTCATTCTGAAAACGGTCCAAGTCTTTATGAACCGATTCATGGTTCAGCACCAGATATCGCTGGTCAAGGTATTGCCAATCCAATTTCAATGATTTTGTCAGTAGCTATGATGTTACGTGAAAGTTTTAATGAAACTGAAGGGGCAGAATTGATTGAAAATGCTGTTGATAAGACCTTGAATCAAGGCATCTTGACACGTGATTTGGGTGGTCAGGCTTCGACTGCTGAAATGACAGCAGCTATTATTAGCAATCTCTAAAATCATGACACTGAAATTAGTGTTACTAAGTGTTTTGTTGGTGTGGAATCTAGTCATCTTATCCATTTATGGACTTGATAAACATAAGGCTATTCAACATAAGAGACGGATTTCTGAGAAGTCATTATTATTGCAGACTATTATCTTTGGTGGTATTGGTGCCTTTCTAGGTGGGAGACTATTTAGACATAAAATTAACAAATGGTACTTTAAGTTCTGCTGGCTTTCAGGGATTGTTATAGATGTCGTTCTTTTATACCTTATCCTAACGAAGCTTTCGGATTAACCAATCCTTAGATTATAATTGGAGTATTTTATGAGCGGAAAATCAATTTTCGATAAACTTTGGGACCGCCACGTAATTACGGGTGATGAGGGGCAACCCCAACTTATGTACGTGGACCAACATTATATTCATGAAGTGACTAGTCCTCAAGCTTTTCAAGGTCTTCGTGATGCTGGACGTAAAGTAAGGCGTCCAGATCTGACTTTTGGGACCTTTGACCATAATGTTCCAACTGTGAATATCTTTGATATTAGAGATGCTATTTCTAAGGCACAAATTGATAAACTTGCTGAAAATGTCATTGAGTTTGGTATTGACAATGCGTCACATGGTTCGGATAAGCAAGGAATTGTACATATGGTTGGTCCAGAAACAGGACGTACGCAACCAGGTAAGTTTATTGTTTGTGGGGATAGTCACACAGCTACCCACGGTGCCTTTGGAGCTATAGCCTTTGGTATTGGAACGAGTGAGGTTGAGCATGTCTTTGCTACACAGACACTTTGGCAAGTCAAACCTAAAAAGATGTTGGTAGAATTCACTGGGAAGCCTCAGAAAGGCATTTATTCAAAAGATTACATTCTCGCCTTGATTGCTAAATATGGGGTTGCTTGTGGAGTGGGTTATGTTGTAGAGTACCGCGGTGAGGCAATTGACCGTTTGACTATGGAAGAACGTATGACAATCTGTAATATGTCAATTGAATTTGGTTCGAAAATGGGAATTATGAATCCAGACCAAACAACATATGATTATATGCGTGGTCGAGAATGTGTTCCTGAGGATTTTGATGCAGCAGTAGCTGACTGGAAGACACTAGTTAGTGATGATGATGCAGAATACGATAAAGTCATTCGAATGGATGTTTCTGAGTTGGCACCAATGGTCACATGGGGAACTAATCCATCTATGGGGGTAGATTTTGATACGCCTTTCCCTGAAGTTCGAGATATGAATGATGAGCGTGCATACCATTATATGGGTCTTCGTCCGGGTCAAAAAGCAGAAGACATTAATCTTGGGTATATCTTTATTGGGTCTTGTACTAATGCTCGCTTGAGTGACTTGCAGTTGGCAGCCAGAATTGTTAAAGGTAAGAAGATTTCCCCTAATTTGACAGCTATTGTGGTTCCAGGTTCTAGACCTGTTAAACGAGCTGCAGAGAAAATTGGGTTGGATAAGATATTTAAAGATGCTGGTTTTGAATGGAGAGAGCCAGGATGCTCAATGTGTCTTGGAATGAATCCAGATAAAGTGCCTGATGGGGTCCATTGTGCTTCAACAAGTAATCGAAATTTTGAGGATCGACAAGGGTTTGGAGCAAAAACACACCTTTGTAGTCCTGCAATGGCAGCGGCAGCAGCTATCGCCGGACATTTCGTTGATGTTCGCCGAATGCCAGAAGTACAATAAGGAGGAAACATGGAAAAATTTACCATTTATACCGGTACGACAGTTCCATTGATGAATGATAACATCGATACCGACCAGATTCTTCCCAAACAGTTTCTCAAACTGATTGACAAAAAAGGTTTTGGAAAATATTTGATGTATTCTTGGCGTTATAAAGATAACAAATACACTGAGGATCCTGATTTTGTTTTTAACCGACCTGAATATCGTAAAGCAACTATTTTAATAACAGGCGATAATTTCGGTGCAGGTTCATCTCGTGAACATGCTGCGTGGGCCCTAGCTGACTACGGATTTAAAGTTGTTATTGCAGGTTCCTTCGGAGACATTCACTATAATAATGAACTTAATAATGGGATGTTACCAATTGTTCAACCGATAGAAGTACGTCGAAAATTGGAACAATTAAAACCTACTGATGAAGTGACGGTAGACTTAGAACAACAAAAAATTATTTCACCGGTTGGTGAGTTCACTTTTGAAATTGATGGTGAATGGAAACATAAACTTTTAAATGGATTAGATGATATAGGGATTACCATGCAGTATGAGGATTTGATAACCGAGTACGAAAAACATCGTCCAAGCTATTGGCAGTAATAGTCTTATATTTTCGAATATTCCGAAAATTACTTGCCTGATAGCTATGAACATGGTAAAATATATGTATTATAAATTAAATGGAGAACACACATTATGACTAAACATGTCCAATGGGATGGTAACCTTAACCAAGAAGGTTTTGAAATTCTTAAAGGTGAAGGTGGATGTATCGTTACACCAACTAAAGTTGGTTATATTATTATGACTAGCGATAAAGCTGGTTTGGAACGTAAATTCGAAGCTAAGGAACGTAACCGTAACAAACCAGGTGTTGTTCTTTGCGGAAGCATGGATGAGTTGCGTGCATTGGCACAATTGACTCCTGAAATTGATGCTTTCTATCAAAAGCACTGGGATGAAGACATTCTTCTTGGATGTATTCTTCCGTGGCGTGAGGATGCTTACGCAAAACTCCAAGCATTTGGTGATGGCCGTGAAGAGCTTATGACTGATGCACGTGGAACATCATGTTTCGTTATTAAATTTGGTAAACCTGGTGAGCAAATTGCTAAAGAAATGTGGGAAAAAGAAGGTAAAATGGTTTATGCTTCATCAGCAAACCCTTCAGGTAAAGGTAACCGTGGTAAGGTTGAAGGTATTGGTGAACGTATTGAAAATGCTGTTGACCTTGTCATTGAAGCTGATGAATACGTTGCGTCAATTCAGCCTGATAAAACTGTTGAAACACGTTATGAACAAGGTGTTATGGTATCAATGGTTGATGCAGGCGGTAAATTAATTCCTGAACAAGGTGAGGGAAGCCGTTCAGTAGAACCATGTCCAGTAGTTATCCGTAAGGGTCTTGATATAGATAAAATTATGATGAACCTTTCAGACCACTTTAATTCTTGGAACTACCGTCAAGGTGAGTATTATTAAGAAAATAATGTCTTCAAGAAAGCAGAACCCTTGGTTCTGCTTTTAATATGCTTAAAAACTTGTGATATAATACTATTTGAATAGATTTCTTTAATTTTTTCTAGAAACCTAAATTATTATTTGACAAAAAATAATGTTGAAAGGAGCCCTTCATGTTTGCACAATTGGATACAAAATCAGTATATAGCTTCATGGACAGTGTTGTAGATTTAAACACCTATGTAAAACGTGCCAAAGAGCTTGGTTATCAAAGCATTGGTTTGATGGATCGTGATAATCTCTATGCGGCCTATCATTTTGCCCAGCTTGCAATCAGAAATGGTTTACGTCCTTTAATTGGAACAGAAGCTAATTTATTCTATGAAGGGAGAAAAATTCCCTTTCGCCTATTAGCTAAAAATAATCAGGGCTATAAAAACTTGATGAAGTTGGCAACAGAGCTGTCTTCAGGACAGCGGGAGTTTACATATTTTTCAGACTATCTGAATGACATTGCCCTAATTCTTCCAAGTGAGGACTGGGAGCCTGGGATGAGTCTTGGCTCAGAAGTTTTCATTGGGGTAAGACCTGAGGATGCTGGTAAAGAGTTTGATTATCCTGTGGTTCCTTTACATACAGTGCGTTACTTTGAAAATGCAGATCGCTCGACTATCCAGACGTTACATGCTATCTCACAAAATGTGTCCTTGTCTGAGGTATCCATCTGTCCTATGAATCAGCTCCTTTTCTCGGCCAAAGAAATGGAAGAAGCTTATAGTAAGCTTCCAGAGGCTTTAAACAATTTGAATCAGCTTGTTTCAGACGTCTCTTATCAATTTGATACAAATCTCAAGCTTCCTCGTTTTAATCGTGAAATGCCAGCAGTTGATCAATTGCGTCAGTTAGCTCAATCTGGATTAGATAGTAAAGCGTTAAGAGAACCAGCTTATCAGGAACGTTTAGACAAGGAATTGTCAATAATACATCAAATGGGTTTTGATGACTATTTCTTGATTGTTTGGGATTTGTTACGTTTTGGTCGTAGTCGAGGTTATTATATGGGAATGGGACGTGGGTCTGCTGCAGGGAGTTTGGTAGCTTATGTCCTTGATATTACTGGAATTGATCCAGTTAAAAATGATTTACTTTTCGAGCGTTTCTTAAATGAGGAACGTTATAGTATGCCTGATATCGATATAGACTTACCTGATATTTATCGAGGTGAGTTTCTTCATTACGTTAGAGACCGTTATGGTAGTAAGCACTCTGCACAGATTGTTACTTTTTCAACTTTTGGGGCTAAACAGGCTATCCGAGATGTTTTTAAACGTTTTGGAGCTAAGGAATTTGAATTATCCCAACTCAGTAAAAAAATATCTTTTCGAGATACTTTGACAACTGTCTATGAGAAAAATATGTCATTCAGACAGCTAATTAATCAGAGGCAGGAATTTCAGAGAGCTTTTGAAATTGCTAAGGCTATTGAAGGCCAGCCAAGACAAACCTCCATACATGCTGCAGGCATCGTGATGAGCGATGATGACCTGACCAATCATATTCCTCTTAAGGCAGGTGAGGACATGATGGTTACACAGTACGATGCTTCCGCAGTCGAGGCCAATGGTTTGCTTAAGATGGATTTCTTGGGGCTTCGAAATTTGACCTTTGTTCAAAAAATGAAGGAGAAGCTTGAAGAAGAACAGGGAATTGCTATCGATATCAAATCCATTGACTTGGAAGATTCACAAACCCTAGCGCTTTTTGCCAGTGGTAAGACAAAGGGAATTTTTCAATTCGAGCAGGCAGGTGCTATAAATCTCCTTAAACGGATTAAACCTGCTAAGTTCGAAGAAGTAGTAGCGACAACCTCTCTCAACCGTCCAGGAGCTAGCGATTATACAGATAATTTCGTTGCTCGTAAATATGGTAAGGAGAAAGTAGATCTCATTGACCCAGTGGTTGCTCCAATTCTTGAACCTACCTATGGTATCATGCTTTATCAGGAGCAGGTTATGCAGATTGCCCAAGTATTTGCTGGCTTTAGCCTTGGAAAAGCCGATTTGCTTCGTCGGGCAATGTCTAAAAAAGATGCCAATGAAATGTCCAAAATGTCCGAACAATTCATGGAAGGAAGTCGTCAGTTAGGGCGTGACCCACAGGTTGCTAAACGTCTCTTTAGTATGATAACTAAGTTTGCAGGATATGGTTTTAATAAAAGTCATGCCTATGCTTATTCATCCCTAGCCTTCCAATTAGCTTATTTTAAAACGCATTATCCTCAGATATTCTATGACGTCATGTTAAATTATTCGTCAAGTGATTACATTAGGGATGCAATTGAAAATGGCTTTTCCTTAGCTAGCCTGGATATTAATAGAATTCCTTATATGGACAAGATTTCCGATGGAAAGATTGTACTAGGTCTAAAAACCATAAAAGGTTTGCCCAGAGATTTTGCACTTTGGATTATTGAGGATCGCCAACAAAATGGTAAATACATTTCTATAGAGGATTTTTTGACACGTATTCCTAGTAAATATCAAAAAGTAGATATTTTGACACCTTTGATCCAAATAGGATTATTTGATCGTTTTGAGCCTAATAGACGGAAAATCATCGGAAACTTAAGCAACCTCTTTACTTTTGTTAATGAATTAGGGAGTTTGTTTGCAGAGTCGTCTTATTCTTGGGTGGAGTATGAAGACTATAGTCAGACAGAACGCTACAGTATAGAGCAGGATTTACTAGGAGTTGGACTTAGTACACATCCATTACATTTAGCTCAAAAAATGGCATCACGGCCCTACCAACCAATTTCTGAGTTGACTTTAAACAGTAAGGCTACAGTTTTGGTCCAGCTTGAATCAGTTCGCATTATCAGAACGAAAAAGGGAGACCAGATGGCTTTCCTAAGTGTTTTTGATGGGGTGAATAAACTGGATGTCACTCTTTTTCCAGAAACTTATTTCTATCACAAAGATAAGTTAAGCGAAGGTAGTCTCTTTTATCTAGAAGGACGAACTCAAGAGCGCGACGGACGTCTTCAATTAATTTTGTCAAATATAGAGGAGGCTAGCACTGAGCGTTTCTGGATTTTACTAGAGAATCATAATAAAGATTTAGAAGTTTCTCACATTTTATCCAAGTATCCTGGACATATTCCTGTGGTTATTCGTTATCAGGGAAGCAAGGAAACAATAGTTAGTCAACGATATAAAGTGTCTAAGAACGAAGAACTCAGTAGGGAATTAGCACCTTTTGTGTTGAAAACGGTTTTACGTTAAAAAAACCGATAAAACTTTTCAAATTTAAAGCCATTTATAATTCTTTGTGTTATAATGAAAATGTTAAATATATAAAAGGAGTATCAGGAATAATGAAACGTATTGCTGTTTTGACCAGTGGTGGAGATGCCCCTGGTATGAACGCTGCCGTTCGTGCAGTTGTTCTCAAAGCAATTTCTGAAGGAATTGAAGTGTTCGGCATTAACCGTGGATACGCCGGTATGGTTGAAGGAGATATCTTCAAACTTGATGCCAAACGCGTAGAAAACATCCTTAGCCGTGGTGGCACTTTCCTTCAGTCTGCTCGCTATCCCGAGTTTGCCCAACTTGAAGGTCAACTTAAAGGTATTGAGCAACTTAAAAAATATGGAATCGAAGGTGTAGTTGTTATTGGTGGAGATGGTTCTTACCATGGTGCTATGCGTTTGACTGAACATGGTTTCCCAGCAGTTGGTCTCCCAGGAACTATCGATAACGATATCGTTGGTACAGACTATACAATTGGATTTGATACAGCCGTTGCAACTGCAACAGAAGCTTTGGATAAAATCCAAGATACAGCTTTCAGTCATGGACGTACTTTTGTCGTTGAGGTAATGGGACGTAACGCTGGTGATATCGCTCTTTGGGCTGGTATTGCTTCAGGTGCTGACCAAATTATTGTGCCAGAAGAAGAATATGACATCAACGAAGTGGTTCGTAAAGTTAAAGAAGGTTATGAATCTGGCGAAAAATCTCACCACATTATTGTGCTTGCTGAGGGCGTTATGGGTGCTGAAGAGTTTGCAGCTAAAATGAAAGAAGCTGGAGATACATCAGACCTTCGTGCTACAAATATTGGACACGTAATTCGTGGTGGTTCACCAACTGCACGTGACCGTGTTCTTGCTTCATGGATGGGTGCACATGCCGTTGATCTTCTTAAAGAAGGAATTGGTGGTGTTGCTGTGGGTATCCATAATGAACAGCTTGTTGAAAGTCCAATCCTTGGTACAGCAGAAGAAGGTGCTTTGTTCAGTCTTACTGAAGACGGTAAAATTATCGTAAACAATCCACACAAAGCTCGTCTTGATTTTGCAGAGCTTAACCGTTCTTTAGCTAACTTGAAATAATAGCGGTTCTACTAATTATTGTTAATCCGTCGCAAAAGCGACAATAAATATAAGGGAGTTTTATATATCATGAATAAACGCGTAAAAATAGTTGCTACACTTGGTCCTGCGGTTGAAATCCGTGGTGGCAAGAAATTTGGTGAAGATGGTTACTGGAGTGAAAAACTTGACCCTGATGCATCTGCTAAAAACATTGCTCAATTGATCGAGGAAGGTGCTAACGTTTTCCGTTTCAACTTCTCACATGGTGACCACGCTGAGCAAGGTGAACGTATGGATGTCGTACGTATGGCTGAATCTATTGCTGGTCAAAAAGTAGGTTTCCTTCTTGACACTAAGGGACCTGAAATCCGTACTGAATTGTTTGAAGGTGATGCTAAAGAGTATGCATACAAAACTGGTGAACAAATCCGTATTGCTACTAAACAAGGTATCAAATCAACTCGCGACGTTATTGCTTTGAACGTTGCTGGTGCACTTGACATTTTCGACGATGTAGAAGTTGGTAAACAAGTTCTTGTGGATGATGGTAAACTTGGTCTTCGTGTTGTAGACAAGGATGCTGAAAAACGTGAATTCATCGTTGAAGTTGAAAATGATGGTATTATTGCTAAACAAAAAGGTGTAAACATCCCTTACACTAAAATTCCTTTCCCAGCACTTGCTGAACGTGATAATGCTGATATTCGTTTTGGTCTCGAACAAGGTATTAACTTTATCGCAATCTCATTTGTACGTACTGCGAAAGATGTACAAGAAGTACGTGCTATCTGTGAAGAAACTGGAAACGGCCACGTTAAATTGTTGGCTAAAATCGAAAACCAACAAGGTATCGATAATATCGATGAAATCATTGAAGCTGCTGATGGTATCATGATCGCTCGTGGTGACATGGGTATCGAAGTACCATTCGAAATGGTTCCAGTTTACCAAAAAATGATTATCACTAAAGTAAATGCTGCTGGTAAAATTGTTGTTACAGCTACAAACATGCTTGAAACAATGACAGAAAAACCACGTCCAACTCGTTCTGAAGTATCTGACGTGTTTAACGCAGTTATCGATGGTACTGATGCGACAATGCTTTCTGGTGAGTCTGCAAATGGTAAATATCCAGTTGAATCAGTTCGTACAATGGCTACAATTAATAAAAACGCTCAAACTCTTCTTAAAGAGTATGGTCGTCTTGATTCATCAACATTTGATCGCTCAAGTAAAACTGAAGCTGTTGCATCTGCAGTTAAAGATGCTACTAACTCAATGGATATCAAACTTATTGTTGCACTTACTGAATCTGGTAACACAGCTCGTTTGATTTCTAAATACCGTCCAGAAGCTGACATCTTGGCAATAACATTCGATGAACTTACTCAAAAATCATTGATGCTTAACTGGGGTGTTATTCCAGTTGTTACTGAAATACCTTCATCTACTGATGATATGTTTGAAGTTGCTGAGCGTGTTGCTCTTGAATCAGGTCTTGTAGAATCAGGTGATAACATTGTTATTGTTGCTGGTGTTCCAGTTGGTTCTGGTAATACAAATACTATGCGTATCCGCACAGTTAAATAATATAAGTTATACTTAAATATAAAGGGCTCTTTGTCAACTGTAGTGGGTGACGAAAAGCTAACATCTAGAGAGGACCGGATAGGTCCTCTTTTTATGTATGTTCAGTGTGATGAAGACACGTTTCTTAAAGTTGATGAAGTTTCTAAAACCGAAGCCCAAGCGTTTAATGTCTTTAATTAACTTATTAGTCGCTTCAAGTTTTGCGTTTGAATAGTCTGTTTCTAGTGCATTTTGGATGTATTGCTTGTGTCTAAGAAAAGTCCTAAAGACCGTTTGAAAATAGTGATTGACCTTGCTTCTATTTTCCTCTATCAGGTCAAAGAACTCACCTACTCTCTTCTCCTGAAAGTGAAAAAGCAAAAGCTGATAAAGTGTATAGTAGTCAGTAAGCTCTTTTGAAAAGACTAGTGTCTTCTTAACAACTTCATGTGGTGCTAAAGTTTGGCGGAAAGTCTTTGAATAGAAAGAGTTGAGAGATAACTTACAGCTGTCCTTTTGGAAGAGTCGCCAGTGATTTTTCAAGGCTCGATAGGGTAGTGACTTCTTATCGAACTGGTTCATAATTGCAATTCTAGTCTTTAAAAAGGCACGTCCAAGGTGCTGGATGATGTGGAAACGATCAAGAACGATTTTTGCGTTTGGAAAGAGCTTGCGAGCCAGTGGAATATAAGCTCCAGACATATCCATCGTGATAAACTGTACCTGTTGCCGGACTTTCAATGGATACTTCAAAAAGTAGTTTCGTATAGTAGTTTGGCGGCGATTATCAAGGATGGTTATGAGTTGGTTTGTCTCATAATTCTGCGCCACAAAAGCCAATTCCCCTTTCTTGAACCCAAACTCATCCCAGGACATAACAGCAGGGAGTTTGTCATAATGTTCCTTGAAAGTGAACTGATCAAGCTTACGATAGACAGTGGACGTCGACACGCGAAGTCTTCTTGCAATATCAGTTAGTGACACCTTCTCAGTTAGAAGCTGTGTAACTTTTTGTCGGACTAGATTGGAGATTTGGCAGTTTTTCTCAACGATAGATGTCTCAGCTACCGTGACTCTTCTACAACTTTTACACTGGAAACGACGTTTTTTCAGACGTAGTAGAGTTGGCGTTCCCGCTTGCTCGAGAAGAGGGATTTTAGAAGGCTTTTGAAAGTCGTACTTGATCATCTTTCCATGGCAATGAGGACATGATGGTGCAGGGTAATCAAGTTTTGCTTGAATATCGATATGAGTGTCAGTTTCAAAAACAAGTGAAATCTTGATATTTTGGTCTTTGATTCCGATTAATTCTGTGGTATTCTTAATAAGTCTCATAAGTTCTTCCTAATGATGGTTTGGTTGCTTTTCATTATAGTTCTTATGGGACTTTTTGTGTACACTCAAAAAGCTCTATAATCTCTACAGTAGTTTTACCCACTACAAAAATTATAAAGCCTTTTTAGTTTTATATTCTATTTAACTATAAAATTTATCTAGTGGAAAATACTATATAGATTATATTTGAGGAAGTGGATTAATGGGGGTATATAAAATAGCTGAGTTGGTTATAAATGAGTATTATGATAAATTACATGATTTTTCTTTGAATCTTAGCTTTTATTTTGATTGTAAATTCCTAGAAGATTCAGGTATAGCTGTAATAGTTTACGCTTTACACTCCTATTTTAAATCGCTAGCTAAATTCAATTGCTTAAGATAATTTGCCTAGAAATATATTGTCTTAGCTACATTTATTTTAAGAGTGCTTTTGAAATTTGTTAAAGCTCCTAAAAACTTTCAAAAAGATAATGAAGAGACGTTTTATGAAGTTAACCATAATCATTAAGATTTAGAAATTTAAACATTTCCTTTGAATTCATTTTTTAAAATTAATTAATATAATCGCTTTCTTTAAAATAATGAAATCTTAAAATTATCTTTTTGAACAATTTTAAATACTGCTAAACATACGCATATATTTTATATAGACTTGGATAAAGATATATTTATACAAAAAATAAATTTACTTTACTGATCGTGTTAGAATGTTAAACGATTAATATTTTAAAATACTTTTAATCTCATTGAGGGGTAAGATGCTTTAATGTTGGGTGTGGAGGATTACCAAAGTGGGTAAAGATTTATTAAATAATTGTATAAGTAGATTTTCAATTCGTAAACTCAATGTAGCCGTGTGCTCTGTCTTACTTGGAACTCTTGTGATGTTTGGTACTGATAACAAAGTTTTAACAGACGAGTTAACTACAGAAGTTCAAACAGTGCCGCTACACCACTAGTCAAGATGCACAACTATAATAGTACATTGGCATTAATTATTGCGAGCGAAGCAACAAGTGAAACTGCAACATCAGTTACAGATAGCCAAGCAAGAGTTAAAGCTGAAGCTTCTCAATCTACAGATAATGGTAGTGGAACTGATAAATCGATGGATTCATCAAGTCAAACATCAGAAGCCAAGAATCATGAATCATCTTTCATAGCTCAAGCCTCCTTAGAGAATTTGGTAGTTGCTAACGGTTAGACAAATACTTCAGCACTTGCTGTAAATAATGAATTAGAGGCAACTGAGGTAGCCATAATGAATACTAAATCAGATTACTGATAACAACGGCTATACAACTGATTGAGTTTCTAAAGACAAAGAAGCACATTCTTCTATAAAAAATGAAGTCTGGGATAGCATGGATGGACTATATATTCCATATTCCAACTGTTACTCCAAAAGAACTTGAAGGGGAAGACAAGACATCTATGGATGTTCAAGGAGTTAGTCAAACTGCTACTCCAGAATTCGCTATTGAAGGAACAAATAATAATGAGAAAGTTAAAATCACACCTGATTTTGATTATCTGTCCAAGCTTGTCGATCCAACAACTGGAAATGTAATCAATGATCCTGTTTTGACTGTAGAAGGAAAAGAAATCTACTTATATGAGCTGACTGTATAGGTTACCTTTGTACCAGACCCAGGATTTACTGGGACTGCCAAGGGTGTAACAGGTTTCTCTTACGGCTTCAGTTGGTAATAAGAGTGCAACTCAAACAGGAAAGCCAATCTTTACAGAAGGTGACATCCGTGTATCAATAAATGATGCCGTTCCAGTTACATTTGAAGATAGCACCACTTACCAAGAATATTTCATGTCTTGGTAGTTATAAGGTAGCTGCAGATGGTACAGTAACATTCACACCAGAAGCTGAATTTACAGGACCTGTTCCAGCAGTTACAGTGGTTCATGAAGATGTGAGCGGAACTAAGGATTCAGCGACCTACCCACCTACTCTGTATTGCCCAGTTAGGTCATTTGTAGATAAGAATGGTAAGGAAATTCCAGGAAATCCTACAGTTGATGGTGAACAAGCAAAAGCTGAAATTTCTTGTTCCCCAACAGAAGATAGCGAACAAGAGAAGAAAGAAATCCCGAGTTATTAATTTGAAAAGAGTAGTAGATGAAAATGGTAATACTCAGCACATCTACAAACATACTATGACTCCAACTCCAGAGTCACAGATAACTCCACAATCACAACCAGAACCTGAAGATACTAAGGATTTTGTCCATCCAGAAACTGGTAGTGAGAGTTCAGATCTTGTATTTGTTGGTCTGGCAATTCTTCTAGCAGAAATGGGATTCTATACTTGAAAACGACGCAAATGTTGAAATCAATTAGCAGTCGTTTAGGACAGTAGAATTCTGATTCCAATCAATATAGACCTCACAGCATTTGTTATGGGGTCTATTTGTATACCCATGCGTGATACTTTCCTAAGTCGTCAGAGTTGACTTTGCCTTTTAGGAAGTGTAAGCTATATTTCAGTTAAAGGATTATAAGGAGGTCCTACCATGATTGAAATTTCTTATCTAAATGCAGCTAAGCAAGAATGCCATATCTCATTTGAAGATTACAATGAATTCGTTAGAGCTCAGCAAGCCTGTTGGATTGCCATACCAGACTCAACGCCAGTAACTAAGGTAACCATCAACGACCATGATATTGAATACAAAGGACAATTCGGTGACCTTTACTTCCATATTATGAAGTTAGACTTATCTCAATATCAGTAAGAAAAAATGAGAAAAAACCAGAAGCTATCTTCTGGTTTTTTCTTCTTTAAAAGTTTTTTTTATAAATTAAGAATATTGCTAGTTAACTGAAAATGACTTACAATAGAGAGTAAGAATTTATATAAGGAGACAGATATGAAAAACAAGCGTTTAATTTGGACTTTGGTTTTCTTAGCTATCTTGACGCTCGGCTCTATTGGTACAGATCTGTTCAAAAAAGAACAGCAAAGTACCCATAAGGTTGCTAAAGTTGGAATCCTCCAGTTCGTCACTCATGATGCCCTGGATCAAATCGAGAAAGGTATTGAGGATGGACTTAAGGAAGCTGGCTACAAAGGGGACAAGGTTCAAATTACCCTCCTAAATGCCGAAGGGGACCAATCGAAGATTCAAACCATGTCTAAACAATTGGTCAACGATAAAAATGATGTTGTTATCGGTATTGCAACGCCAGCAGCTCAAGGACTAGCGGCAGCTACCAAGGATATTCCAGTCATTATGGGAGCTATCTCAGATCCTGTTGGGGCTAAATTAGTTAAGGATCTCAAGCATCCGGAAGGTAATGTCACAGGAACTTCCAATCAAGTACCTATTAAGCAGACAGTAGAATTGGTCAAATCACTGACACCAAATGCCAAAACAATTGGTATTCTCTACGCTTCAAGTGAAGACAATTCCAAATCACAGGTTGAAAGCTTTAAAAAATACGCTGAACAAGACGGTTTAAATGTGGTTGAATACGCTGTACCATCAACCAATGAAATCAACACAACCATGTCAGTAATGACTGGTAAGGTTGACGCCATCTGGACACCTCAGGATAATACCATTGCATCATCTTTTTCAACAGTAATCTCTTTAGCCAATCAAGCTAAGATTCCCGTTTATACAACTGTTGATACCATGGTTAAAGAAGGCGGTTTGGCCTCAGTTGCTCAAAACCAATATGAGCTTGGAAAAGCTACAGCCCGTAGTGCTATTAAAGTTCTTAAAGGTAAAAAAGTTAAGGATATCCCAGTTGATGTGATTGATGATGGGACTCCAACGCTAAACCTTAAAGTTGCTCGAGATCTTAACATCACCATACCTGACGATGTGCTTAAGCAGTCAGACATTGCTGTTAAAGCTGATAAATAAGGAGGACTTATGATTATTTCATCCATTTATCAGGGTCTTCTATACGGAATCTTAGGTCTTGGGATTTACATGACTTTCCGTATCTTAGATTTTCCTGATTTAACGACAGAAGGTTCCTTCCCTTTAGGGGGGGCAGTAGCAGTAACCCTCATGAATTTTGGTTGGAACCCTATCTTGGCGACCTTGGTTGCTGTAATAGCCGGCTGTCTTGCTGGTCTAGTGACTGGTCTCCTTTATACGAAAGGAGAAATTCCAACGATATTGGCAGGAATTCTGGTCATGACTTCCCTTAACTCAGTCATGCTTATGATAATGGGAAGAGCCAATCTAGGTCTCCTTGATATTAAGACAATTCAAGATCTGTTTCCTTTTAGTAAGGATTACAACCTCTTAATCGTTGGTCTCTTAGCTGTAACTATTGTTATTACTTCCTTGATTGCCTTTCTTAACACGCGCCTAGGCCAAGCCTACATTGCTACTGGTGATAACCGCGATATGGCCAAATCTTTCGGTATCAATACGGATTCAATGGAAGTGATGGGACTTGTTATCTCAAATGGTATTATTGCCCTCTCAGGAGCCTTGATTAGTCAACAGGACGGTTATGCCGACGTTTCAAAAGGGATTGGGGTTATAGTCATCGGACTTGCCAGCATTATCATTGGTGAAGTCTTGTACGAGACTAACTTGACCTTGTTGGAACGATTGATTGCCATCTGTGTAGGTTCAATCCTTTATCAGTTCCTTTTAACAGCTGTAATCGCTTTTGGCTTTAACACTAACTACCTAAAACTCTTTAGTGCGATTGTTCTAGCCCTTTGCTTGATTTCGCCTGTCCTGCGCCGAAAATTCTATAAGGGGGTAAGCTTATCACGATGACAGCTATTGTAGAACTCAAAGATGCAACTGTTAAGGTTAATAACGGTTTTGACACCGAAAAAATCATTTTGGATCATGTCAATCTTACCATTAGGGAAGGTGATTTTATTACCATCCTTGGTGGAAATGGTGCCGGAAAATCAACCCTCTTCAACGTCATTGCAGGAACCCTTATGTTGACTAGTGGTCAGATTTTTATCATGGGTGAGGAGGTTACGGCTCTACCTGCTGAGAAGCGTGCCAAACACCTCTCACGTGTTTTCCAAGATCCTAAAATGGGAACTGCTCCTCGAATGACTGTTGCGGAAAACCTTTTGATTGCCAAATACCGTGGCGAAAAACGAGGCCTTAAATCACGTCATCTTCACCTATATACCGAGGAGTTTCAAGGTTTGATTGAACGGATTAGTAACGGTCTGGAAAAACACCTGGAAACACCAGCAGGTCTTCTATCAGGTGGTCAGCGTCAAGCCCTTAGCCTCTTAATGGCGACACTTAAACGTCCTGAGCTCTTGCTCTTAGATGAGCACACCGCAGCCTTGGATCCTAAGACAAGTGTGGCTCTTATGAAGTTGACTGATGAGTTTGTGACGAGAGACCATCTTACAGCCTTGATGATTACCCATCACATGGAAGATGCTCTAAAATATGGGAACCGTCTTATCGTTATGAAGGATGGACAAATCATTAAAGATCTTACCAAGGAAGAAAAGGATCAATTGGATATCACAGACTACTACGCTATGTTCGAGTAGGCCCAGATTGACTCTAAATTGTAAAATAAGTCAAAAAGTTGTATACTTAAAGAGTATGCAACTTTTTTTGTTGTGGCCTGTAAATCGACAAGGAGACTGTTCGCATGAACGTTCAGCTTCTTGGACCGTCTGTATAAATAGGCTCTAGAAGAGAGTCAAACTAAAAAGGAGAAAAACAAGCATGAGCGATATTAAAATTATTGCCCTAGGTGGAGTGCGTGAAAATGCTAAGAACCTCTATATTGTTGAAATTAACGACTCCATCTTTATCTTGGATGCTGGTCTAAGGTATCCTGAAAATGAACAATTAGGTGTTGACTTTGTTATCCCTAATTTAGATTATTTGGTTGAAAATAAAGACCGTATCCAGGGAATTTTCTTGACGCATGGGCACGCTGACGCCATTGGTGCCCTACCTTATATCTTGCAAGACGCCAAAGTACCAGTCTTTGGGTCATCACTTACTATTGAGTTAGCTAAGCTTTTTGTAAAAAATGCTGGCGTTAATAAATTCAATAATTTCCATGTCATTGACTCAGAAACTGAAATTGAATTCGATGATGCAGTGGTCTCATTCTTTAAGACAACTCACTCTATCCCAGAATCAATGGGGATTGTTCTTGGGACGGACCGAGGCAATATTGTCTATACTGGTGATTTCAAGTTTGACCAAGCTGCTCGCCCTTACTACAAAACTGATTTAGGTCGCTTGGCTGAAATCGGTCGAGAAGGTGTCTTGGCCCTCTTGTCAGACTCAGCAAATGCGACAAGTACTGAACAAACAGCTTCAGAAGCAGAAGTTGGCCAAGAGATTGACCAAGTTATTGCCGATGCAGATGGACGTGTTATTATTGCAGCAGTTGCCTCAAACTTGGTTCGTATTCAACAAGTCTTTGATTCAGCTGCCGAACATGGACGTCGCGTTGTTCTTACAGGTTTTGACGTTGAAAATATTGTTCGTACAGCTATCCGTCTTAAGAAATTGACTGTGGAGCATGAGAAGCTCATTGTTAAACCAAAGGATATGAACAAGTTCGAAGACCACGAGTTGATTATTCTCGAAAATGGACGTATGGGAGAGCCAATCGACGGTCTTCAAAAAATGGCAGTTGGCCGTCACCGTTATGTTCAAATCAAAGATGGGGACTTAGTTTATATCGTAACCACACCAAGTATTGCTAAAGAAGCAGCGGTCGCACGCGTAAACAATGCTATCTATAAGGCTGGTGGGGCTGTTAAGATGATTACACAGAATCTTCGTGTATCTGGACATGCCAATGCTCGTGAGCTTCAATTGATGCTGAATCTTCTTCGTCCACAGTATCTTTTCCCAGTCCAAGGGGAGTACCGTGAACTTCAAGCTCATGCTGAGCTAGCCCTTGAAGTTGGGATCCTTCCAGAAAACATCTACATTGTTAAGCGTGGGGATATCATGCACTTATCAGAGGACCAAGGTTTCCTTCTTGAAGGTACTGTCCCAGCTGGTGATGTTATGATTGATGGTAATGCTATCGGTGATGTTGGAAATATCGTGCTTCGTGACCGTAAGGTCTTGTCTGAAGACGGTATCTTTATCGTTGCTATTACAGTCAATAAAAAGGAGCGTAAGATTGTCTCTAAAGCGCGTGTCAATACGCGTGGCTTCGTCTATGTTAAAAAGAGCCGTGATATCCTAAGTGAGTCTGCTGATATTGTCAATGCAACTGTTGAAAATTACTTGGCAGGAGATAGTTTTGATTGGGGAGAACTTAAAGGTGCGGTTCGCGATGATGTGGCTAAGTTCCTCTTTGACCAAACCAAACGTCGCCCAGCAATTCTTCCAGTTGTTATGGAAGTACGTTAATTAATTATTAGAGTGTGAGTATGTTACTTACATTCATTGATATTAGAAAGTCTCACAAGACTATTTTGAAAAAGAAAAAGCTGGGCTATCCCAGCTTTTCTATCATTAAGAAAGGAAAAGACAAATGGCTTTTTTTCAAATTGAATACTCATCAGTTGTTCTAGGACAATACCGTCAAGTAGATGTTATCTATCCGGATCGTGATCAGATTTCTGAAACGGAAAGTGATACGGACATTCCAGTCCTTTATCTTCTTCATGGTATGGGGGGAAATCATAATTCTTGGGCCTTCCGTACCAATATTCAGCGTCTCCTTCGTAAGACCAACCTCATTGTCATTATGCCTAATTCTGAAAATGGATGGTATACAAATACTAAATATGGCGTAAGATATTACGATGCCATTGCCAAGGAGCTTCCTCAAGTCATGCAACGTTTTTTCCCAAGTATGACAAAGAAGCGTAAAAAGACTTTTATTGCTGGACTTTCTATGGGGGGCTATGGTTCCTTTAAAATTGCCTTAACCACGAATAACTTTGCTTGCGCAGGTTCCTTCTCTGGTGCCCTTGGTTTATCTACAGAGATGATTAGAGATGAGACCATTGAGTCCAAGGAATACTGGCAGGGTGTCTTTGGTGATTTGGAAGGAAAAGATATTGAGCAGCATAAATTGGTTAATTTAGCCAAGCAACATGACAAGAAAACTAAATTTTTTGCTTGGTGTGGTCTGGAAGATTTCCTTTTTGACACTCAAGATCAAGCAGTTGCTGATTTGAAGGCTCTTGGCCTAGATATTGACTACAGTACAGACCATGGAAGACACGAGTGGTATTATTGGGAAAAACAACTAGAGGCCTATTTAGAATGGTTACCTATTGATTACATTAAAGAAGAACGCTTATCCTAATTGGTCAAGTATGTAACATCTTATTAAAGAGATGATAAAAGCTTAAAGTGATATTTTTTACTTTCTAGAATGATTAGAGCATGATATACTAGGGGAAATTTCGAAAAGGAGGCTCTGTATTGAAAAAATTATTGAGAGTAATCTTCTATATCCCCAAACTTCTCTTACGATTTATATGGAATCTTATTTGGGCTATTTTTAAACTTGCCCTTATCCTAGCCATAGTTGGTTATGGACTTATCTATTATGCTAACAACTCTTCAAGTACCTTAGCTACAAACATTAACCGTGCCTTTCGACAAGTTGAGCTAGGTTTTAGTGGGACCAATACAAGTGATGTTGAAAAGATCGTTTCAAACCTATCGACGACAGATACAATTCCTGAGTCTAATGGTGCCAGATGGGCACAAAATACAGCTAGCATCTATATTCAATCTACAGATGAAACCTTGGTAGCTGCTTATAAGGAAGCTATCACAAATTGGAACAAAACGGGTGCTTTCATCTTTACTCTGACAGATGATGCGTCAACAGCTGATATTGTTGCGACAGACTATTCCGATGCTAATTCGCAAGCAGCTGGTCTAGCGGATAGTCAGACTAATGTTTTAACAAATCGTATCACTCATGTGGATGTTAAGTTGAATCGTTATTTCCTCTTGAATAGTGATTTTGGTTATACCCACAAACGTATTGTTAATACGGCCGAGCACGAATTGGGGCATGCCATTGGCTTGGATCACGATGACTCTAAGACATCAGTTATGCAATCAGCGGGTTCTTATTACGGTATTCAACAGGTGGATATTGATACGGTTCATGCCCTTTATGCCAATTAAGGAGGGCTGTCATGTGTTATATTAAACACCTTGTTGGGCGTTACCCTATGCAAAGTTTTCTCATTCTTTTCAATGCTGGGGTATTTACCTGGTTGCAAACAACGGGAACCATGATTGCCTACCGTTTGGATTTATCAGGTGATGATATTTGGATCTATATTCCCACTTGGGTAAACACCTTAACTAGCCACTCCCTTGAGAATATTCGAACCCTATATGGTGCCTCAGGTTTGACTTGGCTAATGACATCTATGATTATAACCTGGTTCGTGACTTTTCTTAAAGGTCTTATGAGAGCCGTAGTTCTTGTGCTTGTCATTGCTATTGGTTTATGGCTTGTCTATCGACATTTCGAACTCTTGCAAAATTTAAAACTGTCCTAAGGGGTAGTTTTTTTAGGATATTACGGCGTTTATTTTCTGAAAAAGTATGATATAATATAGCTAATTTATTATTTTGGAGGACATTATGGCTTTAGCAAAAATCGTTTATGCCAGTATGACCGGTAATACGGAAGAAATCGCAGATATTGTTGCCAAAAAATTGGAAGAATTGGGTCACACTGTGGATGTAGACGAGTGTACAACGGTTGATGCCGCTGATTTTGAAGATGCGGACATCTGTATCGTAGCGACTTACACTTATGGTGATGGTGAGTTGCCAGATGAAATCGTTGACTTTTACGAAGATTTGGCTGACCTTGACTTGTCAGGTAAAATCTTTGGTGTTGTAGGTTCAGGAGATACCTTCTACGATTATTTCTGTCATTCAGTGGATGAGTTTGAAAATCAATTCACATTCACAGGAGCGACTAAGGGTGCTGATAGCGTCAAGGTTGACCTTTCTGCTGAAGATGAAGATATCGAAAACCTTGAAGCTTTCGCTGAAAAAATTTCAGAAGCATTAGCATAAGAAAAAAGCAGAGTAAAGTCTGCTTTTATTGTAGTTAAAATGGAGTTTTTATGAATGAAATAGAAAGAGATTTTAGGACGCAATCTCAACATCTTCTTTGGTCCGTTTGGCGAGGGCTCTTAGTGGGGGTGACGGCAGGAGCAGTGGTCAGTCTTTTTCGCTGGTTAATTGCCAAAGGGGCCGCGTTTTCTGTAGCTATATACAAAGACGCCCTTCATAATCCACATCTGATTTTGGGAATTGTCCTGGTTAATCTCTTGATTGCACTTTTTATTGGTTACCTTATTAAGCAGGAAAAAGACATCAAGGGCTCAGGAATTCCCCATGTTGAAGGGGAACTGATGGGGCTCTTACATCCGTCTTGGTGGTCAGTATTATGGCGTAAGTTCGTGGGTGGTGTCCTTGGGATTTCAATGGGACTGATGTTGGGACGTGAGGGCCCTAGTATTCAACTAGGTGCCATGACTGCTAAGGGATTAGCCGAGGGACTTAAGCTCTCTGCACGTGAGAAACGTGTCTTGATTGCTGCAGGAGCAGCAGCAGGATTATCGGCTGCCTTCAATGCCCCGATTGCTGGTCTCTTGTTTGTCGTTGAAGAAGTCTATCATCATTTCTCTCGTCCTGTTTGGGTGACAGCTTTAACGGCATCTTTAGTGGCCAATGCTGTTTCCCTACGCATCTTTGGTCAGGTATCAGTCCTTGCTATGACAGAAAAATTACCAGTATTTCCTTTGAAAGATTATTGGATTCTTATTCTCTTGGGGACTTTTCTAGGTGTGCTTGGATACGGTTATGAGTGGGTTGTCTTACGTATTGGTAAGGTCTACCAAGGGTTAGGGAAAATCTTCCACTTGCCATCTCATTTTTATGGCCTTTTGGCAGTTCTGTTTATCATTCCTATTGGTCTTTATTTTCCACATCTTTTAGGTGGTGGAAATGAATTGATTCTTGCTTTAAATGGTTTACATCCTGCTCTAACTGTGGCCATCCTCTATTTGGCTATTCGCTTTGTTTGGAGTATGTTGTCCTTTGGTTCAGGATTTCCTGGTGGGATTTTCCTTCCAATTTTAACTCTAGGTGCTCTTTCTGGTAGCGTTTTTGCGGCAGCTTTTGAAAATCTAGGATTCTTACAAGTCAGTCAGTTCCCTATTTTTATCATTCTTGGTATGGCTGGTTATTTCGGCGCGGTATCTAAGGCACCGCTAACTGCTATGATTTTAGTGACTGAGATGGTGGGGAACCTTCACCAATTGATGACAATTGGAGTCGTGACCCTGATTGCCTATCTCGTCATGGATTTCATGGGAGGAGAACCTGTCTATGAAGCCATGCTTCACAATCTAATCGCTCACGAACCAAAACAAGTTGATAATATACCGACGATGATTGATTTACCAGTTACAGATAGTTTAGCTGGTCGATTGGTTAAGGATTTAACTTTACCTGACGGGGTTTTGATTTCCACTCAGATTTTTCAAGACCAGTCTGAGGTTGTTCACGGAGACACACGTCTAAAAGCAGGAGCAACCCTGTATCTGGTTGTTAATGAAAGTAATATCAGTCAGGTAAGAAAACTCTTTTTATAATCAATTCAAAGGCTTGAGGCTCTTTTGTCCTCAGGTCATTTTTGTTATAATGGAGAGAAAAAAAGGAGGTCAGTATGGACTTAAATGAGATTCGCCAACAGATTGACTCCGTTGATAATGAGATTGTGGCTTTGTTGGAAGAACGTATGAAATTGGTAACTCGAGTAAGTGCTTATAAACAACGCACTGGAAAGGCGATTTATGATCCCGAACGAGAGCAAGCCCTGCTAGACAAGGTAGGCGCTAGTGTTCTTAATCCTGAATATAAAGAAGCTATCGTCGCAAGTTTTGCGGATATTATGAAGCATTCACGTACTTATCAAGCAAGTAAGCTAGAAGAAAAGTAGGCCCCTAGGATGAAAGTAAGACAATTAAGTGATAGTAAAGGTCTTTCTTACTTACATTTAGTAATGTTAAGTCTTTATGCAATTTTGTTAGGGGTACTGGTTGGACTGATTGATGCTGTTTTTGGGCGCGTGCTTATAGGACTCTCGGAATTTCGTGACCACCATCTCTTTTATCTAGTCCCGGCACTTCCTTTAGCAGGTCTTTTGATAGTTTACCTCTACCAAAAGTTTGCTGGTAAGGCAGCGCAGGGAATGGGCTTGATTTTCAAGGTTGGACATAATGAGGAGGATCAAGTTCCCCTAAGGTTAATTCCACTGGTGACTGTAACCACATGGCTGACCCACCTTTTCGGGGGATCCGCAGGTCGTGAGGGAGTTGCTGTACAACTAGGGGCCACAGTTTCTCATGCTTTTAGTCGCTATTTTAAGCTCCCTAATGCTTCATGCATTTTCTTGACCATGGGAATGGCCGCTGGTTTTGGAGGACTCTTCCAAACACCAATCGCTGCGACCTTCTTTGCACTTGAGGTCTTGACCTTAGGACAGTTAAGCCTGCCAATCTTAGTACCGACTCTTATTGCATCTTTTATGGCTAGTACAACAAGCCATCTCTTAGGTCTTGAAAAATTTAGCCACTTTGTATCCAAAAGTTTGACTATTGACCTTGAGACGTTTATGAAATTAGCTCTTTTAGGTTTGGCCTTTGGTCTAGCAGGAAACCTCTTTGCTTATCTCTTGTCACTAGCTAAAAAGAAAGTAGCAAGTTTGCTCCCCAATCCCTATTATCGTGTTCTCTTAGGAGGTGTCGTCTTAACCTGTCTTCTTTTGATTTTGTGTAAGGGACGCTATACAGGGCTTGGAACGAATTTGATTGCTTTAAGTGTTGATGGTGGGACCATTTATCCATTGGATTGGCTCTTTAAACTTCTCTTGACTGTCTTTACCTTATCTCTTGGATTCCAAGGAGGAGAAGTAACCCCTTTGTTTGCCATCGGAGCAAGTCTTGGTGCTGTGCTAGCACCCATTCTTGGTCTTCCTATCTCTCTTGTAGCAGGTCTTGGTTATTTGTCGGTCTTTGGTAGTAGCACCAATACTCTATTAGCACCGATTTTTATTGGTATTGAGGTCTTTGGCCCCGCTAATGCAATCCCTTATGCGATTGTCATGGCTTTTGCTTATATTATCAATCATAAGACAAGTATTTATGGTCAACAAAAAATGCTAGAAATGCAATAAGATACTAGACATCCTGATAATTTTTTGATAAGATACTAAGAGTGTGTAATGGACACACAAAAATAACGGCTAATCCGCTGGGACACAGAGGTTGCTCTTAAGATTAGTAAGATAGGAGTATATAAAAATGAATCCATTGATCCAAAGTTTGACAGAAGGTCAACTTCGTACTGACATCCCATCATTCCGTCCTGGTGACACTGTTCGCGTTCACGCAAAAGTTGTCGAAGGAACTCGCGAACGTATCCAGATCTTTGAAGGTGTAGTTATTTCACGCAAAGGTCAAGGGATCTCAGAAATGTACACAGTTCGTAAAATCTCAAGCGGTATCGGTGTAGAACGTACTTTCCCAATCCACACTCCACGTGTTGATAAGATTGAAGTTGTACGCTACGGTAAAGTCCGCCGTGCTAAACTTTACTACTTGCGTGCTTTGCAAGGTAAAGCTGCACGTATCAAAGAAATCCGTAAATAATTTACAGATTTCACCGAAAAAATCTGTCCTCGTGGCAGATTTTTTAATAAGTCCTCTTAGTTAAATGGATATAACAACTCCCTCCTAAGGAGTCGTTGCTGGTTCGATTCCGGCAGGGGACATTTTTAATCCTTTAATCATGCGGTTTTAAAGCTACTTTGCCCCAAATCTGCCTCAATTTTTATTTAAAGTTGTTTGACACCTATTACGAGATAGGTGTTTTTTAATACCTTGAATTGTGCACTTATATTGTATATTCAAGACTAAAAAACCCCAGTTAGATTTAGTTTCTAATTGGGGTTATCTCCTGAATACTTGATGATTCTGAGCAATTTTTTGATTTAATTTACAGTTAAACTTGAGTTAGCGCTTGATGAAGATTGTGGATACTCGTAAGTACTGTTGTCAGCATTAGTGCTCCACTCATTGATTTCATTGAATGAGCTATATTGAACACGTTCTCCATCGCTGTTAGTGACATATGAACCATCTTCTGGACCGCCCCAACCTCGTCCCCTTCAAAGGAATTTGGTTCTTCTTGAGAACCTTCTTTATGAGGAGGCGTATTGCTATTTTGCTTCTGACTTGATTGTTGAGAAGGAGAAGATGCTTGGTCCTTATCCTTCTCTTTAGAATTCCTTGTTTTATCATCCGTCGAAGTAGCTGTCGAGGAGTTGGTGGTAGTTTTCTTATGAGACGAGCTATTCTTAGATGATTGGAAAGATGATGAGTGATGTGTTTTTGTTTCTGGTTTTTCAGGTTCTTTGGAATGTTTTGATAAAATAGTTAAGAAAGAGAATACAGTCCAGTCATTAAAACAAAAGTCATAATAATAACTTTTTTATTATATTTTTTTCTTTTCATGTTTGGCTCCGTTCTTAGTCATAGCTGAAAGGAAAAAAATGCAGAGAAAAACCAGGTTTCCCTGGCCATAACTTTTAGCGACTTACACGACGGCGAGCTGCTTTTTTACGGTTTTCTTCGATGAAAGCCAATTTCTTTTTTTCTGGTTCGATGATTGTTTTCTTAACTGCGAAAACAGCTCCTGCTACAGTAGCAGCAGTTCCGAGAATGCCAGTAGCGACACCTTTAGCAAATGAATGTTTTTTAGCCATGAGACTATCCTCCGTATATGTTATAATATACTTACATTATCTAAAAAAATATCTAGAATAGCAAGTGAAATGATTATGAAAACCAAACTTATTGTAGTAGCTGGACCTACTGCTGTGGGAAAAACGGCGCTTGGAATCGAATTGGCTGAGCGTTTTAATGGAGAGATAATCTCGGGAGATAGCCAGCAGGTTTATCGACAACTGAATATAGGAACTGCAAAGGCCACTCCTGAAGAACAAGCAGCAGCTGTACATCATTTAATCGATGTCCGTGATGTAGATGAGTCCTATTCAGCCTATGATTTTGTGACAGAGGCGCAGGCTGCCATCACTGATATTGTTAGTCGTGGCAAGTTGCCTATCATTGTAGGGGGAACAGGTCTTTATTTACAGAGCCTTTTAGAAGGTTATCATCTAGGGGGGCAAGTTGACCAAAATCAGGTTTTAGCCTGCCGTTCAGAACTAGAGCAATTATCTGATCAGCAGCTTTTCGAAAAGATTGATAGCTTAGGTATAGAGATCAAAGAGATAAATCGTCGTCGCGCCATTAGAGCACTTGAGCTTTATCGTTTTTCGGACAATCTTGAAAATACTGAGACCTGTTATGAACCCTTTATAATTGGCTTGGATGACGAGCGTTCCCTGATTTATGACCGTATTAATACACGAGTTGACAAGATGGTTGAACTTGGGCTCTTAGAAGAAGCTGAGTGGCTTTACGATAATTTTCCGGAGGCCCAGTCGGCTCGTGGAATTGGCTACAAGGAATTATTTCCTTATTTTTCTGGGGAACAAACTTTAGATGATGCCTTAGAAAAACTCAAGCAAAATACCCGTCGATTTGCTAAACGTCAATTAACCTGGTTTAGAAATCGGATGACGGTAAGGTTCTATCAAATTTCTAGTCCAGAATATCCTGAAAATGTTATACAAGATCTTGCTATATTTTTTAATGAAGAGGAAGGAGAAAAGTAGGTCGATCTTAGTATCCAGGACCTATCTTTGCTATAATGGTAGTTATGACTAACGAAGAAAAAAAATTAGCTTATGAATTAATGCTTGCTCAGGCTAAGGTGCTATTTGCTAATGAAGACAACGCATTGGCTAATTTTGCCAATGCCTCAGCTCTTTTAAATACAACTTTGCCAAACTCTGTGTTTACAGGTTTCTATCTGATGGATAATATCAAAAATGAGCTAATCCTTGGTCCTTTTCAAGGTAATGTCTCTTGTGTTCGAATTGCCTTAGGTAAGGGTGTTTGTGGCCAATCTGCTGCAGAAAATAGAACCTTGATTGTCCAAGATGTCACTAAACATGCCAACTATATTGCCTGTGATTCTGCTGCTCGGAGTGAAATTGTTGTCCCTATGGAAAAGGGTGGTAAATTAGTTGGTGTTCTTGATTTGGATTCTCACCAAGTAGAAGACTATAACCAGGTGGATCAAGATTATCTGGAAGCATTTGTCAAAATATTACTTGAGAAAACTGATTTTACATTTGGAATGTTTGAGGTAAACTAATGTACCAAGCCCTATACCGAAAATACCGTAGTCAAACCTTTGGCGAAATGGTTGGTCAAAAAGTGATTTCAACCACGCTAAGACAGGCGGTAGAGTCAGGCAAAATCAGCCATGCTTATCTCTTTTCTGGCCCACGTGGTACTGGTAAGACCAGTGCAGCAAAAATTTTTGCCAAAGCAATGAATTGTCCTAATCAGGTCGATGGTGAGCCATGTAACCACTGTGATATCTGTCGTGATATTACTAATGGCAGTCTTGAAGATGTTATTGAGATCGATGCGGCTTCCAATAACGGTGTTGATGAGATTCGTGAAATCCGTGATAAATCAACCTATGCACCAAGTCGTGCCACATACAAGGTCTATATTATTGACGAGGTGCACATGCTGTCGACAGGTGCCTTCAATGCTCTCTTGAAGACTTTGGAAGAACCAACTGAAAATGTTGTTTTTATCCTCGCGACTACAGAGTTACATAAAATCCCAGCAACCATCTTATCCCGTGTTCAACGTTTTGAATTTAAATCGATTAAGCAGGGGGCTATTAAAGAGCATTTAGCTTCAATTCTCGAAAAAGAAGGATTGACTTTTGATGATGAAGCCTTAACCATTATTTCACGTCGTGCAGAAGGTGGTATGCGTGATGCCTTGTCAATCTTAGACCAAGCACTGAGTCTTTCTGCTGACAACAATGTCAGTCAATCCGTTGCCGAAGAAATCACAGGCTCTATTGGTCTTACTGCCTTGGATAGTTTTGTAGCTAGTGTTCGCAATCAGGATACCACAAAAGCCTTATCAAATCTTGAAACGCTCTTTGATAATGGGAAGTCTATGAGTCGGTTTGCGACTGACCTTTTGGAGTATTTCCGTGATCTTTTGATAGTAAAAGCGGGTGGTGAAAATAGTCACCATAGTCCCCTTTTTGAAGAAAACTTATCTTTGGAACAAGACCGACTTTTCCAATTGATTGACTTGGTAACAAGTGCTCTGCCCGAGATTAAAACTGGGACACATCCTAAAATCTATGCTGAGATGTTGACGATTAAACTAACTGAGACAAGTGCTCAAGTAAGACAAGACATCCCGGCTAATTTGCAAGAAGAACTTGACAGTCTTCGTCGTGAGGTAGATAGTCTACGTAAAGCTCTTAAAGAGGGCCCATCTCAAGGAAAAGTAGCACCTACTCGAAAATCCAAAGCTTCTTATCAGTATAAGGTGGATCGTGAGAAAATCCTTACTATTATGCGAGAAACTATGGAGAATCCCCAAAGATCACGCCAGTGTCTGGATGCTCTAAAAGCAACATGGCCTGAGATTTTGGATTCTATCAGCCCTCAAAATAGGGCGCTTTTGAACGGATCAGAACCTGTGTTAGCCAATCAAGAAAATGCTATCCTAGCTTTTAACGCTGCTTTTAATGCTGAACTGGTCATGAAACGAAGTGATCTCAATGATATGTTTGGCAACATCATGAGTTCAGCTGCTGGTTTTTCACCTAATATTATGGCTGTTCCGAAAGCAGAGTTTGAAAAACTCCGAACAGAATTTGCACGAAGCCTCAAATCTAAAGAAGAGCTGGAAAAAGAGGATCGTGAAGAGTACATCCCTCAAGAACTCGAGTTTCTCTCTGATGTAGTAGAAATAGAGGACTAAAAAGGTCCAGTGGACCTTTTTAGGTCCGAGCCAAGAAATGCAAAATCGAGGAGGTCCAGTGGACCTTTTTAGGTCCGGTCCAAGAAATGTATAAGCTAGGGAGAGTTAGTTCTTCTGCCTGAGGTATCTTGTGAGTGTGTTTATCTATCTTAATGGATAATCTTTCTATCATCTAAAAGAGCCTAGACTGCTTGTCCTAGGCTCTAACTATTGCTATAATAATCTTATGATTCAACAAATTTTGTTTATTACAGTGGAAACTATTTTTGAAACGGTTTGTTTTAATTACAGTTTACAGCAAGGCTATTACTTTTTTACAGCCTTTTTTGGTTACTTACTCTTACGTCGTCTTTGGACCACTTATATTATTTCTCGAATTGCGAGTGCAGCCGATAAGTCTACCAAGAAGTAAGGCTGACTTCACCAGCGCTCAGCCATTTTTCCTGACCGTCATCAGTGAGAACGAGGAGTTGCCCCTTGTCTCCAATTTCTTTAGCAATACCACTGTAAGCCTTTCCAGATTGTTCAAAGGTCACTTGTTTGTCTAAAACGAGGGACTTTTCTTTATAAACTTTGACCAAATCAGTAGTAGGAATGGTTAAAAAGAGCTTCCAAATTTCTGAAATGAGCTGATTCCGAGTGATTGTGGGACGCTCATTTTGGAAAAGGCTGGTTGCTTTAGTAGCTATTTCTTCAGGAAAATCGCTAATTGAAAAATTAAGTCCTACACCGATAATGACATCTGTGATACATCCAGATTCGATAGAACTGATGGCTTCGGTAAGAATACCAGCTATTTTTTTGTTGTTCAGATAGATATCGTTGACCCATTTGATGTCTGTATCTATGCCTGTAAGGCGCTGAATAGCCTTGACAATGGAAGCAGCTACCATCATGGTATAAGGCGGTAACTCACTAAAGTGACAGTTTGGCTTAAGGTGAATACTCATATAGATACCACCGTGAGGACTTGTATGAAAGTGACGTTCAAAGCGTCCCTTAGCTGATCCTTGATTAGACGCAAGATAAAGGCTAGGGGCAGGATCTTGTCTTTCCATACCATGTTTAGCATCAAGTTGTGTAGAGGTGGAGTCGGGATTAAAGTAGACAGGAAAGTTGAGTTGCTTAGAAATCTCTTGAGAAAGAAGAATATCTCCCTTTTCTAAATGGTATCCTTTTTTTCGGACACTTGTAATAACAACACCTTGATCCTGAAGTGACTGAATGGCTTTCCAAATGGCTGTTCGTGAGATACCAAGCTCTTTGGCGAGGCTTTCTCCAGTAACAAAATCAGGACTCTTTGCTAATATTTCATAAACACGTTCATAAGTTTTCATATTCTAAGTATAATACAAAAACCAGTAAATTGCTCGCCATAAAATATTGATAAGATTTGATAATTAATAACTATGTGACTAGACAAGAAAAAAGTGATATAATGAAACTTAGTTATTAAGTCCCGATAAGGCAGCAGTCATCCTAGAATGGTTGCTGGTTCTTTGTAACTTTTTAACGGCGCCGAGCTCTTTGTGGAGTATAGCGTTTTATCTATTAGGAGGCGGTTAAATCTCCGTGCTATCTAATACTATTTTTCATATTAAAAGGGGGACATTCTATATGTCAGAACGTAAACTTTTCACGTCTGAATCAGTATCTGAGGGACATCCAGATAAAATTGCAGACCAAATTTCAGATGCCATTCTCGATGCGATTTTAGCAGAAGATCCAGACGCCCATGTAGCAGCAGAAACAGCTGTTTACACTGGTTCTGTCCATGTTTTTGGTGAGGTTTCTACAACAGCTTATGTGGACATTAACCGTGTGGTTCGTGATACTATCGCTGAAATTGGTTATAATAATTCAGAATACGGCTTTGCAGCAGAATCTGTTGGGGTTCACCCATCATTGATCGAACAATCTCCAGATATTGCTCAAGGTGTTAATGAATCACTTGAAGTTCGTGGAACTGGTGACCAAGATTCACTTGATCTTATCGGAGCAGGTGACCAGGGTCTTATGTTTGGTTTCGCTATTGATGAAACTCCAGAATTTATGCCGCTTCCAGTTAGTCTTTCACATAAATTAGTAAAAAAATTGGCAGATTTGCGTAAATCTGGTGAGATTTCCTACCTTCGTCCAGATGCTAAATCTCAGGTTACCGTTGAGTATGATGAAAATGATCAACCTGTCCGTGTCGATACAGTTGTTATTTCAACACAACATGATCCTGAAGCGACTAACGACCAAATTCGTCAGGATGTCATTGAAAAAGTCATTAAGGCCGTTATTCCTGCAGAATACTTGGATGAAGATACCAAGTTCTTCATCAATCCAACAGGTCGTTTTGTAATCGGTGGTCCTCAAGGGGATTCTGGTTTGACTGGTCGTAAGATTATTGTTGATACTTATGGTGGTTACTCAAGACATGGTGGTGGTGCCTTCTCTGGTAAGGATGCAACTAAGGTCGACCGATCAGCTTCGTATGCCGCTCGTTATATTGCCAAAAACATTGTAGCTGCTGGTCTTGCTAAGAAAGCAGAAGTACAATTGGCTTATGCTATTGGTGTTGCTAACCCAGTATCTGTCCGTGTTGATACCTTCGGAACGGCAACAGTTGCTGAGAGAAAACTTGAATCTGCTGTCCGTGATCTCTTTGACTTGCGTCCAGCTGGTATCATTCAAATGCTTGATCTTAAACGTCCTATCTACCGTCAAACAGCGGCTTACGGTCATATGGGACGTACAGATGTTGATCTTCCATGGGAAAAATTGGACAAGGTAGATGCACTGAAAGCAGCTGTAGAAGCTTAAAATAATTTAATATTATATGAAATTTAATAATTTTAAATCTAACAGAATTTATTTTTTTGAATTCTGTTTTTTGTTCCCATTATAAATAATATGAATTTTCTGATTTAAGACTTTACTGAAACTTTTAGATGTTTAAAATGATAGGCTTAAGGACACTAACCATTAATAATTTTCTTAGCTGAAAAACACTGAAATCATTTGAAAAATAAGAATAAATTGTTATAATGAAAGTGACGATGTAAATATAAAACTAGAGTTATTTTAGATTGATAGAGTAAGAGAAACACCTATATATAGTTTTACAGGTGTTAGATAATCTAAAACACTTTGGTGAGTTTGTGATTTTTTGGGGAAACTAATCAACAAAACAGGATATTTAGTTAGTCAATTCAATTTATTTTTAATAATATTAATTTTAGTTAATGTTTGCTTAGATTAATCATGTTCTTCCTTATTTTTCTAAAATGTTTATACCTACAGAGCTAGGAGTCTGGTGGAGGTTGTGTCTTTTCTCATTGGGGAGAGAGATTTGGTTTCTACAGAGCTTGCTCAATAAAGATATTACATTGTAGTCCTAATGTTATAGGAAAATACCGAGGTCTAATGATTAGAATGGTTAAAAGGTGTAGTTAAGAGAACACTTTTAAATGTGGGTAGAAGCTTATGAACATATTGATAATTGGTAATACTGCTGGATTAACAAACGATTTCATTTTGAGAACGTTTCCTAATCAAGCAGTTTTTATTTTTGGTCATACAGGTGTAAAGAACTCTCGTAAAAATAAAATCACCGTTTATACCAAGCGTTATGAAAATGATCAGCTAGAAGATATTTTTGAATTTCATGATTATGATCAAATCATCTATCTTTCGGAATACCTCAATTATGGACATGAAAGTTCAGGGGAGATTGAGAATTTAATCAGATTACTAAAGTGTCTTCAAGAGAAAATAAATACAAGGTCTAACCTACTTGTAAATAATCTATCAGAGCTTCAAGAAGAGGCTAAAGCATTGCATTTGACATTTTTAGGGCCAAAGGTTGCTGAAGATATCGGTGATGGGCAAGCTGCTTATAGGGAGCTTTTGATGAATATGGGCTACCGCCTCTGGGTATCAGGTTTGACAATTTCCAAAGGAGAAGGCAAGGTTGATATTACACTTAATTTGGAAAATTCTGGGGTGCCCTTTTATATGGGGATTGGCCTGTGGTATAATACTTGTGTAATGCTAATGGAAAGGGTTTTTCAAGCCCAACAACTTGAGTGTCGTTTGTCTGAATTGCTTCCAGATCAAACAACTGAACTTAAGGCAAGTTTCGCCTATTCCAAAGATCAGAACTATCAAGTGAAGCTAGGAATTCTATCTCCAATGACACAAGTGCCTTCTGTTCATTTTGCCATGAATGGTTTCGAAGGAGAAGTTATGCCTAAATTAGCAACGATTCAAAAGGATCAAAAAGGCACTGACAAGTAAGAAAGGAATAATAAATGTCTATTTTAATTACAGGAGGAGCTGGCTATATCGGTAGCCACACAACCGTCGAACTCCTTAATGCAGGTTTCGATGTAGTCTTAGCTGACGACTTTTCAAATAGTTCGCCAGCGGTACTTGAACGTTTGGAAAAGATTACGGGTAAAAAGTTTCCATTTTATCAAGGTTCCATTTTAGATACTGATTTTTTGGATAAGGTTTTTACAAATGAAGATATTGAGTTAGTCATTCACTTTGCAGCCTTTAAAGCAGTGGGTGAATCTGTTCAAAAACCTTTGAAATATTATAAGAACAACATCAATGGTACCATTACTCTCCTTGAAAAAATGAAGGAATACGATGTGAAAAACATTGTCTTCAGTTCAAGTGCAACAGTTTACGGTACCAATAATCCTTCCCCAATGACCGAAGATATGCCAACGTCAGCGATTAATCCATACGGTTATACAAAGTTGATGATGGAACAAATTCTTACAGACGTAGCTGCCTCAGACCCTTCATGGTCTGTCACAAATCTTCGTTATTTCAATCCTATCGGAGCTCATGAGAGTGGTTTGATTGGTGAATTGCCAAACGGTATTCCAAACAATCTTATGCCATATATTACACAAGTTGCTATCGGTAAACTTCCTGAGCTTAATGTCTTTGGTGATGATTATCCGACTCCGGATGGTACAGGTGTCCGTGACTACATTCACGTTCTTGACTTGGCATCAGGTCACTTGGCTGCCGTCAAATATAATTTGAGCCACAAAGGTGCTGAGATTTTCAACTTGGGTACTGGACACGGTTATAGTGTTTTGGATCTCGTTAAGACATTCGAAGGTGAAAATAAGGTTGCTATCCCTTACCGTATTCAAGGGCGTCGCGCTGGTGATATTGCGACTTGCTATGCGTCTCCTGAAAAGGCCAAAGAAGTTCTCGGCTGGGAAGCTAAGAAGACTTTGAAAGATATGGTCAGAGATTCTTGGCGTTGGCAAACAACAAACCCAAATGGTTATGAAGACTAAACTTAGTCTAGGAAATCATAGCCTATAGAGAGTAGGACAAGCACTAGATTTTTTTAAGCAACCCTAATCTAGTCGCCTCAGAAATAAAGAGAAGAGGTGTGAAAACAGTCACTAAATGATTATAGGTTTAGAACTGTCTCACCCTCTTTTTATGTTTTAGACTAGCTTTCTATGGTATAATGAAATCATGACTATTATTAATCAATTCGTCACTTTGACGAGTCACCTAGTATTTATTGGATTGAGCTACCATATGCTGATTAGCCTCTTTGATTGGGCAAAATTGATCAAAAATCCTATCGAGAATACTGGTAAGTTGAAACTTTTCTTGCTTTTTATTAGCATTGCCTTAGGCTATCTTGTCAGCTCCTTTATTCTGTCAGTTTTAGCTTTTGGACAGAATATGGCTAGCTCGATTTCTTAAATTAGTGATTTTAATTGTGTTTTGATATAATACAAAAAAATACGAAATTAATCCTTGAAAGGAATCCTTATGGATAAAATTATTGTGAAGGGTGGCAACACTCGATTAAGTGGTGAGGTTGTCATTGAAGGTGCTAAAAACTCTGTCCTTCCTTTGTTGGCGGCGACTATCTTGGCCTCAGAAGGTCAAACAACCTTAACTAATGTTCCAATCTTGTCAGATGTTTATACGATGAATAATGTTGTCCGTGGTTTAGATATTGCTGTAGACTTTGACGAGGAAAACAATACCGTTGTAGTTGATGCTAGTGGAGAAATTCTCGATCAAGCACCATATGAGTATGTCAGCAAGATGCGTGCGTCTATCGTAGTACTTGGCCCTATTCTTGCTCGTAATGGTCATGCTAAGGTCTCAATGCCTGGCGGTTGTACGATTGGTAGTCGTCCTATTGACCTCCACCTTAAAGGTTTGGAAGCGATGGGTGCTAAAATTATCCAAGTTGGTGGTGATATCACCGCGACAGCAGAAAAACTTAAAGGTGCAACTATTTATATGGACTTCCCATCAGTTGGTGCTACTCAGAACATTATGATGGCAGCCACTTTAGCTGATGGAGTCACTACCATTGAAAATGCTGCGCGTGAACCGGAAATCGTTGACTTGGCTATTCTTCTTAACGAGATGGGGGCAAATGTCAAAGGTGCTGGAACTGAAAAACTCGTGATTAAAGGTGTTAAATCTCTTCATGGTACGCAACATGCGGTTGTTCAGGACCGTATTGAAGCAGGTACTTTTATGGTAGCAGCAGCCATGACTTCTGGCAATGTTCTTATTAAGGATGCTATCTGGGAACATAACCGTCCTTTGATTTCTAAATTATTGGAAATGGGTGTCGACGTTAAGGAAGAGGCCAGAGGCATTCGTGTTAAATCTGATGTTTCGAAATTGAAACCTGTAGCTGTTAAAACCCTACCTCACCCAGGTTTTCCAACTGACATGCAGGCTCAATTTACGGCTCTTATGGCAGTTGTGAAAGGTAAATCAAGCATAAGTGAAACAGTCTTCGAGAATCGTTTCCAACATTTAGAGGAAATGCGTCGTATGGGGCTTCATTCTGAAATCCTTCGTGATACTGCAATGATTCACGGTGGTTTGCCACTTCAAGGAGCGCGAGTTATGTCTACTGACCTTCGAGCTTCTGCAGCCCTTATCCTCACAGGGATGGTTGCTGAAGGAACAACAACTGTTGGGAAATTGACACACTTGGATCGTGGTTACTATAAATTCCATGAGAAACTGGCTAAACTAGGAGCCCAAATTTCACGTGTAAGTGAGGCATAGTATGGAAACTGGTAAAGGCTATGTTTTTCGTCAATTATTACTTGTTTTGATTGTATGTTTAATTAGCCTTGCTTCTCTAGCTATCGGTTTAATGATTGGCTATTCCGTATTGGGTGAAGGCAAGGATCCTATTAGCATCTTAAAACCAGAATCCTGGCAGGCAATTATTGCTAAATTTACAGGAAAATAAGGGGGAGTGGGCAGTCGCCCCACTCCTTTCGTCATGACATTTTTATCAAAGAAAGAGAAGAATGGCAAAAGGAAAAACATCTTTGACAAATAAACAGAAACGTCAGTTCGTCACATTAATAATAGCAGCTTTGATAGCTGTTTTAGGTTACCTAGGAACCAGCAACAAGCTCTCGCCTGATAATCCTATCAGACAAGTAGCAAGCCTAGTTTCAGGAAAATCTAATAAATCCATTAAATCTAATTATTTAACAAATAGTCAGTCTACACCACAAGAGCAGCTTGCTGAGACAGTAATGACTAGTTCAGTCAAAAGCCAACTGGGTAATTCCTTGGAATGGAATGGAGCTGGAGCCTATATTATTAATGGAAATAAGACGAATCTAAATGCTAAGGTATCAAGCCAACCTTATGCTAATAACCAAGTCAAAACGGTTCAAGGACAAACTGTTCCTACAGTTGCTAATGCCTTATTAAGTAAAGCAACTAGACAGTACAAAAATCGTCAAGAAACAGGGAATGGTTCAACCTCTTGGACACCAGCTGGATGGCACCAGGTTCAAAATTTATCAGGAGAGTATAGCCATGCCGTAGATAGAGGCCATTTGCTAGGTTATGCACTGATAGGTGGTTTGAAAGGATTTGATGCCTCGACTTCAAATCCAGAGAATATTGCTGTTCAAACTGCTTGGGCAAATCAAGCATATAGCGATAATTCTACAGGTCAAAACTATTATGAAAGCCTAGTACGAAAAGCTCTGGATAAAAACAAACGTGTTCGTTATCGTGTGACCTTGATTTATGAAGGAGAGAACCTCATTCCATCAGGAACACATCTTGAAGCTAAGTCAGCAGACGGATCACTTGAGTTTAATGTCTTTGTTCCAAATGTACAAGAGGGAATAACCCTAGATTACTATTCAGGAAAAGTAACGGTGAATTGAAGAAAAACGACTCCGAGTGGAGTCGTTTTTAGTATCTAGACAAATAAAAAACCACCCCAAGGTGAGTTTTTTATTCACTAGCTTGCTCCCAATGTTTAGAGAGGTAGCGAGAGTAGCTAGAGATAGCAAAGTTAACCACGAAATAGGCTAAAGCCAGAATACCGTATAAAGTAAAGATTTGGCTTGGTTCGTAGTAACCACCCATCAGAATCTGGCTCTTACCAAACAATTCTTGCAAGGCGATAACAGAGTAAAGGAAAGAAGTATCCTTGACAACCGTTACGAATTGAGAAATGATAGATGGTAACATTTTACGAATAGCTTGTGGGAAGATAATATAAATAAAGATTTGTCTGTTGTTAAATCCTTGAGACAAGCCGGCTTCCGTTTGTCCAGGGTCGATAGAGTTAAGTCCTCCACGAATGATTTCCGCCAAGGCAGCTGATGTGAAGACCGTGAACGAGGTAATACCTGCCGCTGTAGACTTGAGTTGGAAGACCAAGAAGATAATGAAAATCCAAAGCAAGTTAGGAACGTTACGAACGAACTCAATGTAGATAGAAGCAATCCAACGAAGAATAGGATTCTTTCCGTTACGCATGACCGCGAGAATAGTTCCAAATAAGGTAGACAGCACAATGATGAAGAAAGACAAGTAAAGGGTTGTCCACATTCCTTGTGCCAAGAATTTAAGGTTAGTAGCTGATAAAACTTCTGACATAATGGACCTCCTTAGTAAGCTTTCTTATTTTGTTCTTCTTTACGACGTGCCCATGTGGCTAGAGGGAAACACATGATAAAGTAGAGGAAAGCAGCCCCAGCAAAGGCGGGCACGTAGTTAGTTGTATCATAAGCCCAAGCCTTAGCAGTGAACATGATATCTGCTCCAGAAATAATGGCAACCGTAGAAGTGTTTTTAATCAAGTTAACCACTTGATTGGTCAATGGTGGCAAGATAGTACGGACAGCTTGAGGTAAGATAATGATACGCATGGTATCAGCGTAGGTGAACCCTTGAGATAAAGCTGCTTCTGTTTGACCTTTAGGAACTGCCTCGATACCTGTACGAATAATTTCAGAAATATAAGCTCCTGTGTAGACTCCTACACAAAGGATAGCCGTCAAGGAAGTTGGAATCATGACATTACCGTCAGTCAAAATCGAAATGCCATAAAAGACAACTACGAATTGTACTAGCAAAGGGGTATTTTGGAAGATTTCGACATAAACACGTGAAATACCACGAAGTACCTTGTTGCGAGTCGAACTCATAGCACCAAAAATCAATCCAAGTAGAAGTGCTACAATCAAGGCACCAATAGAAATGCCAAGGGTATATAAGAATCCTTTGGCAAATTGGCCAAAGTTAGCAAAGAAAGCAGCCCAACGTTCGAGAGCGAAAGGACTAACCGTTTCAGTTAAAAGATACATAAATTCAGGACTCCTTTCTATTTATTTTCAGCCTTAGCAGGTTTCAAATTATATTTATCGTAGAGTTTTTGAAGACTTCCATCTTTTTGCCATTTAGCTATCAAATCGTTGGTATAGTCAATCAACTCTTGGTTAGACTTGCTTGAAGCAATACCATAATCTTGTGTTTTGAAACCTTCGTTCAATATTTTAGTTTTCTTACTTTCATATCCAGAGAGGATAGATTTATCCACTGAGAAAGCATCCACACGGTGGGCGTAAAGAGATACAGCCAATTCCGGGTAAGAACCAAGTTGAACGTAGTTGAACTTAAGATTATGGGCTGAGGCATATTCTTGCAAGGCGGCTTTAGTTGATGCCCCTTGAGCAACCCCGATAGTCTTACCATTCAAATCAGAGATTTTGTTAATACCTGAATCCTTTAGGACTAAGAAACCAATTTGATCATGGTAGTAAGGATTTGAGATGGCATAAGAAGCCTTACGTTCATCATTGATAGTATAAGTACCGATAAGTAAGTCAATAGTACCGTTATCCATAAGAGGTTCACGGGTTTGTGTCGTTACTGGAATGTAATTCACTTTTACTTTCAACTCATCAGCAATCTTTTTAGCAAGGTCAACTTCCATACCTTCGTATCTATTGGTCTTAGCAGAATAGTAACCAAAGTTAGGGACATCTTGTTTAACACCAACATTAAGTGTTCCTCGATTAACGATCTTTTGGACGGCCTTACTATCTAGGAGTTTGCTAGTATCTTCTGCCTCAGTTTTGTGAATTGTGATCAGAAAAACAGTAGCAATCACCAAGCTTACGGCTGTTAGGTAACGTAAGATTTTTTTGAAAATCATAGGCCACCTCCTTAGGCATCCACTGAGACTTTATCAGAGTGGTGGTTGATAATATTAGAGAGGAACTTAGCTGCACGAGGTTCAGTTGGATTGTCGAAGAAGCCATCGACATCCGTAGTGTCTACAAGGACCTGACCTTCAGCCATGAAAATGATACGGTCAGCCACACTACGAGCAAAGCCCATTTCGTGGGTAACAACTACCATGTTCATACCACCTTTGGCAAGTTTTTGCATAACAGCAAGAACATCACCGATAGCCTCTGGGTCAAGAGCTGATGTCGGTTCGTCAAAAAGCAAAAGTTCAGGTTTCATGGCAAGACCACGAGCGATGGCGACACGTTGTTTTTGCCCACCAGAAAGCATACTAGGATAAGAATCTTTCTTGTCCCACATGTTAACGTAGCGAAGGAATTTTTCAGCTGTCTTCTCCGCCTCTGCCTTACTAATTCCGAGAACCTTGATTGGTGCTAAGGTTACATTTTCAAGAACGGTTTTGTGAGGGTAGAGGTTGAAGTGTTGGAAGACCATACCTACTTCCTTACGCAATTCTACCAAGTCCTTAGCAGATGCCTCAGTAACATTATGTCCGTTAACGATCAGGGTACCCTCGTCGATTGGTTCCAAAGCATTGATAGTACGGATAAGGGTTGATTTCCCAGAACCAGAAGGTCCCAAGATAACCACAACCTGTCCTTTTTCAATTTCTAAATTGATATCACGAAGAGCATGATAGTCTCCGTAATATTTATTGACATTTTTAAATTCGATAAGTGCCATAAGAGCCTCCTATAATGGATTTGCTTGTTAGATTTTCTAACATGTTCATAATTTTAGTTTAGCATAAGATGAGTTTAAAGTCAAAAAAATACGAATATTTTTGCGAAATGCTCGGTTTTTATGATATGGTTAACCAATTTTACGATATAGATATAGAAAAAAATCGGCATTAGGATGAGTACTGCCTTCACTAGCTTGTTACCATTGTTTGCTGGGGTAACGAGAGTTGTTAGAGGTGGTAAAGTTAAGTACGAAACAAGTTAAAACGATGGTTAATTTCATATTTTGTAACTAAATGTACTAGAACTATTTATTCTACTGTAGGTGTTGTAAAAGTCAGAAATATTTAGTCTAAGGAAGGTTGGTGATTGCTCATTAATAAAAATGTAAAGAAAGCTTATATATCAGCCACAAAGGCATACTCGAAACTTGGTCCTTGACCTATTTTTTGGTATAATATGTTTGATATGTAAAGTTTTTGGCTTTACTAAATTGAATGACTTAAGAAAACCGATGAGGTGTTTATATGAAAAAAATTCTAGTTGTTGATGATGAAAGACCAATCTCCGATATCATCAAGTTTAACCTTACTAAGGAGGGTTATGAAGTGGTTACGGCCTTTGATGGGCGAGAAGCTTTGGAACAATTTGAAGCTAAAAAACCAGACTTGGTTATTCTGGACTTGATGTTGCCTGAACTGGATGGTTTGGAAGTTGCCAAGGAAATCCGTAAAACGAGCCACACACCGATTATCATGCTTTCAGCTAAAGATAGTGAGTTTGATAAGGTTATCGGATTAGAAATTGGGGCAGACGACTATGTGACTAAGCCATTTTCTAACCGTGAATTGTTGGCACGTATTAAAGCCCACTTGCGTCGTACAGAAACGATTGAAACCGCAGTAGAAGAGAGCTCTAACTCTGGCAAACAAGAAATTTCAATTGGTGAGTTGGTTATTGTTCCGGATGCCTTTGTTGCTAAAAAACGTGGAAACGAAGTTGAGTTGACCCACCGTGAATTTGAGTTACTCTTCCATTTGGCAACTCATATGGGACAAGTTATGACGCGTGAACATTTGCTTGAAACCGTTTGGGGCTATGACTATTTTGGGGATGTTCGTACTGTGGACGTAACGATTCGTCGTCTGCGTGAAAAAATTGAAGATACACCTAGCCGTCCTGAATATATCTTGACGCGTCGTGGTGTCGGTTATTACATGAAGAATTATGACTAGTATTGGCTTAAATATTACAAGCTTTGAACTAGCCTTACTCTTTACGCTCCTCTTTGTTGCTTTCTATTTCATTTTTCTAGCTTATCGTGATTATCAACAGGTCAAAAATATCCGAAAGTTGACTAAGAGAGTCAAATCCCTTATGGCAGGTAATTATAATGAAAAATTACGCATAAAGGGAGATTCAGAGCTTTTAGAGCTAGCTAATAGCTTGAATGATTTGTCGGACGTCTTTCGTTTGACACATGAAAATCTAATCCAGGAAAAAAACCGCTTATCATCTGTCCTTTCGTACATGAGTGACGGGGTTATTGCGACCAATCGCCTTGGTCAGATTACTATGATTAATAGTACTGCCCAACGCTTGTTGAATTTAGATCGCGAAACTGCGACTCAGATGTCTATTTTGGATATATTAGATGGTGAGAATCCCTATACCTATAGTGAATTGTTGTCTAAGACACCCGAAATCCATCTGTCGCGTCGAGATGCTAACGATGAATTTGTGACGCTACGTGTTAATTTTGCATTAATTCGTAAGGAATCTGGTTTTATTTCAGGTCTGGTAGCCGTTCTTCATGATGCCACTGAGCAGGAAAAAGAAGAGCGCGAACGCCGTCTCTTCGTATCAAATGTTAGTCACGAATTGCGGACGCCTTTAACTTCTGTGAAATCCTATCTTGAAGCGCTTGATGATGGTGCTCTCAACGAAGAGATTGCTCCAAACTTTATCAAAGTTTCTTTAGATGAAACCAACCGCATGATGCGTATGATTTCTGACCTCTTGGCATTATCTCGAATTGACAATAAAAGCACACAGCTTAATGTTGAAATGACAAACTTTACAGCCTTTATGACCTATATCTTGAATCGATTTGGTCAAATTAAGAGTCAAGAAACTAATCCAGGTAAGTCTTATGAAATCATTCGAGATTACCCAGTAAACTCTATTTGGGTGGAAATTGATACTGATAAGATGACCCAGGTCGTAGATAATATACTTAATAATGCCATCAAGTATTCTCCTGATGGTGGGCAAATTACAGTATCTATGAAAACGACAGACACTCAGTTGATTGTTTCTATTTCTGACCAAGGTTTAGGAATTCCTAAAAAAGATTTACCTCTGATTTTTGACCGTTTTTACCGTGTTGATAAGGCCAGAAGTCGTGCTCAGGGTGGAACAGGACTTGGCTTGTCCATAGCAAAAGAAATTGTTAAACAACATAATGGCTTCATTTGGGCTAAGAGTGAGTATGGTAAGGGGTCAACTTTTACAATTGTGCTTCCATATGACCAGGACGCAATGATGGTCGATGAATGGGAGATGTAGTAGAAATGATCTCAGAATTAGGGTTTAAATATAGTATTTTGGCTTCAGGGTCAACCGGGAATTCCTTTTATTTGGAAACTCCAGAAAAGAAGATTCTAGTGGATGCTGGTTTATCAGGAAAAAAAATTACAAGTTTGCTAGCGGAGATTGACCGTGATCCAAGTGATCTTGATGCTATCTTAGTAACACATGAACACAAGGACCATATCCATGGTGTAGGTGTTTTAGCTCGTAAATATGGCATGGATATATACGCCAATGAGAAAACCTGGCAAATTATGGATAGTAAGAATATGTTAGGTAAGGTTGATAATAGTCAGAAACATATTTTTTCTCGCGGTAAGCTTCTAACCTTTGGTGATATCGACATTGAATCTTTCGGAGTTAGTCATGATGCTATTGATCCACAATTTTACCGCTTTATGAAAGACGGAAAGAGCTTTGTCATGTTGACGGATACAGGCTATGTTTCAGACCGTATGGCTGGTCTTATTGAAAATGCTGATGGCTATCTGATTGAATCTAATCATGATATTGAAATCTTGAGAGCAGGTTCTTATCCTTGGTCAACCAAGCAACGTATCCTCTCTGATCAGGGTCACTTGTGTAATGAGGATGGAGCCGATGCTATGATTCGTACCATCGGTAATAAAACTAAAAAGATTTATCTGGGTCATCTTTCCAAAGAAAATAATATCAAGGAATTGGCCTACATGACGATGGAAAATCAGTTGGCTCGCGCTGACTTTGGTGTTGGAACTGACTTTAAGATTTTTGGTACCTCACCAGATACGGCGACCCCACTAATAGATATTTAGAATAATAGCAGAAGAGCTGCACTAATAGTCTAATAGTTTAGTGTGGCTTTTTAAAAGGATAGTATATGTGAAAATAATGTATCTCTCGCTAGGGATGGTGTCGCTTGGTTTGGGAATTCTTGGAATTCCTCTACCTATCTTACCCACAACACCTTTTCTACTTTTAGCCATCGCTTGTTTTGCTAGAAGTTCCAAACGTTTTGAGAAATGGTTATATAATACCAAACTTTACCAAACTTATGTCGCCGATTTTCGAGAAACAAAATCGATTGCCAAAGAACGAAAGAAAAAATCATTATCCAAATCTATGTTTTGATGGGAATATCGATAGTTTTCGCGCCTATTATTTAGGTGAAAATTGTGCTCTTTTTCCTGATGCTCTTTATCACTTATTGCTTGTTTAAGGTTATTCCTGATAAAGACGGATAAAAGATAAAAAATGAGGCTTCCAAAAGGAAGTCTCATTTTAACTACTATCCATTAATGTTTGCTGCGTAATTTTTTACGGACTTTATAGGCAAAGTTGGCTAGGCCATAGAATGGGCTAACAGGAAGGTTGAATTCCCCAATAAATTGTTCAATGCGTGGGTTAAATTTTGACTTGAAATTGTACAAGCCGCCATCTAGAGAATTTTCAATTCCTCCCATGTTTTGCCACTCGGCACCGCGTTCGAAAGCGTGATTCGCAGTTTCAAACCATGTCAAAATGGCAGGTTGGTAACGACGATAGTCTTCGTCCATTCCCGCATATATATTCTCAGATGTATTTCCAAATTCCAGAACTAAGGTACCTGAGAGTGGAACAATCTTGTTACCAGCATCAACCTTTTCTTGAAGGAAGGCGATTTCTTCTGAAAGTCTCTTGTACTCTTGTTTATTGTTCTCAATTTTTCCAGGTTTGGTTTTTTCTGTAAACTTGGCAGCGTCGGCAATATTCATTTCAAGTTGTTTATTAAGATCTTTGAGGCGAGCTGGCAAATCTAGTGTTGAGAGTGTAATGTAAGAAGATTCTGGGTAAGTAGTTAACAACTTTTCATAGTAATCAATCCCACGAAGATGAATGTTCTTACGAGCCTCTGTTTTTTTCATTAGATCTGCAAATTGGTCTAGCAGCTCAGTGCCACCAAATTGAACTGAAATGCCTTTGTTTCGAGCAGTGCGAATAGCTTGCTTAGTACTCTTAGATAGCTGTTCCTCAGTAAAATCTTCCTTATAAATATTTGCCTGGAAGCGTGGTTGAATATTTTCAGCCATATCTTCGGTGAGACCAGTCCATTCAACGCCCAGAGCTTGGATATCTTTGGCAATTGACAAAGTATCTTCATTGATGTTAACTTCTTGAGAAATCAAATTTTTAGTGACAAAGAGACTTGGATCAAATTTAACAAAGAGAGCACGTTTTGTTTTGGCATATTTTTTAAGTGAAGTTATGACAAAAGCTAACAACTCTTTATCCTGGTAGTCCATGATAGGACCGCGTGGAATGTAAATCATAGAGAATCCAAGAGGTAGTGGTTGAATAAGAACACTAGCGACGGCAACAAGTTTGTCATCTTGATAGAAACCTAGACGATCATTGCCCCAACTATCCTTGATTTTTGCCCATGAGCTACTTTGTAATAAGTTGGTTTGAGGACTATCAATAACAAAGCGGTCATGCTCAGAAGTGCTGAGTCCAATTTTATAGGTAAACATATTAGTCTAGAACCCACTTTCTAATAGCGTAAGCGACACCGGATTCATCATTTGATTTTGTGATGTATTTAGCAATTTTCTTGATTTCTGGATTTCCATTTTCCATAACGACAGGAGAACCGACGACCTCCAGCATGGCACGGTCATTTTCTTCGTCTCCAATAGCCATTGTTTCTTCTTTAGTGAGACTAAGTTTTTCAGCAAGGTGTGTAACCGCGATCCCTTTATTGGCTGTTTTCTTGAGAATTTCTAGGTAAAATGGCGTTGATTTTACGATTGTAAAGCGATCATAAAATTCCTGTGGAAGTTTGGCAATGGCTGCATCAAGAATTTCAGGTTCGTCAATATACATGGCCTTAACAAACTCCTTGTCAGCCACCTCTTCAGGTGTACGATAGTAAATCGGCATATGAACAAGGGTAGACTCATGAACAGTGTAGCGACCAATGTTTCGATTACTTGTGTAGATACCATCTTTAGTAATAGCATGAGAATGAACGCCAAGCTTGTTAGCTAAAACTTCAATATCAAGGTAGTCTTCGTATGAAAGCGTCTCGCGAATCAATTCATTACCAGTAGAAGTCTCTTGAACGAGCCCTCCATTAAAGGTGATGACATAGTCGCCATCTTGGTTAAGATTAAGTTCCTCAAGAAGTGGAAGTACGCCAGGAATAGGACGGCCAGTCGCAATAACGACCTTTACCCCAGCAGCCTTGGCATCTTGAATTGCTTGAAAGACTTCAGGTGTGACTTGACGTTGGCTATTCAAAAGAGTTCCATCAATATCAACTGCAATTAGTTTAATAGACATAATAAGTACCTGTTCCGTTTAGTTAATTTCCCTTCTATTTTACTAAAATTTAGCCGCTTTGTCATAGTTCTTCCTAAGAAAAATAATAGTGATGAGTCATCAGTAACAGATCAAAGCTCAACCTTAAAGAAAAACCACCTTAACTAAGAATTGCTCAAATGATTTTTAATTGGTAAAATAAGGTCAGACAAATAAAGGAGAGCTAAAATGATTCGAGCAACCAATCAATTGACAGAAAAAGAACGGAAGGATGCAAAAAAACATTGATTGTCAGCTGCCAAGCCTAGGACCGAACCTATCGAGAACCTTATCTCTCCAATATGCTTAATTTCGATTTCAACACGCTAGCCTTTTTCCTTTATTATCAAAATGGAGGTTGCTTGGTTTATTAACGGTTTATGCGGATAATGAAGATGTTGAACTAAGCATCCTAGTTCATTCCAATAATCGTCGTCAGGGCATTGCGCGTGCCTTGTTTAAGAGTTTCGAAAAAGAAACGGCATCTTATCCTATTCAATCAGTGACTTCTCAGACAGAGCGTGTTTTTCTAAATCGTCATCCTAGTCTGGCAAGCCATTGGGGGGTGATTGAGGATGAGGAGACGGAAACTTGGCTAGGGAGAGGTAGATTACCATATGCTCTGGAATTCCCGTTTAGATGTTAAGGTGCTCTTAGCAGAACCCTCTTATCTTGAAGAAATTACTCAACATGACTGTTGAAAAAGTCTATTTCACCACCAAGCCTTTTCTGATGCGGAAGAAACTCTTGAGGTTACCCACAGATATATCGCTGAGGCCTTGAAAGATTCCGATAGCTTGCTTTACATCCTGCTCAAAGAAGGTAAGATCATTGGAGTTTGTACTGTCGATGTATCTGGGAATAGCAACTACCTCTACGGTCTTGCGATTGCTGAAGCTTATCGTGGACAGGGCTATGGAAGCTATCTGGTAAAATCAGTCGTCAACCAACTCATTGCGCAAAATGACAAGGCTTTTCAAATTGCAGTAGAAGATAGCAATATTGGAGCCAAACGTTTGTATGAAAATATCGGCTTTGTCAAACAAACCCAGGTGGTTTACTTGAAATAGAAATGGTAGACGCAATACTGATACTCTCTTTTAGTATAGAGTTGCTATTATCTTAAGTAGAAAAATAGTTTTAGAATAGAAGGAATACTTAATGGAAATTAAAATTAAAAACAAAATAAAAGTAGGCGATCAAACGGAGATTATCGAAGAAATCCACACTTGTGAGGTTATGGAAAAAGGAGATTATACCTATCTTGTTCACCATAATTCGGAGAAAGAAAAAGTGGTTATTAAGTTGAACAAGGAAGAGCTGGTGATGACACGCTTTTCTAATCCAAAATCCATTATGCGTTTTTCTGCTAAAGCACCTACCTTGCTCCAAATTCCGACACCGCTTGGTGTCCAGCATTTTCTGACAGATACTAGTCTATTTGCTCATGACCCAAATGGACAAACAGTTGATGTTCATTATCAATTGAAGCATCCAGAAACAGAAGATGTTTTTGCCGATTATGAATTAGAAATTTCATGGTTTTAATTTGTTTAGAAATAGAATCATTTTGCTTGAAATAATGTTGAATTATGTTAGAATGTAAAGGAAAAATCAAGGGAGTAGCAGGCGACTTTAATCATGAGATTTGATTAAAGATTGCGATTATGTCGTCATTACGAAATTTTACATTTCCGGCATATTCTTAAACAGCGAGACTTGTTTTTAATTAAACAGGTCTCTTTTGGTATGATTTTTTATATAAAAAGAGTCTTGTTAGCCATATTTCCCTATTTAAAAGGAGGAGACTATTTTGTCGAAAGAACAAAGTAAAGCCTTGTTTTACACGCAAGGAGTGGAAGAAGTCCTAAAAAGCTTGGACACTTCCGTTGATGGTTTGTCTACTGCACAAGCCAAGGAACGTTTAGATGCCTATGGCTATAATGAGTTGGATGAAGGTGAAAAACGTAGCCTTTTATCAAAATTCATCGACCAGTTTAAAGATTTGATGATCATCATCTTGCTTGTCGCTGCTGCCCTTTCTATCATTACAGAAGGCAGGCATGGTTTGACGGATGCCTGTATTATTTTTGCCGTTGTTGTTTTGAATGCAGCCTTTGGTGTTTATCAAGAGGGGCAAGCAGAAGCGGCTATTGAAGCTCTTAAAAACATGTCAAGTCCAATGGCACGTGTGCGCCGTGATGGCAATGTGGTTGAAATTGATTCACGTGAATTGGTTCCAGGAGACATTGTTTTGCTTGAAGCAGGTGATGTTGTTCCGGCAGATATGCGTTTGATCGAAGCTGCCTCACTTAAGATTGAAGAATCTGCCCTTACTGGTGAATCCGTTCCAGTTGAAAAAGATATTACCGAGACGGTTGAAGCAGAAGCCGGAATTGGTGACCGTGTGAATATGTGTTACCAAAACTCAAACGTTACTTACGGTCGTGGTACTGGTGTAGTAACCAATACTGGTATGTATACTGAAGTTGGTAAGATTGCTGATATGCTAGCTAATGCGGACGAATCACAAACGCCGTTGAAGCAAAGCTTGGAGCAATTGTCTAAGACTTTGACTTACCTTATTATTGCTATTGCCTTGGTGACATTCTTGGTTAGTGTATTTATTCGTGGCGAACAGCCCCTTGAAGGTTTGATGGTTGCAGTTGCTCTTGCCGTTGCAGCTATTCCTGAAGGATTGCCTGCCATTGTAACGATTCTCTTGTCACTTGGAACAACGACTCTTGCCAAACGCAATGCGATTGTTCGTAAATTGCCAGCAGTTGAAACCCTAGGTTCAACTGAAATTATCGCATCTGATAAGACTGGTACCTTAACGATGAACCAGATGACTGTTGAAAAAGTCTATACAAACGGTCAATTGCAAAATGCTGATACAGAACTTGGTGCTGACAATACGACCCTTCGTATTATGACCTTTGCTAATGATACAAAGGTGGATCCAGATGGTAAATTAATCGGGGACCCAACAGAAACAGCACTGGTACAGTTTGGTTTAGATCACAATTTTGATGTTCGTGAAGTCTTGAAATCAGAGCCTCGTGTGGCAGAGTTACCATTTGACTCTGACCGTAAGCTCATGTCTACTATCCATAAGGAACCAGATGGTTCTTACTTTGTAGCCGTCAAGGGTGCACCTGACCAATTGATCAAGCGTGTTACTCGAATTGAAATCAATGGGGAAGTTCGCCCAATTACGGATGAAGACAAACAAGCTATCCTTGCTGTCAACAAAGACTTAGCAAAACAAGCCCTTCGTGTCTTGATGATGGCTTATAAGACAACAAGTGAAATTCCTACTTTGGAATCTGAAGTTGTTGAGTCTGATTTGATTTTCTCTGGTTTGGTTGGGATGATTGACCCAGAACGTCCTGAAGCAGCAGAAGCTGTCCGTGTCGCTAAAGAGGCGGGAATCCGTCCAATTATGATTACAGGTGACCACCAAGATACAGCGGAAGCAATCGCTAAGCGTCTCGGTATCATTGATCCAAATGATACGGAAGATCGTGTCATTACTGGGGCTGATCTTAATGAGCTTTCTGATGAGGAATTCCAGAAAGTCTTCAAACAGTACTCAGTTTATGCGCGCGTGTCTCCTGAACACAAGGTTCGTATCGTTAAGGCTTGGCAAAATGAGGGCAAGGTTGTTGCTATGACAGGTGACGGGGTCAATGATGCGCCATCACTTAAGACAGCTGATATTGGTATCGGTATGGGGATTACAGGTACAGAGGTTTCTAAGGGAGCTTCTGATATGATTCTTGCCGATGATAACTTTGCGACAATTATCGTTGCTGTAGAAGAAGGTCGAAAGGTCTTCTCCAATATTCAAAAATCAATCCAGTACCTCTTGTCAGCTAACATGGCCGAAGTCTTTATTATCTTCTTTGCTACATTATTTGGATGGGATGTGCTTCAACCAGTGCACCTTCTCTGGATTAACTTAGTAACGGATACCCTTCCAGCCATCGCTCTTGGTGTTGAGCCAGCTGAACCAGGTATTATGACTCACAAACCTCGTGGACGTCAATCAAACTTCTTTGATGGTGGGGTCTTTGGTGCTATCATGTATCAAGGTGTTTTCCAAACTATCCTGGTTCTTGCAGTATATGGTTGGGGTCTTGTTTTCCCAGAACATCATACACAAGCAGAAATTCATGCAGATGCCCTTACAATGGCCTATGCAACACTTGGATTGATTCAGTTGCTTCATGCCTTTAACGTTAAGTCTGTTTATCAATCAGTCTTTAAAGTTGGTCTCTTTAGAAACAAGACATTTAACTGGGCAATTCCAGTTGCCTTCATCCTCTTGATGGCAACTATCGTGGTTCCTGGGTTTAATAATCTCTTCCATGTGTCACATCTAAGTTTTACACAATGGCTTGCGGTTATTGTAGGTTCATTCTTGATTGTGGTTTTGGTTGAAATAGTCAAAGCTATTCAACGTGCCCTTGGTAAGGATAAAGACGCTATTTAAGATATAAAGTCAGAGACAATGGTCTTTGGCTTTTTCCTATCACATCTTGAATTCATTAGCTGTCTTGTTTATAATGAAAGGAACTAATCATAAGTTAAGGAGAAGGTCATGAACGAAACTATTAAGACACAACTCAATCACCGCAGTATTCGTCAGTTTAAACCTGTGGCTTTGGCACAAGAAGAGGTTAACCTCCTGGTTGATGTTGCCAGACATGCACCAACAAGTAATTTTAGACAGGCTTATTCGATTATCAGTATTACTGATGAAAAATTGAAGGAACAAATTGCAGAAATTGCCAACCAACCCTATATTCCTAATACTGGGCACCTCTTTGTATTTGTTGTGGACCAAAGACGTAATACCTTGATTGCAGAAGCTAAGGGAGCCAAGGCTTTGGTACAAGGTAGTCCTGAACGCTTTATTTCAGCTTTTTCAGATGCTATGATTGCTGCGCAAAATATGGTGGTAGCTGCTGAGAGTTTAGGTGTGGGAACAGTTTATTTGGGCAGTATTTTAAATGATAATGCTAAACTTTCAGAGCTCCTCAAACTTCCAAAGTATGTCTATCCAGCAGTTGGTTTAGCAGTTGGTTGGCCAGACCAGGAACCGCAGCTTAAACCTCGTTTGCCACGTCATGTCATCCATATGGAAAATTACTATAAAGATTTGGAAAATCCCTTGGCGGAGCTAAAAGACTACGACGCTGAAGTCCATGAGTATTATGATCTTCGCGATCTCAATAACAGAGTTGATGAATTTACGACTCAAATTGCCAAGACCATGGACAAATCCGTTGCCAATCGTGCTAACACCTTGAAGGATCTACAAAAGCAGGGATTTTTCATCGACTAAAAAACGACTCTCAAAGAGTCGTTCTATAAATCGAATAATGTCATAGATGAAAGGAACTCATTTGCTAGTTCCTTTTTTTCGTAATCTAAAAACTCTGGCCGTTTCTTGACTAGGTTGTAACGTTTGGAGAGGTTCCATGTTCCAGTAGGATTGAGTTCAGGGTGATTGGAAACAAAGTCAATGGTTAAATCCCATTCACGTCGGTATCCAAGAGGACGCGAGTGATAGGTTACACCGTCAATCGTTACCGTCCCATAACTTCGGTGGGCATGACCGAAAACAACATCTTTAACGCTGTGCTTGACGAAAATCTTATGGAATTGTTCAGATCCTAAAAAAGCGTTAAAAGGTTTAAAACGCTCGTGAGTCATGGTGAAACGATTGTGAGGAACAAAATGCATGGCAACTATAAGTTTGCTAGTGTCCAAATCATTTAGAATATCGTCTAGCCTCTTGAGACCATTGTGACAGATTTCTGGATCGTTACCCAATCGCTTGAGGCGTCTGTCGAACCAGAGTTGCTTCTTACGTTTGAGAATCTTATCCAACTTTTCACCAGAATAGGAATAATCATACCATCCATGAAAGGCCAATAATGTCATACTTCCTAAATCAATTACCTGAAAATCCAGATTATCAATAAGGTCATCCTCTAAATCAAGCATATCATGATTGCCTAAATTAGAGGTAACCTTGACCTCCTTAGAAAGTTTGTGTAGAAAAGGTTTCGTGTCGATAAAATAATGGTTAGAAATATCACCAGCGATATGGAGGTGGGTGACCTTTTGATCTTTTAGACACTTTATAAGAGTATCAATTTCATATGTCTCAAAATGATTTAAATCAATATGTAAATCACTCATTACTGCAAGTCTTGTCATAGAAACATTGTAACAAAAAGGTCGTACCTTGTCCTTAGACGAAGATGATAAAAAATACTTGCCCTTGGGCTCTGTTTTCATTATGATAAGAATATGAATATCAAGTTAGAAATACAAAAGATGGCCAAGGAAATTGGCATTTCAAAAATTGGTTTTACAACCGCCGATGATTTCGACTATCTGGAAAAATCCCTTCGTCTTGGTGTCGAAGAAGGGCGAACAACAGGATTTGAACATAAAAATATTGAAGAGCGTATTTACCCCAAATTGAGCTTGGAATCAGCTAAAACCATCATATCTATTGCTGTGGCCTATCCGCATAAGTTGCCGCAACAACCCCAAAAAACAGAATTTAAGCGTGGCAAAATCACTCCAAATTCATGGGGCCTAGATTATCACTATGTTTTGCAGGATAAACTGAAACGTCTGGCAAAAGGTATTGAAAAACTAACGGAAAACTTCGAATATAAAGGTATGGTGGACACTGGAGCCTTGGTTGATACAGCAGTGGCTAAGCGAGCTGGAATAGGCTTTATCGGAAAGAATGGACTCGTTATCTCGAAAGAATACGGGTCTTACATGTATCTTGGCGAGCTTATCACTAATCTAGAGATTGAACCAGACCAAGAAGTTGACTATGGTTGTGGGGATTGCCGTCGTTGTCTGGATGCCTGTCCGACATCTTGTCTCATTGGTGATGGTACGATGAATGCTCGTCGTTGCCTATCCTTTCAAACCCAAGATAAGGGGATGATGGATATGGAGTTTCGAAAGAAGATAAAGACTGTTATCTATGGTTGTGACATCTGTCAGATTTCCTGTCCATATAACAGAGGTATCGACAATCCCTTGGCTTCAGACATTGATCCTGAGCTTGCCATGCCTGAATTGCTCCCATTTCTAGAGCTGACTAATAAGTCCTTTAAGGAGACATTTGGGATGATTGCCGGTTCCTGGCGAGGGAAGAATATTCTTCAACGTAATGCCATTATTGCCTTGGCTAACCTACATGATCGCAATGCTATTGTCAAACTGATGGAGATAATTGATAAGAATAATAATCCTATTCATACGGCAACGGCTATTTGGGCTCTCGGTGAGATTGTTAAGAAGCCCGATGAGGCTATGTTAGACTATATGAGGGGACTCTCACCAAAGGATGAGCACTCCCAAGCAGAGTGGGAGCTTGTGTGTGCAAAATGGCAAATTTAAGTGATTTATGCTAGAATTAAGCATAATACTATAAAATGGAGGAAACCTATCCATGGAAGTGGCAGAAATTCGCCAAAAAATCTCTGAAAATCAAGAGAAGCTCGTGAGCTTCGGGAGGTCTCTTTGACTTAGATCGTTTGGAAGAGGACATTGCGCTCCTTGAAAACAGAATGACTGAGCCAGATTTTTGGAATGATAATATTGCGGCTCAAAAGACCTCTCAAGAGTTAAATGAGCTCAAAATGAAATATGAAACTTTCAACAACATGAAAGAGCTCTCTGACGAGACAGAGCTTTATTTGGAAATGTTGGAAGAAGATGATAGCGTTCAAGAGGAACTCGAAGAAACGCTTGAAAAACTTGATAAGATTATGACAAGTTACGAGATGACGTTGCTTTTGTCTGAGCCATATGACCATAACAATGCCATTCTTGAAATTCATCCAGGATCTGGTGGAACTGAAGCTCAGGACTGGGCAGAAATGTTACTCCGTATGTACCAGCGTTATGGAAATGCCAAAGGTTTCAAAGTTGAGACTTTGGATTATCAGGCTGGTGATGAGGCTGGAATCAAATCTGTAACTCTTGCTTTTGAGGGACCTAATGCATATGGATTCCTCAAGTCAGAAATGGGTGTTCACCGTTTGGTTCGTATCTCACCATTTGACTCTGCTAAGCGTCGTCACACTTCATTTACATCAGTGGAAGTCATGCCTGAATTAGATGATACCATTGAAGTCGATATCCGTGATGACGATATCAAGATGGATACTTTCCGATCAGGTGGTGCAGGTGGTCAGAACGTCAATAAGGTTTCTACCGGTGTGCGTTTGACTCACATTCCAACAGGTATTGTTGTATCTTCTACGGTTGACCGTACACAATACGGAAACAGAGACCGTGCTATGAAGATGCTTCAAGCTAAGCTCTATCAAATGGAGCAAGAAAAAAAAGCAGAAGAAGTGAATGCCTTGAAAGGTGATAAGAAAGAAATCACTTGGGGAAGCCAAATTCGCTCATATGTTTTCACCCCATATACCATGGTTAAAGATCACCGTACAGGCTATGAAGTTGCCCAGGTTGATAAAGTAATGGATGGGGATATTGAAGGTTTCATCGATGCCTACCTCAAGTGGCGTATGGAAGAATAGTAAGGATATACTGTTTTAAAGTATTAAGATACTCTATCTCAATGAAAGGAAGACTTTCAGCTATTTTAGTAGTTGAATAGTGATATTATGGCTCTTATTGAATTAAAAGACGTTACTAAGAAGTATGATAAGTCAACAACAGCCCTCAGACATATTGATTTATCTATCAATTCAGGGGAGTTTGTTTACTTGGTCGGTCCTTCTGGTGCAGGTAAATCAAGTCTAATCCGCTTGTTCTACCAAGAAGAAAAATTGACGAGTGGTTCTATGAAGGTTGGGGAGTTTGATTTAACTCGTCTTCGTAAGAAAGATGTACCACTCTTGCGACGTTCTATTGGAGTTGTTTTCCAGGATTACAAACTTCTTCCAAAGAAAACAGCTTTTGAAAATGTTGCCTATGCCATGGAAGTTATTGGTGAGAAACCTCGTCATATCAAGAAACGTGTGACAGAAGTCCTCGAGTTGGTTGGTCTCAAACACAAGATGCGTTCATTCCCAAATCAATTGTCTGGTGGTGAGCAACAACGTGTCGCTATTGCGCGTGCCATTGTTAATAATCCCAAGGTTTTGATTGCAGATGAACCAACAGGAAACTTGGACCCAGAGATTTCTTGGGAAATTATGCAGGTCCTTGAACGTATTAACTTACAAGGGACTACCATTATAATGGCAACCCATAACTCAACTATCGTTAATAATCTTCGACATCGTGTCGTAGCGATTGAGGAAGGTCGTATTGTTCGTGATGAAGAGAAAGGAGAGTACGGTTACCATGATTAGACGCTTTTTCCATCACTTAGGAGAATCTATTAAGAACCTCAAACGTAATTTATTGTCGACACTTACGGCAGTATTTTCGGTTATGATTGTCCTTTCGCTTTTAGGTGTATTTGGTTCTGTTATTCTTAACACGCAAAAATTGGCTTCAGATATTGAAAAGAATATTCAGGTCAATGTTTACTTGGATCCAGATTCAACAGATGCTTCAGAAACAGTCAAGGAACTTTCTGGACAAATCGTTGCCAATAAGGACTACCATAAAATTTATAATGCTTTGACTAAAATCAAAGGTGTAGATAAGGTTACTTTCTCTAGCAAAGAAGAACAAAAGAAACAACTCATTGAAACAATGGGGTCAAGTTTCGAGACTGCTACTGGCGATGCCAACCCTCTGTCAGATGTTTACATCGTTCAAACTAAATCACCAGATGATGTTAGTCGTGTTGCCAAGGAAGCAAAAGCTATTCAGGGCGTTGATAATGCTAACTTTGGTGGATCAGATACCGAAATTTTGATGGCTACTATGAAACGTGTTCAATTTTGGGGAATCATTGCTACAGCTCTCTTAACTATTGTAGCTGTCCTATTGATTTCAAATACCATCCGTATTACCATTATGTCACGTGCGACTGAAATTCAAATCATGCGTTTGGTCGGTGCGAAAAACTCATACATTCGTCGTCCTTACTTGATGGAGGGAGCTTGGATTGGAGCACTTGGTGCCATCATTCCTTCTGTCCTTATTTATGTTTTGTATCACATGGTTTACTCAACCTTAAACCCCGATTTTGTTAAAGGTGGTATTTCTATGTATGATGTAGACTGGTTTGTCTATGCAGTCATTGGCACCCTCTTCGCAGTCGGTATTATTATCGGTTCGATCGGGTCACGTATGGCCATGCGTCGTTATTTGAAATATTAAAGAAGTCTAGAGAGAACTAATTTGGTTCTCTTTTTGTTTTGTCAAGAGAATCAGAAAAAGCAGATTTCCACTTATATCTCAAAATCATGGCTCAAAGTCCAAAATCAATCCTAGATTTGGTATAATGTTTAAAAACATTGGAAAAGAGATGCATTATGACAAAGTTAGCTACCATTTGTTATATTGACAATGGGAAGGAGCTTTTGCTCCTACATCGTAATAAAAAGCCTAATGATGTTCATGAAGGAAAGTGGATTTCTGTTGGGGGAAAACTAGAAGCGGGAGAAACGCCTGACGAATGTGCTCGTCGTGAAATTTTCGAGGAAACTCATTTGACAGTGAAAAAGATGGACTTCAAAGGTATGATTACCTTCCCAGAATTTACTCCGGGCCACGATTGGTATACCTATGTCTTTAAGGTGACTGATTTTGAAGGAAAACTCATTTCTGATGAGGAATCTCGTGAAGGGACACTTGAATGGGTACCATATGATCAGGTTTTAACTAAACAAACCTGGGAAGGTGACTATGAGATTTTTAAGTGGATTCTAGAAGATAAACCTTTCTTCTCTGCAAAATTTAGCTACGATTGTAACCAAAACTTGATAGATAAAACTGTAACATTTTATGATAAATAAAGGAGTAACTATGAGCTGTAAAAAGACAGAAAAATTTTCAGAAACATGGTTTTTTAAGTGGATTTTGAATAATCAGGCGGTAGTGTCCTTTCTAATCTTACTCTTGATTGGTTTGACGGTCTTGATTTTTACCAAAATTAGTCCAATTTTTTCACCAGTTATTCAATTTCTGACCATTATTATGTTGCCTCTGGTTATTTCCATGCTTCTTTATTATTTGATAAAACCTTTGGTGCTATTAGTTGAAAAAATTGGCTTAGATCGAACCATGGCTATCTTGGTTATCTATGCTATTCTTGCCTTACTCTTAGTTTGGGGAATTTCGACAGCTATTCCTAACTTACAAGATCAAATTTTGATTTTGCTTAAAAATGCCCCATCATACATTTCTCGTGCGAACAGTGAAACGGAACGTTGGTTGAAACTTCCTATTCTTTCCAATTTTCATGGTGATTTAGAGGCCATGCTTAGCGATTTTTCAGCGAGAATGGTCAATTATGCCGAGAACTTTTCTACTTCAGCTCTTAGTTGGATTGGGACCTTTGCTAGCACAGTTGCAAGAGTAACAGTTGCTATCATTTTGACACCATTCATTCTTTTTTATCTCTTAAGAGATAGTCAAAAGCTGAAACATAGCTTTGTCTCAGCTTTACCGACGCGCTTTCGGGAAACGACTGTCCGTATGCTTTCAGATATCAATAATCAGCTTGAATGTTATGTTCGAGGTCAAGTGACAGTAGCGATTGTCATAGCAATTATGTTCTGTATCATGTTCAAGATTGTTGGGCTTCGTTATGGCATGACTTTTGGTATTTTAGCAGGATTTCTAAACATGATTCCTTATCTTGGAAGTTTTATAGCTATGGTACCGGTTGTTATTATGGGATTGGTTCAAGGCCCTACTATGCTAATCAAGGTTCTCATCATTTTTGTTATCGAGCAAACTATTGAAGGACGTTTTGTTTCTCCACTTGTTCTGGGAAATAAACTAAGTATTCACCCTATTACCATTATGTTCATTCTTTTGACAGCAGGTTCTCTTTACGGTGTTTGGGGAGTACTGTTGGGTATTCCAATTTACGCTTCTGTCAAGGTTATTGTTAAGGAGATTTTTGATTGGTACCGTTCTGTAAGTAATCTTTACCAAGATGACATTGAAATTAAAGGACAAAAATACGATGTTAAATAGTGAAAAAATGGTTGCTTCTATTGAGAAGCAAGATTTACACCATGCGGATAAATATTTAAAAAAAGCTTTAAATGAGGATCCAGCAGAGGTTCTTGTTGAGTTGGCCGAATATTTAGAGTCTATTGGCTTTTTACCACAGGCACAGGAAATTTACGAAAAAGTTCGTTTTGATTTTCCAGAGGTCAATGTTAACTTAGCACAAATTGCAGCCGAAGATGGTAATATTGAAGAAGCGTTTCTCTATTTAGATGCTATTCCTGAGGAGTCTGAGGACTATTTGTCTGCGTTGATTGTAAAGGCAGACCTTTACCAAATGGAGGGCTTAACGGATGTAGCCCGTGACAAGTTGTTGGAAGCAAGTCAACTATCAGATGACTCATTGATTATTTTTGGTTTGGCTGAGATGGAGTTTGAACTCGGAAACTTTGAGCAAGCCATTCAATACTATGCCAAACTGGATAATCGTGATCTTCTTGCAACAACTGGCGTTTCTACTTATGAGCGTATCGGTAAGTCTTATGCCAGTCTTGGTAAATTTGAAGCTGCTCGTGAATTTTTGGAAAAAGCCATTGAAATTGAATACAATGACACCATTGCTTTTGAATTAGCCACTCTACTATATGATCAAGAAGAGTATCAAAAAGCTAATTTCTACTTTAAGCAGATAGAAACCATGTCTTCCGATTTTGAGGGTTATGAGTATAATTACGCTCTATCGCTTCACGCTGAACATCGAACAGAAGAAGCTTTACGTATGACGCAGCAAGGCATTTCAAAGAATGCTTTTGATGTTCAATTACTTTTGTTAGCATCACAGTTATCCTATGAATTACATGACACCCAGTCGGCTGAATCCTATTTGAAGCAGGCTTTACCGCTAGCAGAAGATAATGATGAAATCGTCTTACGTTTAAGTGCTCTTTATTTGGAAGAAGAACGTTTCGATGATCTTGCAGCTTTAGCTGATTACGAGGTTGATTCTGTTTTGGCTCGTTGGAATATCGCCAGGGCTTATCAAGCACTTGATGATGGAGAAGAAGCCTTTCAAATCTATCAAGATTTGTCTAAAGATTTGGCTGATAATCCTGAATTCTTACAGGATTATGCATATATTCTAAGAGAATTTGGTTACAGAGACCAGGCGCGTGTAACAGCAGAAAAATACCTTGCCTTGGTGCCAGACGATGTCAATATGCAAACGTTTCTTGAAGATTATTAAGCTTTAAAATGCTATAATTAGTGGTTTATAGAGAAAAAGGGGAGCGCGAATCTTACTCAACTTCCTCTTTTTTTATTTGTCTATTTATGTTATAATTTTATTGGAACCCATAAGGAGTAAATATGGTTAAGAGAGATTTAATTCGAAATATTATCATAGCAGTTCTTGCCATTGTAGTGATTTCATTGTTAAGAGTTTTTGTGTTATCAACACACCGTGTAACCGAAGGTCAGGCGAATGACTATATTCATGCAGGTGATTATGTTACTTTCAATAAAAAGGTTGAACCGCATAATAAGGACTTTATCCTGTATACGGTTAATGGTAAGGAATATACCGGCCGTGTCATTGCAGATGAAGGTAAGAGTGTAACAGCTATGGATGATTTTCTTTATGTTAATGATAAACCAGTTGAAGAAACCTATATCAGCAAAGATAAGTCAGCTTATTTAGCAACCGTTTCACCTGGGAATTTTTTCACAGATGATTTTTCAATTGGAACATTGACTGATAATAAGCAAACTAAAATCAAGAAGGGGCAGTACCTTGTATTGAACGATAATCGTCGTGATACTGAAGATAGTCGTAAGTTTGGTCTTATTGAAAAAGACCAAATCAAGGGAGTTATCTCTTTCAGATTGTACCCTCTATCTCGCTTCGGTTTTGTTGATGTGGATTAATATTTCAATACCACTAAAAAAGCTGGAACTTATCAAAAGTCTCCAGCTTTTTTAGTGGTATTGGTTTTAGCGAATGCTATTGTGGAAGAAATTAAGGCTTACTACGAAAAAGAATCTAAAGTTTAAGTTATACGGTTAACCCATCAATATGATGGGTTTTTATGCTATAATCGAGGTAAATAGTAAATACAGTAAAAGGAGCGCTTATGGCCTACGACCTACTCTTAGAGCGTTTTCTACGCTATGCCAAAATTAATACACGTAGTGATGAAAATGCAACAAGGACGCCAACAACACAAAGCCAGGTAGATTTTGCTTTGAATATTCTAAAACCAGAATTGGAAGAACTAGGGTTAAGTAACATCCATTATTTGGAAAGTAATGGTTACCTAGTGGCAACCCTGCCGGCTAACGATGACCGATTAACACGTAAGATTGGTTTCATCTCTCATATGGATACTGCAGATTTTAACGCAGAAGGAGTATCACCCCAAGTTATTGAATCCTATGATGGGGGTATTATTCCTCTTGGAACTTCAGGTTATAACCTAGCTCCAGCTGATTTCCCTAATCTCCAGAATTACATCGGTCAGACACTTATTACGACAGATGGCACCACTCTTCTTGGAGCTGATGATAAATCCGGTATTGCTGAGATTATGACAGCATTGGCTCATTTGAAGGCAAATCCTGAAATCAAACATTGTGAAATTCGTGTAGGCTTTGGTCCTGATGAAGAAATTGGAATTGGCGCAGATAAATTTGATGTTGATGATTTTGATGTCGATTTTGCCTACACTGTTGACGGTGGTCCATTGGGTGAATTGCAGTATGAAACCTTCTCTGCCGCGGGTGCAGAGCTGATATTTCATGGCCGTAATGTTCACCCTGGAACAGCAAAAGGTCAGATGGTCAATGCTTTGCAATTAGCAATTGATTTTCATAATCAGTTACCAGCAGAAGATCGTCCAGAGTTGACGGATGGTTATCAAGGTTTCAACCATCTTCAAACAATGACAGGTACTGTTGAAGAAGCAAATTCATCATATATCATTCGTGATTTTGAGACAGAGTCTTTTGAAAATCGTAAAGCAGCCTTCCAAAAGATTGCCGATGAAATGAATAAAACTTATGGTCAGACACGAGTTGATTTGGTAATCAAGGATCAATACTATAACATGCGTCAAGTCATTGAAAAAAATATGATGCCTGTTGAGTTGGCTAAGGAGGTTATGGAGGACCTAGGAATTGTTCCAGTGATTGAGCCAATACGTGGTGGAACAGATGGTTCAAAGATATCCTTCATGGGCATTCCAACGCCAAACCTTTTTGCAGGTGGTGAAAATATGCATGGTCGTTATGAGTACGTTTCTTTGCAGACAATGGAAAAAGCTGTAGATGTTATTCTTGGAATTGTCAGTAAATCTTAATTGTGCTTGCTAAAAGCTGATTTTATGGTAAAATTAGAAGTAATGGAGGTGCTGAGATGATTAAAATTTTCGGCAAGTATCGTTACCATTGGCAACCCGAATTATCTTGGCTTATCATTTATTGGTCTTTAGCCATCACGCCAATCTTTATTGCAGGGGTCCTTCTGTTCGAGTTGTACTCGGTGCCCTCACATATTTTGATGCTTTTCACTATTTTTGTTGCTTTATTTGGTCTAGGGTTTCATCGTTACTTTATTATTGAAGATTATGGAATATTGCGTATTGTTTCTTTCAATATTTTTAAACCGCGTAAGGTGCAGATTAGTGATATTGAAAAAGTGGAAGTTATCAAAACCGGCTTGTGCCTCATTTTTAAAAATGGAAAGAAATGTCAGTTTTATATGAGAAAGTGGCCTAAGAAATATTTCTTAGATGCTTTAGCGCTTCATCCTAATTTCAAAGGTGAGGTAGAACTAATGGATTATATGACTAATTTTGATTATTTTGCATTTTATGAGGAACCAAAAAAAGCCCTCAAGATTAAACTTCGCAAATAAGGGCTTTAGTAGGACAAGATTTGACAGCTGTCAAAGTCTCGGGGCTATTTTCAATCGTTCTACTAAGTTGGTCGCTATCTTTAAACCTAACGATTCCTTCGTCATCATAATCAAAGACGGGAGAGTAGGTTTGGCACAAACCACAAGCGATACATTTTTCTGGAATTAATGATACTTTCATAGTATTATTTTAAAATAGATTTATTGTTTTTACAAGGAGAAAATCATGAGTAAAAAACCATGGGAAGATAAGGTTTCTGAAGAAGAGTCGGAAGAAGTAGTTGATGCTGATTTTCTAGATGATGAAGATGAGTTTGAGGATTTTGAAGAAGAGGGAAACACTTCTTCAGATGAGGATCAAGAAAAAAGTAGCTTCATTAATTCGTCATTCTTGACAGTCTTGCTTAGCTTGTTCTTTATTATTGTTGTATGTATTTTGTTCTTTGTTTTCTATACATCAAATATTGGAGGAAGTAAAACTGCGGCGTCTAAGGAATCTTTAGGTTTCTCTTCAACTTCAACTAGCAAAGTCGTTAAATCTTCATCAAGCAAAAAAGATTCAAGTATGGGTGAAGATAGTGAGAAGTCAACTAAAGAGAAATCATCATCAACGAAAGCATCCAGCTCTTCTAAACATGTTGAAAAAGGCTATGCAACTGACTCAGCTGCAACAACACCATCAAGTGCTACAGCAGCAACTGACGGTTCATCAATCGTTGTTCAACCTGGCGAAGGTGCAGCTTCTATCGCAGCTCGTGCAGGTATCTCTGTAGATGAGTTGCAACGTCTGAACCCAGACCACATGACAAATGGATACTGGTTTGCTAACCCAGGAGATGTTGTTAAGGTTCAATAATTTAAAAGCAAAGGAACATCATGAAAGATATTAGAATTGCTATTGATGGTCCTGCGTCAAGTGGAAAAAGTACAGTAGCCAAGATTATCGCAAAAAATCTTGGCTATACTTATCTTGATACAGGAGCTATGTATCGTTCTGCAACTTATCTAGCTTTGCAGAATGGTTTGACTGAGGAAAATGTACCAGAAATTTTAGATCAACTCTCGCAACACCCTATTTCATTTGGGAAAGCGGCAGATGGTAGTCCAAAAGTTTATGTTGGTGATGTTGATATTACACATCCAATTCGTGATAATCAAGTTACAAATAACGTCTCTTGGGTAGCGGCTATTCCAGAAGTACGTCAAGAACTCGTTTCACAACAACAGCGTATTGCTCAGGAAGGTGGTATCATCATGGATGGTCGTGATATTGGTACAGTGGTTTTACCTGATGCAGAACTCAAGATTTTCATGATTGCTTCTGTTGATGAACGTGCAGAACGTCGTTATAAGGAAAATATTGAAAAAGGTATTCCTGCTGATCTCGAGACACTTAAAAAAGAAATTGCTGAACGTGACTATAAAGATAGTCACCGTGAGGTATCACCTCTTAGACCAGCTGAAGATGCCATCACTTTTGATACTACAGGTGTGTCTATTGATGGTGTTGTGGAATTTATTCAAGAAAAAGCAAAAAAAATTATTGACAAAGGATGACTCACTTGTTATACTAATAGCAATGAGAAAAGCAGAAGTGAGAACTTCTCGCCTTGCGACTTAGGTTGTCTGGCCCAACATGTCAAATCCTTAAAGGGATATTATGTGTGCGGGCTTGTATATCAAGTCCGCTTTGTTTTTCTCTAAAAAAATAAAGAGGTGAAGATCATAGCTAAGAAAGATCTATTCATTAATGATGAAATTCGCGTTCGTGAAGTTCGTCTTGTTGGTCTTGATGGTGAACAATTGGGCATCAAACCATTGTCAGAAGCACAGGCTATTGCAGATGATGCAAATGTTGACCTGGTTCTTATCCAACCACAAGCTACGCCACCTGTTGCGAAGATTATGAACTATGGTAAGTTCAAATTTGAGTATCAAAAGAAACAAAAAGAACAACGTAAGAAACAAAGCGTTGTTACTGTTAAGGAAGTTCGTTTGAGTCCAGTTATCGATAAAGGTGACTTTGAAACAAAACTTCGTAACGGCCGTAAATTCCTTGAAAAAGGAAACAAGGTAAAAGTTTCTATCCGATTCAAAGGCCGTATGATTACTCATAAAGAAATCGGAGCTAAGGTATTGGCGGAATTTGCTGAAAAAACACAAGATATTGCGATTATTGAGCAAAGAGCTAAGATGGATGGACGTCAAATGTTCATGCAACTTGCACCAATTCCTGACAAAAAATAATTGTCAAATTAACACTATTTTAAGAGGAGAATTTTAAAATGCCAAAACAAAAAACACACCGCGCATCAGCTAAACGTTTCAAACGTACAGGTTCAGGTGGATTGAAACGCTTCCGTGCCTTTACATCTCACCGTTTCCACGGTAAAACTAAAAAACAACGTCGTCACCTTCGTAAAGCGTCAATGGTACATTCAGGTGACTTTAAACGTATTAAATCAATGGTTTCACAAATGCGTTAATCCGCTACAAGCATTTCAAATTAACTAAACTAGAACTAATTCGGAGGAATATATAAATGGCTCGTGTTAAAGGTGGCGTTGTATCACGCAAACGTCGTAAACGTGTATTGAAACTTGCTAAAGGTTACTATGGTGCAAAACACATCTTGTTCCGTACTGCAAAAGAACAAGTAATGAACTCTTACTACTATGCATACCGTGACCGTCGTCAAAAGAAACGTGATTTCCGTAAACTTTGGATCACACGTATCAATGCGGCAGCTCGTTTGAACGGTTTGTCATACTCACAATTGATGCACGGTTTGAAATTGGCTGAAATTGAAGTTAACCGTAAAATGCTTGCTGATTTGGCAGTTAACGATGCAGCAGCTTTCACAGCTCTTGCAGATGCAGCTAAAGCAAAACTTGGTAAATAGTGATTAAGATGGGTTTTACCCATCTTTTTTTGTCTCACGAAAACCATTAGCTGTGCTAGTGGTTTTCGAAAAGCTTTTAGCGATGTATCAAATAATCCTCCAACTAAAGTGTTTCATTAGATAAGGTTTTCCGACCATTAATTAGTATATTAAAGGAGGATTCTTGATAAGACAGAATAATAGTTTAGCACATACTACATGGAATTGTAAGTATCATATTGTATTCGCCCCGAAATATAGACGTCAAATAATCTATGGGAAATACAAAGCAAGTATTGGTCAAATCTTCCTATTATTATGTGAAAGAAAAGGCATTGAAATTCATGAAGCAGAAGCCTGCCCAGATCATATTTACATGTTGGTGAGTATACCACTGAAGCTAAGTATCTCCTCATTTATGGGATATTTAAAGGGTAAAGTAGCTTAATGATATTCGACCGACACGCTAATTTAAAGTATAAATATGGGAATCGCAAATTTTGGTGTCGAGGGTTTTATGTTGATACGGTTGGGCGAAATCAGAAGCGAATTGAAGCATATATTCGTAATCAATTACAAGAAGACGTGATAGCAGATCAGCTCAGTCTTTTCGAGGAATATGATCCGTTTACAGGTGAGAAGAATAAAAGAAAGTAGTCTAAAATAGACCCGCTAGTCGGGTCAGCTAGCAAAGGTGGTGCTGAAGGGAAACCATTCAGTAGGCCTTTAGGCCTCGGCTGGTAGCAGAGGCTTTCAGCCAAAGAGCAAACCACCCGTTCTCACGGGTGGTTTTGATTAAAAGGAGTTAAATATGATTTGTTTGGAAAAGATAGAAGATATTCCAAGACTACAGGAACTTTTCGCGCAAATCCTAATCGTTCATCATCAAGCTCGTTCTGATGTCCTTAAAGTAAAAGGAAGTAAGTTTACGGATAAAGAGTTAGAAGGAGTAATAGGGGATGCAAATAAACCTGTATTTGTCTATGAAGATGAGGCTGGAACGATCTTGTGTCATCTCTTCTTGATAATTAAAGAAGTATCTGAAAATGATGGTCCTCAAAAACCTATTAAACTCTCTTCATTGATGATCTTTGTGTTGAAGAAAAAGCTCGTGGACAAAAATTAGGAGAGAAGCTTTATCAATTTGCTTTGGACTATGCTACGGAGCAAGAATGTTATAATGCAACACTTCACGTATGGAATGATAACCAAGGTGCTCTAGATTTTTATGAGCATTTGGGAGCGAAACCGAGATATACAGAAATGAAAACTATCCTAAAATAGTAGTTTTTCACGAGATGAATTCAACTTATTTTTTATATCAAAAAGCAGCCCACAGATGTGACTGCTTCTTGATGATTAGTTTTTCTTTTTCATTTCACCATGTGGGTAGTAAGTCCCTTCTGGCATATCGTTAATGAAAACATGGATAGCTTCCTTGGGAGCTTTTGCAACACGTGATACAACTTCAGTAACTTCGCGAGCAAGTTCAATTTTTTGTTCTTCTGAACGACCTTCAAAGAGATCAATTTTTACAAATGGCATAATGCATCTCCTTAGTTTTGATACTCCTATTATAGCACTAATTAAGAGAAGATTCTAAAGTTTTTGGAAATTCTCGAAATAATGCTAGACTATGAATTAATTTGAAAGTAGTAGGTGCCTTATGATCTTAAAAACCTGTTTGCATTTTAAATTTAGCATATTCAAAGAGTTGAAAACCCTTACTAAAAATGCTAAAATAGTGCTAACTAGAGACAGTAAGGAGTAAACTATGACAATTGATTTTCACGCCGAAGTTGATAAACGTAAAGAAGCTTTGATGGAGGACCTTTTTGGTCTTTTGCGTATTAATTCAGAACGTGATGATAGTAAGGCTGATGAAAAGCACCCATTTGGTCCTGGTCCAGTGAAAGCTCTAGAACATTTTCTTGCTTTAGCTGAACGTGATGGTTATAAGACTCGTAATATTGATAATTACGCTGGTGACTTTGAATTTGGTCAAGGTGATGAAGTCTTGGGTATTTTTGCACACTTGGATGTGGTTCCAGCGGGTAGCGGATGGGACACTGATCCTTATGAACCAGTAATCAAAGAAGGAAAGCTTTATGCCCGTGGTTCATCAGATGATAAAGGGCCAACAATGGCTTGTTATTATGCTTTGAAAATTATCAAAGAGCTTGAGCTTCCAGTATCTAAGCGTGTTCGCTTTATTGTTGGTACAGATGAAGAATCTGGTTGGGGTGATATGGATTATTACTTCGCTCATAATGGATTGAAAGATCCTGATTTTGGCTTTTCTCCTGATGCAGAATTTCCAATTATCAATGGGGAAAAAGGAAATATTACTGCCTATCTTCATTTTGAAGGACAAAACGATGGTGACTTTAGCCTCGTAAGCTTTAATGGTGGCTTGCGTGAAAATATGGTCCCTGAATCTGCAAGTGCAGAGTTTACGGCACCTATCACTTTACAGGAACTTGAGTCTAAACTTAATGACTTTGTTGCTGATCAAGCAGTAACCGGTCAAGTGACTGAAGAAGCAGGTGTTTTCCATGTGACTATTCATGGTAAATCAGCTCATGGTATGATGCCTCAAAATGGTATCAATGGGGCAACATACTTAGCACTCTTCCTTAGCCAATTTGACTTCAAAGCTAATGCTAAGACTTATTTGGATTTAATTGCTGAAACACTTCATCAAGATTTCTTTTCTGAAAAGACAGGTCTTGCCTATACAGATTCTAAAATGGGTGAGTTAACTATGAATGCAGGTGTCTTTACCTTTAACAAGGAATCTGAAGATAATACCATTGCTTTGAACTTCCGCTACCCTCAAGGGGTTAATGTAGATGGTATTAAGGCTGGCCTTGAAAAACTTGAAGGACCTAAGGCGGTCAGTCTTTCAGAACATGGTCATGTGCCGCATTACGTACCAGTTAGTGATCCTATGATACAGACACTTCTTTCGGTTTATGAGAAACAGACAGGTCTTAAAGGTCATGAACAAATCATTGGTGGTGGTACCTTTGGACGTCTCCTTAAACGTGGTGTTGCTTATGGTGCTATGTTCCCTGGTTATGTCAATACCATGCACCAAGCAAATGAATTTACTGAAGTTGAGGACTTATACCGTGCAGCTGCCATTTATGCAGAAGCTATCTATGAGTTGATCAAGTAAAAAAGAGACATTTTGTCTCTTTTTTTGGAGGAAAATATGGAAACACTTGAAGAATTGACACAAGCTATTATGGCTGACGAACAAAATAAAACGTATACTGAACAAGGTATCAAACCCTTGTTTAGTATTCCAAAAACTGCGAGGATTAATATCGTAGGACAAGCTCCTGGTATCCGAGCTCAAGAGTCTGGACTTTACTGGAATGACCCTAGTGGAGATAATCTACGGGATTGGATGGGTGTGTCGCGAGAAGAATTTTATGAATCAGGTCTGTTTGCCATTGTACCAATGGATTTTTATTTCCCGGGGCATGGAAAATCTGGAGATTTAGGGCCCCGCAAAGGTTTTGCTGATAAATGGCATGAGAGAGTTCTAGATTTATCTCCAAATATTCAATTAACTATACTTGTGGGAAACTATGCTCAGCATTACTATTTGCATCAAAAATCATCAACTAAATTAACAGATACAGTTAAACATTACAGAGATTATCTTCCAGATTATTTTCCTTTAGTGCATCCGTCACCACGAAATAATATCTGGCAAGCGAAAAATCCATGGTTTAAGAAAGAACTGCTTCCAGATTTAAAAGAATTGGTTCAAAAAATCTTGAGTCAATGAATTCAGATATTTGACCTTGAATAGTCACTAGTGATTCGTAATAGGTCAATGAGGAACCATGGGGATACTCGAATATTGTTAAGATTTTTGCCCTTTGGGGCTTTTTTGGTGTTATAACAAAATCTTTTGAAAAATACAATTAACAATATCTTAAGTCTAAACTTATTCATTGCAATCTATTTCTAATTTTAAGAGGAGGTAACATATAAAATTAAGATAGCTATTTTAGACTAAATAAATTATTATACTATGATTAGAAACAAGATGACAAATGAAAAATTTCGAAAACATTAATACAATTACTATTGGAGAAAATTTAACGGTGTTAGGCTTCACTTGTTAAGAAAATTTGTGATATGGGAAGAAGAGATTCGCAATGTTTTTCAATCATAAAGTATAGCTTTGGAGATGCCTATGTTCTTTTGGGTACAACCATTCTTGTGATGGAAGCGGTTGGTGTACAGCATTTTAAGGTTTCAACTTCAGCTGTCACTGATACGCCACTCAGTGTTTCTGTGCTAACAGATACCGCTGTCAATTCATCAACTGTTAATCATTCAGAGAAGCAAGTTGTTTCTGTCAAAGAAGACGGAAATATCACTTTCCCAACAAGTGTTGTTACAACTGATATTTTTGAAGATGCTAAAGCCTCTGCGATAAAAAAGGGGTAGAAGTCGAAGAAACTACATTTCAATCACATACATCTTTAGAGAGTGCTATTGCTGACAATCATGCACAATTAAAAGAGATTAATACAGTTGGTTATGGTTAACAGAAAGTAAAAGAAGACCACAAAAAAGATTTAGCTGATTATGATAAAGCAAAGGCTAAGTATAATGCTAAAGTGGCTGAAAAGCAGCAGCGGATAAAGTAAACTCTGCTTCTAAAGCATAGTATGATACTGATTAAGCTACTATGAAAAAGATATAGCTAAATATCAAGCTGATAAAAAACTTATGATGCAGTATTGTAAGAATGTAATAATCAAATATTGACTTATGGTTCTAAAGTATTCGAAAAAGCATCAGCAGATAAGACGACGGCTGAAACTAAAGGTAAGTATTATGCAGAAATATCTGTTTATAATATATCTAAAGTGTGCAATACGATAAAGATTTACAATAAAACTAAGCTAAGAAAGTACAGTATGATAAAGATAAAATAGCCTATGACAAGCTTTTGATATTAAGGATGAAGAAGACGATGCTAAAGCTCAGTATGAAGTTTATCTTATGAAATACAATATAGACCTAGAGCAATACGCTAAATAAGCTTATGATAAGTACATGAATGATAATGGTTTCCAAGATCTAAAAGATGTAGAAACTGTTCAAAATTTGACCTTTCAACGTGAAGGTGGGGCTTCTGATATTGTAGCAACCAGTCCTTAGTCTAATAATGAGACTGAATTCATTCAAATTACATAGGTGACAAATTTGTTGTCACCTATGTAATTTGAATCAGTCAAGCATGCGTGAATATACGGATATGCATTTAATTAAGCATGTGATTAACTGTTATGAGATTTTGAGCCTTTCATCAAATGATGGCAAATGGGTTGTTGCAGTAGGTACGGACCTAACTACTCCAACACCAAAAGTGGTTGAAGTTCCAGCTAGACCGGTTGAACCAAAAACACCAGAAAAACCAACTGTTGTATGGCATAAGAATTATGTTATTGAGAGGGTATCATTTTTTACCACCTACACCACTGACTCCAGATACTGAAGTTCCTCAAGCTGAGTTGCCACAAACTGGTGAGCACACAAGAAATGCAGGATTACTTTGATTTATTTCGATGATTTTTTTCAGCTTTCGTAGGATTCTTCAAACATCGTAAAGAAGACTAAGTGATGCTACTATATTATTTCTACCTTCAAATTTGATTCTAATTTTAGGGTCTAGTTTTATTGTTTTAAAGTTTTTGATAGCCTTTTCATACTTATCGTTGCAATTTGAAGAACACTCATGTTATAATAAATTTGAATGACTATATAGAAAGATGTAAGGAAATCTGCATGGATGAATTAAAAAAGCTCGCCGGTGTATACGCTGCTGGATTTGTTGAAGATGGCATGGTTGTTGGACTAGGTACTGGCTCAACAGCTTATTTCTTTGTAGAGGAGATTGGTCGTCGAATAAAGGAGGAAGGTCTCAGTGTAGTAGGTGTAACGACGTCTACTCAAACAACGAAGCAAGCTGAAGGTCTAGGTATTCCTTTGAAATCAGTGGATGATATTGATAGTATTGATGTTACCGTTGATGGCGCCGACGAAGTAGATCCTCAACTCAACGGCATTAAAGGTGGCGGTGGTGCCCTCTTGATGGAAAAAATCGTTGCCACACCTACGAAAAAGTACATCTGGGTAGTTGATGAGTCTAAGATGGTTGATCAACTTGGTGCTTTTAAATTACCAGTCGAAGTTGTTCAATATGGCGCTGATCGCTTGTATCTCGACTTTGAATCTAAGGGCTATAAGCCATCATTCCGAGTAACTGAACAAGGTGATCGCTTTGTTACAGATATGAAGAACTTTATTATTGATTTGGATCTCGGTAAAATTAATAACCCAGTTGCTTTAGGTGACGAACTAAAAGCTATGACTGGTGTTGTTGAACATGGCTTATTCAATGGAATGGTTAATAAGGTTATCGTCGCTGGAAAAGATGGTGTTAAGATTGTTGAGGTTAAGGATTAGTCCTGTTTAATTTTTCTTTTAAATTGTAAATGAATAAAGTAACCTAATAGTGATGTTATCACTAGATTATTATATAGAAAGAAAAGAGGTAATTTCGAAAGATTTTAGCTCTTTGTGGTGTTGTTATGTCCAAATTTAATCGAATGCATTTAATCGTTCTTGATTCAGTAGGTATTGGTGCAGCTCCAGATGCTAATAATTTTGTCAATGCTGGTGTTCCTGACGGAGCTTCAGATACCCTTGGACACATTTCTAAAACTGTTGGTTTGAATGTGCCAAACATGGCTAAACTTGGTCTTGGAAATATTCCTCGCGAACAACCCTTGAAAACTGTTCCAGCTGAAAGCAATCCAACTGGTTACGCAACTAAGTTAGAAGAAGTCTCTCTTGGAAAAGATACCATGACAGGTCACTGGGAAATCATGGGACTTAATATTACAGAACCTTTTGATACTTTCTGGAATGGATTCCCAGAGGAAATTCTTACTCAAATTGAAGAATTCTCAGGGCGTAAGGTTATTCGTGAAGCCAATAAACCTTATTCTGGTACAGCAGTTATCGATGACTTCGGACCACGCCAAATGGAAACTGGTGAGTTAATTATTTATACATCAGCTGACCCAGTTCTTCAAATCGCAGCTCACGAAGATATTATTCCTGTTGAAGAATTGTATCGTATTTGCGAATTTGCTCGTTCTATCACTTTGGAACGTCCAGCTCTTCTTGGTCGTATCATTGCTCGTCCTTACGTTGGTGAGCCTGGGAACTTTACTCGTACATCTAACCGTCGTGACTTGGCTATTTCACCATTTGCTCCAACTGTTTTGGACAAATTGAACGAAGCAGGAATTGACACTTACTCAGTTGGTAAGATTAGTGATATCTTCAATGGTGAAGGTATCAACCACGATATGGGTCATAACAAATCAAATAACCACGGTGTGGACAATTTGATTAAGGCTATGACATCAGAAGACTTTAAACATGGTTTCTCTTTCACAAACTTGGTAGACTTTGATGCCCTTTACGGACATCGTCGTAATCCACAGGGCTACCGCGATTGCTTGCATGAATTTGACGAGCGCTTGCCTGAAATTATCGCTGCTATGAAAGAAGATGATCTCTTGATGATCACTGCAGACCATGGTAATGACCCAACTTATGCTGGTACAGACCATACTCGTGAATACATCCCATTCTTGGCTTACAGCCCTTCCTTCAAATGTAGTGGCTTGATTCCAGTTGGACATTTCGCTGATATCTCAGCAACAATTGCGGATAACTTCGGTGTTGAGAAAGCGATGATTGGTGAAAGTTTCTTGGATAAACTTGTCTAAAATGAAACGTTGTACTTTTCTGGTTCGTGGGATAAATGTCGGCGGTCGTAATAGGGTAGTCATGGAAAAATTCTGCCATGACCTTGAGAAACTAGGTTTTAAGAATGTTTCTTCCTTTATTAATAGAAGAATTACTTTTAGCCATAGAAGAATTTCTGAATAAGTCTTACGCCTTTATTAATGTCTTTTCCCTTTTTACACTAGAGGAATACCAAAATGAGTGTAAATATCTACCGAAATGGTAGGAAAATGATTTGTACAGAAAAGATGTCCTCTTTTATACAGTTCAATTAGACAAGGATGAATTGAAGAGAGTAATAAATTCTTTTGATTTGGCAGATGAGACTCTTCATTTTGGGGAATTAGGAGTCTACTGGGGGAAACATGATAAGACAAGCTACAATCAAACGGTTTATCATAAAAATCTATTAAAGTCATCATTTTATTCTTATATTACGATTCGAAATGCAAGAACTTTTTCAAACATTGGTCATTGTTTGAAAAAATAAGGAACTAAAGGAGATTTAGAATGTCACTACTTGAAAAAATTAGAGTTACGCAAACCTTTTTGGAAAGCAAAGGAATTGAAAAACCTGAGTTTGGTTTGATTTTGGGTTCTGGACTTGGAGAATTGGCTGATGAGATCCAAGATGCTATTGTAATCGATTACGCAGATATTCCAAACTGGGGGAAATCAACAGTAGTCGGTCATGCAGGTAAACTTGTATATGGTACTTTGTCTGGACGTAAGGTATTGGCTCTTCAAGGACGTTTCCATTTTTATGAAGGAAATCCTCTTGAAGTGGTAACTTTCCCTGTACGTGTTATGAAAGCTCTTGGTTGTGAAGGTGTTATTGTAACTAATGCTGCTGGTGGTATTGGCTTCGGTCCTGGTACTTTGATGGCTATTACTGACCATATCAATATGACTGGTCAGAACCCATTGATCGGTAAAAACTTGGATGACTTTGGCCCACGTTTCCCAGATATGTCTAAAGCTTACACTCCAGCCTACCGCGAAATTGCTCATAAAGTGGCTGATAAACTTGGAATCAAGTTGGAAGAAGGGGTTTATCTTGGAGTAACTGGTCCAACTTATGAAACTCCTGCTGAAATTCGTGCCTTCAAGTCATTGGGGGCAGATGCTGTTGGTATGTCAACAGTTCCTGAGGTTATCGTCGCAGCACATTCTGACTTGAAAGTTCTGGGTATTTCATGTATCTCTAACTTTGCAGCTGGTTTGCAAGAAGAATTGAACCACGAAGAAGTTGTAGAAGTAACTGAACGCATTAAGGGAGACTTCAAAGGATTGCTTAAAGCTATTTTGTCGAAACTCTAAGAAATGATTTCTCAGGTAAGGAAACGTTTAAGGTTGTTACCAAAATCCCTTAAGCTGAGTTTAGCCGTTATTGGAACTGGGATTGCTTCAGGTTTTATTGGAATTTTTTGCCACTACCTTCTAGAATTTATACAAGTTATTGTGTTTGGTAAAGATAAAGGGAACCTCTAGTTACAGTTTCAATCAGTGAGTGCTTTTCGAAGACTCTCAGTCTTACTTGTTGTTGGGATTTTATCTAGTTTATTTTGGTATTTTCTTCAATGACGTGTCACCTTACTTTCCATTAGCAAAGCTAAGAAACTCGTTGGTAAAAGGAACCTAAATTTCCTCTAGGTCAGTCTTCTACATGCATTAGTCCAGGTGGCAATCGTTGCTGCTGGAGCCTCAATAGGCAAAGAAGGAGCACCTCGAGAATTGGGTGCTCTCTTTGGTGGGAGTCTTTCTAAAGGATTGCATTTATTCATTTCCGATAGACAATTATTAATTGCTTGTGGTGCTGGCTCAGGGCTAGCATCTGTTTACCAAGTGCCTTTTGCTAGTGCTTTGTTTGTTTTGTAAACCTTAGGAGTCTGTTAGAAACTAAAGAATATCATTATTATTCTTGCGACCACTTATGTATCTGCTTATTGTACCAAACCAATTGTTGGTGGACACGCTTTATATATAATAGATAAAGTGACTATTGATTCTTCCAGTTTTATACAGGCAATCATCTTAGCATTATTTGTAACAGCACTTGCCATAATATTTGGATATTTTGCAAAGAAGGCCAGTAAACATCATATTACAGGTAAAGAAATTCTTTGGACGTTGTCCTTTACCTTTATGATTCTTGGTGGACTGTCAGCTTACCTTCCAATTTTTATGGGAAACGGACAGGTTTTAGCTCAATGGATTTTTTCTGGAAACTCTTCAGCATATCTTCTTGTCATTCTCATCATCAAATGTCTATTAGTCTGTCTACTTTTAAGGAGTGGTGCTTATGGTGGAACTCTGATGCCATCGTTTGCTATAGGTGTAGGTACGGGTTATCTGATAACGGTGCTTCTTGGAAATTTTGGTTTTTCTCATAGTCTTAGTTTAGGAATGTTACTAGGGGCAACCGTATTTTTAGGGACAATGCTTGATCCCCCCTAACAGGAATAGCCTTGGTTGTTGGTTTTACAGGTATAGGAGGAGTTATCGTATTCCCACTTATACTAGCAAGTATCCTATCAAGGATGATAAACAATAAATGGAAAGAAAGATTATGAATATTCATTTTATCTTACACGAAAAATTTGAGGTTCCAGGAGCTTATTTGAAATGGGCTCAAAAGCGTGGACATCATATTTCGTCAACAAGGGTTTATGAGGAAGAAGAACTTCCAGAAACTGTTGATGATATTGATTTCCTTATAGTAATGGGCGGACCTCAGTCACCTGATGAAGATCGTCAAGTCTTTCCATACTATGATCCAAAGGCTGAAATTGCATTAATTCAAAAAGCAATTGATGCTGATATCTATATTGTCGGGGTATGCTTAGGGGCTCAACTTTTATCTGTAGCTTATGGTGGAAAATATGAACATAGTCCAGAACGTGAAATTGGCGTTTTCCCTTTGACCTTAACTGATGAAGGATTAGCTGATGAGCACACATTAAAAATCTTGGTTCTACTTTAAACACGGGTCACTGGCATGGTGATATGCCTGGTTTGAGCGACAAGGCAGTTGTTCTTGCGACTAGCAAGGGCTGTCCACGCCAAATAATTTGCTTTAGCCCTGAACATTATGCCTTCCAAGCACATTTAGAGTTTGACCTTGAAGCGATTGATTTACTGATAGCTGCTGATGGTGAAGAGCATTTGTACCAGCAAAATAAACAGTTAGATTTTGTTCAAACACCAGAACAATTGCATAATCATGATTATTCTCAAATGAATAAAAAATTATTTGCTTTTCTAGATTCACTAACCCAGATCTAAACATTTAAGTAGCTCATATACTATTTATATAGTAGTAGTAGAAAACTTTAAAAAATATAACTTAAGGATTGCGGAGCAGGTATTTATATTTGAAAATGAGTGGAGAGTTTGGGAAATAGCTAACCTGCTTAGACGCGTAGAGCTATGTCAGCTTCCTTATTTTCAATTACTTTCTAGTTGCTCTTTAACCTTTATAAATTAATAGAAAGGATGGGTTAACCGTATTCAATGAACTGAATACGGGCGGAGAAGAGTGAAAAAGATAAACTGAATAGCATTGGCAATCTTCGTAAGTTTTTTATTTTTACTTCGTCTCTGTCGCCCTTTATAGATTAATTATGTCTATCCATATTGCTGCTAAGCAAGGTGAAATTGCTGATAAAATTCTCCTACCTGGAGATCCTTTACGAGCGAAATTCATTGCCGAGAATTTCCTTGAAGATGCTGTATGTTTCAATGAAGTTCGTAATATGTTTGGTTACACAGGAACATACAAAGGTGAACGTGTCTCAGTAATGGGAACTGGAATGGGGATGCCATCTATCTCTATCTATGCTCGTGAGCTTATTGTTGACTACGGGGTTAAAAAATTGATCCGTGTGGGAACTGCTGGTTCTTTGAATGAGAATGTTCACGTTCGTGAGTTGGTTCTAGCACAAGCAGCAGCAACTAACTCTAATATTATTCGTAATGACTGGCCTCAATACGACTTTCCTCAAATTGCAAGTTTTAATCTCTTGGATAAGGCTTATCACATCGCCAAAAATTTTGGTATGACAACACATGTTGGTAATGTTCTATCTTCTGATGTTTTCTACTCAAATTATTTTGAAAAAAATATTGAACTTGGGAAATGGGGCGTGAAGGCTGTCGAAATGGAAGCAGCAGCACTTTACTACCTTGCAGCCCAACACCAAGTAGATGCTCTGGCTATTATGACTATTTCTGATAGTTTGGTAAATCCAGATGAGGACACAACAGCTGAGGAACGTCAAAATACTTTCACTGATATGATGAAAGTTGGTCTTGAAACACTAATTGCAGACTAGTTTGTAAAAGGACGCCATTTGGTCGTCCTTTTGTGTTGTAGCTAATATCTGTTCGAAGTGATAATAAGTTAAAATTTTTCAAACTACTAGAAAAAATAAAAATATTTGGAAGAAGAAGACTTTTAATAAATAGGTAAATATCTGACAATTTAAAGTTTAACTACTAAAAATGTGAAAGATAGTTCACAATATAATGGAAAACGATATAAATTAAATGATTGATATCATAATGAAAACGTTTTTTTGTTTTTTTTTTTGAAAAAAATGACAATTGAAATGAAATTGTATTAATGTTACAATAATAATGGGGAATACTTAATTTTAATTTTTAGGAGCAATTTATATGAGTTCGCGTACGAATCGTAAGCAAAAACGTACGGGTAATAGATCATGGGGGATGGTCAACGTTGGATTGACCATTCTGTATGCTATTTTAGCATTGGTCTTATTATTCACCATGTTCAATTATAATTTCCTATCCTTTAGGTTTTTGAACATCATTATCACTATTGGTTTGTTGGTAGTTCTTGCTATTAGCATCTTCCTTCAGAAGACTAAGAAATCACCACTAGTGACAACGGTTGTATTGGTTATCTTCTCGCTAGTTTCTCTGGTTGGTATTTTTGGTTTTAAACAAATGATTGACATCACTAACCGTATGAATCAGACGGCAGCTTTTTCTGAAGTAGAAATGAGCATCGTGGTTCCTAAGGAAAGTGACATCAAAGATGTGAGCCAGCTTACTAGCGTACAGGCACCTACTAAGGTTGATAAGAACAATATCGAGACCTTGATGTCGGCTCTCAAAAAAGATAAAAAAGTTGATGTTAAAGTTGATGATGTTGCCTCATATCAAGAAGCTTATGATAATCTTAAGTCTGGCAAATCTAAAGCTATGGTCTTGAGTGGGTCTTATGCTAGCCTACTAGAGTCTGTCGATAGTAATTATGATTCAAATCTAAAAACAATCTATACTTATAAAATTAAAAAGAAGAATAACAATTCTGCAAAACAAGTAGATTCAAAAGTCTTCAATATTTATATTAGTGGTATTGATACCTACGGTTCAATTTCAACAGTGTCACGTTCAGATGTCAATATCATTATGACCGTTAACATGAACACACATAAGATTCTCTTGACGACTACTCCACGTGATGCATACGTTAAGATTCCTGGTGGTGGGGCAAACCAGTATGATAAATTAACCCACGCAGGTATTTATGGCGTTGAAACATCTGAACAAACTCTGGAAAATCTTTATGGTATTAAGATTGATTACTATGCCCGAATTAACTTCACATCTTTCCTTAAGTTGATTGACCAACTTGGTGGTGTGACAGTCCATAATGATCAAGCTTTCACAAGTCTTCATGGGAAGTTTGATTTCCCAGTTGGAGATATCCAAATGAATTCAGAGCAAGCACTTGGATTTGTTCGTGAACGCTATAGTTTAGATGGCGGAGATAATGACCGTGGTAAAAACCAGGAGAAAGTCATTTCTGCGATTGTAAACAAGTTGGCTTCTCTAAAGTCTGTATCAAACTTTACTTCAATCGTTAATAATCTCCAAGACTCTGTTCAGACAAATATTTCTTTGGATACCATTAATGCTTTGGCTAATACACAACTTGATTCAGGCTCTAAATTTACAGTAACGTCTCAAGCAGTAACTGGTACAGGTTCAACCGGACAATTGACCTCTTATGCGATGCCAAATTCTAGTCTTTACATGATGAAACTAGATAATTCGAGTGTGGCAAGTGCCTCTCAAGCTATCAAAAATCTGATGGAGGAAAAATAAGTGATTGACGTTCACTCACATATTGTTTTTGATGTTGATGATGGTCCTAAAACTTTAGAAGAAAGTTTAGACCTCATTGGTGAAAGTTACGCCCAGGGGGTACGTAAGATTGTTTCAACATCCCATCGTCGTAAGGGGATGTTTGAGACTCCAGAGGATAAAATTTTTGCCAACTTTTCTAAGGTAAAAGCAGAAGCAGAAGCACTTTATCCAGACTTAACTATTTATTATGGAGGTGAACTTTATTACACCTTAGACATTGTGGAGAAACTTGAAAAGAATCTCATTCCGCGCATGCACAACACTCAATTTGCTTTGATTGAGTTTAGTGCTCGCACATCTTGGAAAGAAATTCATAGTGGGCTTAGTAATGTTTTGAGAGCGGGGGTAACGCCTATTGTTGCTCATATTGAGCGCTATGATGCCCTCGAAGAAAATGCTGATCGTGTTAGAGAAATCATCAATATGGGCTGCTATACTCAAGTCAATAGCTCACATGTCCTCAAACCAAAGCTCTTTGGAGATAAAGATAAAGTAAGAAAGAAACGTGTTCGCTTTTTCTTGGAGAAAAATTTGGTTCATATGGTTGCTAGCGACATGCATAATCTTGGGCCGAGACCACCATTTATGAAAGATGCTTATGAAATTGTTAAAAAGAACTACGGCCCCAAACGTGCTAAGAATCTTTTTATTGAAAATCCCAAAACATTACTAGAGAATCAATATTTATAGGAGATATTATGAATCAAGATAACACTAAAAGTGTTGAAATCGACGTACTTGCACTATTGCAAAAACTTTGGACTAAAAAAGTATTTATTCTATTTACAGCCTTTTATGTTGCTGCTTTCAGTTTCTTAGTTACTTATTTCTTTATCCAACCAACATATACATCAACAACGCGTATCTATGTTGTTAATCAGGCAACAGATAATAATAATCTTTCTGCTCAAGATTTGCAAGCTGGTACCTATTTGGCAAATGACTATAAAGAGATTATTACATCAAATGATGTATTATCAGAAGTTATTAAAGATGAAAAATTGAATTTGAGTGAGGCAGAACTGTCTAAAATGGTTTCAGTTAATATTCCTACTGATACTCGTCTTATTTCAATTTCTGTTAATGCTAAAACTGGTCAAGATGCGCAAACACTTGCTAATAAGGTTCGTGAAGTTGCTTCAAAAAAAATCAAGAAGGTGACAAAAGTTGAAGATGTCACAACGCTCGAAGAAGCTAAATTGCCAGAGTCACCATCTTCACCAAATATCAAACTTAATGTGCTTCTTGGGGCAGTGCTTGGAGGATTCCTTGCAGTGGTTGGTGTATTGGTACGTGAAATCCTAGATGATCGTATTCGCCGTCCAGAAGATGTGGAAGATGCCCTTGGAATGGCACTTCTTGGAATTGTCCCTGATACAGATAAAATTTAAGGAGAAGAAATGCCTCTATTAAAGTTAGTAAAATCTAAAGTAAACTTTGCCAAACAAACAGAAGAGTATTACAATGCCATTCGCACAAATATTCAATTTTCTGGTGCTCAGATTAAAGTGATTGCGATTAGCTCTGTTGAAGCTGGTGAAGGAAAATCAACGACATCTCTTAACTTGGCGATTTCATTTGCTAGTGTTGGGCTCCGAACACTTCTGATTGATGCTGATACTCGTAATTATGTTTTTTCAGGTACATTTAAATCAAATGAGCCTTATAAAGGCCTTTCAAATTTCCTTTCTGGAAATGCTGATCTAAATGAAACGATTTGTCAAACTGATATTTCTGGTTTGGATGTTATTGCATCTGGTCCTGTTCCACCTAATCCAACAAGTCTTTTGCAAAATGACAATTTTAGACATTTGATGGAAGTTGCTCGTAGTCGTTATGATTATGTCATCATCGATACACCACCAGTTGGTTTGGTCATTGATGCTGGTATTATTGCCCATCAGGCTGATGCCAGTCTTTTGGTTACAGCAGCTGGAAAAATTAAACGTCGTTTCGTAACTAAGGCAGTCGAACAATTGGAACAAAGTGGTTCTCAGTTCTTAGGTGTCGTCCTTAATAAAGTTGACATGACAGTTGATAAGTATGGATCATATGGTTCTTACGGATCATATGGTGAGTATGGAAAAAAATCTGACCAAAAAGAAGGTCATTCAAGAGCACATCGTCGTAGAAAAGGATAGCATTAATGGGGATGATGCGGCTCCTTATACCTTAACAGATTAAAAAGGGGTTTAGAGTGAAAGAAAAACAAGAAATTCGTCGCATTGAAATTGGTATTATACAGTTGGTTGTGGTTGTTTTCGCAGCCATGGTAGCTAGTAAAATACCATATACAGAGATTACCCAAGGAAGTATTGTCCTTTTAGGTGTCGTACATGTAGTGTCTTACTATATCAGTAGTTATTATGAAAATCTTAAGTATAGAGGCTACTTGGATGAACTCATTGCAACTGTCAAATATTGTTTCATATTTGCTCTAATTGCAACATTTCTCTCGTTTTTTGCAGATGGAAGTTTTTCAATCTCACGTCGCGGACTTCTTTACGTCACCATGATTTCAGGTGTTCTCTTATACGTTACAAATACTGTTCTTAAGTATTTCCGCTCATCTATTTATACACGTCGTAAAAGTAACAAGAATATTCTCTTGATTTCTGATCAGGCACGTCTTGATAATGTTTTATCTCGTATGAAGGACAATATGGATGGTAGGATTTCAGCAGTTTGTGTCTTGGATAATCCTTATTTCACTGATCCATTTATCAAGAGTGTTAAACCTGAAAATTTGATTGAATATGCGACACACTCAGTAGTAGACCAAGTTTTGATTAATCTGCCAAGTGAGCAGTACAAGATTTGGGATTATGCGTCACCATTTGAACTTATGGGGATCCCAGTATCCATTAATTTGAATGCCCTTGAATTTATGAGTCAGGGTGAAAAACATATCCAACAATTGGGTCCTTTCAAAGTTGTTACGTTTTCTACGCATTTTTATAGCTATGGAGATATCTTGGCGAAACGCTTCCTCGATATCTGTGGAGCTCTAGTTGGTTTGGTGCTCTGTGGTATTGTAGGAATCTTCCTTTATCCTCTTATTCGTAAAGATGGGGGACCAGCTATTTTTGCTCAATACCGTGTGGGTGAAAATGGTCGTATCTTTAAGTTTTATAAATTCCGTTCTATGCGTGTTGATGCGGAAGAAATCAAGAAGAATTTGATGGCACAGAATCAAATGTCTGGTGGTATGTTTAAGATGGACAATGATCCACGTATTACCAAAATTGGACATTTCATTCGTAAAACAAGTCTTGATGAACTTCCACAATTTTGGAATGTTCTAAAAGGTGATATGAGCTTGGTAGGAACACGTCCACCAACATTGGATGAGTACGAATCTTATACACCGGAACAAAAACGTCGCCTCAGCTTTAAACCAGGTATTACTGGTCTTTGGCAAGTAAGCGGTCGAAGTGAAATTACTGATTTTGATGAAGTTGTAAAACTAGATGTTGCTTATATGGACGGATGGACAATCTGGCGCGATATCAAAATCTTATTGAAAACAATTAAAGTAGTAGTAATGAAGGATGGAGCAAAGTGATGGCTTTCTCCATTTCTTTTAATGGTGATTAAATGACAAAAACAGTTTATATCGTTGGTTCTAAGGGAATTCCAGCAAAATATGGTGGATTTGAGACCTTTGTTGAGAAGTTGACAGAGTTCCAACAAGACAAAGATATCCAATATTATGTAGCTTGTATGCGTGAAAATTCTGCTAAATCAGGAATTACAGCAGATACTTTCGAATATAACGGTGCTAAATGCTACAACATTGACGTTCCAAATATCGGGCCTGCACGTGCCATCGCTTATGACATTGCAGCTCTTAATAAAGCCATTGAAATTGCTAAGGAAAATAATGACCAAGCACCGATCTTTTATGTTTTGGCCTGCCGAATTGGTCCATTTATCTCAGGTATTAAAAAGAAAATCAAGGCTATCGGTGGTACCCTTATGGTTAACCCGGATGGACATGAATGGCTTCGTGCAAAGTGGAGTCTTCCGGTTCGTAAGTATTGGAAAATTTCAGAACAACTCATGGTTAAACATGCAGATCTCTTGATTTGTGATAGTAAAAACATTGAATCTTATATTCAAAATGATTATGCGAAATATCGACCTCAAACAACCTATATCGCCTATGGAACTGATACAACTAAATCTCGATTGACTAAGGTTGATGATAAGGTACGCACATGGTATTTTGAAAAGGGGGTCATTGAAAACAATTATTACCTTGTTGTAGGACGCTTCGTGCCTGAAAATAACTATGAGGCTATGATTCGTGGCTTTATGGCGTCTAACTCTGACAAGGACTTTGTTCTCGTTACCAATGTTGAAGAAAACAAGTTCTACGACAAGTTGCGTCAGGAAACTGGTTTTGACAAGGATCCTCGTGTGAAGTTTGTCGGAACTGTTTATGACCAAGAATTGCTCAAGTACATTCGTGAGAATGCCTTTGCTTATTTCCATGGTCATGAGGTTGGTGGAACCAATCCATCACTTCTTGAGGCACTTGAGTCTACTAAGCTCAATCTCTTGTTGGATGTTGGCTTTAACCGTGAAGTCGGTGAAGATGGTGCTCTCTATTGGAAAAAAGACCAATTGGCAAGTGTCATTAATCAAGCTGAACAATTGGATGAAGAAGCTATCTCAGGCCTCAATCAAAAATCAAGTAAACGTATCGAAGAAGCCTTTACTTGGGAAAAAATTGTTACAGACTACGAGAAAGTATTTAAAGGATAGAAATGCAGAAAATTTTATATCTTCACGCTGGTGCCGAAATGTATGGTGCTGATAAGGTTTTGTTGGAGCTTATTAAAGGATTGGATAAAGAAGCCTTTGAGGCTCATGTCATCTTGCCCAACGATGGCGTCTTAGTGGGTGCATTGGAAAAGGTTGGTGCTAAGGTAAAAGTTATCGATTATCCAATCTTGCGCCGGAAGTATTTTAATCCTAAGGGAATTCTTGAGTATTTTGGCTCTTATAATCGTTATTCAAAGCAAATTGCTAAATATGCTAAGGAAAATGGCATTACTCTTATTCACAATAATACGACTGCGGTACTTGAGGGAATTTATTTCAAACGTAAGTTGAAACTTCCTTTGATTTGGCATGTTCACGAGATTATCGTCAAACCAAAAGCAATCTCTGATTTCATCAACTTTTTGATGGGGTATTATGCTGATACGATTGTGACAGTTTCAAATGCTGTGGCCAACCACGTCAAGCAGTCTCGCTTTGTAAAAAATGACCAAGTTCAGGTCATCTATAATGGTGTTGACAATGCCGTCTATCATGAAATGGATGCCAGCGCAGTTCGTGACCAGTTTGGTATCGCACAGGATGCCTTGGTTATCGGAATGGTTGGTCGAGTGAATGCTTGGAAAGGTCAAGGCGATTTCTTGGAAGCAGTGACTCCAATCTTAAAGGCTAATCCAAAAGCAATAGCCTTTCTGGCAGGGAGTGCTTTTGAAGGTGAAGAGTGGCGTGTTGATGAGTTGGAAAAGGCAATATCAGACTCACCAGTAGCTGGACAAATTAAGCGCATCGATTATTATAGCAAGACGACAGAGCTCTATAATATGTTTGATATCTTTGTCTTGCCAAGTACCAATCCAGATCCTCTACCAACTGTAGTTCTCGAATCAATGGCTTGTGGCAAACCTGTAGTCGGCTACCGTCATGGTGGTGTCTGTGAAATGGTTAAAGAAGGCGAAAACGGCCTTCTTGCCACACCAAATCAGCCTGCAGAATTGTCTAAGGCCATCCAAGAATTAGCTGATAACACTGAGAAGAGAGAGCAATTTGGCAAGGCCTCTGTCAAACGCCAAAAAGAACTCTTCTCATTACAAAGTTATATTCGTAATTTCTCAGAACTATATAAAAAATAAAAAGAAGTACTAAGAAGTACTAAGAAGTACTAAGAAGTACTAGTATGAACAGCGAAACACTAAAAAATAAATTAAAACCAATCGTTTATCCAATTATTAATTTTATTCCTAGACGAAGACTTAAGAATAAAAATTTTACTATCATTTGTGATAATTGTTGGGCTGGAAAAGTCTATCAGGAATTGGGCTTACCTTATCAAACGCCATTTGTAGGGATGTTTGTTTTCTCTCCTGATTACATCAAGATGCTCAAGAATTTAAAACACTATTTGAGTGGAAATATCCCCTTGAAATTTGTTAAAAAATCGAAATACATTAAAGACTTTGATAATGCTTATCCACTTGCACTTCTTGACAATATTGAACTTCATTTTTTTGCATTATGCAGATGAAGAAGAAGCTACTCAAAAATGGAATCGTCGTTTAGAAAGAATACATTGGGATAATTTGTATTTCAAGTTTAATGATAATGATGCCTGCACTTATGAGCTGATGAAAGAGTTTGAAGAACTTCCATACAAGAGTAAGGTTATTTTCTCTTCGAAGAATTACAGTGACCTACCTTCATTGGTCCACTTTAAATCAGCTGAGAAGCAAGGACATGTTGGAATTGATTTAAAAACTTACCACCGCTATTTTAATGCTGTTACCTGGTTGAATAAGGGTGGTGAAGATTTAACATAAAATAAAAATTTAGGTGAAGAATCCATGAAACCACTTTTAACTGTTGTCATTCCAGTGTATAATGTCGAAAAGTATTTAAAACGTTGTGTAGAAAGCGTTCTTGTCCAAGAGTGGCATAATTGTAAACGATATTCCTTCTGTTCGAGATTATGTTGATGAATCTAGTGTTCTTTTCTATAAATCAGAGGACTTTAATCAACTTGCTTCCATTATAGATGAATTTGATGTTAATGATTTAGAAACTATTCAATGAGCAGATAAAGCTAAAATTTTGTATTTTAATAAGTATACTTCTAAAAAACTTATGGATAGGTTGATAGAAATTTAGTAGGTGAGAAATGACTAATGTAATTGATTTTGTTGTTACATGGGTAGATGTTAATAATGAAATTTATTCGAATAATTCGACTAAAATCAATTACAACTTACATGTTTTCTTGACATTGATATTTGTCACTTTTCGTTTAGAAGATTTGCTGAGATAGAGACGAAACATTATTATTGGTCTGAAAAGACTATTCATGAAATTGTTGAAATTGAAGATGAAAAGCTAGTTTTCGAACATCTATTATATGCTCATTTTCAAAAAAGGACGATTGAGTTTCCAGAGTTTAAGGGATTTGATTCCTTTTATGTTGTTCCTAATAAACTAATCATTGTCGATTCTTTGTCATCTAATGAAATTAGGGATTATGCTAGAAATGAATTTAAATGTGTATATTAAAATAGGAATCTTCTCAGTAAATAAAAAAAGAAATATAGCAATGATTTTATTTGCAATAAGTTAAGGATGAAGAAATGAAAAAAGATGTATTATTAACAGTAGTTATACCTGTCTATAATGTCGAAAAGTATTTAAAACGTTGTGTAGAAAGCGTTCTTGTCCAAGAGTGGCATAATTATGATATTTTACTTGTAGATGACGGAAGTACTGATAGTTCTCCTCAAATCTGTGATGATTATGCTAAAGTTTATGACTTTATCTCAGTGATTCATAAAAAAAATGGAGGGCTCTCTGCAGCTCGTAACACAGGTATTTCTAATGCTGAGGGAGAATATGTTTATTTCCTAGATTCAGATGATTGGATTGAACCGAATACCTTTAGTGATTTAGCTGAGGTTATTGAATCAGATCAATATGATATTATTTCCTTCAATCAAGAATTTGTAAAGAGTGAACATGATATTATAAAATCCGATTCAAAACGGACTAAACGATTAACTGGAAAAGAAGCTCTTATAGATATGTTTTCTTATGGCTTTGTTACTGGTTTTGCCACTGATAAGATATATCGAAAAGCATTGTTCACTAAGAATACTATCCAGTTTCCAGTTGGCAAGTATTATGAGGACCTTGGTACCAATTACAAACTCTTTCTTGCTGCTAAGAAGGTCTACGCGACAAATCAAAAGTACTACCATTATCTAATTGATAATCCAGATTCAATTACCAAATCATGGAATGAGCAAAAATTTGAAAACATGATTAGCTTCTATAAAGAATTATATTATTCGGATGATGTTCGCTCAAAACTTGATTCTAGTGAATTGGCAATTGCTAAGATATTTTTTGTCAATGGTATGACTCATATTTTGGCATGTTTATATAAATCTAAATTAGATAAAAAATATATAGACATTACTAATGAAGTAAAACAAGAATTAGTTAAGAATAGTGTTTCTCTTTCTCAAATGAAAGACCAACCAAATAAGTTAAAATATATACTGTTTAGACTTAAATTGTTAAAACTAGCCTTCAGTATACAAAATGTTTTTTGATGTTATTTTAAAAAATCATTCTGAGATTCTTAGGCAAATGGGGGTTGGACTATTTTATTTAATAAAGAAAAGTAACATATTTTTTTGGTCTTTCTTCTTTTTGGTGTATGGAATGATGTACTTTTAACTAAAAATTTTATATAGCTAGACTTGGTAAACAATTATTTTATAGGTAATTTAATATGGAAAAAAATTGATTTCGTTGTACTTTGGGTTGATGGAAACGATTCAGAATTTATTAGAGAAAAAAATAAATACACACCTCACAATAGGAAAATCGATAATGATGAAGATAATGTGCACCGTTATCGTGACTATGGCACATTCAATTATTGGTTTCGAATGGTAGAGAGGCATGCACCGTGGGTAAATAATATTTATCTTATTACTAACGGTCAAAGACCGAAATGGTTAAATGTAAATCATCCTAAACTTAAATGGGTTAGACATGAAGAATTTATTCCAAAGGAATATCTTCCAACATTCAATGCTTCTGCAATTGAGATGAATATACATCGGATAGATGGTTTATCTGAAAATTTCGTTCTGTTTAATGATGATATGTACCTAATCTAAGATGTTAAATATAGTGATTTTTTTGTCAATGAAAAACCCAAGTTGTTAGCTGTTTATGAAGCCTTAGTTCCATGGTCTAGTTTTTCAAAAATTTATTTTAATGATGTACTTGTTCTTTATAGGCATTTTCCAAATAAAAAAGCCTTGAGACAGTCACCATTTAAGTTTTTTAATATTTAATATGGCCAATTGATGCTAAAAAATAGGCTCCATAATTTCCATGGTGGGTTTACCCACTACAGAAATTATAGAGCCAAAATTGGAAGACATATTTGGTTTTTCGAAGGAAATTTTTTATTCACAAGCGGTACAAAGTGTTTTCAATTCATCTGAGTTAAAAATATTGAATTGTTTTTATACAGATAATCTTATCTATGTTCTTACAATTTTATATAAAACGAATTTATCAGAAGAGTGTAAGCAACTAACTATGGATGTTAATTCAGAACTAAGGAAGAATGGAGTATCGTTATTAAGGTTCAAAAAACGTATAAATTTCAAGAAATATGTGCTGTACAAGCTGGGCTTGTTGAAGTTAGTTTTTGACTTACGATTAAGAATGGAGAGATACCGATAGAAATATTATGAGAAAAACACTACTACTACTGGAGCAAATTGATTCCTTTGAGCAATTTTTTGCGAAAAGTGTGTCGCTTCCTCAAGTCGAGGTTTCAACACCTTATAAGAAAGTTCATTCACAGATGGCGCACAAAATACGGGCTATATCAAAACGTCTACCGTTTGCTTCTTTACATCAATTTTGGATTGCAGAGTGGCAAAAACGAATAGATGATTTTGACACTATAGTTGTTTTTGATAATGCAGTATCGCAGAAACTATTAGAATTTATTAAGTCTCGGATAACGAAGCGAACAAAATTAAAAATTTGGCTTTGGAATGTTCCCAATGAGAGAATTGAATATTTGAAAGAAAATTTTGATGTTTATTGTTTTGATCAGAATTATTCAAAGGAGTATGGGCTAACCTTTTTGGAACAGTTTTACATTTTGGATAGTGTTAATCTTGATGAAAAAACAGATGTCTTGCGAGATTTTTATTTTGTTGGAGCTGATAAAGGTCGTATACAGCAACTGGATCAATTAGCTGGAATGATAGAGGAATCAGAGTTGACCTATCAGTTTGATGTTTTTAGTGACGATAAACAGTCCAATCGTAGTGGAATAAATTATCTTGATAGTAAAATTACCTACCCTGAAATTATCAAGAAAATTCAAGAATCAAAAGTGATTGTAGAAATTAATAAAGACGGGCAAGTAGGTCTGACTTTACGAGCTTTAGAATCGTTATTTTTCCAAAAAAAATTGATTACCAATAATGTTCACATAAAAAATTATGATTTTTACCATCCAAATAATATTATGATTTGGGAACACGGAAATTTAAAAGAGTTAGAAAAATTAACGAATTTTCTGGGTGAACCATATCATCAATTACCGACAACAGTAACAGATAGATATTCATTTAGAGCATGGATAAAAAGAATAAATGGTTAAATGGTATTTTGCCATTAAATAGTTATTGTAGAGAATTGCAAAGGAAAGAACAATTAAATTATTTATGAACATAAAAATAATTTAATGAATGCAGGTGAAAAATGTATAAAATAAAATTTTATAAATCAGACATAATTATTATAGTATCTTTTTTATTAATGATATTAACTTATTTTTATCCGCTGGCTCAAATTGGCTGGTTTATGTTTGGGTGTTTTTTAATTGCTTTAGTTTTTAGCTGGAAAGCTCCGAAAGAGTTAATATACCTACAACTATTTTTTGTATTACAGTTTCAACATTATGTTAGTAGTCAAATTTTACCAAATACTGTTTCATATTTTACTGATGTAGTGACATTAATTATTTTTCTACATCTTGTCAGAGAAGTTCCTAAAAACAGGTTTAATAAACTTGAAAAAGTGATTATTTTCTCATCTATATTATTCATTTTCCTGGGTTTCATGTCTAATTATTATTATAATTTTGATATTTTGAAATACGCTTGGGCAGTAAGGAATAATATCAGAATATTTATTTTTTTTGTGGCCAGCTCATACTTCATAGATTTTAGTATGGTAAACAAAGCGAATAGACTTTTAAGAATTGCATTCACTTTTAATACTATAATGGTACTGATACAGTTTTTTACATTACCATTCGCAGCTGATTTAATAGGAGGTATTTTTGGACATTCAGTAGGCGTTGCTAATACTTATATTCATATCCTTCTCCTATATTTCTTATGTTATTCGCTTGTAAACTATTTGAATAGGCAAATTTCAGTTATTACACTACTTTATTATTTGATACCGATATTTTTAATTTCGGCTGTAGCCGAATTAAAAATTTTATATGTCGAAGCTGTGATATTATTCATTATTATTAACTTATTTTCAAAAAAGTCCATTCAATCAGTACTTAAGTTCTTACTGACAGGAATAATGTTGTTGGTTGGAACTATAGTCACGCTTCCTATATTGGTTCAAATCTCACCATTTTTTAAAGATTTTTTTAATATTGAGAATATATTAAAAATTGCTGGAGGGTCATATACCGGTCAAGATGATATTAGTAGATTGAAGGCTATTAGCTATGTTCAAACTCGATTTTTTCATAATGATGTAATCAAAAATTGGATAGGAATAGGGCTTGGGAATGCAGAGCTATCACAATTAAGTTTTTTACAGAGTCCCTTTTTTTTACAATATGAGCGTACGAGATATAATTGGTTTACTCTACCATTTGTTATGGTAGAAACAGGGTTAATAGGAGTAGTCATTTTTATTTATCCTTATATTTACGCCTTAATAGAATTAATTTTGAAAGTAAAAAAAGAGCCAAGTACGATTATTGCAATCGCGTTACTATCTACAGTTCCTTTACTATACATATATAATTTGACGTTGAGAACAGAGATTGGTTATCTATTTGTGTATCTCATAGCTAGTCATTTACCTAAATCTAGTAAAGTGAGTAACTAAAAGTTTATGATGCACATAGTCCAACGCTTGGATGGATTCGATATTATTTTTAATATCTAGCAAAACTTTTATAAGTATTTAAAGAGAGATTTGATTCTTGTAAAAGAGATATACATTATTGTTAGGAGAGTAACGATGAAATTAACCTTTTGTCTCCCAGAGATAAGCCAAGTACCAATGGGAGGGTATAAAATTATTTTTGAGTATGCAAACAGATTGACAGCTAGAGGGCATGAAGTATCTTTGGTTTTTTTGACTCATACAGTATGGAATCGAATCACAAAAAACAAGCTTATAAAGTCGATTGTAGGACAGATAAAAGGGAGAAATGGGCCGTCATGGTTTGATTTAGACCCTAGAATTCAAAAAATAATGACACCGTATTTAGATGGACGAGATTTTCCCAAAGCGGATTTTGTTTTTGCAACAGCTGTTTCTACAGCTGAAATTGTGAAATGTCTCCCAGCAGGCTGCGGGAAGAAATGCTACTTTATTCAGGATTTTGAAACATTTATTGCTTCAGAAGAAAAAGTTGTTGAAAGTTATGATTATGGATTTATCAATTTTACGGTATCAACCTGGCTAAATAATCTTGTGAAATCTTATACTCATAAAGATACCATTTGTTTGCCGAATCCTATTGATACAGAAGTTTTTAAAGTAGTTACTCCAATCGAAAATCGAAATCCGATGACATTAGGAATGTTGTATCACGAGGGAGAACATAAAGGAGTTTCATATGCACTGAAGGCTATTGAACGGGTCAAAGAAAAATATCCAGAAATAACAGTAAATATTTTTGGTGTGCCTGAACGACCAAGATTTTTACCAGATTATTTTAATTACTTTCAAAAGGTGACACAAGAAGAATTATTACAGTTATATAATGATACAGCTATTTTTGTATGTGCTACAATTGATGAAGGATTCGGACTCACAGGAGCGGAAAGCATGGCATGTGGATGCGCTCTTGCTTCGACTGCATATAGCGGAGTTTTTGAATACGCTGTGGACGGGGTAAATGCCTTGTTGTCTCCTGTTAGAGATAGTAGCCAACTTGCTAACAATATTATCAAGTTAATTGAGGATAATGAGCATCGTCAATTATTGGCAAAAAGAGCTAGTGATATGCTTATAGAGCGTTCATGGAAAGCAACTATTAATAAGCTTGAAGAGGAATTGTCCAAAAGAATATGAAAACAGTAAAAAACTATGTTTATAGTTCATTATATCAATTATTTTTAATCATTGTTCCATTTGCAACAATTCCTTATGTATCACGTGTGTTGGGTGCTGAGTTGATAGGTGTCAATTCGTTTACGAACACAATCATGACATATTTTGTACTATTCGCAAACATAGGAACAACTGTTTACGGAAATCGAACAATTGCTTATTACCGAGAATCAATAACGAAGCGAAGTCAAAAGTTTTGGGAAATCCTTATTCTAAAATTGGTTGTTTCATTAGTTATCTACCTCATGTTCTTAGTTTTTATTTGGTTATACCCTAACTATAGAACCGTTTTTATGATACAATCAGTCCAAATTTTGGCTACAGCAGTTGATGTCTCATGGCTGTTTGATGGATTGGAAGATTTCAAACGTACAGTTGTTCGTAATTTTATCGTGAAATTGGCATCTGTAATGATGATTTTCTTGTTTGTAAAAACTCCTCAGGATTTTAATACATATGTTTTAATCATGGTGGGGTCGTCTTTAGTGGGGAATCTAACTCTTTGGACATATTTAAGACGCTATATTACAAGTATTAAGTTTACTAATTTGAATATAGCAGAGCATTTTGCACCAGTGTTCGCTTTATTTGTTCCACAGATTGCCTCTACTATTTTTGTTTCCTTAAATAAAGTTTTGCTAGGAACTCTATCAACGATGTCACAGGCAGGTTATTTTGAAAATGCTGATAAGGTAATAAGAGTTTTACTGGCGTTAGTTTCGTCTATTGGTGTAGTTATTTTTCCAAAGGTTGCTAATGCCTATAAGAATCGAGACACTAAGAAAGTGATAGAACTGACAAAGTTAACTTTTAATGCTGTTAATATCATTACAATTCCTATGGTAATTGGGATGATATCAATTAGTGATATTTTTTCGGATATCTTTTTTGGACCGGAGTTTTTGGGAATTGATATTGTATTGTCAATTTTAATTCTAGAACTATTATTTATGGGATATTCTTCAGTGTTGGGAAGTCAATATTTGATTGCTACAGGACAGGCAAAATATTTAAGTGTTGCTGTGATTGGCGGTCTTTTTACTAATAGTGTATCGTCTATTATTCTGATTCCTCATCATGGTGCTGTTGGGGCAGCAATTGCGTCAGTGGTTGGAGAGGCTACTATAGCGTTCATCGAGCTTATTTTTATCAGAAAGCAAATCAATATATTAGAGTTATGTAAGGACGTCCCTAAATATAGTATAGCAAGCCTATTAATGTTTTTAGGAATCTATATGACAAAGTTACTCACAGTCCCTCCCTATATAAATTTGTTTATGAGAATTATAGTAGGCGGGGTTATCTATGGCGTAAGTTTATTGTTGCTGAAGCCACAATTGGTGAAAATTTCTATTGAGAAAATAAAGTTTGCTAAGAAATAAATGGAAAGCAGTGCGACGATAAGAAACGATTGTTTAGATTAATTTTACAAGTTATGTTTAAATAAAACATCATAATCTCAAAACTATGGGAATAGCAACCTTAGGAATTATATCAGAATTTGCCCTTATGATGGCTTAGGGAAAATATATTGACAGGGAGCTTAGCTCCCTTTTTCAAATGACACTAATGTTTAAACATGGTAAAATAGACTTAATAAATTTTTGATTAAAAGGTGTCATAACATGAAAGGTATTATTCTTGCAGGTGGGTCTGGAACTCGCCTTTATCCACTGACTCGTGCGGCGTCAAAACAGTTGATGCCAATCTATGATAAGCCAATGATTTACTATCCGCTTTCAACTTTGATGTTGGCTGGGATTAAAGAAATCTTGATTATTTCAACTCCTCAGGATCTTCCTCGTTTCAAGGATATGCTGGGAGACGGCTCAGAGCTTGGTATCACCTTGTCATACGCAGAACAACCAAGCCCAGACGGCTTGGCACAAGCCTTTATCATCGGTGAAGCCTTTATCGGTGATGACAACGTAGCCTTGATTTTGGGCGACAACATCTATCATGGAAATGGTTTGACCAAGATGTTGCAACGAGCTGCTAGCAAAGAAAAAGGTGCAACTGTCTTTGGTTACCAAGTTAAAGACCCAGAACGCTTTGGTGTTGTCGAGTTTGACGCAGACATGAACGCTATCTCTATCGAAGAGAAACCAGAAGAGCCAAAATCAAACTTTGCGGTTACTGGTTTGTACTTCTATGACAATGATGTTGTGGAGATTGCTAAAAACATCAAACCGTCACCTCGTGGAGAGTTGGAAATCACCGATGTCAACAAGGCTTACTTAGACCGTGGCGACTTGTCTGTGGAACTGATGGGACGCGGATTTTCTTGGTTGGATACAGGTACGCATGAGAGCCTCTTGGAAGCTGCTCAATACATCGAAACGGTTCAACGTTTGCAAAACGTTCAAGTGGCAAACTTGGAAGAAATTGCCTACCGCATGGGCTACATCACAAAAGAACAAGTGTACGAATTGGCACAGCCACTCAAGAAAAATGAATACGGACAATACTTGCTCCGTTTGATTGGAGAAGCTTAATGACAGAAAACTTTTTCGGAAAAACACTCGCAGCCCGTCCAGTTGAAGGTGTTCCAGGAATGTTAGAATTTGACATTCCAGTTCATGGCGACAACCGTGGCTGGTTCAAGGAGAACTTCCAAAAGGAAAAAATGTGGCTCCTTGTCAACTGTAGTGGGTGACGAAAAGCTAACATCTAGAGAGGACCGGATAGGTTTTCTCTTTTTGTATGTTCAGAGTGATGAAGACACGCTTCCTAAAGTTGATGAAGTTTCTAAAACCAAAGCCCAACCGTTTGATGTCTTTAATCAACTTGTTAGTCGCTTCGAGTTTTGCGTTTGAATAGTCTGTTTCTAGCACATTCTTGATGGATTTCTTGTGTCTAAGAAAAGTCCTAAAGACCGTTTGAAAGTAGTGGTTGACCTTGCTTATGTTCTCCTCTATTAACTCAAAGAACTAATCTACTCTCTTCTCCTGAAAGTGAAAAAGTAAAAGCTGATAAAGTTTGTAGGCATTAGCGATCTCTTCTGAAAATACCAATGTCTTCTCAATGATTTCATGTGGTACTAAAGTTTGTCTGAAGGTCTTTGAATAGAAGGAGTTGAGAGATAGCTTACGACTGTCCTTTTGAAAAAGTCGCCAGTGATTTTTTAAATCTCAATAAGGTAGTGAATTCTTATTAAACTGGTTCATAATGGAAATTCTTGTCTTTAAAAAGGCACGTCCAAGGTGCTGGATAATGTGAAATCGATCAGGAACGATTTTGGTGTTAGGAAAGAGTTTGCGAGCCAGTGGAATATAAGCTCCAGACATATCCATCGTGATAAACTGTACCTGTTGTCGGACTTTCAATGGATACTTCAAAAAGTAGTTTCGTATAGTGGTTTGGCGGCGATTATCAAGGATGATTATGAGTTCGTTTGTCTTATAATTCTGCGCCACAAAAGCCAATTCCCCTTTCTTGAACCCAAACTCATCCCAGGACATAACGGCAGGGAGTTTGTCATAATGTTCCTTGAAAGTAAACTGATCAAGCTTACGATAGACAGTGGACGTCGACACGCGAAGTCTTCTTGCAATATCAGTTAGTGACACCTTCTCAGTTAGGAGTTGTGTAACTTTTTGTCGGACTAGTTTGGAGATTTAGCAGTTTTTCTCAACGATAGATGTCTCAGCTACCGTGACACTTCTACAACTTTTACACTGGAAACGACGTTTTTTCAGACGTAGTAGAGTTGGCGTTCCCGCTTGCTCGAGAAGAGGGATTTTAGAAGGCTTTTGAAAGTCGTACTTGATCATCTTTCCTTGGCAGTGAGGACATGATGGTGCAGGGTAATCAAGTTTTGCTTGAATCTCGATATGAGTGTCAGTTTCAAAAATAAGTGAAATCTTGATATTTTGGTCTTTAATTCCGATTAATTCTGTGGTATTCTTAATAGGTCTCATAAGTTCTTCCTAATGATGGTTTGGTTGCTTTTCATTATAGTTCTTATGGGATTTTTTGTCTGCATTCAAAAAGCTCTATAATCTCTATGGTGGTTTTACCCACTACAGAAATTATAGAGCCAATATATCTCCTATCTATTTTTATGCTACTTTTGGGTTAGCTCAACTCAACCGCCTTTTAATCTCCCAACAACAATAATACCCAATCAAACAACCCAAAAAATTCAAGATAATATCACTAATGGCAAATGTGCCCAAATAAAAGATAAATTGAATGGTTTCAATTCCTAAAAGTGTGACCAAACTGATAATGACAAACTGTTTGAAATTAGTATTGATACAGTAAAGGCCACCTAAAGGAATGAAGTAGATAATATTTAGCACTGCCTCTTGAATCGTTCTGGTATCCGCTTTTATAAAGTCAAAAGGATTCAGTGATATCGCCCGAAAATCCGTTGTTTTAGTAAAAAGCACCATGAATAACAGTAATAAATACACACTGAAAGCAAGATAGAGATAAATAACTGAAAAATGTTTGAGGTGATACTGGATGCCAAACAACCAGATAATCAGCGTTAATAAGAGTATTAAAGTTAATGCGGTATAGTCAAAGTGGTTAATCAACCTAGTCAGGCTTTGATAGCGAGTGAGAACGGGCATAATCAGCCAAGTAATCGTCGCATAACTCAGGATAAATGTGACCAATAAACTGCTGAGGTAGATCATATATTTTCGCAACTGTTTTTAACTCCTTTTTCTTGATGAGATTAACCCTATTTTAACATATTTTAAAACTTTCATGTTTTTATGAATTTAAAATAAAGTTCAATAAATTTTTTGAAAATTTTGGAAAAAGGCGTATAATAAAATCATGAACGTATGACTCAGGCAAGATATCAAGGAGGATATCAGATGACATGGTTCTGTTGCGAAGTTTGAAAATCAAACGTGCCCTCTCTAAACTTCAAATATCTTAGGCTGGTATTCCCATTAATACCTTGATTTCAGTAGCCACCGAAAAGTCAAAGAGCGTTCCATTTCTTCGGTTCTTTTTATATCTTCCTCGAAGGGTCTCCATGCCCTTAATCGTGGAAGAGGCTGTACGGAGACTTTTGACCGCCTGCATTTTGTAGCCGAAAATGGTGGTCAGGTGGTTAGCTATGGCAAGCTTCTGTGTCAGGAGTTTATGGCATCAAATGATGTTGAAAAATTACTAAGATATTTTAATTATGATTTGTTAGATAAACCGACTATATTTAATGGTGCTAAATCTGCTTATATGCTATCAGGAACGAAACTACATTTTGGTAAAGAGATGATAATAGAAGAAGAGCAAGCCGCTATGGAAGCATCCATTAACGTTTGAATGGGCTGGAGGATTTAGATGATGATTTCATCAAAATTACCATGTTGCTGTGTCCTGAAGAGGCTAATCAGGTTTCGCAAGCCTTTAATCGTGATTTTGATGGTAATCTTGTCGCTGTTCCAAGCGGTTTTGGTGCTATTGACTTCATTCAAAAAGGCATGCACAAGGCTTGGGGGCTTAAGCAGCTTCTTAACCATTGGGACTTGAATGAGGCAAATGTTATGGCTTTTAGTGATAGTGACAATGATATTGAGCTCCTGCGTATGGCTAGTCATTCTTATGCGATGGAAAATGCCAGCCCTGCTCTTTTGCAAGTGGCAGACCAAATAGCACCGCACCATAAGGATTAAGGTGTCTTGACTATTTTAGAAGATTATTTAGGTTTATATTAAAAAAGGGTGGTAAAGTAATGAAATTATATTAATGTGACATGGTGAGACATTATTTAATACACTCAATCGGATTCAAGGTTGGTGTGATTCCCCTTTGACTGAAAAAGGTCAGGACCAAGCTCGGCAGGTGCGTGCTTATTTTGAAAAACATGATATGACTTTTGATCAGTATTACTGCACGACTACTGAAAGGGCTTCTGATACCATTGAACTGGCCACTGGACAGACTGATTATCAACGTGTTAAGGGGCTTAAAGAAATGTACTTCGGTATTTTTGAGGGTCAACCGGAGTATCTTCATCTCAAGACATCTGTTGCGGGGCATTTTGGGGACCACTATGCCCAGTTTGGTGGGGAAAGTCAAGATCAGTTTGTAGAACGAGTGGTTGCGAGTGCTAAGGAAATCGTTGAAAGGCATCCTGAACAATCTATTTTGGCTGTTAGTCACGCAGGAGCTTTGATGACTTTTCTCCATGCTGTAGATCCGGAGCGTGCCTTTCAGTCTTGTCCAGGCAATTGCGCCATCTTAGTCTTTGATTACGATGGATCGAACTTTCACTTTGTCAAACTGATTGATCCTTTAACGGATCAAGAATTCATGGAGTTTTAGTGTCTTTCTATGATCAAAGATAGTAATAAATCCTTTCTTAGTGTATAATGGAAGGGTATTTTAAATTTTGGAGTGCCTATGAAGTTTACGAAGAATCAGTTCATTTGGTTGGTTGTGCTGTTTTTCAGCTGTTTCTTGATATATACCTATTGGGAAACAGTTGTTTCGATTTGTAACAAGATATTTGTTGCTAGTCAGCCCTTCTTATTTGGAGCGGGAATTGCCTTTGTGGTCAATATCCTAATGTCTTTTTATGAAAAAATACTGATCAAGTTTATACCATTTGGTTTTATCACTAAAATTAAACGTCCCGTTTCCCTGCTCTTGGCTTTTGCAACTATCGGATTGATCTTTACTTGGGTAGTATTCACTGTCCTTCCTGATTTGATTGACAGTATCAACACCTTGATTAGTCAAGATCGCTCAGCTATTAATAATTTGATTAATTGGTTGCTAAAGAATAAATCTTTGCAGAAGATCATCCAAGACCTGGGTGGTGTGACACAGGTTAGAGAGCTAATCAATAGCTACAGTGCACAGTTGCTTCAACAAATTATGAATGGCTTGACGAATTTCTTGACTTCTTTGACTAGCCTACCGTCAACTTTGATTAATCTCTTTATCAGTATTGTCTTTTCTTGCTATGTCTTGGCTGGGAAGGAGAAACTTGGTAGTCAGGTTAATCGCTTAGTCGATGTTTATTTGGGTCGTTATGGTAAGACTTTTCACTATGTGATTGCAATTCTCAATAATCGTTTCCGTAATTTTTTTGTCTATCAGTCGATTGAAGCCTGCATTTTGGGAACCTTATGTTATATTGGGATGTGTATCTTTAATTTTCCTTACGCTGCGACCATTTCTATTCTGATTGGCTTTTCAGCAATGATACCAGTTTTGGGTGCCTATATTGGTGTTACCATTGGTACCATTTTGATTATGACTCATTCCGCGACCTTGGCACTTTTATTTGTCGTCTACGTGGTTATTTTGCAACAGTTTGAAGGGAATCTCATCTATCCTTATGTAGTTGGTGGTTCTACCGGACTTCCAGTCATTTGGGTTATCTTGGCCATTACCATAGGGTCTGCCTTAGGGGGAATCCTGGGTATGCTGGTTTCCGTTCCAATAGCCGCAACCCTTTATCAGATTGTTAAGGATAATGTGGTTACACGAGAAAAAGCCAAAGCAGTTGCTTCTTTAGAAAATAGTGATTAATTCAAACAGACTTCGGTCTGTTTTTTCGTGTTATAGTATCGGATTTCAATAATATAGTATAAGTGTAATCGATTTCTAAGTGTCATACTATGAGTAACTTGAACAATGAAAGTTGACAAAAGATGACTTATACATTTCTGAAATAATTTCTCTGGGGTGGAGCAACAGCTGCCAACCAGTTCGAAGGTGCTTATAACTTAGATGGCAAAGGCTTGTCTGTGCAAGATGTGACTCCCAAAGGTGGTGTCCCTTTTGAAGCCTTTGACTACTGAAGAAGCAACACCAGATAATCTAAAGCTTGAAGGTATAGATTTCTATCACCGCTATAAAGAGGATATTGCGCTATTTGCAGAGCTGGGCTTCAAAGTCTTTCGCATGTCGATTGCTTGGTCTCGTATTTTCCTGAACGGTGATGATGCTGAGCCAAATGAAGCAGGGTAGTCTTCTACAATAAGGTTTTTAACGAATTGGCTAAGTATAATATCGAACCTCTGGTCACCTTGTCTCACTATGAAATGCCCCTAAACTTGGCACGTGAGTACAACGGATGGACTAATCGTAAAATAATTGGATTTTATGAGAATTATGTTCGTACAGTCTTTAAACGCTATAAAGATAAGGTCAAATATTGGTTGACCTTTAATGAAGTGAACTCTGTTCTACATGCACCGTTTATGTTAGGTGGTATTGCAACTCCTATGGAAGGGCTATCTAAACAAGAACTCTACCAAGCTGTTCACCACGAGTTGGTCGGTTCATCTTCAATAACTAAGATTGGCCATGAAATTAAGCCTGAGTTTAAAATCGGTTGTATGGTTCTTGCCATGCCTGCGTACGGGATGACAGCTACTCCATTGGATCAGTTGGCAGTTCCTGAGTTTGAAAATCAAAACTATCTCTTCTCTGATATTCATGCACGTGGAAAATATCCGAACTATATTAAATATTACTTCAAAGATAATGGTATTGAAATACAATTTTCCCCTGGCGACGATGAAATCTTAAAGAATACCGTTAATTTTATTTCATTCTCTTATGCTATGTCTGAAGCAATAGCACACAACCCAGAAGACTATAAGGTTGGTAAAGGCAACATCTTAGGTGGTGTCGAAAATCCATACCTTGAGAAATCTGAATGGGGCTGGGCTATTGATCCAATTGGACTTCGTTTGGTTTTAGATGACTTTTATGATCGTTATCAATTGCCATTGTTTATTGTCGAAAATGGTCCTGATGGTCCGACAGTTGAGGATGATTATCGTATGATTACCTTCAAAAACACTTGATTCAAGTTGGTGAAGCTCTTCAAGATGGAGTAGAACTTTTGGGCTACACGACTTGGGGACCAATTGATTTGGTTTCAGCCTCGACTGCAGAACTTAGTAAACGTTAAGGTTTCATCTACGTTGATCGAAATGATGATGGTAGTGGTAGCTTGGCACGTTATTAGAAAAATTCATTTGCTTGGTATAAGTCTGTTATCTAAAGTAATGGTGCCGCCCTTTGTAAATAGAAAATTGTGATGAATCCCGCACATGCTTGCAACTCATCTTTAGTATTTTGATACAATATTTATTAATAAAGATTTCAACTATTTGAATAAAGTTAAAGTATTATGATACTATAACTTTTAAGAGGATTAATTCACTATAACTTACACATTTTTTGAAAAAGTGGTAGAATAAAAGTGTGAAAAGGTTCTTATATTTTCTGAAGAAGTAGCTAGACTATTTCTTTGCTTTTCCTATTCAGATGGAGGTAATGTTCATGAATAATTTGAAAAAAGTTCTTTTAGCTGGTATTGGTTTGACTGCTATGACAGTAGATAAGGCTGATAGTTTTGTCCAAGAATTGGTTGAAAAGGGCCGTTTGACTGTCGAAGAAGGTAAGGAATTAGAACAAGAGCTAAAACGTCAAAGTAAAGAAGAGTCTCAAGAATTTTTAGCTAAACTTGACGCCAAGAAAACTTCAGTTGAGTATGCGACTAAAGATGATGTGAGACGTCTTGAAGAAAAACTTGATGCTTTGCTCAGTCAGAATAAATAAAATGTAAGGGGACTAAAATGGCAAGTAAACGATTGAGACATGTGTTGAAGGTTTTCTCGTCAGTTGGTCTCCTTTCTTATCGTGAAAAACACCTTCCTCAAGACCAACAAACAACACCTGTCAAGCTCCGTCAAGCTTTCGAGCAATTGGGACCAAGTTTTGTTAAAATTGGGCAAATTCTATCGACACGCTCGGATCTTTTGTCAGAGGCCTATATCCGAGAATTATCAAAACTCCAAAGTAGTGTTCCTCCATTGAATAAAGAGGAGGTCATGACTGCCATTAGGCAAGAATTGCCAACTGATCTTTCTGAGGTTTTCGTCGATTTTTCTAAAGAGCCTCTGGCCTCTGGGTCTGTCGCTCAGACCCATCGAGCAAGGTTGTTGTCTGGTCAGGAAGTGATTATAAAAATTCAGAGACCAGGTATTGATGATATCGTAAACGAAGATATCCAGCTTCTTATTAAGCTTGCACGGCATATACCCAAGCATTTTATCTCCATGGTCGATGTTCAAGAGGTCTTGGAAAATCTGCGTGAAACCCTAATCAAGGAACTTGATTTCAGGAATGAAGCAGAGGCCATGAAACGTTTTAGGGCTAACAATAAGAGAGTGGTTTGTCTGGGTGTTCCAGAGGTTTATGATGAATTCACGACACCTCATCTCATAGTCGAAGAGTACATCAATGGGATTCCGCTTAATCATTATAGTCAACTGCTTGAAGCTGGTTATGACTTGGAAGATGTAGGCAAGAAGCTTATGCTGTCGTTTATCAAGCAAGTCTTCAAAGATGGTTATTTTCATGGCGATCCTCATCCTGGAAATCTGTTGGTACGCGATGGCAAGATTTATTTCATTGATTTTGGAATTATGGGTGAGTTGGAAGTGGGGATGCGTTCGTCCTTAAATGATATCCTATATAGTTTTACCGCACAAGATGTTGACGGCATGACCAAGGCAATCCTATCAATCACACAGTTTGATAATGGTCTAAATAGTGCAGTTCTAAGTCAGGATGTGGAGCAGATGCTGGGCCGTTATTCTGGTGTAGACATAGGAAGTTTGTCGATGACAGATTTGCTTGAAGATTTGCTGACTGTTTTCCAGAAGAATCATCTTAAAGCCCCTTCTCAAATCACTATTTTGGAGAAGGCTTCGCTTCAAATTGAAGGTATTTTTCGAGAATTTGCACCAAATATTGATCTTATGACCCTGGCCAAGGATTACTTCCTAGAGAATATGGGGCCGGATATGCTTAAGCAGGCCTTAAATAAAGAGACTATCTTGATTGAGCTCTTTTACCTGCTTCGCAATGGGAAAAATATTCCACACCATCTTCATCAGCTTTTGGAGCTGATTTTAAACGGACGAATCGTGCTTAACCATGATTTTATTAACTTTTCAGGTAGGGTTAAAGTCTTTGAGAAAGTTTTAAATAACATGGTTTTAGCCTTGCTGACATTAGCATTTCTTCTGTCTGGTGCTCTTTTGTCCAATAAATCAGATTTTCAAAATCTTGCTTGGCTTTTTCTTGGACTTGGAACTGTCCTAGCTTTAGTTACTGTAGGTCGTATAATATTTAAGAAAAAAGGATAAGGTATGATTGAAACAACTAGGCCTGAGCTTGTGGCCTATCAAAAAGAGCGTTTAGCTAAATTTGTAAGTGAAAATCAAAAGTTAGACAAGGGCCAAATTGTTTTTGCAGGGGACTCCATCACGGAGTTTTTTGCATTGAAAAAGTACTTAGGTCGAGAATTTCCTTTGGTTAACCGCGGAGTTGCAGGAATAGACTCGGTTTGGCTTTAGAACACCTTAAAGAGCAAATTTTAGATTTGGAACCCAGTAAATTGGTTATCTTGATTGGAATTAATGACATTGGACGAGGTTACCCCATTCAAGATGTTGTTAATCGTATTTCCGATATTATCATGACAATTCGACAAGAATCTCTATATATAGAAATCTATTTGCTAAGTATCTTTCCTGTCAGTGAAAGATTGGAACATGCCTCGAATGTTAAAATTCGAAACAATGCTACTGTAGGTGAACTTAATCAACATAAGTCCTACCTGGTGTGACTTATGTTGATTTGTTTGATTACCTTACAGATGCTCAAGGACAGTTAAATGCCAACTACACAACTGATGGTTTGCACTTGAATCCACAAGCTTATCAGGTCATAGCAGAACCAATTATAAAGGAGATTTTAGAATGAAGGTAGGCTTAGTCCTCGAAGGCGGTGGTATGCGTGGCTTATACACAGCTGGAGTTTTAGACGCTTTTTTAGAAGCAGGGATTAAGGTGGATGGTGTTGTTTCGGTATCTGCTGGAGCGCTTTTCGGTGTCAATTATCTGTCTAACCAACCCAAAAGAGCTCTTCGCTATAACAAGCGATTCATGGGAGACCGTCGTTACATGAGTTTTTGGTCATGGTTGACAACCGGTAACTTCGTTAATAAGGAGTTCTCCTATTATAAGGTTCCTATGGAGTTAGATGTTTTTGATCAGGACGCTTTTGCTGAGTCGGGTGTTCCCTTCTATGTGGTCGCTACAGATATTAAGACGGGAAAACCAGACTATATTAAGATTGATCATGTCTTTGAGCAGATGGAAGCCCTTCGTGCCAGTTCTGCACTACCTCTGGTTTCTGAAATAGTCGAGTACAAGGGCAAACGCTACATGGATGGTGGTCTGGCTGATAGTCTTCCTATTGATTTCATGGAAAATATGGAATTTGACAAACTTATTGTAGTTTTGACACGTCCTAAGGGTTATCGAAAACATCCTTCTAAAACTAGCAAGCGCATCTACAAACTCTTTTACCGCAAGTATCCTGAATTTGTTGAGGTTGCTTCAAATCGACATATTCACTACAATAAGAGCATTGAGAAGATTGAGACCTTGGAAAAATCTGGAAAAGTCTATGCCATTCGTCCAGAGCATGCGCTTGAAGTTGGTAGATTGGAAAAGGACCCAGAAAAGTTCGAAGCCATTTATCAAGAAGGATTGAAACAAATGCGTAATGATATGACCAATCTCAAAATATTTCTTGGAGATAACTAAAAACGTGCTTTTCTGAGCACGTTTTTCTTAGTTATTCATTTATCGTGCTTGACGACGTTCGTTGAATTTTTGATGTCGCTTTTTTTCATTGTTGAAAATCAGGTAGATAACGTAAATTGGTAACAGGAGGAAGCAGAACAAAGCAAAATTTTTCATAGATGTTTTATGATTACTTGTCTGTTTATTCTTTTGATCAAAAGAATAAAGGAAGAAGCCAGCTTTAGTATCTTTGACTGAGGTTGGTTTGATATTAGGCGATACTGTTTTCAGGCCGTTATCAATGACAATTTGGTCATCTTTTGCAGAGATTTTTGGTTCTTGGCCTTTTTTGACTGTGGCGTAGACATCATTTTCGACATTATATTTTTTACCAGCGATCTCTTGTTCACCTTTGCTAAGGACTTTCTTGTAAGAGAAATCTTTATACATTTTCTCAACCAGAGCATTACCAAAGGTATGGCGGATTTCTTCAACAGTTTGATCTGACCAGTCCCCTGACCCCATGATAATAGCAATCATTCGCTGATTGCCATGCTTGATGGTATCAATATAGTTGAAAGCACCTTCTGGGCTAGACCCTGTCTTCGAGCCATCTACCCCCTTGAGACCATAATCAGCACCAGGAATTGAATAGTTGTAGGTTTCAAAAGTTTCTTCGTAAGGTGTTCCCTCTTTAACAGCTACAACAGGTTTGCTAGTGTATTTAAGAATATAAGGATACTTTTTGATAAAGTTATATGTCATGATGACCAAATCACGCGCAGTCGTTTGATTGCTCTGATTGTTATCATAACGCCTCAGGTGCAGCTGTAGTAACCTTTGAAGGCTACCGCAGCTGCACCTGAGGCGTTAAACCATTTGGTATTGGTCATACTTAATTCTTTGGACTTTTCATTCATCATGTCTAGCCATTTATCAGGATCATTATTGGTCAAGTAGTTGGCTAGCATCACAGTTATAATGTTAGAGGATGGCACCGACGTCATGGTAATGAGCTCAGAAACTGTTTAGTCAACACCAGCAACAATCTTGTTATTGGAGATTTCATAAATATCGGCAATAGCTTGGTCTGTAGGAGTAGCTGTAATAACAGTTTCTTCTGAAATTTCTCCTTTGGACATGGTTTCGAAGACCAAATACAGCGTCATATCCTTAGACATAGAGGCTGGGTCACGAAATTTCATCAGCATTCTCCTCCCAGAGAACATCTCCGGTGGTTCCATCAATTAACAGAGTAGATTTAGGACGATAGGCCTCTGTTGCTTCAGTATAACCAGCAGCGCGTGTAATATCCATTAATTCATCTGCACTAGACAAAGTAGGGCTAGGGCTAGACAAGCTGATAAAAGGATGGAAACAATTTTCTTTTTTAATAATGCGTCTCCTTTATTTTATATGGGTTCTGTCATAGGCGGAACCCAGTTATATACTTAATAGAAATTGCGTATCAATCAAAATTAAAAAACAAATTTAATAGTGATAAATACCTCCATTATACCGTATAAAATACTTAGTTTTCGAAATATTTTATATTTTAATACATTTTTTAGAATCTATAGTGGTTTAAAAATCACATACTTTTGATAACAAAAAAACAAGCTGATTTGCTCGTTACTCTTTATCTTTTATAGCTGTAACTTGATGGTAAATCATAAACCATGTCTCATTTCGGCGCCAGATGCTGGTATGGAAATTTCCTCCCAGTTCGTAACTAATTAATTTAGTTTTTTGACTGATGGATGTCATCTTAAACTTGTCAAAGTTATTGAGAAGCGGTTGATGATTAGCAATGACGTCTTCCCGGTTCTGATGATGGCCGTTTTCATCAATCAAAAAGAAATCGGGTGCTAAGAGGTTTTCGTAGCCTGGAATCTTTGATAAGATAATCTTTTCATTCCGAATGAGTTTGCGAAGGACGTTCCCATAAATTTCGTCTTCAGGAATTGCAGCAGGCTCTACATGGACATCAGTATCATAGACAGAAAAACGCTCACTGAGGATTTCTTCAATTTGTTCCGTAATGGCGTGGCTCTCGTAGACGGAGAGGTCAGGGTTCATTTCAACCACAATATCAAGGTAGATATTACTACCATAGGAACGTCCACGTTGCTTTTTAACTTTGGTAACTTTAGGAATATTCAGAATGGCTTTTTCATAGGCCTTAAGATTTCTCTCATCAAAGCCATCTGACAAGCTGAAGGTTGCTTCCATGAAGATATCATAGGCTGTCTTTAGGATGAAGAAGGTGATGATAATAGCAGTAATATAGTCTATGATGGTAAGGTTGAAGGATGCTGCGACGATGGCAATTGAAGTTCCAATAGAGGTCACGGCATCTGATAGGTTGTCCTTAGCAGCTGCGATAAGGGCACTGGATTTTAGTTTTTTTGCTAACCCTTTGTTATAGAAATAGACTGCACACATGACAATAGCAGAGAGGACTCCGACGGCAGCACCAAGAGGATCGACGACAGTTTCTTCTCTTAAAAAAATCTTTCGGACTGTTTGAATTAGGACTTGGAAGCCTACTACAAACATGATAAAGGAAGTAACTAAGCTTGATAAATCTTCAATCTTCCAATGTCCAAACCTATGATCTGAATCAGCTGGCTGACTAGCCAGCTGTAATCCAATGAGTAGGGCGACATTCCCCAAAATATCAGATAAGTTGTTAAAACCATCGGCAATCAATGAGCTGGAGTTTAAAAAATGTCCAGCAATAAGTTTGGCAATGGTAAGAAGTAAGTAGGCTGCAATACTAACGATGGGACCTCGTCTGGCTACCCTTAAATTTTCATACGTCGTCATAGATTTACCTTTTTGTTTAAATATAATAATTTATTATAGCACAAAAGAATAGTTACTTAAAGCCTGTAATACCTTGATTGTTAATATGAATCGTCTTTCTTAAAATGAAAATATTGAAGAAACAGCTATCACATACTATTTTTCAGTATTTTCCGAATATTATCTACAAAATGTGGTATAATTTAGTGTGTATAACAGTCTAAAAGAGGTTTTTATGGAACATTCGACATGGCACAGGCTTCTAAAAGAGGAATTGCCTAACCATTATTTTTCAAAGATAAATCAGTTTATGGACAAGGTCTATGAAGAGGGAACAATTTATCCCCCACGAGACAAGGTATTTAATGCTTTGTTAGAGACTCCTTTTGAAAAAGTCCGGGTGGTTATCCTTGGACAGGACCCTTACCATGGTCCTAATCAGGCTCAGGGTTTGTCATTTTCAGTACCTGAGACGATTCCAGCTCCACCTTCTTTGGTTAATATTCTCAAAGAATTGGGGGAGGATCTTGGTCCTAGAAGTCATCATGATTTAACAACTTGGGCCGAGCAAGGAGTGCTATTACTTAATGCCTGTCTGACTGTTCCAGCTGGTCGAGCCAATGGTCATGCTGGTCAGATTTGGGAACCTTTTACAGATGCTGTGATTAAGGTTCTCAATCAAAAGGATACTCCGGTTGTCTTTATACTTTGGGGCGGCTATGCTCGTAAGAAGAAATCACTAGTAACCAATCCTAAGCATGCCATTATTGAGAGTGCTCATCCTAGCCCTTTATCGGCCTATCGCGGTTTTTTTGGCAGCAAGCCTTTTTCAAAAGCCAATGCCTACCTCGTATCTCAAGGACAACCCCCAATTGATTGGTTGAAGTAAAATAGAAAGTTGGAAGATTATGTTACTGATTAAAAATGGTCGTGTTGTTGACCCTAAATCTGGTTTGGACACGCAAGCCGATGTTCTTGTGGACGGAAAAAAAGTCGTTAAAATTGCTGAAAATATCGATGCGGGAGATGCCCAAGTTATCGATGCGACTGGTCTTGTGGTTGCTCCTGGTTTGGTGGATATCCATGTTCACTTCCGTGAGCCAGGTCAAACCCATAAGGAAGACATTCATACGGGTGCCTTGGCAGCGGCTGCAGGTGGTTTTACAACAGTTGTGATGATGGCTAATACGAATCCAACGATTTCAGACAAGGAAACTTTGAAAGAGGTCTTGACTTCAGCAGCTAAGGAAAATATCCATGTTAAGTCTGTTGCGACTATTACAAAGAACTTTGATGGTGAAAATATTACTGATTTCAAGGGTTTGCTTGAAGCAGGTGCTGTTGGATTCTCAGATGACGGTATTCCATTGACCAATGCTGGGATTGTCAAAAAAGCCATGGAGTTAGCTAAAGAGAATAATACCTTTATCAGTCTTCACGAGGAGGATCCTGATCTTAATGGTGTTCTCGGTTTCAATGAAAATATTGCTAAAAAAGAATTTCATATTTGTGGGGCAACTGGCGTAGCTGAGTACAGCATGATTGCGCGTGATGTCATGGTTGCTTATGATACACAAGCACATGTTCATATTCAACACTTGTCAAAAGCTGAATCTGTAAAAGTCGTTGAGTTTGCTCAAAAACTTGGAGCACAAGTCACTGCTGAAGTGGCGCCGCAGCACTTCTCAAAAACTGAAGACCTCTTACTCTCAAAAGGCGCTAATGCCAAGATGAACCCACCACTTCGTTTGGAATCAGACCGTCAAGCCGTTATCGAAGGTTTGAAATCTGGAGTAATCTCAGTCATTGCTACGGACCACGCGCCACACCACGCAGATGAAAAGAATGTGGCTGATGTGACTAAAGCACCATCAGGGATGACTGGTCTGGAAACCTCTCTATCTCTTGGTTTAACTTATTTAGTTGAAGCAGGACATTTAAGTTTGACAGAATTATTGAAATTAATGACAAGCAACCCATCTGATCTTTATGGGTTCGATGCCGGTTATTTGGCTGAAAATGGACCAGCAGATCTTGTTATCTTTGCAGATAAGGAAAAACGTCAGGTTACAGCAGACTTTAAGTCTAAAGCAGCCAATTCACCATTTGTAGGCGAAGAGCTTACGGGCAGTGTTAAATACACTATCTGTGACGGTGAGATTGTTTATCAAGCCTAAATAGTGGATTAGAACAGGGCACTTCGAGACACTTGGTGTTGCAGCTGCTTTTTTAGTCCTTGAAGGAGCAAAATGATGAAAAAGATACTTAAAGGCCTCGTTAAATATGTTGCTTTTACTGTTTTGTTAGCCTGTTTTCTGCCATTGTCTTTGCAACACGTTCAAGCTGATGAGGATGAGGTAGAGTATAGTCTGCCTTCCTATGTTGGTCACCTTTCAATTCATGATGATGGTAATGCGACGTTTACTCAGGAAGTGACTTATGATTTTGATAGTGATTATAAAGGTCAGTATGTAACCTTGGGGAAAATTGGTGGTTATTCTATCATGGATGACCCAAAGGTTTCAGCAACCGTAAATGGGAAAGAAAAAACAGATATTACAGTTGAAAAAACAGACTCTTATGATGGTATTAAACTCAAAGTTTATAATTCAGGTTCAGATGGTGATAGGGTCGTTCTCAAAGTTACTTGGCAAATCCAACAGTTGTTGAATCTATATTCAGATATTGCAGTTTTAAATTGGTTTCCTATCTCTGATTGGGACAAAGGATTTGGACAGGTTGATTTCACAGTTGATGGTCTAGATGCAAGTCAAGGAGAGCTTTACGCTCACGCTGGTTATTTTGGAAAAGACCCACATGTTAAACGTACTGCTACAGGTTATCAGGTTCATGTAGACAATTTACCAGCATCAGGTAAATTGGAATTACATGCCTACTGGCCGATGACTAATACTTTGCGAGAAAATAATCAGGCTTATTTATTAAATAAAACGAATGAGGCAGACTTTCTTAAAAAAGAAAGAAATATCAAGGAATCTAAAGAAAAGTTTCGACATCTATTTTATGTCATCTTGCCACTTGTGATCTTAAGCTTTGTTCTTGTGGGTATTTTCTGTTACCTCATTGTTCTTTATAGTACTAGGACGCCTTCCTTCCCTCGAGATGCACGTCTTTATGAAGCCCCTCAAGATTTAGCACCTTTGGTCCTAGCCAAGAATGTTTATAATCAGTCTTTCGATAAAACAGGACTAAAAGAAGAAACAGGTCCTTTGAAGTTCAAACATATGGTTCAAGCAACCATGCTTGATTTGATTGATAGAGGTTATCTCACCTTTAGGCGAGAAGGTGATAGTAATATTCTTACACGTATTGAAAAGGAAGGCCTCTCTTCATTTGAAGGATCTTTCTTGGATATGTTGTTTGATGGTCGCATGGAAATTAGAGATAGTGAAATGTTCTCGCGCTATTATCTTGATAAAGATGCTCTGGATAAACAATTCAAGAGTGCTAGAACAAGCTATGAGCGTGAAGCTATTTGTTCTCAAGGAAAACGTGTCAAATATCAATTTACTAATGACGGCTATCAGGTAGCAAAAGGTGTATCAAAAGAGGAATTTGCGCTAGGACTTCCTAAAATTTATAGAGATTTTAGTGCGAAAGAAAAGACATTTAACATATTGGGAGTAGCAGCTTTGGTACTTTCAATGATGCTTTGTAGTCTTTCAATCTTGTTCTTATTTGCTGCCTTTGGATCAGGTCTTGGTTTTTACTATATTCTCGGACTTCTACCTATAGCAGGACTTACCGTTTTATTCTGGTTCTTGGTGAAAAGACGTCGTCAGAGATGTCTTGATGCAACTCAAATTTCAACGTATTACCAGTGGCATAGCTTTAAAAATATGATTAAGAGTATTCCTAGTTTTAAAAAATCCGAACTAGAATCTGTTATCCTTTGGAATCGTATCTTGGTTTATGCGACACTCTATGGACAGGCGAAAAAAGTTAGTGATGTCCTAAAACGTTACAACATCCACCTCAGTAATCCATCTCTAGATGAGTTTACTTATTCTGCGATACCATTTATTATGCTGAATAATGTTAATTATCTAGAATCATATGTTTCTGCCTCAGATACCGTAAGTAGCTTTTCTATCAATTCAAATAGTGGTAGTGGCGGCTTTGGAGGTGGTGGCTTCTCTGGTGGTGGCGGAGGAGGCGGAGGCGGTGCCTTTTAAGACCTGAAAAACAATTACTTAAGTCTTGCCATTAAAGAAAAGGTATATGGGATAAAGAATGCCTCTAGAATGGTATGTCTAAGATTCTTGTGAGAACTAGCTGTTACTAGAAACACAAGAGCAATGAAGCCAGATTTTGGGAATGGGATTCGCAAGAAACTGAAAGCTATAATGCCTAAACCTGTTAAGATGAGAATTCAATATCTCGTCAGCCTTTTCCTAGTTACCTTGAAGATAACAAATTGAAGTATAGGTGCTATTCATGCTGTAAGCCCATGAATCATGGCATCACTCAATATAATAAATACCCTATTTGAGTTTGAGTAAAATCTATCCAATTATAGCATAACGCTTTGAAAAAGAGCATACGAATTGCCTATAAGTGATAAGGATGTAAGGCTTTTCATTTTTTAAGCATATTTCTTGCTCATTAAGTTTTTTTAACCTATCCTATACGTATATAAAAAATTCGATAGAGGAGATCGATATGGTAAAACTTTCTAAAGAGACACATCTTGAGATGTTCACTAAAATGGAACGTATCCGTGAATTCGATTCACGTATTAATAAATTAGTTCGTCGTGGTTTTGTTCAAGGAATGACTCACTTTTCAGTAGGTGAGGAAGCCGCTAACGTTGGAGCTGTCCAACACTTAAGTTATGACGATATCTTCTTTTCAAATCACCGTGGTCATGGACAATCTATTGCTCAGGACATGGATTTGAATAAAATGATGGCAGAGCTTGCTGGTAAGGCAACAGGAGTTTCTAAGGGGCGTGGTGGTTCTATGCACTTGGCTGACTTTGAAAAAGGTAACTATGGTACTAACGGTATCGTTGGTGGTGGTTACGCTCTTGCTGTAGGTGCAGCCCTTACTCAACAGTACAAAGAAACTGGAAATATCGTTGTTGCCTTTTCAGGTGATGGCGCTACTAATGAAGGTTCATTCCATGAGTCAGTCAATATGGCAGCTACTTGGAAATTACCTGTTATCTTCTTCATTATTAATAACCGTTATGGTATCTCAATGGATATTCGTAGAGCTACCAACACTCCTCACTTGTATACACGTGCAGAAGCCTATGGTATTCCTGGATTCTACTGCGAAGATGGTAACGATGTAATGGCTGTATATGATACAATGGGTAAGGCTGTTGACCATGTTCGTGGTGGAAATGGTCCTGCTATTGTTGAAGTTAAATCATACCGTTGGTTTGGTCACTCTACGGCCGATGCGGGTGTTTACCGTACTAAGGAAGAAGTTGACGAGTGGAAGAACAACAACGACCCAATTATTAGATACCGCGACTATCTTGTTTCTGAAAATATCGCAAGTGTGGAAGAGTTAGATGCTATCCAAAGCCAAGTTAAGGCACAGGTTGATGCGGCTTATGAGTTCGCCCAAAATAGCCCAGATCCAGAACTTTCAGTTGCCTTTGAAGATGTATGGGTAGACTAAAGAGAAAGGATGAGTAATACAAGTATGAGTGAAACAAAATTGATGGCCTTGCGTGAGGCAGTAAACCTTGCTATGAGCGAGGAAATGCGTAAAGATCCCGACATCTTCCTTATGGGTGAAGATGTCGGGATCTATGGTGGTGACTTCGGTACATCAGTTGGTATGTTGGCGGAATTTGGTGAAAAACGTGTTAAAGATACACCAATTTCAGAAGCAGCAATTGCTGGTGCAGCCGTGGGTGCTGCTATTACAGGTCTTCGTCCAATCGTTGATTTGACTTTCATGGACTTCATCACTATTGCCCTTGATGCTATCGTTAATAATGGTGCTAAAAACAACTACATGTTTGGTGGTGGTTTAAAGACTCCTGTAACTTTCCGTGTAGCTTCTGGTTCAGGTATCGGATCTGCAGCGCAACACTCACAATCTCTTGAGTCATGGTTGACTCATATTCCAGGGATCAAAGTTGTTGCTCCTGGTAATGCAAACGATGCTAAAGGTCTTTTGAAATCTTCTATTCAGGACAATAACATTGTTATCTTCATGGAACCAAAAGCTCTTTATGGCAAAAAAGAAGAAGTTACACAAGATCCTGATTTCTATATTCCACTTGGAAAAGGTGAAATCAAACGCGAAGGAACTGACCTTACTATTGTCACGTATGGTCGTATGTTGGAACGTGTTCTTAAGGCGGCTGAAGAAGTAGCTGAACAAGGTATTAATGTTGAGGTAGTTGATCCTCGTACTCTCGTTCCACTTGATAAAGAATTGATTTTTGAATCAGTTAAGAAGACTGGAAAACTTATGTTGGTCAATGACGCTTATAAAACAGGTGGCTTCATCGGTGAGATTGCTGCTATGGTTACTGAAAGTGAAGCATTTGATTACCTTGACCACCCAATTGTACGTTTGGCAAGTGAAGATGTGCCTGTACCTTATGCGCGTGTCTTGGAACAAGCGGTTCTTCCAGATGTTGAAAAGATTAAGGCTGCTATTATCAAGATGGCTAATAAAGGAAACTAACTATCTAGCGACGGTTAAGTGATATTTCTCGTTAGTAAAATATATTTCTTGTTTTAACTGTGGGGGTATCGAAAATTATAATTTAATGTTGAAAGGAGAGGGTGAACCAGACGCCTAATTTTCAGTCGCTTTCTGGTCGCTCTTGGGTATCTTATAAATGGCTTTTGAGATTATTATGCCTAAGCTCGGTGTAGACATGCAGGAAGGTGAAATCATCGAGTGGAAAAAACAAGAGGGAGACGTGGTTAATGAGGGAGATATCCTTCTTGAAATCATGTCAGATAAGACAAACATGGAACTTGAAGCAGAAGACTCAGGTGTTCTTTTGAAGATTACCCGTCAAGCTGGTGAAACAGTACCAGTTACTGAGGTGATTGGTTATATCGGAGCTGAAGGAGAAGTTGTGGCTGATAATGCTGCAATCGCACCAGCTGCAGAAGCTGCGCCACAAGTTGAAAAAGTTGCTGATGTGGAAACGCCTGCTGCTAAGCCTCAGCCACAGGTAGCTATTGTTCATGAAGGTGGCAAAATACGCGCGACACCTAAAGCACGTAAAGTGGCACGTGAGATGGGGATTGACATCGCTCAAGTTCTCGGAACTGGGGCAAAAGGGCGTATTCATGCAGATGATGTTGAGAACTTTAAGGGCGCTCAACCTAAGGCAACACCATTGGCTCGCAAGATTGCAGCAGACCTCGATATTGATTTAGCTACCGTATCTGGAACAGGATTTGGTGGTAAGATTACTAAGGAAGATATTCTTGCAATCAGTGCTCCAGCACAAGTTAAGGTGGCTGCAGCCGCACCTGCGGTTGAAGCTAAACCTGAAAAAGTCTTGCCAGAAGGTGTGGAAGTCATTCCGATGTCTGCTATGCGTAAGGCTATTTCTAAGGGAATGACGCACTCATACTTGACTGCACCAACATTTACTCTTAACCATGATGTGGACATGACTAACCTTATAGCTCTTCGTAAGCAAGTTCTTGATCCAATCATGAATAAGACTGGTATGAAGGTGACCTTCACTGATTTGATTGGTTTGGCAGTTGTGCGTACCCTTATGAAAGAGGAACACCGTTACCTCAATGCATCCTTGATTAATGATGCACAAAATATCGAATTACACAAATTTGTTAATCTTGGTATTGCAGTTGGTCTAGATGATGGCTTGGTTGTACCAGTCGTTCATGGTGCTGATAAGATGAGTTTGTCTGACTTTGTGGTGGCCTCTAAGGATGTCATCAAAAAAGCTCAGGCTGGTAAATTGAAGGCGGCAGAAATGTCAGGTTCTACTTTCTCTATTACTAACTTGGGAATGTTTGGAACCAAGTCATTCAATCCAATCATTAATCAACCTAACTCAGCTATCCTTGGTGTTTCAGCAACTATTCAAACACCGGTTGTTGTTGATGGTGAAGTTGTCGTGCGGCCAATCATGGGTCTTTGCTTGACTATTGACCACCGTATTGTTGATGGTATGAATGGTGCTAAATTCATGGTTGATTTAAAGCATTTGCTTGAAAATCCAATGGAATTGTTGATTTAAGAAAAATATCTAAAAACTGAAGTTTTAAATAGAAAGGAGAGAGCGAACCATAGGGTTTAACTGAACCCGAGCGAAAAGCTTGGAAAATAAACCGTCCGTCTACGCCAGCAGGCTGACGTGCCGGGCACCTAATTTTCAGTCGCTTTCTGGTCGCTCTTGGTATCTTATAAATGGCTTTTGAGATTATTATGCCTAAGCTCGGTGTTGATATGCAGGAAGGTGAAATCATTGAGTGGAAAAAACAAGAGGGAGACGTGGTTAATGAGGGAGATATCCTTCTTGAAATCATGTCAGATAAGACAAACATGGAACTTGAAGCAGAAGACTCAGGTGTTCTTTTGAAGATTACCCGTCAAGCTGGTGAAACAGTACCAGTTACTGAGGTGATTGGTTATATCGGAGCTGAAGGAGAAGTTGTGGCTGATAATTCTACAAGCGCACCAGCTGCAGAAGCAACTGCTCAATTGGAAGCGGCTGGGCTTGAAGTCCCTAAAGCTCCATCTCAACCATCTCCAGCGACAGCAGAAAAAGCAGCCCTTGCTGATAACGAATATGATATCGTTGTTGTTGGTGGTGGTCCAGCTGGTTACTATGCAGCCATCCGTGGAGCACAACTTGGCGGTAAGGTTGCCATCGTTGAAAAATCAGAATTTGGTGGAACATGTTTGAATAAGGGATGTATCCCAACTAAGACCTACCTTAAAAACGCAGAAATCCTTGATGGACTTAAAATTGCAGCAGGTCGTGGTATCAACCTAGCATCAACAAACTACACCATCGATATGGATAAGACGGTTGACTTTAAAAACTCTGTTGTTAAGACCCTTACTGGTGGTGTGCAAGGTCTTTTGAAAGCTAATAAGGTAACTATTTTCAATGGTCTTGGTCAAGTTAACCCTGATAAGACTGTCACTATTGGCTCAGAAACAATCAAGGGACGTAACATCATCCTTGCAACTGGATCAAAAGTATCACGTATTGATATCCCTGGAATCGATTCACAACTTGTGATGACATCAGATGATATTCTTGATTTGCGTGAATTGCCTAAATCACTTGCTGTTATGGGTGGTGGTGTCGTTGGTATCGAGCTTGGTCTTGTTTATGCTTCATACGGCGTTGACGTAACAGTTGTAGAGATGGCTGATCGTATCATACCTGCTATGGATAAAGAAGTGTCACTTGAGCTTCAAAAAATCCTTTCTAAGAAGGGTATGAAGATTATGACATCTGTTGGTGTTTCTGAAATTGTTGAAGGCAATAACCAATTAACACTTAAACTCAATAATGGCGAAGAGATTGTGGCTGAACGTGCCCTTCTATCAATCGGGCGTGTGCCACAATTGAACGGTCTTGAAAATCTTAACCTTGAGCTCGACCGTGGCCGTATCAAAGTAAATGAATACCAAGAAACTTCTATCCCTGGTATTTACGCCCCTGGTGATGTAAACGGAACTAAGATGCTTGCTCACGCTGCTTACCGTATGGGTGAAGTAGCAGCCGAAAATGCTATGCATGGTAATGTCCGTAAGGCACACCTTGATTATACACCAGCGGCAGTTTACACCCACCCAGAGGTAGCAATGTGTGGTCTAACTGAAGAAGATGCACGCGCTAAATATGGTGATGTTCTCATTGGTAAATCAAGCTTTGCTGGGAATGGACGTGCTATCGCCTCAAATGAAGCTCATGGCTTTGTTAAAGTCGTTGCGGATGCGAAATACCATGAAATCCTTGGAGTTCACATTATTGGTCCGGCTGCTGCTGAGTTGATTAACGAAGCAGCAACTATTATGGAAAATGAACTGACTGTAGATGAACTCTTGCAATCTATCCATGGTCACCCAACTTTCTCTGAAAATATGTATGAGGCTTTTGCTGATGTACTTGGAGAAGCTGTTCATAACCCACCAAAACGTAAATAAGATAAATTAAATTCTCGGACAGGTGTTTGAGGATTTTTTCTTTTGTCACACATTTTCATATTCAGCTAAATCTCGTAAAATTCTTTTCATTTTTAGTATTAAATACGAATAGGTAGTTAAAGGGTTTTCAAATAAGATAAATCGCAATTTTACTAGCGTTTAGAATTTTATAATGTTTCTGTCTTATTTAGAAAATTTTTAATAATGACTTTTCCGTGAGAGTTTTTCTATGGTAGAATGGTTAAAGCATTATAAAAATGCAAAAGGAAAGTTAAATGCGAACGAAAGATTTTATCTACTATGATAGTGCGGCTGTTCTCTTGGCTGTCACAACACAGGTTGCTCAAGCAGACGAAGTGGCGACACAAACGCCTTCCGTTACTGAAGGAAATCAGTGTCAACCTGCGGCTACAAGTAAAGTGGCAAAAGCTAGTTCTCCAGCGGTATCTACGGTCTCCTGCTTCACAGAGTTCCGAGGCTGCAACGGCATCAACTTTAGTAATATCTTCAGTTGTTAGTTCAGAAAGTGCAACAGTTTCTACAAGTGCGACAAATTCTGAAACATCAAACAGCACTGTAGCAACACCTGCTAAATTAACGAATTCTACAGATGTTCCTTCGCCAACACTTAAGGTGCAACAAAAGACTTTTATCGATGTCAGCAGCCATAATGGTGAAATCAGTGTAGATGACTATCGTGCTCTTGCACGCCAAGGTGTGGGTGGTGTCGTTGTCAAGTTGACTGAGGACACTTGGTACAACAACCCTAAAGCACCCTCACAAGTTCGCAATGCTCAAATTGCTGGTCTTCAAGTATCAACCTATCATTTTTCTCGATACACAACTGAGGAAGAAGCACGTGCAGAAGCTCGTTTCTACATCCAAGCTGCACAAAAACTGAACCTTCCAAAGAGTACTGTTATGGTTAATGATTTCGAAGACTCTAAGATGCTTTATAATATCAACCGTAACACCCAAGCTTGGGTTAACGAAATGCGTAAGCATGGATATAACAACCTGATGTTCTAACAAGTGCCAGCTGGTTGGATGAGAACAATCTAGGCTACCGCGGCCCTGTCTCAACCTCTCAATTTGGGATTGAGAATTTCTGGGTTGCACAGTACCCATCATCAACTCTTACAGCAACAAGTGCCAAAAACATGTGCTTTAATGCCAAAACTGGTGCATGGCAGTTTTCAGCTACGGCTAATCTCTTGCCAGGTAAACATGTCTTTGACCATAGCGTGGACTATAGACTATACAGAACGGTTTCACCGCAAATGCCAGTGCTGAGGTTGATGCCACTCAAGGCAATTTGAGTGGAACCATTTCTATTGTCAATAACAATCCAACTCTTGGTAGCTTTGATGTTGTCATCTCTAATGTCAAAGCACCAAATGGCGTTGAAACAGTCTCTGTTCCAATTTGGTCAGAAATTAATGGTCAAGATGACATTATCTGGTATACAGCTAACCGTCAAAATAATGGAACTTACACAGTAAACGTTAAGGCTTCAGCTCATAAAAACTCAACAGGCCTATATAATGTTCATCTTTATTATGTTCAAAAAGATGGTCAATTAACAGGTGTTGGCGGAACAACTACTCAAGTCTTCATTGGTAAGACATCAGAGCAGTTGAAACCTAAAGTAAGTTTTGCTATTGAAAATAATAATGCTAAGAAAATGGTACCTTTGATGCTGTCATCACTAACATCACAGCACCACTAGGTGTTAAGGAAGTTTTGGTGCCAACATGGAGTCTTGAAAATAGTCAAGACGACCTTATTTGGCATAAGGCTTCCAAGCAAACTGATGGCAGCTATCGTGTAACCATTAATGCAAGTGAGCATAAGGGCATTAAAAGAAATTACCGTGCCGATGCTTATATCGTGGATAACTCTAATAACCGCCATTATATTGCTGAAAAAGTAGTGGCTGTTGATTATGCTCGACCAAGTGGTGTTCTTACAATTGAAAACAACAATACTGCAGCAGGTACTTTTGATGCCGTTGTTCGTAATATTGTTGCTCCTACAGGTTTGAAAGAGGTTCTTGTTCCTTCATGGAGTTTAGCTGGCGGTCAAGATGACCTTACCTGGCATAAGGCAACTCGTCAAGCCGACGGTTCTTACCGAGTGACTATCAAAGCAACAGATCATAAGAATTCAACTGGTAAATACCGTGCTGACGTTTACATCGTAGATAATGCCAACCAACGTCATTATGTCACTGAAACTATTGTAGATGTAAAACATAATAAACCAGTAGGTACCATTTCAGTAGTTAATAACAATAAAGATACTGGTACTTTTGATGTCATTATCAGTGATGTCTATAGTTCTAAAGGTGTTCGTACTGTTCAAGTACCTATTTGGTCTGAAAAAGATGGCCAAGATGACATTCGTTGGTATGAAGCCACACGACAAGCTAATGGCACTTATACGGTAAATGTTCAAGCTACTAGTCATAAAAACTCAATAGGCTTGTACAATATTCATTTGCACTACATTTTAAATGATGGGTCACGAGTTGGTGTAGGAGGGACAACGACAACAGTTGAATTCCGTAATGCTAAGACAAAAACGCAAACCTATATCACTAATGTTAATTCAGAAGCAGGTAGTTTTTACAGTAGTAGTTGATCAAGCGCCACAAGGTCGTCAGATTCAGAATATCCGTGTAGCTGTATGGTCAGAAAGCAACTAAGGCAACCTTTCTTGGTACAATACAGCACCTACTGGCTCACACACTGAAATCAATGTTTCGACTGTTAATCATAAGAATCTTATCGGCAGCTATACGACTCACGTTTATGTAGATACTGATCCGACAGTCTACACCAACCCTTACTTTGTCAAGGATGTGCGTTTGACTGGGGCTCAGCAGCTTAGTCCAAGCCAAATAGAACTTAGTTTCACCAACTTAGACGAGGTCTCATCTGAAGACATTCTCAAAGACCTCAAGGTTACGTATAAGGATGGTAACAGTGTGATTCTTAAACAGCTTGAGTTGGATACTAAGTTCAAAAAAGCTACATTAACTGGTGATTTTGTTGCGAAAAATCTGCCTTACAAGGTCACTTTTGGCAATGATAGTTTTAAAACATCTGATAGTTGGCGATTGAAGGTTGCCCTCTACAGTTACGATGGCGAATTGGGTGCTCGTCTAGAAGAGAATGGTACTAAGGCACATGTGACCCTTTGGTCACCAAGTGCTGATCAAGTAGATATCATTGTCTATGATAAGAATAATCAAGATAAGGTGCTTGCTGAACATACTCTAAGCAAAGGACTTCGAGGTACTTGGCAAGATGACTTGCTTGCGACTGATTTTGGTTTGGAAAACTTAACCGGTTATTTCTATCAATACCGCATCAAACGTGGTGATCAGTCTGTAATCGTTTTGGATCCGTATGCGAAGTCTTTGGCCGCTTGGAATAGTGACAATGTCAGCCAGGGACCTGAACACAAGATTGCCAAGGCTGCCTTTGTAGATCTTGCTAATTATGGACCAAAAGATCTTGACTACGCTAAGATTCCAAACTTTAAATCTCGAGAAGATGCCATCATTTATGAGGATCATGTCCGTGATTTTACCTCTGATAAGGCTATTTCAGCTGAATTGAAACACCAGTTTGGGACTTTTGCAGCCTTTGCGGAGCGTTTGGATTATCTTAAAGACCTTGGCGTAACCCATATTCAGCTTTTGCCAGTATTAAGCTACTATTTTGTCAATGAAATGCAAAATGGGAAGCGTTTGGATGCCCATGCATCAAGTAACAGTAACTATAACTGGGGTTATGACCCACAAAACTATTTCTCTTTGACGGGTATGTATTCTGAAAAGCCAAGTGATCCAGCTAAACGTATCGAAGAATTCAAGAATTTAGTTTCTGCTATTCATGCCCACGGTATGGATGTTATCTTGGATGTAGTCTACAATCACACAGCCAAGACAGCTATTTTTGAAGACCTTGAGCCAAATTACTATCACTTTATGGATGCTGATGGCACACCACGTTCGAGTTTTGGAGGTGGTCCGTCTAGGCACGACTCACTATATGAGTCGTCGTGTCTTGGTGGATTCGATTGCTTATCTTACTAAGGAATACAAGGTTGATGGTTTCCATTTTGATATGATGGGTGACCATGATGCTGAAAGTATCGAGAAGGCTTACCTTGCTGCAAGCGCTCTAAATCCAAACCTCATTATGCTTGGTGAGGGCTGGGTGACTTATGCTGGCGATGAAAATAGTCCTGTTCAGCCTGCCGATCAGTCTTGGATGAAGAATACAGATACCGTAGCTGTATTTTCAGATGATATTCGAAATATCCTCAAATCAGGTTATCCAAATGAGGGGACACCTGCCTTCATCACAGGTGGAAAACGTGATATTAATAAGGTTTTTGACAATATCAAGGCGTAACCAACTAACTTTGAGGCTGATTCCCCAGGTGACGTTATCCAGTATATTGCTGCTCACGATAATTTGACCCTTTTTGATATCATCGCCCAATCAATCAAGAAGGATCCAAGCAAGCCTGAGAATAATGCTGTAATTCATCGTCGCTTGCGTCTAGAAAACCTCATGGTCTTGACTGCTCAAGGAACATCCTTTATTCATTCTGGTCAGGAATATGGTCGTACGAAACAGTTCCGCGATCCTGCCTATCGTTATCCGGTTTCTGAGGACAAGGTGCCGAATAAGGCTCATCTTTTAGTTGATGAAAAAGGAAATCCGTTTGATTATCCGTACTTTATCCATGATTCTTATGATTTTAGTGACGCCATTAACCATTTTGACTGTACTAAGGCGACTGATACTAAGTCATTCCCAGAAAATACGAAAACACGTGCCTTTGCCAAAGGTTTAATCGCCCTACGTAAGACTACAGATGCTTTCAACTTTAAATCAAAAGCAGATGTGGATGCACGTGTGACGCTATTGACAGTTCCAGGTACGAACAATGTCACTCAAGAAGATTTGGTATTGAGATACTAAACTGTTGCTTTCAATGGTGACCATTACCTTGTCTATGTCAATGCTGATAGCAAGTCTCGTCAGTTTGATTTGAGCAAGATTACAAATGGTCTATCCTATATAGTTTTGGCGGATGGAAATCAGGTCAATCTATCTGGAATTAGTGACTTATCAGATGTTGCAATCAACAATCACATCTTGACCTTGGACCCATTAACAGCGAAATTTATTCGTTTGACTAATGCTCAGACGCCAACTGAGGCAGTAGATCAGCCTTCAGAAAAGATCAATTCATTTGGTGGAAAAGATACTGAGGCAACTAAAACAACTGCCAAGGCTTCAGGTAAAGAGGACCTTGTTGGAGATGCTGAACTTGTTAATCGTGACAATGGTTAGGCTAAAACTGAAGCTAGTCATCAAACTGATAAGCAACTGCCATCTACTGGTGAAAAGACAAATCGTGGACTCTTTTTGGCAGGTCTTCTAAGCATTCTTAGCCTAGGCTTCCTTAGAAAACGTCGTACGAAATAATAAGTAGCAACAGGTTATTTCCTGTTGTTTTTCTTTTATTTAGAATCATTTTTATCTGCTCTTTAGAATAGTTCTTAAATAGCCTAAAACCGTTGACAGCGCTGGTTTCTGCTGTTATTTTAGATTATGTTCTCTTACATACGAGAGATCATAATTGACTTACCATCGTTCGTTCATTATTAATGATAAAACGACGATTCACATATATAACGACAAAAGTCGAACACTATCTTGAAAATAGGAGACATTCATGAAAAAACTTAGCAAACTTGGTGTTATTCTTTTAGCATCAGGACTTTTATTGACGGCTTGTGCCAAATCTGGCAATTCAAGTCATTCAAGCTCAACTAGCTCAAAACTCACAGCTAGTGAGCAAAAGCTATTGAAGCAGGCCACAAGTGATTACAAAACTTTCGTGGAAGGCGAAATCGATCAGCTTTTGAAAGATACCGAAGGATTCAGTGAGACCCTCAAGTCAGGAAATCTTGAAGAAGCCAAGAAGCAATACCCATTGATTCGTATGGCTTACGAACGTTCAGAGCCAATTGCAGAAAGCTTTGGTGAGTCTGACGTGAAAATCGACTACCGTTTGGTTGATTACATGGACGAAAATAAATCAGAAGACGGCTGGTTAGGGTTCCACCGTATTGAACGCATCATGTGGCAATACAACACGACAGAGGGTACAACTGCCTATGCCTATGCCTATGCAGATCAATTGGTTAACGATATTAAAGAACTCAAGGCTAAAATCGCAACTGTTAAAGTCACTCCAGATATCATGTTGACAGGAGCAGTAGACCTTCTTAACGAAGTGGCCACTCAAAAGATTACAGGTGAAGAAGAAGTCTTCTCACACACTGACCTCTACGACTTCCGTGCCAATATTGAAGGGGCAGAAAAAATCTTTGAACTCTTCAAGCCATTGATCCAGAAGAAAGATGCTAAGCTTGTTAAGACTTTGGAAACAGAATTCAAGAATGTCAATGGTCTTTTGGACAAACACATGATTGATGAGAAAAACTATAAGTCTTATACAGATTTGAGTGAGGCAGATACTAAGGAATTGGCCGAAGCTGTAACTAAACTTGGTGAACCATTATCACAAATGGGTGTTATCCTAGATGGGAAATAAGAAAAATGACTGATAAAAAATTTTTAGACCAAAAAATGGACCGTCGTGAATTTCTTAAAAAATCAGGTATTGGAGGGGCTGGGCTTGCACTTGGTCTTTCTGGTGCATCTGCTTTTTTTGCTAATCAGGATCGTTCAAGTAAAAAAGCCCTAGATGGGGATGAAGATATTAGCTTTTTTGGTAAGCACCAGGCTGGGATTACGACTCCCATGCAGAAGGCTTGCTACTTGGTGGTGCTAGATCTTCATACAACCGATAAAAAAGAAGTCATCCAGCTTTTTAAAGACTGGACCGATTATAGTAGTAAATTGGTCGAAGGAGAGTTAGTCAAAAAAGACGGTTCTAATGCCCTCTTGCCTCCTACGGATACAGGCGAAACCGTGGGACTCAATCCCTATCGCCTTAGCCTGACTTTTGGAGTTTCGGCTGATTTTCTTAAAAAGCTTGGCCTAGAATCCAAGCGTCCTAAGCTCTTCCGTGATTTACCTCCATTTCCAAAGGAGCAGTTGCAGGACAAGTATACGGGTGGAGATATCGTCATTCAAGCCTGTGCAGATGATGAACAAGTAGCCTTCCATGCTGTCCGCAATCTGATTCGCAAAGGTCGTAATAAAATCACTATGAAGTGGAGCAAGTCAGGTTTTGCAGCTATTGGTGACCGTAAGGAAACGCCTCGCAATCTCTTTGGTTTCAAGGATGGAACTGCTAATGTAACGAAGGAAAAGGAATTCGACAAGGTTGTCTGGGCTGATAGTAAGGATTGGATGAAGGGTGGTTCTTATATGGCTCTTCGCCTGGTCCAGATGCACTTGGAAACTTGGGATCGTACCAATTTGCAGGAACAGGAAAATACCTTTGGTCGTTACAAGGAATCAGGCGCTCCTTTTGGTAAGAAAGATGAGTTTGATGAAGTAGATTTATCTAAACTTCCCGTAGATTCCCATGTGCGTTTGGCCAAAGAAGTAAATCTTCCTATCTTACGTCGTTCCTATTCCTATTCAGATGGCATTGATGAAAGAACGGGTCAGTTTGATGCAGGTTTGATATTCATTGCCTACCAGAAGGACCCAGACCGTTTTGTCAAAATACAGACCAATCTTGGAGCTGTAGACAAGATGAATGAGTATATCACCCATATCGGAAGCGGGCTTTTTGCTTGTTTTGCTGGCGTGGAGAAAGGAGGCTACCTTGGTCAAGCACTCTTTGAATAAACTCCTCGTTTTGCTTGGGCTTCTAGCTTTATTCTGGACCTATCCAGTAGCTGCTGAATCCTATAGTGATCTCTATATCAAAATCACAGATGCAACAACAGCTGTTCAAAACAAGGATCAAGCAAAAGCTAAGGAATTGGTTGCTGAGATTAAGACTGATTTCGAAACAAAGGAAAATCACGATTCTAAGGCTGGTAAAAAAGTTAGCAAGGCTCTTGATATTAAAGGTGACGTGACAGAAGAGGACCTAACCTCTATCTCGTCAGCCCTCCTTAAATTTGAGAAAGAGCAAAATCCTGTTGACTTGGATGCCGAAAAGGAAAAACTTGAGACCCACTTCAATCCTTATTTCAAGAACTTACAGGATGCCATTACTGCTAAAGACTTAGCTGAGACCCGCAAAACTTACGGCGAATTGAATAATGCTTGGACGCGAAATGAAGCTGTTGTCCGTGACCATAGTACTGCCTACTACGGCAAGATTGAGACGGCTATTTCACTTTTGAGAAGCAGTATTGAGACGGAGCCTACTGATTTCACCAGCATCCAGTCGTCCTATGATGATCTTAAGGGTGGGATTGATGACTTTATCAAGGGTGTTCCTCTTGATAGTACAAGCTCAAGTTTAACCCTAAAAGATGGTATTAAACTCTTGGAAAAGGCTCTAAGTCAATTCCAAGCAGGTGATGAAAAAACGGCTGCGGCATCTATGAAGAAGTTCATCACTATCTGGCCAACCATTGAAGATGACGTGAGCACGACTAACCCTAGCCTCTATGCGAGCGTGGAGAGCGAAACGCCTGTTATCATGGTAAAGGGAAAAGAAAAAGCTTATCGAGACAAAATGCAAGCCTTGATTACAGACCTATCTGCTATCGATACCAGCGCTTCTTATAATGCCTTTGATGCCATGTTGATTCTCTTGCGTGAAGGGGTTGAAGCCCTCCTCATCGTCATGGCCCTTGTGACAACTCTTAAGGCAGCTAAGATGCGTAAAGGACTCAAATGGGTTTATGGCGGAGCTATTGCTGGTGTTCTTGCCAGCGCAGTAATCGCTGTTGTCTTACAAGTTGTCTTTCCAGCTGTGACCTCAGGGGCTAACCGTGAAATTATTGAAGGTGGCGTTGGTATCTTTGCAGTTGCGATGATGATTCTTATCGGTATCTGGCTCCACAGCAAGTCTTCAGTCAAACAGTGGAATGACTTTATGGACCATCAGATGAAAACAGTGACAGCCACTGGAAGTTTTGTATCCATGTTTGCCCTCAGTTTCTTGGCTGTCTTCCGTGAAGGTGCCGAGACTATTCTTTTCTATGTTGGTATTATCCCACGTATCACGACAGCTAATTTTTTGATTGGTATTGGTTCAGCCATTGCAGTTCTTGTTATCATTGCTGTAGCTATGACTAAAGCTAGTCACTATATTAAACCGCACCGCATCTTCTTTATTTTGACTTGGTTGATTTATGCTCTAGCCTTCAAGATGCTCGGTGTCAGTATTCATGCCCTTCAGTTGACTAATATGATGTCTAATCATTTGATTAGTGGTTTCCCAACCATTGATTGGGCTGGTATCTATCCAAGCTGGGAAGTCTTGATACCACAACTTATCTTTATTGTTATAATTGCCTTTGTGACGGTGAAGCAGCATGGCAAGAAGTAGAGATGAGATGACCATTGTTGAGCATCTAGTGGAGTTTCGGAGACGATTCATTGCAGTAGTGTTATGCTTTTTCCTAGTTTTTTGTATTACCTTGTTGTTTGCTGGGGAGATCTATGCTTATCTGACCAGAGGATTTGAAAAGTCCTTATTGGTTCTAGGACCTAACGATATTCTCTGGATTTATATTAACTTAGCCAGTCTCATGGCTTTTACGGTCACCTTGCCTTTTACCACCTACCAGATTTGGCAGTTTGTGAAACCAGGTTTGAGGGACAATGAAGCGCGTGCTATCTTTGCCTATATTCCAGCAACTTTTGTCTGTTTTGTTTTGGGTTTGGCCTTTGGCTATTATTTTGTGAGTCCAGCTATCTTGGAAGTGCTTTTGAAACTAGGTGAAGGACTCTTTAATACACAAATTACAGCACAAAACTACCTTACTTTCTTACTGCATACGACAGTGCCTTTGGCTGTTCTCTTTGAATTTCCTGTAGTTGTTAGTTTCCTAACCTCTATTGGTATATTGACACCAGTATTTTTGACACGCTATAGACGCTATGCTTACTTTGTTCTCTTGGTTTTGGCGGTGATTCTGACACCAGCTGACTTTATTAGCGACTTGGCCATGACTGCTCCTTTAATCTTGCTTTATGAAGTTAGCTTAACTCTTAGTAAGCTTATTTATAAACGTAAACAAAGAAAATATAAAGATAAATAGAAAGGAAATCTCATGGGAATTCTACGTGATATCGGAGCTCCAGGACTTATCATCATTGTCCTAGGAGCCCTCCTCATCTTTGGTCCTAAACGCTTGCCAGAACTCGGTCAATCTATCGGTAAAATGCTAGCCGAATTTAAAGCAGCCGTAAATAAGACTGATCATGATAAAAAAGACGAAGAAGACAAAACTAAAGACTAGGGTCTCTACTTAGTGAACATCTTCAAGTTTCTTGACAATTCTAATCTTTTATGACATAATACACTTGTATTGAATAGTAAGTCTACATTATAGGCAAGAAAAGACCTCGGGCTAACCTCCAGATAAGCTCGGGTTTTTTTAGCAGTATCTATCCCTGTTTAGCCATTTGTCTACCAGACGAAGGATAATACTGACCACAATGGGGCCTATGATAGTTTTGAATAGTAAATCCATCATAGGCAATCTCACCTCCCTTCGTAGGCGGTTCCGAGGTGCCAAGGGATATTATATCCTAGTTTGATAGAGATATCTTTAATAACTGTAAGGAGGTAAACGTTAGAATGTATTGCGATCATAACAAAAAATCAGGGCTCTTTGTCAACTGTAGTGGGTGACGAAAAGCTAACATCTAGAGAGGACCGGATAGGTCCTTTTTTTATGTATGTTCAGTGTGATGAAGACACGCTTCTTAAAGTTGATAAAGTTTCTAAAACCGAAGCCCAAGCGTTTGATGTCTTTGATCAACTTATTAGTAGCTTCCAGTTTTGCGTTTAAATAGTCTGTTTCTAGTGCATTTTGGATGTATTGCTTGTGTCTAAGAAAAGTCCTAAAGACCGTTTGAAAATAGTGATTGACCTTGCTTCTATTTTCATCTATCAGGTCAAAGAACTCATCTACTCTCTTCTCCTGAATAGGTCAAGAACATTATCAAGGATATATTGAAGCGACTAACGAATTTAATTTAGAAACTTATCCAGAACTTGTTTTTTCATCTAGAGTCATTGATTCATTGATAGAGAGCTTGCAATCTTATCAACTGACTGCCTTAATAGTTAAAGATGACTTGATTGCCCTACGGTTCATACACTGGTTAAATAATCAGGGAATCAGAATTCCAGAAGCTTACGCCATTATCTCTTTCAATAATTCAATTTTTGCTGAAATCATGCACCCTTTCCTAACTACCTATGACATTAATATTAAAGAATTGGGTAAGGAAAGCGTCCAAAGGCTATTGGATCTTCTTAAAAATCCTCAAACTAAGGCACAGAAAATAACAGTTCCATTTAGACTCATTGAAAGAGAAAGTGTCTCAATGGGATAAAAAAGGTTTAAATGTTTACTTTTGGTTGGTAACTTTGGTTGGTAACTTAAGTTAGCAACCATTTTTTATTACCTAGACAATCGTTTTTCAGAAAATCGACAATCGTTTTTCAGAAAATCCAGAGCACTAATTTCTTGACACGTGCAACCGTTTGCATTATAATCGCTAGTGTAAAGAATAATTTGAGGTAAATTTTATGAACATACGAGCAAGCGGTGTTTTAATGCACATCACATCACTTCCAGGTGACTACGGAATCGGATCTTTTGGTCAAGCAGCCTACGACTTTGTTGATTTCTTGAAAGAAACAAAGCAAACATACTGGCAAATTTTGCCATTGACTACTACAAGTTATGGAGATTCACCTTACCAATCATTCTCAGCAATAGCGGGAAATACTCACTTTATCGATTTGGATTTCCTTATTCGTGACGGATTCCTGACTGAAGCAGATGTTGAAGGTTCTGATTTTGGTTCAGATCCAGAGTTTATCGACTACGCTAAAGTTTACGAAGCACGACGCCCACTTCTTGAAAAAGCAGTCAAAGCAATCTTGGCAGATGAAAACGAAGCTAAGAAGTTTGAAACTTTCAAAGCTGAAAATGCTAACTGGTTGGCAGATTATGCTGACTTCATGGCTATCAAAGAATACTTTGGTAACAAAGCCCTTCAAGATTGGGATGATAAAAAAGCGATTAAACGTGATGAAGCAACTCTTGAAAAGCTTCGCAAAGAACTTACTGGTGTTATCACATACCATCAAGTTGTGCAATACCTCTTCTTTAGCCAATGGGCAGAGTTGAAAGCCTATGCTAATAAGAACGGTATTCAAATTATTGGTGATATGCCAATCTACGTTTCAGCTGATAGTGTGGAAGTCTGGACTCAACCACACCTCTTCAAATTAGATGCTGAATGTAAGCCACGTTACATTGCCGGAGTTCCACCAGATAACTTCTCACCAACAGGACAACTTTGGGGGAATCCAATTTATGATTGGAATAAACACAAAGCAGAAAACTATGCTTGGTGGGTCTTCCGTATTCAAAAATCATTCAAACTTTTTGATTGCTTGCGTATCGACCACTTCAAAGGTTTCTCTGATTTCTGGGAAATTCCTGCTGGAGATGAAACTGCTGAAAATGGTAAATGGGTTCCAGGACCTGGTTATGACCTCTTCAAAGTGGTTAAAGAAGAGTTGGGTGATCTTAAGATTATTGCCGAAGACCTTGGTAATATTGATGATAAGACACGTAAACTTCTTGCAGACTGTGGTTACCCAGGAATGAAGATTCTTCACTTTGGTTTCTATGATACCACTGGTAACAGCATTTATGTTCCACACGCATACACACAACACTCAGTGGCTTACACTGGTACACATGATAATGAAGTTACTAATGGTTGGTATAATAACTTGACACAAGAGCAACGTGATTACACTGATGCTTATATCAACCGTCGTCAAGGTGAACCAATCACACGTGCCCTTCTTCGCACACTCTTCGCAACAGTAAGTAACACAGCTATTGTGACTATGCAAGATATTCTTGATAAAAATGAAAATAGCCGTAAAAACATCCCTAACACAGTTGGAGGAAACTGGAGATGGCGTATGCTTCCAGGTGAAATCACCGTTGATAAAAAAGAATTTTTGACTGATATTACAGAAAGATATAATCGAGGAAATCGAGGAAATAAATAAAATGTCTACATTTACAAATTACGTTGAAGCGAAAAATAAAAACCTTAAAGAACTTTCAAACGAAGAAATCTACTACCTTTTGTTAGAATTTGTAAAAGAAGCAGCTGCTTCAAAACCTAAAAATGATAGTAAACGTAAAGTTTACTACATCTCAGCTGAGTTCTTGATTGGTAAACTTTTGTCTAATAACTTGATTAACTTGGGTATCTATAAAGATGTGAAAGCTGAATTAGCTGCTGCCGGAAAATCAATCAGTGAAATCGAAGATATTGAACCAGAACCATCTCTTGGTAACGGTGGTTTGGGACGCTTGGCTGCATGTTTCATAGATTCTATGTCAACACTTGGCATTAACGGTGAAGGTGTCGGTCTTAAATACCACTGTGGTCTTTTCAAACAAGTCTTCAAAGATAACAAACAATATGCTGAACCAGATTACTGGATTGAAGATCAATCATGGTTGGTTCCAACTGACATCTCTTACGATGTCCCATTCAAAAACTTCACTTTGAAATCTCGTTTGGACCGTTTGGATGTCTTGGGTTACAAGAAAGAAACTAAGAACTACCTTAACCTCTTCGATATCAATGGTTTGGACTATGGTTTAATTGAAAAAGGAATCACTTTTGATCAAGATGAAATTCAAAAGAACTTGACACTCTTCCTTTACCCAGATGATTCAACTCGTAAAGGTGAGCTCTTGCGTATCTACCAACAATACTTCATGGTGTCAAACGCTGCTCAACTTTTGATTGACGAAGCTATCGAACGTGGTTCTAACCTTCACGATCTTCCAGATTACGCTTTCGTACAAATCAACGATACTCACCCATCAATGGTTATCCCTGAATTGATTCGTCTTTTGACAGAAAAACATGGATTTGAATTTGATGAAGCAGTAGCAATCGTGAGCAAAATGGTAGGTTACACAAACCACACTATCTTGGCTGAAGCTCTTGAAAAATGGCCTCTTGACTATCTTGAAGAAGTTGTTCCACACCTTGTTGTTATCATCAAGAAATTGGATGCCATCGTTCGTGGCAAATTCGATGATCCACGTGTTCAAATTATTGACGAACACAACCGTGTTCACATGGCCCGCATGGATATCCACTTCTCTACAAGCGTAAACGGTGTTGCAAAGCTTCACACAGAAATCCTTAAGACATCAGAGTTGAAACCTTTCTACGACCTTTACCCAGAACGTTTCAACAACAAAACAAACGGTATTTCATTCCGTCGTTGGTTGGAATTCGCTAACCAAGAACTTGCTGATTACATAAAAGAGTTAATTGGTGATGATTACCTTACTGATGCCACTCAATTGGAGAAATTAGCTGCCTTTGCAGATGATCCTGCAGTACACAAACGTTTGTCTCAAATCAAATATGATAACAAATTAGCTCTTAAACGTTATCTTAAATCCAATAAAGGTATTGATCTTGACGAAAATTCAATCATCGATACACAAATCAAACGTTTCCACGAATACAAACGTCAACAAATGAACGCTTTGTATGTCATCCACAAATACTTGGAAATCAAAAAAGGAAACCTTCCAAAACGTAAAATCACAATCATCTTTGGTGGTAAAGCAGCTCCTGCCTATGTTATTGCTCAAGACATCATTCACTTGATCTTATCACTTTCTGAACTCATTAATAATGATCCAAAAGTAAGCAAATACCTCAACGTCCACTTGGTTGAGAACTACAACGTAACAGTTGCTGAACACCTTATCCCAGCGACAGATATTTCAGAACAAATCTCATTGGCTTCTAAAGAAGCTTCAGGTACAGGTAACATGAAATTAATGCTTAATGGTGCCCTTACACTTGGTACAATGGATGGTGCCAACGTTGAGATCGCTGAATTGGTAGGACCAGAAAACATTTTCATATTCGGTAAAGACTCTGATACAATCATTGACCTTTATAAAAAAGAAGGTTACGTATCACGTGATTACTACGAAAATGATGCTAACATCAAAGCAGCTGTTGATTTTATCGTAAGCGAGGACCTTGTAAAAGTTGGGGATAAAGAACGTTTGGAACGTCTTTACAAAGAACTTATCTCTAAAGACTGGTTCATGACATTGATTGACTTGGCCGAATACATCGAGAAGAAAGAAGAAGTATACGCAGCTTACGAAGATCAAGATGCATGGAACAAGAAAGTTGTTTACAACATTGCTAAAGCAGGATTCTTCTCATCTGACCGTACAATCGAACAATATGACAAAGATATCTGGCACACAAAATATTAGCCTAGTTGCATAGAAGGAAAACAAGATCAGAAATGGTCTTGTTTTTTTGCATGAAAAAACACAGCCAATAGGATAATTAACCGTGTTTACATAAATAAGATTATGTTATTTCGCATGATAATTTAGTATATCATTAATATATGCTTTTTTATTTGATGAATCGTAAGTATTAGACTTAGAGTATTTTAGATAATGGATTTCGTCTTTTGTTGTTCTAGATTCTTCTTCTAGGTAAGAATCCGTAATAGTAATCTTAAAATTCTCGCTCTTACCTGTTAAATCAAGACTAAGTGGAAAATATGTAAATTCATCTGAGTAAAAGACCATCTTATAAAAATTATAGCCATCTCCTCTAAAATCATTTAAGCGAGGAAATGTTGTTATATTGTATCTTTCATCCCAAAGATTACCATATTCTCTAATATCGTAGTCATCGAAGAAGTCCTGAATTCTTTCTTTAGTTCTTTCTTTACTAGCATCATCCTTATCAAAGGTAACAAAGGGAAGCCTCCCAATCCCATATTGAAATGTCTCCTTCATTTCCATAGATAATATAACTTTAGATAATATAACTTTTCATTTTTTCTGACTTAGGATTTTTCAACTGAAAGTTGTATTCACTTACACCATCTTTTACAGCTCCAGTTTGATATAGGGTATCGCCAGGGACTATCAAAAAGAGAAAATCTCTTAGGTACAATTCGAAGTCGGTATCTATTGTTTTATCATGTAATCCAGGGAAACGCTGAATCATTTGTTTGTAATTCTCTGCATTAGAAAACCATTCTTTATCAAAGCCTAGACCGACTTCAAAAACTTTATAATCGAAATTGTTTTCATAACGTTCAGAATAGTTTTCAGTGGAAGTCACCTGTCCAAATGGTAAAGTCATATTGGTATTATCTGTAAAAGTGATATGCAAAAAAAAGCCTTCTCGGATCAATTCCTTTGTCAGTATAATGGCTGTCCTTATATGTAGAGAGATTATCAGGGAAATCGTCTTTTCCAAAGTGTAGAACTTCAATCTCTATATCTTTGACAATTTTCTTTTGAGGTTTTATCTTCTTGACCTTGTAATGATAAGCCTTGTAATAGTAATTGCTCTTATCATAGAGATAAGGTCTAAAAGCTCTATTGTAACCGTTAAAAAGAAGAAGACCTATACAAGCCATAAGAAGAAGCGCTAGTATGATTTTCAGTCTTTTACAATACCTACAAAACCTACAAAATTACTTTATCATCCCTAACTCCCATGTTTTTACTATTATATCATGAAAATAATTGCTCTCAAGCCATCTTCGTGTACTTTGTCACCGTTTTCCATTATAATATAGGTACCACATTACAAGAGGAGACATCATGAAATATATCGTAAACACATCAAATGATCCTGCCTATAATATTGCTTTGGAAGCCTATGCCTTTCGTGAATTGGTAGATGAAGATGAATTGTTCATTCTCTGGATTAACCGTCCAGCTATCATTGTTGGTAAACACCAAAATACCATTCAAGAGATTAACAAAGAATATACTGATGCTCATGATATTAAGGTCGTTCGTCGTTTATCTGGTGGTGGTGCTGTTTATCACGATTTGAACAACCTCAACTATACTATCATCTCAAATAAGGCAGATGAAGGCGCATTTGACTTTAAGACATTCTCTCAACCGGTAATCGCAACACTTGCTGATTTGGGCGTTAAGGCTGAATTTACTGGCCGTAACGATCTTGAGATCGATGGTAAAAAATTTTGCGGAAATGCCCAAGCCTACTATAAAGGTCGTATGATGCACCATGGTTGCTTACTCTTTGACGTTGATATGTCCGTTCTTGGTCAAGCCCTTAAAGTCAGCAAAGACAAAGTTGAATCTAAAGGCGTTAAGTCTGTACGTGCTCGTGTGACTAACATTGTAGACGAATTGCCAGAAAAATGCACTGTAAATGAATTCTCAGATAAGATCTTGGAAAAAATGAAAGAATTCTACCCAGAAATGACCGAATATGTCCTTTCTGAAGACGATTTGGCTAAGATTCAAGAGTCTTATGAGAAACAATTCAATACATGGGACTGGACATATGGCCAATCTCCAGAATACACGGTAGAACGTAATGTCCGTTACCCAGCTGGTAAGATTTCTACCTATGCAAATGTTGAAAATTCAATTATTAAATCTGTTAAGATTTACGGAGATTTCTTTGGTATTGGCGATGTATCTGATATTGAAGAACTTTTGGTCGGTGTACCTTACGAGTACGAATATGTCCTGGCAAAACTCAAAACCATTGACACAACGCTTTATTTCTCACGCATGACAACTGAGGAGGTTGCAAAAGCTATCGTAGCTTAATCATTGTTTAAAACAATCTGGTAAACTCCAGGTTGTTTTTGTATGCGTAAATTATTGTAGTTGATTAGTAAGTTTTTAATAGCATAGGACAGCAAACCTAAAAAGCCCATAAGAGAAGAACACCTCATAACATCTTTCCGAAAAACTGTAATTTTCTTGAAAGAAATATAAGGGTGTGATATACTTCTATTAAGTAATTTAAGTAATTATGGAGAATAAGATTAATGAAACGTGAACTCTTACTAGAAAAAATTGAAGAATACAAATCTCTTATGCCTTGGTTTGTTTTGGAGTATTATCAATCTAAACTATCGGTACCGTATTCTTTCACGACCTTATATGAATATCTCAAGGAATATAAACGCTTTTTTAACTGGTTAATTGACTCAGGTATTTCAGATGCTGATGATATTGCCTCAATTCATATCAAAACCTTGGAGAATCTAACTAAAAAAGATATGGAATCGTTTGTCCTCTATCTACGTGAACGTCCATCTTTAAATACCTATTCAAAGAAACAGGGTGTCTCTCAAACAACCATTAATCGTACGCTCTCAGCTCTATCTAGTCTCTATAAGTATTTAACTGAGGAGGTCGAGGGACCTGATGGTGAACCATATTTCTATCGTAACGTCATGAAAAAAATTTCGACTAAGAAAAAGAAAGAGACCTTGGCTGCACGTGCTGAGAATATCAAACAAAAACTTTTTCTAGGCGATGAAACCATGAAGTTCCTTGATTATGTAGAAAATGAATACGAAGTCAAACTCTCAAATCGTGCGAAATCTTCGTTTTATAAGAATAAAGAGCGAGATTTAGCCATCATTGCCCTGCTGCTGTCTTCAGGCGTTCGACTCTCTGAGGCTGTAAATCTGGACCTTAAAGATATCAATTTAAAAATGATGGTTATTGACGTTACTCGAAAAGGTGGTCAACGGGACTCGGTTAATATGGCGAGTTTTGCAAGACCCTATCTTGAAAACTATCTTAGCATACGTAATAAACGCTATAAGGCTGAAAAGCAAGATGTTGCTCTATTTTTAACAGAATATCGAGGCGTTCCCAACCGTATTGATGCTTCAAGTATCGAAAAAATGGTTGCTAAGTATTCTCAGGATTTCAAGATTCGTGTCACTCCCCACAAACTACGTCATACTTTGGCAACACGTCTTTATGATGCTACTAAGTCTCAAGTTTTAGTTAGTCATCAACTTGGTCATGCTTCCACTCAGGTCACTGATCTTTACACCCATATTGTAAATGATGAGCAAAAAAATGCTCTAGATAATTTATAATTAACCAATCAAAACCATTCCGATTTAGGTTGATTATTTTTATTATACATAAATTTAATTATGTGATGCTAATTTTATTTACGATTGTTAGCAGAACTAAAATTATGTAAATCATTGTGAATAAAAACAAACTCTCCTTCATGGAAAGCTTGTTTTTTATATTAATAATCTTTAAGAGCTGATTCAACCGCAGCTTTTTCTTTTTCAATTAAGTCTACGCGTGCAGCAATTGTTTTAATTCCCATCAAAATATTACGTTCCAAAGCTTTGTCACTTGTTTGTGGCTCGAAAAATGCAATATATTGGTCAAGACGTTCTTGATTTTTAAAGATTCCTGCTGGGATATTAACAAAACTATCAAAGCTCATATCGCCACCAAGAGCTGCTTTAATCCATTCCCAGTTTTCTTTAGCCCAGTCCCAAACGGTCTCTTGAGCAAAAGATTTGCTGAGGAAGTTCATATACCAGAGATACAAATCTTGCGGTTTAACAACGTTTTTATCTTTTAGCTGACCTAGTACGTAGTCAAGACCTTCTTGATTTTTAAGATATGAAAGTGCTTGGGTCAATTGACGACGGAAGTTACTGTCGTTTGTTGCCACGTATGCATTAATATACTCTTCAACAAGAGAAAGACTGTTTTCTTGTTTCATTTGGTTGATGAGGACAAGGCCACGGATACTTGCTGGAATGCTTTCTATGTTTTCTTTATGGGCTTGGAAAACATTTGCGGCTGCAAGAACTGTTGGTTGATAGTCTGCTTCAATCAAGTAGCTAAGAGCTGTTTGACGGACCATTTCATCTTCATCAGACTCCCCTTCTTTGGCATCGAAACCAAGGCGTTCAAAGTCATTTTGGAATTGACGACGTACCAAGGCTTTATAATGCACTTCGGCTTCTGTATCTTCATCGATAAAGCGTTTCAAACCAGCAAGGATTTGAGATTTAGCTTGAGAAATCAAGAAGCTTTCTTCTTTTTCGACAAGATCAAGAAGACCAACTAGGCTTGCATACGAGATACGTCCACTTTCCGCTAGAAGACGACGTTCTTGTAAGATTTGAAGTTTACTTACAGTATCAAGGTTTGCAAAATCTTCTAAGATATTGTCCAAGAGTTGTCCTTGATAGTCTGTGATGTAATGTGCTGTATTAGCTGTATTAAGACGGAGAACTCCATTATTTTCAGTAGCAAGCTGGCTATAATTTGGAATCTCAATACGCTCTTCTGAAAGTGTATCTGGAAGCCCATTCCAGTTTGTATTCAATGGAATCTCCCAAAGGCGCCCTTTGTCTTCATGTTCACCAATGAAGAATTGTTTTTGACTAAGGATAAGCGTATCATCAACAACTTCTGCACTAACCACTGGGTATCCTGGTTGCTCTAACCATGTGTCCATGAAGCTAGAGACATCCTTACCTGAAGCATCTGAAAGAGCATTCCAAAGGTCACGTCCAACAGTATTGTTATATTGGTGTTTTTCAAAGTAAGCTTTAAGCCCTTTGGCAAAGGCTTCATCACCTAACCAACGGCGGAGCATATGCATAAGACGGCTACCCTTGGCATAAACAATAGCACTATCAAAGAGGGTGTTAATCTCGTCTGGATGATTGACTTCCATGTGGACAGACTGTACGCCGTCTGTTGCGTCACGTTGAAGAGCATTAGGTACACCAGTTGTTTGGAAATCTTCAAAGATGTTCCAGCTTGGTTCAATAGCATTCACTGAAACATACTCCATCATGTTGGCGAAACTTTCGTTAAGCCATAAATCATCCCACCATTTCATGGTAACAAGGTTACCGAACCATTGGTGAGCTAATTCGTGAGCAACAACAAGGGCAACTTGTTGACGGCTTGCAGCTGAGCTATTTTCATCTACAAGGAGGTAAACTTCACGATAGGTAACAAGACCCCAGTTTTCCATGGCACCCGCTGAAAAGTCAGGAAGAGCAAGGTGGTATGATAATGGAATAGGATACTTGACTTGGAAGTAGTCTTCATAGAATTCGATGACACGAACGGCAATATCAAGAGCGAAGTCGACGCTATTTTCTGCTTGTGCAACTGTAGCGAAGACACCAACTTCAGTGCCATTTTTTGTTTTAGCTGTTTTACCATGAAGAGCACCGAAACCAAAGGCGAGAAGGTATGTAGACATGCGAGGTGTTGTCTCGAATGTCCAAACTCCAGTTTCTTCACGCAAATGGCTATTGATTTCTGGCATGTTTGACAAGGCAGTATCGCCCTCTTCAGCGTCAAATTTCAATGAAAGATCAAAAGTTGCTTTTGCTTCTGGTTCATCAACAGAAGGAAAAGCTTCACGGGCGAAATGAGATTCAAACTGTGTTGAAATAATTTCCTTCTTTTCACCATTGTAAGTGTAATATGATGGATAAATACCAGTCATATTATCTGTGATGCGGCCAGAAAATTCTATGAAAATTGTTAGAACCCCAGTTTCTGGAAGTTCAATATGAAAAGCCTCATTGGCATCATCCATTTGGAAGTTCAAGGATTCATTATCCAAGAGAACTGAATTAATGTTAAGGTCTTTTTGGTGAAGAGAGATGTGATTATCAATGGCTTCACCTGTAATGGCAACATTCCCTGTAAAGGTCTTTTCAGAACGATTAATGTCCAAGAAAAGATTGTAATTTTCAGGGATGAAACTTTCGATAAAACGAGCAACAGATGCTGTCATATATAAATACTCCTAATCTAACTTTTCGTATCGAAACAGACCGATATTTGTTTCGATATCAGGTACTTTAACAAAAGAAATGAGCCTGAATTATTCAATACAGGCTCATTATAACATAGATTTTAATCTTTGCCTATAATTCAATGATTTTTCCAGACTTGAGGTAGACAACCCATTCACAAAGATTACGGGCATAATCACCAATACGTTCTAGGTACACGAGTACTTGGATATACTCTTTGGCAGCAAATGCTGCATCTGGATTTTCGCGGACACCTTCTACTGTCATAGCTTGGATATCACGGAAATAATTATCAATAATCTCGTCTGAAGCTGCGATTTCATAAGCACGTTCTTCGTCACCATTCAAGTAAACTTCGAGAGCTTCTTCGACCATGTGGCGGACGGCTTTTCCCATTTTCTTGATTTCAGTTTCAATATCTGTCATTCTGCTTTCACCCTTAATACGGATGGTTGCTTTAGCGATGGCCACCGCATGGTCACCCATACGTTCGACGTCACTAGATGCTTTTAATGCAGTGATTACAGTACGTAAATCACTTGATACAGGTTGCTGGAGCGCAATAAGTTCAAGTGATTTTTTCTCAAGTTTGGTTTCGTAGTTATTGACGATTTCGTCGTTTTCGATAACTTCCTTGGCTAATTCAAGGTCATGACTAATAAAGGCACGCAGAGATTTTTTGAGCTGTGCAGCAACTTCAGTACCCATGGCATAAAATTGGTTGTGAAGCTTTTCTAATTCTTCTTCAAAGGGTGTTCGTAACATCATAATTGTTAATGACTCCGTCCTTTCTTAACCTAACTTACCGGTAATGTAATCTTCGGTTTCTTTGTGTTGTGGATTAAGGAACATGTCTTTAGTTGATGAATACTCAATAAGTTCTCCATCGAGGAAAAAGGCTGTTCGTTGAGATATACGGCTTGCCTGTTGCATAGAACGTGTGACAAGTAACAATGTATATTGATCTTTAAGCTTATAGAGTGTTTCTTCAATCTTACCAGCGGAAATAGGGTCTAGGGCAGATGTTGGTTCGTCAAGAAGAATCACCTTTGGTGAGGTGGCAAGTACCCGTGCAACACAAACTCGTTGTTGTTGCCCACCTGAAAGACCAAGTGCTGAGTCATGAAGTCGGTCCTTAACCTCCTCCCAGATTGAAGCTCCTTTTAGAGATTCTTCTACTGCTTTGTCAAGAACTGCCTTATCTTTGATACCATTGATACGAAGGCCATAGACTACGTTCTCATATATAGACATAGGGAAGGGATTGGGTTGTTGGAAGACCATACCAATTTCCTTACGGAGTTCAACAGTATCTGTTCGAGGACTGTAGACATTGTGGCCATTGTAGGAAACTGCACCAGTAACTGTGCATTCAGGGTTTAAGTCCCCCATTCTGTTGATAGAACGAAGCAAGGTTGATTTTCCTGATCCAGATGGCCCGATAAGGGCTGTGATTTCATTTGGATAGAAATCCATAGTCACATTATTAATGGCTTTTTTCTTATTGAAATACACCGATAAATCATTGATTGAAATGATTGGTTCAGTCATAAGTACTCCTTTCTATCCAAAGCGTCCTGATACATAGTCACTGGTTGACTGTAGAGCAGCATCTTGGAAGATTTTCTTGGTTTCATCATATTCGATAAGATCACCAAGGTAGAAAAATGCTGTATAATCACTGGCACGCGCCGCTTGTTGCATATTGTGTGTGACGATAATAATGGAATAATTTTCTTTCAGCTCAAACATGGTTTCTTCTAGCTGCATAGTAGCTACAGGATCTAATGAAGCTGCTGGCTCATCCATAAGAAGAATCTGTGGTTTAACGGCGATAGCCCTTGCGATACAAAGACGTTGTTGCTGACCACCAGAGAGTGTAAAAGCTGACTTATGAAGGTCATCTTTTACTTGTTCCCAAAGTCCCGCTTGCTTAAGTGATGTTTCAACAATCTCATCCAAAGTTTGCTTATCTTTCACACCATTACATTCATGGGCAAAGGTGATGTTTTTATAGATAGACTTGGCAAATGGGTTTGGACGTTGAAAGACCATCCCAATGTGTTTGCGCATTTCATAAACATTGATATTACTTGCATTGACATCAACTCCTTCATAAAGGATTTGTCCAGTAACCTTGGCAACATCAATAGTATCATTCATGCGGTTTAGGCTACGAAGAAAGGTTGATTTCCCACATCCTGAGGGACCGATGAGTGCAGTGATTTTATTTTTTTCGAATTGCATATCAATACCATTGATGGCTTCTTTTTGACCATAGTAGACATGCAAATCCTTGGTTTCAAGAGCGAGCTTCTTCTCTGGGAAGGTGATAATATGACGCTCGTCCCAATTGTATTTTGTCATGAAATCTCCTTTAAGCGGATGTTAATTTCTTATGGAGGTAAGCTCCTAAACGACGTGCACCAAAGTTGAAAATCAAGATGAAAATCATAAGCACTGCTGCTGAACCAGCAGACACTGCAGTGGCGTCAGGTGTCGTACCTTCTGAGTTGACCTTCCAGATGTGAACAGCAAGTGTCTCAGCTTGACGGAAAATTGATATTGGACTAGATATGCTAAGCGGATTCCAGTTGCTCCAGTTAAGCGCTGGTGCAGATTGTCCTGCTGTGTAAATAAGTGCTGCTGCTTCCCCAAAAATACGTCCAGAGGAAAGTACTATTCCAGTCACAATACCAGGCAAAGCTTCAGGAATGACAACGTGACATATAGTTTCCCATCTAGACAAGCCTAAGGCAAGTCCAGCTTCGCGTTGAGTGTGGTGAACTGTGCGTAAACTATCTTCAATGGTACGAGTCATTTGAGGCAAGTTAAAGACAGTCAATGCCAAGGCACCTGAAAGGATTGAAAATCCGTACTGGAATTGTACAACAAAAATTAAATAACCAAAGAGTCCGACCACCACTGAAGGCAGTGATGAAAGGATTTCAATACAGGTACGGACAAAGTTGCTGAGCCGGCCTTTTTTGGCATATTCTGATAGGAAGATACCAGCTCCCATTGAAAGAGGAACAGAAATAATTAAAGTAATAACCAACAGAAATAATGAATTGTATAGTTGAACTCCAATTCCTCCGCCAGCTTTGTGAGATGATGACATACTAGTCAAGAATGACCAACTGATGTGTGGAATCCCGCGAACCAAGATATAGAGAATCAAGGCTGCTAGGATTGTTACAATAATGCCAGCAATCACATAGAGCGTGCTGATAGCAATTTTATCGACTTTTTTAGCGTTCATAATTTCTCTTTCTCTCACGAGTGATAAATTTCACCAACATATTGAAACCAAGACTCATCAATAAGAGCACCAAGGCAAGTGACCAAAGGACATTATTTGAAACAGTTCCCATGACTGTATTTCCGATTCCCATAGTCAATACAGAGGTCAACGTTGCTGCTGGTGTCGTTAAAGACGTAGGAATAACTGCGGAATTTCCAACAACCATCTGAACGGCAAGAGCCTCACCAAAGGCACGGGCCATACCAAAGATAACGGCAGTGAAAATACCCGGTTTAGCCGCATTAAGTGTCACACGCCAAATTGTTTGCCAGCGAGTAGCTCCCATGGCAAGACTAGCTTCACGATAATGACGTGGCACTGCACGAAGTGCATCTGTTGTCATAAAGGTTACGGTTGGTAGAATCATGACGAATAAGACAAAGGTACCTGAAAGGATACCAAACCCTGTTCCACCAAAAATGAAGCGAACAAATGGAACCACGACTTGCAGACCAATGAATCCGTAAACAACAGATGGAATTCCTACTAAGAGTTCAATAGCGGGTTGTAGGAATTTAGCTCCCTTAGGAGAAATCTCAGTCATAAAGATAGCTGCACCAATGGCAAATGGCGTTGCAATCAAGGCTGAAAGTAAGGTAACCAAAAATGACCCTATAATCATTGGCAGAGCCCCGAATTTGCCTTCAGACGGTGACCAATCGCCACTAAAGAGAAACTCGACTAAGCTGACTTTATTAACAAAGAAAGTCGCCAAGCCTTTTTGAGCAACGAAAAGTAAAATCAATGCTACGATGAAAACAATCAAGGCCAAGCAAAGGAAAGTGATTGTTTTACCAAATTTCTCAAGGCGTGAATTTTTAGAGGGTGAAGTTAGTTGTTTCATCAATTTTTCATTTTTCATGATTACTCCTCACTCTTCTTTGTAACCTTGCCGTCAGCATCCTTAGTAACTTTCATAGTATGAATTGGAATGTATCCCATTTTTTTAACGATATTTTCTTGAACCTCGTCACTAATCATGTAGTCTAAAAATTGTTTGGTGTAGCTATTAGGTTTCCCTTTAGTATACATATGCTCGTAGGACCAAATAGGCCAATCGTTAGTCGCAACATTTTTCGCATTAGGTTCAAATCCATTTAGTTTCAATGTTTTAACTGAATCATCAAGGTAAGCAAATGATAGGTATGAAATAGCACCTGGTGTCTGAGCGACAATTGACTTAACCATTCCGTTAGAATCTTGCTCCTGGGTACGGATTGGTGATTTGCCATCCATAATCACAGCATCGAAAGTTGCGCGTGTTCCTGAGCTAGCTGCGCGGTTAATGATTGTAATTTCCAAATCCTGTCCACCAAGCTGTTTCCAGTTTGTGATTTTTCCAGTGAAGATTTTACGAAGTTGTTCTGTTGTCAAATTATCAACGGATACTTTCTGATTAGTGATAACTGCAATACCTGCAACTGCAACTTGAAAGTCTACGAGCTTACTGGCATCGATTCCAGATTTTTCCTCAGCGAAAAGGTCACTATTCCCAATTTCAACAGCACCTGATTGCACTTGGGAAAGTCCAGTACCAGAACCGCCCCCTTGGACGTTAACCACAATTTCAGGATTCTTTTCAGCGAAACCATATGATGCTGCTTCTACTAAGGGTTGAAGAGCCGTAGAACCAACTGCTGTAATGGACTGACCACGGTCAATCCAAGAGGCACAACCAGTTAAGACTAGCATGGCCATTGCCAGTGATAAAATCACTGCAAGGCCTTTTGTTTTTTTCATTTCTATCCTCCGATATGTTGTCACAAAATTTAACCAATGCCTTCAATATATACTGTTAAAAGACATTAAATTAATTATACCAAGTCTAGGTTAATTATGTCATGTTAAAGTTTGATTACAGGCTTCAAATATGGAATCTTAAACCCTTAGGATAGTAGTTTTTTAAAGTATTTCCAATAACCTTAGCAAAGCCAAATCCATTACCATCTACCAAAAGTTGATACCAACCGTTTTCTAACGTTTGGTCAAGTGTAACCACATTACCAGAGGCATACTGTGCAAATTGTCCTTGAGTTAACTCTATACTTGAGACTACTTCATCCGATGTTAAAGCAATTCCAAGTGCAAAACTTGGCTCAAAACGTTTTTTCTTGAAGATGCCAAGATGCAAGCCATTGCGTGCGATTTTAACTTTGGAAAGATCTGGTAGTCCCCTAGGAAGTAGATAGAGGTTGTCGCCAAAGACTTGTAGTAAACCGTCTAGAGGTAGCTTAAGGTGTTTTTTAACAAAATCATCCCAGAGCTGTTTTTGCTCCTTATTGAGGTTTGTTTTCCCCTCTTTGATGCATGACTGCTCAGGCATGCGCTTATCCTGGAATTTTGCCACAAACTGACCTTCCCCCTTGAAATGGTGTGGATACATTCGAGCCGTTTCTGGAAAATCAATCCCATCGCTCATCCCGTTCAATTTAGGGATTGCCACCAATTCAAGGTCAGGGTAATTCTCTAAAATCCAAGCAACAACACCTTCATTTTCCTCAGGAGACCAGGTACATGTTGAGTAAACTAATTGTCCTCCTGGGGCTAACATCTTCAAACCATCTGCTAGGATGTCCTTCTGCAATTGTGCCAGTTCACTAGGATAGTCCTTGTGCCAATACTGGATTGCATCAGGGTCCTTGCGAAACATTCCTTCTCCAGAACATGGTCCATCAAAGACAATCATATCAAAATAATTTTTAAAAACTTTGGCTAGTTTATCAGCTGACGTATTAGTCACAACAACATTTTTAGCACCAAATCGCTCAATATTCTCAACTAGAACCTTGCTACGTTTGAAATTGATTTCGTTGCTGACGAGTAAACCTGTATTATCCAGATAGCTTAGGAGATGCGTGGATTTTCCGCCTGGTGCTGCGGCTAAGTCTAGAACACGGCTTCCTTTTGATGGAGCTGCCACTTGAGCAACCATTTGAGCAGCTGGTTCTTGAGAATAAACTAAACCAGTCGCGTGGTCAGAAGATTTTCCTGAAATTTTACCGTAATGGCCCCAAGGTGTTCCAGGAATAGGATCAGGATAGTCCTTCTGCTGCTTTTTAAGAGGGTTAATGCGGTAGGCAGACACGGCTTCTTGATCAAAAGATGTAAAGAATTCCTCCGCTTCAGCACCAAGTAAGTCTTTATATTTTTCTATAAAATCTGATGGAAATTTCATAGTTTCCTTTCTATCAAAAAACTGGACCACCCAAGAGAACTTGCTATTCTGATTTGTCCAGAATAGTATATATTTTTAAAGTTAATTTTCTGAGTTAAGAATATCTCTGATTTCTTCAAGTCTATCTTTGGGAACAAGCATCACAGCTTGGCGACTAGAATAATCAAGTAGCTCTCCAGTAATGGTTTCAAGTTGGTAGTCCAATTTTTTTCCCATAATACTTGCTGCAGCATAATCCCATGGGTAAATAACTGAAAAGTAAGCTAAAATTTGACCAGAAAGGACCTTGGACATACTTAGACCAGCACCACCATACACTCGAACACCCAAAGTTTTGTCAATGAATCCTTTTATGCCATGGTAATTTTTAGCGTACATAGCAGCGTTACTACCTACTAGACAACGATCCAGAGGACGTCTCTTATATGGTGAAAGCAATTTATCGTTGCAGTATACGTCAAACTGACCCCCACCATAGAAAAGCTGATCAGCCATAACGTTGTATATTAGGCCAAATTTTCCCTGTCCCTTTTCGTAATAGGCAATCATGACACAGAAATTATCCTGTTGGACGATAAAATTGACTGTCCCATCAATAGGATCCAAGACCCAGACGTTTCCATCTTTGATATTATGAACCATGTTATTTTCTTCAGCCAAAATATTGTCTGTTGGGAAAGCTGATTTAATGCGTGCTACCAGTAAATCTTGCGTTTGTTTATCAATATTAGTTACTAAATCATCAAAAGCAGACTTTTCCTCTACCGTGATTGTTTTACTCAAACTTTTTTTAATAAACGCCCCAGCTTCCTTGATGATTTCTTTAGCAAAAACAAGTTTATTTTCCAAGTGTTACAAATCCTTTTTCTTTTGCTTTAGCAGCTCTGACAGCTTGGTAGGTTGAAAAACCGCTTGCTTCTTGGAAGGCCTTGTCTAGTTGCTTTTCAGGTGCTTTTCCTGGAACAACTGTTTTAAACGCCTTATAAGCCTCCAAGAGCTGATCACGGTCAACCTTACTCTCATATGCTTTTTCTACCTGACTCAAAAAATGAAGCACTGTGGTAATTTCCTCAGTGCTCCATGATGGATCGAGTGGGTAGGAATAATTTCCTTTAGTCATTATTACCCTTAATTTCAGCACTAATAGTCGCTTGACGCAATTCTTGCTTTCTATAGTCACGAGACAAAAAGGCACGAATCTCATCTTCGTTAAAACCAATTTGCATATGTTTGTTATCCATAATGATTGGTCGACGAAGAAGATTTGGATATTCAGAAATCAATTGAATGAGCTCCTCAATTGTCAAATTATCCACATCAATATTCAACTTCTGAAAGACTTTAGAACGAGTTGAAATGATATCTTCAGTACCATTTTCCGTATGAGACAAAATATTCATCAATTCATCGTGAGTTAATGGGCTCGTGATGATATTGCGTTCGTCAAAAGCAACTTCATGATTGATCAACCATGCTCGTGCCTTTCTACAGCTGGTGCAGCTAGGTGATAAAAATAAAATTACCATGCAAACACCCCTTTCATATTAACTTTCCAAAAATATTATACATTATTTTCTTAGTTTTGGCTACGCTTTCTTAAAGTTTTTCCGCAATTTTTTTATCCGCTTTCAGTTGGTCACATAGCTCGTCTATATTATTGAACTTTATCATATCACGGATATAATCTAACCAGAAGACTTCGATTGTTTTTCCATATATATCACCTTCAAAATCAAAGATATTGGCTTCAAGACGTAACTCTGTACCACCAAAAGTGACGTTTTTTCCTAGACTAGTCATGGAACGATAGCGCTTACCATCAATTACGACATCTGCGACATAGACACCATCTGCTGGTAGAATAGTCCTATCGATAGGTGCTAGATTTGCTGTTGGAAAACCAATAGTCCGACCACGCGCATCACCATGTACCACGATCCCTCGCGTAGAGAATTCATGTCCTAAGAGATTATTGGCCTCTTTCACATTGCCTTCTCGGATTAATTGACGAACACGCGTTGATGAAATCTTTTCGCCACCACTTTGCTGTTCCTCAATGACATGAACAGTACCAGAAAAATTACGGTCTAAATAGTCCGTATCAGTGCGATGGTGTCCGAATTTATAGTCGAACCCAACTACAATCTCTTGAGCTTTTAGACGGTTAATATAACGTGTAATGAAGTCGTCAGAACTTGTTCGAGCAAAATCACTATTAAAATCTGTTAAGTAAAGTTGATCTGTGCCATAGGCTTTAAAAAGATCACAACGTCTCTGAGGTGCTGTGATATGCAGAAGGAGATCATCCGTATAGCGTTGGAAAGTCAGTTGAGGGCTCTCGTTAAAGGTAAGGACAGCTACTTCAAGCTGTTTTTCATCAGCAATCTGGCGTGCCTTATCAAAAAGGACCTTGTGACCACGATGAAGAGCATCGAAATACCCTAAGACCAAGACGGTTTCCTTATCCTGATGGATATCTTTATAATCGTTTATCGGCGTTACTTTCATTGACTTAATACTTTTCTAGGTTTATAGACTTGACCTCGCTTTTCCATAATAGCTAGAACTTTATCGCCCAAAAAGGCAGCAACCAAAGGCTCTTGACTATTAATTGAAATAAAGCGACCAAATGAGATTTCTTTGGCATCATCTTCAGTGACTTGTACGGCTGGCAGGTCCTGAACGCCAAATTCGATAGGGAGTAGGAAGGACTGGTCTCCTGCTTCTACCATTTCAGAAATTTGTGACAGGCTTAGGGATGAATCTAATGTTAAACCTGCAGAAGCTGTTCGACGCAGAGCAGACATATGGCTGGCAAAGCCTAGTTTTACACCCAAATCAACAGATAAGGTGCGGACATAAGTTCCTTTACTACAAGCAACACGGAAGGTGAATCTTGCGGTACCGTTTTCTAGCTCAATAGGTGAGGTTCGGACAAACTCGGTAATTTTTACCTGACGTTGGGGACGTTCAACTTCTTCTCCAGCTCGGGCGTACTCATAAAGTTTCTTTCCGTTGATCTTAACCGCTGAATACATAGGAGGAATTTGTGTGATTTCTCCCTCAAAACTAGCCATCGCCTGATCGACAGTTGCTCCATCTAGCTCTGTTATTGGAGTTGTTTGGACGACTTCTCCACTAGCATCTTCGGTAGTTGTCGAAAATCCAATGGTGATTTCGCCTTCATAGACTTTACCCGCTTCAGTCATGTATTCAATAACACGAGTAGCTTTTCCAACCGCTATAGGTAGAACACCAGTAACATCTGGATCAAGAGTTCCGCCGTGCCCAATTTTTTTCTCATGTAATATTTTGCGTAGTTTAAAAACAGCATCATGACTGGTCATTCCAGCCTCTTTTTTTAGATTAATAATTCCTGAAATCATACTTTTAATTATATCAAAAGCAATCCTAAAGAGCTAGGTAGAAACATAAAGAGGCAGAGAACAACATCTCTAACCTCCTAACTTTTATAATGAGAAGATATCACAGGACTACTTGTTCATTTTAATCGATATCTCTATTTAGATCACTTTCCAATTCAAAGAAAGGTTGAATATCTTGCACATACTCTAAGACACCTTGAAAATGCCCCTGGTCATCCCTGACAGCAGCATAAGTTACATAGACGAATTTTCCTAAACGTTCAGACTTGAACCACATTGGAACTTGGTCACGTTCCCCACTTCTGAGTAAGTTAAAGATTTTCTTGACCTTATCAAGTACTTTGGGTGGATGACAAAGTTCAACATTTCGTCCAATTTGGCTAGGTGTTCGTTTAAAGACCATCTCATCTGCCGGGACATTATTCATTGTAGTATTGGAAAACATCATCTTTATTAACAAAAGTGATTTCCAAAGGGAGATGATTAAGAATGAGATTAGCCTGTTCAACAGAAAGGTAACCATTACCAAATGGCTGAGTGGTTTCTCTGTTTGCGACAGATTCATTTTTTGGTTTTAGCGTGAAGGTGATAGTGAATTGACCCTCAGGAGTGTCGATGATTCGAGTATTTTCGGTATTTTCCTCAGTCCTTGTCCTAGACTGTTTTTGAGGAGTCTTCGTATTGTCCTCTTCAAAACTCTCACGCTTAGGTTTCCAGACAGCTGAGGGTTTTATAATTGCATAGCCGTAGGCATCGCTTTCCTCGGCAATTGAAAGCCAATCATCCTGTGTGAAGGTTTCAAGCAGAATCATAAGTAAGATAGCCTCTTCTTTGAAGATCATAGCTTCAAATTCTTCCGAAAATGTTTCGAATGCTTTTGAGAATTCTTCAATATCAACATCAGAGTTCGAAAGTTCTTGGAGTTTAGACTCTGCATCTCGAAAGAGTTTTCGGATATCGTCATCTACTCCCCGCATAACCTTTGGAGGTGAATCGTGACCATAACGCTCCATAATGGGAAAAGAAAAACTTTTCTTTACGCGTATAATGATTATGGAATTGCCCAAGTAAAGTCATCTGATGCTTAAGACCGTTTAATAAATCAGATTTAAAGGGCTCATTTTCAGGCTTACTGATGTTTTCTATGATACGACGGATACGAAGTATAGCTGAACGTAGAGCTAGATTTTCTTGCTTGAAAACATAGACAGGATGACCTTCTTGATCAGCATCTGCTACTTCGACATCTGCAATTGCTCCCTTGAATAAGTTGGCATGGACATTACAGAGACTCATTACATCTTCAAATGTAACCCCATCTTCAGATGCCATCAATTCATGCTCCATCATAGATATTTCAAGTGCAGATACTCCCTTGAAGTGTTGATTGAAACGCTCTTGAACACTTTCGGGACTAGCTCTATGATGAAAATCAAGGAGAATTTCTTTAAGTATTTGAATACGATTGTTTTCCATATTAGTCTCCGATGACATCATAACCATTGAACAGTAAGGTTCGCTTAATTTTAGATAAGGGAATATTTGATAACTTAGAGCCAGCTTTTAAACTTGTTACCTTACCGACAGTATTTAGCATAGCTGGGTTGGACAAGGGCTTGAAACCAAGATTAATCAGTAATTCCTTAACCTCTGGATGCTCTTTTATGATTGTTGCAACAGGTTGTGATAAATCTATAGTGTTGGTAGTCATAATGACCTCCTAATAACATATTTACTACTTCCATTATACACGAGAAGAATGAAAAAAAGACCAACAAATCTTAGTTTGTTGGCTTTGTTAATTCCCAAATAGGGCTTCTGTAACGTTTTGCTGGATATTTTCCCACTCCTGCTCTGCACGAACCATCTTACGGTGGTAATCGGCACGCCCACGTAAGTAAGCAGCAATTTGATAATCTTGCTTAACAATCGGTATCTCAGGAATTTTAATATCCAAGAGGTCAGCTGTCGACAAATTTAGGACAGCCTTACCCTTATCAGCATAGTCTAAATAGGCACGCCCAATCTCAGTTTCAAGAAAGAATTTGATGTAGAAACCACGAAGTTTCTTTTTGGGACGAAGCACTGTTATGTTTGATGAAGCGACTACTTCACGCTTGCCTTGATCTTCGAAAACAGCAACTTTCTGAACCGTTCCCTTAGAAGCAATAAGGACATCACCATCTTCTAAAAGAAAGCGTAATAATTTTCGGCGTTCTTCAGAAAACGTCTTTAGGTTATCGTAGGCAATGCCGTTGCTTGTCATATCCGATAGGTTAATAACTGCAAACTCTCCTGGTTCTGCCTTAGCAGGAACGGCTTTTCCTTTAAATTGATCGACAACATCTCCTAAACGAACGAGTTTATCTGTATTAGCTTCGTAATCGATAATAAGTTGAGGTCTTTCTTTTTCAGACATTGGATTTCCTTTTTATATTCTAGTATCCGTAATGAGTATTGCTATACAATAATAGCAAGAAGCTAATACTTTTGCAAGTGAAAACTGTAATAAAGGCAAAAAAAGAGACCTAAGTCTCTTAATTATAAACTTTTAACAGCTGTCACTGCTGCTTCATAGTTTGGATCTGAATTGATATTGTCCAAATACTCAACATAGGTAATCTTGTTGTCAGCATCTGCAACTAAAACTGCACGAGCTAACAAGTGCCATTCTTCGATAAGGACACCATATTCTTTTCCGAAACTATTGTCATAGTAGTCAGAAAGCATGATAGCATTTTCAAGACCTTCAGCACCACACCAACGAGCTTGTGCAAATGGTAGGTCCACTGAAATAGTAATTACCACTATATCATCTAGTTCTGACAATTCCTTGTTAAAGGTACGTGTTTGAGTTGAACAGATACCTGTATCAATGGATGGAAGGATAGAGATAACTTTTTTCTTACCGTCGAATTCTGAAAGTGTTTTTTGACTCAAATCTGTGGCTGTCAAGTTAAAGTCACGCAAGATATCTCCAACTTGAAGTTGCTTGTCTTCAGCTACTGTAACTGGTTTTCCAATAAATGTTGGCATGTTAGTCCTCCAATACTTTTTTAACTATTGTACTGTAAATATAGGGATAAGCCTAAGCATTTGTTTAGAATTTTTCAAACAGTAGTCTAATTTTTTCAGCAATAACTGCATTAATTGCAGGAATAACCTCATCCACAAAGTTATTTAGGTAGGGATAATCACCAATTTGCACTCCATATATAGCATTTTTGAGAAGAGAAATATCATTTTGATCATTTCCAAAAGCTACAAAGTCTTTACCAAAGTGGTTTAAAACAGTACTAGCCTTGGTCACACCTTTAGGATTAATGTAAAGACACCTTTCGACATCATGATAACTAAGGTCTAAACATTCCAGTTTGTTTAGATTAAAGATAAGGTCTTCACGTATATCTTCATGCTCTACAAGTGGAATAACAACTTTGATGGGCTCATTAAGTTCATGAACAGGCAAAATCCTTGCTTTGTTTAATGGATCAACATTTGAAAGAAAAGGGATTTGCTCAGAATTTTGAATAGCATAATTAAAGGTATCATCAATAAAATAAGGGGGATTATAAATATCACAGTAGCTAACAATCGTTCTTAGAGCAGAAGAAGGTATTGTGTATTGTGATACTAAGCGTTCATTTTGAAAGACTTCACCACCGTTTAAGCCAACTACTGTCAGCTTTCTCAATTCTCCTTCTAAAATACTAAGACAGTCTCTGTAAGAGCGTGCTGTTGCAAAAATAATTTCATGCCCGCATTTTGGTGCAGTTAAAAGAACCTTTTGTAGGTCTTTTGACATGGTCATACCATCAAAACATAGGGTTCCATCCAAATCAAAAACAAATTTCATAGGGATAGTATAACAAAAAACCAACTAAAGAGCTGGCTAAATCATTTTGTATTGAAATACTTAGATTTTATCAAGAGCTAGTTTTAAATCTTCAATCAAATCATCTGCGTTTTCCAAACCAACTGAGATACGAATTTGATTTGGAGTGACACCACAAGCTAGTAAATCAGCTTCTGCCAATTGTTGGTGAGTTGTTGTTGCAGGATGCACCACCAAAGATTTTGCATCAGCAACGTTAGCTAAATCTGAGAAGATTTCAAGATTATCTATAACGGTACGTGCTTCGTCTTGTCCACCTTTAACGTGGAAAGTGAAAATAGAACCTGGTCCTTTAGAGAAGTATTTTTGTGCCAAATCATAGTAAGGACTTGATGGTAATCCAGGATAGTTAACTTTTTCAACTTTTGGATGATCTTCCAAAAAGTCTACGATTTTTTTAGTATTTTCGACGTGGCGTTCGACACGAAGTGAAAGTGTTTCAAGTCATTGCAAGAGCAAGAAAGCATTGAAAGGTGCCAAGGCAGCCCCTGTGTCACGCAAAAGTTGTGTACGAAGGGCAGTTACAAATGCTGCTGGACCAACATCACGCGTATAGCTGATATTGTGGTAAGATGGGTCCTCGTCAACCAACTGTGGGAATTTGCCTGAAGCTTCCCAGTCAAATTTACCAGAATCGACGATAAGACCTCCAATAGTTGTTCCATGTCCACCGATAAACTTAGTTGCAGAATGAACCACGATATCTACACCATGGGAGATAACATTGATGAGATATGGAGTTCCAAAAGTATTGTCAGCAACCAACGGAATCTTATGACTGTGAGCAATCTCAGCAATTTTTTCAAAATCAGGAATATTAATAAGCGGATTTCCCAAAGACTCAATCAAGACAAGCTTGGTATTATCTTTGATAGCAGCTTCAATTTCTTCAGGATTGTCAACATCTACAAAAGTTGTTGTGATACCATAGCGTGGAAGAGTTTCTTTTAAGAGATTGAATGTCCCACCATAGAGGGTTGTTGCGGCAACAACATGATCGCCAGCATGTGCCAAACCAAGGATAGCATAGGTGATTGCAGCCATACCTGATGCCGTAGCCAGGGCCCCAACACCACCTTCGAGGGCTGCAATACGTTCTTCAAGTACTGCTACTGTTGGATTAGTAATACGTGTGTAGATATTACCAGGCTTTCTAAGGGCAAAGAGATCTTCACCTTCTTGAGCGTCGTCAAAAACATATGAAGTGGTTTGGTAAATTGGAACAGCACGTGATTTTGTTTCCTTGTCAGGTGTTTGTCCAGCGTGTAATTGTAAGGTTTCAAATGAAAATTCTCGTGACATATGAGTGTCCTCCAAAACAAAAGTTGCCTTCATTCTACACCTAGAAAAGCTAGCTGTCTAATAGAAATTTTTTATCAATGTGATAGGGAGGGCTTATAAAAAGGACCTTTCGGTCCCTTTCTATTTCTTCACAATAGGTGCTACGCTTGCCAAGACTTTTTTAAGTCCAACTTCTGGAAATTTTATCTTAAGTTCCTGTGTCTTGCCACTTCCAGTTACTTCTAGGACGGTACCATCTCCCCATTTCTTGTGGTGAGCGATATCTCCGATTTCCCAATCTGTAGCTGAGTTTCCAGAGTCTGAAGCCTTACTAAAAGGTAGTCCCCCAGTAGCTTTTGAAAATGGCTGAGCGCCACCAGTATGTTTTTGCGGCTGTGCATTTGCTTTTCTGGTCTGAAGCGCTTGTTGTAAACTCATGCCCTGACCAAATTGTATCGGCTCTTCCTTTGTAAAACGAACACCAAATGATGAATTGGCTGGACGTGCTAGACCTTGATATTGTAATAAATCATCTGAAATTTCACGTAAGAAACGGCTAGGACGATTATAGCTAGTCTTACCAAAAAGCGTACGCGTATTAGCGTTGGTAAGGAAAAGAATCTCTTCCGCACGAGTGATACCTACGTAAGCCAAACGACGCTCTTCTTCGAGTTCATCTGGCTCTTCTGAAGCACGTGACAAAGGGAAGACTCCTTCTTCCATACCAATTAGGAAGACAACTGGGAATTCAAGCCCTTTGGCGGCGTGGAGGGTCATTAAGGTCACTTCTGCTGCCTCAGCCTCACCATCGTCCGTGTCAGCAATCAAAGCCAAATCATTCAAGAAACGGCCTAAACGGTCAATGCCTGTCTCATCTTCAGTTCCATCTGTATTAGTCTCGTCGAAATTCTTTGTTACAGACATGAACTCTTCGATATTTTCAATGCGTGATTGGCTTTCAAGCGTTTGTTGCATGGACAGAGCATCCAGATAACCAGACTTGTCTAAAATAGCTTCTACAGTATCGGTAATGCTTAGCCCATCCAACTGATCACGTAGGTTCAGAATCATGTTAGCGAAATCGTAAACACTTTGAGCTGCTTTCCCTTTAATAGGAGACAACATGATATTAGCTGAAGCATCTAGGAGACTCATGTTTTGCTCATAGGCAAAGTTCCGAAGCTTTTCAAGTGTGCCAGGCCCAACTCCACGTTTAGGTTCATTGACGACACGTTCAAAACTAATGTTATCCGAAGTGTTGGCAATCAAGTTCAAATAAGAAATAACATCACGAATCTCTTTACGGCTGTAGAATTTTGTCCCACCAACCATTGTATATGGAATATTAGACTTGAGCAAGGCTTCCTCAATGGTACGAGACTGAGCATTGGTACGGTAAAGAACAGCGAAGTCTTTGAAATTCTTGACTTTTTCACGGACGATATTATCGATTGTTGAAGCTACGAATACAGCTTCATCATGCTCGTCGTTAGCACGGTAATAAACAATCTGTTCACCTTCATCATTTTGAGTCCAAAGTTTCTTAGGACGGCGGTTGCGGTTGTTCTTGATGACTTCGTTAGCCGCTTGAAGAATTTTCTTGGTTGAACGGTAGTTTTCTTCCAGAAGGACAACCTTAGCTTCAGGATAATCCTTCTCAAAATCAAGAATGTTCTGCATATCAGCTCCACGCCATCCATAGATTGATTGGTCAGCATCACCCACGACACAGATATTCTTAAAGCGTGAAGCTAGGAGTTTCACCAATTGGTATTGAGCATGGTTGGTATCTTGATACTCATCTACGTGAATGTACTGATAACGTTGCTGATAATAAGCGAGGACATCGGGATTTTTGTCAAAGAGACGAAGAGTCATCATAATCAAATCGTCGAAATCCATGGCCTCACTACGACGAAGTTCTTCTTGATAGGCCTTGTAACATTTGGCTACGATTTGCGTATACATGTCACCAGCTTGATGCTCATAAGCTATCTCATCTAAGAGGTCGTTTTTGGCGTTAGAAATGGTCCCTAAAATGGCACGTTCATTCCACTTTTTAGGATCTAAATTCAGATTCTTGAGAATACGTTTCATCAAAGTACGTTGTTCTCCTGGATCTACAATAGTAAAGTTTCTGTTGTAGCCAATATGATCCGCTTCACGACGAAGGATTCGTACACACATGCTATGGAAGGTCGCAATAAAGGTTTCTGAAGTTGCGGGATTTAAAGCCACTGCACGTTCACGCATTTCACGGGCAGCCTTATTGGTAAAGGTAATGGCCAAAATATTCCAAGGATTGATCATTTTTTCGTCGATAAGGTAGGCAATGCGATGGGTAAGGACACGAGTCTTACCTGATCCAGCACCAGCCATAATCAAAAGAGGGCCTTCAGTCGTTTGGACTGCTTCGGCCTGTTGATCATTCATACCAGTTAATAATGGGTTCATCATATTCTCCATTCTCAAAAATAAGCTCTACTATTTTATCATTTTTTAGATGAAAATGCAGAGTCTATTCGTAATAGAAAAAAATAATTGAGTGAAAAACTGTTTGTTTTTGCTAGGGTCTCAGCTTAATAAAAAGGGTGACATTACGTGCTTTTTGAGAGATTGAAAACTATAGATAACGATAAATTGAAAGCTCAATATTCGGATTTTTTTACGTATATAATAAAATTATATGTTGACAGCGTTCGGTTTTTTCGATATGATGGAACCGCAATAAAATAATAACCGAGTGATTTCATCAGGATGACTGGTGATTGACGGACTTCTGGAGAGATCTTGAAACGGCTTATGCTGTAGACAAGACACCGAAGGGGCAAGGGATAAGACCCGAAACTCTCAGGTAAAAGGACAGAAAGCATTGAAAGTTTTTAACTTTCAGTAATAGCTTTGTACTTTCAGAGGTCTGGTTAAGCCAAACCTCTTTTTGATGTCTCGGTCTAAGGAGATTTTAAACGCATGTTAGACTTTTTCACTTCCATTGATGACTTTGTATGGGGACCTCCCCTTCTTGTCCTTCTTGTAGGAACTGGTATCTACCTTACAATCCGTCTTGGACTTTTGCAAATCATTCGTCTGCCTAAAGCCTTTAAACTTATCTTTGCTGAAGATAAAGGAGAGGGTGATATTTCTAGTTTTGCAGCCCTTGCCACAGCACTTGCTGCAACTGTTGGTACTGGTAATATTGTTGGTGTTGCGACAGCCATTAAGACTGGTGGGCCTGGTGCTCTTTTCTGGATGTGGATTGCTGCTTTCTTTGGTATGGCAACCAAATATGCTGAAGGTCTCTTAGCCATTAAATTCCGTACGCTTGATGACCAAGGAAATGTCTCTGGTGGACCAATGTATTACATCACACTCGGTTTTAGTGGAAAATGGCAAATAATCGCTAAGCCTTTAGCCTACTTCTTCGCTTTTGCTGGCGTTCTTGTCGCATGGTTGGGTATTGGTACCTTCTCGCAAGTTAACTCAATCACATCATCTCTTCAAAACAGCTTTGGTTGGTCACCAAAAATTGTTAGTGTTATCTTAGCTCTTATTACTGCTGCTATCATTTTCGGTGGTATTCAATCTATTTCAAAAGTATCCGAAAAAGTTGTGCCATTTATGGCTGGTCTTTACATCATTGCCGCACTTATTGTCATTTTTGCTAATTTCAATCAGCTGCTCCCTGTGCTTGAGATGGTTTTCCAATCAGCATTTACTGGTAAAGCTGCTGTCGGAGGTTTTGCTGGAGCAACTGTCATGGCTGCTATGCGACTTGGTATTGCGCGTGGGGTATTTTCTAATGAATCAGGTCTTGGTTCTGCCCCTATTGCTGCTGCTGCTGCCAAGAATGAAGAGCCTGTTGAACAAGGTTTGATTTCTATGACAGGTACCTTCATCGATACTATTATCATTTGTACGCTTACTGGACTTGCTATTCTCGTAACTGGACAATGGTCTGGTAGCTTAGAAGGTGCACCAATGACACAAGCGGCCTTCTCTTCTATTTTTGGAACTTTTGGAGAACTTGCTCTAACACTTTCTTTAGTCTTGTTTGCCTTTACGACTGTTCTCGGTTGGTCATATTATGGGGAACGTTGTTTCGAATTTATTTTCAAATCTACCAAATTCCTCTCATTTTATCGTCTTATCTTTGTAGTTATGGTCGCTCTTGGTGGCTACCTAACACTTGAGGTTGTTTGGAAAATTGCGGATATCGTAAATGGCTTGATGGCATTGCCTAACTTGATTGCCCTCCTAGTCCTTTCACCAATTATTCTCAAAGAGTCTAAATCATATTTTGAACGTCATAAATAAGGAAAAGAGCTCAGGCTCTTTTTTCTTGCCTTTAAAGGTAACCAATCCTTGCTACTACTGCTCATTTGAGTTACAATGAAATTAAATCATTTTAAAACTTGTAAAGAAAAAAATCCAAAGGAAAAACTATGTCAATTACCAAAGAATTCGATACTATCACTGCTATCTCAACTCCCTTAGGTGAAGGTGCTATCGGTATCGTCCGCTTGTCTGGTACCGATGCTATTGCTATTGCTAATAAGGTTTTCAAAGGTAAAAATCTTGAAACCGTTGATTCTCATACTATCAACTACGGCCATATTGTCGAAAATAATGAAATTATTGATGAAGTCATGGTCAGTGTTATGCGTGCACCAAAAACCTTTACACGTGAGGATGTCGTAGAAATCAATACACATGGTGGTGTCGCAGTTACCAATGAAATCCTTCAACTCCTGATCCGTTCTGGTGCTCGTATGGCCGAACCAGGGGAATTTACCAAACGTGCCTTCTTAAATGGACGGATAGATTTGACCCAGGCTGAAGCTGTCATGGATTTGATTCGTGCCAAAACTGATAAGGCTATGACTGTTGCCGTCTCTCAGTTAGATGGTTCGCTTAAAAATCTCATTAACAACACACGCCAAGAAATCCTTAATACTTTGGCACAAGTCGAAGTCAATATTGATTATCCAGAGTATGATGATGTTGAAGAAGTTACCACAAATCTAGTCCGTGAGAAAACTCAAGAGTTCCAGACTCTCTTGGAAAATCTTCTTGCAACTGCTAAACGAGGAAAAATCCTACGAGAAGGTCTTTCGACGGCAATCATAGGCCGTCCTAATGTCGGAAAATCTAGCCTTCTCAACAATCTCCTACGTGAGGAGAAAGCCATCGTCACTGATATTGAAGGGACTACCCGTGATGTTATTGAAGAATACGTTAATATCAAGGGTGTTCCTCTTAAGTTAATCGATACCGCTGGTATTCGTGACACAGATGATGTTGTCGAAAAAATTGGTGTTGAGCGTTCTAAAAAAGCTCTTGAAGAGGCCGATTTGGTCCTTCTTGTGCTTAATAGCTCTGAATCACTTACCGACCAAGACCGTACACTGCTTGACATCAGCCAAAATAGCAACCGAATCATTCTCTTAAATAAGACGGACCTTCCACAAGCTATCCAGACTGAAGAGCTTCCTGAGGACCTTATCCCAATTTCAGTCCTCAAAAATGAAAACATTGACAAAATCGAAGATCGTATCAACCAACTCTTCTTTGATAATGCTGGCTTAGTAGAAAAAGATGCTACTTATCTTTCAAATGCACGCCATATCTCACTCATTGAAAAGGCGCTTGAAAGTCTCGAAGCCGTTAATCAAGGTCTTGAATTAGGTATGCCTGTTGACCTATTACAAGTTGATATGACTCGCACATGGGAAATTCTTGGCGAAATTACTGGTGACGCCGCACCGGATGAGCTTATTACTCAACTCTTTAGTCAGTTCTGTCTCGGTAAATAGACATAACTTAATTTATGTAAAAAGATAGATTGCTATCTTTTTATTTTAAATTAAGTTATTACAGAAATATAATTATGTTAAATATAATAAATTTATACCTTAAAATGATTTTGCCATGCTTTTCGAAAAAGAAAATGCTGTCATGGTACTATCCTATGATTTTGAAAGGTTAATGATGGGCCAACAAACTACTGATACTGATTTTAAACATTTTATAGATTTTGATGATAATCTTCTCCCTTTTAGACTAACTGAAACTAAGGTTGACAATGGACGACCTGACATTCTTTTTCATTGGCACCCAGAACTTGAAATCTAATACGTCTATGAAGGGACTGCTCGCTATCACATTGATTATGACTATTTTGATAGTCAGGCTGGAGATATCTTTCTAATTCGTCCTAATGGACTCCATTCTGTCCATCCTATTGATAATCTGTCGCACCATACTGACACTCTTCATTTTCATTTAGATATGTTAGGACAATCTCTAGTGGATCCTCTTAGTCTCCGTTATCTTCAACCATTACAAAATTCTAATTTTAAGTTCAAACAATGTTTAAAACCAACTGATGAGGGGTATTCTGAAATTAAGGGAACCCTATTTGCAATTTTTAAGATCATTAGACAAAAAGAGAGACACTACGGGATTTTACTTAAGTCCAAATCGGAGGAACTCTTCTACCTTTTCTACTACTATCGTTTGGTAGAGAGAAAGACTTCTGATGATCATTATCGTAAAAATGAAAAAATTCGGGAAATCATTGATTACATCAATAAGCATTATGTCGAGACGCTTACTATTGAACAATTGTCCGAGCTCATGGGGTATAGTAAGACGCATTTTATGACCATATTTAAACAACATACAGGTACCTCTTGCACTGAATTTATTATTATTTAGGCTAGACTGAATGCTGCTTGTGAGGAACTCCGTAATAGCGTAAAACCAGTTTTAGAAATTTCTACGAGCGTTGGTTTTAACAATCTTTCAAACTTTAACCGCCAATTTAAGCATTATTATGCTCAAACACCGAGCCAGTACAGGAAGACACATAGCAACAAGAAAACAAATAAGAGTTAACCATTGGTTAACTCTTATTATTTATGCAGAGAAGCTATTTAATTTTTCTCTTTACCTTTGTGTTTGCCACTAAGTCCAAACATCGTAAGCAACATGTCCAGTCCAAGAAGACCTGCATGTGAAGCTTTATCCCCTGTTGTTGGAAGTTCTTCGGTTTGGCTTGGAGTTTCAGTAACTTTTTCAGTTTCCTTAAGAGTTTCGTTTGAAGTTGAAACGAAGAAGACTTTACCGTTAGGTGTTGTTACTACTAGACCGCGTGTCATTTGCGATACCTGATAAGAGTGCATCGCCAATGACTCCGTTATAGTCACTCTCTACCATACGACCGTGAACGTCGTTAGTGTGAAGAACAGTTACAGTATCATTATTGTCACTTGCGCTAGCGTTTGTCACAACTGCTGGTGTTGCTGGGCTTGCAGCTGCAGTTGCTGTTTCATTGGCCGTAGCAACTGGTGCTACGCTAGTTTCAGCTGTTGAAGTTGGTTGAGCTAGCTAGAGGTGTTGCAGACTCGTTTGACGCAGTTGTTGCTGCAGTAGATGTCATATCGGTAGTTGCCTCTGTGGTTACTACTTCTGTACTTGGTGCTGTAATAGCTGCACTAGTTTCTACTTCGTCAGCCTTAACAGCATTAGCCAAGATGGCTGTTGATACAAGTAGGGTCGATAGGGTCGTTGCAACGATTGTTTTCTTTTTCATCACTAAAAAAACTTTCAAAAGAATATCGTTAATTTATATCATAATTATATGTATGTAAGCTGTTGAAATATTAAATAATTCTAAATATTGTGATAAACAGACCAAGATACTTTTCTCGGTCTGTTTTACTCTTAATATACCGTTAAACGTTTTTCGACTTGCCCTTGAAGAAGCTCTAAAATGAAACTAAGTACCCAGTAAATAAAGGCAATTAGAATATACATAGACATGTAGTCATACTCACGCCCACCAATAATTTTTGCGTTTTGGAAAATGTCAGGCACTGTAATCATAGCTGCCAATGAGGAACTCTTAACCATATCGATAATGACATTGCAAGTGGTGCTACTGCAATACGTAGGGCTTGAGGTAAAATGATGTGACGAATAATTGGCTTTTGAGGAAGTCCTAGAGATTGAGCAGCCTCCCACTTGTCCCTTATCTACAGCAGAAATGGATGAACGGAAAATCTCTGCCATATAGGCTGCACTTACGGTAGAAAAACCAATTATGGCACATAGAAGGGCGGGTATCTGAATGCCAACATAAGGCAAGCCAAAGTAAAGAATGAAGAGCACGACCAACATAGGAATCCCACGCATAAATGAAATGTAGATACGGGCTGGATACTTTAACCAAGGCTTTTGTGACATCCGCATAAAGGCAAGAAGAATAGCAAAAAAGTTTCCAATGATAAAGCTCAAAACTGATATTCCTATGGTGTATGCAGACCTGTTAGGACATAGGGAATACTTTTTAAAATCAGCGAAAAATCAATAATCATAAGTCTATCTTTCTAAACATTTCTTTAGCAAATAAGCGATCCAATTGGATCGCTCATATTATTCAACATCAGAGATATCAATCTCAGTGTAGTCAACTTTTGTTTTCTTTGTAACGTCTTGACCAGCAAAGAATTTCTCAGAAATCTTGGTAAGGGCACCATCTTCCTTCATGTCTTTGATGGCTTTATTAACTTTTTCTTGAAGAGTTTTATTCTTCGATGAGAAAGTAAAGCTTGTTGAGTAAGGGTTACTGTAGATACCATCGTTGATTTTAACAGGGTACTTATCCTTGATAGCGGCTACTGCCATTTTTTGCAAATAGTAATCGTTAACGATAACGTCTGTACGCCCATTTACCAAGTTTTGCATGTACACATCATTGGTAACATTGTCATAAACAACAAGTTCGGCACCCATTTTTTTAGTAATCTTCATGTATTTAGTACTTGTAGCACCCGCTGCTTTCTTACCTTTGAGGTCTTCCCATGAAGAGATATTCCTGGGTTATCAGATTCACGAACCGCCATAGAAGTGAATGAATACTTATATGATTCAGAACGCAAGAATTTTTTAATGTTGTTATTCTCATCTTCTAGTGAGTAGTTAGCGATATCTACTTGACCACTATTTACAGAAGTAAGCATACCATCGACGCCCATCTCAGTGAAGTCGATCTTTAACTTAAGACGTTTCCCAACTTCTTTAAGAATTTCAACATCGTAACCAGTCAAATTGTTATCATCGTCGTGGTAAGTTTGTGGGTAAAGACTTCCCTCTTGTGTCAAGTTAATGACAGCATTTCTTAACAATATTTTTTAAAAAAGAGACTTCATGATAAAGTCTCTTCAGATATTCTTATAGTCAATTCGATAGCCACCAGCATGGTTAACTATAATTTGTTTCACTGATTCTCGAAGTGTTTCTTTAGACAGCGAACTGTCAATCATACATTGAGAATTATTCAATTTGTTTAATTCTTCTTCAATATCATCAATCTTCTTATCTATTTCTTGCTTATAATATATATAGGTTTCACGGTTAATTTTTTCATCCTTGTAATCTTGGTAATATGAAAACTTCTGAGCTTTTAATTGTGACATCAAGTAAACAAGAGACTTATTCGATTTTTGAGACGGAACGTCTTCTTTCTTAGATTTTAAATATTCTAAAATCTTCTGCTCCACTCTATCAGACCGACAACCTTTTAAACTAATTCCCTGGACTTTACAATATCTACAATAGAAATAGTGATGAGTCTTCTTTTTATAAGTGTATGCTGTCAATTTATGACCACAATGCTCACAAATCATAAAACCTGTTAATATGACATCATATTTTTTTGTTGATTGTTGATAAGAATGCCTATTGTTACGCGATTTTAAAGCCTTTTGAGCTTGTTCAAAGATTTCACTTGTTACAATTGATTCATGGTTGTTCTCAATTCGCTCCCACTCCTCCTTTGGTCGTTTAACTTGTTTACCATTGAATATTGTCTTGGCATTAAATAGATAGGTTCCTTTATAAGCTTCATTTTTAAGGATTCGAGAAACAGTGGAACGAGTCCAAATATTTCTCTTCTGCTTCTCAGTCACTACTATTTGATATTGATAATTCGCCTGACTGATCTGTCTTTTTCGCTCTGCTGGTGTAATCGTATTCTCATCATTAAGAATAATCGCAATTCGAGATAGACCTACACCTTCAATACACAGTTGAAAAATTCGTTTTACCACTGGTGCTACACTTTCATCAATAATGATTTTAAAACGATCATTCGGATCCTTTAGATAGCCAAATGGAGGTAGCCAGCTCATATTCTTACCTGAACGCTTCATTGTATTCATGGCACTTTTAACTTTTTCCGAGACATCCCTAGCATAAAAATCATTTAACAAGTTTCTAAAAGGGACATCAATTTCAACACCATTGTTTTCAGAAGTGAAACTATCAAATTGATCATTTACAGCTATAAAACGAACTCCTAGAAAAGGGAAAATATTTTCAATATAATTCCCAAATTCTAAATAATCACGCATAAAGCGTGAAAAATCCTTTACAATAATATATCGAATTTTTCCTACTCTAACATCCGACATTAGTCTGTTAAAAGCTGGTCTATTAGGATTTTTTCCTGAGAAACCATCATCAATAAATTCAATACGTTTAAATGGATGAAATTCTGGTGTTCGGTCAAGATACTGATTCAGTAAAATCCTTTGATTAGTAATCGAATTACTTTCATCAGCAGTTGCTTCATCAACAGAAAGGCGGAGATATAACGCAATTTTAGGCATTACCATCACTCCCTATTTGGCAAAGAAAAGTTACCGATATCTGTCTATTCTCGTCTATTTCAATACGCTCTATTAAAGCATTTAGCAAATCGGCAGATAAAACAGGTGATTGATGATTTTTAGATAGTGTATTTAGCCAAGCAACTTGTCTATTATACTTTTCATCTACTGCTTTTAGTCTATCTTCATACTGATCAATTTCTTGTATAAGTGTTTCAATCTTTCTATTTTTTTCTAATTTCTGGCTGATATAGTCATCTCGACTATCTCTTAAAAGACTATAAGAGGCATATAAATCGCTGATTTCCATTCGTAACCTAACAATGTGTTGTTTATGCTTAACAATCTTACTCTGCAAGAGTTGAATGTAGGCTTCATACTTATTTTCTAGTGAAGATAACAACTCATCAACTTTTCCAATTTTTGCCATCTCAGCTTGGATAATAGTGATAATTATCCTATCTAGAACATTCTCACGAATACACACCGATTTTCTATTAGCGTTACTATTAAGAATATAATCTCTATAATAAAAATGTCCCTCACAATTTTTCTTGCTTTTTGATTTCTGATATTCTCTAGACATTTGCCTGTAACTCCCCTTCAAATAAAGCAAGCCTCTATAACGATTAGGTGTCCTAGAATAATCATATTTTTTAGTTATTTTCCTATTTGCAATCAATTCTAATATAGTTTCATAATCTTTACGGCTAATATAGGATTCATGGGCATTATTAAAATGGATATAATCATCGGGTGACAACTGTTTGTTAGATTTACGCTGCACAAGATCCCCTGTATAAACTTGATTTCTAATCATACGCCGAAGGTTAGTATTAGACCATAGCTTTGTATCATCAATTCTTCTATACAATTCTCCTGTCTGACGATATGAAGTTGGTGTAGCTATATTATTCTCATTAAGCCAATCACTTACTTTATAGGAAGAATAACCAGTCAAAAATAACTCAAACACCTTATCTAAAATTGGTTTGACAGTCAAGTCAATCTTTAATTTATTGCCTAGTTTTTGTTTATCTAACTTATAACCATAAGGAGCAAAGCCACTGATAAAATATCCTTCACTTGCTTTTTGAATATGACTAGCAGTTACTTTTTTTGAAATATCTTTCGAATACATATCATTAACCAAATTCTTGATTTCAACTTCAAAAGATTTCTTTTCTTTTAGTCCACTTAGAGTATCCAAGTTATCGTTGATAGAAATAAATCTCACACCTAGAAATGGAAAAACCTTATCTATAAGCCTTCCCATCTCTATGTAATCTCTCCCTAAACGTGATAAATCACGTATCAAGATACAATTGATAACACCTTTTTTAATGTCATCCATCATTTCTTGAAAGGCTGGTCTCATAAAGTTTGTTCCTGAATATTCATAATCAGTATAACACTTAACGACTGTTAGACCATGTTGCTTTGCAAAGGTTCTAGCAAGTTTTTCTTGATTTTCTAGTGACTGAGATTTATTCCTACAGGCCTCTGTTCTTTCTTTTGATAAGCGAATATAAATACCAGCAGAGTATCGTTTTAGTTCTGATGTCTTATCTGTCACCTCTGATTTACGGTAGCGATTTTTGGTACGTGCCATTAAATCACCCCCACTTCTGAAAGTGATAATTCCTGTAAAATAGCAATCTCATTCAAGTCATGAAAGACAAGTGATATTTCTTGGTTTTCAGAAATGTTAATACGATCCAGCAAGGTTACAAGAGTCAGACGGTTCAACGATGATTCTTCTTTTTGGCAAGTCAATTTCTTCAACCAAGTTTTCTTATTTTGTAGTTTATTAACTAATTCTTGTGCAAGCTTTTTCTTATTAACAATTGTCTGTTCAATATCTTTTAGCTTTTGGCGATAGGTTCGTTGAAACTCCTGATATTCTGCTTCATTTATCAGTCCATCATCTAAATCCATATATAAAGATTGAAGCAACTGTTCATATTTTCTACGGTCAGATACCAAATTTGTAAAGTCAATTTCTAATAACTGTTCTTGTGAAAGGTACTCTGGAATTTTCTTTATCAGATGAGACTTCCAATCAAGATGATTTTCGATTAACTCAGATACAATGCTAATTAACTGTTCATATTTAATCGCATGGCGACTACAGCCTCTCCCTTTATTATAGGTACTACAAATAAACTGGATTGTTTCGTTATTCTTATAGCGTATTTTACGCTGTAAGAGTTGAGCATGACAGTCATTACAAAATAATAAACCAGCAAATTCATTAGGTTGATTATTACTATTCTTAACATCTCTCAGTAAAAGACTGTTAGCAATCTTAAAGGTACTTTCAGAAATAATACCTTCATGAGTCGATTCCACACAAATCCAATCTTCTTGATTAACTTTAATAGTGTGTTGAGCCTTATAATTAAGTTTCGTCCGTTTACCTTGTTCCAAGGCTCCAGTATACACTCTATTCGTTAAAATACGATTAACCATCTTGGTGCCCCACTTATTAGTGTGACCACAAAATCCTCTAAGTTTTTCTTGGTTACGTTTTTTATGTTGTAATGGTGTTTCTATACCACATTGATTAAGATATATAGCAATCTGATTTGATGAGTAGCCTTCCAGCTTCAATGTAAATATTTTTTCAATGATTGAACGGATAGACTCATCAACAACCAAATGATTTTTTTGTCTAGTATCTTTTTGATAACCATACGGAGCAAAAGCTCCTATAAACTCACCTTTTAGCCGTTTTGCTTTGTGTGTACTACGAACTTTTGTGGAAATATCTCTACAATAGCTATCATTGATAAGACTCTTAATAGGCATTACTAAATGGGTTTCATTAGCATCTGCAGTCAAACTATCATAGTGATCATTAACAGAGATAAACCGGACACCCATAGCTGGAAATATCCTTTGGATATATTTTCCCGTTTCAATATAGTCTCTTCCAAATCGAGATAAGTCTTTAACAATGATGGTATCAATCGTTTTATTATTAATATTCTCCATCATACGATTGAAATCAGGGCGATTAAAGGTTAAGCCACTGATACCATCGTCCACAAATTCTTCTAAAATAGTAATGTCATGATTTCTAGCATAGTCACGTAACAGAGAGCGCTGATTGATAATTGAGTTACTTTCAACATTATCCCCATCATCACGTGATAACCGTAAATAAATACATGCTTGTGCCATAATCTTCTCCTTAATCAATTTTTAGGTGCTTACCGATTAAGGATTGAGGTTCTACACTTTTATTTTACATAATTTATGTGAACTTGTCCGCTTAAATCTTAAATTTTTTCTAGCTGTCGTCCCAATAAATCATCTAGTATATCTGTAAGACTTAATGGTTTATCTGTAACCTTCACAATAACTTTATAACCTTCAATCATAATCTGTGGTGACTCAGCACCTGTACTTGTTTTTTCCATATTTTTAATTCCTTTTATTTCAAAATTGTACTTCGGTGGGTATGATTGGTTAAATCACTCATGGGCACCGAAGCCACAACGTGCGCCTGAACGTTCAGAAGTATCATTGTCCTTATTTGTGGTCATGGCAGATAGAGAACCACTCTATTTTTTAGCTAATAATTTTCGCTCCTATCACGGCGTATCTCACTAAATTGCTCGACAAATAAGAAAGTCCCACCTCGGTTTATTCAATTGTCAATGTACAAATCAAGGAGAGACTATTTAATATTATTTTTGATTCGGTGAGGAAAATCTGTTAATCCGAGCAAATAATCAATGCTAACGTTATATAGATTTGACAGTTTAATTAAGACTTCTGCTGACAAGATTCTTTCCCCTCTTTCAATTTTAGCATAGGCTGAATGAGTAAAAGAAAGATAGGTAGCAATTTGTTTCTGAGTAAGGTCATTGTCTTCCCTCAAATCTCTTAAACGCTGATACATCACATCTAGTTTTCTCCTAAAAATAGTATAGATTAGAATGTAAGAGTTTATTCAAAATTGTCCTAATTGGACACATTTTGAATCCTGATACAAAATTCCTTTCAAAACTTGATTGATGTTTAAGTATTTTTATTGAAGAATGATTACTCTAAAAATGTATAGAATTACTTTATTGATAACGTAATTCTATGCCTTTTCTGCTATGTGACTTTCGGTCCGTTTCGCTCCACAGAAGTAAAACGTGGTGCAAAAGACACATAGTTTATCACACACAAAGTGGATGTGTACATACCATATCGTTTTTTCCTTATTTTCCAAATAGTTGAGCCGAATAATCAGTCAAATAAACACGTTATTAACGACAATAAGTGAGGCTTTTTTAAAATGCATGATTTTCAATAAATAGAGACATACTTTTTTGATAGCACTAAGATTGAAGTCAGTACGTTAATCCAAAGGATAGCTTAAACAAAGTAAAAGCCAGCGTCTTAAGGCACTGGCTGGTAATGTAGCTTATAGCTACTATTCAATCCACTCGTTATACAGATTGTCATGAACTTTCTGAAGTTTTTGCCAAACCGCAGAAAAAATTGTCTTAATAAATTAGTGATTAAACAATGGTCCGCTAAGATGAAATTCAAAATTTGTAACATCAACTAAACCAACAACTTTGTGACTTTGATATAATTCCATCAAAAATTGTGCCATCTCTTCACTTGTGTGATATTTAGCAAAATGCTCATCATAATCATATTCTTTCAAATCTGTAGCAAGTTGACCGAATTCTGTTTTTGTGGCAGCTGGAGCTAAAACCTTAGCTTTTAATTGATGTTGATTTGCCTCTAGTTCCAATGCCAAGCCTTCTGTAAAAGCACTGACATAAAATTTACTTGCACAGTATGTAACTGCATTTGGAACCATCATGTATCCGCCTCTAGATGATACGTTAATCAATTGAGCGCCTTTACAATCTTTATAATCTCTCACATATAGAGTTGATAGAATTGTTAAAGCTTCAATGTTTAGATGGATTAATGTTATTATCTTTTCTAAATCTTGAGATTCAACCTTATCATAATTTCCAAAACCAGCATTATTTATTAGAGTAGTAATGTGATATTTTTTTAAACTTTCATAAAGAGCGAAAACATTACTGGATTTCGATAAATCAACAACTTTAATAACAACATCTAAATCCGGATAATGGTCCAAAATCTCTTGCTTCAATTTTTCTAGTCGTTCTTGACGCCGAGCAATTAAAATAAGATTCGTTCCTAATTTTGCAAATTGTCTTGCTACCTCCGCTCCTATACCAGAACTAGCCCCAGTAATACAAGTATAATTCTTTATTTGTTCCACACTATTTCTCCTTTAAAAATTGCTATTTTCATTTTTTATAAGAGTGGCTAACCCCATTCCTCCACCTATACACAGAGAAGCGACTCCATAATTAACTTTATTTTCAATCAACTCATATATTAGAGTGGTCAGTATTCTGCTTCCTGAAGCTCCAACTGGATGCCCTAAAGCAATAGCTCCACCTTTAGGATTAACCTTGCCCATTTCATTGATTCCCAATTGCCTTATGGAAGCTATCGATTGTGCAGCGAATGCTTCATTCAATTCAAAAATATCAATGTCATTTACATCCATGTTTTGTTGAATTAACAATTTCTTTACAGCAATTTCTGGTCCCATCCCCATTAATTGAGGTTCTAAGCCTACTAACGAAGAATCTATCCATTCTGCTAAAGGAGTTAATTTGTAATTATGAAGAACTTTTTCTGAAACTAGCATAAGGATAGAAGCACCATCATTTATGCTTGACGAGTTTCCAGCGGTGACTACTCCTGACTCTTTAAAAGCACTTCTTAGCTTTGCTAATTTTTCAATATTTGTATCAGGACGAATATTTTCATCAGTCTCAATTATGGACCTTACTCTACTATTTTCCACTACAATATTAACAATTTCATTTTTGAAGCTTCCATGTTCTGTTGCATAGGTAGCCTTCTGATGGCTTTCAACAGCATATTTATCCATTTCTCCCCTTGTAATAGAGTATTTAGCCGAAATGTTTTCCGCTGTAATTCCCATGTGGTAATTTCCAATAGAATCAGTAAGAGAATCTTTTAGCATGGAATCAATTAAAATACCATCCCCCATTTTGTATCCTGATCTTGCTTTATCTAATAAGTATGGAGCATTAGACATACTCTCCATTCCTCCAGCTAAAACAACTTCAGCTTGTCCTGACATAATAAGAGAGGCACCTAAATTAACACTTGACAAGCCTGAACCACACACATCATTAATGGTAATTGCTGGTATGGATTCTGGAAGGCCAGCTAAACGACTTGCTGTTCTAGCTGGATTTTGTCCTTGACCTGCCTGCAACACATTTCCTATCAATATTTGGTCAATTTTTTCTTTAGGCAATTTGGATTGTTTTAGCACTGCTGATATCACTTTCGCTCCTAGTTCTGAAGCTGAAAAAGTTGATAGGTTTCCGCCAAATTTACCTATAGGCGTTCTTTTAGCACCTACAATAAATACTCTTTTCATATCTGTCACTTCTTTTCTATTTTTAGAAACAAAATCAAAATCCTGAATACGCACCATTGTCAACATTTATTGAAGTTCCTGTTATTATATTATTCCTTTCATCTGCTAAATATAATACAGCTCGTACAACATCCTCCGTTTGAACTAACTTTAAGTACGGGTCTGTCAGAAAAAGTAATTCTTTTTTTCCGGAAGCTATAATTTGATTAATTGTTTCTTTCCAGAGTAAAGATTGGACTGCTCCTGGGTTCACCGCATTAACTGTAATATTTGTTCCAGCTAACTCAAGTGATAAAGCTTTAGTAAAAGACAGCAATGCAGCGTTAATCACTGAACCTACTATAAAAAATGGACTTGGCTGTTTCCCAAAAGTACCTACGACATTGATAATTCTACCATTATTCGCATTCTTCATAAGGGGAATAACTTCTCGAGATACCCTAATATATCCTAGTAGTTTTAAATTAATATTTTCTATCCAGTTAATATCTGATATTTCTTGGATTCCTCCTAATGGCCCACCCCCAGCACTATTAATCAATAATTCTATGGTATCGTACTTATCTTTTATACTTTGAAAGGTATGAACTATATCCGACAAATTTTTAAGATTAACAGAGTATATTTCAATATTATCTGGTGAATAATTTTGTAAATTTTTCAATTTTGATAAATTTTGAGCAATGGCAATAACTTTATAGTTATTCAAAATTAATGATTCTACAATCTTATATCCTATACTTCCTGTAGCACCTGTTACAATAGCGATTTTTTTATTCATTATTCTACCTTTTCATATTCAAAAGTTTGTAGTCCTTGCTCACCACTTTTAATATGATCATGACCTGCTTCTTTAATAATTTGTTTGTACTCATCAGTCAAAAAGCTAGCTCTGTACTCATCAGGGTTTCCTTCAAATTCAGTAACAAATAGTACTCCCGGAACAGTAGAGAAAACTGAATGAAATGCTAAAAATGAAGTAACTTTATCATTTCTTTTTACAAATTCAAAAATACGACGTCTCCTCCATTCTAAATAAAAATCAATATTAGAAAGTGGAACTTCAATTGAACGCAGTTGCATGTATTTTGTTTTCGGAATAAGTTGTTTACGTTCAAGAACTTCTTCTACTAATCCGACAATAGACTGATGAAAATCACTTTGCATATATTTTGATTGATCATTAACAAACTGTTTAAATTCATTGCTCTCTACAAATTGTTGAATAACAGAAAAATCCTTTACTTCATATAAAACAACTAAAGAATTTTTAGTTAATCCTTTATATAAAACAGAATTTTCAAAAAAATTCGATACCTTACTATTGGTCCATACATTTGCAGCTTCATCTAATTTTCCTTTTTCTACTTCCCACTCCATCACAGCAAGATAAGGGGCATTTTTAATTTTTAAGTTCATAGTTATTTCCTCCTTGTATTCACGCAAATAAATCTACTTAACTTCTCGACTTTTATTTAAAAAATCTGGATTCCTTCCACTAATGCTATTTTGGAACCAATTCTCAGGAATGATTTCTCTAATATAAATAACTGTATTATCACCAGATATTTTGTGCTTTGTCATAAAATACTGTGTTAATTTATTAACTAGATTGGTTTTGCTTACAAGTGATAATCCTGTCCACGTATCAATCGAAATCATAACAAGCTTCTCTACATCCGAAATGAGACTAGGGGAGGCGTAATAATCATCTGACTTAATGGAGATACGTCTACTTAAAATTCCAAATTGTGAATTAATGGGTGATACACCACCCCTGGAAACTTCGTCATCTCCTACAGTTGATATATGTACTTGAATTTTATCTGGAAGTACATTCCATTCTTCAATAACAAAATCTGTAGCAACTTTCATAATTTCTTGCTTCTCAATAGATGAAAAGTTTTTATTTGAAATAATAGTTAATAATGGCATTTTCTCCTCCTTATAATAGTAAATTTTGCAAGGCCTTTAGCACCCCATTTTCATCGTTACTTAGTGTAATGTAATCAGCAATTTCTTTTAATTCCTCACATGAGTTTCCCATTGCAATACCGATACCCGAATTCAATAGCATTTCAATATCATTATAACTATCACCAAAAGATATAATATCCTCTTTGAGTATATTTAAAATCTTAGCAAAATGAGTGACACCTTCCCCTTTAGATGTATTTTCAGGAAGAATTTGTAACAGCCAGAAACTTTTATCTGGAATTAAAACATATGAAAAATTTTTAAATTTGTCCATAATTTGTCTTAAAATATTATCTAGTTCACTTTTCTCGGAAAGAAATAACAAAGAGATTACAGTTTCTTCTATTGTTGACAACTCACCTTTTTTTATATTAATACCCAAATGTTTGGCATATTCTTTAGACATTGAAGTGATTTTATCAGTTATGACTTCATTAGTTAAATTCAAATGTAGAGGTACTTGAAATCGTTTATGTAATTCAATAGAAAATTGAACAATTTCACTTGGAACGTGATTTTCATAATAGCATTTTCCATTCTCTAAGTTTGAAATTACAGCACCATTATGTGAAATAACAACCTTAGAAATATTTAGTCTTTCTAGTGAATTATAAACCGCAAGAGGCATTCTACCAGTCGCAAAAACTATTATTAAATCCCCAAAGTTTTCTCTATTTACAAAATTAATTAATTCTATCGGTAGTTTTCCACTTGAATCAAGACTTGTGCCATCCATGTCTAAAGCAAGAAGTTTAAAATCAGATAATCTCTTTTTCAAACTTAATAATTGGCCAATTTCCTTTTTCTGCAATGTTATAAGCTCCTTCCTTTAACAGTTTTCTCTTATTTCTATATGCTTCTTTTGTTCTAAAGGCATAGGCTCCAAGGTAACCTTTCGCAACTAGTTTATCCTCTTGGTATACGCCAAAAACAATGTACATCGCTCCTCCGTCGGATTTGTTAATAGGGATAATATGAACAACGAATGGGATAAATGTTTCAATATATTGGAAATATTCAATCTTCAAATTTGTTAAGGCTAAGGATGAATCATACTTAAGATTATTAATATGAAACGCCGCTAACATTCCTTGCCGAATAATCTCAAATAGTTTTATGCCATCAACATGGTCGGACATATGATCACTATCTAATTCTTTCCAATCCGAGTAAGCTCTAAATGCAATACTCTTACCAAAGGTTTCATATTCAGACAAAAGAACATTTTCTTGATTTTCCTTATGAGCTAGCTCTTTAGGCAAATAGGTTCCATTATTAGATAATTTATATTGGATATCTATTGGCAATTTAACCATATCAATCAACCCGTACGCCTCTTGGGGTGATAAATAATCCCACTCAAAATCATTTTGAATAGCCAATAATTGTTCTGGAGTCAAAGCTTTCCCGTCTTTTTCAACTTCTTCAATTAACGAACCGTATACTGATAAAATTTTTGCTAATTCAGTACTATTTCTATATAAAATAATGTTCTCAGACGGGGTACCTAAATTTGTCAATTTAAATTTCATTAATTTTTTCCCTTTCATTAAATACTTCTTTTGCCACTTAAACAGCATTTAGAACTTTTGGAAAACCAACATATGGGATACATTGGATAAATGTTTCAAGAATTTTTTCCTGACTTAGACCAACATTTAAAGCTCCATTAATATGAACTTTAAGTTGAGGTCGTGTTCCACCCTGAGATAACAAACTTGTAATAGTAATCATTTCTCGCTGTTTTAGGTCAAGTGATTTACGATTGTAAATTTCTCCAAAAACAAATTCTAAAATATAATTTCCAATATCTTCTGCTACTCCATCGAGGGCTTTTATGACTTCATCGCCAACTTCTCCATCTATGGTCTTCAGGTACTTCAAACCAATTTTTCGTCTTTCCTCCTCATCCATATGGTATTACCTCCTTCCCTAGCTTTTTATCAAATTCCTTTGATGCTTTGTATTTTACATAGTAAAGTGCACTTTATGTCAAGAGAAAACTATAAATTTTTTAAAAATTATGCTAAAATAATCAAAAAATAAAGGAGTGAAGTATTATGACTCACTATTCTATTGGAGAATTTGCTAAAAAAACTGGACTTTCTGTTCCAACTCTTCGATACTATAAACAAGAAAAATTAATTTACTCACATAGAGAAGAAAATAATCGTAGATACTATGATGATTCTGATATTGCATGGACTCAATTCATCATTAGATTAAAAAAAACTGGAATGTCTATTAAAAATATGCAAGAATATGCTTACCTAAGATACAAAGGAGACTCCACAATTCCTCAACGCCTTAGGCTACTATTTTTTCAACTTGATGAACTTCATGAGCAACAATCTAAAATTAACCAACATATTGATTTTCTTGAAAACAAAATTAAAACTTATTTAGGATTAAATTAATAAACATCCGTTATATTAGGTAACCAAGCATATGAGCTTTTACGCTCATACTATATTCCTTTTGACTGGTTTCAAGCATAACTGGATAAGTCGTAAAATAACTTTCACTCTAATTTTGAGTGTCCAAAGGTTTCGTCAGCGTAAATATTCGATTTCAAACTATTCTAGACTTGATGGAACTGTTTCGATTAATTTTCTCAATCGAATCATTTAAATTATAAGTATTACAAATGGTTTGGTGCAATGCGCAAGGAAAACTTTCAATCTGAAAGAGCATGTTTGATAATGGTCTAAGACCATAAAATGGTTCATATTCTAAAAACTTTGAGCAAAACTTTGCAGTTGCAACAAAAACTAGGTACTCTGAGAACTAATCAAGAAAAAGATTATGGTGGATTCTGCGGTAGGTCTGACACCCTTATTGAAGCACCCCATAGGTAGCTAGCGATAATGACAATATTGATTTCCCGTTGTAATTAGATATATTTGTTACACCTCATTTTACAACAGGGCAAACTATTTCTTTGTATTTTGAGTTAATATTTTGTGATACTAATTTTATTTTCTTATTATTCAGTACATTCACAAATGTTTCCAAGCTTTTTATGAGTGCTTCATACCTATCAATATCATTACCGAGTTCCTGTTGTAACATATATTTTTCTTCAGTCACTTGTTCTAATGTGCTTGATTCTGTTAAGTTCAGTTTTAAAAATTCATACCTAGCTAGTTTTCTACTACTCGGGTCTTCACTCTTTAGGTTGATAAGCACTTCCGCCATCTTGTTTAAGGTGGCGATTTTTTCATTGGTTTGATTCAGTTTGGTATCTAGCTCTGCTATTTCTGTGACCAACTCGTCTTTAACATCCTGGTATTTTTTGTCTATCTCTGTTAACTCAATCAAGAGGTTAATCTCAGAAATCTTTTCTTGAAGTCTTTCAACAGTCGGTCGTCTGTATGGTATTACTCGACTATCGTTGGTTAGCTGTCTAATCAAGGTTCGTCCTTTTATATACTGATTCTTATCCGAATGTTCTTTGTTGTAGATAAAGTATGAGGCTGTCTCACGGATATAGACTTTATATTTTGTCTGATTCTCTTCTTCAAGAATATCTAATTGATAGTTGGGAATGAAAATAAGACCACTCTGTTTGATACCGAATGCCACTTTGATATAAATCCCCGCATCAACTAACTTCTCTATTTGGTGCTCTGCAAGTTCCACTTCAAATTCATGAACGGCATCTCGTTTTTCCTTAAATTCCTCAAAGGCTTCCTCAATTTCTTCAGCGGCTACCTTCTCCTTATCTCGTTCTTCTTGAAAAGCATGGTACTGTTCCTGTAAATTCTCTAATCCTTCTGAATCACCAACTTCCATATTTTTAAAGTAATCTTGAAAAAAATTGACATCATATAATTTCTTATCACTTATTTTTTTATGACTCAGACTGAATTGCTTTCTACTTTCTTCAAGTATAAAGATTACATTTTTTTGTTTTAAGTCAATGGTTAGATTCAATTCTTTTGCTTTTGTTAGTAACTCTTCTAAAGAATTAACACGGTTCAACAAAAATTCTAATCGACTTTCAATCTCTTGTTTGGCGAAATGTGTACGAAAAAATTCTTCATCATATAAATCTCGTTTACTGAGTTGGCGTCCTCGAATTGGTTTTGTCATTGCTCTATCTGTCATCATGAATCGACTATGCTTCTGACTAAAATCAATATGAACATGTAACTGCACCGCTTTTTCTAAAAAATCATCAAAGGACTTTGAGTGCTGCATCAAAAAATAAAGACGTTGCTTCAATTCAAATTTATGACTAGACTGCCTATATTTTTGATAGTCACGGTAGGAGAAACGGTTTTCAATAATTTTCGCTCCAGCAATCTTAGAAATGCGGTCTGAAATCATACGAAGGTTTCGTTCCAAGGCATAATTCCATATCAACTTTTTATCTGAATTACGGTCAATGGCGTTGATTAGGATGTGATTATGAACATGATCTTTGTCTGTATGAGTCGCTACGATAAACTTAAAGCGACCTCCTGTTAATTCCATCATGGTATCATAACCAATGCGGTTAATTTCTTCAGGTGTCAGATTATCTTCAGGAGAAAATGATTGAATGAGGTGATGAGCATGGATATTTTGTTGGTGTTTTTCTTGTCGGTCATTTCTGGATTCGTACAACTTGTCGTTATTGGTAAAGTTGACATTGTACATTTCTACCATTTCTTCATAGCTAGAGAAGTCTAAATAATTGCTCATGCCAAAATCAGATACCAATTTCAAATTGTCCGTTTTATCAGGAATGAGAATATACTTAATTAAACGCCTACGATATTTTTTCCGTGTGTCGCAAAGTGTTTAGTGACTACCATGGAGCTCCTTCAGTCTTTTCACTTCAACTTGAAATTCTTTCTCTACGCCAGTAATTAACTCACTAACTCCCTTACTTAATTCTTGTAACTGTTCCTGGGAAATCAGATGACTTTGATTGATCGCACGCGCAATTTGATTAATGTTATTTCCAATCCGTCTCAATTCAAACACTAACTGCTCATAGGTATCAGTGTTAATCGTGACAAAGGACATATTGGGATTAAGCAGAACTTTTCTAGCATATACTGAGAAATTTTGACAGTGACTCTTAGCAATTCGCTCATTCAATTGGTGTAATTCTGAATCTGTTAGAAATACTTTTTTGAGATTAGTGCGATAACGATAAACCATAGCAGCCACCTAACCAATATATTTTTCACGAAACTCACGACTGAGTGGCTGAGTCTGAGTCACTTCCGCAATCAATTCTTGAACACAGGTTAACAAGATTGACACATGCTCTTGGGTCACTTGGTGATTTTCTCTTGCGACAATCAAAACTTCATGTACATCACGACAAATCTGTTCTAACTTTTGAGATTGCCAAAGGGAGAACCATTCTTTAGCAACCAACTGTTTATTATCAGTCATCAAAATTTTGTCTCTCACAAATGGTGAAAAGTGACGATACTTATCAACCTCCATCATCTTTTCAATCTGTTTTAGTTCATCTGAGGTTAAATTTACCTCTTTTCGAATATCACGGTACTGTTCAGACATCTTTTTACCTCACCTTCATCCTTTATCGGGTAAGACCCGCCCCCGTGTATCATACGGGAAATTTCCTAAAGCCCTTGTTCGGTCTTTGCGAGCTCAGGCATTGTGGTCACAATACCCAAAAAATCATATCGCCAGCTAACCAAAACCTTCCAGTTTTGACAGCCAACGATAAGATAACTTGGTGGCTTCGCCCCCAAACCCCCAGTGAAAAATCAAAACTTGATTTTCTTAGGAATGATATTAGGATAACAGGGATGATTTGGAAAAGTTATCACAGTATGAAAAAAAAGAGAGAGCTAAACAGCTCTCTTTAAAACCTAGCAATGATACGATGACAATAAATCTCAATAAACGAAAGTAACATTCATTACATCTATATTTTTGAATTTAATCATCAATCATTAAAAATTAAGTTATCAGACGACTAAATAGAACATACAAAAATAGAGTGAATATAGGTGAAACAATAGCTAATAGCTCTGTATTTAGTTTATTTATTCATTTTTCCATATTTATCTTCAAAAGCTTTTTTGATACTTAAAGTTGTTCTAACATCTCCCCATCTTTGAACTAGCTTTTCTTTTAATTTTTGATGATCCGAAAAACCTAATTCCGAATAAATATAGTAATCTAAAATTATCAACAAACAATTATTACAGATTGTTAATTCCTCTTCGGATAGAACTTTGCCTCTTTCTTTTATTGACTCATCATAGTGAATATAATAATTTCTAGTATTAGCAACGATAAATGGAAACTCCCACATACTAATGTCACCAGTTATAAAAAATACCTGATATTCTGCAAGCATTAAATCAGCAAGCCTACTTTCAAGAGTAATAAAACTCTTTGATTTTGCCAATAGAAAACTTTCCATACCATCTGTTCGACCATCTGTTAATGTTTTTACTCTGTCTTTAAATTCTCTCATGGTTCCTGCTTTAAACCTAGCATGATAAGTTTCTAGAGCTTGAACAACATTTAAAAATAGTCTTACTTGGGATATTCCATTCATATATAGCAATTCCATATAAAGCTCTATCACTGGCTTTAATTTATGATAAGAAGCTAAATAATTTTTAAAACTATTATTTTTTAGCAAATCATCTAAAAGAAAAGATTTTAGTATATACCTACCATAATAGTTTCCCTTAAATCTATCCTTTCTGATAATAGGGCTAATGATATCCAATGTTCTAGAAAATTTATGTTCACTATCATATAAATCAAATTCTAAATTCGATAGCCCTTGAATTTTATGAACAACAATTTCTCCAACAAGTGTCAATTCAATTAATCTTTTAATCTTTTCAAATAAGTTAAAAAAATTATCTAAAAAGGTTTCGTTTGAGAATTCAATCTCAATTAACGTTCTTTGAATCAGTTCAATTTTATCTTTAAATAATTCAGACTCATGAACAGGAAGCATCGTACCCCTAACATGATATTTAATATTCACGTTATCATCTTCATAAATTAATGTACCGCTATCAGAATCATTATAAACACCATAGTTTTCTCCAATCGAATATGCAGATTTTCCTCCCCACCTCATTACACCACTAATTTCAAAAAATACACTTTTAAATTTATTTTGAAACTTTTTTAAATCCCGAAACCCACTCACATAGTATTTTGCACCAAAAGAAAAAACAGATGTTCTAGATGAAACATTACTTGAAACCCCTTTAGAACGAAATACATCAAATAATACAAATTTTGCACCATTTGATAATTCGACTTTTAATTCAGTAATTTGGTCTGGCAATTCCAATGTACTAGGAAGTGCTTCCTTAACCTCTATTTCAAGCAATATTCCACCATCTTCATCATTCAAATAAAGGTGACACTCTCTTTTTTTACCCTGTAATTCCACAGCACCACTACCATGATAAGACAATTCCATATTAATTCCTCCAATTGAATCTATTTAAATTGTAATATGTAACTTAATAAAATTATCAAAATGTTTCTTAAAACAATTGTAACATAAGCAAAACACCTCCACAAAAATTTGTAAAAATAATTCAATTATAAACTCCTAACACAATGAAAAAAAACTTTAATATTAGAGTGTTGGTCTTAGACAAGCAATAAATGATTATTTTAAATAAACAAATTTTCTTTGAATCATTAATTAAGAAAGATCAATACTTGCATCTTAAAAATTTTTTGATATAATTGTTGCATAATAAAGCAACAGGGGGGTTTGATTTATGTTTTCTGGTAGCCGTCTTAAAGAACGTAGAATGGAAAAGCAGTATTCTCAATCAGAGTTAGCTAATCTGTTAAAAATCAATAGAGCTTCATACAATAAATGGGAATCTGGTAAATCTGTTCCTAATCAAAAAAATCTTTCTGCCCTTGCAAGAATACTTGATGTTCCAACAACCTATTTTGAATCGGAATACAAGATTGTGAATACTTATCTCCAACTCTCTACAGAAAATCAAGGAAAGATTGATAAGTATGCAGAAGGATTGCTTCAAGCGCAAGAATCACATGATAATGTTATTCCATTGTTTGCTGTGGAAGTATTATCTGATGTTTCACTTTCTGCTGGTCTTGGGGAATCACTCTTTGATGAATACGAGACAGAGACCGTCTATGCTGAGGAAGAACAGTATGGTTATGATATCGCTGCTTGGATTAAAGGAGATTCTATGGAACCCATCTATCTTGATGGTGAAATAGCCCTTATTCGTGCTAGTGGTTTTGATTACGATGGTGCAGTCTACGCCCTATCTTGGAATGATTCTGTCTATATAAAAAAACTTTATCGAGAAGAAAATGGCTTTAGAATGGTGTCACTCAACGATAACTACCCGGATAAATGGATTCCTTATGAAGACAATCCTCGTATCGTGGGGCTTGTTGTGAGCCACTTTATGCCAGTTATAGGAGCCTAAGCATGACAGTTAATGTTAATGAAATGATTTATCTCAAAGACAATCGTATCTATTTTACACCCTATCTCAAAGAGTATGATATTACTGATCATATTCAAGAACTCATGGAACAATTAGAAATGCTTAAAAGAGGATAAGATGATGGGCTATATCGATTATTCAAAAGAACCTCAGTCTGATATAGCTTTCGTTGATATGAAATCATTCTATGCTTCGGTTGAATGTGTGGATAGAGGATTGAATCCCCTCCATACCTCTCTCTGTGTCATGAGTCGAGCAGATAACTCTGGAGGCTTAATTTTAGCCTCTTCTCCCATGTTCAAAAAAGTCTTTGGAAAAAATAATGTTGGACGTGCCTATGATTTACCTTTTGACATCAGCACAAGAAAATTTGACCACTATAATGCTAAACGTCAAGGCTTAGACATATCACCACGCTATATTTCCTATATTGAACATTGGGCTAAGCGAACGCTTATTGTCCCTCCTCGAATGGATCGCTACATCGAAAAAAATATTGACATTCAACATATTTTCCAAGATTATGCGGCTCCTGAAGATATTCTCCCCTACTCCATTGATGAAGGGTTTATTGATTTAACCTCCTCACTCAATTACTTTGTAAGTGATAAACAGATGGATAGAAAAGCAAAATTAGATGTGGTCTCTGCCAAACTACAACATGACATCTGGAAAAAGACTGGTATCTATTCTACCATTGGTATGAGTAACGCTAACCCATTATTGGCCAAACTCGCTCTAGACAATGAAGCCAAGCGTACACCTACCATGCGTGCCAATTGGTCCTACGAAGATGTAGAAACAAAAGTCTGGTCAACCCCTCATCTAACTGATTTTTGGGGAATTGGTTCTAGAACCGAGAAACGCCTTCATAAACTAGGGATTACCTCTATCAAGGAACTAGCCAATAGCAATCCTGATCGATTGAAAAAAGAATTTGGAAAGGTTGGACTCCAGTTGTGGTTTCATGCTAACGGTGTTGACGAGAGTAATGTTCATCAACCCTATAAACCAAAGTCACACGGGCTTGGCAACTCTCAGGTGCTACCTCGTGACTATGTCAAGCAGCGTGATATTGAGATTGTTCTTAGTGAAATGGCTGAACAAGTTGCCATCCGAATGAGGCGAGAACATCAGAAAGCTACTATTGTTTCCATCTTTGTGACCTACTCTAAAACAGAAATGAAACAGCCAATCAACGCTCAAATGAAGATAGAACCTACTAATCATACACGACTGCTTACCGATACCGTGCTAACACTTTTTCGTAAAAAATACACGTCAGGAGCCGTTCGGGGTATTGCAGTCAATTACTCAGGATTTGTCGATGAAAGCTATGCCTTAATCTCATTATTTGATGATATCGAAGCAACCGAAAAAGAAGAAAAGTTACAACAAACTATTGACCATATTAGAGACCAATTCGGTTTTTTAGCGGTTCAAAAAGGAACTGCCCTCTTAGACAGTTCTAGGAATATTGCAAGAAGTAAACTAATAGGAGGCCACTCAGCAGGTGGCTTGGAGGGATTACAATGATTGACCGATCATACTTACCATTTCAATCCGCAAGAGACTATCAAGACGTTAACATGCAAAAGTGGATGGGGTTCTTTTTATCGGAACATACCTCTGCCTTATCAGATGATGATAAGCAAGTCAGCTACCTTTCTGACCTATTGCTGAATCAAAAATTAATGTTACTCAGTCAGAGTTACGCTAATCAATTGACCATACAGGTGACTAGAAGACAGGAAAATGACTATCAAACTATTATCGGAACCATTCCGACTCTTTCAACAAATGAGGTCATTCTAAAAACCAATGACGGACATATCGCTATCGCTTTAGAAGATATTCTAGCTATCACATTAGTTGAGGAGGTCTACCATGAATCAGCTTGACTTTTATAAAAACGAATTACAGATGGACTACTTCAGTGATAATTACCGTAAATTTGAAAGTGACTTCTATCGCTACTCAGCACTTGATACACCACTGACTTTTCTAACAGATGATATCATGTTGGCAATGGCGAAATCTGCTAAAAACTATTTCAAGCTCAATAAAGAAAATGCTAAAGACAATCGTGATCATTATTTCATCTTTGACATAGAAAACCTAAATGATAGTAAATTGACAAAAAAATATGTGTATCAAAAATCCATTTCGAAGTAACAGCATAAAAGGAGCAAGTCAAATAAACTGACTGCTCCTTTTTATTTTAAGACACCTATTTAATAGTCCTATCTATGATGACATTTGCTTCATTGCAGACAAATAACTTTGCACCAAGTGGTTTTAAAATAGTCTCTTCAAAAAAAGCCACACCCAAGTCAGATCTAGTCACTCTATTAGCATTTGTCACTAAAAGATAATCGGCATTAGCTTTCTCAATGTCTTTGATTGCTTTAGTCATTTCTGGCCTATCTTGTATAGGCTGAGTATCGCCAATCACTTCACAATAAATAGCTAACAGTTCTAACTGAAGCTGAGAAGCCCGCTCCACTAATATCTCTTTTTGTTTCTCAATCATATGAGGAACATCAACTGAATATCTAACATAGCCTACACACGTTTTCATCCTCACACCTCCTATACTTTGGTACTATTATAACATTCAGTCTCCGTTTTGACAGCTCAATTATTAAAATTTATTTGGCAAACACTTGAAAATTTATCAAGTTAGACTAGTTATGTCTAAATAATTTGGAATAAACACACAAAATCTTTTATTTTTTTCGTCATTTGTAAGCTCCGATAACGATAAATACTCCCTCTCAAATGCTATCAATATATTTCCAATTGGATAATCTTCTTGCCCTTCTTTGAAAATTGGTTTTACATAATAGAATAGTTCCACTCCCTCTTGCAACCATTTTATTATCTCAGTCTCAAAATATGCCTGTCCACGGATGCTAGTGCCATATGCTCGGTTTATATTTGCATTCTCCCATTGAGGATAGATATTTTTGGGATTATTTTTTGAAAAATTGAAATCCCCCAATTTTGTATAATATTTTAATTGTTTAGCTATTAAATGTCCTCTATGACACCTTTCCGAAAACTCTAAAAATTTTTTATCGTTAACCAATTTTTCCTTGCGTTTTCTGATTTCAGCTTTTTCTCCCTTTATCCAGTAACCTATTTCTTTGTCACAATCCTTCTTCAAAACAATGTAATCATCTTTAGTCGGAATCGTTAAAGATAACTCATAATAATTGTACCCTTCACAAAAATCAATTGAGTTAACTAAAAAACTTCCCTGAAAAATAATCTCTTTTAATTCATCCCTGTTCTTTATCGCTAACTGATCCAATATATCTGTTTCGTTAAATATTTTATTTTTAATTCCCTTCACCATACACTCTCCCTAATTGAAATAAATTAATCCTAGCAGTAATATTGTAACAAAATTAGTTTAAAAAAAAACAAATAGGTGGTAGCGTTGTGACGCTGAAGGCTTTGTTATGAATATGACCATTAATACCAATTCACAAATATTTAATATTGAAGGAACCTCAAATCCAACAGTCTAATATGAATACAAGTTACTACTACATTTTTGCCAAAAACAGAACTTACTTCGAAAATTTATTTCGGTTTCTTTGCCTGCCTAAACTGCTCTATCCGCTTTTCAAGTTGCTCAGTCTTCAGTGTATTCTTAGCTTCAGTAATGGTCTCATCTAATATAGGCTCCTTTGGTATAGTTTTAGGAGACATTTTTTCATCTCGGTTAGTTTGACTTGTAGCGTCAAAAACGACATCCAATAATTGGTTGACCTTATGTAAGTCGGCTTCAGACATTCCTGATAAGCGATGAATGAGTCGTTTAAAACTATCTTGGTTATGCGTTTGCTTTTTGAATAACTTCATCTTCTTTCCCCATAAAAAGCAGCCCTTGTGAGGACTGCTTATACTTACAAGTCATCAATGGCTACTGAAATGGCTTGTAATTTCTTATTTTGCTTATTTTTGTCATCAATCAACTGGTGCAGCTCTTCAATTTTCTTCAGACTTTGACGATTGTCCTCATTATTCTTAGCCATCACATCGGCTAGATGTTTCTTGTAGTCGTTTGTAATGGTTGAGGAGGACACCTCTTTTGGTGTGGATTGCTCTTGAGGTTTTTGCTGTGGAGCCATCTGATTTTTAGACTTTTGTTGTTCCATTTCAAAGGCTGCCACATAATCAACGTCTTCAGCGCCCTCTTGGTTTTCTTTATGAAATAGTGCCGCAATCTTCGCACGTTCTTCTGTGGAAGATGTCGGTGTGTTATCATCTAAGGGTTGGTCAAAGGTCCAATCTTTTGTCATGTGTTATTCCTCATTTCTATTATCTGATGGTTTTAGTTCTTGTTCATCTTGGCCAAAGGCTTGCGTCAATGCTTCATCAAACGTCCAGGGACTATTTTGTTGGCGTTTGATAAAGGCTTGATACATCGCTGTTTGTAATTGACTACGATAGGTTTCTAATTTTTCCGTTTCTTTCGCAACTTTTTCCTCTTGCCTAGCTACTCTTTCGGCTAGGCGTTCAATCACACTCATAGGGTGTCCTCCTTATCACTTTCTAGATTAAGCTAAGAAACTTGATTTTGTTATCACAATTCTAAAGCGGTATTTTTTCTAGGCGGAGAATTGCTTCGGATAACTTGTAACTTGGCAGATTGTATCATGTCCTTTAAAGAATGATTACTATGACCTTTCACAACATCGTTCCAATCTGCTTTAGTTTCCAGTTCCTGTAATGGTGGTAAGTCTGTTTCAATGGGAAGTCCTTTATCAGATAATTTCTGACAAAAGTCTCGCCCTGCTTCATCATTATCAACAGCTAAGGTTAATAACCCTGTGTGCGTCTGAAAGAAAGTAGTCGTCTCTTGTATAGCATGAAGGTAATGCGTTAATCGACTTGGTTTGACAGTATCTAAAAAAGCAAGTTTGCCTTGTTCCTCAGCTGCTAATCGTAATGACTGATACGCAATCACAGAGAGTTTTAGACCTTCCATAGAAACCAAACGAACATCTGATAACTGCTTCTGATGGAGTTGATAATAACTCATCATATCAATCACCGATTCACAAAAGATAAGGCGTTTCGGTTTTCCAATATCAAAGCTCATCCCTATATAGCCATGAGAGTCTTTCATGATTTTCTTGAGGTAACCTCGATCATGTCTCTGATTATCTTTGACAAGCCCTTGAAGACTTGCCCCCTCTAGTTGGCCAAGATGATTGTAACTCTTAAAGACAAGAACTGATTCCTGAAAGGTCTTTGTCTGGTAATGAGCCTGTGCTAATAGACCTTGTCTGCCAAAAGCATTGATAGTGTCATCACTTAAACCACGAATATCATTTAAGTAAGTTCGTGCTTGGTCAAATGGTTCTTCTCTTAGATAATAACGAAAGGGTTGGTAAGTCTCTTCGACTACCTTAGCTTGTTCAAAGTCTCCAGTTTCAAGGTAAGACAAGGCTTTTTTAAAAGACACTCCCGTCATTAACTGAACAAAATCAATCACATCTCCCTGTACGTCACGTGAAAACCATTTAAAGGTATTGGTGTCCGCAAAAATCCGAAAGGAATCGTGTTCTGGATGTTCATAGACTTGTCCTGATAGGTGTTTAAACGAATAACCTAGACTTTCTGCTACGTCTAAAATCGCCTTTTGTTTCACTTTTTCAATTTTTGTCATCTCATCTCCTTATCAAAAAAGCAGAAGATAAACTCCTGCTAGTTGGTCTCACTTGTAGTAGTGCCTTGAATCTTTGGAATGCTTGAATTTACTTCATCAGAAGACTCTTTCAAGTCCTCTAGCTTGCCATTCCAAATGGTTACCTGATTGACAAGGAGTTTATCTGACAATTTGGCATAAGATAGTTTAAGAGAGGTGGTTTCTGTCTGTGTGCTTTTCTGAGCCTTATCACTGACATCTGACACGTAAACAACCTGATAAGACACTTCCGCAAAAGCTTCATTTGCTTCTGTATTGACATAGATATTGGCAGACTCAAAGCGATAATCCAACATATAGTCTTTATAGACCTGGTTGATGGAATCTTCTTGACGAGCTACCTCTTCCTTAAAGGCAGAATCTGTCATATAGGGTTTAATACGGTTGTTATTCTCGCCCAGCTTTTCCTTAGTATAGTATTGGGTGAGGAATTCCTTGACTAACTCATCAGAGAGGACACTTGCCTTCTCTTTTTCTTTCTCTTTGGTCAGTAATTTTTGAGCCTCAGATTGGATTTGTTTCTGCGTGTGATTGGTTACAGACTGAGAACCAATGGTGTAACCCATCATCACCATAAAGCTAGTCACAGCTAAACCACCCAAACCAATCAATAGCCGAGCCTTCATTTTATTTAACATCACTAGTGCTATCTCCTTTTTCCATAAGATAGCACCATCATAACAAGATGGACTTGAAAAAGTTATCACAATAAAGAAAAGGACTACCTAACTTAGGTAATCCCATTTCTCTATGCCATCCGACTTCTAATCACTTTGACTACAAGTCCAAATATAAGTAGCACATTGAAACCAATATAGAAAGTGGTAAAACTCAAAATACCATCGGTGGCTAAATCTTCCACATAGAGGTATCGTTCTGTAAAAAAGAGGTAAAGCCCATAGACTTCTGTGAAAGCTAAAAATCCAATTAATCCAATGACAAATAAGCTTCCAAGCATCCTCGCAATCTGGTAAAGGACAAGTAAAATTAGTCCTGTTGCTGCGATAATCAAAAGACTTTGAATGATTTGTTCTAACATATCTACACCACTTTCTACGTTAATTGCTTACGATAATAATCTGCCTTCCCCTTGTCTAGGTCATCCAGTTGGGCAACTAGGTCAAGATACTCTTCTTTAGTTACTTCATCTAAGTCTGGAAAGTCATTCTCACGAGTGGTGATGATAACTTCTAATTGACCAATAATTTCTCGCTTTGAACAGCTGTAATCAAGGGTTTCATCCTCATACTGCTCCTTTAAGGCTTGATAGTTAGCTCTATCTTCAGGGCTTGTAAAACCTTGTGCTAGCCATTCTTCTAGTTGGTATCTTAATTCTTCTACTGTCTGGGTCATAATCAATTCTCCTTTGATGATTTCTTGACTTCATTTTACCGCGTTCATTATTTTTTGTCAGCCTTTTTCTTAAAAATCAAGCGAAAGTTGTTGGTCGTGTTGCGGTTGGATCGTTTCATTGAACTTAGCTAGGGCTGCATCAATTTCCTCAACCTCTGCTTCTTGTTCAACCAAGGGGGCAAGGATGTCATATTTGGCTTTAACCAGCTGATAATCCTCTTCTTTAGGAAAGACCTTCTCTACTTCAACCCTTGCGACTGCTAGCTTATCTTTCAAATTGTTAGCCATTTCTTCTGTTTTTTCTTGGTCCTCTAGGATATGGTCAATGGCATTAGTAATGCGTTGGATGGTTCCCACATCTGATTTCAAGTCTAAAGAGACAGAATACTGGTTGCTGCCTGAAATGGTTAAAGACACCATATCTGGCAAGGGCTCACTAGGACTTCTGGTTGCCATTTTAAGCTCAAACCCTCTAAAGGTCGCAAGCGTTCTTACTTCTTTGGTTTCCGAACGGTTGTAGGTAATGAGTTTTCGTAGATAGTCTCCAGCTTCTGCACGGTTATCCATCATTTGATTGTCAAACCGCATGATAAAATCTTGTGACTTAGTTGCCAAAGATTGGGCAATATCACGGTCATATTGGCTAAGGCGTTTCTCTAAGACAGGGAGGTTCTGCTCACAGTAGGCAATGGTATGGCGATACTCATCTTTGGAGCGATGAAAGGCACGCTTTTGATTGTCCAATACCGTCAACTCATTCTCTAGTTCCATCTTGAGTTTCAGATAAGGATTACCTGTCGCTAAAGCCTTAAAGTCTGAAGCAGTCATGGTTTGTTCATCAATGTCTTCTGCCGACCGTACTGGGTCTTTAGAGGTCATGATTTGCGTGATGTATTTGAGCTTATTCTCCTGTGTTTGCCAGAGGTAGTTATCAAAGCTCCCTTTCGTAATGTAATGGTAAATATCTACCTCTTGGTGCATATTGCCTTGACGAATTAACCTACCATTGCGTTGAACAATATCAGAGGGCCTCCAGGGAACGTCTAAATGGTGGACTGCTTTCATACGTGATTGGACGTTTAATCCTGTTCCCCCTTTTTCCGTAGAAGCCATGAGAATCCGTACTTCCCCACTATTGACCTTGCGTGATAGAGTGTTTTTCTTGTCATCCGTATTAGCGTCATGGACAAAGGCAATTGCTTCTTTGGGAATCCCTCTATCCACTAAGAGGTCTTTCAATTCATTGTAAACGTCAAAGCCTTCTTCCTTACTTTTAGGGGTGCCAATATCTGAGAAAATCATCTGGGTAGCTTTATCATCTTGTCCCTCACGGTAAATCCGTTCCACGTTATCCACTACTTGAAGAATCTTCTGATTGTCAGACAAGGTGTAAACAGGATCAATGAGACGCATGTCAATGGCTAGTTTTCTGGCTTCTCCTGTAATCTTTAACATGTTATCAACACTAGGGTCAACGCTGCCTGACTTGATAGCGTCTGAACGGTCAACCAACTCTTCAAGGTAGTATTTCTGAGCTTCTGTCAATTCGCTCTCCACTGCAATAACCTTGGCTTCAGGAACATGTAAATCAAGCATATCAGAGGTCTGAATGTCCGCAGTTTCCTTGTAGATTCGCATGAGTTCAGGAAGGTTGACAAATTTCTTGAACCGTTTCTTGGGTTGGTACTTATCTCCTGTCGGGGCTAGTTCCATAGAGTTTTCAATATTCCCAAAAGCCCCAACCCATGAATCAAAATTGGATACCTGGTATCGCTCTAAAACATCAGGTTGAATGTAATTCATCATGGTAAAAAGTTCACTAATAGAGTTAGAAACTGGTGTTCCTGTCGCAAAAACGACATTTCTATCTCCATGCTCTGCCTGAACCTGTCTCACCTTCATCTCCATATCCACGTTCTTTTTTGAAGTGGTATTGGTGATTCCCGCGACATTCCCAAGTCCAGTGATTGGACGAATATTCTTGAAGTGATGAGCCTCATCCACAAAAAGAAAATCAATACCAAGGTTTTCAAATTCGATAAAGGTATCCCGCTCTAGTTTTTGGAGTTCTTCTAGTTGGTGTTCTAATCCCTTAATTGAACGCTCTGCTTCTTTTACGGTATAATCACTGTCACTTCCTAGCTTGATTTCTCTGAGTTGCTCGAGTTTGTCATTGATATAGGTGACCTGTTTTTCACGACTCATCGGTATCTTCTCAAATTGTGAATCCCCAATGACAATGGCATCATAGTCCCCTGTGATAATACGTGATACAAACTGTTTGCGTTTGGCTTTGGCAAAGTCTTTCTTAGTGGTCACATAGACTTTCTTGGTTGGGAAAAATTTCATGATTTCTTGACCAAACTGAGCAGTCAAACTAGAAGGAACCACATAGAGAGGTTTATGCACCATCCCTAATTCTTTCAACTTGAAACCAGCTCCAAGCATGGTCAAGGTTTTTCCAGACCCTACCTCGTGGGCTAATAGGGCACGTTTTTCTTCCACAATCCGTTGAATGGCATTCTTTTGGTGAGGACGTAAGAAAATATTCTGAGCAAGTCCATCAATGGTTAAATGGCTACCATCATAAGTCTTTGATACCGTACGATTATAGAGACTGTTATAGGTGTCTTCAATCATCTGTTGGACTTCTGGATACTTTGCTACAAAATCTTGAAAGAGTTCTTGGAGGTGCGTTTCCTTAGCACGTAGGACCGTTGTTTTCTCTACATCCGTCACATTCTTTTTCTTATCCCCTTCGACAACTTGTTTTGTGATGGTTGGTTGATTGGAATTCAGGAGATTTTCAAAGATTTTTCGACCACTATCATAGCGTGAAGCAGGGACACCTAAACTCCTATCCGTTGCGTTGGAATAGGTGTAGGCAAACTTAGATTGGTAAGTGATAACTCCGTCAATGGGACTGACTTCAAGGACTGTTGCTACTTCTTGGTCTGACAGTTCATAGACTTTCCCCATAAAGGTTTCTTGGGCAAATTTACCATAAACGGCTAGAGGAATCCAACGTGAGCCAATCCGATAATCAATATCAGCTAAGGTCACACGTGGTGGTTTCACGTCTTCTAAGAGGTTTTGATAGTGTTGCCACGGAAAATCAGAATTGTCTTCTTTAATGAGTAAGTCCACGACCTCTAACTTAGTCATCGCATCCCCTGATAAGAAATCCTGCCGAGATACATAGACCACTTCCCTATCGTTTAGATAGCGTTCTGGGTCTGGAATAATAGCATCTCCTAATTCCTCAATCAAAGACGCTTTAGAATCCGTCTGATAAATAGACATCATGTAATCCAAATCGACCCCACGACCATCTGCTAGACTAGAATTGAGAGCGTCAAGGGAAGAAGAAACTGCCATCACTTCCTTTTCAGGACGAACCAAGGCTTTTTCAAAGGCAAGTGACTTGGTATAGATAACTGTCTTCCCACTTGGATCAAGACTTTCATCTTCTAAACTCGCAAGGAGCGAATACTTATCATCACTATCGAAGAGGTTACGGTTTACGGCACTATTTACATAGCCAAAGCGTTTCACAAAACTATCATAGGTGCGATTGAGCTTTCCTAACAAGTGATTGAACTCGTCTTTGTCATAGTTATAGTAGCGCTGTATAGCAATCACCTCTTGGTAGGCGTTCCGAATATCAATCATCCCTTTAATTCGTGCCACTTCTTTCTCAGACAAAGGCGCTTCATAGAAAACAGTCTTTTTGAAATAGCCCTTAAATTGCCCACGTTTAGCGGCTTCTTCGGTCACATACACATCAAGAGCGGTGCTATCAGTCACTTCTAAAGCATTAAAACGGTCAATTTGTTTTTGAGAATGCTTGGTATCCCAATCCTTAAAGTTACCCTCTTCGTCCACATAGTAGCTAATCTCCTCAGTTTTTGTCCCTACACGAATGCCCTTATGATCACGGTAGTAAACCGTAGAATCTTTATAGCCAAAGCTATACTGGTCTAAGCTTTCTCTGATGTCAGAAGGAATCGAGGTATCAATGACTTGTCTTCTCATCACATCAGGACTGATGAAGATATCAGAAGGGTCAACAGTTCTAGGCGCTTTAACCTGTTTAAGAGCCATCTGAACATCTGCTAGCAAATCATCAGAAGTTCCTTTAACAGACAGTGTCCCACCGTTAAAGTTTCTGACTTCATAGCTCCCAAGAACCTGACTGTTGTAGTCCCCATCAAAGTAAGGATTCAGCCAAATACGGTCATCCTTGACATAGCGAATAGAACCTGAAAAAGCTAAATCATCTGCTTGGTAGCCCTTATCCATATGTTTCTGGAAGAACAACATGTCTGTTGTGACATTGGTACCTGCAATGGCCTTAAAGGCGTTATCTGGTAAACGCACACCACCAAGAAAATCAGTCGTCTCACGAATGTCCTGGAGGATGTTTTCTGTCCGTTTGTCCATGGTTCCTGTGGAGGAAATCATAGCCACTTGCCCACCATCATGCACCAAATCAAGGGATTTTTTAACAAAATAATCATGAATCATATAGGGTTTGTCATAGCGACTGTCCGCAATCCTAATATTAGCAAACGGTACATTTGAAAGAACCAAATCAAAGCTATTGTCATTAAAGGCAACAGTCTCAAAGCCCTTTACTTCAATATGGCTATTCGGATGAAGGTGTTTGGCAATAGCTCCTGTAATCGTGTCTAACTCTACACCATACAACTCACTATTTTCTCTCAGGTGTTTAGGCATTGCCGCAAAGAAATTCCCCGTTCCCATAGACGGGTCTAGGATTTTACCACCAGTAAAGCCATCACGTTCTAATTTCTCCCACATCTGACGAATCAAGTGAGGGTCTGTGTAATAAGCTGTCAAAGAAGATTGTTTCATATCTGAATACTCTTTATCGGTGACTAGTGTTTTTAATGCCTCACGTTCCTTAGAAAACTTTGGGTTATGCTCGTCAAAGAACTCGTTAGCTAAGCCTCCCCAGCCCACGTATTTGGCAAGCAGTTCTTGTTCACTTGGTGTGGCTTGACGGTGTTCAGATTCAAGACTTTTCACCAAACGAATAGCAGCAACATTCATATCAACCTTATCCCTTGTTGTCTTAGGGTAAAAGTCTGTTAGATCTTCTGGAAAGTGAAAATCAGTGGCTGGGGGCGTCTTAATGACTTTTGGTTCCAACTCATCTTCTGACAATGCTTCTTCTTGTTTAGCCTCTCTCTTATTTGATGATACAGAAGCCGTCACTTGAGAAACCGGCTCATTTTGTTCTTCCATATCCATAAAGGAAAACAGGTCTAATTCCTGCTGAGTTTCTTCCACTTCCTCCTTTTCTTCGACAGAAGGAACATGAAGAGCTTGAGTGATGTCTTCTAGTGTCCGTAAGAAAAGAACCGGATTTTGTTCAATTACATCTGTGAAATCATTTTGTAATTCAATCCGAATCAGGTTATTAACGCCTGAGTCCTCAATAGCCATTACCTGAAACTCTTGCCCCTTATAAGTCACTCTAGAATCAATCGGATAGCGTTTAAGAGCTTCCTCTACGATAGGATTTTGAGGGATTGATGGAGGCGTGATGATTTCAGTTTCTGTTTGCGATAAGTGTTCTCGCCATTCTCTAAAGGATAGGTCTGATTGGGACAGTTTGTCCCTTTCAAAGGTTCTTGCTTCTTCAAGAGTGAGGTCTTCATGCAAGAAGGCGTAGGCAATGGGTCTTAACTCTTCTAAGTCTAGCTGACTGGTCAAGAAAAATTCTACTTTATCGTGTGACAATCCCATCTGAAGCAATTCTGTCGCAAGGGCTAATTGAGTAACGGTTGCTTTAGGATAGCCCCCTAATAAGGCTAGGTCCGCATTCTTCAAATGAAAACGCCCTGCAGCATCTATCAGTATCCCACGTTGTTGCTCATCAACGTCAGCTAAGCCTATCCCTAAACGAGTCAGTTTTTCGGTATTTTCAGCCAAAATGGTTTGACCCATTTCAGCTAAAATCACTTCTTCTTGAGGTGTTAGGGGACGTTGCAAGTCATAGACTGTCCCATCAGCTTCTAAATAGGTTAAGAGCTCATTGACCTCATAGATTGGTGTCATTTCCATTTCATGGTCAAACTCCCCACGTCTCAGGTTTAGTAGCTTTGGACGGCTATTTCGCACTTGGTCAAAGTGACTTAATATCTCAAATTTTTGAGACAAGTTTAGATGTTCATAAGCTGGTAAATGTTCTGTTTGCCCTGTTCGTAAATCGAGTTGTGATAACTCTTCCTCATCAAGACTTGCAATCATGACAAGCCCTACTTCCCGAAAGGTGATCTCTTGACGAAACTCTGGTATGACAATATTCTCAACAACCTCCTTTTTTTCCTCCAACGTTTCCTGTGTACTTTCTAATTCAGGTTCATAAGTGAGAAGAAACTGTTCAATATCACGGCTAATACGATCAGACAAATTATTGGCCACTCGGTAAACATTGACCAAATTTGCAGCTTTGCTTTTATCCAAAAGAGAAGCTACCGAAATGGACTGATAGGCGCCTTCTTGGTCTAAGAGCTGAAAGCGAGTGGCTAGGTTAAAGAGGGCTACCTCAATCACCAAGGCTTTCTCATCACTGTTTAACTGAGGTAACTTCTTTAAGCCAGCCTGACCAAAGGTCTGTTGCCTCGTCAAAGGGGCTTACCTTGACAAAAGCAGAAACCTCTGTTTCAAAGCGAACCACTTGAACAGGTGAGGTGACTATTCCTCTTTGGGTTGTAAAATTTTGGATAAGGCTATCCCAATCCTCATCAAAATGGACTGCTTGATAGCGTAAAAAGGATTCCAAAAGAATCTGGTCACGTGGCAATCTTGCCCGCAACATCTCAAGTAATTGTTCTTGAGTCATACGTTCCTCCAATTAAAAAAAGGAGCTGAGAGGTATTCTCAGCCCACTGCTTTACTCTAGGACCAAGGCGTTATGGTCTTTTTCTTGTGGCAACTTATCCATCAAAGTTGTCACATACTGTTGTAAGAAATGGCTTTTCTGGTCTAACAAATCCTTCTGCAAAGCGAGATAGGTCACATCTCCAAAATAATCTTGACTCGTTAAAGACAACTCCTTTTGGATAATGCCCTGCAAGGTCTCTAAGGTGAGAGATGAATAATCCTCCTCATTCAAAACCACATACAGAGAAAGGGTCTCAAAAATATTGTTGGACGCAATCACTTCCATAATGAAACTAGCTCCCTCACCTGTTCGATAGAGTTTATCCAAGAGGTCCGTCACTTCTTCTTGAAGCTGTTCCTGATAACCGTCTGCTCTTAGGCGCAGGTCATCACTGACTAAAGACAAGTCATCAATGCCCATAAAGTCTTGATAAAGCCTGTCAAGAAGTGACTTGTTTTTGGTACTCAATTCCATGGCTAAAAAGGCTTTAACCATGTCTTCATAGTTTTCTCGTGCCATCTCAGAAAGGGTTCTAGAAATTGTGTCATAATTCCAAGCCATAGCTTCTCTCCTTACGCTGTTGAATTGGATTCAAGCCTTGTTGGACTTCTTCAAGGTCTGTCAGTCCGTCACTATCCGTATCACTGCTAAAAGGATTCGTCCCTAGAGCTAACTCCTGAGCATCCGTTAGACCATCTTGGTCTGAATCTCTTGTGTAAATGTTTTTGGGTTCCATTTAGTTGTCCTCCATTTTGCGTTTAGAAAGTCCGTAAGCTAGGCCTAAAAGAAGTCCTCCACCGACAAGCGCCAAGAGGGATTGACTCTCTCCTGTATTTGGTAAGACACTTGCTGGAACTGGTGGTTCTTGTGTTGGAATAGGTGGTTGGGGTGGTGTTGGTTGATTCGGAGTTGGTGGCTCTGGTTCAGGGGTAGTTGTTTTAACCGTATTTGAACTGATGGTGTAGCCATTGACAGTATGTAATACGGTATTTTCTACTTCACCTGAAGCGATTCGTTTCATTTGCACGTAAACATCTGCCTGAAACTCAGACTCTTCTGCTAGTTTTTCAAGGAATTCCTGATCAAAACTAATGGTAACTGTCCCTTTTGACGTGTCGACATGTTGTAGCGTGTACTTGGTCACTTCTGTCCCTTTTGGTAAAACCATTCCATCTTTTAGAGTCACATCTACTAAGGTATAAGCCTTGTAAACACCATTATAGTCGTCATGGCTTTCATCGTAATCATCGTCAAAGCGGTACTCGATGAGTGGTGTCGCACGATTACCTGGAATGAGTGCTCCCACCAAACGGTAGTTAAAGACCTGATTCAAGGCAACTTCTTTTCCATCAAGGCTTTTCTCCTTTTGTGATAAATCAATCACCACATCTTTTTGTGGGTCTAGTTTTGGCACATTATTAACCACAGTCTCTGTCACATAAGCCAAACCAAAGTCAATCTGATAAGCGGTGTTTTCATACTTCCCACCAGTCTTTGTCAGCTCATTCTTAATGGTCATTGGAAGGGTCACCACTAAGGTTTGACCAGTTTTAACATAGGTTTCGTAAAAGGCTTGTGGATCATCAGCGCTTAAAACTTGAATGGCTCCTTTGGGTGTGAACTGGCGTTTGGCCATAGCGTCTTGAACCACTTTAGGCGCTTCTGACAATGAGGCATAGGCTTTCACCGAAATCCCTTTGACAAGATTTCCAGCCTTATCCATCACTTGGACACCATCTGCATTGACGCTAAGCGCTTCTTCAGGGTAATCATCTACCATGTAAAAACCTTTGGCAAGAACATCCTCCGTCACTACCAAATCCTTGTACTGACTATAATCAAGAACAATCTTATAATAATTGACGGTATTTGGAAAAACGGTCTTGCCATCAATAGACACGCCTTCTTTATTGGTATTAGTTTTATGTGGTGTTACTTTTGGCACGTGATTCGTTACCGTATTGGTCTCATAGGCTTGTCCAAAGTCTACCTGATAAGCTACATTGTCATAAGACTTGCCTGTATTTGCCATCTCCTCACGGACAGTCATAGGGGTGATGATGGTGATATTTTGACCTTGCGTTACATATGAATCATAAAAGGCTTGTGGATCTTCTGCCATAAAGACTTGGAAGGTTCCTTTAGGCGCAATCTTGCGTTTTGAAAGGGCTGCTTGTAGGTTTTTAGGAGCTTCTGATAAACTAGTGTAGTTTTTTACCGTCACACCTGACACTGCTTTACCATCAGATGTCACAAGTTGAATACTTGCTTCATCTGGTAATAGAGCTTCTTCGGGATAATCATCCACAAAGTAAAACCCTTGTGCAATCTGAGCCTTATCAGCTTTAATGCCACGGTATTGGTCCAAGTCCCATGACAAGGTATAGTGGTTTTGTGAACCGACTACCATAGGTTTGCCATTGATGTCCACCTTATCCTTATTCAGATTTTGTTTTTTTGGTGTTGGGCTTACAAGGGTATTGGTCACCTCATCGGTTTCATAGCCATTGCCAAAATCAACTTGGTAAGCCTTGTTTCGATAGGTTGCAGTTTCCCCATAGAGGTCATCTTTAACCGTCATTTTGGTGAGAAGGTTTAAAGAAGTTCCTGTTTTAACATATTGGTCATAAAAGGCTTGATTGTCATTCGGCATAAAGACTTGGAAAGCCCCTTTAGGAGAAATCTTAGCATGAGCGAGTTTATCTTGAAGGTCTCTAGGCGCTTCTGACAGCGACGCATAAGCATTAACAGTAATCCCTGATACGGCTTTGCCATCAGGAGTGGTGATACCTGTCCCCTTGTCTACTAAGTCCAACACTTCTTCTGGGTAGTCATCTACAAAGAAGAAACCACGAGCAATTGTCTCTTTAGAAGACCTATCGCCTTTATATTGATCTAAATCCCAAGTCAAACGGTAATGATTAGTTGTTCCTAAAGCCACTACCGTATCGTTAATGACCACACCATCTTCATTTTCATTTTTCTTCTGCGGCTCAATACGGCTAGTGGTCGTTCCATCACCAGGCGTTCGCACCGTCACGACATTGGAAGTCACTGTATAGGCATTTGGGGTTCCCTTATTGATGTGGAGCTTATAACTGTTGGAATAGGTTGCCCCATCATTTTGAAGGCTACCATAAAGTTTCGGAGCCACCAGTTGGTAAGACTTGGTGAGGTCTTTGTTGACCTCTTGAAGCAAGGCTTCCTTGGCGGTCAAGGTCACAAAGTTCTTAGCAATATCAAAGCTGAGGGTATAATTTCCGTTTTCTGCCTGCGTTTTTTCCTTGTCAAAAGCATAGCCTGCTGGAAGGTAATCTTCAAAGGTGAGGCTAGTGGTTTTGGCTCGATTTGGAGAAAAAGCGTCTACGGTTAAGGGATAAATGACCGTTGAATCTTTTGCGACCGTTTTGTCATGAAGGTTCACTTGGTCGGTATTGATAACTTCCTTAACAATTTCAGGAGTCGTTGTCAGACGATAGTCGTGGTAATGAACCGTTGGCACTTGTGGTGCTTTTGGTAACGGTTCTGGCGTAGGGGCTTTAGGCAAGGTGACCTTGGTAAGTGCTAGGCTGGGCTGAGTGACTTTCTCTAATGGTTTTTCCTTAAAGCTCACAGGTGGCTCAGGTGTAAAGGTCTTTGGGGTAAAGGTTTTCGGCACAACCTTAAACGGTTCTGGAATTGGCTCTAACTTTGGTGTCACATGTGGTTTTGGACTATAAGGTTTGACCATCCGTGCAACTGGAAGGGTATTTAAGGCAAACCAATAAGAGAGACCAACATTTTGGGGCATATCCCCTTGACCAAAGGTCACTGTATAGGTGTTGCCTGATGTAACCGTTGAGACAATCGCTCCCTTATAGGCATACTTACTATATGACGTATCCCATTCTTCAGGAAGATTTAAATCACTGGCACGATTTGACCCAAGTGAACGAGCTAGGCCTTCGTTAGTCACTTGAATGGTTGAGCCATTGATAGGAACGAACTTACCTGATGTGTCTTTTACATACTCTAAACCGATGTCATTATGGTTGAGTGAGGAATGAGTAAAGACACCTGGTTTTTCCTTGGTGAAGCTCACTTGAGAGCCATCTTCTAAGAAATACTTGGCCTTGACACGAAACTCCATCTTGTCTGTTCGCCAATTGCCTGTCCCATCATTACGGTAGGCAATAAAGCCTTCTGTTGGGTCATTTGGCACGACTAACTGCACGGCATTAGTTCCAGCTGGAGAAACAAGGTTTGTAATGTCATAGGCTACTTTTGTGATTTTCTTACCATCAAAGCGAGCATTTTGAAGATTTTGATAGGTAAAGGAAAGGGTTTCTCCCGTTTTAAAGATGTCATAGACGAAGAAACCAGTAGAATCTAGGATTTTAGAATACCCACCAAGCATTGGGTCACCTTTTGCAACGATACGATTAGGATTTCTGGTATCAGCTGAATGTCGTGCTTGCGGTTCTCCATTATTCAAGTTGAGAGCCTGAGCAAGAGCTTGAGAGATATAGCCTTCCTCTCCTTTTGAAATCTCAGCTAAATCACGTTTATAGCGCTCCATTTCCTTGGTGTTATAGGCGTCAATGGCAGCATTTTCTTTCTTGGCTGCTTTTTCTTTTTCCTTATTACTTTTCGTGATAGCAGCAATCTCAGCTTCACGGTCTGTCATCAATTTTTGTTGGTCTTTATTATAGGCATCAACAGCAGCTTGACCGGCTTTATTTTCATCATCCACTGCTTTTTGTCCAACTTGATTGCGTTTGTCAATTGCTTCATTATCAGCTTTTGCTTTAGCAAGACCCGCTTCATTTTCCTTTTGAGTCACTAAGTTCTTTGCGACAATGGCATCTGCATCTTTTTTATTTGATTCGTATTCAGATAGATTGTCCTTATTTTGCTTATCAATAGCAGCTACCGCAGAGGTATAATCCTGATAGCCTGAAACCGTTGAACCATCTCCTGATGTTACGGTTTGAGTTGTGACGGTCACATTAGCCGACGGATCTTGGTCTTTGATTTTTGAAGCTGTGCTATCTACTGAACTATTCAAGGCCTTTCCTGCTAGAGTGGCTTCTTTATGACTAGCAGCCAACGCATTATTCCCTTGTTCAACACGTGTTTTATCTTGTTCATAAGTCGCTTTATCTGCTTTATAGGTATTGGTCACCTGAGTGATGGCTTCAGCCTGCTTAGCAGCATCCGCTTCCGCCTTATCCAATTGCTTACTGGTCTCACTCGCAGAAGTTGTATTTCCCAAGTCCATAGGTTGGTCTTGAACAGTAGTAACTCCTTCAGCAGTTGCTTGATTGACAGCCTGTGTCACAACATCATGAGGAACCGTAACCGTGATAGCCCCATGTGATTGACCAGTTAACGCAAGACTATCCGTCTGTTCAACAACTGGTGTAGGTTGCGCTTCTGGTAAGTTGGTCGCAGGATTTTCTGTCAACTGAACGGTTTTATCTAGCGAAGGTGTTACCACTTCATCAGCTTGTGCTACTTGGCCACCCCAAGCGACAACAGCCGTCACCATAGTTCCAAGAGCTACCGAACAAAGCGTACGGTACTTCTTACTTTTACGGAAGACGTGTTTTTCTGCTTTTTCCTGATTGACTAAAAAGTGATGATGACATTGTTTGGTCATAAAAAGTCCTTCTTTTCTTTTGATAAGTAGTAACAATCTGTCACTCTCTCCTCATCATAAAAAAGACGACTTGATTTTGGTATCACATCAAAGAAGGACAAAGAAAAAAGCTATCGGCAGCACTACCGATAACCTCTGAAAATTGCTTATAAAAAAAGGGAGGACTGACGCATCAGACCCTCCCAGAACCACTCTATAATGCCAAATTATGGTGAAATACTTCATTTATAATTTTTTGGGTTTCTATCTCATCTATTCCAAAATATTGTAGTTGCATAGCTAGGACAATTTGTTCAAGGAACACTACATCTAGCAAAGACTCATTTATAAATTCTTTATCTAAATTTCCGTGGGCAAAATTATTTCTTTGCTTGCCAATCCTCTCTCCGATTTTAGAATGATCATAAGAGATATTGTTTATTTTATGGGAACCTCTAAAAACACCAGTAGAGCATCTAGAGCGTCAAATTTATCTTTAATCTACAGTTTATTTCTTGTAAATTTTTGTTTGTGAGTCTTACTCAAGGCTATTTCCCAATTTTTGGGCGCACTAAGCCCATGATTTCAACCCTAGTCGTTTAATCTGTTCAAATCGAAAGATGTTATAGAGGAGGTTGGTTAAGGTCACATTTGTCTTTGCCCTATCCATTCCAATCCCTCTAAAGGTACTTCCCTTCATGCTATTTTCAATAAAACCAAAAACATGCTCAACTCGACAACGGACTTTGGCAATATGACGGTTAATGTTCTTGTCAGTATCGGTCAATGGTTTATTTCGGAAAGCACGACGGACGGTATGGTGTTGGCAGTTGTCAGGAACACTTTTCCCCACATAGGCACTATCATCAAATACAGGTTCGTTGGCATCACAAAGAGAAGCTAGAACATTGGAGTCATGTATACTAGCTGTTGTGACGCCATAATCTTTGATTAGCTTTGATTTTCTATCAACACAGACGTGATTTTTATAGCCAAAGTAACGAACACCCCCTTTTTGAGTCCAGCTCCCATCGATATCTTTTTGGCATCGTTTGGCTTTGTTCCAACCTTCTACAGTTTCATGCGCTTTGATTTTCTCGTTTTCCTCACGGGAATTGCGTTGCTTAGGACATTCCACAAATGAAGCATCAACTATTTGACCTGTGTGGGCAATCAAACCTTCGTCCGAGAGTTGAGTATAGAACAAGTCGAATAATTCCTTTTCGCGACCTGATTGAGTCAAGCGATCTCGATAAAGCCAGATAGTTTTTGAATCTGGGACATTATCTTCGTGGCAACCAACGAAACGACGAAAGGATAAGCGATCAAGCAATTGATATTCCATAGCATCGTCAGACAAGTTATGTAATCGTTGAAGTAAAAGGACTTTGAACATCATGAGGTAATCAAGGTGAGGACGACCTCCACGACCAATAACTTTATTCTTGCGAGAAAACAATTCTGATAACAAGGGGAGAAAGAGTTGCCAATCCATGACAGCGTCTAGACGTTCCAATGGATTACCTTTTTCAGTGAGTTTTGACAAGATTTTTTCATCATCAGTAAATAAATGCATCGTGTTTAACCTCGTTTATCGAGTTTTATACTTGTATTTCTATTATCTCATTTTATAGGTTTTTTGAGAAGTTTTTAGAGGTGCCCATTTAAAGAGGTGGGATAATGGAGCAAGTTAAAATAGCTAATATTACTCAAAAGACAACAAGACCTGCAGATAAAACTGGATATATTGAAGTAAAATTTAGAACCTACTTCAATAACCCGTTAATGAATAAACGCAGAGAAATTCTATCTGATTGGTATACTATCGCCAATAAAAAGGATACCTCAGGAAAAATAAAACTATCTCCTCAAATTAAAGCTATTATCCATAAAGAACTTCAAGAGAAAGCCAATAAGGTTTATGAAGAGCTGACTAGAACTATTCTTCTAGAAAAATCAGATATCACGCTTGATGAGGTCTGGAATGAATGGCATAATGAACGAGTTGAAAGACAACTAGTTGCTCCTAAAACATTAGCAGGTGAAGATGGTAGATACCGTAACCATATTACTAAGCAAATCCCTAAGGATTCGATTTTAAAAAATATTCCATCTAGTTTAATCAAAAACTTACTTGATAATCTATATCCTATAGGAAACCATAAAAGACTCGCACAAGGTGTAAAATCCGATTTAACATCAATCTATAAGTTTGCCATTCTTCATGATTACATTTTTCCTGACCAAAATCCAATGCCCTATATAAGTATAGGTAGGAAAGGGCTTTCTGACGAATTAGATCGTTTAAAGAAATCAGATATAGAAGATCAATATCTTGAATCTTGGGAACTCAAAGAAGTATTATCCATTGTTCGTAAGTACAATGAACAGTATGCACGTATTTTTGAATTTCAAGCACTAACCGGAATGCGTATTGGGGAAGTGCTCGGTTTAAAGGAGGAAGCTATTGATTTTAATAAAAATATAGCCTCAGTTATTAGAACTCGTGCTACTCATGGAGGAGCCTCAGAAGATAGCTATGAAGGTAATGTAAAAAACTTACAAAGTTACCGAAATGTCCAATTATCTAAAAGGGCTATCGAAATTCTTAAAGAGGAAATTGAGTTAAATCACCAACATATAAGATTCAATCCTGATTATGAAGATAATGGATGGATTTTCACCTCTAAGAGCATCCATAAACCTGATTACAATGGTACTCCTCTTCATTACAGTGTATTAAACAACTTCCTCAACTCTTCAGAAAATGGTAAACTAAACCGCAATGGAAACCCGAGACGGGCAGGAATCGATATTGACAATAAGCTTAGTTTCAAGAAACATATTACAACTCATATCTTCCGACACACGCATATCAGCTTCTTGGCTGAACAAGGAGTACCTTTAGAGGCTATTCAAGATCGTGTTGGACATTCTAGAGGTAGTCGAGTAACAGAAATTTATTTGCATATCACTAAAAAAACAAAGGATCAAATTATACCTATCCTTGATACTCTTACACAATAAGTGTGGCAAATCTGTGGCAAAACACAAGAAAAAGAGGCTGGGCAAAAACTAGCCAGTAAATAAAAAACACAGATAGATTCAAGCTGATTTTGATGAAATTCAGCCGAACTATCTGTGTTTTTCTTTTTATCTCTATTATCTTGGACTATTTTCTTAGCCAATTTCGTTAGATTCATGCTCATTAGGAGGAATCCTATCTCTGTTTCAACCACTTTTTGTCCTCTGACATGAACTCTGCGCACGCCAAAAACACCCTTCATCCTACCAAATACAGGTTCGACATCCACCTTTCGTTTGGCATAAATGCGGGCTCCCACTTTACTTGTCAACTCATCTTTGACAAGGTTCTTGAAATAGTTCCACGTAGGATTATACTGAATTTGTTTGAGATTTCCTTTTTCCGTCCGTGCTAATTGGTCTAATTCCTCACTAGCTTGTACTGGATCAGCTTCGTAAATCTTAATATCTCTCTCAAATCCATATTTATCCGTTCTTCGTGAATAATTCTTGAATGAATACACAACTCCATCTGGCTTTATCCACTGATCAGAATCTTCTAGATAGGTCCAGTTTTCAGGATTGGCATCACTCTTCTTATAGCTTTTCTTCTGCTCTTTCTGATATGTTCCGTAGGGAATCAGAGGTGTTTTCTCTAGGTCATCAACGATAAAGCTATAATTTTCTTCACTTCCATAACCTGCATCCGCGACAATGTGTTGAAAGAGTTCTAAGGTTTGGATGGATTGAAGAAAAGGCTTGAGTGTACGAGTGTCAGTTGGATTCGGATACAATCCGTAAGCTAAGGCAAACTGGCTGTTTGTACCAAGTTGGAGGTTGTAGCCTGGTTTGAGCTGACCATTCTTCATATGATCTTCTTTCATTCTCATGAATGTTGCATCATGATCCGTTTTAGAGTAGGAGTTTCGCTCTTGTAGAATCTGTTTATCTCGTTCGTACTTCTGTTTCCGAACAAGACAATCCTCTTTCAACTTTCTCTTTAGTTTCTTAATTCTTCTTCGTTTCTGTCTGTTGGCTGAGCCACCTTTAATGACTTTAGGCTCTTGTGAGATAGCTTCTTCCACCTCATCTAGTACTTGTTCAGTTTCTTGTAGGAGTTGTTTGAGCCCCTCGCTAGTGAGGCATTCTTCCTTGGACAAGGCAGTATTCACCCCTTCTTGAACTAGCTTGTCATAAAGGGCAGAAATGTTTCCATTTAAGGCATCTTCATAGCGTTCAACGGCCTTTTTCCACGTGAAGGAATACTTATTGGCATCAGCTTCTACCTTCGTTCCGTCAATGAAGAGAGCCTCATCTTCAATCAATCCATTCTCTCTGAGGAGGAGAGTGAAGTAGATGAAGGCAGTTTTGATGAGCTGATTGGCGTGTGTGCTAGCCCGAAAGCTATTTATGGTACGATAACAGACGTAGGTATCCTGACTCAGCCATTTCATAGGAATAACTTCTTCATTCATCTGAACGATTTTCCGACCAGAGAATACCTGACGAGCATAGGCAAACAGGGTCATTTTGAGCAACATAGCTGGATGAAATGCTGGACGACCAGTATGGGAAGTTTCTTCCAATAGAACGGATTGAGGAATAGTATCCACAAACTGACTAATCAGACGAGCCTCATGCGTTGCAGGTAAGTCCCAAGCAATATTTAATTCCAAACTAAGCTGATTTGTGTTATACTGTTTATACATTTTCATGCCTTTCTAGTTGTTTTGTGATTATTATAATTATAAAGCATGAAGTGGAAAACGAGCAACTCCTAATTGGAACTGCTCGTTTTTTTATTGTGAGAAGCTAGTTTTTGCCCAGCCTCCAAAAGATCTTTCTTTTTGTCATACAAAAAGAAGAAAAAATCTCTCGTATTTTGTTTGTTCATCCACTAAAAATATGCGAACAGTATGGCTTCATTCAATCCTGTTCTTACAAGTCAAAAGCATCGAATCGTCCTTGGACGATTCAACAAAAAAAGTAGTCGTTTTTGGACGACTACTAAGTTCTAAACATTCATTACTCTGTCCTCTCTGTCTTTTTTCTCAATTTTAAACTAAAATAGATTTTTTGGAAAACTTTGCAACAGAACCAACATATTTATGAATTTTCATAGACATATTTCATATCTAACTCTTTGTAAATATAAAATCTTAATATTTCTTGCAACAGTAATTTTGTTTCATACATTTCATTAAAATCACTAATCATTAATGGATATTTATGTTTGGAATCTCCGTGAGTATGATAATTACGTGTTTGAATTAACTTTTTTATTAATAATTCTTTATCTGGGTATTTCGAAAAGATTTTAACTTTACTTGGTTCGTCTATTGAATCAAATAAATTTGCCAGACGTTCGGCAAGCACAGGTCCTCTTGGGCCAAATTTTAATTTATTTTCGAACTTTTTCCTAAATTCTTGTAGAATTGATGTTTTTATAAAATCAAGCAAAGCTTTCCTTGCCATTTGCTCACCATCTGATAAATTTTCACATTTCTTAAAATTCATAAAGTTTCTAGAGTATACTTCTAAATTTCGTATTGCGTCAACAAGTTGATCTTCTAAGTATAAATCACCATGAAGATTTTTTGAAAATTCCCTAACTATAAATTCAAGTTCCTCTGATTTATCAAACCAATGATTTAGTATATTGTCAAAGTTTGACTCAATTTTCCTTAATGAAATCTCTTGATGGGTAAACTTATTCCAAGCTTTATATTTTCTGGCATGCTGTACAAAATACTTACCTCTAATAAGAGATAAGCGTTTTTCCTCTATTATTTTATAATCTACTAAAAACTCAATATCAGTAAATGACAATGGAATATTTGATAAAATCTCAATAAACTCTTTAAACTTTACCGAAGTTTTATAAAATTCGTCAAAATTTCTTGCTTCTAATTTTTCTGATTTAAGTTTAATAAAATAATCACTTTTAAAAGATGGAGTTGTGTATGAAGTATTTAATATTGCTGTATCTTCCAAAGTGATTCCCAAAGCATTAATCAATACTTTCTTCGATTGGTATTTATTTACTGCACTTTCAAAAATAGTTTGATCCGCCGTTCGCTTTATATCCACTAATGATTTATCTACCCATTCTTCAATGTGTTCAAAACTAAACTTATATTCTACAGATTTTTCACTCTCTAACTTATCAAACAGATTCTTAAAAGATTCAGAACTATAATTGAAATTTTCAATTGCACTGTAATATACATTATAAATTTTGAAATTTTTTACATGATATTTAGTTATTGGAAATCCAGGGGAGGAGGATGTTCCAGTAGGTTCTCCATAGGTATTTAATATTATAATTTTTCCATCGCTTGAATATCCGTAAATTTTCTCCAAATACTTTCCAAATCCAAAAGATATTCCAGACTCTACTTCGAACGCACCGAATAATTCAAGTACAATTTCACTAGGAGAATAATGTAAAATACCACTTAAGGAATCATGCTCATTAACAATATCTTCGGGTATTTCTGAAAAATACCCTTTTATTTCAAACTCTTTATCCCAAGTATAATCTTTAAATTTCATATTATTCTTTATTCTTTCTATTTTATTTTTCTTTTAAAAAAATCACTTATTATCATTTTCAACAAACTTTGCAACAGAACCCTTTCTGAAATTAAATAAATAATTAATTAAATTGTTTATTTATGACCAGGACCGTATTTCTAAACTTCTTTTATGGTTTATTATATCACTTAACAAAAAAACAGCCCCCATTATCTAATCAATAGATAATTAGGGCTGTTTTAATAGTATTTTCGAGGGGTTATTATCTAATTATAGCCCCTATACAAACATATTTTGTAAAAAGCCTTTTTTCTGTTCTTTCAACAAATCTAACTTACGTTGATGAAGTGCGATAGTATCGTCTAGATGTTTGAAGAACGCTCCAATTTTTTGTTGTTCTTCATAACTCGGATAAAATTCAACCCATTTTTCAACTTCCTTTTTGGATAAGTTTGTTTGACTTACTCCATCATCAAAACGTAAAAAATAATGATTTCTATTCATCAATGAATGCAAAAAATATGAATTAGTATCCGCATGTGGAGTGATCCCTGCAATTCGCTGATTCAAGCTATACTTATTATCTTCATTGATTAAAAAGGTTCGAGCAATTGCCCTACCATTTGGAACATCACTTAAAACAAATGCTATTTCATTCTTAGAAAGAGGTGCAATCATTTCATCAGAATACTTCTTAACCAGACCATTTGTAGAAACGAATTTTGAATTTACAACAATATAATCTCCATATTCTGAAATATCTTTTTCATGAGCTTTCCCGTTTCTATAATCGGCAACTTCAATTAACTTACGCTCTTCCCAATCGCCAGCAAACCCCGCAAATCTCAATTCAGGAATTTTTTCTCCAGCTTTTGGAAACATTTTTTGCAAGTAGCCTTTTTTCTGTTCTTTAAGTAAATCTAACTTACGCTGATGAAGAGCGATAGTGTTATCTAATTGTTTGAAGAACGAACCAATTTTTTCTTGTTCTGAAAGAGTTGGTGTAGGTATTTCTATCTCCAACATCTTTGTTTTAGATATGTTATATCGTGAAATTCCTTGTGCTAAGAACGTTATTTTCTTTCTAATAGAAGGTGAACGTAGCATAGATGCCATATAATTTAAATCGAAAGATACCCGAGGACGATATCCAAATGTAAAGCTATTTAAATATACATTTTCAGTATCGTGTGTCCAAACAGATGACATACCAACTTCTTCTGGCGTTTCTGAAGATGTTGTAAAGAATATATCACCCTTTTGAACTTGATTTTGTTTCTCATCGATTTCAATTGCATCAAGCTGATCTAGGGTTGCTATAGGATTTTGAAAAACATTGACATAGGTTACAAATTTTGCTGATCCATGACCAAAATCTTCTTTAGTTTTTCCAGTTAATCCAGTAAAAGTATTCCCAACATCATCTAACTTACGCTCTTCCCAATCATCCGTAAAACCTTCAAACCTTAATTGTGGACTCTTTTTACTCATCATGCCCACCTCTCAAAAGAAGACGCATCGAATCAATCAATGCTTGATTCTCTTCACTTTCTGAAAAATTGTTAATCAACGATAAGAGTACTTGCTCTTGTTGAACTAATTCTTCATTGACCTTAAGGAGATTGGTATTTACTGCAACCAAATCAACCGGTTCCTCTTCCTCAAAGGTATCGACATAACGAGGGATATTTAAGTTAAAGTCATTTTCTTGGATCTCATCAAAACTTGCAACATGAGCATATCTTTCAATATCTTCTCGCTTTTTGTAGATAGAAACAATTTTATCAATATGTTCATCCAACAGGACATTTTGATTTTTTTGTTTTTCAAAGTCTTGAGAAGCATCGATAAACAAGACATCACGACGAGAGCGGTTTTTCTTCAAAATAATAACCGTTGTCGGAATACTCGTTCCAAAAAAGATATTGGCCGGCAATCCAATGACTGCATCAATAGCTCCCATCTCTAAAAGAGCTTGACGGATGGTTCCTTCTGCGGCTCCTCTAAAGAGAACGCCATGCGGAAGGACAATTCCCATTGTTCCCGATTCTTTCAAATGGTAAAAACCGTGAAGGAGAAAGGCAAAATCCGCTTTAGATTTAGGCGCTAATTTTCCAAAACGCTCAAAGCGAGGGTCAGAGAGAAATTTATCTGCCGCTGACCATTTTGCTGAGTAAGGAGGGTTCATCACCACAGAATCAAACTGATAAGGCTCTTCTGATGGCCAATCGGCATCTAAAGTATCCCCATTATTAAGATTCATGCGTTCTTTATCTACCCCATGAAGAATTAAGTTCATACGTGCCAAGTTAAAGGTCGTCGTATTTAGCTCTTGGCCATGATAATGGACTTGATTAGGGTTTTTGAGATAACGACGAATATTAAGCATCAAAGAACCTGAACCCATCGCAGGGTCATAGATATGAAAAGGCGCACGGGTTTCTTGTCCGATCGACGTAATTTCTGACATGATGCGTGAAACAGCTTGTGGGGTATAAAACTCGCCTGCTTTTTTACCCGCACCTGCCGCAAACATCCCGATTAAATACTCATAGGCGTCGCCAATCACATCCCCATTGTGTTCAAATAAATCAATCTCATCTAAGGCACGCAAGACCTCAGTAATCGTCACATTACGTTGTTGTGCATTTGAGCCTAATTTTGTGGAGTTTAAATCAATGTCCGCAAACAATCCACTGAATTCTTCTCCTTGACGTTCCAACTCATTAAAACCTGCTTGTAAGTCGGTCAAGTTAAATTCATAGTTGTCAGCTTTGATGCGGTAGTGATAAAACAATTGATCGGGTTGGATAAAGTAACCTTGTTTGGGTTGGATATTTTCGATTAAATCGTCTTTGTCTTCTTCGTACCATTCCATGAAGCCTGCATACTGAGTGGAACGTTCTGGGAAGGTATCTGTCTTCCCATTTTCTTGTTCATAAACTTCTCTCAGCTGCGCATCAGACAAGTACTTATAGAAAATTAATCCCAGTAAGTAGTTTTTATACTCACTTGCATCCATCTTCCCACGTAAGATATCCGCAGAAGCCCATAGTTGTTGATTTAAACCTGTCGCCATTATAATTCTTCCTTCCATTTTTGAAGATGTTCAAAATTTTGTTGTAGTCGTTCTTCTAAAACTTTTGTTCTTCTTCTGTATTTTTCACCCGTTTTGGCTTCGAACTCTTCTTTACTAAGAGTCATCGAATCCAGTAAATGGGTTAAATAAGGGATCGTTTTCTTATCGCCTTGATATTCATTCATTGCAGACTGTAAAAAGTCGAAAGATAATCCAAATTCTTCGGCTTCTTTTTGAAGTTGTCTTTGAATTTCATTTTGAATCGATGTCTCTTTTAATTGAGCCACATCAATCTCTTCAGCAGTATTGACGAGTTGATCTTTCAAGGTGTGATACATCTGTTGGATTTGAGGATCCTTTTGTTGGATTTCTTTTTCAAATTTTTCAACGGCTCCTGCTTCGTTTAGTTGAATAGCTTTCAAAAGTTGATTAATATAAAAACTATCCACGACATCTTTATGTGTCGCATTGAGCTGCGAAGAAAAAGCAATCTCTTGTAAAAGCTTCTCAAAGTCCTCCTCAGTATGCCCCTCATCCTCAATCATTTCTTTAATCTTTGTTTTAACATTTTCCGTTTTACCTTGATATTGTGGCAACTGATCCACTACTTCTGAAAATGCTTCAAAGTCCTCTTCGTATTGATCATAGCTTCGGAGCGCTTTATAACTCTTTTCTAGCTTTTGATAAGCACTTACTTGCGCAATCATCGTTTTAAGATCATTGGGATTATCCCATAGGTCGGCTTCGCTTTGTTTATAAAGTGTTGAACATTCGATAAATTCTTTTTTGACTTCTTCATATTCTCTTGGAATCAGTTGACCAAAGTTTTGATTTTCATTTGAGAATAGACGAAACGTGTTTTGCACATTTTCTTTCATGGTGAAGGGTTTTCTAAAAGAGACAATCAACCCAGAATCTTTTCCTGTATAAATACGGTTGGTTCTTGAGAACGCTTGAAGGAGCTTTTGATAGTTCATTTCTCGATCAATATATAAGGTTTGAATCGTTGGAGAATCAAAGCCTGTCAATAAACGATCGACAACAATGACAAAATCTAGCCACTGACCATCCGATTGATATTGCTTTTCCTTACGGGCCAACCGTTTATTAATATTTTGATTGTAGAGTTTCTCATCTTGATAAGGAGAAGCATCAAACTGTTTCGCATACTCTTTCATGATCTCTACTAATTCATCGTCTTGTTCATTTTTTTTAATTGATCCGGATTGGTTGAGAAGGTAATAGCTACTCTTGGGAAATCTTTATCAATCAGTTGATGACGTTCATCAAATTGTCGCCCATTCAAGAGTGTCCCATTATCTTTCATTTCCTTTAAAATCCGGTAAATATGTTTGGCTTGGGCAATCGAGTGAGTGGTAAGAATGGCTGACATCGTAGGAAAACCATTCTTTACCTTGAACTTTTTGACCACACTTCTCCGATTAAAGATTTTTTGTAACATGGTACGAATATGTTCATCTGTTTCATAAAGTTCCGTAGGCAATAATTTTTCTTGTTGGAGGGCATCGTCTGGCAACTTTCCTTTATTGAGTTGGGTGACAATCACCTCTTGATCCTCTTCTGAAACCAGTGAATAATACTCGACTTGAAAGCCTAAAACAGCCCCATCATCCATAGCATTTTTGGTTGTATAGGAGTGAAGGAGTGGCCCGTACTGCTGGCTCGTTGTTCTAGCAAAAGTTCCATTTTCTTGCTTTTTATTTGCTTCAAAAATAGGCGTCCCCGTTAATCCAAACCAGGTTGAATTGGGTAATATTTTCTTAATCCGCTTCATTTCCTCATCACTAACCGCACGATGAGCCTCATCAACAATAAAAACAATATGTTCTTGCCGTAGCTTCTCAAATTGATTCGAGCCTTTTTCTTCACTCTCTTGTTGGGCGCTTCGCATAGCCGCAGAGAGTTTTTGAATCGTGGTCACTAAAATCGTATTATTATTTTTTGATGATAGGAGGTTTCGAGCCAACTGTTTTTGATTTTTGATCCCAACAATCAAAGTATTGGCTACCGAATTTCCGGTCGTTTGTCCGGTATGATATTCCGAGGCAAACTTAGTAAACTCATCCTGCGTTTGAGCATCTAAGTCTGTTCTATCAACAACCATGACCGTACGATCAACACCGATCGCATTTTGTGCTAATAATTTCGTTGCGACAAAACTGGTAATGGTCTTTCCTGAACCTGTCGCATGCCAAATGAATCCTCCTTCATGCTGTGCCGCTTTTTGACGAATCTTACGAATAGCATGAATTTGGTAAGGCCTTAAAACCATGAGGAATTTTTGATTTTTTTGATCATCGACGAGAATGGTATATTGGCTAATCAATTCATGGGCATCGGGTATCCGCAAAACTGTACGAGTAAAATCAAACAAATCGGAAACCGTTTGATTGTCTTCAGTCCGCCAATTAAATAAAAACTTCTTCATCCGAGCATAGGCTTCAGCGGTATCTTCACTAGGTCTTGCAAAGTATCGGGTATCGACTTTATTTGAAATCACCATGATTTGAGTAGTTGCGTAAATCCCTTTAAAAAATCCATCTTCTGCATAACGCTGAATTTGATAATAAGCTTGCATGAAACCGTCTTTAGCGGACTCTTTTTTGAGCTCAATATGAATGATTGGGAGCCCATTAATCAGCAAGCTCACATCTCCACGATCTACTCTAGAGGAATCTGGGACCACTTGGTGAACTACCTCATAAGAAGAAGTTCCTCCTGAGATATCCTTATTTCTAAAGGCTTCTAAAGTCACTTTTTTCCCATTTTCTCGCTCTAATAAAACTTGAGCCACCCCGTTTTCTCCTCTAAGCCATTGAGAAGCTAAAAAAGGCGTTCCGGTCAAACGTGAAAACTCGACTTTGACTTGCTTGAATTCTTTGTCCGTTAATAGTTGCTCTTCCAATACTGCTAAATTTATTCGGTTCAAATGGCCTCTAAAGTTTTGCCAAAGTGCTTCTTCCGACTTCAAGTCCGGACGATAAGTCCACTGATTTTCTTTCTCACTTAAGATCTGTATGAACTGGTTTTCAATCATTTGTTCCGAATGACTCATTTGATTCCCCTCATTTCCATAGTTGCCACCATTTTTTAGATTCTGTTTTTACCGGGTCTTTTTCTTTTGCCTTGTTTCGTTCTTCTTCTGATAACTTCAATTGAACTTTCTGTCGTTCAATTTCTTCCTGCGCCTCACCCCTTATCGACGAGCCATCTTTCATATCCTCCTGAGGCATTTTAAGAGCTTTCAATTCATTGATTTCTGATTTATACTCTTCTAGTACTTTTTTATCCTGTAAGGCTTGACGTTGTTGGTGGTCTAAAAGATTTTGCATATTACTTAATTGTTTAAATTGTTCATCTTTAGTGTTTTGTAAATCTTTTATCTGCTCTTTTTGATACTCAATTATATCTATTATACCCGAATTGCTAGTTGATTTCATTGAAAAATATATAAGTCGTGCTATCCTAAGCTTAAACCACTAAGAATTAGAAAGCGCACGACCTATATGACTTATAATAGCACACTTACAAAAGTTTTTGTTTATTTACTGACAAGCATTGAAGCGATTTATCAAACAAGCGTTCCACTCGAAATACAAAATCGAAAGAACGTCCATCTTGCAACATCTGACTGTTTAGTGATTACTTGTTACCTGTGGGGAGTGCTTCATTTTAGTGAAACACTTAAAGCAAAGCACCAATTGGCTCAAAGTCTATTCCCTAATTTTCTAGAATATTCTCGCTTTGTTCGTCGTTGTAATGCACTCTTACCGAGTATTCAACTCATTCGCCAAGCTCTCGTCTTTAAAGAAGTTGAAGGGATTGATGTGTCTATTATTGACAGCTTTCCCATTCCTTTGTGTCAGCCGATTCGTAATTTTAGAAGCAAAGTTTTGGGCGACTATGCAAATATTGGCTACAATGCTACCAAAGGTCAGTACTTTTATGGCTGTAAATGTCATGCTTTAGTCAGTGAATCAGGCTAAAATGTTTAATAAAATCATTTCGAAAATACGTGTCCGTATTGAACATGTATTTGGCTTTGTTGAAAATTCAATGCATGGTTCTAGTTTACGTTCTATTGGATTCGATCGAGCTGTTTTAAATACTGACCTTACAAATCTGACTTATAACTTATTGAGGTACGAACAAGTTAAACGTTTAAATCTCAAAACATGGAGGTAATCTGTCTAAAATAAGAATAAACAGTCAAGTGGCGTCTGTAACATAAAGAAAAACACAGTAGACTATGCTTAGTTTTCTGTGTTTTTTTCTAATTTCATTTAGAGGTGAATTAATTGGTAGTTATTAGAGGTGCCCTTTAATCAATTCATTTTCGTCTTTTGGATTACGTTGTTTAGGCGCCTCTATGAATGTTGCATCAACAATCTGTCCTTTATGAGCGATCATCCCTTGTGATTCAAGTTTTTCTTGAAAGGCAGAAAAAAGTCAGTTTCCTCTATTAGATTTTGATAGCTGATTTCTAAAGTTCCAGATAGTCTTTGCGTCTGGTACCTTGTCATCAATCTTAAGGAATCTTCTAAACGAAATCCGGTCAATCATTTGATATTCCATTGCATCATCAGATAGATTGTATAAGCGTTGTAAAATTAGAATTTTCAACATTAAAACAAGGTCATAGGGCGGTCTACCACCATGAGATTTATTTTTTAAATCATACTTAAAAATCCGGTTAAGAGTTGGGCGAAAACACTCGAAATCAACCACTTTTTCTAGCCGCTCAAGAGGGTCTCCTTTTAAACTTAATTTTTCAAGATAGTCACTATCTCCAAATAAATTCATCTTCAATACCTCGTTAGCTTATTTTTAATCTATTATACCTCTTTTCATACGTTTTTAGAGGTGCCCTTATACATATAACAACCAAATATATCTAGTATTCTCTCCCCGTATTCTTCAAATATTTGATGAATCTTTTGAGAAAGAGATAGATAAGAAATAACTGATTTTTTCAGATCTTTGTAAATTTTTTTCTTTTTACCTGTTGAGGTTTCAATTAAACACTCCAATTCTTTGCTGACTTCCTCTTCCAGTCTTTTTCTTTGATCACTTTTCCATTTATCTTCTGAAAATAGTTTGCTAAACTCCCATTCAAAGGCAGCAGTTCTTAGCACAAAACTGGCAGCATCAATTATCCGACTATCACTAAAACTCTTACCTAGATGTCTGAGATATAGATTATTTTCAGCTATGTCATTTAATATCTTCCCCTCATAACCAGCAATATATTTTTGTTGAATATATCTTCCATCTTTCAATGGCTTCATTTCAATCTCAATATCTTCTCCAATTTCAACGTATTGTCCAACATTACTTTCCCTACTTGACAATTGAATCTTAGTAAAACTAATATTTCTACGATTACAAAGAAATTGGATAAACTCTTTTGCAATACGATTTAATTCTAGTATAAAAGAATAATCTTGAGTTTCTTCAAAATAAAAAACCATTGACGATGATAGGGTTAGAGGTGGTTTTTCAATAGATAGACTCGTTGTCCTTGTAATTCCGAAATAAACTTGAACTTCTTTTCCAAAAACGGTAAACTTCTGTTCTTTTGTCGTTGTGGAGTCAAAATCATAGGTACTAATTTTTATTTTTCCATCATGTTCTTCAGGCTTATACGAAATTTCAAAAGCATGATTGATTGGATGAATATAGTTTAGTTCTAACCCACTGAAAGATATCCGACTAATCATCGGTCTTTCAGAGTCACTAAAAAAATAGGCCAAAAACGGTACAGTAATAACACCATTGTTTTCATGAAGTTGAATGTGTTTATTTGTTAGAAATGTAATAACTTGATTTGTTTCATTTGTACGTCCATAAAGAAAGTCTTCTTCTACAAATTTAGGATCTCCAGGCCAAGCATATCCCCCAGTTTCCAATTTTTTATGAAACCAAGAATACTTAATCGAATCTTTCTCTTCTTTAGGAATCAAGGATAACTTTTCTTTATCAAATGTAAAGAAAAATTCATAACCCATCATCTTCAAAGTTCCTGTCAGCATATACTACTAACTCCTAATTGATTTAAAATAATTGCCACCACTTCTATCGACTCCTCAAAACTAATTTCACTGGCATACCTAAATGATTTTTGATAGCGAGACCAAAGCTGTTTCTGGTAATCAGAGCTGCGGATTTCCTCTAGTTGACTTTCCCAATTTGTCAAAACATCTAAGCTTTCTCTTTTCTTAGCAGTATTGTTTAGAGCAGTTTTCAATATTGGGATATCAATCTCATCTTTTCGAAGGTGATATAATGTGAAGAGGTCATAGCGATCACGAGGTCTAGTTGAAGCAGCTCCTCGACGAATAATCGTTTCTAATTTTTCAGCAAGAACAGTTTCTAAATTATAAGTCCAAACTTCTAGTTTATTCTCTGAAAAAACAGACTGCAATTGATAAGTAATTTCTCGTGGTGTTATCCGATCACCTGTTGTTATATCAATAAAGACAACTTCACGTAGGGTATCGAATGTCGCCTTGAGTTTGAGGGTAAAGCCCCCATATTCATCATCTTGTCGAATTGGCTCTAACATATCAACTTCAAATTGAAAACCTTCGGAAGGTTGACTTACAATTTCTTTGAAGATTGTTTGAATATTTTCCTCGCTAAGAGGTTGGCCTTTCAAAGTAACATCTAAATCCATAGTTGTTCGTTTATCTAAGCCAATCATCTGTCCGATAAGGAATCCACCTTTCACAATGAAAGAATCTTTATACCGACTTTCAGAGATGAGTTTTAAGATTGTCTCAATCAAATAGTTCTGCTGAACTTGTTGAGCAGGTATCCCTTTTTCTCTTGCGATATTCTTAATTTTCGCTTTGAAACTATTAGCATTTGAAAATTTCACGACAAAACCTCCACATAAGATTGTAGCTTTTCAGTGACATTAAATAGTTTTGCATAGTGATACATCTTGGCATAATTCACAGTTCCTTTTTTGAAATAAGCTTGAAACGCTGGAGCAATGACTTGAACATCAACATGATAGGCTGTTCTCAAACACTCTACCAAAGTTCGTTCCATATCATATACTGAGATAAACTGTCCAGCCTGTCGCTCTAGTTTTATAATACCGATTTCATGATGATTTCTAGCAACAATCGGCTTAACACCAGCTTCTTTCATTAGCCTCGTGTTCGTCCCAAAAGGAAAAGTCATCACAGGTTCAAATGGAACAGTGAGGGAAAGGCCATGTAACCATAGTGCTGTTTCTAAGGAATAAATTCCTTTTGGAAAACGATACTGTAAACTAAAGAAATCATCAATATAGGTATCAGGCAGATGATAAATCCCTCTTTCAATTGATTCCACTTTACCTTTTGAGACCAATTGATTCAGTTGTTGGTAAGAAAAGTTAAGCTCTTCAATATCACGAAAAGTTATAACTCCATGATTTTTTTTTATGTAATTATAGACAGGTTTCTCTAACAAATCCACATTACCACCTCCTAAATAATATGCTAACATTTCACTACAATGTTAGCATATTATTTATAAAAAATCAATCACAAACAAAACAATATGCTAACAAATTGTTAAATTGTTAGCATATTGTTTTCTATTTCGTCGTATAGGCAAAGCTAATTGTACTATCGACTCCTGATAATTTACGGAATGTATAGTTAGGATTACCATTAACATTGGTCTCTGAGATGAGGAAAGAACCATCAGGATAAACTTTCTCGACAAAGGCGACATGACCGTATTCTGTTGGCGATCCATGACCTCCTCCCGCAAAGGAAATAATCGCTCCTGCTTTTGGTTGCTTGCCTGTATCTCCACCAAGACGTGCTGCTGTTGCCACCCAATCTTGACCATTACCCATGGTACTGATGATTGGGATTTTCTCACCGTTTCGGCCTTTGAGTTTCAATCCCAATTGGTTGATACGAGCAGCTACTCCCCACGTACATTGCCCATAGGCATAGCCCATACCGTCACCTCCACCTGGAACGGAATTGTCATAAAGGTCTCCTCGAACTGCTTCCAGCGCTTTTGGATCACTTTGAGCAGTTCCACCATTTGGTTGGCTAAAGCCTTTCTCAATTTGGTAATACCACTCTGTAGCTCTCGTTTGACGTTCTAGGAGTTTATCACCACTATTTCCCTCCCAATAAATGAGAAAGACTTGGGCAAGACTGGCTGGGCTACCTGAATTTTTGAAAAAGTCTTTTAACCAGTTGGTATAGTAAGGATTGTCCCCATGGAGCATAAAATCCAGTTGTAAGCCTAAGTCATACCACTTCTGATTTTTCCCTTTGGCATACTCTAATAATAAAGTATGTCTGCGTGACCCATCTGCAGTATCTGTCCATTGCCCCAAGCCTAAGCCACGTCTTAAAATATTCGGGTACCTGCCATTATAGATAGCTGGACCATTAAGGGACAACCAGCCCTCATCATCCCAAGAACTGGCACTTGCCCCAACAGGAGGCGATAAATAGTCACCTTCAGCTCGTTTAGGATTGATAGAGGATTCTACTGACCAGTTTCCTAAAATAGCCGCAATGGCTTGATTGGTCGCTCCTTGACTCTTCAAATACTCATAGATAGCTTTGGCTCTCGAAAACTCATCGCCTCCAAATTGACCAATAGTCGGGAGAATGGTCGTTTGGAGTTGAATGACTTTAGGAAAGTAAAAGGCTGGATTGACGTAAACCAGTTTCTCTGAATCATCGTCAACCTTTTTATAAGTCACTTTTAGACCAGCACCATCCTTGGTTTGACCAATCACTTCCCCTGCTTGGACTTTTTGGCCATCGCTCACTCTACCAGTATGGATATTAAACAAGGTCAATTGAGACTTGTTTAGTCCCTTACCTGACGTGATGATAATGTTCTCGCCATCTAGGGAAACCTTACCATCCATGGGAGCCACAATCACTTGATTTTCTTTAGCTTCTAGAATGATATGGTGATGAAGCGTTGGCTTGTCATCAATCACCTCATAACCATAACGAACTGTCATGGTAAGCGCGTCATCTTCAGTCTGATTTTGGAAAGGATTATCCAATTCTTGGAGGGCAAGGTAGGCGCCTTCCTCACTTAATTCCTTTAAGTCTTCTCTATCCTCATCAGAAAGCTTATAGGCAAGCTCCTTGGTCAACTCAAGCATGGATTTTAAAGAATCCCCACCGTTTAAGTCCTGCCAAAGCTGACTGAGATAGGCTTGATAAGTTTTATCCCCTTCTTCCATGACCTCATCTAAAGAATAATCTTGATACTTGAGATTCATAAAGCCCATGACATCATCAATCTTGGTGTAATAGGTAATGCCAGTGGGATTGGTTCGGGTGTTTTCCGCATCTTCCCACGTCATGTGCGTATAGGCTTTTGTCAGTTCACTCTCATCCTGTTGAATGAGAGTGGTTCCTGAAATTCCTATCACAAAACTCATCATCAAAAGCAAGAAAAACAAGAGACCTGACACGACCCAAGTCATAGGATTAAGGGCAATCGATGAAAAGAAGGTCTGGCTATTCTTAATCGCTTGAATAACCCTTGTTATTCCTGACACACTCTGTTTTCTAGCTTGTTTGAGAAAGGTCTGGTAACGTCTTCTTGGTTTTAAGGGTTTCTGTCGGGTGAACCCTTTCCCCTTTTTAAAGTTCTGATACCGCTCCCTACCATGAGCGGCTTTCGTCTTAGTAAACCGAAGACCTGTCTGCCCACTTTTGACAAGGAGTTTTCCTGACTGATAAGTAAATCTCCCATAGCGTCTTCCTTTAATCACAGACTCTTTTAGGGCTCTGATTCCCTCCAAGTCATCATCTTGAGCGACTACATCCAGTGATTCTGAAGCGACATAGCGTAACCCTCGTTTGACCTTAGTCGAGGGGTTCTTAAACTGATGTGCTTTTTTCAGTTGTTTCACGTCACGCTTCGCTGATTTCACCTCTTTTTCTGCCTGAAGGCGTTCAAGAGGTTTTTCTTTTTGAAACTGAAACCGTGGCGTTTTTGATTCTGTTGGCTTTTTCTGATCGGTAAACTTAGAAGTGGCTTTCTCCTCTTTTTCGGCTATCTTGACCTCTGCCAAGTGTTTTCTCGCTACTGCTAGGCGCTGTCTGGCTTGAGGAAGCCGATACTTCTTAATTTCCTTACGTTTTAGCCATCTGGGAGACACATAGGAAATGGCTTCCTTGAAGGTATCTGTCGCTAGGTCTTTTTCCTCCTGATAGGTTTGCTTCAGAGTCTGACGTTGTTCCCTTGTTTCAGCTTTCTCAGCTCGGCGCATGATAAAGCGTCGTTTAGGAAGTGAGCGTTTTAACCCCTTCTTCTCCCTACGGTAATGGATACGACTAGCCTTTAAACTACTCTGAAAGGTTTTACGGGCAACCTTGACCTTCTGTTGCTCTCTTGTCATGATTCACCCCTCATCTTTTCTGGATCGGTACTCATGATGTCAAAGAGTTGAGTTTGAAGTGGGATTTTATTTCTAAAGGGAACAACCGTTGAGCCTGCCTTAATCAATCCAGCTCCCTTTTCTGGATTAACCAAGTATTTCTCAAGCTCCTTAGATAAGCCCAAGAGATGGACCAATTCTTCTCGGTCACTCTTAGCTTGTTTTAGAAGTATCATGAACTCGCTATTAGCGATAATACGTCTGCCGTTGGCATCAAGAAGTAAGGTTTCTACGTTTTGAGTAATGCCTGTGGGAATGGCCCCATACTTACGGACACGGCTCCATAATTTGAAGAAGAAATCAGAAGCGTACTTATCCAACAACAGAAGCTGCATTTCATCAAAGTAAATCCAGGTCTTCTTGCCAAGTTTTTGGTTTTTAACCACACGATTCCAAATCTGGTCAAAAATGACCATGAGGGCAATCTGCTTCAACTCATCCCCTAACTTTTTGACATTGTAAATGAGGAAATGGCTATCCGTTTTAATATTAGTACGGTGTGAGAAAATATCGAGTGACCCTTCCACATAAAGCTCCATATCAAGGGCTAAGTCTTTGGCTTCTTGTTCAGGTTGTTTAGAGAGAACAAAGACCCATTCCACGAGAGATGGTGTCTCAAAATGCTTATAGGTCAACCGTGTCACACGGTCAATCAATGACTTTTCTCGACCATCCATTTTTCGGTCTAAGAGTTTCCCAATCCAAGAGAGAAGAAATTCAGATTTGACCTTAATAGGGTCTTCATCCATATTATCATCGGATAAGTCTAAAACATTTAAGAAAGTGGTAGAGTCAGGCGCAATATCAATGCTCTCCCCACAAAAGGCTTGACCAATGATACTGTACTCATTTTCAGGGTCTACAATGATGATTTCGGTATTACTCTCTTCTTCTTTTAACTTGGTTGAGATGATTTCATGCTTAGTCGCCATCCCTTTACCAGCACCTGATGTCCCTAGAATCAAGCCTGATGGGGTATTGAGTTTCCCACGGTCAATGGTGATGATATTACTTGAAATCTGATTTATCCCATAGAATTTCCCTCCCTTATCTTGTAGGTCAACAGAGGTCCAGGGGGAATTAACGGCAATATTTGAGGTCAAAAGAGACCGAGACACACCCTCAAGGTAGTTCTTGCCAAATGGCAATAAGCTATTAAAGGCAGCTTCTTGCATATAGGTCAGATTATCAATCACAAGGTCATTAGAACCTGCCACTTGTTTGATAATATCAAGGGAGTGCTTCAATTGGTCTTCGTCATCCGCAAAGACCCCAATCACAAAGAGGGTATCAAAGAGCTTATCGCCTGTTTGCGTCATGGTTTTAATCAGCTCATCGGCTTCATCGATGTTACTTTCTAGAACCTGACTAACCTTTTCAAGATATACGCCAGATCGTGCCATCTTTTGTTGTTCCCCAATTTTTTGCGATTCCATCAAAGTCTTCTTAGTGCGGAGCTTGGTCATGGCTTCTGACTTGGCTGACCCTTTAGCATGAAGACTAATCATCACTTCTAAATCCGACTGCATGAGTTCTCGTAAGAACTTATCCCCCAACTCCATCCCATAGTCACGAACATAGACAATCTGAAGCAGTTTATCATCCATTTCAATATGATTTTTGTGCTTAAAGGACAGACTGGTTGGGGCAATAAAGTGCTTAGTTGTTTGTCCTGAACGCACCAGGTCTTGATAGGTAAAGGGCAAATGATTTTCCCCTCGCAACATATCAGCCAAGTGATTCACACGGCTTTCTCCACTGAGGAGGGTAAAGTTCGCATCAATTTCAGAAAAACCACTCTTGAAGTATTCCCCAATCTGAGACAGGGAGCGATAAGCGAGTTTCGGATTTTGGTCTGACTTCCCAAAAGAAATGAGCTTAACCACTGAAAAGTTATTTTCTCCAGCTTCAAGGTTATTTTCCATGATACGATTGAGTTCTTCACGATAGGTATCGTAGCCATCCTCATGAAAAGGATACAAGACACCCTTTCTAAACTTATCCAAGTTGACCCTCTGGTTAAAAATAGTAAGTTGGAAATTGGTCTTGTCATCCAAACTATTAATCAAGTCCGAATAGGTTTCCATAATGGCTCCCTTATCCTCCAAACCAACCGTTTGGTAATTGACATCTCCTAAAAGATAGGACTGAGAAAAATAATCTGGGGTGACTTGCATGAGACCACTAGGAAAAAGGCATTGGTAAAGAAGCGTATTAACAGTTGTTGGTAGCACTTCTTTTGATTTACGTGTCTTCTTGTGCTTAGAAGAGGTCTTTGGTTTCATTGAGCGATTTGTTTTTTTCATTGCGTATTCCTTTCTGTCCAGTTAGTGTACGGTCTGGTATGGTCATTTCATAATGCCATCGATAATTAAGATAGGTTTCAAAAGGTAAGTCATTAGGGCGATAGACCCCAAATAACATGAGGGGAATGGTAAAGGTAAAGATAAGACCATAGACAAACCAATCCCCAAATTGCCAATAAAAGAGGTTTAATCCTAAAATCAGGATGGTAATGGCAATGGCTGGCAAGACAAAGATGACTTGTCGTGTGGTAAAGCCTAGCCAAGCCCTATGTTGGACTTTTGTGATGTCCTTAAAAACACGTGTATTCATAAGACTCCAATCTAAGATGAAAAAAGATTGGGAGGAACGTCCTTCCCAATCCTCCTTACATGCCTAGGATACTTCTGGCAGTCCGTTGACTGCCCACCAAGGCAATGATCAATAAAATAGCCTGAACTAAACCACCAAAGGCAGTTGCTAGCGTCTCCATCACTCCCGCACCATTTGAGAGAGCCAATTCCCCAGCTGATTCAAAGAGGGGAACAAGGGAAATAATTAAGAAAATCAAGACCCCTTGAAGGGCATAGACCATGATGTTTTTCAGGTAGCCAATCCCAACGCTTCGCCAGTCATCACTGAGGAAAGTCGGAATCGTTAGAGGCGCAAATGGAATCATGAGGTAAAGTTGGATAAAGCGAATGGTAATGAGGAGATTCACCACCATAACACTAACCAACCGCACTAACCATATCAGAATGGCAAAAAAGCCAACAATGAGTTTTCCAATAATTCCTGACCCTTTAAGTCCTGAAACGGTCTCATAAGTCGTTCCACCATGAGAAACGACACCAGCTACACCTTCAATGATGTGAGAAGCAACGGCTAAAATGGCTTCTACAATAACAGTGGTGTTTGTAATCACTACTGCCACCATGATATAAGAGATAATCATAGGGGCAATAGCTTCAAAGGTCATGGCACCACCTGAGTTGGCGATTTTCTTAGCCATCTTAGAAAACTCAAGGACTAAAACGACTGCTAAAATAGCCACTCCCAAGGGCTGCATCACTCCTTTTGTGATCGCTGACATATACGACCACACGGTTGGGTTATAATCCGCAAGGGATTTGACCAAGTTGGCCGTCGATTCTAAGTCCACGTTAAAGCCTTCAAAAAGGCTATCGCTCGAAATTTTCTCTGACGCTAGAAAGACAAAAGCTGAAGGTAATGTGTTGTTCATGTCATACTTAGCCCTCCTAAATGGTAATTTGAGTGATAAAGGCACCAGCGGCACCTACCATTACACCACCCACAATTTCTAAGATGGCATTGCGGACACCAGGTCCACCATCTTTGATATTGGTTGATAGGTTTATAATGCCCATGACGACAAGAAAGGCACCTGTCGCAACCATTCCTTTTTGTAAGAGCGCCATGGCTTGGGCAAACATGGAACTAGCGTCCACGCCATAAACAAAGCCTGTTAATTTTTGGTTCATACGATTCCTCTTTTCTATTAGTGTAGTGTGCTTTCTTTGCTTAAATCCCTAACCTTGTGGTCTGAGGGTTCAAACGGAACTTCCTCTGTTTTGAGGGGGTCAATGTGGTAATGCCACCAACGTTCATCTGACTCCTTATCCACCAGGTATTGCCAGTTCTTGTGTTTCAAGGGGAAGAACTTTTTCTCCTTAAAAACAGGAACCCCTGCTATTCTCACCAAGCACTCATCACGTTTCATGTTTCCAACTTCATCAGGGGTCATGAGATCCCTTGCGATTTTCTGATGAGACGTTGACCCAGACCCTGTTTGGCCATACGACCGACTGGTACTTCTCACATCAATGGTTTGTTTGCCTAAGAGACCACTCATAAACTTAAAGGTCTCTTCATCATTACCTCCAAGATAAAGCAAACTGTCACAGTTTCCTAGAATGGTTTTCCAAGCCTCCTTCTCCTTATAGAGCCCTTGAAGTTGGGCAATGTTTTGAAGAATGGGTACGAGACTCATGTTCCGTGAGCGAACTGTTGAGGTTTGTTCCGCAAAGTCTGGAATTTCACCGACATTCGCAAATTCATCTAAATAACTTCTCACGTGGATAGGTAGTTGTCCCTTAAAGTCCACATCAGCTTGTCTGGTTAAGGTTGAAAAGACGGTGGAGAAAAAGAGGGCTGAGAGAAAGCGAAAGGTGGTGTCATTATCTGGAATAACGAGATAGACCATAGTTTTCTGCGTTCCCCATGTTTTTAAGTCCAAGGTGTCACGTTTAGTTAAATCAATGACGGATTGGATATTAAAGAGGGCAAACTTAGCCGTTGTTACGGCAATTACTGAATCCAAGGTCTTATCCTTGTAGTTTTGGAAATCTGCCCAGTTACGCATGGTGAAGTTTTCTGTCCCATATGTCTTGGCATAGGTCTCAAACATCACTTCTAAGACACTCTTATCTTGATTTTCTCCTTTGGATAAGAGCTTGATGAGTTTTCCAATTTCAGAAAAAGAGGGGTAACGCCCTCGCTTACGACGACTGTCTGCTTCTTCTTTGGTACTGCCTGGAGGATTGTAAAAATCCACCAAGTAAGAGGAAATGGCTCTGACTAAGGTCATGGAAGCTTCATCCCAAAAAGGATCACTGCGACTGCCATTGCCCTTAGTGTTATTGAAATAGACCGTAAGCATACGGTTCAAATCATTCTCCGTTTCCACATAACGAAAAGGATTAAAACCATCTGAGTTGGTCATGTTTACGAGGTCTAAGACCTTGACCTGATAGTCATTCTCTAAAAAGAGCTTCCCTGTCTTTTCAGCTAAGTGATCCTTAGGGTCAACGACAATATTGGAACAGTTAAGCTGAATCAGATTGGGTTTGACAAACCGAAAGGTCTTCCCGCTACCAGACCCACCGATGACCACAAGGTTCTTGTTTCGGTCAAACTGTGGGACTTTCTTTTCTAACAGGGTTAGCCTAACGTTTCGTGACAAAATAGTGTCATTGAAAGGATTCTTACTGAGAAAGGCTTTACGCTCACGACTATTCCCAAACCGAGCAGAGCCATATTCAGCCCCCTCTCGGTAAACCTTTTGACCAGTTGAAACATAAAGATAGACTAGGCCCACCGTCACAATCCCAAAGCAAAAGCCTAAAACCGATCTACCAGTAAAATGACCATTCCACAAGGGATTTAAGACCTGATTCTGTCCTTCGCCTAAGAGATAGGCAAGCCGTTCCAAGGGCGGTTGATTAGGTAGGCTATCGTAAAGCAAGACTAGCCGATGGCAGAAATAGCCAAAGGCAAGCCCTAAAATACCAAAGATAAAAACTTTTTTCCCTGAGACCATTAGTGAATGACCTCCTTTGTTTTCACAGCAGAGGGTTCTGACATCACAATCTGTTCCTTGGCTTGTGCGATTTCCTCATCAAGGGTTTTATCCATAGTTAGCCCTTTCAGTTTTTCTGGATTGGAAACGAGCTTTTGAAGTAACTCATCTAAGTGCTTGTCTAAGAGCGACTTATCCTTAGCATAGAAATGCAGGTAATCTCCTTGCCAACTAATGGCAATAGGAAGGTTTTCTGATTCCACCAATTCCTTGAATTTCTCGACATCAACTGGTTTATCCAAAATGTCATTTGAGATATTCAGCGACTCAATGGCATATGGACTTTGAAGGAGTTCTTCTAACTTTTGAACCCCAATCTTATAAGCCGAGTCTTGTACTAGGACGTGTCTGGCTGACCACTCTAAGAGTTTGAGAAGGACCTTCACCGTAAACATAGCACTCCGTTCCGCATATTGAATCGCTTGGCGTTCCTGTTGTTCAGATGACATCATTTCCTCCTTTATATGATTCCCCATCAAAACAATAGGGTGCTTTCATGATACGAAAGCACCCTTGATTTTGGTATCACAATAAAGATAGGAAAAAGACAATTCCGTTCCAAGACAGGTGAACGAGAGTTGAGCTCAAACAGTCTGTTTGCCCTCTAACCACACCAAGGGTGAGACCTAAACTCCCATAAAGCACCCAAGTGAATAGACTGGATGGGTGATGAGCTAAAGCAAAAAGGGAACTCGTTAACAACACTTGAATCACTGGTTGAGACAAGACTCCCCACAACACCTCTCTATAAAAGACTTCTTCCACAACACTGGCATTAAGGAGAAAAAGAATAAAGGACAGAACAGGAATCTGGTCTTGAACAGTCACTAACGTTTCTTGGTTTGGTTCGCTTCCTGAAAATAGAGCACTCATAATAAGAGCAATACTTACCATGACACCTAGACTGCCAAGTACCCAAAGCCCTCTCTCCTTCAAGGATAGGTTTCTTTTAGGTATCTGGTACCTTTTCCAGCTCCACAATATCAGGGCTAGAAACGTCACTTGTAAAACAGGTAACCATGCCCCATTTAGCCAACCAACCAGGTACAAACTCACTAGGAGTACATTGACATGAATGGCTCCGTACATGACTACTAAACGTTTCATCTCTACCTCCTAAACAAATCTTCATAGTCAATCTCTAAAACATTCACTATTTTCTCCACCCATTTGCCTTGTGGCATGAGACGATGGGATTTGTAGTGACGAAAGGTTTGGTAGAGACGGTTAAACTCACTAGGGTAGACGTATTGCCCCTTAAACATCTGTCGAGCAAGGTCAGCCCATGATAGTCCTTTTTCCATAACGATAATTTCCAAATTTTCCCAAAAACGGTCGTTCATAACTCCTCCTTATGTCACCAGATCCTTAAAAAGATGTTCACGAAAGGAAACTACTTTTTGACTTCTCGGAAGAAAGGTTCTCGCTTCTTCTAAACTCATATCGGGATACACGTTATCCTCACAAACCACAAGTGGGAGACGAAGATTCTGGTCAGGTTTCCGTAGAACTACCGTCACTAACTCACTCAATTTCATCTCTCTATGACCTTTAAATCGTTGTAGCGAGGGGGATAAGAGCGTAAAACAATCACTGCTTTTGGTAAACAAGCCCAATAAGTCTTCACGTGACAGGTTACTTACTTCTTTACTGGAGTAGGAAATACCATGTGAGTCACAAAAAGATAGGAGTTTCTGATTCCGACTGTTATTTCGACTTAAATAGATTTCTAACATCGCTTCCTCCTACACAGATAGCTCCTTCTCTAATGCTTGAGTTGGTGGGGTAAACACCTTACTCATATCAATAGGTGACATGCCTTCACCGTAGCATTTAATTGTTATAAGACATTGGACCATTTCATATTGACCTTTGTATTTGTACAACTGACCATAAGTTCTGAATGCTAAATGATTTTCATCTGTTAAAAAGGCATCCCCACCATTTTTAAGATCCTCATTCTGAATAAATTCTTGATAATTCTTAAGATTTGATTCAAACAGCTTTGGTGGAATTTTCTCTTTGTGGTAACTATCCTCGTAGACGACCATGACATCACAATCATAGTCTGGTAGACTAGCAATTAGGCTATCCTGTCGTTCTGTTTCAGCATAATGTATTTCTAACTCAAGATCTGAGCAGTCCAATATACTTTTACTATGTAATAATTTCATGTTTTTCTTCCTCTTCAATCTTTCTAAATTCTCTAGCAATGGCTTCAATAACGGTGACGGTCACGCTATTGCCTGCTTGTTTATACAACTGACTTTTACTGGATACGTTCTCAGCTCTGTCATAAGCCCAATCAGGAAACCCCTGAAGTCTAAAACACTCTCTAGGGGTTAGGCGTCTGATTCTCAAACGATACAGTTTTCCATCTAGGATTATTCCAGTCACTTCATACCACTTGTCCTTACGGTATTCCAAAGCAGCAACTACCACTCCCATATTGTCAGAAGTGGTTAAGGTATTTGAAATCCCCTTTCCCACTCGACCTCTGCGTTTGGTAGACTCTGGGTAAGCAAGGTTGACAGAATCTCCCACTATTGCCTTGGCATAGCCTAGTTTGGTCGCTTCCCTAATTTTCAAATGTGGCGCTTCTTCACGACAGAGAATCTTAGGAACTTTATCCCCTCCTTGCATCGTGGTCAACGTTGGAGAAAGCCCTGAAAGGTCATAAACTCGTCCAGTCTGCACAAACGTTGTTGGTAAGGTTCCTGCGACAACTACACCATGCCGATCTTGGCTAGTTAAAGTAAACATCGGATCATCGTTCCCTTTAAAGCGTCTCCCATGTTGGCGTTTTTCTAGCCTATCAGGGGTTAAAACTGGAATGGCAATTTTAGTTCCCTCTCCTTTTCCTCTTGTTAAGGTTGGTGCTATCCCACGTGATAAATAGACTTCTCCATTCATCCCTTTGCCTGACGGATTAACATTACCTAATCGTTCAAGACCAGCTGAGCTACTTTCTCTTCTGATAGGAAATAGGAATCGGGGACGGTATCTTCTAGAATGTCCGATAATAAAAATTCTTTCACGGTTTTGCGGCACTTGGAAATCTTTACTGTTAAGCACCTGCCATTCGACATCATACCCCAACTCATCCAATGTGGTGAGGATTGTTCGAAATGTCTCTCCCTTGTCGTGACTGAGTAAGCCCTTGACATTTTCGAGGAATAAAAGACGTGGTTGGATCTGTTTGGCCGCTCGAGCAATCTCGAAGAACAAAGTTCCCCTAGTATCCTCAAATCCCAATCGTCTGCCTGCGAGTGAAAATGCCTGGCAAGGGAATCCCCCACAGATGATGTCCACTTGCCCTCTAAGTTGTCTAAAGTCCTGATCTGTGACTTGTCTAATATCATGAAATTCTATTTCTCCTTCGGTCTCATAGATGGCCTTGTAAGATTTCCTCGCAAACTTATCAATCTCACAAAAGCCAATACACTCATGGCCCTGACGAGTTAACCCCAGTCGAAAGCCTCCAATTCCTGCAAATAAATCTAAAAACTTCATGTCTCTCATTCCTTTCTGACAAAACTAAAAAGGACCTTACTTCTTGCGTAACGTCCTTTCTTAACAATGATCTTCCATTTCTGGGGCAGTGATAAGTTCAAAAATGAACCAAATCATTCCTAATCCCCAAATACCTAATAATATCCACCAAAACATCTTACTCACCCCCTTTTAATTCTTTTAAGCGTTGGACCTTAGTCCATTCGGATAAGACGCCATTAAAGACATACTCCGCTATCGTTTCTGTTCTGTCCGCAAACCTCATATTCTCTAAAGCGTACTGATACCGATGATCAAAATAAATCATAGCATAATCACTAGCAGCCTGTGATAGACCAACTTGTCTCAACTGGTCATGTACCAAGCCCCAAATGTAATCTCTGTCGTATCTTGTGACTCGGTCTACTTTACGTTGAAAATTGTCATTATCACTTTTCTTACTTGTTAGACTTTCTTTCTCCTCTTCGTCCTCAATGACTGACTCACTCTCTTTAGTTTCACTCATATTAGTCTCACTAACTTCAGTCTCACTAGTGGCTGATTTTAAGACTAGCCCCGGCTGATTTTGACACCCCCCTAGTGTTTTTTGAACACTACCCCCGTCTGAATTTGAGACTGGGGTAGGTTCATGTTCTAACTCCCCCAAATAAATCTTATTGGCCAAGCGTCCTTTTTCACTGGAAGACTGTTGGACTTCATCTATCAAACCATACTCTCGTAAGGTTTTCTTGATAGCAAGTAACTTAGATTTGGAACAGCCAAGTAGTGCCATGAGTTTGGAGTTGGAATAGACCAAATAAATAGCCCCATCCTCATCTATCCACCCTCTACTTAATGACAATTCCAAACGGTCTTTTAGAACAGCATAAGCAACCTTCACCTCGAGTTTCATGTCCTTATAGCGATCACTCTCAAACAAGAGTTTTGGGAGCTTATAGTAACGCTCTGACGTTTGATAGTGATTTGCGGTGATACGTTTCATGATTGTCCCTCCAACACTAATAAACCGATATTTCCTAACTCATCAAATTGAATGAGTCCGTTCTCCTCCATTTCAGCAACTATCCGCTTCGCTTTATTGATATCGATTCTCATGATAGCCATGAGATGACACATCACAATTTGTCGTGATGACTGTTCATTCTTTTGCATGATTTTCCTCCTGAAACTAAAAAAGCGAGAACACTTATTAAAATGTTCTCGCTAAAGCGATATTATTTATAAAATCTAAAAAATTCCTCCTTAATGACAGATTGTAGAACGCTCAAATCCTTGATTTAACAGCGTTTTAAGCACCTGTCATTATTATGACACAATCCCCAGCAGTCGCAACCTTAATACTGCCACGCTTCTCAATCTTTTCCCAGTTCTTGTCAGCTGAACTTTGTGATGAGCAAGCAACCAAAAAGACCGCATCCAAGATTAGGCTGAAAACGGCTAAAAACTCTTTTTCATCTTTATATGTCTCCTTAAAACAAATAATAAAGTTAAGTTAAAAACTTATAATCTTAAACTACACTATTTGAAAGGGTTTTACATAAAATTGAACTTTCTTCCATTTGCTTGGCTAACAGTAGCAAGAGGTCCTCTCTTCCCTTGGCGGATGTCAGTTGAAGTCCAAGCGATAGTCCATCTGCAATACGATAGATAGGTAAAGAAATTGATGGTTGTCCCGTCAAGTTAGCTCGCTGCGTAAAGGATGTCCAATCTAGGCTATCCGCAAACATGGCCCAAATAAGTTCCTGTTGCTTTGGCCAATCAAAATAAGCAATCTGTTTGAGTTGATTTTGTAGGCTTTCAGATAGAGCAAACTGTCCGTGTTTAGGTGTCACATCCGCAACTGTAGGTGTCAGAAGAATATCGTAAGCCTCATGAAAGACTGCCATCTGATAGCTATACAGGTCCCACTGAGCTAGTATTTTAGAATAAACTTTGGCTGGAATCTTTTGACCCGATTGAAAAATGGCCCAAGTCAGTAACTCCATATCTTCAAGTGTCATCGAACGGCCCAAAGCACCTTCTGTACCATCAAACATTGCAGCTGTCTCTACCACGGCTTGTTGCTTGCTAGCGAGTTCCGCCACTTCAATGGCACCGTTAATTGCAGACATCACGGGTGCAAACGACTTCGTATCTGCTGACACATAAAACATGTCAGCATTCCCATAGGTTGCCGATCTACGTGTCAAATTAACCGATACTTTATACCGATTAGCCTCAAAAACAATATGATTATAATTGAAATCATGTGCATAGTGGAATAGTGAGGATATAAATTCCCCTGCATCAAACTTTTCTTTTGCCATACTTTTGGACATCCCAACGGGTACGTCATTCCTTTAACTTAAATTCGTTCACCCTCTATTGTACAGATAAATCCACGGTCTGACCACTAATTCGCCCTATTTTACGATATCTTCACGTCAACCTATCGGTTAAGCACGGCTAATATGATATTATTTTGATACTAAATTGGGTAAATAATTTGTATTTTACACCATTTTAGCATAAAATAGAAGGATATTTTTAATAAATATGTTTGTAACGTTGTTAATTCAATAATAACGTATCAAAAATCAATCGGGGGATTTTATGGAAGACAAAGGAAAGACATTTTTCGGGCAACCTTTAGGACTGTCAACACTATTCATGACTGAAATGTGGGAGCGTTTCTCATACTATGGTATGCGCGCCATCTTGCTTTACTATATGTGGTTCCTCATCAGTACTGGTGATCTACACATTACACGAGCAACAGCCGCATCAATCATGGCAATTTACGCTTCAATGGTTTACCTTTCTGGTACGATCGGTGGTTTCGTAGCCGATCGTATCATCGGAGCACGTCCAGCTGTATTCTGGGGTGGTGTTCTCATCATGCTTGGACATATCGTGCTCGCTTTGCCTTTTGGCGCAAGCGCATTGTTTGGGTCAATCATCTTAATTATTATCGGAACTGGTTTCTTGAAGCCAAACGTTTCAACATTGGTTGGGACATTGTATGACGAACATGATCGTCGTCGTGACGCTGGTTTCTCAATCTTTGTGTTTGGTATTAACTTGGGTGCGTTCATTGCACCACTTATTGTTGGTGCTGCACAAGAAGCTGCAGGTTACCACGTGGCCTTCTCATTGGCAGCAATCGGTATGTTTATTGGTTTGCTGGTTTATTACTTCGGTGGTAAGAAAACATTGGATCCGCGTTACTTGCGCCCAACTGATCCACTAGCACCAGAAGAAGTTAAGCCATTACTTGTTAAAGTGGGCTTAGCGGTCGCTGGTTTTATTGCCGTCATCGTCGTGATGAATCTTGTTGGTTGGAACTCACTACCAGCTTATATTAACCTTTTGACAATTGTGGCAATCGCAATTCCAGTCTTCTATTTTGTTTGGATGATTGCTTCAGTCAAGGTTACGGCAACAGAACGTTTGCGTGTTGTATCATACATTCCACTCTTCATCGCCGCTGTTTTGTTCTGGGCGATTGAAGAACAAGGCTCAGTTGTGTTGGCAACATTTGCTGCTGAACGTGTTGATTCATCTTGGTTCCCTGTCTCATGGTTCCAATCATTGAACCCACTGTTCATCATGCTTTACACACCATTCTTCGCTTGGCTATGGACTGCCTGGAAGAAAAACCAACCATCATCACCAACAAAGTTTGCCGTTGGTTTGATATTTGCCGGCTTAAGCTTCTTGATAATGGCCATTCCTGGTGCTTTGTATGGCACAAGTGGTAAAGTATCACCACTATGGTTAGTTGGTTCATGGGCACTTGTTATCCTCGGTGAAATGTTAATTTCACCTGTCGGCCTATCCGTCACAACTAAGTTGGCACCAAAAGCCTTTAATTCTCAAATGATGTCAATGTGGTTCTTGTCATCAGCGGTAGGTTCTGCTTTGAACGCACAACTGGTGACGTTGTATAACGCCAAATCTGAAGTCGCTTACTTCTCTTACTTCGGATTAGGTTCTGTTGTACTTGGTATTGTTCTCGTCTTCCTATCAAAGCGTATTCAAGGTTTGATGCAAGGTGTTGAATAAATTGCATAAAAAAAGCGCTCACAATATATGAGCGCTTTTTTTATGCTTAATTATTTCACATCGTCGGGCTTTGTCAGCAACTTTTTTCAGCAGCCTTGTCAACATTTTCATTAACTTCTTTAGCCTTATCAGCAGCTTTATCAGAGAAATCTTCAGCTTCAACTTGACCCGTCAGCATTCCGTGTCACATCGTCAGGCAGATTGACAGAACCATGAATCTGGGCATCACTGATATTTTTGAAACCAAACTCAGGAGTGCTAGAACGCCCTAAAATAATGAAGCCCAGTTCTTCAAGATTCTTGACATAGTTATCCGTTTCTTTAGCATGGTAACTTGTAAATAGGCGAGAATCTGCTGTTGAAGGCTTCCCAGCTTGCTCCTGACCTAAATCCTTCAGGAAAATTGGTACTCCTGAAAAAGGCTTATCAGAAAAATCTCGATTTTCTGCTTCTACCAATGCTTTCTCGTAACGTTGACTGACGATAGCATTGATTTTAGTATTCGTCCTCTCCGCTTCACTTATAGTATCCTTTACTAGCTCTCGAGGGCTTACCATCTTATTTTGCACGGCTTCAGCCATTGCTGTCACATCTGACCACTCATTTATTGTCATCTCATAATCTCCTGCTTCTATTATCTTCTAAATTATACTAAAAAAAAACGAAACGCCTAAAACGTTCCGCCTTAAATCATAATAATTAGTCTTGCCAAGTTTCTTGGTTTTCTTTGAATTTCTTCAAGAGTTGAAGTCCGTCTGCAGTGATGTAACCTTTAACTTTAGCAACCTTAATCAACTCAGTGTAGTTTGAAAGAGTGACCAATTTCACACCAGCTTCTGCGAAGTTTTTCTCAGCTTTTGGCAATTCGTAAGTGAAGATAGCCACAACACCAATAACATCAGCCCCTTCACGCTCTGCAGCAGCGACAGCATCAAGTACTGACCCACCAGTTGAAATCAAGTCTTCAACAACAACCATTTTTTCGCCTTTAACCACACGGCCTTCGATCTGGTTACCAGCACCGTGATCTTTTGGCTTGCTACGGATGTAAGCAAATGGAAGGTTCATTTTGTCTGCAATGATCGCACCGTGAGGAATACCCGCAGTTGCAGTACCAGCAATTACTTCTACTTCCGGAAACTCTTCTTTAATCTTTTTCACGAACCCATTTTCAATAAGCGTACGTGTTTCAGGATAAGATAAAGTGATACGGTTATCAGTGTAGATTGGTGATTTAATTCCTGATGCCCATGTAAATGGCTCTTCAGGTTTAAGGTAAACCGCTTTGATATCTAGCAAGTCTGAAGCAATTTGTGATGCTAATGTCATAATTATGTTCCTCCGTAAAGCGTTTTCTATAGTTTATTATAACCCAATTCTTTCTATTTTTCTTAAGAAATCAGGTATTTTTGAAAATTTATTGATCGTTCCATTGGGCCTTGATGTCGTGATAAGCTGCCACTGGATCTTCAGCTTGCGTAATTGGGCGACCGACAACAATGTAGTCTGAACCAATTTGATGAGCATCAGCAGGTGTCATGACCCGTTTTTGGTCACCAACCGCTGCTCCTGCTGGACGAATACCAGGTGTCAAACAAACGAAGTCTTGGTTAGTTGCTTCTTTGATTTTGGCTACTTCGTGTGCTGAACAGACAACACCATCGAGACCTGCTTCAGCAGTTTTCTGAGCATAATGAACCACTGATTCTTGAAGTGTGGTTTGGATATTTTGAAAATCACGCATCTGCTCTTCAGACGTAGAGGTCAACTGGGTTACAGCAATCAAGATTGGTCCATCTCCCAAGCCTTCACGCGCAGCTTTCATCATCTCCACACCACCAGCCGCATGCACATTTGTCATATCAATGCCAAGGTTAGACAAGACACGCATAGCTGATTTGACAGTATTTGGAATATCGTGAAGCTTAAGGTCAAGGAAAACACTATGGCCAAGCTCTTTAACGTAGCGTACAATCTCAGGACCAGCCGCATAGTAAAGCTCCATACCAATCTTCACATAGAGCTTTTCATCAGCAGGAAACTTAGCAAGGAAAGCCTTCACATCCTCAAGAGTCGGGAAATCAAGGGCAATAACAGGACGATTTTCTCTCATTTCTTATATCCTTTCACACAAAAAACCTCCGCCAGTCAGCGAAGGTTGCACGAAAATAGGGCAGTCCCTACCCTTTAGTGATGCCGTAGCATCTCAGTACACCTTTCTCGCCTCTCTGGACTCGATTAAAGGTTCAGTTCAATTTGTTCTATTATAGCGCTTTTATATGGGATTGTCAAAAGGGAATATGAGTACGTTCTTTGAAAATACTTTTTCCTAGGCAAATATACCTATTAGCACTATATTATTTTCCCAACAAGTCTGTTCGAACTTCCTCACGCAAGTCCTCAAGAGTTGTGATGCCATACTTGTCCATGACTTCAGGGAGACGATCAATGATTTTAGGGCAGGCATAGGGATCTGCGAAGTTTGCTGTTCCGACACCGATGGCTGAGGCACCAGCGATAAACATTTCGATAGTTGCTTCGGCACTGTCTACGCCCCCCATACCGATGATTGGAAGGTCTGATGCAAGAGCGACTTGGCGGATGAGTTTAAGGGCTACTGGGAAGACAGCTGGTCCTGACATACCACCTTGACCATTGGCAATGATTGGTTTGCGAGTCGCCAAATCATAGCGTGTACCAACCAAGGTGTTAATCATGGTGAAACCTGTCGCACCGGCATCTTCGACTGCCTTGGCAACACTTGTAATGTCAGCCACGCTTGGTGTCAGTTTGACATAGACGGGCACATCAGAGTGAGAAACACTGGCTTTTACGGCTGCATAGGCAAGTTCTGGTACTTGTCCTATGAGAAGACCGTTATTGCCATGGTCCACGTTTGGACAGGAGATGTTAAGCTCGATTGCCTTGACGTTACTAGCTTTGGAAATCTTGTGAGAGACTTCTGCATATTCTTCGTTAGAAAATCCAGCCACATTCGCAATGATTGGCAACTCAGGATAATGTTCCTGTAACCATGGGAGTTTTTCAGACAAGATAGCATCAACACCCGGATTTTGCAATCCAATGGCATTAAGCATACCTGATGGTGTCTCTGCCACACGGGGTGTTGGATTCCCAAAACGCGGGTTGGCAGTTGTTGCCTTAATCATGATCGACCCTAGTTTGTTCAAATCATAGTACTTGGCATACTCTTGACCAAAACCAAAGCAACCAGAAGCTGGGATAATGGGATTTTTCAAATCGATCCCTGGAAGACTAATAGCTAAACGATTTTCTGATTTCATCTCTGACATGGTTACCTCCTAGACGATGACTTTTCCGGTAGGAAAGACTGGTCCCTCCTCGCAAACACGAAGATTTTTAGTATCCGTTTCTCCTTTAACGTGAACTACACAGGCATAGCACGCCCCCATTCCACAAGCCATACGAGCTTCCATAGAAACATAGGCGTGAGGATGATTTTCAAACTTGCTGTCAACATATTTGAGCATACCTGGAGCTCCGCAACTGTAAACGGCATCTGGTGTCCAGTCGAAGTTATCAATGACTGTTGAAACGTAACCCTTGATACCGTATGAACCGTCGTCAGTCGTCACATAAACATCACCACAAGCCCTGAGTTTATCCTCCAAAATAACGGCATTCTTATTGGCGAAACCAATTACTGATACGACTTCCACTCCCTTAGCCTTCAACTGCTTAGCCGTCTCAACCAAAGGTGGCACGCCAATACCACCACCAACAAGGAGAGCTTTCTGCCCAGCCTCAATAATAGAAATATCAAAACCATTTCCTTGAGGGCCCATGGTATCAATAGTTTTACCGGCTACCATCTTTGAAAGGATAGCTGTTCCCTCACGCTCCACACGATAGACAATGGTTGCCTCTTTTTTATTGTAGTCAATCTCTGAGATGGAAATCGGACGACGAAGAAGCTTGCTTGGGTCTGGCACTTTGAGGTGGATAAACTGACCAAGCTGCATATCCGCAACCATCTCCCCCTTAAGCACCATCTCAAAAATACGAGGTGCAATCTCACGCTGACTCACAATGGTTAAATCTTCAATTAAAATCATGACAACCCTTTCTATACTGCAAAATGTCATCAAAAAAACCTCACCATACGGCAAGGTCGCACAAAAAATCACAGGAGAAACCTGCTGTTTCAATCTGTCCGACCTTTTAAGCCTCTCTGGACTCATTTAAAGGTTATTTTGTGATTATTATAACCATTTTCAAGCGAGATGTCAAAGCAGAAAAGAAAAAACCAAAGCTCTTAAAACTAAGCTAAGGTCTCTCCAGCCTACAACTAGGCCATTTGTTTGATACATGCTCTATTATCAATCTTATTGAAACAGTCTGTCGTAGACCATAGTATGAGCCAACTGCTGACCATCACCGCCCAACAAATCAACCAATGCATAAGCAAACGCTAATGCTGTTCCGGCACCACGGCTAGTCACAATATTGTCATCCACGACCACTACGTCAGTTTGATGATCACCAGATGCAATTTGTTCCTCTACACCTGGGAAACAAGTAAATTTTCGCCCTTCAAGCAGGCCTGCACGTTCGAGAACAATTGGTGCAGCACAGATAGCAGCAACATATTTTCCAGCTTTAGCAACTTCTTGAAGAGAGGCAATCAAGGCTTGGTGATCACGTAGTTTAGTTGAGCCAGGCATGCCGCCAGGGAGAACCACCAAATCATATTCATTTAGATTACCATCAAATACGCCATCCATAGTGACTTGAATCCCATGAGAGCCTGTCACTGATGCACTTTCAAGTCCTAACATGCTACAGTCAAATCCAGCTCGGCGGAAGACATCCACTGGGCTCAAGGCTTCGATTTCTTCAAATCCGTCCGCAAATACTACTGCTACTTTTGTCATGATATACCTCCAATTTAGTTATCACAAGATTCTATTACTCCTTAAATTATAGCAGTTTTAGAAGCAGGAAACAAATTATAAAAATTGGACTTTGAGCACGAAAAAAGACAGTATGAGGACTGCCTTTGTCTTCTTATCTGAAAAAACTTGCTAAGATCCACAAGAGATAAATATGGGCTGGATAGAATATGTAGAAGAAATTCTTATTGCCACTACCACGCTCACCGTTGTAGAAATACATAGGAATCACAGCGAAGATCATCATCCACTGCACAGTTAGTTGTCGGATCAAAGAGATGGGCAATCACTGATATAATAGCTAATACGATAATTTGTGCGATACGATTGGTACGGAAAATATAGAATAGCAAACCAAGAATAACCATCACAAAGCCACCTTCAACCATGATAATACTTGGCACAAGTGACAAGATAGAGGCAACAATTTGCACAACAAGTGGGTTTGCATGTGGTATTTCATTTATACCTGCCAGGACTACAACTGGAATAGATGAAAGAATTGGCAAGAGAATGATGGCGTTGCCAATGGTCATGAACCAACTCATGTAGAGGAGACGTCTGAGGTAGGCCAATCGATCATGAGTATAATGGAAACTATCAGCTGCTAGAAAAAGGAAGATAGGAAAAACCAAACGCCCTAACATAGTTAACCATAGTGGCACTCCCATACCCTCAAACATCTGATGGATGTGATCCAAAACACATAAGTACAATAGCTAGGTATTTCAAATTAGTCGCATTACATAGCTTTCTAATATTATTCATTATAATACTCCTTAAATTTTAAGCGTATTAAATGATACCATAACTAGAATATAATTCAAAAGAATATTTGAAGAATTTTGATATGTTTTAGCTACTTATGTCATACCATTTTTTATGATAATTTATAATAAATTAAAATAATCAGTTTAGACTCTCGACCCTCCCCAAACATTTCTACCGGATTTATGCTATAATGGTTAAGCATTTTATATATTATCACAATTAAAATAACAACCATTACCACTAACAAGAAAGGAAGTGCATCATGTCTTTTGACGGCTTTTTTCTTCATCATATGACGGCCGAGTTACGTGAGCAGGTGCTTTACGGGCGTATCCAGAAGGTTAATCAGCCTTTTGAGCGTGAATTGGTGTTGACCATTCGTAACAATCGTCAGAATTACAAGCTTTTGCTTTCGGCTCACCCTGTCTTTGGGCGTATCCAGACAACCAAGGCAGAGTTGCCAAATCCTCAGAATCCAAACACCTATACCATGATTATGCGTAAATACCTTCAGGGAGCTGTTATTGAGGATATCCAGCAGCTGGAAAATGACCGTGTTCTTGAGATTTCCGTGTCTAACAAAAACGAAATCGGTGACAGTGTTAAGGTTACTCTTGTTATGGAAATCATGGGGAAACACTCCAACATTATCCTTATTGACAAGAACGAGAACAAAATCATAGAGTCTATCAAGCACGTTGGTTTCTCGCAAAATAGTTACCGAACTATTTTGCCTGGCTCTACCTACATTGCTCCGCCAAAGACAGATGCTAGAAATCCTTTCGATATTTCAGACGAAAATCTCTTTGAACTCTTACAGACGGAGGATTTGTCAGCTAAAAACCTTCAAAAACTCTTCCAAGGGTTGGGGCGTGATACGGCTAATGAATTATCAGCTTTATTAGAGACTGATAAACTCAAGAATTTTCGTGACTTCTTTAATCGCGAGGTCGAACCTAATCTTACGACTAAGGCATTTTCAGCTGTAAGATTCTCAGATAGTCAGGACCAACCTGAGTTTGAGACCTTGTCAGAGCTTTTGGACTACTACTACTTGGACAAGGCGGCGCGTGACCGTGTGGCTCAACAGGCTAGTGATTTGATCCATCGTGTGCAAAATGAACTGGAAAAAAACAAGAAGAAACTTGTTAAACAAGAAAAAGAGCTTGCTGCTACTGAAAATGCTGAGGAGTTCCGTCAAAAAGGTGAACTTTTAACAACCTTTCTGAGCATGGTGCCAAATGACAAGGATAGTGTAGAACTAGACAACTACTATACTGGCGAAAAGATTACCATTCCTCTAAATGTGGCTCTAACGCCTAACCAGAATGCTCAGCGTTACTTCAAGAAATACCAGAAACTCAAGGAAGCTGTTAAGCACTTAACTGGTTTAATTGAAGAAACCAAGCAAACCATTAACTATTTGGAAAGTGTCGAGTTCAGTCTTTCTCAAGCTAAAATGGATGAGATCGAAGACATTCGTGAGGAGCTTGTACAAGCTGGCTTTATGAGGCGTCGTTCAACTGACAAACGTCAGAAACGCAAGAAACCTGAACGTTATCTAGCTTCTGATGGCAAGACCATTATCATGGTTGGTCGTAATAACCTACAAAACGAGGAGTTGACCTTCAAGATGGCTAAAAAAGGTGAGCTCTGGTTCCACGCCAAGGATATTCCAGGTAGTCACGTGGTCATCAAGGACAATCTTAACCCAACCGATGAAGTCAAGACTGATGCGGCAGAACTAGCTGCCTACTACTCTAAGGCTCGTCTATCAAACTTGGTTCAAGTAGATATGATTGATGTTAAGAAACTCAACAAACCAACAGCAGGTAAGCCTGGATTTGTGACTTATACGGGACAAAAAACCTTACGTGTCACACCAACTGAAGAAAAAATTGACAGCATGCGAATGAAATAAATTGAACATTCCACCAACCATTATGTAATGCCTAGTGGTTGTTAATGCTAGTTTAATTGTAATAAAAAAGGAACTTAGTAGGTTCCTTTTTTTCATTATATTAGTAGTTTATTTTATATTTATTATTCAATACATATTCTTGTGATAATCTTGAGTATTTTTTGTAAACTTAAAATTTTTGTAAAATCCAATTACACTACCTATTGTAAAACACAGAAAAATAAATGAAATCACCCATATTATTGAGTCTGAAGAAGCATCATAAGTTAATGGAACAGTAATTAAATACACAAGAAGTGCTATTGGTAAAAATGATAAAGTAACAGAAGCATGTTTGATACGTTTGTTGTCATCAATACTGTTAATATCTACAAATCAGCCTACAGGAAGAAATCGCATCCAATATTTAAACTTTTGAGCTTGAGACTGGCTAACTTTTTCTGAGAACAAGTTTGTTATAACTTTATAATAAGCTAATGCTACTAAGTCTATAAGTTTTACAAAGAGCAAAGAAAAGACTGTTAGTAGACTTATAATCAACATGATATAACTAAAATCTTCATTGAACCTTGAATTTTTTGACATTTTCTTTCCTCATTCTATTTTTTGGAGGGCTTCTATTCCATCTCATTTCTGAGACCAAGAGCCAGTACACTCCTCCCTATATTTACTTACAGCTTCCAATGATTGCGGCCGGTTATATCCATATGTCACAAAAGCTCAACCGCTATCTAAAGTCTATGAAAAAGTCATCCTAGGGTGACTTTTTATTATTGTTTCACAGTTACTCTCTTGTTATAATAGTACTATAAAAAATTCGTCAGTTGATCTTTTACGAGGCCCAATTTTGAGGTCTCTTTTAATCTTTGCTCTGCCTACTCTAGTTTCTAATATTTTCCAGCAGCTCTACAATACTGCTGATGTCATGATTGTGGGACGATTTATAGGACCTGATGCCTGGGCTGCTGTTGGGGCTTCCTCTTCTATTTTTGATTTGGTAATCGGGATTTGCCCTTGGTGTTGGAAAATGGTATGGGGGTTGTTATTGCACGTTATTATGGTGCGCAAAAATATGATAAGCTTCGTCAATCTGTAGCTGCCACACTTGTTATTGGTCTAGGCTTAAGTGTCTTAGTTATGTTTTTAGGGCATTTTGGTCTTTATCCTTTGCTAACTTTTTAGGAACTCCTAGTTCTATCATTAGACAGTCCTACCAGTATATTTCTATGATTGTGTCTTGTGTTGGGGTAAGCTTGGGTTATAATCTGTGCGCAGGGCTTCTTAGGGCGGTTGGGGATAGCCTCACAGCTCTCTATTTCCTGATTTTTTCAGCCTTAGTTAATATCATTTTAGACTTTTTTATTACATAGCTCCATCTTGGCGTACAATCAGCAGGCTTAGCGACTATTATCTCACAGGGTCTGTCTTTACTATATTAAGAAAAAGGTGACCTTTCTCCTACTACATAAGTCTGACTTTGTTCTTGATTCAAGCCTTTATCTGGACCTTTTTGGACAAGGAATGGCCATGGGCCTCATGAATTCCATTGTTTCTATTGGAACTGTGACCTTACAGTACGCCATTAATGGCTTCTGCCCTCTCATCATTAGTGCTCAGGTGGCAGCAAGACGAATTATGTCCTTTGCGGTTCTACCCTTACCTCCCTTGCTGCTGGGTGACGACCTTCACCTCACAGAATTTCGGAGCCCAACAGTTTAAACGTATTGTTGAAGGGTCGAAACAGTCATGCCTTGTCTCTATCATTTGGTCCATTATTGCTGTGTCCTACTCTATATGACAAGTCCCTTCTTGGCTGGTCTTATTTCTGGGTCTGATTGTGAACCATTGCTTTGGATTCCTATGACTATTCAGCTCTATTTTTCTTTGAGAAACACACCAGACGTTTGTTTGTCAGCTAGATCCCTTTTTAGTTTAATTCAATCCCCATTCATCAGCTATTTGTTTCATAATTATTTCTTGCGACACAATGCTAAATCCAAGCATATAAGTTAAATAATCTGCATAGATAGCCTTATTATTTTGAACAGCTTTAAGCTTACTCCAGATAGGTGAGTTTTTAAGTTGGAACATATCATCTGGATTATAGGTTTCGCACGATTGAACTTATAAATATCATACAGGTAACCAAGATGCCCGTAAGTATAGTAACGGATTTCATTGACAGTCACGCTCAAATACATAAGTTTTTGGAAGCTAAATTTAGCTTTGACATTTTCCGCAAAAACAGCCTCCTTAGCATCAACTCTATCGAGATCTTTCTTCATTTCATCACGTTTGTCAAAGATGTCTGCTTTTCATTTGTGTTGCTATAAATAGCCAACAGTTGGTGCAATCTCAGACAAATCTTCATAAAGATCCTTTCGCTCTCCTGTCATAAGGATTAAATCAGGTTCTAACTCAACAATCTTTTCTAAATCTGGATTTTCCTGCCAACCCACTGAAATCACTTTTTTATTCTTGTATTGTTTCTTAAAAAGGGTTGAAAAATCTTGACTTCCAGTTTGACCGGTTGTCTCACCCCTTATAGGAGTTATATCTAATGGGTCTAAAATTTCACCATAGAGGTGGTCGAGGATAACGATATGTTTGGAAGCTTTTTTTCAACTCCACCCTATCAAAATCAAGCACAATCGTCTTCTCTTTGAAAGTCTGACTTATATTGTTTGACTTTGCATTTTGTCCTATCATGATATAATAAACAAATAACATTGTATTGGAGAATCATATGACATTTACACACATTTTCTTCGACCTTGATGGTACTCTTATAGATAGTTCCGAGGGCATCCACAATGGTTTTGTCCAAACCTTTGAAAGACTGGGCCTACCTGTTCCTAGCGACCAAAAAATTCGAACCTTTATGGGACCACCTCTAGAAGTGACATTCAAAGAAGAAATTAGCGAAGAAGGTGCTGCCCAAGCTGTCAAAATTTATCGTGACTATTATGAGACCAAAGGACAGTTTGAAGCTCACCTCTACGACGGTATAAAAGAGGTTCTAGAAAAGCTGAGTCACGATCCAAATAAGAAAATCTATATTACGACTTCCAAAAATGAGCCTACCGCTCTGGAAATGTGCGAGTACCTTGGCATCACTGAGTTTTTTGACGGTATCTATGGGGCCACACCTACTGCTTTCCACAAGGCTGACGTCTTGCAGCGTGCTATCACTGAAAATAATGCGAATAAGGACAGTTCTGTCATTGTTGGTGATACCAAGTTTGATTTGATTGGTGGAAAAACAGTTGGCATCAAAACAATAGCGGTTACCTGGGGATTCGGGACTAACGAAACCTTATTAGCTGAAAATCCAGATTTTGTAGCTGAGACTACCCAAGAACTTTGGGATATTTTGAAATAATAACTTACATCTAAAAAGAGCACGATTATATAGTCATGCTCTTTTTTCTATTGAATTAGGATTACATCTGGACAATGATATCCAGACAAAGCTCTAAAGCCTTATCAAAAGCCTCTGAGCCCCAATCTCGTTGATCGTAATTGTCAATATCTACAAGGGAATCTGCCGTAAAGAGTAGTAATCCCCAAATAGCTCCTCGAAGTTGAGCAACTGCTGCAAGTGCAGAACATTCCATCTCTACAACACTACAGCCCTCTTCAATACGATAGGAAACCTTATCTGGTGTTTCTCTATAAAAACCATCTGTCGACCAGGTCATGACCTCTTCATAGGGGATTTTCTTTTGTTTTAAAGTTTTCTCAATAGCTTCCAGAGCTTGTTTATTCATGTCTATATAGCGGGATGGCGCAACATAGTGGTAACTCGCTCCTTCATCCCTCAACGCTCTAGTAGGAATCAAAAAAACATTTTCCTTCATGTTTACCAAAACGCCACAAGTTCCAGTTGAAATGATTTGTTTTACGCCATAACCAATTAACCAATCAAGAAATTGTGCAGCTGCAGCTGATCCAACTGGAGCTTGAGCCAAGCAAATCTCCTCCCCATTGTAAGTCATAACAAATATAGGATAAGTTTTGGTCGCGGAGACAAACTCTCCAACTTTATCAGCCTCAACAGCGTTCGCATAGCGTTCAATCTCTTCTTCTAAAAAAGCGTAAATACACCTAGCCGGCAAGTCTAAATCCAAGTCCTCATGTGTCGGCATAATCACAGCCTGAGGACTATCATCAAACTCTAAAATTGGGATTTCATGTTTATGTATCATCTGTTGCCTCCTAAGTTTTAAGAATTATTATATCAAAAATTTAAACTGATTATATGATTTCATAAAATCTATTAGCTTATAATCAAGAAAAATAGATGATTAAATCATAACACCTAAAAAAGACATGAATCTGTTTTAGTCAGAAACATGTCTTATTTGTGTTCTATTCAAGAAAGATTATTTCAATCATCTTTTATTGTCTCACGAAATCTTCTGATGTTAAGAACCTATGCACGATACTCTGAAATAATCTCTCCTATCCAGTTTTTAAAAGGATTGTGAGAATGAAGATTCTTGATAATAACAAATAAATAGAATTTATAACTTTTCTTCATCTCCTCACCTTTAATCATCATCTTCTAGTACTAGATTCTCATCCTCATAAAAAACGACTTTCCCATCTTTTACTTTAAAAGAATAACTGATTTAATCTTGATTCTCATCCTTGGTATTGGAATAAAAGAAATTATATTCACCATTCGGAAGATCACTAGCATCTAACTTTTTAGCCGCATCTTTCATATCTTGTGATTTGACTGTTATCTTTTCATCGATATAAATGACCATCTCAATCAACTCTTTATCAATCAAGGTTTGGTATGAAATTTGATAGTAACCTGCAAAGTCCTTCTTACCTTCTTTGAGATTGTCTGAGGATAAGGTATCCAGATTTTTCTCCTTTTCATCATGACTGAAGTTAGATAGAAAACTAAATGAACTAATAGGAAGACCGAGTTTTTGTTTCTTCAATTGTTTTTTAATTTCCTTCTCAACCTTTTGGACAGATTTCTGCTTCAAAAACGATTCCTTATATTCTGGAACATTGCCATAAGAGTCACTTGATCCTTCTTCATGAATAGCCGTATTTTCTCTAATACTACTTTCTGGTCATCGTTAGTTTTATCAGAATAGGTATAAGTTACGTGGTAAGTTGGTATTTCTAAGGCTGTCCAATATAATTTAGTGATAGTAACCTTACCATGCAGACCCACTTTATTACAATTCTCGACAATAACTCCTCTGACCTTGTTATAATCACTAGACTTCATCTTTCTGAACTCCATCAAAAACAAGGCTGTAAATATTATGAGAAACAAAAGTAAACGATTACATTATCTTATCTTTATTTAACATTCTTTACATGAAATGTCAGATGAAATTGGATTCGTTCTTTTACTTCTCTTCTCTGCCAACCCAATCATTGTATTAAAAAAATCTAGTAGACAGCCTCTACTAGATTTTTTTATATTCTTATCAACTCATTTTCCCCACAAGAAAGCATTTAGAGGCTTATCGACCAAGGTTGTTTCATGGAGTTTACTGTGTTGGCCGTTAAGACCTGTGATTTTCTTTTCTTGGTAGGATTTGACATGACCTTTAAGCAGATAGGCTAGGGATTGACTGGATAGATTGGTCACGCGCTCATCACTCTCTTTACCTGTATTGCCATAGATGTTGAGGACTTCAACTTGTCCTTGAGGATAGTTGTCTCCAAGAGACAAGAGCTCCCCATATGACTCGGTCATGCTAGTTGGTTTTCCTTCGCCATCTAGAGAGTTTTCTTCCGGTTCATCCATGCCGATAATCCCGTTAAAGTGACCGGGGATATCCACATGTTTGACTAGTTTAGGAAGACTGGTATCACTGCCATACTAGAGCATATAATAGACGATAGCTATATTGCCGTAGGAGTGACCAACCATGTTCATCTCAGTGATTCCGTAGGTATCCTGGAGAGCTTTGACGACAGCGTAGGCATAGTTGCGCTGGTCCTGAGTGCTGGCCCCTCAATTATTGTCAAAATTGACTAGGACAATCGGATTGACCGCATCTTTTTGAACAGTCCCTTTCAGAGTAACGGTCCCATCTTCAGCCACATTGGCTTCGATAATGGTTTGGGTCACGCCAGATTTTTTAGCTGCATTAGCCATGTGTCTTTCCGCATGACTGCTTGAGCTCCCAACCATGGAAAAAGATGGTTGGACGGCTTGATTGAATAAATGTTTTTCTTGCTTCTGCTTTTACGGCCTACGCTTGGTTTTGGGAAATAAAATACCAACCACCTACACAAACAAGACCAAGTATTGCTAAAAGATTGAAAATAAGAGTTTTTTCTTCATATATACCTTTCTGATTTGCTTTATGTAAGAGCTAAATAATCCTAACTTTTTTACTTGCAATACTGATTACGAACTCATTCATCTTACATGTTTTCCTTAATGAAACGATCCATCTCTTCAAACGGAATCACGTTCACCTGGTCATAAAGGTCTGTGTGACTAGCCCTTTCGACTGTAATCATTTTTTTCTCCTTTGCAACATATAAAAAGGCTTGGAAACACAGCTCTCTTGCATTACCAAGGCTTTTGTATAACTTAACTAATTTAAAACAATCATAGATTTAATAGACTTGCGTTCATCCATATCTTTATAAGCCTGATTAATATCTTCCAATTTATAACTTGTCGTAAAGACTCGGCCTGGATTGATGTCGCCATCAAGAACAGCTTTTAACAAAACTTGTTTATCATAGGTTGTGACAGAGGCTACCCCTCCCGCCACTAAAATATTTTGGGCAAAGGTCGAACCAAGGGAACGGTTATTATAATGAGGCACACCGACAAATCCCATACGACCACCGTTATGGAGGACACCAAGAGCTTGTTCTACTGCTGCTTCAGTACCGACACATTCGAGAGCTGCATCTGCTCCTCCCCCGAGGATTTCACGGACTTTGTCAATGCCTTTTTCGCCACGCTCAGCTACAACCGCAATCGCACCTGACTCCAAAGCCATCTTTTGACGATCTTCGTGACGGCTCATAAGGACAATTTGAGAAGCTCCACGCATCTTAGATGCAATGACAGCACATTGACCAACAGCCCCATCTCCGATAACGACAACCTTATCACCCTTTTGTACATTAGCCACACGCGCAGCATGGTAACCCGTCGGCATAACATCAGCAAGTGTCAAAAGTGACTTGAGCATGCCTTCGCTATAATCTGAAGGTTGCCCAAGAATTTTGACAAGGGCCCAGTTGGCAAAGTGGAAACGGATATACTCAGCCTGCACGCCCCCAGACCAGTTATTACCTGAGTGGTTATCACAAGAGCCGTCAAAACCAGCTCGACAAGCATCACACTGACCACACCCATGTGTGAAAGGTGCAATGACAAAGTCTCCTGGTTTTACCGTAGTAACTTGCTCGCCAACTTCTTCGACAATTCCGATAGCCTCATGACCACTATTCTATGTCCCTCTTCCATTTCCGGATTACGGTAACTCCAAAGGTCAGATCCACAAACGCAAGTACGTACTATCTTGATAATGGCATCATCTGCTACCACGATTTGCGGGCGATCAATTTCTGCCAGCCCCACTTGTCCAGCTTTGGTATAAACTGCTGATTTCATATATCTACCTCTATTTCTTTAGTTATAGTTAGTATATACTTTTAGGCAAGCTTTAGTTCACATCATGCCCTCCAAATTACTTTCAAACAATAGCAACTAATCATATTTTTTCCATACTTCTTTTCAAGCATTTTCTTAACTAGATATGGCATCTTGACATTTTCTCGACCTTTTTTAACAATCAATTTCTTGACGAAATCGGGCATTTGAATATCCTTTTCCTCATCCAAAATCTGACCTGTGCTAGAAGGAGTTTCCAGCTCATCAAAGGTCTCAAGCTGAGGTTGATAGTAACTATAGTCACCGTCTATATGAGACTGAATAGCTGAAAGAAGGGCCTTGATTAAACGAGGATCGCTATTTGGCATGGGAGGTCTGTGATAGGCTACACCTAGCTCTTGGCAAAGTTCCTTACATTCCCACATCATTATCAAAAAGAACCTCAATATGCTCACTAATAAAGACAATAGGGACAAAAATATAGTGGTCTGGGTGTTCACGCTAATCTCGTAGATATTCTAAGACATCAGGCTTAATCCAAGGAATACCTATATCACTCTCACTCTGCCAAGTATTAGTGTACTGCTCTTCCCTAAGTCCTAAATCCTCCGCAATTAAGCGACTATTATCATAAATCTGGTCGATATAAGGGTCACCAAAATCTAGTGCCAAAACTGGGACACTGTGAGCTGAAAAAATCACCTTATAACTGTCGTCTCCAATCTGATCTAAAATCTTCCGGATTTCATCAGCCCAATAGTGAAGAAGAGAAGGTTCGCAGTACCAGTCCTTGATAATTTGGAACCTAATATGCTCACTTTCTAAAAATTTCTCATATCCTTCGACATTTTCACCACTCGCTTTTCGCTCTTTCCCTGCATACAGACCTGCATTGTTAAACATGACAGAATAGTAAGAATAATGGGGCTCTAAAATCAAGCACAAACATTCTTCAATTCCGTCATTCTCCATCTGTGTAATCACATCTGTAATGAAAGGTCGTGAAAATTTATTGGCAAAGTAAACCGACACTTGTTCTCCAAGAGCAGAAGCAACCAAATCAACTTCTTCTCTGGTTATCCTTTGGAGTGGAGTTCCACCAATTCGGAGGTAATTGTCATGTAAAGTCTGAATTTCATGTGGTTCAGGACGAACACCACGCCGTATATTCGTGAAAAACTCCGCTACTCCTTCATAGGTAATCTCTTCTGGTGACCCAAAGGTCATCATCAACACAGCTCTCTTACTCATAATTAATCCTTGTTCTACATTTGTTCTATTTTATCATGAAAAGGATCACTTTAGGGAACTTGGTATCAAAATAACTCTTAAAGGTAGACTCTAAGAGTTTAAAAACAAACCTTAATGATGGTGTTGCTGCTCACTTTCTGCTTCTAGCTCTTCGATATTTCGCTTGTGAGCTTGGTGGGTTGCCAAGTCTTCATCAACTTCGATGGTGACATTTTGAAAGCCACTCTCTTTGAGCAAGTCTCGGATAGACTCTTTACAGACCTCGATATGTTTGACATGCTCCAGACAAACATGGACAATAGCATTTTTCTCCAAGCCGTCCATGGTCCAAAGATTAAGCTGATTGATACTAGCAACATTATCCAACTGCTCTAAGTCATTCTTAACTTGCTTGATATCTACCCCTTCTGGCACAGCATCCAGGAAAATCTTGAGCGTGCTCCAAAAACGTGGAATGGCTTTGGACAGAATAAAGAAGGAAATAGCAAGAGACAAGAGGGGATCTAGGATATACCAGTCCGTAAATCGGAGGACAATGGCCATCAGGATGACAGCCAACCAACCTAAGGTATCTTCCAAAAAATGCAGGCTGAGAATAGACTCATTCTTGGTCTGACCCTTACGAATGACCAGACTCGCCAGCAGATTGACACTGATAGCAATAATTCCCAACCAAAGAAGCCCTTCGTCATTGACGGGTTGTGGGTGGAAAAGCTTGCTTACATTTTCTAAAATCACCATACCAGACCCTGTCATCAGAATGACTGCCGTTACCAAAGCCCCTAATAAGCTAAAACGCTTGTAGCCTAGGGTATAGCGACTATCTTCTTCACGATTGGAGATTGTTTCTAGAAAGGCCGAGAGGCCAATGGCTAGAGCATCCCCCAAGTCATGGACAGAGTCAGCGAGAACAGCACTGGAAACAAAGATTCCCCCTGCAATAAACTCAACAATGGCAAAGCTTAGATTCAAGAAAAAAGCCAACCAGACTGCATATTTTGAACTCATTTTTTACCTTCCTTTGGTATAATAGATTCACGAACATCATATTCAATATCTATTATCCAATACTACCAACAGAAAGGATAGGGGCAAACCGTTCGCTGTGTACGTTACTGAACAGTTTGTTCATAGTGTCCATATGACTGCACAAGATCGTCGCATTACCAAGACTAGAAAAGCCATCTATCAAGCTTTCTTGTACTTACTTAACCAAAAAGATTATGAGGCCATCACCGTTCAGGAGATTATTGACTTGGCTGATGTGGGGCGTTCGACCTTTTACAGCCATTATGAGAGCAAAGAGTTACTACTGGATGAGCTCTGCCAAAAGCTCTTTCACCATTTGTTTGAGCGTACTCAATACCTCTCTCCACAAGACTACCTGGCCCATATCTTTCAACATTTCAAGAAAAATCAAGACCATGTAACCAGTCTCTTGCTTTCAAAAAACGATTATTTTATCCGGCAGCTGCGAAAAGAACTGGAACATGACGTCTATCCAATGGTAGCTGATGAACTGATTCAATCACACCCCAACATTCCTCACTCATATCTCAAGCACCTGGTTGTAACCAACTTCATTGAAACCCTGACCTGGTGGTTGAAAAAAGGCAAGTCCTACAGCGAGCAGGAAGTAGTCCAGTTTTATTTGGAGATTTTAAACGTCGCTTCTAACTAAGGTGCGACTTTACATCATGTATCATAGAAAGGAAAACTATGCTCCTCCTCATTCTTCTTGGTATTTTCACAGCTTTCTTATCCCTTGCTTTTGCTCTTCTTCATTTAATGGCCAGTCTTTCAGAATTAAGAAAGCACAAGAATACTCTAGGAAATCGGCTTCTCCTTATCGGAAGCAACCTTGCGACCTTCTCTCATCCTTTACTTCCTTTTGCCAATTGTTGCTTTATTCCTTTGGCTGATCGGAGTTAGCTTGATTTGCTACGGAGCCTATTGGAATGGCAAGCATAAAGGAAATTTCCATCTAGTAGCCCACTACCTGATTCGGATCGGAATCGCTCTGGTAATTACGATTTTATTAACTCTTGTATAAGAAAAGATCAAGTTTTATTAATGAAAACTTGAGCTTTTTTCTTATATTTATGATATTAAACATTCTGCTTTTCTTTAAACATTTTGACCTTTTCTTGGCAGTAATTCATTAATTTCTGTGCTTTTTCAAATGAGTAGCCTTTTTCAGATACCGACTTGACTTTCTTTTCATCAAAGTAGTAGCCAGTCAAGCCACTGACTTCCTCTGATAAGGTGAGATAATAGCCTGTTTCGATTCCCTGATCTAAATCTTTTGAAAGAGACTTCATCAAGCGTCCGAAGAGAGACTTTTCCGTCTTTTTATCACTAGAATTATTCCCTAAGTTGGTTAAAATCAAGCCGGGATGGTAGGCATTAATAGTGGTATTTGAACCTTTTAAAAAGAAATCTCTTGCTAGATAGCGTGTCATCCAAATGGTGTAGAGCTTGGAATTATTGTAGGCCAAACCGGGATTGTATTCTTTCTCAAAGCCAAAGTCCAAATCCTTCACTTTCGCAAAATGGTGCATATAGGAAGAGGTATTGATAACAAGGCCATCAGGCAATTTTTCTAACAAGGGGATTAGCTCTGTTATAAAAATATAGGGAACCAGAACGGATAACATGAAAGTTAGTTCGACATTTTCACCACTCGCTTTTCGCTCTTTCCCTGCATACAGACCTGCATTGTTAAATAAGATATCAATCCTTTGAAAGTCTCGCTTGATTTCCTCCACAAATCGATAAACATTATCTAATTTTGAAAAATCAGCCAAGTAGCTAGACACTCTGCCTCTCAAGGAGACTGCCCGAACCTCCTGAGTAGCCAATTCCAGCTTTTGAGGATTGCGACCGTGGAGGATGATATGATAGCCTTCACTAGACGGTTTCTTTGCTAGATGCTTACCGATACCGTCCGTAGCACCTGTTAGATGTAGGAAGTAATAACGATCGTCAAGATATCACAACACTTGTTGTCAATGATAAAGATCAAAAAACACTTCAAAATTACATCAAACTCAATCATCGTGAAACTGGTCAGAAGCTTGATTTGACTGAAAAAGGCATTATTATCTCAGAGAAATTGGCGGACCTAGCTGGTATTTCTGTAGGTGATGAAGTAACCGTTCAAAATAGCCAGGACAAAGACATCAAACTCAAAGTTTCTGGTATTTCTGAGATGTACATGGGGCACTTCATCTTTATGAACGAATCTACTTATAAGGATGCTTTCGGAAAAGAGGCTAGCCAAAATGCTACGATACTTACACTAAAAGATCATTCAGACAAAAATGTTGAGCAAACAGCCAGTCGATTTATGTCTCTTGATGGTGTAAAAGGGGATGTCCAAAATACTACTCTAAAGGCACAAATTAAGACCATCGTCAACTCACTTAGCCGTGTTATGGGAGTTTTGATTGGTGTTTCTATTCTTCTTGCTTTTGTTGTTCTCTTCAATTTAACGAATATCAATGTGGCAGAGCGTATCCGCGAATTATCAACCATTAAGGTTCTAGGTTTCTTTAATAAAGAAGTGACGCTCTACATCTATCGAGAAACAATTTATCTTTCTATCATTGGTATCTTGGTTGAATTCGGACTTGGTTTGGGACTGCATCAATACATGGTAGATGTTATCACGCCTGAAAATATTATGTTCAATCCAAATCTTGGCTGGCTCATCTACGCTGTTCCAACACTAGTAATCATTATCATTCTGACAGGTTCTGGGTATCTTTGTGAACCAACACCTTAAGAAAGTCAATATGCTCGAGGCTCTAAAATCTGTTGAGTGAGATATGCTATAACTTAATAAATAAAACGGAAGAGTTAGGACCACTTCGTCGTTTTAAAACAAGATACTCCCCTATGTCGAATAGGGGAGTATCTTGGCTCTATAATTTCTGTAGTGGGTAAAACTACTGTAGAGATTATAGAGCTTTTTGAGTGTACACAAAAAGTCCCATAAGAACTATAATGAAAAGCAACCAAACCATCATTAGGAAAAACTCATGAGGCTTATTAAGAATACCACAGAATTAATCGGAATTAAAGACCAAAATATCAAGATTTCACTTGTTTTTGAAACTGATACTCGTATCGAGATTCAAGCAAAACTCGATTACCCTGCACCATCATGTCCTCATTGCCATGGAAAGATGATCAAGTACGATTTTCAAAAGCCTTCTAAAATCCCTCTTCTCGAGCAAGCGGGAACACCAACTCTACTACGTCTGAAAAAACGTCGTTTCCAGTGTAAAAATTGTAGAAGTGTCACGGTAGCTGAGACATCTATCGTTGAGAAAAACTGCCAAATCTCCAATCTAGTCCGACAAAAAGTTACACAACTCCTAACTGAGAAAGTGTCACTAACTGATATTGCAAGAAGACTTCGCGTGTCGACGTCCACTGTCTATCGTAAGCTTGATCAGTTTACTTTCAAGGAACATTATGACAAACTCCCTGCTGTTATGTCCTGGGATGAGTTTGGGTTCAAGAAAGGGGAATTGGCTTTTGTGGCGCAGAATTATGAGACAAACGAACTCATAACCATCCTTGATAATCGCCGCCAAACTACTATACGAAACTACTTTTTGAAGTATCCATTGAAAGTCCGACAACAGGTACAGTTTATCACGATGGATATGTCTGGAGCTTATATTCCACTGGCTCGCAAGCTCTTTCCAAACGCAAAAATCGTTCTTGATCGTTTCCACATCATCCAGCACCTTGGACGTGCCTTTTTAAAGACAAGAATTGCAATTATGAACCAATTCGATAAAAAGTCACTACCCTATCGAGCCTTGAAAAATCACTGGCGACTCTTCCAAAAGGACAGCTGTAAGTTATCTCTCAACTCTTTTTATTCAAAGACTTTCCGCCAAACTTTAGCACCACATGAAGTTGTTAAGAAGACACTAGTCTTTTCAAAAGAGCTTACTGACTACTATACACTTTATCAGCTTTTGCTTTTTCACTTTCAGGAGAAGAGAGTAGGTGAGTTCTTTGACCTGATAGAGGAAAATAGAAGCAAGGTCAATCACTATTTTCAAACGGTCTTTAGGACTTTTCTTAGACACAAGCAATACATCCAAAATGCACTAGAAACAGACTATTCAAACGCAAAACTTGAAGCGACTAATAAGTTAATTAAAGACATTAAACGCTTGGGCTTCGGTTTTAGAAACTTCATCAACTTTAAGAAACGTGTCTTCATCACACTGAACATACATAAAAAGAGGACCTATCCGGTCCTCTCTAGATGTTAGCTTTTCGTCACCCACTACAGTTGACAAAGAGACAGTATCTTATTTATATGCTTATTCAGCCTTAGTAATATCTTTACGCATTTCATCAACATTGAATTTAGCAAAGAGATATTGACGGTCTTGAACTGGGAAGCGTTGATCGAGTTGGTCAACTGGTCCAACTTCAATAATACCATTCTCGATAACAAAATCCATAACGTGACCACCGAATGTCAAGTCATCTGAAATAAAATGGAGATGGTAACCAGCAACACTCACACCGTGGAACATTTCAGGTGTCCAGATACCAACGATTGTACCTGAAATATTATCAGATTCATACTCTGGTTGATGAGTCGCAACTTCAGCAAATTTCGTATCAGGAGTAGACTTAGGTATCATGCGGACATGCATGTGCTTAAAATGCCCTTTAATCTTGATGGAACGGAAGAGATTAACCCCATCATAGTAAGATTCAATACGATCCTCAAGTTCTTTATCAGTCATTTCAAAACGTTGACGGAAGATAACTTCAGCTTGGTGAGGTACGACTGCTGCATAGGGAACTTTTTCATCTGGAGAAACTTCTACCACTTCGACTTTACCTTCAGAGCCTTTAGCTTGATAGGCTTTACCGTCAAGAACAATCAACTCACCATCGATAGAATCTAATGTTCCGAGACCCAAGTCTCCATGCTCTAACAACTCTCCAACGGTTAAAGTACCTCCATAAAGCCCAGCCATCAAGGCTCCCAAAGTATTATATTGAAATAATTTTATGGCTTCAGACATGTCTACACCCTCTTTTTAGTAAAATTCATCTGGCAAAATAGTTTCGCCGAGTTTAATGTTATCTTTATAGTCAATTGGAACATCAATAAGGACTGGTCCATCTACAGCCTGAGTCAAAGCCTCTTGAAGCAAGCTAGCAAACGCTGCTTTACTTGTTGCACGATAACCTTTGGCTCCAAAGCTCTCAGCATATTTTACAAAATCTACAGGACCAAAGTCAACCCCAGATGAACGACCGTACTTCATTTCTTCCTGGAATTCCACCATATTGTAATGACCATCGTTCCAGATAATATGGACAATTGGCAATTTCAAACGAACTGCTGTTTCCAATTCTTGTGCTGAGAAGAGGAAACCACCATCACCAGAAACAGAAATCACTTTTGTCTTAGGACGAACCAAAGCTGCAGAGATAGCCCATGGAAGAGCAACACCTAGCGTTTGCATCCCATTTGAGAAAAGCAAATGACGTGGTTCATACGATTTGAAATAACGTGCCATCCAAATATAGTGACTACCAACATCAACCGTAACAGTCATATCATCATCTGTTTGTTCTTGCAAAACTTCGATTAAATCTAGCGGATGCACCGTACCTTCATCAGGCTGACGGTCAAACTTAACATCCTCAACAACATTGTTTTTCAAACCTTTAAGATATTCAACCGAACCTTCAGGCAATTTATAACCTTGAATAGCGGGCAAAAGCAAGTTTAAGCTCGCTTCTACATTACCAATCAATTCACGTTCCGGTTGGAAGTAAGTGTCCACCTCGGCCGGCTCAACATCAATAACGATGATACGTGCTGAAATTTCAGCATTCCAGTTACGTGCTTCATATTCGATTGGGTCATAACCAATGGCAATAACTAAGTCGGATTTTTTAAGCAACATGTCTCCGGGTTGGTTACGGAAAAGACCTACACGACCAAAGAAAGTATCTTCTTCAAGGTCACGTGACACGATACCGGCACCTTGGAAAGTTTCAACAACTGGCAATTTAACATGCTTCAAAATTTGGCGAATAGAGTAAGTTACGGCTTCTGATGAGGCACCATTTCCCAAAAGAAAGACTGGCAACACTGCATTTTTAATGGCTTGTGCTAGATAGTTAATATCAGAAACAGATGCTGAACCAAGTTTTGGATCTGTCATAGGCTTAATAGCCTTAACACTGACCGGAGCATCCGTCACGTCTTGAGGAATTGAAATGAAGCTTGCACCTGGTTTCCCTGACTTAGCGTGACGATAGGCATTAGCAACCGTTTCAGAAAGGGTGTTAGCATCATGTACTTCAGCAGCATATTTGGTAATTGGCTCAAGCATAGCAACGTTATTCATTGATTGGTGGGCACGTTTCAAGAGATCTGCACGCTTAACCTGACCACCAATAGCAAGAACAGGGTCTCCTTCATCCGTCGCTGTTACCAAACCAGTAGCCAAATTGGAGACACCTGGACCAGATGTTCCCAATACTACACCTGGTTTCCCAGTAATACGTCCAACACCTTGAGCCATAAAAGCAGCATTTTGCTCATGACGGGCAACAATCAATTCAGGTCCCTTATCTTCCAAGGTATCAAAAACCCTATCGATTTTTGCGCCTGGAATCCCAAAGACATACTCAACATCATGGTTGATCAAACTATCAACCACTAAATCTGCACCATACAATTGCTTTTCTTCTGACATGAACACAGTCCTTCTAGCCCTAAAATGGTAGAGCCAACTTTCCTTTCAAGTATAAGTCACAAAGTGTCAAAGTCTGCTCGTTTTTTCACAAACTTTCATCAATTCACAATTCTGTTATCATTATAGCACAGTTTTCAGACAATCTTGTGAAAAAAGGCAGACTAGGTGACTAAAAAAGACAAACACTCAAAATAGCGTTTGTCTACTTTATAAATTAACTATCTCATTTGCTTGTTTTCTGATTTATAAATATTACTTATCAATGCTTAGTTTTTTGAGGTTTACAAACACACAATAACACAGAAGAATAAACAGAGCAAAAACAGCAAGACTTCTGAAAACTAAAACAAGATGACTACTTAAAAAGGCAAAACTTCCTATTACTAAAACAGCAATGCCTGAAAATACAGAATGTAAGGTCTCCGAGTAAATATATAGTTTCTGTAATTCTTTCATGTTAAGTGACAACTGAAAATAATTGGTTTCGATTATCCCCATCATTGTCTGACCTATCGCTAGAAAAACATAACTCATTAGTACTGTATAAATGTTCGAAGATGTACTAAATAAAAGTAGATATAGAACATAAAATGAAAGACCTAAGGCGAAAGCTTTCATATGAGAACTTATTTGTTTCACGAAGCTAAGAAGGAAGCTCATTACTAAGAATGAAACTGCTAAAAATGATAAGGAAAAGGAATACATAGAATCACTAATACCGAGATACTTTGTTAAATAAACAACTTCATAAGTATCATAAACAACTCCAATTGATCCCACAATAACTCCAGATAATAGAACTAATGCAATTTTTTTGGATCTCAGAATGTTAAATAATGTAATGTTTAAATTTTGTTTTTTTCTTTCTTCTTTCAAATTTAAAGTCGAAATATTTGGTAAAAATAAAAGACTAGTAGCTCCCACTATCAAAAGAAGAGCATAAACTGTAAACAATAAAAAGTGACTTTTATTAATAAATAAACCAACAAACAACGGTGCTAAAAAATAAGATACTGAACCAATGCTTGTATACCTAGCGTTAAACTTAATCAATGAATCCTTGTCTATAATAATTGGTACACAACTATATAATAAACTGGAAAACAATACATTGACAACCTCAATTATGAATACAACTAATAGGACAATTATATGGTTTAATCCAAAACCTAGTAAGAAAAGTAAGATTGCCTTTGTAATTTCTAACAGAATAAGCAGGTATTTTCTGCTCAGTTTACTATTTGAGATATTAATCCTATTTGTAACTATTGCAGCTAAACACTTTACCACCCAAAAATACATAACTAATTGCACAGAAATTCTAGACAATAGAATGTTGATCAAGATAGTATAACCATACTCTGAGATTAACGATGAGAAACGATTAAAATAAATACTCAATGCTGCATATTTTTTTATTTTCAATATTTCCTATATCCTCCTTAATTTTGATTTAACAAATTGAATCATTTGGTAAAAAATGTGAGCATTATCACTTCCAACCATCGGATTGTACTCAACTATATCACAAAAATATACCTTATCAGAACATAAAATTTTGGAAATTATTCCAAGAAAATCGTTCATTTGAAATCCTCCAATAATAGGATATGATACTGAATCAAAAACAGATGGATCCAAAACATCAATGTCTATTGATAAGTAAATATCTTTTGACTCATCAATATAACTATCTAACTTTTTCAAAACTCTACTCTTATTTAACCAATACTCCTCCATTGAGAGGATGATTATTTTATTATCAAATGAACTAGGAAACTCAAAATTCCTTTCCCCAATGATAATTATTTTTTCAAAAATATCGGTTAAAAAACTTAAAAAATTCCAATTTTTTACAACACTTTCAAAGTCTTTGAAGTAATCTAAATGAGCATCTAAAACAATTAAATATGCTCCCTCTCGAACAGTGGCCTTTGCTAATAGATAAGTAACTGAATGATCTCCTCCTAAAGCAATCTGAACTTTAGATTCAGCAATAGTTCGACTTAGACTTTCTAAATCAATAGAAAATAAATCTTGATTACCTAAATTAATTGTAATTATATCAGAATCTTTCCTATCATATAACATCGCTTCTTGATAATATTTTGTGGGAGCAAATCTCGCTCCTGGAATTCTACTTCCACCATCATAAATAATAGATAATATTTTCATAAACTCATTGACTTTGGCTTAATCCCAGTTAAATTATATGCTAACTTGCACTCCTGTATATCGGGACTCCCAATAGAACCTCCGAAAAACTGAGCTCGACTTCTACACCCACCTTGACAAACATAATTTGCAGGGCATTCATTATAATACTTACATCGTACATTTCGAATATGATTGAAGAACTTCGAATTAATCCAAATATCATTTAAAGTCTTTTCATTAATGTTACCTCCACAAAATTTAGTGGAGGATAATGTCGGACAAAATCCAACATCACCTGACGAATTTATAAACACATAAGAATTGCCAGCACCACAATAAAATGATTCAAATGTGGATTCGGATATATTATTACAATTTGCTTGAATATTGGGAATACACAAAATAGCATTATTGAATTCTTCATCACTAATTGATAGTCGATTATTCCTTTCAAAAGGTAAAAACCTATCAAAAGCATATTTCACATCTAATCGATCAAACAACTCCAAAAAATACTTCACTCCACTAATATTCTTGTTATTCAAAACAACATTAACAGTAACAGGTACTCCTAAACTCCTAAAATATTCAATATTCTTAATTGTTCTCTTAAATGTACCTCTTCCTCTAATTGAATCATGTATTGTTTCATTCCAACCATCTAAACTAACTTTTAGTCTTATACCATCATATCTTTGAATCAATATTTTAAAATCTTCAGGAATATATACAGCATTTGTAAAAATTGTTGTACACATTCCCTCTTTTAATACTTCCTCGATAATTTCACTTAATCCCTGTAATAATAATGGTTCGCCTCCAGTGAAATCAACATCCATTACTCCTAGCTGCTTAGCTTCATATACTATACTTGAAATTTTCTTTCTATCGAGCTCCTTTGAATAATCAGGTAAATAACAATGCATACATCTTAGGTTACATTTGTTCGTGACCTCAATCTGTATCACTTTTAATGGTATTTTCGTTGAAAATTCAACAATTTTAGTGTTGGTCTTAGAGAGTGATATTTCATTGTTATTTAGAAAATCTATAACATTTTTTATTACCTGACTCTTTGAATCAGAAAACTTTTTCAATGAAAATTGGTACATAAATTTTAAAGCTAAAAATGTAGCTAAATTTAATGAAAATAGTTTATTATTCCTATTATTCCTGAGTATTCCTTGCTTATTGTACCAATTAAAAAAAATCGAGTAAACATTGCTCGTCATATTAATTCCCTGCAATCTTCCAAAAATATTAATATAAAAACCAAAGGATTAGAAATAGACTCTAATCCTACAATCAGTTCTATTAGACAGACGGTGGGCAACGACCTTTGAGTCCATCAATCAACTCTGTAGCAACAGAAGGTTTAATTTCCATAATGTCAATAGATAGACCGCTAGAAACAACTTCTTCTTCTGCTAATTCAATTTGTGCAATAGCATCACTAACTTGCATCGTAATATCCTCCATTATTTATTTAAGAATCAATAAGTACCCATAACAAATCATAGAAATCATTCTTTATCTATAAAATTTAGCTGAAAATGCTTTGAAATTATCTTATTAAACTGATTTGCAATAATAAAGTATATGTTATCTGTTCGTATATATGATATTTTTTTATAAACATCTTCACAAACTCTCTTGTAAAGATTCCAAAATTGATTTGCTTGTGAACTTGTATAAGATAAGGGTATACTTCCCCATCTAAAATCTAAATAATATATATACCATTTTTCATATTCTTTAAACTCTGTAGTGCCATCGGCAGTCTTTGTTCGATAATACTCTGATAAAGTGTTTTTAAAATTGTTTTGATACTCAATCTCATATTTCAGCCTTTCCTCTGAAACATGCAAAGACGGACTAAAAACTGGCACCCCAGTTTTAATATATCGTAAAACTACATCCTCTATATCCTTGTACCTCTGCCCCTCACCAAGGTTCAGTTGAAATGTCGGACAAGGAGTAAAAGAAACAATATAGAAGTTCTGAATTTTCTTAATATGAAAAGGATATAATTCACAAGTTAATGGCTTGTTCAAGCCTAAATCATTTATCGTACAACCCAATTCAGAATGAAACCAGCACTTTTTACCACAACTCAACAATGAAACACTATCATCACTAACAATAAAATCTTTAAGATACGTGCGTTTTAGAAAACTTGCTGTCTTTGCATCAAGTAATAAAGAATTATTCACATGACAACAAGATCCTCTACACTTTTCACAATTATAAGAGATAATATCATCTAGAAACGTATAATGAATGATATCTTCTGAAATCTGTTCAGGAAATTTAATAATTCTCATATCAATAATATATCATTTAATTTTGACACTGATAATTTATACCATATACACAAATCCAACTACATTTTTAACACTCCAGATAAATGATTTTCAAATTTTATAGCTAAATTCTCACTATTAGCCAGCTTCATTGCAGTAATACACTTCTTCATTTCTAGAATAGCTTTATTGCTCCTATTCTTCTTTAATTCATATAAATTTTTTGAATAATGAAACACTAATTTCTCGTAAATCTCAGTTTCCGTAAAACAACTATGATTTAACTGTTTTTCAAAATACAACGCATCAATATACTCATCTCTTTCAATACTTATGATATAACAATTTAATAGCATTGTTGAGTGTAACCTTCGGTAGTTTGGTAAATCCTTGTAAAATTCTGAACGTTTACACATTTCTCTTGATAAAAGCATCATTGTTTGATGATTCAATACATCTACAGTATTCGCAAATAACAGTAGTTCGTAACAACCCCAATATTCTACAGAGAATAGGTAGTCTGATAAATATTGGATATCAGATTCATCATAGTAACTTTTGTCTGATAAGTCCTGTAAACGAATTTTTATTAAAATAGTATTTAGAGTATAAAAAGTCTCATGCTTTTCGATTTTTTCTACTTGAGAGATTAATAACTTTTCCATACCTGACACGTTCCTTGCTGAAACAAATAAACTAATCTTTTCTAAGATTTCATTAAACTCATCTCTCTGAAAGTCGTTTGCTGCATACATAAACTCATCAATAGGCATATTTATCGCATTTAAAGCTGACATAAACTTACTAATTGTCAAATCTGTATTTTCACGTTCAAAGCGGGAAATATGAGATACTGATACGCCTAACTTTGCGATATCTTTTAAGACTAATCCCCTAGACTCTCTAAATTTCTTAAATAATTTTCCATAATCTTTCATAAAAAGCACCTCTTTTGCATATACGAGAATTTCCCAGATAAACTTAAAAGTATTATATCATATAGTGAGATAGGAGGTTAATTTCTATGAATAAAGAAAGTTTTTTAGCTATCTTACTTCTAATTTTTGAAAGCATTATTGTAATTGCTGTTGGCTAAACAAATAGAAAATAAAGACACCACAAAAGTTAGACTTTCGATGTCTAACTTTTGTGCTGTAGTTAAGGTATGATGTTGTTCTCTAATAAGGGTATAATATAAAAAAGACTCTATGATTTCTGTAGTAGGTAAAACCACTATAGAGATTATAGAGCTTTTTGAGTGTATACAAAAACTAGTTCTTTATTGGAACAAAGTCAACAACTAATCTAGTATTGGTTGCAGCGGCAATTTCTTCCAATGTTTTATATGTTGGATTAGTGGTGCCATTCTCTATACGTCACTTTGAGAAGGTAAATTTTAAAATCCTCTTTATCATAACTTTTTACTAAAATAGCCAGAACATCACATTCTGACTATCATTCTTATTTCTCATCTTCGTCCATTGAAAGCACAGACAAGAAGGCTTCTTGTGGTACCTCCACCGAACCAATGGCTTTCATACGTTTCTTACCAGCTTTTTGTTTTTCGAGGAGTTTACGTTTACGTGAAACGTCACCACCGTAACATTTAGCCAAGACGTTTTTACGAAGAGCTTTGATATCTGTACGGGCAACAATTTTTTGACCAATAGCCGCTTGGATAGGAACTTCAAATTGTTGACGTGGAATAATTTTCTTAAGTTTATCAACGATAAGTTTTCCACGTTCGTAGGCAAATTCTCTATGGACAATAAAGCTAAGGGCATCGACCTTATCACCATTAAGGAGAATATCCATTTTCACCAATTGTGAACGACGGTACTCTGACAATTCATAGTCAAAACTTGCATAACCACGAGTTGATGACTTCAATTTATCAAAGAAGTCAAAGACGATTTCAGCAAGTGGAATTTGATAGATAACGTTAACACGATTATCATCAATATATTCCATGGTTTCAAAATCACCACGTTTACGTTGCGCCAACTCCATAACAGCACCAACATACTCTTGAGGAACCATAATTTGAGCTTTGACATAAGGCTCTTCAATGGCATCAATACGTGTAGGATCTGGAAATTCAGATGGGTTGGACACTTCAAGCATTTCACCGTCAGTAGTGTTAACATGGTAAACTACTGATGGTGCAGTCATGATGAGATCGATGTTAAACTCACGTTCCAAACGCTCTTGGATAACATCCATGTGAAGAAGGCCCAAGAAACCACAACGGAAACCAAAACCAAGGGCTTGAGACGTTTCAGGCTCAAATTGAAGACTGGCATCATTCAATTGGAGCTTTTCAAGAGCCTCACGCAAGTCGTTATATTTATTTGACTCAATTGGATAAAGACCAGCAAAGACCATTGGGTTCATTTGCTTATAACCATGAAGTGGTTCTGCGGCTGGATTATCCGCAAGTGTCACTGTATCACCGACACGAGTATCCGCAACTGTCTTAATTGAAGCTGCTACATAACCAACATCTCCAGTCGCAAGGTAGTCACGGCCAACAGCTTTAGGAGTGAAAATACCAACCTCAGTAACGTCAAAGGTCTTGCCATTAGACATCATTTGAATCTTATCGCCCGTTTTAACCATTCCGTTAACCACACGCACTTGGAGTATGACGCCACGATACGCATCATAAACAGAGTCAAAGATAAGGGCTTGGAGAGGTGCTTCCACATCACCTTGGGGCGCAGGAACTTTCTCAACAATTTGTTCGAGAATCTCTTCGATACCAATGCCAGCCTTAGCTGATGCAAGCACAGCTTCCGAGGCATCTAATCCGATAACATCTTCAATCTCTGTACGTACACGCTCAGGATCTGCCGCTGGAAGGTCGATTTTATTGATAACTGGTAAGATTTCCAAGTCATTATCAAGTGCCAAGTAAACATTGGCAAGTGTTTGTGCTTCAATCCCTTGAGCTGCATCTACCACCAAGATAGCACCCTCACAGGCGGCAAGGGAACGTGACACCTCATAAGTAAAGTCCACATGTCCCGGTGTGTCGATAAGGTGGAAAATATAAGTCTCGCCGTCTTTAGCTTTGTAGTTAAGCTCAATGGCATTCAGTTTGATAGTGATACCACGTTCGCGCTCAAGATCCATACTATCAAGGAGTTGTGCCTGCATCTCACGACTTGATACAGTCTCAGTCTTTTCCAAGATACGGTCAGCAAGCGTTGATTTACCATGGTCAATATGAGCAATAATCGAGAAGTTGCGAATCTTCTCCTGTCTTTGTTTTAATTCTTCAATATTTGGCATTTTATTCTTTCCTAGTTCTTACTTGTGATTGTTAAAAAACGAACCGTCACCTCCTATTATACAAAAAAGATAGGCATTTGCCTATCTCTAATATCTGCTTTATGACTGCATTTAATCCTTCTTATTTCTTAAAATTATCATTGTAGTGCTTATTAATAATAGCTGAACGCTTGTTCTCTATTGAACTACTTGAAAATGGAGCTAAACCAAAGGCTAGTACAATAATTCCCAATAGAATAAGACTAAAAAACGGGTGCTCAGCAATATAGTGTAAGATGTCTGACATGGGAATCCACCTTTAAAAACATAATTATTTATAACTATATTATCAGAAACATTATGTTTTATCAAGCAAAAAAGAGAGCCATTCGCTCTCCCTTTTAACCTTAATGGAATTGCATACCACCATCAACGATGATTGTTTGACCTGTAATGTAGTTTGAGTCAGGTCCAGCTAGGAAGCTAGCTGCTGCTGCAACATCTTCAGGTTCTGACAAACGTTTGAGGGTAATATCTTTAGCAAAAGTTTGCATACCCCACTCATCATCTTTACCAGCATTTTTACCAACTTCGTGGGCAATGTCAAACATCATTGGAGTCTTAACGATACCTGGTGCATAAGCATTTACAGTTATACCTGAATCAGCCAAGTCACGCGCCAAAGTTTGAGTAATACCACGAACTACGAATTTAGTTCTACCATATACAGTTAAGTTAGAGTTCCCTACGACACCTGCTTGTGAAGTTGCATTGATAATTTTACCACCATGACCAAGTGATTTAAATTGTGCTTGGGCAGCTTGTGCACCTCAGATAACTCCACCAACATTAATGTTAAATGTAAGTTGAAACTGTTCTTCAGTAATAGTGTCAAGGGGTTTTGTTGGTGCCACACCAGCATTATTAACAACAACATTCAAGTCGCCAAAGTGATCAACTACTTTTTGGAAAGCAGCTGCTACTTCAGCTTGTTTAGATACATCAGCTACAACTGCAAATGCTTTATCTGCTGACAATTCAGCAACAGCTTTTTCTGCAGTTTCAGCGTTGTAGTCCAATACTCCGACTCTAAAACCATCTTCAACCAAACGTTTTGCAATCGCAAAACCAATACCTTGACCTGCACCTGTAACAATAGCAACTTTTGACATACGAAATCCCCCTCTACCAATTGGAGTCACAAGCTTAGTAAGAAGCCTTATCTCAATTGGAATACGCTAAGTTAGTCAAGTTCTGGCAAAGTCATTTTCATAGGCTTTGTCTTAACTCATTTAGAATCTTACCACTTTATGAAAGCGTTGTTAATAATTTGTCATGCTTTTTGAAAGCAAATAAGATCACCACTAGTGACCTTATGTGTATTATTTTTCAAACTTAAACCCTAGTGCTTCCATATCGTCCAAGCCACCTAGATTAGTCACCTTAGTATATCCTCGCTCTTTAAGAACTGATGCAGCGAATTCTGCACGAGGTCCCATTTTACAATAGAGGTAAATGGAAGCGTCTTTTTCAGCTAGAATGTCAGCAGAGAAAAACTGCGTGTGAGGTATTAATAAGGCATCCTTAACATGACCTTCTGCGTATTCTTCTGGAGTCCTGACATCAATTAATAGTCCATCCTGAGCTAATTCTGATTGAATCTGTGCTATATCCATCCTACTCACCAAACCAAATCTTAATTTCTCGAGCCGCAGATTCTTCTGAATCAGAGCCATGAACGATATTTGGAATCATGTCACCATCTGGTGCTGTTGCAAAGTCTCCACGAATCGTTCCAGGAGCAGCATCCCCAGGATTAGTTGCTCCCATCATATCACGCCATGACTTAATAACACCTGGGCCGGACATAATACCAATAACTGCTGGACCACTCATCATGAATTCAGAAATACTAGGGAAAAAAGGTTTATCAGCCAATTGGGGATAATGTTCTTTAAGACGTTCTTCGTCAAGCATCAGCATCTCCATACGCTCAATAACGAAGCCACGTCGCTCAATTCGATCAAGCACTTGACCAATTAGATGGCGTTTAACAGCATCTGGTTTAATAATAAAGAATGTTTTTTGCATATTCCCAACCTTCATCGTTTTCTTTCCATTTTATCATAAGAAGTATCATTTTGCAGAGCTAAACCTTATATAGTCTAAAATTATATCCACAGCAAGAAATTAACTATTTTTCATTAGTTCCCATAAGAAATAATGTAGATGCAAATAGACATTTCGAGGTAAATTTAATGACAAAATCTAAATTCCAATTAGTCGGTTCTCTTCTTCGTCCTGCGGATCTCCGTAAATACAAGGACGAAATCGAGCATCGTGACGACATCCAGTATCCTTTCTATGATGCCCTTCCTGGTTATCAAGAAATTGAAACTGCATCTATTAAGCGAATTGTGGCTGACCAAAAAGCTAACGGAATTGACATCCTTACCGATGGGGAGTTTGGACGTTCTATGTGGCACTAGGACTTTGTCTGGGGACTCAAAGGTATTGAACGCTACATTGCTGAGCATGGTTATACTTTTAAAGACCATGATGGTGGTCAATATGAAACACGTAAAGATATCGGTATTCGTATCACTGAGCCTCTCTCAGGTAAAAACCACCACTACCTAGATATTTACAAATTGGTTAAGGCTGAAGCTGGTGATGAAGATGCCAAACAAACTATCTGGGGACACCTGCTCATGCCTACACTGAACTTGCTATCTTTGATCGATTGGCTGTTCCTGGACAAGTCTATGAAACAAACGAAGAACTCAAAAAAGGTTTGATTAATGCCTATAAAGAATTCTTGGATGAATACAAGGCTGTTGGTGGTAAAATCGTTCAATTTGACGACTGCCTCTGGGAACTTTTTGACCCATCAAACCCTGCAAGTTTCTACTCAGACGGCAATGGTGATTTGGCAGAATTGGCCGATGAATTTGTTGCTATCAATAACGAGGTTGTTGACTATACTCACGAACTTGGTTTAACGGTTTGGACACACAACTGTCGTGGTAATTATGAAAGCCGTTCTGCTGCTGAAGGAACTTACGAAGACATCGCTAAGAAATTCTTTGGCTAATCGATATTTCTATTCGCTCCTCTCTAAAACGAAAAGCCTTCACTCTTGTGAGGGCTTTTTATGTTAGCATCAAGCATCTATAAAAGTTTGCAAATCCTTAAGAGCTCTTTCTGCGATTTTTTCATAACGCTCTTTCTTGTCACGAATACGTGGGCCTTTTAATTCTTTGATAATACCAAAGTTAACATTCATTGGTTGGAAATGTTTGCTTTCAGCATGTGTCACATAATATGGAAGGCTACCGATTGCTGTTGTATGAGGGAAAATAACTTCATCTTCACCCTTAAAGAGACGGGCTGCATTGATTCCAGCAACCAAACCTGAGGCAGCTGATTCAACATAACCTTCAACACCAGTCATTTGTCCAGCAAAGAACAAATTAGGGTTTGATTTTGATTGGAAGGTCTGTTTAAGCAAGTTTGGCGAATCCATGTAAGAGTTACGGTGCATTACCCCATAACGAACAAATTCTGCATTTTCAAGACCTGGAATCATTTGGAAGACACGTTTTTGCTCTCCCCATTTGAGGTGGGTTTGGAAACCAACGATATTGTAGAGGCTACCAGCCGCATTGTCCTGACGAAGCTGAACAACCGCATAAGGTGTCTTGAAGTCACCATCACGTGGACCCATATAATCTTCAGGATACTCCAAACCAACTGGTTTCATAGGACCGTAGAGCATTGTTTTAATACCACGTTTAGCCATAACCTCGATAGGCATACACCCTTCGAAATACTTTTCTTTTTCAAAAGAATTCAAAGGAGCTTCTTCAGCTGTAGTCAAGGCCTCATGAAAGGCCATGAACTCTTCCTTGGTCATTGGACAGTTTAGATAAGCTGCTTCACCCTTGTCATAGCGTGACTTAAGGTAAACCTTGTTCATGTCGATAGTTGCTTTATCAACGATTGGTGCAGCGGCATCATAGAAATAGAACCCGTCTCCACCGTTAAGCTCATGAATCTTTTCAGCTAAAGCATCAGAAGTTAGGGGACCTGAAGCAATAACTGTAATAGCATCATCAGGAATTTCTGTGATTTCTTCACGGATAACTTCAATTAAGGGATGACTTTCAATTTCAGCTGTCACTGCTTCTGCATAGCCTTCACGGTCCACCGCCATGGCACCACCTGCTGGCACACGGTGAGCTTCTCCATTACGCATAATGATAGAGTCCAAACGACGCATTTCTTCTTTTAGAAGCCCTACAGCATTGGTCAAGCTATCTCCACGGAAAGAGTTAGAGCAAACCAATTCTGCAAAATTTGTTGTCTTATGCTGTGGTGTTGCTTTGACCCCACGCATTTCATAAAGTTTTACTGGAATACCACGTTTGGCAATCTGATAAGCCGCCTCGGATCCGGCCAAACCAGCTCCAATCACGTTAATATAATCTGCTTTTGATTGAGACATGACACTAATACCTCTTCGGAAACAAGATGAAATCCTGCTCCCACAAATCTTTCTTCATTTTTACTCTTAGTAGTATAGCAAAAAACTCCTCATCTGGCGACTAGTAGTCATCTGTATTTAAAAGGGGTAAAATGATAGTCACTTTAGCACTACCCGTGCCATTGTCATTTGCAAGAGAAAGACTACCATAGTGTAAACGAATAATATCATTGGCAATAGTCAGACCAAGGCCACTATGATTGCGACTCTGTCTGCTTTTATCCTCTTGATAAAATAGCTGAGTAGCGTTTTCAAGAGATTCAAGGGAAAATCCAGGACCAGAATCAAGGCATATAAACTTGAATTCATCTTCTTCTACCCTAGCGGTCAGGAGCAACTGACTGCCACTGGGTGTATGCTCTACGGCATTTGAAACAATATTCATAATAGCTCGATTCAACAAGGACTTATCCCAATTGCCTATGCTTTCTTTCGCAATTTCCTCCTTGTCAAATACCACATTGATTTGTTTCGTTTGAGCTAATGACAAGGTTTGATCGTAAATGTCTTCAACAAATTCCTTAACTGGAACTTCTTCAAGCGTCAGGGTCTTCTTCAAACTCATTTTGTTGAGTTCTGACAACTCTTTTACATAAGCATCAACCTGTGCAATACCTTTTTGAAAATGCTCTAACAACTCCGTTTGATTTTCATCCAAGGACGTCATAGCTAAGAGTTCCGCATTTCCACGAGCAACTGTTAGGGGCGTCTTTAAGTCATGTGTCAGGGCAGAAATCTGATTTTGTTTATCTTGCTCTGCCTTCCAATTTTCCATCAAAGACTCACGAAGTGCTATACGCATATGATCCAAACCACTTAAAACCTGATTAAATTCCTTAATTGTAGACTGAGAAGTTTGAAAATCCAAATCTTGTTGGGAAATTTTTTCAGTAACCCTTAATATAGGTTTAAGTTGCTGACTCAATTTATTTGCATAATAAAAAGTTAAAATAATAAATATGATTAAGATAGATACAAACATTGAACCAATCATCATAAGATCAGCATTGGGAAAATGCTGGTTCATCCACTCATTACGGTACCGAGGTGATAGTTGATAATTGACAATGACTATGCCATCTGATCGTTCAAAAGACTGAAAATAGCCGTATTTCTCACCGTGAGCATTCTTGAATTGGTAATTTAGTAAGGATTCTTCTTGCAAGTTAACAGGCATGTTAGACTTTTTAAGCTTAAAATCCCTAGTTAAAAAGACATAACTCGTGCCATCAGGTAAAATCTCGGGATTAAAGACCTTAGAAGTTTCAATATCACTTCTCACAGCAGACAAATCACTCTCAACTTGATTTGCTGGAATCACAACTCCAAAACGATAAGACAAGCTGAATAAATACAAAATAAGAAGACTGCTGATTACAGAGAGAATTGTAAGACTGACGACATAAGATAACAAGATTGTTCTTAAAGAGTGTTCTCGTTTTTTTATTAGTGCCACTTGTAACCAATCCCCCAAACTGTTTCAATAGGATTTTGCCCAACTTCTTTAAGCTTTGCACGGATATTCTTGATATGTTCAGCCACTGCTGCCGGACTGCCTTTATCCTCATAGCCGTACAAATGCGTGTAGATTTGTTCTTTTGAAAAGACTTGGCCCTTATTTTCAGCTAAAAACTGGCAAATACCATATTCCGACTTTGTCAAATCTAACAACTGATTCTCAATATAAAGCTCTTGAGCAGACAAGTCAAACTGAAACTCCCCAAGTGAAAGCTTATGGTGACGCTCACGATGTTCACGTCTCAAGTGAGCTGCAACACGCGCTTGGAGTTCTTTAACCCCAAATGGTTTGCAAATGTAATCATCCGCACCATAACTCAACCCTTGGACAATGTCTGCTTCTTGCGTTTTAGCTGTAATAAAGAGGATTGGGCAATCCACCTGATTTCGAATCTCATGGCAAAACTGTAGACCGTCAACATCAGGCATCATAATATCCAGTAAAATCAGGTCAAATCGAGGTAAAGAGTTCTTATCCAAATCCAAAACACTTGTAAGCCCTGTCACATTATGGTTTTGGAGCTCTAAAGCCTTTACAACCAATTGAACAATATCTTTTTGATCATCAATAACAAGTATTCGAGCCATAGCCTTTCCTTTCCTTCAAAGTTATCTTTATCATATCATCTATAGAAGATAACTGACAAGGCGTAAAGTAGATAAATATGGGTTGGGTAAAAAACATAGAACAAATATTTTGACCCTTTCCCTCTTTGACCGTTATAAGAAAGCATTAAAGGTGCTGAAAATATTTCCATCCATTCAAAGTATTTGAATATTAAATCGTGAAAAGAAGGTCTACTTAAAACAATCGCCATTAGCAGCCAAACGAGACTAACACTCATAAAAGCAAGCACTTCTTTCTTAAGATTCCTATGACAAAGATACATAGCGATACCGGTCAAAAGCAACCACGTTCCTCCATCATTGATAAATGTATGGACTGGCAATACTGTGAAATTGAGTAAATTTAGTAGAAAACCAAACATAGGTTTGTTCACACTTAGCAGATAAAAAGGCACCATTAACCATGGAAGCAACAATGGAAAAAGTAAAGTTGGTATCCCTTTAAGGTATTTCTTTTCTTGAATCCATGCAATCCCTTGAAGAGCAACGAGCAAAATTGCGAATGACGACAGCATCATATTTTGTGGAAAGAAACCATCTGGTCTAACTAGAGGATGTAGAAAATTATAGAATCCAAATTGAATCAGTCCCATCACAATTGCTAAAGAATAAATCTTTAGGAAGTATTTCTTCCGGTTATGGGTATGAATAAAACCCTCAATCACACAAAAAAGGAACAATGGGGCCGCTAATCTACCAATCATAGCAAACCAAATAGGGATTTTCCCTGTATAATCAAAAAAATAATGAATGTGGTCGAATACCATAGTAATTAGGGCTATATATTTGAGTTGGAAACCTGATAAACTTAAACGTTTCATAATAACTCTCCTTTCTTTTCATTCTTAGTATAAAAAACAAATTTAAGGAAAGTATCAGTTTTTTTGACAAAATACAGAAAGCTATCCCAAGTCAAAACTTGGGATAGCTTTCTTCTTTATTTTATAACAGATTCTTTGTAGTCACACTCTTCCTTACTACAGATAACTTGCTTGCCACCACCACGTACTTTCTTCTCCACGAGGTAATCGCCTGATTTAGGACAGTTACGTCCAATAGGGATATCCCACGAGGTAAATTCACAGTCTGGATAGCGATCACAACCATAAAAGACACGATTGCGTTTTGTCTTACGCTCGATAACCTGACCTTGCCCACAGGTTGGACAAGTCACACCAATTTCTTTAGTAATAGCCTTAGTATTGTGACAGTCTGGGAAGTTACTACATGCATAAAACTTACCGTAACGACCTAGCTTGATAACCATTGGATGGCCGCAGAGGTCACAATCAAAACCAGCAGGTTCATCCTTGATTTGGATTTTTTCAATACCTTCTTCAGCTTTTTCCAATTCTTTTTGGAAAGGTTTGAAGAATTCATCAATAACCTTCTGCCATTGTTCCTTACCGATTTCAACTTTATCGAGTTTGGCTTCCATCTCGGCAGTGAATTTAACATCCACGATATCTGGAAAGAATTCTACAATTAAGCTATTAACGATTTCACCGAGTTCAGTTGGTTCAAAACGTTTAGCCACCAATTTGACATAGTAGCGACGTTGAATAACATCAAGCGTTGGTGCATAAGTTGACGGACGACCAACGCCATTTTCTTCCAAAGTCTTAATCAATGTCGCTTCAGAGTAGCGTGCCGGTGGTTGCGTAAAGTGTTGTTCAGGCGTTGTCACAACCTTCTTAATCGTATCACCTTCAGCCATTTCAGGAAGCATTTTATTCTTATCAGAGTCGTTGTAAACGGCCATATAACCGTCAAACTTGATTTGACTACCATTTGCAGTGAAAATGACACCATTTTGAGACAAGGTCACCTTCATCGTATCAAATACTGCAGCCGCCATCTGACTAGCCACAAAACGATTCCAAATAAGGGTATAGAGCTTAAGCTGATCCTTATCCAAATACTTAGCAATACTTTCTGGTGTTTGGAAAACATTTGAAGGACGGATAGCCTCGTGAGCATCTTGCGCCGCTGAACTATTTTTCACCTTGCTTCCATGTTTAGAATACTTAGAGCCAAAGCGTTCTGTAATAAATTCAGCCGCTTGATTTTGAGCCACTGGACTGATACGTGTTGAGTCCGTACGCATATAGGTAATCAAACCTTGAGCGCCTGAACCAAGATTAATCCCTTCGTATAACTGTTGTGCAACCATCATAGTCTTACGTGTACGGAAGTTGATTTTATTAGCAGCATCCTGTTGTAGTGATGATGTTGTATATGGCAATGGCGCATTACGACGGCGTTCTTTTTTCTCTACCTTATCAACGTTAAAGTCGTCACTTATGATACGAGAGAGAACGTCTTTAACATCGTCATTATTGTTGAGCTTGAGCTTTTTACCATCAAGACCATAGAAGCTAGCCTGAAACTTCTTAGCACCCTTCTTAAAGGCACCATCAATTGTCCAATATTCTTCTGGTTTAAAAGCCTTGATTTCATTCTCACGGTCAATAATAAGCTTAAGAGCTACCGATTGCACTCGACCTGCAGAAAGACCTTTCTTAACCTTCTTCCATAGAAGAGGTGAAATAGAGTAACCCACAATTCGGTCCAAAACACGACGAGCTTGCTGAGCATCTACTAAGTCCATGTCAATGGCGCGTGGCTCTGCAAAGGCATTCTTCACCGCGTCTTTAGTGATTTCGTTAAAAACTACACGATTCTTATCTTCTGGATCTAATCCAAGTATATGTGACAAATGCCATGAAATAGCTTCCCCTTCACGGTCCGGGTCACTTGCGAGAAAGACTTTCTTGGCTTTCTTAGCTTCTTTCTTTAATTCTTTGATAAGGGGTCCTTTACCACGAATATTGATATACTGTGGTTCGTAGTTGTTTTCAAAATCAATAGACATACTTGATTTTTTCAAATCACGGATATGCCCTACTGAAGCAACAACTTTATAGTTGCGCCCAAGGTACTTCTCAATGGTTTTCGCTTTGGCTGGAGACTCCACGATAACCAAATTTTTCTTCGGTGTCGCTCTCTTTTTAGTCGCCTTTTTAGCCGTTGTTTTCTTTGTTGTTTTAGTTTTCGTTTTTGTTGTCGTTGCTGTCGCCATAGACTATTTCCTTATAATGTTATAAACTGGCTGTGCCACTAATCTGTCTAAAATATAGTCACAAGACATTAAAAAATGAAACATCTTGGACCAAGCAACTAACATGATACCGTCCTTTTCTTTAACTGTCAATAAGAAACTTTTTCTCTATAGGAGAAGTTTGATTTTCATGAAAACTCTGAAATGATGTCAAATCCTGTAGTAATGCACTTTGCGCCCTCTTGAATGAGGTAATGGCATCCATCCGATTTTCCATCTAAAATATTTCCTGGTATGGCGAAAACATCTCTCCCTTCTTCCATTGCACGCTCACAAGTAATAAGACTTCCCGAGCGAATCTTAGCTTCAACCACCATAACTCCTTGACACAATCCAGAAATTATCCGATTTCGTTCAGGAAAATGGTATTTAAGTGGCTGTTCACCCGGTCCGTATTCTGTAAGAACTAAATGATTTTTAGCCATATAGTCCTGTAAAGCTTTGTTTTCTTTAGGATAATATACGTCTAGCCCAGTCCCGATAACTGCAATGGTGTTACCTTTATTTTTTAAGGCCTCCATATGAGCACAAGTATCAATTCCACGCGCCAAGCCACTTACAATAGTAAAGGCATTCCCAAGTTCATGAACAATTTTTCGAACAGACTGTTTGCCTGTTTCAGAACACTTTCTGGCACCAACTACTGCTAACTTGGGTTTACTTAGCAAATCAATATTCCCTTGATAAAAGAGGAGAACAGGAGGATTATAGGAATGTTTCAGCTCAATGGGATACTCCTTATCAAAAATTGATAAGGTCGGAAAACGTTGAAAATCTTCCTTAAGCTGCTTAACATCCAAATTCTTGTATTTTTCCATAAAGAGAACGGCATTTTTAGACTTAGATACCACTGCCATATCACGTAAGCTCAATTTTTTATCTTGATTTTTTTGATAGTCTAAAATGTTAAGGATGTTTAAATTCGTCAATCCAGCAGCTTTTAGTTTAAAAAGTTCAAAGTTATTCATCTAACTACCTCCATTTCATTATTCGCAAGAAAAAACCAAAAAAGTCCCTTTATGGAACTTTTTTTGACTATAAGGCATTTTCAGAAGTAAAATATGATGCTGCTCCTAAGAGGTTACTATCGTTATGGAAATGACAAGATTGAATTGATATCGGATCAAAACCTAATTCGGAATCTTCATTAAATGACTCTTCATAAGCATTAACAAGACCTTCTATCAAAGAATTTTGTCTGCTAATGCCTCCACCAATAACAACTCTATCCAACTTGAGGAAACTCTGCAAATTAAGAATCAGAACAGCAATTTCATGACAATAGTCCTTAAATAGACGTTTTAGTTGTCCAGAGTGATTATCATCTAAAGCGGAGAAAACAGCTAAACCATCGTCCTGTTCTAAACCAAGTATTTGACTAGCTTCATGAACGAAACCTACCGCAGAACCTTTATTAGCGACAAGACTAAATAGAGCTTGCTTAAATAGCCCCAACTGGAAAGGGAGAACGGTTTGACCCAAGCTTTGGGGACTTGGAGCACGCAAATATTGGGTAACCGACAGAGGTGTTAACAAGGCTCCCTGTGAGACAAGTCCTAAGCCAACACCAGTACCCAAAACCAAGGCAGCACCACAATCTAAATCTTGTAAACTACCATATCTTGCTTCAGCCAAAGCTGCCGCATCTGCATCATTAATAACTTTTACAGGCAGTTGAAATATTTTGGACAAGCGTGTCCCAAGAGGAATAGATGTTAAATAAGGGATAAGGCCACCCTTGAAAACAAAGCCATGTTTACTATTAATTTTGCCTGGACATGCAATGGCAATACCAGAGATATCATTTTTAAATGATGAGACTATGCTTTCTAGAATCCGCCAAAAGTCGTCAATTGTCGTTGGAGTTGACTCTTTAGATTGACTGCTAATTCTAAAATCATCATCAACTAATCCAAATTTAATAAAGGTTCCTCCGATATCAATGGCTAAAATCACTCCACTTCACCTACTTTTTTATTATTGACTTTATTGGTTCAAAGCTTCTTCTATGAATTGGCGTAACACCAAACTTATCTATTCCAGACAAATGCTCTTTGGTGCCATAGCCTGCATTTTTGGCAAAGGCGTATCCAGGAAACTCCTGCTCATAATCAGCCATCATCTTATCCCGAGTTACTTTTGCTACTATAGAAGCTGCTGCAATAGATAGAGAATTAGCATCCCCTTTTATGATTGAGGTTTGTTCTATAAGTAAGTCCAAATTCATGGCATCAATTAGCAAATGTTCAGGTTGGGGATTGAGTTTTTCAATAGCTTCTATCATGGCTAACTTGGTAGCTTCATAAATATTGACATCATCAATCACATAATTATCCTTAATACCAATACCGACAGCTACTGCCTCCTTCATTACCTGATTATAGATAGCTTCATGTTTAGATTTTGGAATCTTTTTACTGTCATTTAGACCTTTTATTTTGCAAAGCTTTGGTAAAATGACCGCAGCCGCTACAACTGGCCCAGCTAAAGGACCACGTCCAACTTCATCGACACCTGCGATGAGTTCTATTCCTCGAGCATAGAGTGATTTCTCATAATTAAGAAGCGTTTCTAAACGTTCTTCCTCAGCAAGTTCAGCGAGGATAGCCTTACGGCGTTGCCTAATGGCAGCTTGTACACCAGTCCGACTATCTTCCTCAAAACTTGCCCATCTAGGGTCGTCAAGATCCCTCAAAATAGCCAATTGTTCCTTGACTTCTTTAATTGTCGCCATCAGTATCGACCCCAACAATATCAAGAGTATAACGGCCTAGTTTTCCATCACGAACATCTTTGACAAAAAGATTGTAAAAACGGTCATAATCTTCACGAAAGCCAAGTTTTCGAGTCATTTCCATGATGATTTCTGGTGCTTCTTCTTCAAGGTCAATCCCTTTAAAGTGTTCCTCTAGTCGTTCTGGGTAGTAAGTTTTAAAGTAGTTGAGACCAAAAATCGTGACTTCATCCATTGGTAATAACTGGTCCTTGATGGCACCAGTTAAAGCGAGTTTCAATCCAACCAATTCATCTTCAAACTTAGGCCATAAAATCCCTGGAGTATCAAGAATTTCTAAGTCCTTATTAGACTTCAACCACTGTTGACCTTTTGTAACGCCAGGCTTATTTCCCACAACAGCAATCTTTTTACCAGCTAGGCGGTTCATCAAGGTAGATTTTCCTGCATTTGGAATCCCAATAATCATGGTTCTCAAGGTCTCTTTCTGAATACCACGTTCACGTAGTCGTTGAATCTTTTCAGTCATAAGACTCTGAGCAGCATCTGTTACCAATTTAACTGTAGATTGTTCCTTGGAATTAATGGCCAGGGTTTTAATCCCTTGACTCTCAAAATAGGTACGCCATTCTTTCGTACGATTATCGTCAGCAAGATCAGCTTTATTGAGAATTAAAATCTTTGGTTTATCGCCAACAATTTTGGTCAACATAGGATTCTGACTTGAAAGTGGCAAACGTGCATCCACCAAAATCGTTACAAAATCAACATGCTTAAGATTTTCCTGAACCTGTCGACGGGCCTTAGACATGTGACCTGGAAACCATTGAATAGTAGCCATGTATGCTTCTCCTTTTGTATTCTTAGCAAAATATCATTTAAAATCTTTAAAAAAAGCCAAATCATTGGCTTTGCTTTAGTTATATTATAACAGATTTAGTTTGGGATGCCCAATTGTTATCACTTGGCTAAGCCTCAATAGGCATGAAGTTACCAACAATTTTACCGATGATTCGAGGGTCTTCATCATAAGGAGCAAATTTGTCACCATACCGTTTATTAAGAGAAACCAAACGAAGACCATCCTCCTCACGATAAACCTTTTTGATATAGGTTTGACCATCCCAGTCTACAGCATAGACATCGCCATCATAATCAAAACCTGTTTGTTTGATCAGCACGACTTCACCATTTAGGTAGGTAGGTTCCATAGAGTCTCCAAATACCCATGATGCAAAATCATGATCTATTTCTTCATCGTAGAAAACTTCATCATAATTGCCATCACCAAAATAAGTATAACCTGTTCCGGCTGATAAACGCTCGAAAACTTTATAAGAGTAAAGTGGGATAACGGGTGCTTTCTTCTTTTCTGCTTCTTGTTCCTCCAGAAGAGCTTTAGTGAATCGCAAAGCTTCTTGACGATTTTCCTCAGTTAATTCCAAGTACACTTCAACAATCTCGTGTTCAGACAGAAAATAGGTCTCGGCTACACCAAATAGTTCAGCCAGTACCGATAGATTCTTTTGATTTGGTTTCGTCTTACCATTTTCCCAGTTAAAATAAGAGGAGCGCGAAATCCCTAGATGCTTAGCTACTGATGCTTGACTCATTCCTTGTGCTTCTCGAATCTCTTTAAGTCTTTGTCCTGAAAACATAGCTACCTCCGTAAGTTAATAAACTAACATAAGTGTATCAAAAAAAGCAGTTGACTTCAAGTGAAATCAACTACTTTTATATTTCTCTTTTGTATTAATCTTTGACTAAAAATCCAAGATTATCGAGTGCCTCTTCAATATAATCTAAATCTTGTTGACTATCAGCTTCAACAAGATGATAGTGAACACCGTTGGTTAATTCAGATAGTGGTCGAAAGTCACTTGACGCTGCTTGTTCTAAAAAATGTCTAACATCTCGACGACAAGTCAACTTCAACAAGGCTTGAATTTCACCATAGGCTGGATGATCAATCATGATATTTTGAATACGTCCCCCATTATCGACAATGGCTAGAAGCTCTTCTTCCATATTATTCACCGTATGATTCACTTTAAACAGTCGATGTGCATAAGAATTATCATCACTAGTCTTATAAATATAACCCCTGTTAGTTGAGATAATTTGATAACCATCTGCTCGCAGAAGTGCAATATCTTGGACAATGATTTGACGAGTAACACCAAAATGTTCTGCCAAACTCTGCCCATTAATCGCTTCTTTAGACTGTTTTAATAGGGTCAATAATTCTTGCTTGCGATTTAAAGTCATAGACTAAACAACTCCTCTTACAACTATCGAATTTTTCGAATACTTTTGAAAATCGTTAATGCTATAACGTAGTCTATCATACTATGGACAATAGTACCAAATCCAACTAAAACAAACAAGATATAAAATAGTTTTTGGAAGTCCTCCCCCGTTACTGAATAAAAAATCACACAAGCAATAACTTCACCTAGAGCATGAATAACCCCTAAAACAAAGTTAAAAATTAAAGATGATTTATGGTTTTCTATTGTTTGAGGAAACCTTTTCAAATAAAGCGCTCCTAAACAACCAAAGATGATATGCGAGAATGCCCTAAAAACAATAACAATCGGATAGCCGGCCATAAAGAAGCCTAAACTAGACGCTAAGATAACAAAAGCTGCCACCCAGGGAGATATAAACATAGCTAGAAATAATGGAACGTGACTCCCTAAGGTATAAGAAGCCGGTGGAATGATTAGTTTAATTGGCATAATACTTGGGATAAGGATAGCAATCGCAGTTAACAAAGCTGCAAAGGTTATTTCTTGAATTCTTTTTTTCGGCTTCATAATCTTCTCCTTTTTCTGTATATACAATAGTATATTACATTGTATATACCTATATGTCAATATGCCATAAAAAAACTAGAGCCATAAGCTCTAGTCCTTTCTTATTTACGTTTTTTCTTAGCTTTCTTCATCTTGTTAGCTTGACGCTTCATCATATGTTTCATGGCAAATGAACCGACCTTACCTTTAAGACCACCACCAAGCATTTGGCTTAGATCCATATTTCCAAGATCTGGCATACCAGTGCCACCCATCATGCCTTCAAGAGCAGACATGTCCATATTCCCCATATCAGGCATATTTGGCATGTTTTTGGACAGATTATTTGGGTTAAGACCCATTTGACGCATCATTTGCTCCATATCGCCAGACATAACGCCTTGCATCATTTGTTTTGCTTGATTGAAGTCTTTAATAAACTTGTTTACTTCGATGAAGGTATTCCCTGAACCATTGGCAATACGGCGACGACGACTTGGAGTCAAGAGATCTGGATTTTCACGTTCTTCTGGTGTCATTGATAATACAATGGCACGCTTGCGAGCAATCTGCTTTTCGTCTACTTTAACATTAGCCAAGGCTGGATTGTTAGCCATACCTGGCAACATCTTTAGTAAATCCTCCATAGGACCCATATTTTGCACTTGGTCTAATTGGTCGATAAAATCATTGAAATCAAAGGTGTTTTCACGCATCTTCTCAGCTAACTCAAGAGATTTTTTCTCATCATACTCCTGAGAAGCTTTTTCAATAAGGGTAAGAAGGTCACCCATACCTAAGATACGGCTTGACATACGGTCTGGGTGGAAAGTCTCGATATCCGTAATTTTCTCACCAGTACCTGTAAATTTAATCGGCTTACCAGTGATCTCACGAATTGAAAGAGCCGCACCACCACGTGTATCACCATCAATTTTAGTAAGAACGACACCTGTGATATCTAGTTGTTCATTAAACTCCTTGGCAACGTTAGCAGCTTCCTGACCAATCATGCTATCTACAACCAAGAGAATCTCGTTTGGATGAGCAAAATCTTTGATATCACGCAACTCTTTCATGAGGGTTTCGTCAATCTGCAAACGACCAGCCGTATCAATCAAGACATAGTCATTTTTATTAGCACGCGCTTGTTCCAAACCATTTCTGACGATCTCAACTGCTGGTGTCTCTGTTCCCATATCAAAAACAGGAACATTGATTTGTTGTCCCAAAGTTTTCAACTGATCAATGGCTGCTGGACGATAGATATCTGCAGCAATCATCATTGGACGAGCTTCTTGTTCTTTAATCAGTTTATTAGCCAATTTACCTGCAAAGGTTGTTTTACCAGCCCCTTGAAGACCAACCATCATAATGATAGTTGGAATCTTTGGAGATTTCTCAATCTCAGATGTTTCAGATCCAAGAATTTCTGTCAATTCTTCATTAACAATCTTAATGATTTGTTGTGAAGCATCAAGAGTATCAATGATTTCGTGACCTACAGCACGTTCACGAACACGTTTGATAAATGTCTTAACAACTGGTAGAGCTACGTCTGCTTCAAGAAGTGCCAAACGAATCTCTTTAGTGACTTCTTGAACTTCTTTCTCTGAAAGTTTTCCTTTACGTCTTAAATTTTTGAAAACGCCTTGCAAGCGTTCCGTTAAGCTTTCAAAAGCCATATGCCATTTCCTCTCTTACTTTCTGCTTGAATCTAATCTCTATTATCAATGCTGCTCAGGATTGCAATTTGTTCCTGGAGATAGCTATCGTCTGCGTATTTTTCCATGATATCATCAAAAATTTGGCTACGGACGATGTAGTCTGAATACATATGTAATTTCATCTCGTAATCTTCTAAAATCTTCTCAGTGCGCTTGATGTTATCATATACGGCCTGACGACTCACACCAAATTCCTCGGCAATTTCTGCCAAACTATAATCATCCGCATAATATAGCTCAATATAGTTCATCTGCTTATCTGTTAACAAAGCTGCATAGAACTCAAAGAGGGCATTCATGCGATTGGTTTTTTCAATTTCCATAAGCTACATTTTACCATAAAATCATGGTGTTAGCACCATACTTGTGCAGAAAAAAGCAGTGACTTCTAATTGTTCTCCAAATAAAATTCAAAACGGTCGCCAACATAGTAACTTCGTACATATTCGAAAGCCTGCCCGTCTTGGAGAAAGGAAATTTGTGTCAGACTCAAAAGAGCATCACCAGTCTTAACCTTGAGGTGCTTGGCTAGACTACTATTGGCCAAACTTGCTGATATTGTCTGCTGACTTTTTCCTATTTCATAGCCATTATCAGTTAATGTCTTGAAGAAATGTTCGGTAATTTCTGATTCCTTAAAACCTCGGATAATTTTCTCAGGGATACTGGCAATTTCATAGGCAACCGGAATGTCACCAGCAAAACGAACACGTTCCATACGAATGACATGGGACTGTGGCAAGACACCTAAATTCTTGATTTCAAACTCATTTGGATGTAGACGTTGATACGAAATAAGCTCACTAGATGGCTTCCTCCCTTGGGATTTGACAATCTCAGTAAAACTCGTAGTTCCACGCATCTTTTCCTTAACTCGACTACTAGCAACAAAGGTTCCACTGCCTGGTTTGCGTTCTAAAATCCCCTCATCCACTAAAAGTGTTATCGCCTGGCGCACAGTCATCCGACTCACATCAAAAGTCTCGCAAAGATCTCGCTCGCTAGGAAGACGTTGCCCAATTTTCCAAGTACCATCATCAACATCTTCCTTAATCTTATCATGTATGCGAATATACGCTGGTAACATCCAATTCCCCTCCTTTTCCCTATTTTACAAAAAAAGTGACAAAATTGTAAATATAAGTAAGAGATTTACAGTTTCTCGTATAAATCTAGGTGCTAAGTCCATGAATTTGTGATACAATGATTGCATAAGAAAGAATCTACATGTGATGCAAAAAGAAAGGGTAATAATGACTAACATTTCTACTTTGAATGATGTGCAGAAAATCATTGTTCTAGACTATGGTAGCCAATACAATCAGCTGATTGCACGTCGTATTCGTGAATTTGGCGTTTTCTCTGAATTGAAGAGCCATAAAATTACTGCTGATGAAGTACGTGCCATCAATCCCATCGGGATCATACTTTCTGGTGGTCCCAACTCTGTTTATGCCGAAGATGCATTTGGTATTGACGAAGAAATTTTCGAGCTTGGTATCCCAATTCTTGGTATCTGTTACGGAATGCAACTTTTGACCCACAAACTCGGTGGTAAAGTTGTTCCGGCTGGTGAAGCAGGTAACCGTGAGTATGGCCAATCAACACTTCGCCTTCGTGCCCAATCAGAGCTCTTTGCTGGAACTCCTGAAGAACAAGTCGTTCTGATGAGCCACGGTGATGCTGTTACAGAAATTCCAGAAGGTTTCCATCTTGTTGGTGACTCAGTGGATTGCCCATTCGCTGCGATGGAAGATACTAAGAAAAACTTTTATGGTATCCAATTCCACCCAGAAGTTCGTCACACTGTATATGGTAACGACATTTTGAAAAACTTCGCTTTTAGTATATGTGGTGCCAAAGGTGACTGGTCAATGGCTAACTTCGTAGATATGCAAATTGCACAGATTCGTGAAACAGTTGGCGACCGCAAAGTCCTTCTTGGACTATCAGGTGGAGTTGATTCATCTGTTGTCGGTGTGCTCTTGCAAAAAGCTATTGGTGATCAATTGACATGTATCTTTGTTGACCACGGTCTTCTCCGTAAAGGTGAAGGCGACCAGGTTATGGAGATGCTGGGAGGTAAATTTGGCCTTAACATTATCCGTGTTGATGCTTCTAAACGCTTCCTTGATCTCTTGGCTGGTGTTGATGACCCTGAGAAAAAACGTAAAATCATCGGTAACGAATTTGTTCACGTTTTTGATGACGAAGCAAGCAAACTTAAAGGTGTTGACTTCCTAGCTCAAGGAACACTCTACACTGATATCATTGAATCAGGTACTGAAACAGCGCAAACAATCAAATCTCACCACAACGTTGGTGGTCTTCCAGAAGACATGCAGTTTGAATTGATTGAACCACTTAACACTCTCTTTAAAGATGAAGTGCGCGCTCTTGGTACTGAACTGGGAATGCCTGACGAGGTCGTTTGGCGCCAACCATTCCCAGGACCAGGACTTGCCATCCGTGTTATAGGTGAAATCACTGAAGAGAAACTTGAAACCGTTCGTGAGTCTGATGCTATTCTTCGCGAGGAAATCGCTAAGGCTGGTCTTGACCGTGATGTATGGCAATACTTCACTGTTAACACAGGCGTACGTTCTGTCGGTGTTATGGGTGACGGACGAACTTACGACTATACTATTGCTATCCGTGCTATCACTTCAATTGACGGTATGACAGCTGACTTTGCGAAACTTCCATGGGAGGTTCTCCAAAAGATTTCTGTTCGAATCGTTAACGAAGTTGATCACGTTAACCGTATCGTCTACGATATTACAAGTAAACCACCTGCAACTGTAGAGTGGGAATAAAATAGTGACACTTTATAACACCAGAAACGTTGATTTTACTGCATTTAGCTAAAACTCAAGTGACGTTCGGAGACACAAAATGATTTGAATTGTCTCCAAAACTGTCGCCAAAAATCCTCTCACTGAATGGTTGTCGGTGGGAGGTTTTTTTTGGCTCTCGCTAACACGTGTAAGGTGTTCAATGCTATAATTTAAGAGATAAACTATTAAGGAGACGACACATATGGCAAAAATTGAACCGAAAATTTTTGACGAGTTGAAAACGGCTTTGGTATCTTTTGGCGACAAATATTTTGTCGGAGAAGAATTGAACCGTTCCAAACTCACGGATGATTTACGAAATTATGATGAAGCACTTTTAAGCAAATTGTTTGAAGTAGATTTCATCAAGCAACATTTCATCAAGGAAGTGGCGGGGCAAAAGCTCTTTCAGATTGAACAGCTAGAGGAAGCCGTTCTCTATAACGATTACTGGGACACAAGCTACACCAAATATGAAAATCGTGTTGGGTTAGCTTCAAAAGGGAAGTTCTTACAAGATAGCCAAGATGTCGTATTAGACTTCCCGTTCAAAGATGGCGTTTTGACTGCTTCAATGACTAAAGAAGATAATGAGGACGGCTATGATGACGCCTTCTTAAACGAGGTCATTGAGAAAGACGAGATTGACCGTCTATTTGACAAGAAAGTATTTGTAAACGTCAAACGCTTTGGCGATAATCTGATAGCACAGGTAGATAATGGGATTGTTTCTTTTGATAAGGAGAAAGACAATCTGATTATCAAAGGAAATAATCTGTTGGCGCTGCATGCGCTGAAAAATGAATTTGCAGGAAAAGTTCGTCAAATTTATATCGACCCACCTTACAACACAGGTAAAGACTCATTTAACTACAATGATAAATTTAATCACTCCAGTTGGTTAGTTTTCATGAAGAACAGGTTGGAGATTGCTTGGGAGTTGTTGTCTGATGATGGAACAATTTGGATTTCGATTGATGGGTATGAAAGTCATTATTTGAAAGTTTTAGCTGATGGTATTTTTGGTGCGGAAAACTTCCTTGATGAGGTTGTGTGGCAACGTGCGTATGCACCTATCAATCTGAAAAAGACATTTTCGAAAAGTCATGATTATATCTTGGTTTACGCAAAAAATAATTCTGGGGCAAAAGAACTGAATAGGTTGCCTCGAAAAGCTGAGATGGTTGCTTCATATAAAAATCCTGACAATGACCCACGAGGAGTTTACAAAGCAGATAATTTTTCCGTAGGGCCAGCTGTAGAAAAGAATATTTATGAAATTACAACTCCATCAGGTAGAAAAGTATTACCTCCAGATGGATACTCTTGGCGATTCTCTAAAGAACGTTTTGAGGAACTTTTAGCTGACAATCGCGTTTATTTTGGAAAAGATGGTAACTCTGCACCTTCATATAAACGATTTTTATCAGAAGTTAAAGATGGCGTTGTTGCTCAAACTCTGTGGACTTATCAGGAGGTTGGACATAACCAAGACGCCAAGAAAGAAATTAAATCGCTTTTTGATGGTCAAGCAGCCTTTGGCACACCAAAACCTGAAAAGCTGATTCAAAGAATTTTGACACTTGGTTCAGATGAAAATGACCTTGTACTAGATTTCTTCATGGGTTCTGCTACTACTCAAGCTGTTGCTATGAAAATGAACCGTCGCTTTATCGGTATTGAACAGATGGACTATATCAGTACCGTTTCAGTCCCACGCCTTCAAAAAGTCATTGAAGGCGAACAAGGCGGAATATCAAAAGACGTTAATTGGCAAGGTGGTGGTTCATTTGTCTACGCCGAATTATTCCCTAAAAATATGGGCTACTTGCAAGATGTTATCCATGCCAAAAACCTTGATGAATTGAAGTCCGTCTATGAACGTATGCTTGCTGGAACAGATACGACCGAACCTGCCGATATTTCCTTCCGTGCTGATTTATCTAAGATTGATTGGATGGAAGGATTTGACGAAAACAAGCGTCTACTTGTGAAGCTCCTTGATAAAAATGGGCTTTACTATAACTACTCTGAAATTGACGATAAAAACGTCCGTGACTTAATCTCTGATGAAGATTACACCTTCAACAAGAATTTCTATGAAGGGGGTGACTAGCATGGCAAAAGCAAAGAAAATACCTGCTAACGCTCGTCAATTTCCTCTTGTGGATCAGGCTGAACAAGCTGAAAATGATTTGTTCAGTCAGCACCAAAGTTATGAAATCCCAAAGTATATTAAGGGGAACTTGATTCATACGTTGCGTACCTATCAGGATAAAGCTATCCGAAATTATCACTATACCCAAACAGAGATTAAACCGAACCCTCAACATGTGCTTTTTAACATGGCGACAGGTTCAGGGAAAACCGACTTGATGGCAGGGCTTATCCTCTACCTTTATCAAGAGCATGGCTATCGCAACTTCTTGTTTACCGTCAATACCAACTCAGTCTTGATGAAAACAAAGGACAACTTGGTCAACGAAAACAGTGAAAAATACCTGTTCAAAGACAAAATTGAAATCGACGGCAAGCATATTTTCATTAAGCAAGTCGAACGTTTCCCACGGATTCAACAAGACAACACCATTTACATTAAGCTATCTTCGGTTCAAAAAGTATCGGATGACCTGTTTGTCTTGAAAGAAAATACCATGGGGCTTTCAGACTATGAAAACCAACCTGTTGCAGTCTTAGCGGATGAAGCACACCATTATTCCGCAAGCACCAAGTCTGAAAAGGAAGCTGAAAATACTTGGGAATCAGCCATTAACAAAATCTTGCGTGCCCGTGATGATAAGGAACAAAAGAATCTCCTCCTTGAATTTACGGCAACAGTCGATTTTGATAAGGACGTCATCTATAACAAGTATCGGGATAAGGTGGTCTACCGCTATCCGTTGAATCAATTCATGTTTGATGGCTATTCCAAGCAGGTTAAGCGAATTGAAACGTCCGCAAGCGACCAAGATAAAATGCTAAACGCGGTCTTGCTTTCGCAGTTTAGAAAATACTGTGCTTATGCCGAGGGTGTCACAGGAACATTTAAGCCCGTGATTATGTTTAAGTCCGCAAAAGTTGCGGTATCACTGGAAGCCAACAAGGTCTTTAATGAGCTGATTCAAAATCTCAACGTTACGGATTTGCTCGCATTTATCAAGCGCCAACAAGTCCTAGATAGCAACGACAGCTCAGCTTTGGAACTGGCTTACAATTACTATCTCAAAAATGAAGATGACCTTGCAAAAATCGTCCGTGAGATTAAGCAAGACTTTGACCCGAGAAACGTGTTAAATGCTAATGACACAAGCGGAAATATGCTTGAAAAGGGGCAGTATGAGGCACTCAACACGCTCGAAAGCCCAAACAACCTCTATCGTGTGGTTTTTGCGGTCGCAAAACTGACCGAGGGATGGGATGTTCTCAACCTCTATGATATTGTCCGTATTGAGCAGGAAGCTGCGACAAACAAAAATGCCACAATGGTTGAAGCGCAACTCATTGGGCGTGGTGCAAGGTATTATCCATTTGAATTGGACGGTGTGAAAAGCTATCAACGTAGATTTGATAACGACACCTCAAACAAGCAATTGTTCCTAGAAACGTTGCACTACCACACCATGAATGAGCCACAATATCTTAAACAGCTTGTAGGCTCATTGAAGCAAATGGACTTGCCAACGGGTCAGGACAAGAAAAATCCACCGATTGAAATCAAGGTCAAGCCTGCTTTCAAAAAAACAGAAACCTATAAGACAGGAAAAATCTATTATAACGAAGCTGAGGATGTGGCAGATGATTGGTTTGATTCCATTCAGAAATACGGAATCACACACAAGACCGATATTCAAAGAAGTTTGAATTATGGTACTCGTGAGGTGTCTTATCAAGCAACAGTCGCATTGACTGAGACAAAACAAATCCATGTTGATAGGTTTGATGACCGCTATATTAAGAAAGCCATTCACCGCCTTGAGTTTTATCAATTTGACAACTTGAAAAAGTATCTGCCATTGCTTGAATCCATGAAAGAGTTCATCTATGGGGAAAACTGGCTAAACGCAAGTAAGTTGAAACTTTTCTTGACCGTTCCAAAAGAATACAAGTCAACAGATATTACGGCAGACGAGATTTTGAAAGTCACCATTGACCTTTTGAAAGAGTACGAAGTCAAATTCAAGTCTGGCTATGTCAAGAAACGAGGCACAAACAGGTTTGTTGGCTACCCAATTAGTGAGTATCTAACCAACTATAATAAGCGAGTACCTGAGTATGACACGGCAAACCTCTTGAATGAAGCCACTCAAAAAGTTGCAGTTTACGATATAGCTGAGGACTTCTATGTCTATGACCGTGCTATCGTCAACAAGTTGGAATTTGACCTCATCACACGTATTCAAGCTCATGTGAATGAGCTAAAAGCCAAATATAACAAGGCAGTTTACTTGTTCCGCATGGACGAGAATATGCACCGTGAGTCAGCTAAGAGCGAAAAGCTCAAGCTCCATCAATATGGCTCACGGATCAATCGAGCTGGCGAAATTGTAGATATGCACTTGCAGGGCTTCCAACCCGACTTCATCTTGTTCCTTGAAGATAGTGACTTTTGCTTCCAAATATTCATTGAACCAAAAGGCATGAGTGGCGATAGATTCGTCAGCGAGCTATGGAAGCAGGACTTGTTGCTCTATATGACCGACCATCAAGCAGAGATGGAATTTGAAGATGGTGTCGATAACGTCAAGATTAGCGGTCTGAAATTCTTTACCGCAAAAGACGGACAAAACACAATCCCTGAATTGATGGCAATGTCTGGCGTGACCTATCAGAAACCTAATGAACAGATAGATTTATTGATGGTAGCAGACCCTTCTACTGATGTAATAATCGAGGAGGATGAGTGAAATGCCAAAGAAAAGTGTGAATTCACGACCCTATCTCAAAACTTGTGAGTTGATTTATCAATTGGCTTCACAAAGAATTGGCGAAAAATATCGTAAATGGGAAGCAGATAACCAAAAATATAATACCCAATCTCAGTTTTTTCCCGAGGACCACAAACCTATTTTTTTCAAACATATTCTTTAAAAATAAAAAAATAGTAAGGAGTAATAAATGCAAGAAAAAATTATTTGTGAAAATAACTGGCAATATTTCTATCTCATTCCCCTCAAAAAGTTTAGTAAAATTCAATGGAAATCAAAAAAATTTAAAATAGTAACAACCCCCACCATCTAGCCCACCAAAATAAGTAAATCTTTCTAAAATCCCAATATGAAAGGATTTTAGTGGTATAGATTACTATTGAGTGGAAATAAAACCAAAAACATCAAAAGCGCTGAACGCAATCGTTCAACGCTTTTTTGTTTTATATCTATATGAGGTTTTAGACCAATAAAAATTCTATCAACACAAATAAATCACTGGAATTTTGTTCAGAAATACTGCTTTCAAAAAGTAATTTAGCCAGTTTTAGGCTACCCAACTCCTCATATAGTCATCATGGTAGTCATTGACAAATGTATGTTTACTTAGTGAAATCAAGTACCTTACGTCCTTGAATTTCACCTTTTTCCATTTGATCAAATACTTTTACAGCTGTATCGACAGGAACGGTTTCAACAACTGGTACTACCAAGCCTTGTGCACCGAAGTCAAAAGCTTCTTCTAAGTCTTTACGCGTACCTACAAGAGATCCAACAACACGGATACCATCTAGAACTGTTTTGACAATTGAGAGCTCCATGTATTCAGATGGGAGCCCAACGGCAACGACCGTACCACCGGCACGTACTCTATCGACAGCCTGGTTGAAAGCAACCTTAGAAACAGCTGTTACAACAGCACTGTGTGTACCACCAGTTTTCTCTTGGATATAGCCTGCTACATCTTCAACTTCTTTACCGTTCACCACTAAATCAGCACCAGATTCCTTAGCCAACTCAAGTTTATCTTGGTTGATATCAACAGCCACTACTCGTGCATTGAAAACCTTCTTAGCATATTGAATAGCCAAGTCACCTAGTCCTCCAGCACCATAAATAGCTACCCATTGACCAGGTTCAACTTTGGCTTCTTTAATAGCCTTATATGTTGTAACTCCCGCACAAGTAATAGATGAAGCTTGAGCTTGATTAAGTCCTTCTGGAACTTTCACAACATAGTCAGCAGTAACCAAAGCATAGTCACACATACCACCATCAACACTATAACCAGCATTTTTTTACAGACCGACAGAGTGTTTCACGTCCAGTTGTACAATATTCACAGTAGCCACACCACCCTTCGAAGAACCAAGCGATTGATACGCGATCACCTTTTTTTAGTGTTTTAACCCCTTCACCAACTTCTTCAACAATACCAATTCCCTCATGGCCTAAGATACGACCTGGAACTTGACCAAAGTCTCCATGGGCTACATGAAGGTCAGTATGGCAAACGCCACAGTATTCAACTTTAACCAAGGCTTGACCATGAGTAACTAACGCTGGTTTTTCATGGTCCACAACTTCAATACCTGTAATTGCTTGATTAACAACAACTGCTCTCATCTTAATCACCTCCATATGATAACTTTTAACACTCTCAGAAACAATATCAACGCTTACATAAACGTTTCTCAGTCACTGAAAAATTTCTTGAAAGCTCTGGCTAGCAATTAAAGAAATACTATTTCTCCCGCTGGATGCGATATGATTTAATCATTTCCAAGATACCTATACTGTCTCACGAGTGTCTTGGAATCCAAAAGACTGACTTCAAAATGGAAATAATGATTGCGTCCGTCTCTAGCATTCTCTTTATTTAATAGAAAATAATTATTTTGACTGATATCCATCTCTCTAAGAATATCATCCGTCAAAAAGGTTAAGGGAATATCCATAGCAGACTAGCGATAAAAGTCTTCTTCAAACTTTAGATAGCTATCAGAAAAATAGTCAATTTGAAGTTTATCATCATAAATTTTTCTCTTCTTCATCTATGTTTTTCGACCTCCAAACTAATTTCTAATATGTCCTTTGTTCGAATACGTTTATGTCGCTTGGAAGATTTTATAGTAACTTGATCAAAATCCAAGTCAACCACATAGCCACTAAACCTACAGCGCCTACCTTGATCCTTTATCTGGAAATTCCCCAATAATTGACCCAAATAAAGCTGGTTCAATAAAGTAAACTTCTCTAAATCATCCAAACGATTAGTTAGATTTTCTTTAGTCTTATCTTCATGTAGTGAACTTGTGTGTTCCGACAAGAAATATCACATCCACTTCATCATTCTCCTATCTGATGTTCCCTAGCAGATTGAAAGGGAAGGTAACTACGATCTATCATTTTAAGCCATCTAATCCTCCAGCTGACTGTCCACCAATAAGCTTACTTTGAGCAATACTCCTAGATGCCTCCTGTAAAGCTGTTGCTTTTTGAATGATCGTAAAGCCAAATTCCTGACGAATACTATCTATAGCTGACTGAAGCCTTTCTTTTTTATCAATGTCATCTGGATTATCAAATAAAGAAAGAATTTGAATCTTTTCATCTACAAAATTTGCATAAGAAACACTGACACTTCTAACAGCCCCTCCTTGATATTTCTTCCGAAAGAGTGAAATGACATGCCCTATTAGTATTTTTGTATTATTGGCAGGCTCAATCTTCATCTGTGCTTGTAGCGAACGCTTGCCCTCTATCTTTGAAAATCCAATGCTAATGGAAACTTGACAAGCTTGCTTATGGACTCGTCTTAATCTAATAGCCACCTGTTCTGCTATCTCTTTCAGAATCAATTCAATATCAGCTTGCCGATCATAGTCTCGTGGTAATATTTGCGAATTTCCTAAACCATGTGACTTTGTTTTATAAGGTTTATGAACATTACTTTCATCAATACCATTGGCATGAAAAAAGAGGTCTAAGCCCACAATACCTAACTCCTTTTTAAGAGAATCAGGGTTGCTATTAGCAAGTTCTCGACCTGAAATCATATCTAACTTATCTTTTCTAGTAACAGTCCTATCCGGGGATAAAGTAATTTAATGACGACGTGAAATCAATGAATTTCTCATCAATAGAATAGGGAAGAATATCATCAACACTGGCATAATTATGGAAAATGTGTTGAATCTGGATATTCTTTTTGATATAAAGATCCATTCGAGGAGGAACACTAAAGGTAACCTTGGCCCAAGATTCTATAAAATCAATAAAATCTCTATCCGTTGGAAGTCCCTGTTTTTTGGCATTATAATAATGAAACTTACGAGAATAAATATCAAAAGGTAAATCATAAGATCGACTAACATTTGACTTGCCAAAAACATGCTTAAATATAGGGGAAGACGCTAATATTGAACCATTAGCGTTTTCAGCTCTACTCATCACACATAGAGAAGTCTTAAGTGGATGTAACCCACGCTCAACACACTCTACACTCGCATAGAAAGATTTCATATCTACAAAAGCAATATCACTTTTTGGCTCTCTTGAATAATCGAAATATCCATGCTTGTCCTTTTGTTAGTTTATAAACTAACGTTAGTATAAATTATAACTTGTTATATATCAAGTGTTTTTCACAAAAAATAACAACATTCTTTCTAGAATGTTGTTATAGTCTTATCTTTTCCCTTTAACTTGGTCTGTTGCGACATCTTCACCAAACCACTTGTTAGAAATCTTTTGGAATTCTCCATTTTTATAAAGAGTTTCAAATCCTTGATTAATTTTTTTTATTAGTGTCTTATCTACCTTACGAGCACCTACAGCAAAGCTTTCTCCCTCGTAACCAGCAGGCATAACATTATACTGATCCAGAACTCCTGATTTTTCTAGGTAGTAATTAGCGTACACACGGTCAATCAATAGGCCATCAATACGTCCACTATTAAGGTCAATCAAAGCTTGTGTAAAAGTCGAATATTGGACAACTTTTTGATTAGCAACGACATCCTTCAAAATTTTTGGAGAAGCATTGAATGCATCATAACCAGACGACCCAGCTTGAGCACCTAAGGTCTTACCTGCCATTCCTGCAACAGAATCAATTCCTGAGGACTTTTTGGTTACCAGTACTTGTTCATTTACCATATAAGGTTCCGTAAAGTCTGCAGACTGCTTACGTTCATCTGTAACCGAGTAACCATTCCAAATAAGATCAATCGTCCCATTCTTCAACTCAGTTTCTTTCATATCCCAGTCAATAGCTTGCCATTCAACATCGATGCCATATAATTTAAAAACTGCATTAGCCAAGTCAATATCAAAACCAATATAGCTACCATCCTTTTCCTCATATCCCATAGGAACAAAGGTTGCATCAAAACCAATTTTGATTTTCTTTTCTTTGGTATAAGTTTGCCACTGGTCTTTCTGAGTTGCAAAATGTGAGCGCGAGCTACAAGCTGATAGCGCAAACAAAGGCAAAATAATAAGACAGGCTAGCAAAACTATTTTCACTATTTTTTTCATAGAAAATCCTCGCTATTTTGGATTGATAGTGACAATCTCATCAGCGATGTGCTGTGCAAATTGCATATCGTGAGTAATAACGATTTGCGTAATCCCAATCTCACGATTCTGCAAAATCAATTTCTCTACTTCTTGACGCAACTCAGGATCAAGAGCTGAAGTTGGTTCATCATAGCCGACGATTTTCGGATCAATCATCATGGCACGAGCAAATGCAACACGTTGTTTTTGTCCCCCAGAAAGTGAATACGGATAAGCATTTCCATGTGCTCCAAGCCCTAAACGGTCAAGTAGAGTCTGAGCTTTTTTCTGGGCATCTTCCTTAGACATTCCCATCGTCTTAATTGGCGAAAGGGTTAAGTTATCTAAGACAGTCAAGTGCGGAAACAGTTGAAAATCCTGAAAGACAAAGCCTAGCAAGTTACGACTTTCCATCTGATCCAAGGGAATCTCTTCATTTTCATAAATAATTTGCCCTGAATCAATAGTTTCAAGTCCTGCTAGCATACGCAAAAGAGTTGTCTTACCACCACCGGATGGTCCAACGATAGCTAAGATTTTCCCCTCTTCGACAGTTAGGTTATAGTTATCAAAAATTTTGTGTTGACCAAATTGCTTGGAAATATTTTTTAATTCTAACATAAGGTCTCCTATTTATAATAGTTGAATTTCTTTTCGATGTTTTTCGAAGCCACAGTCACCAGACCCACAAGGATAAGATAAATAGCTCCGGCCACAAACATCGGTGCTAAGGTCGCATCACGGTTAGCAGCGGTACGACTTTCCAAAAGAAGGTCTCCAACCCCAAGAACATAAACCAATGATGAATCCTTAACCAAGTTAATAATCTCGTTAAAGATACTTGGCAAGACAATCTTAACCACCTGAGGAAGGATGATATAGCGTATGGTCTGGAAAGGACTAAGTTTAAGCATTTTAGCTGCTTCGTATTGTCCTTTTGGAATAGCCAAAATTCCTCCACGGAAAATCTCTGCGAAATAAGCTGCATAGTTAAGCGTAAAAGCAAGAATAGCAGCTGGTAGACGATCAAAGACAATCCCAACGCTTGGAAGAACGTAATAAACGAAGATCAATTGTAAAAGGAGGGGCGTTCCACGCATAATCCAAACGTAAAGGGTTAATAACCAATTTAAAGGTTTGAATTTAATCTGCATTAAGAAAGCAAGTACAATCCCTAATGGAATCGACAGTACGATAACAATGAAAAATACTTGAAGTGTGACTACCGCACCGTTCAAAAGGGCTGGTAATACTTCCAAAACGTATGACATATAAACTCCTATAATTATTTAGTGTTGATGAATATTATACCAAAAAAAACAAAAAAATAGTATAAGATTTTAAAAATACTAAAAGGAGTGAGACTGAACCCTCTCTAAAAATTGAGTTCTAATTCCCACTCCTCAAGGACTTAAATAATCTGGAAAACTGTAGGTCTTAAAAAATTTCCTACTTAATCCTTATTTTTAGATTTTCTTAACAAATTCTGATTTAAGTTTCATGGAACCAAAACCATCAATCTTACAATCAATGTTGTGATCACCTTCAACCAAGCGAATATTTTTAACACGTGTTCCTTGCTTGATGTCTTTCGGAGCACCCTTAACTTTCAAATCTTTGATAACTGTAACAGTATCGCCATCAGCAAGACATGTTCCATTGCTATCAAGAACCGCAAGTCCTTCTTCTGCAACTTCGTTTGGATCCCACTCATAGGCACATTCCGGACATACTAGCAAGATTCCATCTTCATAGACATACTCTGAGTTGCATTTTGGACAATTTGGCAATGACATAATTCTCTCCTAAGATTGTAATACAGATACTATTCTACTTTAGATTACTTAATTAAGCAAGAGTGAAAACAAGAAAAACATATACCCCCCTTACAATGTAAGAGATGTTAGTATTTTTATTCAACTGTAACGGATTTAGCTAAGTTACGTGGTTTATCAACGTCGAGTCCACGATGAAGCGTCGCAAAGTAAGCAATTAATTGTGTCGGTACTACCATTGAAATTGGTGATAGGTAAGGGTGGACATTATTAAGAACGATGTCATCACCTTCCTTAGCAACGTTTTCCTCAGCAATGGTCAACACTTTAGCACCACGCGCTACCACTTCTTGGATATTACCACGAGTATGACTAGCAAGAACAGGATCTGACAGGAGGGCAATAACTGGTGTGCCATCTTCGATAAGAGCGATTGTACCATGCTTCAACTCACCTGCTGCGAAACCTTCACATTGGATATATGAGATTTCTTTTAATTTAAGACTTGCTTCCATAGCAACATAGTAATCTTGACCACGACCAATATAGAAAGCATTACGTGTTTCTGAAAGAAGAGCTGCCACCTTCTCATCAATCACTTCTTTTTCAGAGAGCGTTGATTCGATAGATTGTGCTACAAGTGACAATTCATGTACCAAGTCGAATGCTTTAGCTTTTTCATTACCATTAGCTTCACCGACTGCTTTAGCCAAGAAGGCAAGGGTCGCAATCTGAGCTGTGTAAGCTTTAGTAGAAGCTACGGCAATTTCTGGTCCAGCATGAAGAAGCATTGTGTGATCAGCTTCACGAGAAAGAGTAGATCCCGGAACGTTTGTCACCGTCAAACTTGGAATTCCCAACTCGTTAGCTTTAACAAGAACCTGACGACTATCTGCTGTTTCACCTGATTGACTAATAAAGACAAAGAGAGGTTTTTTGCTAAGGAGTGGCATACCATAACCCCACTCAGAAGAAATACCAAGCTCAACTGGAGTATCTGTCAACTCTTCAAGCATCTTCTTAGAGGCAAAACCGGCATGATAAGAAGTTCCTGCTGCGAGGATATAGATGCGGTCAGCTTCTTGAACAGCTTTAATAATTTTAGCATCTACAGTCACTTGACCCTTGTCATCAGTGTAAGCTTGGATGAGCTTACGCATCACTGTTGGTTGCTCATCGATTTCTTTGAGCATATAGTATGGGTATGTCCCTTTACCAATATCAGAAAGGTCAAGCTCAGCAGTATAGCTATCACGTTCTTTAACATTCCCATCATAATCTTGAACTTCGACACTATCAGCTTTCACGATAACCAACTCTTGATCGTGAATTTCCATGTATTGATTTGTTTCGCGAATCATAGCCATAGCATCTGAGCAGACCATGTTATAACCACCACCAAGACCAATTAAAAGTGGTGATTTGTTTTTAGAGACATAAATTGTTGATGCATCTTCAGAATCCATGAGGGCAAATGCATACGATCCACGGATAATGCGGAGAGCCTTCTTGAAAGATTCAATAGTTGACAAACCGTCTTCTTCAACAAATTTACCAATCAAGTGAACAACAATTTCAGTATCGGTTTGACCTTTGAAATGATGACCAGAAAGGTATTCTTCCTTAATTTCAAGATAGTTTTCAATAACACCGTTGTGAACCAAAACGAAACGTTCTGTTTCTGAGCGATGTGGGTGAGCATTGTCTTCCGTTGGTTTCCCATGAGTCGCCCAACGAGTATGTCCGATACCTGCAGTACCTTCTACACCTTCAATTTTAGCAGTAAGTTCCGCAATACGGCCAACAGCTTTAACCGATTGACTAGATGTTTCACCAGCTACAAAGATACCGGCTGAATCGTAACCACGGTATTCTAGCTTTTCAAGTCCTTGAATCAAGATATCAGTTGCATTTGTGTTACCTACAACACCAACAATTCCACACATATTTTTAATAATAACCTCAAGTCAAAGAGGTCATGTCTCCTTCATTTAAAATTGGTATAGTCAATAAGCTCTTTTAAAAGCTTAACGAAGACAGTATATTCCATATATTCAACATTGTCAAGCATAAAATTGGTATAGTTTCCAAAAGACCTTTTAATTGCTTCTTATCCTAAGGAATAATACTTAAAGTATGCTATAATAAGGCTATGCGAATTCAACAATTACATTATATTATCAAAATCGTCGAAACCGGCTCAATGAATGAAGCCGCAAAACAACTTTTCATTACACAACCAAGTCTTTCAAACGCTGTCCGCGATTTAGAAAGAGAGATGGGAATTGACATCTTTATTCGTAACCCTAAAGGGATCACCTTAACCAAGGATGGTGTTGAATTTCTATCTTATGCCCGTCAAGTAGTAGAACAAACTAATCTCTTAGAAGAACGCTACAAAAGTCACACAGAGACACGTGAATTATTTAGTGTTTCTTCTCAACACTACGCTTTTGTCGTCAATGCCTTCGTCTCACTTCTCAAGAGAGCTGATATGACGCGTTACGAGCTCTTCTTACGTGAAACTCGTACCTACGAGATTATCGAAGACGTTAAGAACTTCCGTTCAGAAATCGGTGTTCTCTTCCTTAATGGCTATAACCGAGATGTCTTGACTAAAATGTTTGACGATAACAGACTTACCTATACTAGTCTCTTTAAAGCTAGACCTCATATCTTTGTCAGCAAGTCAAATCCTCTGGCCAAGCATAAAGTGGTCTCATTGGAAGATTTAGAGGACTTCCCTTACCTTAGTTACGATCAGGGGATTCATAATTCCTTCTATTATTCTGAAGAGATTCTCTCACAAATCCCCCATAAAAAGTCGATTGTGGTTTCAGACCGTGCAACACTTTTTAACCTATTAATTGGTTTGGATGGATACACAATTGCCACTGGTATCTTAAATAGTAATTTAAATGGTGACAATATCGTCTCTATTCCACTAGATGTTGATGATGAAATTGATATTGTATACTTGAAACACCAAAAGGCTACTCTCTCTAAAATGGGAGAAAAATTCTTAGACAACCTTGTTAAGGAGGTCACTTTTGATAACTAATATAAGAGCTACTTAGTCCCCACCACATAAGGTTGGAATTTTTTATCGTTCAAAAAAGCCCCTTGTACTGACCCCAAAAAGTTAGACAAATAATTTATCCAAAGGATTTAGTTCTGTATTGCACAGGACTGAGTCCTTTTAGTTTTACCTTAATGCGTTTGTTATAATAATTAATATAGTCTACAATAGCTTGTTTCAATGTTCAAGTGAGTGAAACGTCTTCTCGTAACCATAAAACATCTCAGACTCAAGAATGAGAAAGATTCCATCATACCATTGTCTGGACTATTTCCCTTACGTGACATGGACGGTTGGGTCCCTTTATCCTCCAAAAAATGATGATAGAAATCGTGTTGGTATTGCCATCCTTGGTCGCTATGGAGAATTGTGTTTTCATAATGGTCTTCTGTAAAAGCTTGTTCTATCATAGCTTTCACTTGTACTAAATTCGGCGACCTAGAAAGATTATAAGCGACTATTTCACTATTGAAGCCATCTAATACTGGTGATAAATAGAGCTTTTGGCTGCTTGCTGGAATTGCAAACTCTGTCACATCTGTGTAGCACTTTTCCATTAGTTTGGATGCTTCAAACTGCCGTTGAATAAGGTTATCTACTTTCTTGCCAACTTCTCCTTGGTATGAAGAATACTTGCGTTTACGACCCAGTTTAGGTGGTCTCCCTCTTGTTTTCTCAACAATAGTATACCCATTTTTGTATTGTGCTATCCAATTGTTAAGCAATCCTTGATTTGAGAGGCCATAGTCCAGGCAAACACTTTGTTGAGAACAACCCTTCAAGTAGAACTTTATCAATTATTTCTTGTTTTAATTTAGGAGAATAATAACGATTCTTTCCCTGCTTTCTCAGTTCATATATTTGAACTTTATCTTCGTAAGTCAATTTCATAATAAAAATACCCCAAAAGTTAGATTTTTTCTGTCTAACTTTTGGGGTGCAGTTCATTTCGGCTCTTTTTATTTATAATTTTTATAACTTGCCCAAGCCACATCTATAGATAAGGTCTCAGCATCTGTGTATGATCCTCTATAACTATTCCAAACTAGATCGCTACTCGAACCTGTTGCCTGGGTAACTGGGGCTTGGTCGTAGATAGTAAGCCCATAGTATGCAATAATACTATTTAACTTAGAAGCATAAAGACTATCTGTAGCATAGGTTCCTGTGAGTGTCTGAGTAGCATCCGCATAGCTGCTTGTATTTGATTTCCAAGTACCTGAATAAGTGGATGACGTCATTAAAGCAGCATAATCTGCTAGGGAATCACTCAGACTTCCATATGAACGGAAGGGCTCGTCAATCTCGTAAGTATTTCCTGTACCGTCATCTTCCCAAGTACGCATTGTAACAGAGTTCCCATTATAAGAACCCTTAATACCAAAGAAGTTGTAATAAGGAGCTTGACTCAAGCCTGACTGACCTGAATTTGATTCCAAAATAGCTTGAGCAATTAAAACAGAGGCATAGATATTGTAATCTTGACCAATCTGTCTCGCAGTCTCTCCGATACTATCAATAAAAGCCGTCGTAGTTTGATTGTAGGAAGCTTCAGCTTTAGCAGTAACACTGTTATCATTTTTTCTATCTGTTGTAAATGCCAACACCAAAAAAAGTGAACAAAAAAAAGCCCCCACTATAAAAACAAAATACTTCTTTAAAAGACGACACATACAACCCTTCCTTCATAAAAAATTAATCATAATGTTTTAATACTATTCTATCAAAAAAACTAACATCCCGCAATCTTCTTACCTAGTTTTTGTTGAGAATTAAGGCATAAGTCGCCTTTACATCGTATTTATAATAGGCTATAATATAGCTAACTTTTTAGGAGATGACTTAATGAAAATAAAAGAATTCTTACCAGGAATAAGTATTTCAATACTTATATCACTCATAGCTTGGTATCTTGGAAACTTATTTCCTATTATTGGTGGGCCCGTCATTGGACTTTTTATCGGACTCTTATTAGCTAGTCTACTTATAAATCAAAAAAGATTTATAATAGGGATGCAATTCACATCGAAAAAAGTATTGCAATACGCAGTTATTCTTCTGGGATTTGGATTAAATCTTTCTCAAGTCTTCAACGTTGGTTTAACATCTCTACCCATTATTTTAACTACTATTGCTACGGCACTGATTACTGCTTATGTCATCCACAAGCTATTTAAATTAGATAGTGAAATCGTAACTTTAGTAGGAGTAGGATCATCTATCTGCGGTGGTTCTGCTATTGCAGCCACTGCGCCTGTTATCAAGGCCAAAGATGAGTCCATTGCAACTGCAATCTCTGTTATTTTCTTTTTCAACATTTTGGCAGCTCTACTTTTTCCTCACTTAGGCTCTTGGTTAGGCCTCAGTAATCAGGGCTTCGCTATATTTGCTGGAACAGCTGTTAATGATACATCCTCTGTAACTGCTACCGCTAGTTCATGGGATAGCTTACATGGAACATCCATCCTAGAGCAGGCAACGATTGTTAAACTAACAAGGACACTTGCTATTATTCCTATTACTCTAGGACTCTCTATTTGGCAGTCAAAAAAAGATAATACAAAGGAAAGGTTTTCTCTGACCAAAGCAATTCCAAACTTTATCCTTTGGTTCCTGTTGGCTTCACTCATTACAACCGTTGCAATGTCTATGGGGGTCCCAGCAACTATCTTTGCTCCTTTAAAAGACCTTTCAAAATTCATGATTATCATGGCCATGACAGCTATCGGTTACCAAATAAATCTCAAAAAACTAATTACTAAGGGAGGTTCTGCTCTATTAGTGTGAGGGCTTTGTTGGCTATTAATTAGTATCGTTTCACTCCTCATGCAAAAACTATTAGGATTTTGGTAAAATAAATAGAAAACTCACAAACTTGCTTAGTTTGTGAGTTTTTTTATTGTGTAGTTATTTTTTATATTCAAAGATATAGGTTTGAATAACCTTATCTCCCTCATTTGTCACTCTCAAGCCAACATCATAGTTATTAGTTTCACCACTTATGTCTTGAACCTTATAAAACACCATCCTTCTTTACTGAGGAAGGAGATACTTGACCAGAATAATGGTTTACTTCAAGAACTGAAGTGCTCTCTGGAGATAAGGAAATGAAACCATTTAAAGAATAAAAACCATAAAAAATAAAAACTAGAAGGCTGAGTGAAGCAAGGCTCCCAAAATAATACTTAAAAAAAGCCCCCGATTTCAACCCCTGTTTACTCACTTAGTTATTATCTTCCTTTAACTTAACATTATTTTTATTAGAGTATCTTTAAATTTTATTTTACACATATTGGGGAATTTTGTCAAATTATCTGATATTTAAAACATAAACTAAATTTCTTGACATATCAAAAGCCATTAGCAATCTAACGGCAATTTTTTATATCTGAGATAACGTATTCAAGACGGTTATAAAGACCAAGCAATAAGTCATAACTTCGATTTTCGTTTTCTTTCAAAACAGAATAGACTGTTGTACCGTAACTAAATTCAAAGAAGTCATCTAATTCTTTAAGCCAGTCATCAATAACCCCTAAATTTTGATCGATAATAGCAAATAAACTTGGCTGATACCAGATTGTACCTTCGATATAAAGGTTTTTGTCAGATAATTTAGATAGTGATACTTTTAAGTCAGCAAGCTCACGTTTAGCAAGATTGGGATCAATCTTGAGATCGAAAAGCAAGCGTGCATCATGATTAAGAATATTGAGTTCTGCTTGAAGCAGTTGAATATAGTGTATCGCTACTAAATACTGGTTCATAGGTCTCTCCTGGTCTTATGAAAATCGTAATATTATTGTACCACTAAAGAATGAAAAAAGTAGTAATTATTTAATATTTTACGTGATTTTTTTAGAAATATTTTTATATTGAAAGTTTTATTTTAAAATAATTACACTAGTTGTTTTTCTAATACTATAAAAAATGAATAATTTTCAAAAAAATAAAAAAACACTCAAATGAGTGATTTAATACTCTTAGTGACTGACCATTTCTTGTGCAATTTCTAAGCCGCTAAGTTTTCCAGGGTAGTAAGTTGGCCAGTTGTCCATTTCTTTTAGAATTTCTTCTTGGCTACTATTACCAAAGAAAATGTGAAAATGTGCTGAGCTTGTTGGATCTATTTGATGATCAGAGAATTGGACATACTGGTAAGGATTATCTGCCGCTTGACTGTCAGTTGCCGTAAAGAGATAACGAACACCCTTTTTACCAGAAGAATAGGTCAAAATCTTATAACCATCATAACGATAAGTGTGTGTCACACTGCTTCCATCAGTCTTAGTGAAAGTCATGGTCATCTTTTTCCCATCAATGGCAATTTTAGAAACATCTGTTTGATAACCCTTAATATAGTATTCTTTGTACTCTTGTGCTGTTTTATCCTTATTCAGCAGAGATTTGTATTCAAATACTTGATCTAATGTACCATCTTGAAGGAAGGGATAAACCGATTGCCACTCACCTGACCAATCTGACAGTTCTCTGTCTTTAACATCTTTGTCATCAAAGTAACCATTTTGAACAGTTTTCTTATCATTGCTTCCATCTTCAGGTTGAATATCTTTACCTTCAACATCTGTTGTCAAACGAAGACTTTTTAGATTTTCAGTCATAACACTGACATAATCTTCACCTTTTTTCAATTGATCCTTAGTTAGGGATTCAATAGGGTTTAAAACTGCTGTCTTAACTCCTACTTCATTGGCTAAGGTTTTAGCAATACTACTAGAAGCATTCTCTTCAAAGTAGATATACTTAATGTCATATTCTGAAACATACTTAGAAAGGCTAGCGATACGTTTTGCAGATGGATCAGATTCAGCTGAAACACCTGAAATTGGTACTTGGGTTAAACCATAATCTAAGGCAAGGTAGGCAAAGGCTGAGTGCTGTGTAACAAAACTCTTCTGTTTTGCCTGACTAAACGCTTGTGTATATTCCTTATCCAAAGCTTGTAATTTTTTTAGATATTTTTCTGCGTTGGTCGTAAATACCGCTTTTTTATCTGGATGTTGAGCAATCAAACCATCTCTAATAGTTTCCACTAATTTTTGAGAACGTTTTGGTGAGAGCCAAACATGGGGATCGTACTCATGATAATGTTCTTCACCACCGTGATCGTGATCTTCTTCCTCTGTACCAGGCAAAAGAATCATTCCTTTACTTGCCTTAATGACTTTGGTATGTTTGGTGTTAATGTTTTTTTCAACCTTTGGAACCCATGTTTCCATATTCTCATTCAGGTAGACAAAAGTGTCAGCCTTCTCAATATCAGCAACATTCTTAGTAGAAGGCTGAAAATCATGGACCTCACTACCTGCAGGGATAAGATAAGACACCTCCCCCTCATCTCCAACAACCTGTTTGGTGAATTCATAAACAGGGTAGAAGCTCGTTACAACCTTCAAATCACCATTTCCCTTTGAATCGTGTTGACTAGTCGTATAATAAATACCTGCACCAGCTACTAGAACAACAGATGCTAATCCTACTAGGCCAAAAATGCGTTTCTTTTTCATGATATTCCTTTCAAAATACTTAACCAGTTAATAGTTTGCTGGTTAAGTATATCACACTAATTTTATTTTGCAAGTCCCTAAATAAAAAAATTGAAATATTTCGAAGAGAAAAAATGATTCGATATACTGGAAGTATCATTTTGAAAGTAGGTTACACATGTTTCGAAAACTAACCCTATACATTTTTCTATTTTTGTCAGCCATCGGCCTTGACCTATGATACACAATCATATACTTCTGGCTCGGCTTATGGAATTATTGGGCTATCAACTCTCATTGCTCTCTGCTACATCATTCCAGCAATATTTCTGATTCAATTCTTAGGCAGGAAATATCAGGTGAAACCACTTGTTCTCGTATTTGCTCTAATTGGCGGATTCTTTATTACAGGTTGGTTGGCAGGTTATGCTAATACTTTTTCCCATGAATGGGTGACTGCCCGTCTTTCTTCAAAGAATTTCTTCTACCGATTTGAGGATGCTATAATGGCACCACTGGTTGAGGAACCTCTCAAACTAGCAGCATTTATCTTTGCTGTCTATGTGGTTCCAACAAAAAGTTACAGAGGGCTCTTACTCGTTGCTATTACAGCAGGTCTGGGCTTCCAGATTAGTGAAGACTTCTCCTATATTCTTTCAGATTTGCCTGATGTTTTTTCTTATACACTCTCAGGAATTCTTGGTCGAACTATTGGTGCTGTATCGTCTCACTGGCTTTACACATCCTTCCTCGCTATGGGGCTAGTCCTGATATGGTGTTCACGTCAAAAACTCATTAGTTCTAAATACAGTCTTATTGGTATGCTTTATGCTTGTGGTGCTTTTGCGGCACACTTGCTTGAAATTTACCTCTTCGAAATTTAGAAAGCGATTTGCCATGGGCATCAGGTCTTCTTATTTCACTCAATCTTTTCTTCCTCATTATACTTTATCAGATCCTCTCGAAACTGGATGAAGAAAACAAGTAATGTTAAACTACGAAAAAAGCCTTTCCAATTTTATGGAAAGGCTTTTTTGATGACTTTAATCACTCATAGAAAAACGATCGGTCATCAGATTACTAGCATCATCTAAGACTTTTGCCAATAGTTTATCTGTTTCTGACTGAATCTTATCACTAATTTTTTGATTTTCAGCTTCAAAATCAATACTTTTATCATTAGCTAAAGCGGTATCAACATGATTAATCATGGCATGGCCAAGAGCCATCGTTGTTTCTACATAAGTATCCAAATCAGCTTCATGATATTGGAAATGAGGATCACAGATAGCAGCAATCAAGCGATTACTCCAGTAGAAATTACCTGTATCTACTTTATCAGTTGTTTGACGGAAATAAGCAGGTGTTGTTCCGACCTGAGTCCAGAATGACACCATTGCACCAAAAGTCATTGATCCATAGGCTAACCATTAAGTTCTGTTGCAAAGTTTTCCAAAAAATCTATTTTAGTGTAAAATTGAGAAAAAAGACAGAGAGGACAGAGTAATGAATCATTTAATTTCTCCCAGCTCTTTATTAATCATTCTAACTTTTTTAATACTATTTTTTCTTACCACTAATAACTTTTGCCACAAACAGCGCCGCACTTGCTGCGGCAGGTACTGCAACTTTTTTCACAGTACTCACAAATGACTCGAATACTCGAGTGTGCTCACGACAAAAAAAGGCTTTCTTATCAAAAGTTTCTTTATCACAGCTTGGCATCATGCATTTTTTGGGTTTCAATTCTCTCATAATCCTGCTCTCCAATCCTTTTATTTATCACTTCATCAACTAAATAGGTGATTCTGTCAGTGACATCTAGGGAAATTTCATCAAACTTTCCGTCCATACCTTTGTGCGCATTGTCAATCTGCCAGGCAAGCGTTCTTTCAGTATCACCAACTTCTTCAAGTAATGTTTGTCCTATGAACGACTTATAGTTCATTAGTGTTGCAATCAATGCTTGTTGCTCGCCTAATGCAGTGTGAGCGACAAGGTTTAATTGGACAGTTGAATTTAAATAACCAACTGAATTTTGAAGGTGATTTTCGATTCGTTGTGCCTCTTTGGGTTTGATTTTGGTATCAATGAAGGCTAGTGCATCATGATGAATGGCTAGCATCAACTTCGCGATAGTGTCGTTATTTGTTTTGACGGCTGAAATCAATAATTCCTTTTTTACTGTCTCGTCATCTGCTGACAAGGCTTCCACAACCTGCTGTCGAGCACTAAAAAAACCAGCATATCTGTCATTGTATTGTCCCTGTTCGACTCTTTCAACCAAGCGATTCAGACTCTCTATTTTCTCGACAATATCAGCCAACTGCCCTTGAATAGCAGTTAATTCAGGCAAATTACCTAAATTCTGAACAACCTTTTTATCTAGAGTTACAAAGCTCTGGCTCTTCCCGGTTGAAACATCTTTAATGACTGCATAAGTTTCTCCTGTCTTCTTACGAATACCTAAGGTCCACTCACCCGATTTCAGCTTTTCCTTAACATAATCAGACAGCTTTGCTACATATTCGACCTCACCCTTGTTCGACAATTCTTCGATAAGTTTTGCCTCTGAAATGTGAGAAAAAACACTTGTTCGTATTTTCTCCGAAAGAGATAAACCAGCCGCTTTTTGCAGCGGAGCCAAAGAGTAAGAATTAAAGTCGTAGTTGTATAAACCTTGATTGGTAACGTCAATATCGGTGTCTTGATTGCTTGGTAATGCTATCTAAAATTCACTCATCCTAGACCTCCTTGTAGGTCGATGATTCTAATTATATCATGCTTGATAGTATAGCTCCAGCTTCTTTCTTTCAAAACTATCCAAAATCGATTTGGTCTAAAATTGTTTCATGACTGGCTTGATCTAAATCGAGATAAGTTAAAGTCATTGCTTCGCTTGAATGGTTTAGTAAATGCATCACTAAACCAATATTATAATTCGACTGCGTATAAACACGATAAGCGCCTGTTTTACGTATGGTATGTGTTCCTAAATAGGTTGATATACCTAAAAGATCGCCAACGTGCGCCATGACCTTATAAAATTGCTTTTCAGTGATATGACGCTCTGGGCGAGAGGTTGATGGAAATAACCATTCAGAATTAAGATTTTGTTGGACCAGCCAATCATGATGAATCAATAAATCTTGTTGTACTGGTTTCAAATATAACGTATTCGCTTTTCCTGTTTTTTTATCATGAATAAAAGCCGTGCTTTTGATAGAACCATCTGGGTTAAAGACATCTGATTTTTTTAATTTCATGACATCACTCACACGGAGTAGTGTGGCCTTACCGACTTGAAAGATCGTGTAGTTACGACGCCCAGCCCGAAAACTATCAAGTAACGTATCTTGGACCATTTTTAAGACATTCGAATCTTTGATGGGAAGAACGATTTGTTTAACCATATGAATTACCACCTTTCAAATATAACTTTTTTTCAGTCAGTTCAGCTAATTTTTTGATTTGATTGTATAAGCCTATTTTTGAAAAATTAACATACATATGGTATTTAGTTAGCTCTATTGGTTTAGTCAGCTTCGTCCCTTTAGCTGATATATGTTCTCTATTGCCAAGTATTTGTACTGTATTGGGTTCATTGGGACTCATTAAGGGAATCAATTTATCCAACTCTGCGGATAATACTAAATTAGAAACTAATTGCGTAAATACATCTCTACATGATTTCCCAGTATATAATGATTCTCCAAATATGATTGATATATGACTATTTAGAGTTGAGTTGTCACTATTATCTTCAGTTTGAATGTGTTCTGAATCAAATAAATCGATATTAGCAACATCATTCAATAGTTTCTCAACCTTATTCCATAATGACAGAGCTGAAAATTTGCTTAATTTATCAATATAGCTTTTATTTCCTTGAGTGCTATTATCTAAATCAATATTAGCAGTATTCATTTTTTCAATGATTAAACGTTCTAAAAGATCTAGTTGTGCTTTAGATAGATGCCCATCTTCACGTCCAAAAAATATTAATTTGTTCCACCATGGTTTATTTGTATTGTGTTGTTGTAACCTAGAAAAAATAGAATTAGAGGCTTGACCTACATAACGTTTATTATCTCCTAGTAATATATATATACCTGGTTTTTTAGATTCCTCAATTAATTGAATTGCTGGTAAATCATCTTTATTGGCAATAACTACAAAAGTAGTTTCTTCATAAAAAATAGAAATATTATCATTTCCAGATTCTCGATTAATAAATATATGGTATGGCATAACGTCCTCCTTTTAGGGTTATTATATCATTAAAATAAATAAACAGCCCCTATAATCTAGAATTTGGATTATAGGGGTTATTTTTATTTGATTTCTTAGGGGTTATTATCTAATTATAGACCCTAAACAAACATCTTTTGTAAAAAGCCTTTTTCTGTTCTTTCAACAAATCTAACTTACGTTGATGGAAAGCGATAGTATCATCTAACTGTTTGAAGAATGAACCTATTTTTTGTTGTTCTTCATAACTGGGAACAAAAGCACCCACACTATTAATTACAGTTTTCGATAAACTAGGTACACCAGTAGATTCATCAAATTTTTTCCAATTTTTTTAAAAAATAGATAGTGAAAATTGAAGGTCAATATTTTGTTTAGGAACAGCATAAAACAAGGTATCGACAGTCCAAAAAGGCGCTTTTAATAAATAAGGCTTATCAATTGTCCCTTTCCTTCCGAACCCAATGGCATCTATATCTGATAGCGCTCTATCTACACTTAGCATATATCCACCAGTTCCATAGACAGGTATTGATCCCGCATTCAGATGTTTGTAGTCTTTTCCAGACTTAACATCAATAAAATCAGCAAACTTACGCTGTTCCCAATCATCCGTAAAACCATCAAATCTTAATTCTGGAGCCTGTACTTTTTCCTTCATTTCGACACTCCCAGTTCCTTAAAGTGGTTTGCTAAGGTTTGATTAGCTTTCGCAATCTCTGCGTCTACTTCATCTATTTGACCTTGAATATCCACTAAGTCAAATCGGTTCTTCCTCTTCAAAGGTATCCATATAACGCGGAATATTTAAGTTGTAATCATTCTCAATGACTTCCTCAAGCGTTGCTAAGTGGCTATATTTATCAACCGCCTTGCGATGAATGACTGTTTCAGTGATCTTGTAAATATCTTCTGGGCGTAATTGCTTTTGATTCTTCATCTTTTCAAAGCCTTGACTTGCGTCCACAAAAAGAATATCTGAGTTTGCTCGATTCTTTTTAAGAATTAAGACACAAACGGGAATGCCTGTGTTCAAAAAGAGTTTATCTGGAAAACCAATTACCGATTCAATTTGATGTTTATCAATCAAAGCTTTTCGAATCCGTCCTTCCGCAGCGCCTCTAAACAAGACACCGTGTGGGAGGGTAATGGCCACGCGGCCACTCTCTTTGGTATGGTACAAACAATGCGACAAGAAAGAATCTTCCGATTTAGTTTTTGGCGCAATGCCATATTCACGAAATCGAGGGTCATCGATATCGCACTTGATACTGAGCCCAAGCTCAAACAAACCTACGAAACCTACTTATCGCTTCATGATGCTTAGATGGTGAATAAACATCCCGCGTAACTGGCAAACCTGTTAGCTACTTACGAGTCAAACGGTACGGCAATGGATATGACGATCGCGACGCTTAAGCGACACAAAGTCGCTGTTCTCGCCGCTGTCACCAGCCCTTATTCCAACGGTCCAATCGAAGGGATTAACCTCCTCATCAAGTCATTCAAACGATCCTGTTTTTGCTTCAAGAATCAGCTGAACTTCTTCAAACGAATCTACCAAATCACGCCATAACATGACAAAGACGGCTCCCCAAATGGAGAACCGCCTCAAATGATAAATTTATTATTCAACACCAGTTGACGTAGAACCACAGTTATGGTTCTTGTGTATTTTTTTATCTCTTGTTTTTTCCCGAAATAAGAGTAATATAGAGGTATGCTTAATTTTTTAGGTAAAAAATTATTTTAAAGAGGTAAATATAAACATGCAAGGAGTTCTTTTCGCGCTTGTTCCAATTTTTGCTTGGGGTGCTGTCGGATTGGTAGCTAATATACTTGGTGGTGATGCTAATCAACAAACACTGGGAATGACTTTGGGCGCTTTTGTTGTTGCACTTATTGTTTCCTTATTCCGCATGCCAACGTTGACATGGCAAATTTTCTTAATTGGATTTATTGGTGGATTGTTTTGGGCAATTGGACAATTTGGTCAGTTTAATTCAATGAAATACATGGGTGTTTCAGTAGCGAGTCCACTTTCAGCAGGAAGTCAATTAGTATTTGGTGTATTGCTTGGGGTTTTTGCTTTCCACGAATGGACAAAACAAATTCAATTTATTATCGGATTTATTGCGATGGCTGTTTTGGTAGTTGGGTTCTATTTCTCAGCTAAACGTGACCCAGAAAATGCAGTTGTTGAAGAAGGACGTAATTATACTAAAGGATTGATTGCTTTAACTTACTCAACTTTGGGATATGTTCTCTATGTTATTCTTTTTAATAACTTAGCAGTACTTTGGTTCAATGTTCATTTTGATACACTGACAATTATCTTGCCAATGTCAGTTGGAATGATCTTTGGAGCACTTGTGATGGGTCGTTTCAAAATTAAAATGGAAAAATATGTTTATCTAAATATGATTGATGGAGTAATGTTTGGTGTAGGTAATATCTTTATGCTTATGGCTGCAAGCGCTGCTGGTAACGCAATTGCCTTTTCATTCTCACAATTAGGTGTTATCATTTCAATTATTGGAGGAATTCTCTTCCTTGGTGAAAAGAAAACCAAAAAAGAATTGGTTTATCTTGGAATTGGAATTGTTCTGTTCGTAACAGGTGCAATTTTACTTGCAATTGTAAAATCTAAAGGATAATAAAAAAGCTGTCAGTAAACTGACGGCTTTTTTTGTGAGTTAATTTACTGACTAGTTTTCTGTCAGTAAAATTTTAGAGTTTTTCATTAACGAAATTCACAAAATGATTTAAAAAACATTTGGAGCACTACTGCGAGGGACAGTTTTCTTGGCATCAATGGAATTTGTTCTGCTGTACAATTTGGATGATAGCCTAAACAATCCTTTACTATAGTAGAAAGAGTGACAAATTTTTGGTTTTTAGTCACAGTTGCTTTAACTGAGGCTATTTTTTTGGAAGTTTGTCAAATGGTGTTGAAGGATAGTTTCTATCCCTTGGAAGTGTTTCTAAATATTTATTGAAAGAATCAAGTATGAGTATGTCTCCCATTTTCCCACTTTAGAAATAAACAGTTCTTTTGAAAGATCAATTACCCTAGCCAAGTCTTGATTTTTATAGTCGTAACCAAATAATTGCCATGGAACTGTTCCGTTTGTTATACTGTTTGAAATATCAATGTATTTGTTATTAGAGGTAGTGTAAAATAAGTTGTGTAAACACAAAAAGGAATAAATCCGTTATAGTAGAGTTGCAAAACATTACTAGAAAGAGATTTATTCCTATGACTCAGTTTACCACAGAACTACTTAACTTCCTAGCCCAAAAGCAAGATATTGATGAATTTTTCCGTACTTCTCTTGAAACAGCTATGAATGATCTGCTTCAAGCAGAGTTATCAGCCTTTTTAGGGTATGAACCTTACGATAAATTAGGCTATAATTCTGGGAATAGTCGTAACGGAAGCTATGCACGGAAATTCGAAACCAAATATGGGACTGTTCAGTTGAGTATTCCTAGAGATCGTAATGGGAACTTTAGTCCAGCTTTGCTTCCCGCTTATGGACGTCGAGATGACCACTTGGAAGAGATGGTTATCAAACTCTATCAAACCGGTGTAACGACTCGAGAAATTAGTGATATCATCGAGCGAATGTATGGTCATCACTATAGTCCTGCCACAATTTCTAATATCTCAAAAGCAACTCAGGAGAATGTCGCTACTTTTCATGAGCGAAGCTTAGAAGCCAATTACTCTGTTTTATTTCTTGACGGAACCTATCTTCCCTTAAGACGTGGAACCGTTAGTAAAGAATGTATTCATATCGCACTTGGCATTACACCAGAAGGACAGAAGGCTGTTCTTGGATATGAAATCGCCCCAAATGAAAACAATGCTTCTTGGTCCACCCTGTTAGACAAGCTTCAAAACCAAGGAATCCAACAGGTTTCTCTTGTAGTGACCGATGGCTTCAAGGGGCTTGAAGAGATTATCAATCAGGCTTACCCATTAGCTAAACAACAACGTTGCTTAATTCATATTAGTCGAAATCTAGCTAGTAAAGTGAAACGAGCAGATAGAGCGGTTATTCTGGAGCAATTTAAAACGATTTATCGTGCTGAAAATTTAGAAATGGCAGTGCAAGCTTTAGAGAACTTTATCGCTGAATGGAAACCAAAGTATAGGAAAGTCATGGAAAGTCTGGAGAATACGGATAATCTTTTAACTTTTTATCAGTTTCCCTACCAGATTTGGCATAGTATTTATTCGACAAACCTCATTGAGTCTCTTAACAAAGAAATCAAACGTCAAACGAAAAAGAAGGTCCTTTTTCCTAACGAGGAGGCTCTGGAACGTTATTCAGTTACCCTGTTTGAAGATTATAATTTCAAGCAAAATCAACGCATCCATAAAGGGTTTGGCCATTGTGCTGACACACTTGAAAGCTTATTTGATTAACATTCTTCAACTCTACTTGACTTGAGTGTTTACACATAATTATTGACAGTATCTAATCTTTAAGTATATTTAAGTGATAAAAGTTTCATAATTAGTATGAAAAAAATAGAAGAGCATGTGCTCTTCTATTTTTTATCATACCTCAATCCCATCGCGTTGATTGAGACAATCACGGTTGAGATTGACATCAGGACTGCTGCAATGAGAGGGTCAATATAAAATCCTGTAAATGGATAAAGAATACCCGCTGCAACAGGAATAGCAATAATGTTATAGCCTGCTCCAAACCAGAGGTTTTGTTTCATTTTTCTAAGCATGCGTTTGGAGATGTTAATCATATCCAAGACGTCACTTGGATTGGAGTTAACTAGGACGACATCAGCGGTACTGATAGCAACCGAAGTTCCTGCTCCAATCGCAACACCAATCGTAGCAGTTGCAAGGGCTGGGGCATCATTGACACCATCACCAATGAAAAGAACGCCGGCTTTCTTTTGGTATTCTTTCACAATTTCTGCTTTATCTTCAGGTTTTAATTCCGCTCTAAATTCGGGAATATTTAGTGCACTAGCAATTTTTTGAGCAGTTTCTTTATTATCACCCGTGAGCATAACAGGGGTAATTCCTTGGGCTAATAAACCATTAATAAAGGCTTTCGCGTCTGCTTTAGGAGAATCTCCTAAGGCAATAAATCCTAAAACATCTTGTTGTTCATTGATTAGGAAAGATACAGTTAAACCTAAATCTAAATATTGAGCAATCTTTTGTTCATCATAAGAAAGTTGATTTTCACGAAGATATTTATAGTTAACAATTTGATAAAAGTTTTGATTAACTTGCCCTTTAATTCCAACTCCTGGAATGTTTTCAACCGCTTCAACTTTTAGATTTTTAAGAGGTTTAGCAGCTGAAACGATTGATTGAGCAATTGGGTGAGTGGAACTTCCTTCAAGTGCTGCCATGATTTGGAGAATGTCTGTTTCACCAGTAAAATCAATAACATCACGGACAGTAAACTTACCGTCAGTTAATGTTCCTGTTTTATCCATTAAGGCATATTTAATTGTATTTATTTTTTCCAAAGAGGTTCTGTTTTGAATTAATAAACCATTTTTAGCAGAAATACTGGTTAAGCGAGAAACAACAAGTGGAACCGCAAGACCTAAAGCGTGTGGACATGCAATTACAAAAACAGAAACCGCACGAAGTAGAGCAAAACTAAAGTTAGAACTAATTGTCCAAAAAATTAATGAGAAGATACCGACAATAAGTGCAGCATAGAAAAGGTAACCAGCCACTCTGTCAGCCATATTTTCCAAATTAGATTTTTGAGCTTGGGCTTTCTTGACTAATTCGGCCACTTGATTGAGAAATGAATCTTTTCCAAGGGTTGTGACTTTCATCTCAAATGGTTGGTTTAGATTGAGGGAACCACCATAAACAAGGTCATTTGTTTTTTTATTGACTGCTCGGCTTTCACCAGTAATCATTGACTCATCAACGAGCGCTTCACTTAATATAAGGCCATCTGCAGGAATTCTTTCATTTTCTTTCACTAAAAGCAAATCGCCAACTTTTAGTTCTGAAAGCTCCACATCCTTCCCACTTTTTAAGTGAGCTTTTTTGGGAACAAGGCTTGCTAAATCTTTCAATGCATCGCCAGCACCCATGATTGCTTTCATCTCAATCAGGTGACCAATCAACATAATGACAATTAAAGTTGCCAGTTCAAACCAGAAGTTCATGCCCATATGTCCGTTAAGACTCATAATTGTGGCATAAACAGAATAAGCATAGGCAACGGCAATTCCCATTGTAATCAGCATCATCATGGCTGGCTTACGGCTTTTTAATTCACCTTTTGCTCCGCTAAAAAAAGGAGTCCCAGAGTAAAAGAAGATAATTGTACCAAGGATAAGTTGCAAAATTTCACTTCCGGGGAATTTAAGGATAGTAAAGCCAGCGATTGGTGAAATGAGTAGAAGCGGAATCATTAGAATGATAGCCACTTTGAGCTTTTTACTCATATCACCCATATGCATCATGTGTCCTCCATGATTCATCATATCCATATTGTCCATATCATGCATATTATCCATATTATCCATATTATCCATATTGTGCATGTTGTGCATGTTGTGCATGTTGTGCATGTTGTGCATGTTGTGCATGTTGTGCATGTTGTGCATGTTGTGCATCTCATGATTTTCGTGCTTCATATCCACCATTTCATGATTGTGATGATGCTCAGACATCATTTCTTCGTGATTAGACGAATGAGTTTTATTTGACATATTTTCCTCCTAAATGAATGCTTTGAAATTTCTATCTATGTATAGTTTACACTTGTAAACCATAAAAGTCAAAAAAAAAGTTATATTCTATAAATGTTATGAACATAATAATCGATATGTTTCTTTTGTAACTTAAATGTGATGTCGATACTGTCAATAATTATGTGTAAACACTCAAGTAGAGTTGAAGAATGTTAATCAAATAAGCTTTCAAGTGTGTCAGCACATTGGCCAAACCCTTTATGGATGCGTTGATTTTGCTTGAAATTATAATCTTCAAACAGGGTAACTAAATAACGTTCCAGAGCCTCCTCGTTAGGAAAAAGGACCTTCTTTTTCGTTTGACGTTTGATTTCTTTGTTAAGAGACTCAATGAGGTTTGTCGAATAAATGCTATGCCAAATCTGGTAGGGAAACTGATAAAAAGTTAAAAGATTATCCGTATTCTCCAGACTTTCCATGACTTTCCTATACTTTGGTTTCCATTCGGCGATAAAGTTCTCTAAAGCTTGCACTGCCATTTCTAAATTTTCAGCACGATAAATCGTTTTAAATTGCTCCAGAATAACCGCTCTATCTGCTCGTTTCACTTTACTAGCTAGATTTCGACTAATATGAATTAAGCAACGTTGTTGTTTAGCTAATGGGTAAGCCTGATTGATAATCTCTTCAAGCCCCTTGAAGCCATCGGTCACTACAAGAGAAACCTGTTGGATTCCTTGGTTTTGAAGCTTGTCTAACAGGGTGGACCAAGAAGCATTGTTTTCATTTGGGGCGATTTCATATCCAAGAACAGCCTTCTGTCCTTCTGGTGTAATGCCAAGTGCGATATGAATACATTCTTTACTAACGGTTCCACGTCTTAAGGGAAGATAGGTTCCGTCAAGAAATAAAACAGAGTAATTGGCTTCTAAGCTTCGCTCATGAAAAGTAGCGACATTCTCCTGAGTTGCTTTTGAGATATTAGAAATTGTGGCAGGACTATAGTGATGACCATACATTCGCTCGATGATATCACTAATTTCTCGAGTCGTTACACCGGTTTGATAGAGTTTGATAACCATCTCTTCCAAGTGGTCATCTCGACGTCCATAAGCGGGAAGCAAAGCTGGACTAAAGTTCCCATTACGATCTCTAGGAATACTCAACTGAACAGTCCCATATTTGGTTTCGAATTTCCGTGCATAGCTTCCGTTACGACTATTCCCAGAATTATAGCCTAATTTATCGTAAGGTTCATACCCTAAAAAGGCTGATAACTCTGCTTGAAGCAGATCATTCATAGCTGTTTCAAGAGAAGTACGGAAAAATTCATCAATATCTTGCTTTTGGGCTAGGAAGTTAAGTAGTTCTGTGGTAAACTGAGTCATAGGAATAAATCTCTTTCTAGTAATGTTTTGCAACTCTACTATAACGAATTTATTCCTTTTTGTGTTTACACAACTTATTTTACACTACCTATGCACCAAAAACTACTTATCATTATGTGCTGTGATAGGTGGTTTTTTATATAAATCTTTTAAATATTAATTTTAATTAATAAACATTAAAAAACCATTCTATATTAGAGTGGCCCTAATTTATGATTGGGAAGTGTGAGTTTCCTCTTGCTGGCTAAGTATATCATACTCTCTCATAATTGCAACTGAATATTAAAAAAAAAAAGCTGAAGTCATGACTCCAGCTTTTGCACGATTTTCAGATACAATTATGCTTTTGTAATATTAACTGCTTGAGGTCCACGTTGACCTACTTCAACATCAAATTCAACTTTTTGATCTTCGTCAAGTGATTTGAATCCATCAGATTGAATTGATGAGAAGTGAGCGAACAAATCTTGACCATCTTCAGAGGTAATAAAACCAAATCCTTTATCTGCGTTAAACCATTTTACTGTTCCATTTGCCATAATATATTTATTTCCTTTCGACAAAATTGTAAATCTTATTTTGCGAAAAGTGAATTTATAAAACATTTTACTCATTACAAAATCTACTTCTTAATAGTAACACTAATTATACTCAATGTCAAGCTACTCTCTGATTAATAAAATCCATATCGTAGTGACATGGATTTTATGAACTGTAGGGAAAGCAACTAATCTTTCCCTCACTCAGTATAACATTTTAATTCGTTTTTGCAATAGCAATAAATAAAAAAGCAAAGGACACCCCATGCTTTAACTCATTTATCTTTTATGTACGTTTGAATCATAACGACCACGAGACGTCATTTTGATATCAAAAGTAACCTTTTGACCTTCATCGTATTTTTTAAAATCATTTCCCTGAATAGATAAGAGATAAGCAAACACATCTTGCATATCATCTGCCATAATAAAACCATAGCCTTTGTCAGCGTTAAACCAATTTATTGTTCCTTTATTCATGTAATACATCCTTTCGCATCATCTGTAAATCCTATTTTGCGAAAAAGTGCATTCCTAAAACATTCAAACTCGAGACAAAACCTACCTCTTAATAGTAACACCTATTCTTACCAAAGTCAAATTGGTCTATTTAAAACTTATTGATTTTCTTGTGATTCCCCAGATTTTCATGAGGATTTGCTTTAGCAAGTGTCAGAGTTTCTCTATCAACCACCCTGACATTATGGTTTTCTAATTCAACAATTAGTACATACTTATAGAGATTAATATCTCCAGAAACGACTGTTACTTGTTCCCCATTAGATAATGTAATTTTATCTAATGTTTTCATTTTTCACTTCCATTCTAGGCGCTACCTATTTCACGAAAAAATTTTTACTTAAGGGTGAGTTTTTTATAAGAAGAATAAGAGCTCCCTAAAGCCCTTAAAATATTGCGGGAATAGGATTTGAACCTATGACCTTCGGGTTATGAGCCCGACGAGCTACCTAACTGCTCCATCCCACTTCGCAAGTGTAACACTAATATCAGTTAAAGTCAATTTATCATTAGGATTCATAAATTATTTAAAAAATGTGTTACCTTATCCGAACATTAAGTTATTTCTTACATTAGTAAAACTATCACTAGATATATCACTAAAATACTTACTACAAACCCAAAAAACAGTAGGCCTATGATCGCCTTTTTTCTTTATTTTTATTCGTTAGATGCTCCTTACTCTTATTATCAAACTGATTTTTGTTTATAGTTACACATTATTTAAAAAAGCTACCCCAATTTAAGTAGCTAATGATGAAGGTGTGGTGCTTTCGCTAAACCACCCATGAGCTAAGTATATCACTTTAATTCGAAATTACAATATCAACCAAAAAAATAGAAACCAATTTTGGCTTCTATTCCACAACAGATACTGTAATCTCATAAAATTAAGTATAGCACCTTGTTAAGCTCAATACTGATTATTAGTGATGTTATCCTTAAATCTTAGAGTCACTATTGTATAATTTAGACAAAGGACAAAAACATGAAAAAACGCTACTCAAAAAAATTTAAAGAAACACTTATCACCTTCTATCATTCTGGTCAATCCGTCACCCAGCTGTCTAAAGAATACGACGTGGCCCCTGCAACAATTTATAAATGGATAGACCTCTACTCTAAATCTAATGAAAGCTCCGTCTCTAAAGCTGATTTTCTAGAATTAAAAAGACAACTGGCTAAAGTGGTTCTGTTGCAAAGTTTTCCATTAGTGTAAAATTGAGAAAAAAGACGGTAGTGTAAAATAAGTTGTGTAAACACAAAAAGGAATAAATCCGTTATAGTAGAGTTGCAAAACATTACTAGAAAGAGATTTATTCCTATGACTCAGTTTACCACAGAACTACTTAACTTCCTAGCCCAAAAGCAAGATATTGATGAATTTTTCCGTACTTCTCTTGAAACAGCTATGAATGATCTGCTTCAAGCAGAGTTATCAGCCTTTTTAGGGTATGAACCTTACGATAAATTAGGCTATAATTCTGGGAATAGTCGTAACGGAAGCTATGCACGGAAATTCGAAACCAAATATGGGACTGTTCAGTTGAGTATTCCTAGAGATCGTAATGGGAACTTTAGTCCAGCTTTGCTTCCCGCTTATGGACGTCGAGATGACCACTTGGAAGAGATGGTTATCAAACTCTATCAAACCGGTGTAACGACTCGAGAAATTAGTGATATCATCGAGCGAATGTATGGTCATCACTATAGTCCTGCCACAATTTCTAATATCTCAAAAGCAACTCAGGAGAATGTCGCTACTTTTCATGAGCGAAGCTTAGAAGCCAATTACTCTGTTTTATTTCTTGACGGAACCTATCTTCCCTTAAGACGTGGAACCGTTAGTAAAGAATGTATTCATATCGCACTTGGCATTACACCAGAAGGACAGAAGGCTGTTCTTGGATATGAAATCGCCCCAAATGAAAACAATGCTTCTTGGTCCACCCTGTTAGACAAGCTTCAAAACCAAGGAATCCAACAGGTTTCTCTTGTAGTGACCGATGGCTTCAAGGGGCTTGAAGAGATTATCAATCAGGCTTACCCATTAGCTAAACAACAACGTTGCTTAATTCATATTAGTCGAAATCTAGCTAGTAAAGTGAAACGAGCAGATAGAGCGGTTATTCTGGAGCAATTTAAAACGATTTATCGTGCTGAAAATTTAGAAATGGCAGTGCAAGCTTTAGAGAACTTTATCGCCGAATGGAAACCAAAGTATAGGAAAGTCATGGAAAGTCTGGAGAATACGGATAATCTTTTAACTTTTTATCAGTTTCCCTACCAGATTTAGCATAGCATTTATTCGACAAACCTCATTGAGTCTCTTAACAAAGAAATCAAACGTCAAACGAAAAAGAAGGTCCTTTTTCCTAACGAGGAGGCTCTGGAACGTTATTTAGTTACCCTGTTTGAAGATTATAATTTCAAGCAAAATCAACGCATCCATAAAGGGTTTGGCCAGTGTGCTGACACACTTGAAAGCTTATTTGATTAACATTCTTCAACTCTACTTGAGTGTTTACACATAATTATTGACAGTATTCTTGAATACTCAAGCTGCTAATAAATTAATAAATGAAAAAGTTTTTAATAACGTAACCAAAAAAGGAGATAAGTTTAAATTTAAGACAGTAGAAAACTTATCATCCGAGCCAGCTTTGTGGACAGGAAAGGAAGATAAAACAATAACTGATGATAAAGGACAGTCAGTGAAACCTAAAAGTACAAAATATATTGTTCTAGGAGAATACAGTGCCACTTCTAAGATATTGATTCTTAATGATGAAGATTATCAAAAATTTGATGCAAAAGCTAAATTTGTAAGTGTAATAAAAGAAAAACGAGATGCTGATAAAGTGCTTAAAAGATACACTACGAGTGGTTCAATTCCCTCACAGATTTTCCCTTACAAATAATAAAAACGACTAAAAATAACTCTTATAAAATGTTACTGAAAATTTTTCTAGTGACATTTTTATTTTTTAATAAATTAAAGATGATTATATAAGTTATAAAGTTAGTCAAGCGAATAAGCCAGCTTGACTAACTATTTATGTTATAATATAAGTATGGTAATCAAAAGAATGCATTCATTATGAAAGGGAGAGAAATTATGACTAGTAATAAACTAAAATCATTGGGACAATTAATATTATTTATTATAGGAATTGAGCTAATTGGTGGCCTATCTGGCCTCTTGGCGGGTGATATTAAGAGAATTTATAATAATCTTAAACTCCCACTCCTAGCACCACCAGACTATCTTTTTGGAATTGTTTGGCCTGTATTATATGCTTTTATCGCCATTTCCGCCTATTTGATTTTTTATAAGCTGAAAACTCGAAGGAGTGAGGGCCAAAATGCTTTATTCTATTTTGGAATACAACTTATCTTAAACTTTATTTGGAGTATTATTTTTTTCAAAGGCTATTTTTGGTTAGGAGTTATAATTATTCTCTTACTAGATTTTATTGTTTATCTCTGCATCATTAAATTTTCAAAAATTAATAAGTGGTCTTCATTCCTTCTAATTCCTTATTTCATTTGGATTATTTTCGCAACATATTTGAGTGTATCAGTTGCTATCTTGAACTAAATAATTTGAGGAGAATCTGATGGTTTGGGCAGTAAATAGTGATTATATAATAGAAAAAGATTGATATTTATGAGTATGCACATCTGTAAAACAGAAAGCTAAAGATTGGAGAAAAATAATGAATTTTATTAAACCCTTTATTATAATTGGAGTGATTTTTTAATATTAGATATTTACTGGTTTTTTGCAGATGATAAATTGTAAAATATAGTGCAACAAAAAACTCATAGCCTTTCATTGGTGTAAACTGTAAGTAACCACACAAACAGAACCCGAGGAAAAACTATGAGCTACTCCCATCTTACCATAACCGACCGAATAAAGATAGAAACATACTTAGATTAGGTTTGAAACCTTGCCAAATTACAAGTAAACTTGGCGTCCATAAGTCTACCATTTCAAGAGAATTAAGACGATGCCAAAATGGTTATTCCGAAGCCTTAGCACTGGAACAGTACGACCACAGGTCTAAACAAAAACGTCGGAAGCCTTGTTTGACACCAGAGTCTCAAAAGGAAATTGAGGACGGTTTAAAATCCTCCTGGTCACCTGAACAGATTTGTAGCCGCTATCAGCTTGAACAAAAGCCAATGGTAGCTTTTAAAACCATCTATAACTGGCTCTACGCTGGTTTGATTGATCTGGATTTAAGCGGTCCTGCGTAATTGTGACCGATAAAGCACTTTCTCTTGGCTTCGCCTTTAGAAAGTTACAGAGTGTGGGTTTATATACTAAGACAGAGCACCGAACTGTGAAGTATCTTAACAATTTAATAGAACAAGACCATCGACCTATTAAACGACGAAATAAATTTTATCAAAGTCTCCGTACAGCCTCTTCCACGATTAAGGGCAGGAAGACCCTTCGAGGAATATATAAAAAGAACCGAAGAAATGGAACGCTCTTCGGCTTTTTTGTGTCTACTGAAATCAAGGTATTAATGGGGATAACAGCCTAAGATATTAGGAGTTCAGAGAGGGCGCGTTTGATTTTCAAACTTTGCAACAGAACCAACCATTGAATACCAGTTGTTTCTGATGATTTGTTAGGACGCATTTGCAAAAGTGCCGTTTGACTTGTACGATTAATACCTATTGGACGGAATTGGCGTAGACTCATAGCGTCTCCTTGAGGTCCCATAAGGATCATAAGGCGTATCTTGATAATGAAGACTCAAACGTATTTAACATCTTCAACTGTAATTTTGCGGTAAGGTTTTTGGCACCATGGAATAAAGAATGATTTTGGATCATAGTCCTTTTCTGGGTTAAAAAATTTCTGAATAGCCCAAGCGCGTGGTGTATTGTAATGACGGTCCTTATCTCGTTGGCTACCAAAAGCATAGCGGGGATTAAAGTGTTCGTTAGAATAGGTTAAATCCAAATGATGCTTATTGATAAAGTCCCGGATATCTGGTGAGGCAAGATAGTCGTCTGAATTTTCAAATTCATAATGATCGATACCAAGTTGGTTTGGGTTTGAAACATAGGCATCGTCTGGAACACGTCTGGCAATCCAATGATGACCACCAATTGTTTCTAACCACCAAATTTCCTCAGTATCTGCAAAGGCAATACCATTTGACTCATATGTGCCATAAGTTTCAAGGAGTTTACCCAAGCGAAGGACGCCTTCACGCGCAGTTTTAATATAAGGCAAGACCAAAGTCAGCATATCCTCTTCTCCAAAGCCATCTTTTACAAGAGGGTCTGCACCGAGAACACGCGCATTAGTGGTGATTGTTTCTGTTGCACTCATGGCAACATTAGCTGAGTTAATACCAGCCTCTCCCCAGATACCGTCTTTACCAAGCGCATCTGGTACAGAGGTATAACGTAAAGGACTGTCTGGCAAATCAATTGAAAACTTGCTAAGCACAGACTGATAATGACGTGGTTGGTCTTCAGGGGTTATTACTAGGAACTCTTTGGGCGTAAAAACCCCTGATTGAGAATCTTCAGTACGTGCAATCATGGTAGAGCCATCATATGAGGCTTTCTTACCTACTAAAATTGTTGTACAAGCCATAAAAGCTTCCTTTCTACTTACAAATCGTCTGCTATCTTATTTATTTTTCTGAGACGATGGTTGACACCACTCTTGGTTAGAGGAGGTTCTATACTATCTGCGATTTGCTGGATAGAATAATCTGGATTAGCAATACGGAGTTGGGCAATTTGACGCAGTTCAACTGGTAAAATCTCCAAGCCAACCGTATCCATAATCTTGATAATGTTATTTATTGTTTTCATGCTAGCACTAATTGTCCTAGCAATATTCGCTGTCTCAGCATTATTAGCACGATTGAGGTCATTTCTGGTCTCCCTCATGATTTTGACCTCTTCAAAAATCTCCTTAGAGGTCATGGCACCAATAACAATGAGAAAATCCATAATATCTTCTGCTTTTTGAAGATAAGTCACAAATCCATTTTTATGTTGTAAAACCTTGGCATCAAGCATAAATTTTTTCATAAGAGAGGCTAAATCTTCTGCGTGGTCCTGATAAACAGAGAAAATTTCCAATTGATAACGTCCTTTTTCGGGATCACGTACCGTTCCAGTTGCCAAAAAAGCACCTCGTAAATAGGATCTTCCAGCATCGTCATCTTCCATTATTGACGTTTCAATGCCTGTTTCAAAGCCAAAGAAAGAATCTGCTAATTGTAAATCAGACAAAATATCATTGACATTCTCAGCAACAAAGACAGTGTAAACACGATTTTTCTTGAGATTAGTCTTGTTATAATGCTTCAATTCAGGATTACAACGGTAGCGATTTTCTATCAACTGGTAGATATGACGAGCAATCTTTGCATTCTCTGTCGAAATCGAGAGAGTCAGTCCATGATTCGTTAAACCAACGGAACCAGACATCTTAATCAATGCTGACAATTCCGCTATATCTTTACTCGAGGCTGCAATTATCTCTTCTTTAACCTTAATCGTGAAACTCATGACTTCTTCCTCACTAGATGCATAAGCTCTTCCACTACCAAATCGCCATGGTGGAAGGCACCTCCGTTCTCAAGTCGCAGAAAATTAGAAGAAACAATTGTTTTTGCTTCACGACGTAAGCCCTCAAAATCATGCTCAACCTGAACAAGGTATTCATCAAATTCATTACTAGCCATGTATTCCTGAGGAACCTTCTTAACGTTAACCAAAACATTATCGATAACATCAGAGCCAAGATGACGATTGAGAACGGCCACATGGTCAGCATCTGAGAAGTGCTCCGTTTCTCCGTACTGAGTCATAATATTACAAATGTAAGTGACATCAGCCTTGGTCTCTATAAGCGCCTGACGAATCTCAGGTATAACCAGATTTGGCAAAATTGATGTATAAAGTGAGCCAGGTCCTAGTACAATCATATCACTATTCATAATGGCATCAACAACCTTACGACTAGCCTTCGGAACATCTTCATTGTAGGCGTTAGTCACATAGACACGCTCAATCATGCCCTCGTATTGGGAAATGCTACTCTCACCTGCCACCTCATGTCCATCTTGAAAGACGGCATGAAGAGTTAGAGCAGTCTCGCTGGCAGGATAAATCTTACCTGTAACATGGAAAAACTTCGTTAAAAGCTGCATAGCATTATAGGTAGACCCTTGCATTTCTGAGATTCCAGCGATAATCAGATTTCCAAGTGGGTGACCAGCTAAAGCTCCATCAGTTTGATCAAAACGATATTGGAAAACGCGTTCATAAAGTTTAGGCATATCACTCATAGCAACCAAAACATTACGCAAATCCCCTGGAGGAGTTAGTTTCATAATATTACGCAAATTTCCTGAAGAACCGCCATCATCAGCCACAGTTACAACAGCGGTGATATCAACATCTTTATGACGCAAACTACGAAGAATAACTGGAATACCAGTTCCCCCACCTATTACTGTAATTCTTGGTTTTTTCATGAACGATTCACCGTCTCCTTACGTCTATCCTTATCACGATGTGTTTCATTTACCGTCCAATCATTTTTCAAATCTTGAGCTAGACGATGCGCAAAAGCTACACTACGGTGTTGACCACCTGTACATCCAACAGCAATGGTAAGAACAGATTTACCTTCTTTTTGATAGCCTGGAAGAATTGGTTTAATGAGATGATTTAAATTCTTGTAAAATTCCTCTGATTCCTTATGAGTCATAACAAAATCATAAACTTCTTTGTCCAAGCCAGTGAGGTTACGAAGAGTAGGATCATAATATGGATTTGGCAAGAAACGGACATCAAATACCAAATCTGCATCCAATGGCAATCCATATTTAAATCCAAAACTCAAAACTTCAATACGGAAAGAAGGTTGGTCTTGCTTAGATGAAAATTGTTCAGAAATTGCCTTACGAAGCTGACGTGGAGTTAGTTTAGTTGTATCCACCACGTTTTGACTCAAACTCTTAAGTGGCGATAAAAGTTCACGCTCTAGCTTAATTCCATCCAAAACACGTCCATCTGCCGCTAGTGGATGACTACGACGCGTCTCTTTATAACGTGAAACTAATTCACCATCAGTAGCATCTAAGAAAAGAATTTTGAAATTGAGTTCCTCATTGCTTTCCAACTGATCTAGAATATCGTTAATTTCGTCAAAGAAAACACGACTACGCATGTCTACAACAAGAGCAATCTTATCTGTCTCTTCACTGTGTTTCAACAACTCAATAACCTTTGGCACCAATGAAGGTGGAATATTATCAATAGTAAAATAACCAATGTCCTCAAACGATTGAATTGCTACAGTCTTACCTGCACCACTCATCCCTGTAACAACAACTAAATTAATTATCTTTGTTTTCATGAGTACCCCTTTCTAGCCTCATTACTTTCAAAATACGAATATCATCTGATATCTTCTCAACTTGTTGACTAACTGCCATTAGCATTTCTGTCTGCAATTTTTGAATAGTAAGCAAATCTGATTGGTCTTGTTGCACCAAGTGATCAATCTTTTCATGTAAAAGTCGGATTTCTTCCTTTGATTGTTTATTGACGTGATAGTCATTTCGTGCTTGCAATCGATCATAATCCGATGCTCGATTCTGACTCATCATAATCAGAGGTGCCTGAGCTGCAGCCAGTGTAGATAAGGCGAGATTCAACAGAATAAATGGGTACTTGTCAAAGGCAATACCAAAGGGTTGGACGACATTCAGCCCCATCCAAATCCCCATAAAAGCAATGAATGACAAGATGAAAATCCAAGATCCACCAAATCTGGCCACTTCATCCGCCACCTTTTGGCCAAAAGTAATTCGACTATCCAATTGTTCCTGGACATCCTTATCTTCGTATAGCAAACCCTTGGTCACATCATGAACTGTTTCACGCACATGCTTATTTTTCTCATTAGCATTTGCGATAACCTCGTCGAGAAAAACTAACCTATAATCTAAAAGACTGATATTACTTATAAAGTCATCCCCTTTTAAATCAGGGTAGTCTTTTCTTAGAAGGACCTGTAAACGACTATTAAGTCGTTCAAAATAAGAACCATCTGTCTCGTCGAACCAATCTTTAGAGATATAATCTTGAACTCTTTTTACCTTCATAGTTTCGCCTTCTTTCTAGGCTTTATTATACCACATTGAAGACTCAAACGTTCAATTAATAAAGTAAAAGAATCCAAGACTAATCTCGTGCTCCTCCTATATTGGGACAATATTTAAAATCTTATTATTGGTAGTTTAAGGTCCAGTAGTAAGTAGCATCACCAGCGACAACGCAAGCGACTGCTGCTTGGGTAACATCTGGACTCATGAGAAGGTCACAAATACCACTGAACCATTAGATTCACGACGATAAACAATACCATCACTGTTATATCTTTGTGAAATATTTTCGGCATGTAGAAGAGTTGTGCTATTGTAAAAACCATCAGACCATGTAAGTTCTGGCAAACCTGCTGCTTTACGTTGTGCATTAATTTCGTTAAATACAGCCATCGCTGAATCAAAGTCAACATAGTCAGAATTTCCAGTTGGTTTTACATGGTAAATAAATTTAACATATCTAAATTCAACATCACTATATCATTTGTCGTCAACACCGCTCTTGAGATTAGTTATAATAAATAGTCACGTGCCCAAGCAATTCCCTTAAAAGCGTTAAAGTTGAATCGGCTGTTGAAGCTGTTTCTGAGGTTGTTTGAGCTTCAGAATCCGTGCTTAAATCTTTAAAAGTACCCACTTACCATTTGAATAAGAGTAATAATCGACATTATCTTTCAAATAATAGTGAATATCATTTTCATAACGGTAGTGAGGAGCGTTTTTTCAAAATCTCATAACCAATCATTAGTGTATTGTTAGAACATCATTATTGTTATTATAGTTGTCACCACGAACCCAGCGACCGTTATAGTTCACATAGTAGCTACTTCACTTAAGATGTGGTACAAGTATATCGATATGTACTTGATTCGTTATAATTGTTATAACCATAATCATAGTTATAGTTCGGATAGTAACGATACTGTCAATAATTATGTGTAAACACTCAAGTAGAGTTGAAGAATGTTAATCAAATAAGCTTTCAAGTGTGTCAGCACATTGGCCAAACCCTTTATGGATGCGTTGATTTTGCTTGAAATTATAATCTTCAAACAGGGTAACTGAATAACGTTCCAGAGCCTCCTCGTTAGGAAAAAGGACCTTCTTTTTCGTTTGACGTTTGATTTCTTTGTTAAGAGACTCACTGAGGTTTGTCGAATAAATACTATGCCAAATCTGGTAGGGAAACTGATAAAAAGTTAAAAGATTATCCGTATTCTCCAGACTTTCCATGACTTTCCTATACTTTGGTTTCCATTCAGCGATAAAGTTCTCTAAAGCTTGCACTGCCATTTCTAAATTTTCAGCACGATAAATCGTTTTAAATTGCTCCAGAATAACCGCTCTATCTGCTCGTTTCACTTTACTAGCTAGATTTCGACTAATATGAATTAAGCAACGTTGTTGTTTAGCTAATGGGTAAGCCTGATTGATAATCTCTTCAAGCCCCTTGAAGCCATCGGTCACTACAAGAGAAACCTGTTGGATTCCTTGGTTTTGAAGCTTGTCTAACAGGGTGGACCAAGAAGCATTGTTTTCATTTGGGGCGATTTCATATCCAAGAACAGCCTTCTGTCCTTCTGGTGTAATGCCAAGTGCGATATGAATACATTCTTTACTAACGGTTCCACGTCTTAAGGGAAGATAGGTTCCGTCAAGAAATAAAACAGAGTAATTGGCTTCTAAGCTTCGCTCATGAAAAGTAGCGACATTCTCCTGAGTTGCTTTTGAGATATTAGAAATTGTGGCAGGACTATAGTGATGACCATACATTCGCTCGATGATATCACTAATTTCTCGAGTCGTTACACCGGTTTGATAGAGTTTGATAACCATCTCTTCCAAGTGGTCATCTCGACGTCCATAAGCGGGAAGCAAAGCTGGACTAAAGTTCCCATTACGATCTCTAGGAATACTCAACTGAACAGTCCCATATTTGGTTTCGAATTTCCGTGCATAGCTTCCGTTACGACTATTCCCAGAATTATAGCCTAATTTATCGTAAGGTTCATACCCTAAAAAGGCTGATAACTCTGCTTGAAGCAGATCATTCATAGCTGTTTCAAGAGAAGTACGGAAAAATTCATCAATATCTTGCTTTTGGGCTAGGAAGTTAAGTAGTTCTGTGGTAAACTGAGTCATAGGAATAAATCTCTTTCTAGTAATGTTTTGCAACTCTACTATAACGGATTTATTCCTTTTTGTGTTTACACAACTTATTTTACACTACCATAGTAACCTTTATATCCATAGTAGTTATACCCTGAATAATATTTATTATACTATTGACCTGATATAATTAAGTTGTAACACCTGTGTATAGTTTGGTAAAATACATACATAATCCAAGGAGATGTTACAATGACAAATAATCGTTACGAGCCTGAGCTCAAACAAAAGGTTCTTCGCCTCTATCTGGAAGAGGGACGAACCAAGAAAAGCCTGACCGAAGAATATAATCTTGGACAAGGCACGCTGACATACTGGTTACAGCAATACCGCAAAGAATGCGATAACAGCCCAACAAAACGGGAAGAATCTGATTCATACGAAGTTGCAAAAAAGCTACGCAAAGAAATTGAAGAACTCAAAAAGGAAAATGATTTTTTAAAAAAAGCGGCAGCATTCTTTGCGAAGGAAATCGATTAGCTCAGTACCAGTTCATCCAGAAATATCAACAGACATTTGGGGTCAGATGGCTTCTTAGAAGAATGAACATCTGTCCAAATACTTACTATAATTATCTTAAAAACAAAAAACATGCTTATCGTCAGGAAAAGGCAGAGATTCAACGTAAAATTGTTGAAATCTACCACCGCGAAAATGGAGTTCCTGGATACCGAATGATGAACGATTATCTTAAGGGTATCGGAAGCATTCGTTCAGATCTGACAATACATCATTTTATGAATGAATTGGGCTTGCGTTCCATCACACGTCGCAAGAAACCAAACTATGTAAAAGGAACTGCCAATAAAATCTTTCCAAACCTTCTGAATAGGGAATTTGATGTAAAAGAACCCAATAAAATATGGTGTACTGATTTTACATATTTAACTCGTCCAGATGGAACAATGCGTTACAATTGCACGATTATAGACCTTTGCGGTCGTGAAGTGGTTGCATCATTAAACAGCAGTCATATCGATACTGAATTGGCAAAGGAAACCTTGAAAATCGCACTAGAACGTCGAAAACCAGCAAAAGGAATTATCCTGCATTCTGATCAAGGGCGTCAATTTACCGCAAAAGAATTCAATAAATTTTGTGATAAAAACTATGTCCAACAAAGTATGAGCAAAGCAGGCTGTCCATATGACAATGCCGTTATGGAAAGATTCTACAATACGCTCAAACACGAATTCTATTATCTCTACAAGTTTGATTCAAATGACATTCTTGACCAAAAGCTCTATGAATTCGTTTATGGGAAATATAATCACGTAAGACCACATCGTGCAAACGGTGGACTTACACCTTATGCTGCACGATGTCGTGCAGCGTAAGAAATTTTATACACTAGTGTTACAAAAATGCTTGACTAGGTCATATGGATTATAAGTATAGTTTTAAGAATATCCACGACCATAATAACTATAAGCCTTACAAGTAATCGCTTATAATTTGATTTACAACTTTATTGTAAGAAATAAAACTTCTATTATCAAACTATTTTGACGATAGAAGTTTCTAATATCCAACCAATATAATGTTAAAAGGGTCTTTACTTCCGGTACCACCTAATCTATTTTTTGACAAGAAAAAAGTCCATTATTCTCATAAGGACTTTCATCATTAGATTAACGATTATCAATGTTTTCAGGATATAGATCATGATTAAAAAGACGTTGCTCGGCCATATTTTCATATTTTGTTTTTGGACGACCATAGTTGTAATAGGGGTCAATTGAAATACCACCACGAGGAGTAAATTTACCCCAAACCTCAAGGTAACGAGGGTTCAAAAGCTCCACTAAATCTTTACCAATGGTATTAATACAGTTTTCGTGAAAATCACCATGGTTACGATAGCTAAAGAGATAAAGCTTTAGAGATTTAGACTCCACACAAAGCTGGTCTGGAATATAAGAGATATAGATGCTAGCGAAATCTGGTTGCCCAGTAATAGGACAAAGTGACGTAAATTCTGGACAGTTAAATTTGATAAAATAATCATTATCAGCATGACGATTATCAAAAGATTCCAAAACTTGTGGAGAGTATTCAAAAATGTAAGGTGTCTCCTTACTCCCAAGGAGAGTGAGATTTTTCATTTCTTCTTGTTGTGACATTTTTTCTTCCTTTATTATTAATTTGTTGGACCATAATATGGTCAATTTACACTTTAATATTCTATATATTTTACTTAAAAAACAATAATATTTTCAATTCTAATCTAAATTATTGAAGATTAGACACCACGTTCATTATCATAGAGTAGTGTATGAAGCTGAGGGAGAACACGAACATTTCCCCACGAGTCATCTGCGGCTATTGTCTCCCAGAGCTCTTTGAGGCGATCTAATTGATGTTGGACAATGTTACCCTCTGCTTTTGGTTCAGGATTACCCGCTGAGAGAAACATAACATCTGGTTGATACCGCTCTTGAATCATCTTAGCAAAGGCCAAATCAGCATCATCAAAGACAGGGACCTTAAAAGTAAGCTTATCAGGATCCAGCTGGGAAACAATAAAATCAAGTGTCTCCATATTGACTTCCATCTTAGATGATGGTGGTTTAGGACTTAAGGTTACTTGATCAATCTCCCTTAGCCACTCCTGCCAACGAGACCCTTGTGTTTCAACAGCCAAGGTCACGTCTCTTGCCTTGAGTTTTGAAACAAGCTCAGCCATATTAGCCGCTAAAAGAGCTGGATTCCCTCCAGATAAGGTTACATAGTCATAAGTTCCAAGAGCATCTAGAGCTTCAATAACTTCATCAGCTGTCATTCGTGTTGGTTTTTCTGAACCATCCCAAGTGAAAGCAGAATCACACCAATCACAGTGATAATCACATCCTGCAGTTCTTACAAACATGGTCTTTTGCCCAATAGCTCTACCTTCACCTTGAAAGGTCGGCCCAAAAATTTCAAGGACTGGTAATTTTAGTACTCGTTCTCTAGTCATCTAACCACTCCCGTCTAAACTCCGCAAAAGCTGTCGGTGTCTCATATAGCCGTACATACTCCAAACGAAGTTCACGCTCCTCCGAAAGATATTCACTAGTCGTCTGGAATATCCAGAAAACCATATTTTCTGCAGTCGTGTTCATATAAGGCAAAGACTCATTGAGATAACGGTGATCCAGATAAGGTTCCAAATGATTTTTGTAAATATTCTTAAGGTCACCAAAATCATAAGTCATACCACGCTCATCCAAGTAACCACTTACTGCAATCTGAAGGTGATAAGTATGGCCATGAAGGGACTTACACTTTCCCTCATAATTAAAGAGATGGTGGGCAGCATCAAAAGTAAACTCTTTAGACACCATTGTACGGTGAAGATTATACACTAGTGACTCACCCGTTTCAGTCTTGATTTCTTTCGGTGCAAAAAACATTAAGCATCTCCTTTTTCTGCAAGATATTTTTCAAGACCTTTTTGACGCAAGTGGCAGGCAGGGCAATCACCACATCCTGTCCCTATAATACCGTTATAGCAAGTCAGCGTTTTTTCACGAACGTAGTCAAAAGCTCCAAGTTGGTCAGCCAAAGCCCAAGTCTCAGCCTTATCTAACCACATAAGAGGAGTCTGAATAACAAAGTCATAGGCCATAGCAAGGTTGAGTGTGACATTAAGTGATTTGACAAAAACATCACGACAGTCTGGATAACCAGAAAAGTCTGTCTCACAAACACCCGTAACAATGTCAGTGATACCACGTTGCTTGGCTAGAACAGCTGCAAAAGAAAGGAAGAGATGATTACGCCCATCTACAAAAGTATTAGGAACTTCACCTTCTTCTGCCTCAATCTCAATATCAGATGTTAAGGCATTTTCAGTAATTTGACCAAGCAAAGACATATCCAAAAAATGGTGTTTAAGCCCTTGCTCTTGCGCAATCTCTTTAGCTACTTCAATTTCCAAGCTATGACGTTGCCCGTAAGCAAAAGTAACTAATTCAACTATTTCATAATGTTTTAGAGCCCAAAATAGGCAAGTAGTAGAATCTTGACCGCCACTAAAGACGATCAAAGCTGATTGACGTTTCATAATATTCCTCTTTATTCGTGATGTCTGGGACACATAAAAAGGCCCCTTGGAAGAGCCCAAAAAACGCCAGTAATGGTTTTTTTTAGCGATGGTGTCTCCCAAACATCGTAAATTATTTATCTTTAACAGTGTATCATAGTTAAGAAAAAAAGAAAAGAACCTAGGCTCTCTTCCTTAGTCAATCTCAGCAATAACTTCGACTTCAATTTTAACATCTTTCGGCAGGCGTGCTACTTCTACCGCAGAACGTGCAGGGAAGTCAGCTTTAAATGCAGTCGCATAAACCTCATTAAAAGGAACAAAATCATTGATATCGCTAAGGAAACAAGTTGTTTTGACAACATGGTCAAAGTCTGTTCCAGCTTCCGCCAAAATAGCACCAACATTTTTAAGGACTTGTTCTGTCTGTTCTTGAATGGTTTCACCAATGATTTCACCTGTTTCTGGTGACAATGGTACTTGACCAGAAGCAAATAAAAGATTTCCTACGATTTTACCTTGAACATAAGGTCCAATCGCTGCCGGTGCTTTATCAGTATGAATAGTTTTTGCCATGATAGTTCTCCTTTGACTAGTATGTTATTATTATAGCAAAATATTCAGAAAATTGAAACATATATTTTCAAAAAGAAAAGAATTACGGCTCTATAATTTCTGTAGTGGGTAAAACCACTGTAGAGATTATAGAGCTTTTTAAGTATACACAAAAAGTCCCATAAGAACTATAATGAAGAGCGACAAAACCATCATTAGGAAGAACTTATGAGACTTATTAAGAATACCACAGAATTAATCGGAATTAAAAACCCTAACATCATTATTTCTCTTGTTTTTGAAAACGGATACTCATATCGAGGTTCAAGCAAAACTGGATTATCCTGTATACGAAACTACTTTTTGAAGTATCCATTGAAAGTACGCCAAAAGGTAAGGTTTATCACGATGGACATGTCAGGATCTTATATGCCACTAGTTCGAAGACTTTTTCTAAATGCCCAAATTATTATTGATTGTTTCCACATCATCCAGCAGCTTGATCGAGCCTTTTTAAAGACAAGAATTGCCATTATGAACCAGTTTAATAAGAATTCACTACCTTATTGAGATTTAAAAAATCACTGGCGACTTTTTCAAAAGGACAGTCGTAAGCTATCTCTCAACTCCTTCCATTCAAAGACCTTCAGACAAACTTTGGTACCACATGAAATCATTGAGAAGACATTGGTCTTTTCAGAAGAGATCGCTAATGCCTACAAACTTTATCAGCTTTTACTTTTTCACTATCAGAAAAAAAGAGTAGATGAGTTTTTTGAGCTCATTCAAGAAAACTTAAACGTCGTCAATCATTACTTTCAAACTGTCTTTAGGAGACTTTTCTTAGACACAAGCAATACATCCAAAATGCACTAGAAACAGACTATTCAAACGCAAAACTGGAAGCTACTAATAAGTTGATCAAAGACATCAAACGGTTGGGCTTTGGTTTTAGAAACTTCATCAACTTTAAGAAACGTGTCTTCATCACTCTGAACATACAAAAAGAGAAAACCTATCCGGTCCTCTCTAGATGTTAGCTTTTCGTCACCCACTACAGTTGACAAAGAGCCAGAATTATCTCCAGACTAATACTTCTCTTATTATTTCATATACTTTTTGACATAGTCATAGTAGTCTGGTTTTTTCTTTTTATTGAATGCGAAGAGCATTTGTCCTTTAAGAGGTTCTTTAGCATCACTTGGTTCTAGAAAGAGAGCAATCTCTTTAGATTTCGTCGGAAAGAAGACTGTATAAGATGTTTCTTTTCCCTGATCTTTTACTTTAAGAGAATAATAGGTATAGTTATCTTTAGACTTAGGACCATCTACTATGCAGTTATAATCCTTGCTCACCAATCTTGACCTTATCTTTCTTGAAGACAATCATATAATCCTTCTTTAAGGCATCTTGTGCCTGCCATCACCCTCTAGTGGAGGGAGCAAACTTGCTACAAGCAGCCATTAAAACCAAACAAAGTAAGACCAAAAGACCAAGTAACCATCTTTTCATACTTTTGCACTCCTAAAGAACTTTACTTATGGTTTGATACGGTGCAACATACGTGGGAATGGAATAGCTTCACGGATGTGTTTTGTGCCAGCTACGAAAGTAACCATACGTTCAATACCGATACCAAAACCACCGTGTGGTACCGAACCATATTTACGAAGGTCAAGGTAGAATTCGTATTCTGAACGATCCATTCCGAGTTCTTCCATTTTTGCTACAAGGGCATCGTAATCATCTTCACGCATTGAACCACCAATGATTTCACCATAACCTTCTGGAGCCAAAAGGTCTGCACAAAGAACGCGCTCTGGATTACCAGGAACAGGTTTCATGTAGAAGGCCTTAAAGCTTGCTGGGTAATTAACGACGAATGTTGGAACACCAAAATAGTTTGAAATCCAAGTTTCATGTGGTGAACCAAAGTCATCCCCATGTTCGAGGTGCTCGTAGTCCGTATCTTCATCTTTTTCATGGGCTTGAAGAAGATCAATTGCTTCATCATAAGATACACGTTTGAATGGCTCAGCAATGTATTTCTTAAGAAGATCTACGTCACGTTCAAGAATTTCAAGAGCTTGTGGTGCACGATCAATAGCACCTTGGATAAGAGCTTTGACATATGCTTCTTGCAAGTCAAGAGACTCATCATGTGACAAGAATGAATACTCAGCATCCATCATCCAAAACTCAGTCAAGTGACGACGTGTTTTTGATTTTTCAGCACGGAAAACAGGACCAAAGTCGAAGACACGACCAAGAGCCATAGCACCAGCCTCAAGATAAAGCTGACCAGATTGGCTCAAGAAAGCAGGTGTACCAAAGTAGTCTGTCTCAAACAATTCTGTTGAATCTTCAGCAGCATTACTAGACAAGATAGGACTATCAAATTTGATGAAGCCATTTTTATCAAAGAAATCATAAGTTGCATAGATAATGGCATTACGAATTTGTTGGATAGCCATTTGCTTACGTGAACGCAACCAGAGGTGACGATTATCCATCAAAAAGTCAGTACCATGTTCTTTTGGAGTAATTGGGTAGCCTTGAGACTCACCGATAACTTCGATATCAGTAATATCCAATTCATAACCAAATTTTGAACGTTCATCTTCTTTGACCATCCCAGTTACGTAGATAGATGTTTCTTGGCTAAGGTGTTTGATAGTATCAAATTTTTCAAGACCTTCTTCTTCACCAAATTTTTCGATAAAGTTTGGTTTGAAAGCAACCCCTTGGAAAAAGGCTGTTCCATCACGCAATTGCAAGAAAGCAATTTTACCTTTTCCTGATTTGTTAGCAACCCAAGCCCCGATAGTGATTTCTTCACCGATGTGTTTAGGTACATCAATAATTGAAACTAATTGTTTAGACATGTAATTACTTCTCTTTTCTTTTAAACTATATTATATTTATTTTTCCATAAAAGCTTTGATACGACGAACAGCCTCTTTCAGAATATCCAAATCTGTAGCGTAGCTAAGACGAATATTTTCAGGAGCACCAAATCCCGCACCTGTCACTAAAGCCACCTCTGCCTCTTCAAGGATGGCATTGGTAAAATCATTGACATCTGTATAGCCTTTGATTTCCATAGCTTTTTTTACATTAGGAAAAAGGTAAAAGGCACCTTGAGGTTTGATAACTTCAAATCCAGGTACTTCAGCCAAGAGTGGATAAATCGTATTCAAACGTTCTTCAAAGGCTTTACGCATCTCTTCGATAGAAGACTGATCACCGGTTAAAGCTTCAATAGCAGCGTATTGAGAAACTGACGTAAGATTTGATGTCGTTTGACTGATAATCTTCGCCATTCCTGAGATAATTGCTGGTTCTCCGACAGCAAATCCCACACGCCATCCTGTCATTGCATATGTCTTAGAAACGCCATTAATAACAATTGTTTGCTTACGAATAGCATCTGACAAGCTTGAAATTGGTGTGAAAGTATTGCCATTGTAGACCAATCGACCATAAATGTCATCGGCTAAAATCAAAATATCATGCTCAACTGCCCAGTCGCCAATTGATTGCAATTCTTCTTTACTATAAATCATTCCGGTTGGATTTGATGGAGAATTAAGCAAGACAACCTTGGTTTTTTCAGTACGAGCTGCTTCAAGTTGCTCAACTGTAGCTTTAAAGTGATTTGCTTCAGTCGTTTGAAAAGTAACTGGAACACCTTCAACCATTTTAACTTGGTCTACGTAAGAAACCCAGCAAGGTGTTGGAATAATGACTTCATCACCAGGATTGATAACCGTAGCAAAGAAGGCATACAAGATAAACTTAGCACCTGTGCCAACAACAATCTCGCTATGTTTCACAGTATAGCCATAGAAATTTTCCATATAAGTGCTAACAGCATCTTTGAGTTCTGGAAGCCCAGAAGCCACGGTATAAAAACTTGCTTTCCCATTTTCAATAGATGCAATCGCAGCATCTTGAATATTCTTAGGTGTAACAAAATCTGGCTCACCAAGTGTTAAACTCAAGATATCACGTCCCTTAGCTTTAAGAGCTTTAGCACGCGCACTGGCAGCTAAAGTAACACTTTCTTCCATTTGTAATACACGATTTGATAATTTTGTCATTTCATTATAGTCCTTCTACTTTAATAACCTGACCTGAGATAAAATCAACCAGGTAATACCGAGTCCCTGACTTCACTTCCCAAATAGGAGTTTTGCCATATTTTCCTAGGTGTACATAGGCTATGTCCTTGGCACCATAGGCTTTAGCTGCTTTTTTAGCCACTGACTTACTTATACCATCAGATTGCTTATAGATATCGACCACACCTGAATCCTCATTGACGATAAGAGCTAATTTTTCACCCTTACTTGACTGTCCAAGAAGGCCATAATAGGTAGCCTTACCGTTGTAGATATTAAATTCAGAAACAGTATGAATATCTGCTTTGGTCTTAGCTATGGCAATCACTTGCTTCTCAGCATCGACATAGGGCTTTACCGCAACAACTAGCATTGCTGTAATGGATAGAATTACAGTCACAACGAGAACAATCATTCCAAAAATAAGCTGTTGCTTTTTTGTCCACGGTTGTCGATGTTTACGCATAATGCCTCCTAAAAAAGTTTCTGAGTTTATTATATCAGAAAAAGAGAAATCTTTATATAGCTATATCACTAGTAATAACTATCTTTTTATGACTCAGGAAATGCGTAGAAACTCTGTCGTCTTAGAAAATCTTTGACTAAAAAATTAACACTCTTTTTCTAAGAATTCTTGAATGTCCTCTTTTATCTGCTTAAATGGTGCATGTCTAAGGGGGACTTCTTGTGATACTTCCTTTATGAACAGTTTTCCATAGCTCTTAACTAGGGGACGATTATCCATTAAAAGAATAGCTGATCGCTGTTCTGGTCTTCTTTGGGCACGTCCAATAGCCTGTTTGAAACGTAAAACCATCATCGGGAGACTGTAACTATCAAAAGTACTTTTTCCTTGCTTAGAGAACAAAGACTCTATTTTTTGATAGAAAGGATCTTTAGGATTGTCAAAAGGAAGACGTGTGATAATCTCGATAACCTTATCTTGTTGAGCAAAATCAGCACCCTCCCAGAACGATCCCATACCAAGTAAGAGATTAGTCTCACCTCTATCGAAACGTTTTTTGATGTTAAAGGCTGTCCCATTTTTCTCTTGAGTCAAGTGATGAACTTCCCTATGATCTAACAAATCAGAAACAGCTATCATACTCTTTCGAGATGTAAATAATACAAAAATAGGATATCCCATTGCAGATAGTTTCTGGAGTCGCTTTGCAATCGCTTCGCCATATTCTTCTTCAGAAGAAACGCCAATCATAGGCATGGTTTGGTCAATCCAGATAGATTGATTTCGCAAACCATCCATTGGAAGGCTTACTTTATGTACCTGACTTAGTCCTAATAAATCAGCTACATCGACATCTGGACCAATATCAATTGTTGCTGAAACGATTATCACTTTTTGAGCACTTGGGAGATAATCAGATAATTTCAATAGCTCCTGACGTGAAGCATTTAAATATGTAACGCGATGTTCCTGATAATAGTCTGTTTCAAGCCAAAATTGACTGTAATGCTGTGTGTTCAATGATGACACCATCTCCATCACATCACTCTCACCTTCAAGTTCAGAAATGGTTTGAAGCAAACGATTTAATTGCTGCCGATTATACTGCTTCTGAGGGAATTGTTGATGCTCTTGAATTAAATGTCTCACTTCAAACTGCAAATTTTCAAGCAAACGCTGTTGTAACAAAGTCTGATTACCGCTATCAAGAATACGATGAATATGTTGCAAAAGAGTAGTAAGATTGACTTGATAACGTGAAAACTGTTCCAAAGCCAGAACCATCTTTTGTCCTTCATCAATCACAAGAGTCTTTCCTCGAACAAAATCATGGTCATCTTCCATACGTGTCAATAGATAAGCATGATTGGTTACAACCACTCTAGCTTCTTGACTTTTTTGACAAGACTGCTTCCAAAAATCGTACTCTACAAAAAGACTATCTGCCTTTAGCTTACCATCATGTTTGATTTCATCAAAATAAGCCATGTAGCGTTGTTTCTGTTTAATTTCGTCAAGATCACCAGTTTCGGTTTCAGTCAACCAAACTAAAAGTTGCATTTTATAACGATTAATCAAGCGGTTACTATCCTGACGAAACAAGGTCTGGTAAAAGGCATCTAATTTGATGTAGTTCTGTGGTCCTTTTAGACTATGAAAGTTAATGTTAAAGACTTCTGCTAAGGCCTTGGCCTCCTGACTCATAATCTGATTTTGAAGAAGCTTTGTTGGAACAGCTACTACTACTTTATCGACATCGGCTTGTGCTAACAAAGGGATCAGGTAGCCATAGGTTTTCCCGATTCCAGTTTGAGCTTGGATCATTGAAATATCAATATTGTCAAATTCCCTCCTCACTGTCTTCGCAAATTCCTCTTGTTTAGCTCTTGATTCTAAACCTAAGAGAGCAATATTAGTTTCAAAATCTTGAGAAAGCTTACGTTCCGACATGTAAGTCAAAGGTCTACGAAGTACGATACCAGATTCCTCAAGCATGATATATTCCTTTGAAAGGCTGTTAGTTTTACCTTTTATGGCATCACGAATAACCAATTCAGACTCAAAAAGCAAATTATCAGAAAATGTCAAAAGCATATCAATGGTCTGTCTAGGTAAGCTAGCAATCTTATCCATCAAATGAAGCAAAAGCTTCCCTGTAGCTCTCGCATCTTCAATCGCCGTATGAGCTTGAGCTAAGTCAAGATTTAAGACTCGTGATAAATAAGAAAGATTATATTGTTCTAGCGTCGGATAAAAGACCTGAGCTAATTCGACTGTATCAACACGAGGCGTCCTTAGTTCGAAGCCCTCCATAAAAAGTGCCTCTGCAAGCAAGTTTGCATCAAATTTTACATTATGGGCAACAAAAATACAATCCTCAATCAGTTCAAAAATGGTTCTAGCAATTTCTGAGAAATCCGGTGCCTGAGACAACTGTTGATCAGTAATTCCTGTTAAGTGAACAATATGATTATCAAGTTTTTGGTGGGGGTTAACGTCACTCGCAAATTCGTCAATTACCCTACCATTTTGCATGATAACAATTCCCACCTGTATTATACAAGCCGTTGATGAAGCCGATGTAGCTTCCAAATCAACAATGGCATATTTATTCGTGCTTTTTTCACTCATAACGACCTTATTATAGCATATCCAGGACACCAAAAAAAGACAAAGCCATCATTCTGATATTGGAAAAAGCCTGAATTCGTGCTAAACTAGAGCTATGAAAATAAAACGAATTTTAAATCCTGTTGCCCAGGAAAACACCTATATTTTAGAAAACGAATCAGCCAGCTTAGTCATTGATCCAGGAAGCAACACTTCAAGTATCTTAGCTAAACTCGAGGCAATTGCTAAACCTGTTGCTGCCATCCTCTTGACCCACACGCACTATGACCACATTATGAGCGTTGAAGCTGTCCGTCAAGCTTATAACCACCCGCCTGTCTATGTCGCAGAAGCCGAGAAAGACTGGTTAATGAATCCCGTCCATAATTTGTCTGGTCTTCCACGTCATGATGATATGGAGGATGTTATTGTCAATCCTGCTGACTACTACTTTGATTTTATCAAGGACTATAACATCAGCAACTTCCAGTTTAAAGTTGTTCCAACTCCTGGACATTCTATCGGTGGAGTTTCCTTTATCTTTGAAAAAGAAGAAACTGTTTTTTCTGGTGATGCCCTTTTTAAAGAAGCAGTTGGGCGATGGGACCTTCCTACAGGTAATCACGACCAGTTACTTTCTAGCATTCAAGATCAACTTTTCACTCTTCCTAACCACTATCGTGTTTTTCCAGGCCACGGATGGGACACAACTATCGGTCACGAAAAAATCTTTAACCCACATTTTTCATAAAAAGAAAAGCCCATCACTGCTGTTCTCATTTTGGCAAAGTTGGGCTTTTTGAGTACAAAAAAGAAGACCTGAGGGCCTTCTCATCAGAAACTCTTTTGAGTTCCTATTTAGATTTGATATAGTTAACACCATCTGCTTTAGGTGCAACGGATTTACCGAAGAATGCAGCTAAAACAATAATTGTCAAAATATACGGTGCAATTTGCAAATAGACGTTTGGTACATGTGAAATAACAGGTAACTGTTTTCCGATGATTGCCAATGATTGTGACAAACCGAAGAACAAACTTGAGAGCATAGCTCCAACTGGATTCCAACGACCAAAAATCATAGCGGCCAAAGCAATGAAACCAGGACCAGCAATAGTGGTAACAGCAAAATTGTTTGAAATCGATTGGGCGTAAACCGCACCACCGACACCACCAAGGAAACCAGAAATCATAACACCGTAGTAACGCATACGATAAACGTTAATCCCAAGTGTATCTGCAGCCTGTGGGTGTTCACCAACTGAACGAAGACGCAAACCAAAGCGTGTCTTGAAGATTATCCACCATGACACTACTGAAACTAAAATGGCTACATAAGCAATCAAAGAAACATTAGTAAAGAAAATCTTACCCAAGACAGGAATGTTACTCAAGATAGGGAAGGAAACGGTTTTAAAGTTATGACTGATAGCTGGTGTTTGACCTGCACCGTAAATAACACGTGTCAAGAAGACAGCCAAAGGCGGTGCAATCAGGTCCAAGACTGTACCTGAGACAACATGGTCCGCACGAAAGTTAACTGTCGCAGCAGCATGGAGCAAGGAATAAAGAAGCCCAATAAATCCTGCTACCAAGGCCGCAATCCAAGGTGTTGCATTGCCAAAACTATCCGCAAAATTTAAGTTAAAGAGAACACCTACGAAGGCCCCAATAACCATGATTCCTTCAAGTCCGACGTTTACGATACCCCCTCGTTCAGAGAAAGTACCACCGATACTCGTGAAAATCAGCGGTGCTGAATATTTCAGCATAGAGGCAACAATTAAGGATAAGATTGTAATAAAGTCCATATTAGTTTTGTCCTCCTTTAGCTTTCACTGATTTATGACGAGGGCGAATCCAATATTTAATAATGTAGTTGGCACCTACGAAAAAGATAATCAAAGCTGATACAACATCAATAATTTCTGATGGCACACCAATCATACCAGTTTTACCAACAGACAAGACACCATAGAGAAGAGCTGCAAATGGAATACCAATTGGTGAATTGGCTGCTAAGAGGGAAACGGCCATACCATTCCAACCGATAGCTAATGAAGAATTTTGTACAAAGGCATTTTGGAAAGTCCCAAGTCCTTCTACTGTTCCTCCAAGACCACAGAGTGCACCTGAAATAATCATAGACATGATAATCACTCGTTTTGATGAGATTCCGGCGTACTCAGACGCATTTGGATTAAGACCAACAGATGTAATTTCAAACCCTGTTGTTGTTTTCTTGAGCATGAACCAAACTAGGAATACAGCTACAATAGCAAGAAAGAAACCAATATTGAAACGTGATCCATCTGTTAACGAAGACAGAAAATCTGTTTGGTAACTTGCGGAAGCTGAAACCCTGTTAGAGGCTTCTGATGAACGTAACATATCAGCTGTGAAACCAAAACGGACAATATTGTTAGCAACATACAAAATGATATAGTTCATCATGATGGTAACGATAACCTCGCTTGTTCCAAGGTAGGCACGAAGAATACCTGGAACAGCACCAGTGATACCACCGGCAACTAGACCAATAATGACAGTACAAACAATAGAAACTACTTTAGGTAATTCAGGAAAGGCTAGCGCAAACCACACCGCAGAGGTCCAACCAGCTAAGGCCTGCCCTGGCAAACCAACGTTGAAAAGTCCTGCCTTAGATGCTACAGAGAAACCAAGTGCAATCAGAATCAATGGACTCATCGCACGTAGAATTTCACCAATATTTTTCAAAGAACCAAAGGCCGTTGAGAAAAGATCGTAGTAAGCCCAGAATGGATCATAACCAAAGATTAACATCAAAACAGCACCGACCAGTATTCCCAAGAGGATAGCAATTAAAGGAACTGCCCAATTTTGTGTTTTTTTAGACATTTGCTTCCTCCTTATTCAATTGTCCACCAGCCATAAGGATACCAAGATCTTGCTTATTGGTTTTAACAGGATCTAGGATACCTTGAATTGCACCATCATAGATAACAGCAATTTGATCTGACATATCAAGAATTTCATCCAATTCAAAGCTGACAACAATGATAGCCTTACCTTTATCGCGTTCAGCGATAATACGTTTACGGATGTACTCAATGGCACCAACATCCAAACCACGAGTTGGTTGACTTACAATAAGAAGATCTGGATTACGGTCAATTTCACGGGCGATAACTGCTTTTTGTTGGTTACCACCTGACAAATCACCACCGGCGATTAATTCTCCAGCACCACGAACGTCAAATTCGTTCATCAATTCACTAGCCTTTGCATTTATGATATTATAATTCAAAATACCATTCTTAGAATTAGGCTCCTTATAATAGGTTTGAAGAGCAATATTTTCAGCAACGGTCATTTCAAGAATCATACCATCACGATGGCGATCCTCTGGAATATGACCGACACTCATCTCAGTAATCTGACGTATGGTCTTATTAATGATAGACTCACCCTTAATAGTGATGTCACCAGATTTAATTTTACGAAGTCCCGTAATTGCTTGGACAAGTTCTGTCTGTCCATTTCCATCAATACCAGCGATACCAATTATCTCACCAGCACGCACATCTAACGATAAGTTTTTAACAGCTGGAATGCCTCGATTCTCATTAACCACCAAATTTTTAATAGAAAGAACCACTTCTTTAGGATTTGAAGGAATTTTCTCTGTTTTAAAGGAAACATGACGACCAACCATCATCTCAGCCAAATCGGCATTTGTAGACCCTTCGATAGTAACTGTATCAATTGACTTACCACGTCTGATAACCGTAACACGATCAGAAACCGCACGAATTTCATCCAACTTATGGGTGATAAGGATAATAGACTTACCTTCCTTAACCAAAGTTCTCATGATGTTTAAAAGTTCCGTAATTTCAGAAGGTGTCAAAACGGCTGTGGGCTCATCGAAAATCAAAATATCAGCACCACGGTACAAGGTTTTAAGGATTTCAACACGTTGTTGGGCACCGACAGAGATGTCAGCAACCTTAGCTGATGGATCAACCGCAAGGCCATATCGTTGAGACAATTCTGTAATTTCCTTTACAGCCTTCTTCATATCAAGAACACCACCAGATTTGGTCACTTCACTACCTAAAATGATGTTTTCAGCAACTGTAAAAGCTTCAACCAACATAAAGTGCTGGTGGACCATCCCAATACCCAATTTTGTTGCTTTAGACGGTGAATCAATAGACACAACTTGCCCATTTACCTTAATTGTTCCACTTGTAGGCTGTAAAAGGCCTGCAAGCATATTCATTAAGGTTGACTTACCCGCACCATTTTCACCGAGGAGGGCATGGATTTCTCCTGGTCTCACATCGAGATTGATGTGATCGTTTGCAACAAATTCACCAAATTTTTTGGTAATGTCGTGCATTTCAATGACATTTGGCTTCGTCATACAATCTCCTATCAAAAATAATTATTATATCAGCAAAAGAAATCATAAACTGCTTCCCTTTGCTGAGACAAAAATTGTCCCAGTTTAAGGTCTAAGTATGTGTACTTAACCTATTATTTGCTAAGACCATCAGTTGGTTTCAATTCACCATTCTTGATTTGATCTTTAGCTTTTACGACTGCATCCTTAATATCTGAAGGGAGACTAGATGTTACGATGTCAACACCACCATCTTTGATACCATAAGTCTTAGTTTTACCACCTTCAAATTCTTTGCCTTTGACTTGATCGTTAGCAATGTCTTTAACGACTGTACCAACCTGTTTAATTGTTGAAGTTAAAACGAAGTTAGATTTTTTCTTATCTGAAGACGTATAGTTTCCTTCTGCTGATTGGTCACGGTCAACACCGATTACCCAAACTTTTTTATTGCTATCAGCGCTAAGTTTTTCATTAACCTCTTTAGCGGCTGTGAAGACACCTGTACCAGTTCCGCCAGCAGCTTGATAGATAACATCTGCGCCTGAAGCATACATTGTTGAAGCAATAGTTGAACCTTTAGCAGCATCATTGAATGACTCAGCATATTGAACTTGAACATCAATATCAGGTTTTACAGATTTAGCTCCTGCAGTGAAACCAGCTTCGAAACGTGTAATTGTGTCTGATTTTTGACCACCGATGAAACCAACTTTCTTGTTTTGTGATTGCATTGCTGCGGCGATACCTGCAAGGTAAGCTCCTTCATTATCAGCAAACAATACGCTTTCAACGTTCTTTTGGTCTTTAATTACGTCATCGATGATAACGTAATTAATTTTCTCATTATCTTTAGCTGATTCTGAAATAGCATCGTGAAGTCTAAAACTAACACCAAAGATAAGATTATAATTTTGGTCTACAGCTGATGACAAGTTCGTTGCAAAATCAGATTCTGAGTTTGATTGGAAATATGTGTAACCTGAATCTTTTTCAAGTTTGTTAGCTTTACCCCAAGCTTGAAGACCTTCCCATGCTGATTGGTTAAATGATTTATCATCAACACCAGCACTATCTGTAATAATTGCAGCTCTAACTTTCGAATCAGCTGCTGATCCACCTCGTCCACCACGAGCACAGGCCACAAGACCAACTACTGCTACAGCAACAAGACCAATTCCAATAATTCTCTTGTTCAATTTCATCTTGAACACTCCTCCTATAAACTTGCAAGAAACCCTGCTTAATAAAGAATATAACAACTAGACTATTGTAAGTCTGTAAAAGAGTATGGTAACAACTCTCCGACTGTCATCACGACTGTCGATTTATCTTCAGCGATAAGAATCACTTTAGAATCCTGTTTAAAAAATTCGGCCATTACTTGACGGCAGGCACCACAAGGTGAGATGGGTTGCTCAGTGTCACCGTAGACGACTATCATTTCAAAATCTCGATGACCTTCTGAAACTGCTTTAAATATAGCAGTACGTTCTGCGCAATTAGTTAAACCAAAAGATGCATTCTCAATGTTGCAACCTTTATATATCTGACCGTCGTTTGTCAGAAGAGCTGCACCTACGCGGAAATGTGAGTAAGGAACGTAGGCGTTGCCAGCAACTTCCTCAGCTTCCTCAATAATTTGTGATATCTCAGTATCCACCATCGACACTCTCACCTTCCATTATCGCAACACCCGCAGATGTTCCAATCCGATTAGCCCCTGCTTTAATAAAAGCTTGCGCATCTTTATAGGAACGTGTTCCTCCAGCTGCTTTAACCCCCATATTTGGTCCTACTACTTCTCGCATGAGTTCAACATCTTCTATAGTTGCCCCACCAGTTGAGAAACCAGTAGAGGTTTTTACGAAGTCTGCTCCTGCAAGTTTGGTAAGTTGACAGGCTTGAACTTTTTCATCGTAACTAAGCAGGCAAGTCTCAATAATGACTTTGACTAGCTTATCTCCACTGGCGTCCACTACTGCTTTAATATCCGATTCAACAAGTTCATTCTGTCCAGATTTTAGAGCACCGATATTGATTACCATATCGACTTCATCTACACCATTGAAATTGCATCTCGTGTTTCAAACGCTTTAACAGACGATGTTGTTGCTCCTAGTGGGAATCCAATTACTGTACAAACCTTAATGGAACTATCTTTTAGCAAATCAGCAGCAGTCTTTACCCAAGTTGGATTAACACAAACACTTGCAAATTCATATTTTTTTGCTTCTGCAATCAACTTTTCAATCTGTTCAAGCGGTCGCATCTGGCTTTAGTAAAGTGTGGTCAATATATGTATTAACTGTCATAAATATACTCCTTAAACAAGCTCTCTCATTTATTAAGAAATAATTTTTAAAATTTCTTTTGGCTTCTTACATTCATTGCTGATTTGTAATATAAGCTTTAAATTCATCAATTAGCTCTTCGATTAGGGCTTGGTCACTATAAATATTAGCAACAGTTTCACTTACTTTGACAGAATCGTCCACTTTTTTCTCAAAAACAATCCCTGTTTCATAATTAAGAGTGTCAGCTTTAGTAGTACGACCAGCCCCTAATTTCATAGCATATTTACCAAATGCTAAAGCTGGTAGTTCAGAAATATAACTCTCTTCATCAGCCAAAACTTCTGTGACATAAGCTGCTGCACTCTTACGATAAAGGTCATCCAAGTCTCCACCTTGAGCTTCAATAAGTTCTTCAAATTTAGATAGAGCTACACCCTCCACTAAATGTTGACGAATTTTATCTGAACTCGATTCAACTCCTGTCAAATTTAAAATAATCTCTGCTAATTCACAAATGAACTCTGTAATGTCTGCACGGCCCTTACCTTGCATGATTTCAATAGCTTCAAAAATTTCAAGACAGTTACCAATAGCTCTACCAAGTGGTTGACTCATATCTGTAATCACTGCAATTGTTTCTCGACCCATTTCACGGCCTAAGGAAACCATTGTTTCAGAAAGGTGCTCAGCCTCTTCCAAACTCTTCATAAAAGCACCTTGACCTACCGTAACGTCTAAAAGGATCTTATCTCCTGCAGCAATCTTCTTAGACATAACAGAACCTGCAATCAAAGGAATTGAATCTACTGTAGCAGTCACGTCTCTAAGTGCATAAAGAAGTTTGTCCGCTTTACCAAGATGTTCTGACTGTTCAATAAGAGAAATTACCAATTTCTTTAACTTGTTGAATAAATTCTTCTTTGGTACGTTCGACTTGATATCCTTTTATAGATTCAAGTTTATCAATCGTACCTCCAGTATGGGCTAATCCACGTCCGCTCATTTTAGCTACAGGCACACCAAAACTTACAACTAATGGCATTAAAATGATTGTTACTTTATCTTCAACACCACCAGTTGAATGTTTATAAACTTTAACGCCTTCAATACTAGATAAATCATATTGATCACCTGAAGAAACCATCTCTGTCGTTAAATCATGAATTTCACGAATACTCATCCCTTTGTAATAGATTGCCATCGCCAGAGCTGAAACCTGATAATCTGGAATGTCACCAGATACATACCCTCGAATGAGATAAGCTATTTCTTCAGTGGTCAATTTACCACCATCACGTTTTTTTCAATTAAATCAACTGTTCTCATAACTTTTCGCTTCTAAGTATGTAATACCCCTTATCTTTTCTTATAATTTCCGAATTTCCAAAGACATCTTCCATCTTCGCTTTAGCAGAAGGTGCTCCTTGTTTCTTCTGGATAACAATTGTTAAACTTCCACCTTGATTAAGGTGATCAAATGCCCCTTCGATAATTTCATGAACTACCTTTTTCCCTGCACGTATTGGTGGATTGGATATTATATAATCAAACTTTTCTGAGACATTTTCATAGATGTTTGATTGAAAAATGTGAGCGACTACTCCGTTACGTTCAGCATTTTTTTTAGCTAAATCTATAGCCCTACTATTTATATCAATCATCGTTGATTGGACGCCTTGAACCTTTGCTAGACTAATTCCTAATGGACCATAGCCACAACCAACGTCAAGTAGGTTTTTTCCTCTTTCTAAATCTAAAGCATTGAGCAAGACCTGACTACCATAATCCACCATTTTTTTTGAAAACACACCTGCATCAGTATAAAAATGGAAACCTTGACCTAAGAGTGATACATTAAGATCGTGAATATCGTGAGCCGCATCTGGCGTCTCTGCATAATACATTTTAGACATATTTTTCCTTCTTTGTGTTCTTATCAAGTCATAGAAAATGATAAGGCTCATATCATATTAAGTATAACAGAAAAAAAAAGATAATGCTATAGAGAATGCTATATAAATGAGAAGGAATACATTAAGAAAACACCTTGATATTTCAAGTATCTCTCAAGTATCTTTTGAAATAAGAATGCTTACAAAATTTGTGTAGCATAACAAAAAAATAATGTCAACAATTTTGTAAAGGTTTATATTCCTTTTGTTTTAAATCCATCATTTATTATTTAGTGTTTTGATAAGGCTTACATGAATTAGTAAATTCTGCTATAATTAAGCCATGTTAAACGAATTTATCAATTTTGAAACTATATCTCGGAGCGATTGGCAAAGATTCTATCAAGAAGATCAAGTATCATTAACCCCAGAAGAACTAGAATCCATTAGGAGTTTAAATGACAAGATTGACGTTCAGGAAGTGAGGGATATCTATCTTCCTTTAATCAATTTGATTCGTATTTATCATCGAGCTGCAGAGGACCTCACCTTTTCAAAAGGGATTTTTTTGCAAAAAGCACAGGCTAACAGACCTTTTATTATTGGTATCTCAGGTTCTGTTGCAGTCGGAAAATCAACAACTAGTCGCCTTCTGCAACTACTTCTTCAAAGAACCTTTCCTAAGGCGAAGGTTGATATGGTGACAACAGATGGTTTTTTATTCCCAAACCAGGTCCTCATAGATAAGGGAATACTTAATCGTAAAGGCTTCCCCGAATCCTACGACATGCCACTACTTCTCAATTTTCTAGATACCGTAAAAAATGGTGGGGATGTTAACATTCCTGTTTACTCACATGAGATTTATGATATTGTACCAGGACTTACTCAGAAAATTAGTCAACCAAATTTCCTAATTGTTGAAGGTATTAATGTTTTTCAGAATCCCATTAACCAACGTCTCTATATGAGTGACTATTTTGATTTTTCTATCTATATTGATGCTGACGTGAAAAATATCAAAACTTGGTATCTTGAACGTTTTCAAACTCTTCTTGAACTTGCTCGAAAAGATGAAAACAACTATTACCATCGTTTTACCAAATTTACAAAAGAAGAAGCTCTTTCCTTAGCGCAAAAAACTTGGACAGAAATCAACTTGGTAAATCTAGAAAATTATATCGAACCCACACGAAATCGTGCAGAGCTTATTCTTCATAAAGGTGATAGTCATAAAATCGACCTCATTCATTTAAAAAAATAGAAAAAGCTTGCCAAGGGTTCTAAAATAACGTATAATGACATAGTTAGATAAATTTGGAGGTGAAAACATTGGCAAATATTAAATCAGCTATCAAACGCGCTGAACTTAACGTTAAACAAAACGAAAAAAACTCAGCTCAAAAATCAGCTTTGCGTACTGTTATTAAGGCATTCAAGGCTAACCCAACTGAAGAAGCTTTCCGAGCTGCATCAGCAAGCATCGATAAAGCCGCTTCAAAAGGTTTGATTCATAAAAACAAAGCAAGCCGAGATAAATCACGTCTTGCAGCTAAATTGGCTAACTAATCGAAAACTCCAGTAGGAGTTTTTTCTTGTCAAAATATCATAAAAATCCTGCTAACAATAGGGGCTCTTTGTCAAGTGGACAATGAAATAATAAAATATTAGGCGACGGCCTTGTTCCTCATTTCAAGAGGGGCAAGGCCGTTATTGCGCTCTTGAAAACGTTGATGATTGTAAAAATAGATGTAGGCATCAATATCTGAAACTAGCTCCTCAAAAGTCTTATACTTCTTCAAATCATAGCACTCCGTCTTAAAGTGCCCAAAGAAACTCTCAATTGGTGCATTGTCAATACACTTACCAACACGAGACATGGAGCGGGTCATCTGATACTGGGTAGTTAAACGGTAATAATCTTTCGAAGTATACTGCGAACCTCGGTCGCTGTGAATTAATGGTGTCGCATTAGGATTAGCTTTTTGTGCTTTACGAAGTGTTTCCAATACCAATTCGTTATCATTAAATTGACCAACTACATAGGCGACAATTGAGCCGTCGTAAAGATCCTTAATAGCACTCAAATAGGCTTTACAGCTGAAACCGTACTTCAAGAAAGTCACATCTGTACACCATTTCTGATTTGGAGCAGTGGCTGTAAAATTACGATTGAGAATGTTGTCCTCTACATTGACAAAGCTAGTTTTAGTACAATAGCCCTTGGCTCTTCTGATAATGGAACGTAGACCTAGAATGTGCATCAAGCGTCGAATCCGCTTCTTGTTGTAGTTTGTTTCAAGCTTGCGATTGACAAATAGCGTCATACGACGATAACCAAGAATACCATTATGCTGGCTATGAAGTTTCTTGATGATATCCATCAAGCCTAAATTTTCCTGTTCAGAAGTTGTTTCTTGATGTTGTAACCACTTGTAATAGCCTGAGCGAGATACCTTTAGAATATGGCACAAGTGGCTGATAGAAACCTCTTCATACTCATCCGCATATTCTTTAATCGCTTGGAAGGTTTCCAAGTGCCGACCAAGTCTTACCGTCGGTTTCGTCGTTTGATTTCTTCTAACTTTTTTAGCAGGCCGTTCTCCATTTCAAGATACTTAATCCGCTCTTCCTGTTGCTTGATTTTGAGGCGTAACTCTTCTTCTGGAGTAAGGTTTGGTTTACTTGTAAGACCTTTTCCACGACGATCTAGGAGACCGTTAGAACCGTCCTTCTCGAACTTTCTGACCCAAGAATAGATCTGCTGGTAGGAAATACCATACTTCTCAACAGCCCCTTGGTAATCTTTCTCGTGGGCAAGGGTAAAATTGACAATCTCAATTCGTTCTTCAAATGTTGTCTTGCGTCCTTGCTTCATGCGTCTCATTCCTTTACTAGTAGCTTTCAGTTCTTTACCACTAGTATAACTTTTTATCCATGATCTGAGAACATAAGGGTCAGAAATTCCATATTTTTTGGTCAGATCTTTGAGACTTCCCAAGCCATTAAGATAGTCGGAAACAGCTTGTTCCTTTAGTTCCTTACTATACTTCTTCCATTGACGGCTTTCCTCTAGCCCATCAACACCAGCTTCTTTGTACTTCCGAACCCAGTTCGATAGGGTGTCTTTAGAGATACCTTGGTTTCTAGTTAACCAACTAAGTGATTTACCTTCTTCCAAGTGAAGCAGAACAATTTCTAGTTTCTCAGATACAGATTTTGGACTTCTTTTGGACATAATAAGACTCCCCTTATAGTTTCTAGTGAAAATTTTTATTTTTTCACTGTCCACTATAAGGGGAGTATATCATGGTGATAGTGGGATTTTTAGTTGTTCATTAGACTCCGGTAATTTTAACTTCAAAAATAGTCCCCTTCGGCTGATTGTCCTTGACAATTATTGTTCCTTTAAGTGCAAGAACAATCTGTTGTGCCAAAGATAAGCCCAACCCAAAACCACCTTTTTGTCTAGTTCTAGCTTTGTCTACTCGGTAGAAACGATCAAAGATTTTTTTCTTATCTTCATCTGCAATACCAGGGCCATTGTCTGCCACTGTAATATAAAGATGACGATCATTAGTACGAACGGTGAGGGTCACCTGGCCATCATCTTCTGTATATTTGATAGCATTATCAAATAAAATTGTCATAAGCTGCTTCAATAGAGTCTTATCAGTTTTGATTGAGCGCCCAACCTGATTTTGAGCAGTAAACCCCTTTTCACTTTCTTCAGCAATCGTAGCATAATTGGTAAAGACTTTATCAAAGAAAGAAGAGTCTAGGATTTCAATTTCTGGTTTAATACCATCATCACGACGAGTCAAATTCAAGAGATTGGTCGTCAAAAGACGCATATTTCGGACTTCATCTAGACTATAAGCAATGTTCTCTGAATTGTCTAAAATTGTAGACTCTGGCTTGCGGAAAAGAGACTCTAGGCGGTTTTGAATCACAGCAAGTGGCGTACGCAACTCGTGGCTAGCATTCTCAACAAATGTCTTCTGCTTCTCAAGACTTTCCTGTATAGCCCGCATTAACCATTTTGCCAAATACAAACTAACCGCGATAGATAGTAGCCAAAAAAACTCATCATAATGAGAATTAGTTTTACATAACGTTCAGAGGCTTCTTCTAATTGCGTCGTATTGATTGCAATAACAACGTACTTAGCATCAGGATAGAAACTATTATCTACTTTTTCAGTAACCAAGCGATAATTTTCCGTTTGATCAAAATAGTTCTGAGCACTTCCCTTACTAATAACATCAATAGTATTTTGATCTATTGGTAAATTAGATAAGCTAGAAAATTTGTCGACAACGTTTAGGAGCTTTCCATTCTTATCAAGAACTAACACACTAGTATTAGCTGCTACAGTCAAATCATGAGGAGCATCCTCGATTTTTGATTTGGTCTTTTTAGATTTTGTCTTATAAACACTCGAATTAGGTATTTTGTCTAGCGATATGCTTTGCTATCATACTCCTGATAGATAGTTGCCGTATTATTTTGATCTACATCAGAAGTCAGAAAAAAATTCGCGTTTTAGCATTTCCATTTCCAAATAAGAATTGGTCTTAGTTACTGCTGCTTTCAGACTAGAGTCAACATTGGAATAAACTCCATAACTGAGAATCTGCAATATCATAACAGTCATGATAAGGAAAATACCAGAAAAAGTTGCAAAGAAATGGATGAAGAACTTAAAGCCGTCTGACTTGATTCTCCTGAAAAGATAATTGAAAAATTCAGTCAGCATTCTTCAAAATATACCCCACACTTCTTAAGGTTTGTAGGTTGGTAGCAAAATCAGTCCCCTTAAGTTTCTTACGAATTTTCGAAACATAAACTTCAACAACAGAGACATTGGTATCACTATCAAATCCCCAAAGACGATCAAAGATTTGCGACTTGGGCAAAATAACGTTTTGATTTTGTAGGAAGTAGACTAATAAATCAAATTCTTTACCAAGAAGTTCTACTTCTTCATCACCCACATAAGTTGAATTTGTAGAAAGGTTGACACAAACATCTCCAAAAGAAAAAGTATTTTGATCAAATTTACCAGAACGTTTCAAAAGTGCCTGAATACGCATCTTCAATTCTTCTAAATAGAAAGGCTTGGTTAGATAATCATCAGCTCCGAGTTCGAAGCCATGCCCCTTATCGTCTAGACTTTCCTTAGCAGTCATGATAAGAACAGGAGTCGTTATTCCTTGTTCACGCAATTCTTTAAGAACTGTAAAACCATCTTTTTCAGGTAACATTAAGTCCAAAAGAATCAAATCATAAACACCACTTTCAGCTTCGTAAAGACCTTCATCTCCATCAAATACTTGCATCACATCCGCAAAGTCATCTAAAAAATCAAAAACTGAGTTCGACAAACTCAAATCATCTTCTACTAGTAAAATTTTAATCATAGTTATCCCTCTTGCTAGGTGTAAAACCTAGTCATATATCTCTCTAAATCATCCTATTATATCGAAAATACATCTAATCTTCTAGTGCATTAATTTCTTTTATTTAGACTCAGTTTACCTTATTTTCCTTAAGAATGGAGCAAAAAACAGCACCTATAGGCACTGCTTTAAAGAAATATTCGTTATTAGAACAAACCAACTGCTGTTCCATCTTCAGTAACATCCATCTTGAGGGCCGCTGGGGCTTTTGGAAGACCTGGCATGGTCATAACATCACCTGTGAGAGCCACGATGAATCCAGCACCTGTTTTAGGAACAAACTCACGAATAGTGATATCAAAACCTTCTGGTGCTCCAAGCAAGAATTGGTTATCTGAGAAACTATATTGTGTTTTAGCCATACATACTGGCAATTTATCCCAACCAAATTCTGCAAACTGTTTGAGTTGATTTTTAGCTTTTTTCTCGAAGACAACTGATTTACCACCATAGATTTCAGTAACAATCTTAGTAATCTTTTCTTCCAAGCTATCATCATCCGAATAGAGACGTTTGTAATCAGCATTGCCATTTTCAACAGCATCCACTACTGTATTAGCAAGGTCAATACCACCATCAGCACCATTAGCCCAAACGCTAGCCAATTCAACAGGAACCTTGATTTCTGAACAAAGTTCTTTAAGAGCTGCGATTTCAGCTTCTGTGTCAGCAACAAATTCGTTAATGGCAACAACCGCTGGAATACCAAATTTACGTATATTTTCTACATGACGTTTTAAGTTTGAAAAGCCATCGCGAACGGCTTGAACATTTTCCTCAGAAAGGTCAGTTTTAGCGACACCACCATGCATCTTAAGAGCACGAAGTGTAGCAACAATAACGACAGCATCTGGAGTTGTTGGTAGGTTTGGAGTTTTAATATCAAGGAATTTTTCAGCACCAAGGTCTGCACCGAAACCTGCTTCAGTGACCGTGTAGTCTGCCAAGCGAAGTGCTGTAGATGTAGCTAGAACTGAGTTACATCCGTGAGCGATGTTGGCAAATGGACCACCATGTACCAAGGCTGGTGTACCATAAATTGTCTGTACCAAGTTAGGTTTGATGGCATCTTTTAGAATAAGTGTAAGCGCACCTTCGATTTCAAGATCACGTACATAAACAGGTGTACGGTCATAACGGTAAGCAACGACAATGTTAGCTAAGCGTTCTTTAAGGTCGTTGATGTCAGTAGCCAAGCAAAGAATTGCCATGATTTCAGAGGCTACGGTAATATCAAAACCATCTTCACGGGGGATACCATTGAGTGGGCCACCAAGACCAACTGTCACATGACGAAGAGCACGGTCATTAAGGTCAACGACACGTTTCCAAATAATACGACGTTGATCAATACCTAGGGCGTTTCCTTGATGAATATGATTGTCAAGAAGGGCTGACAAGGCATTATTCGCTGTAGTAATAGCGTGCATATCACCTGTGAAGTGAAGATTGATATCCTCCATTGGAAGAACTTGAGCGTAACCACCACCTGCAGCACCACCTTTAATCCCCATAACAGGACCAAGAGATGGTTCACGAAGGGCAATCATTGTTTTCTTACCAATTTTGTTAAGAGCGTCTGCAAGACCAATTGACATGGTTGATTTACCTTCACCTGCTGGTGTTGGATTGATGGCTGTTACCAAAATCAATTTTCCTGGTTTGTCGTCTTTGACTTCATTGATTTTATCAAACGACAATTTTGCCTTATATTTTCCGTAGAGTTCCAAATCGTCAAAGCCGATTCCAACTTTTTCAACTACTTCTGTGATTGGTTTTAATTCTACACTTTGAGCAATTTCAATATCTGTTTTCATGAGATACTCCTCTATATATTTCTATGTACTATTATAACAAAGATTAATAAAAAACGCACTATTTTTTAGAAATTGTTTTCAAATGTTCGGTTTTTATTTAGCTATAAAAAGTTATAACTTTATTTTATAGGGGTACGTCTCAAAAACACTTACTATTATTTACTAAAATCTAAATTTTTAGTACAATACTACTATGAAAATTTTGATTACATCAGGTGGTACCACTGAAAAGATTGATGATGTCCGTGGAATCACAAATCATTCAACAGGTTATCTGGGTAAGGAAATCGCTGAACTTTTCTTGGCTAAGGGTCACCAAGTTACCTTAGTAACTGTAAAGACTGCCGTTAAACCTGAACCAAAAGAAAATCTAAAGATTACAGAAATTACCAACGTAGACAGTCTCCTAAAAAGTATGGAGCCACTTGTCAAGGAGCACGATGTCCTCATCCATAGTATGGCTATCTCTGACTATACTCCAATTTATATGACGGATTTCGCTGAGTTGGAAGATACGGAAAACCCCAGCCAACTCTTACATAAGTCTAACACTGAGAGCAAGATATCTTCGGCTTCGGATTATCAGGTTCTTTTCCTTAAAAAGACACCAAAGATTATTAGCCTGGTTAAACAATGGAATCCCAATATTCAGTTGGTTGGCTTCAAACTTCTCGCAAATGTCAGCAAAGAGGATCTTTTCAAGGCTGCTCGTGCTAGTCTTAAACGCAATCAAGCAAACATTATTGTGGCAAATGATTTGGGTGAGATTACTCCAAATCAACATATTGCTTATCTAGTTGACGAAAAGGGTGAAGAGATGGTTACAACTAAGTCTGCAATTGCTCAAGCCTTATATGAAAGGATATGCTATGACTAAACGTATCATACTTGCTGTTTCTGGCTCAATTTCCGCCTATAAGTCAGCAGATCTGACAAGCAAACTAAAGAAAAAGGGATATGATATCCACGTCATTATGACTGAGTCTGCTCAATCCTTTATTACGCCTCTAACTCTTCAAGCTCTTTCTAAGAATCCAGTTCACTCCGATGTTATGGAAGAAAAATTGGCTGAACGTATTAATCATATTGACTTAGCTAAGAAAACTGATCTCTTTATTGTTGCCCCAGCTTCAGCAAATACGATTGCCAAATTAGCACACGGCATGGCTGATAACATGCTAACTGCGACGGCTTTAGCTTTGCCAAGCACCACTCCAAAACTAATTGCACCAGCAATGAATACGAAAATGTATGAAAATCCATTGACTAAGAAGAACTTAAAGACCTTGCAAGAAGTTGGCTACCAAGAAATTCTTCCAAAATCTGGTTTACTTGCATGCGGAGATACAGGTCGTGGCGCTCTAGCTGATATTTCTGTCATTATTGAGTCAATAGATAATGCTCTAACAAAATAGTCTTGTTGACAAGAAAAGAAGTTTATGATGAATAAAAAAAATAAAGCAAACCAAACGGCACAATTGGCTCTATTAATAGCCACAATGGTCGTTATTGAGGTACTCAGTCAAACTATCTTTGCTGCTTTTGCACTTCCAATCAAACCAACCCTAACTCATATCCCAGTCATTATTGCTAGTATCGTCTATGGTCCTAAAATTGGTGCATATTTAGGCGGTTTTATGGGGATTATGAGTATTGTTCGTAACACTATCGTCTATACAGTAGGCAGTTATCTCTTCAGTCCTTTTGTGGAAGGAGGAACTTGGGCATCTGCTGTCATTGCAATTGTTCCTCGTATTTTAATCGGTATTTTTCCTTACTTTATCTACAAGTTACTTCAAAATCGCCTAGGCTTGACGCTGTCTGGTGTTTTAGGTGCTTTTACAAATACATTTTTCGTGCTTCTAGGTATCTACTTCCTAATCCCTAATTTCTACTCAGCAGGTGGAAAAACTCTAATGGCAACTATTTTCACTATAAACTCTGTTGCTGAAATGGTTATTGCTGGCCTATTAACGCTTAGTATCACACCTATGCTACTTCGATTGAAAAAATAAAGAAAAAACATGGTAATTAGCATGATTTTTTTCCTTTAGTTGTGATATAATGTAAGCGTTTAAAAATATAAAGGAGATTGATATGTCTTACACTGAAAATTATCAAAAATGGCTCGATTTTGCTGAATTGCCTGCTTATCTTCGTGATGAGTTGGTTTCTATGGATAAAAAAACTAAAGAAGATGCCTTCTATACTAATCTTGAATTCGGTACAGCTGGTATGCGTGGTTTAATCGGCGCTGGTACCAACCGTATTAACATTTATGTTGTTCGTCAAGCAACCGAAGGTTTGGCGCAATTGATCGACTCAAAAGGTGAGGAAGCTAAAAAACGTGGTGTTGCTATCGCTTATGACAGCCGTCGTTTCTCTCCTGAGTTTGCTTTTGAATCTGCGCAAGTTTTAGCAGCTCATGGTATTAAATCTTATGTGTTCGAGAGCCTTCGTCCAACTCCTGAATTATCATTCGCAGTACGTCATCTCCACACATTTGCTGGTATCATGATAACTGCTAGCCACAATCCAGCTCCATTTAACGGATACAAAGTTTATGGTGAAGACGGTGGACAAATGCCACCCGCTGATGCCGATGCATTGACAGATTACATCCGTGCTATTGATAATCCTTTCACTGTCAAATTAGCTGACCTCGAAGACAGCAAGGCTAGCGGTCTCATCGAAATCATCGGTGAAAATGTTGATGCTGAATACCTAAAAGAAGTTAAAGACGTTAACATCAACCAGGACTTGATTAATGAGTATGGTCGTGACATGAAGATTGTATATACTCCACTTCATGGTACTGGTGAAATGTTGGCTCGCCGTGCCCTTGCTCAAGCTGGGTTTGATGCTGTTCAAGTCGTTGAAGCTCAAGCGGTTCCTCATGATGACTTCTCAACTGTTAAATCTCCTAACCCAGAAAACCAAGATGCCTTTGCTCTTGCTGAAGAACTCGGTCGTAATGTAGATGCCGACGTATTGGTTGCAACTGACCCTGACGCGGACCGTCTTGGCGTTGAAATCCGCCAACCAGATGGTTCATACCTCAACCTTTCTGGTAACCAAATTGGTGCTATCATCGCCAAATATATCCTTGAAGCTCACAAAACAGCTGGTACTCTCCCTGCTAATGCTGCCCTTTGTAAATCAATCGTATCAACTGAATTAGTTACTAAGATCGCAGAAAGCTACGGCGCAACAATGTTTAATGTCTTGACTGGCTTCAAATTTATCGGTGAAAAGATTCATGAATTTGAAACACAACACAATTACACTTACATGTTTGGTTTTGAAGAAAGCTTCGGTTACCTCATCAAACCATTTGTACGCGATAAAGACGCTATCCAAGCCGTTCTTATCATTGCAGAAATTGCTGCTTACTACCGTTCACGTGGTATGACATTGGCAGATGGTATCGAGGAAATCTACAAACAATATGGTTACTTCTCAGAAAAGACAATTTCAGTTACGCTTTCAGGTGTTGATGGTGCTGCAGAAATCAAGAAAATCATGGACAAATTCCGTCGCAATGCTCCTAAACAATTCAACAACACTGATATTGCTAAAACAGAAGACTTCTTGGAACAAACAGCTACTACTGCTGACGGCGTAGAAAAATTGACAACTCCTCCAAGTAACGTTTTGAAATACATCTTGGCTGATGATTCATGGTTTGCCGTTCGTCCTTCAGGTACAGAACCAAAAATCAAATTTTACATTGCAACAGTTGGAGAAACTGAAGCAGATGCTAAAGAAAAAATTGCTAACATCGAAGCAGAAATCAATGCTTTTGTAGGTGAATAGTACTTTTGACTTAGAGCTAAGCTCTAGGTCTTTTTTGATACATGATAATAATGCCCCACATAAGTAATTACAATCTTTCGCTGCTACACCAAGAAACCACCTATAGATTAAATATATAGGTGGTTTTTCTATTATTCAATTACAGTGCGCCGACTTGTGAATGATGCTTAAACAAGGAGTGAGTAGCTTCGTAAATATGACGTGCAGTCTCTGCATTATTCATCGTATAAAGGTGAACTCCAGCAACGTCTTGTGTAACCAAATCCACGATTTGGTCAACAGCATAAGCTAGACCGGCAGCTCTCAGAGATTCAGGATCATGCTCATACTTATCCAAAATAGCACGGAATTTACGTGGCAAATGGATATTTTCACACGTCTTAAGTAAACGTAGGGCTTGGTTACGATTCAAAATAGGCATAATACCAGCATGGATAGGCACATCAATGCCAGCAAGAGTACATTTATCTTGGAAATCGTAGAAGCGTTCATTATCAAAGAAGAGTTGGGTTACAAGACTTGAACAACCTGCATCTACTTTCTTCTTAAGATTTTGAATATCAGAGATTTGATTTGGTGAATCAGGATGACCTTCAGGATAACAAGCACCAATGATATCAAAGTTAGGAGCTTCTGCCTTGATAAACTCAATCAAATCAGTTGCATATCTGAAGTCTTTTAAAGGTTCGACCCCAGGAATGATGTCACCACGAAGTGCCAGGATACGATTTACTCCAACAGCATCTAATTCTCGCAAAGTATCAGCTACCTTTTCTTTGCTCAAATAGATTGCTGGAAGGTGAGCAATAGTAGGAATAGCCAGGTCATTTTGAATATGGTCTGCCAAAGGAACCGTTGTCTCTTTGATATTATATTTGTTATTACTAGCTGTTACACTGATAAAATGGGGTGCCGATCCTTTCATGTCATCAAGGGCAAGCAAGATTTTCTCATTGCCTACGGCTGGATTAGGTGGAAAGACTTCAAAAGAGAGGGATGGTGTTTGGCTTGTCATAAGTTTTACCTTCTTCGTTTTAGATTTTTGTTGAGACAAAAGCATTTTTATTAGTGTCAAGTAAACTCGTAGGAATTATTGATCACATTTTGCATCTAGCTTGATTACAAAAATCTTTAGAAAATTATTCACTATTGAAAACCTTCTACATATAGGAAAGAAGCTTTTCAAGGTATTATAACTTCTACTTACAAGTTTTTGCGAGCCGCTTTTGCTGCTTCTACAAGCTTGATTAAGCTTTCTTTAGTTTCTTTAATACCACGAGTCTTCAAACCACAGTCAGGGTTGATCCATACTTTACTACTTGGAATTTTAGCCAAGATCGCTTCGATAGTGTGGTCAATTTCACCGTCTTGTGGGACACGAGGTGAGTGGATATCATAAACTCCAGGTCCAACTTCTGTTTGGAAGTTTTGTGCTTTAAGTTCATCCAAAATTTCAAGGTTTGAACGACTAGCTTCAAAAGAGATAACATCTGCATCCAAGTTGTCGATAGCTGGAATGATATCTGTAAATTCTGAGTAACACATGTGTGTGTGGATTTGTGTGTCTGGTGCTACTGTTGAGTGTACCAAACGGAAGGCTGGAATAGCCCAGTCAAGGTAGTCTTCGTACCAGTCACTACGACGGAGTGGCAATTTTTCACGAAGAGCAGCCTCATCGATTTGGATAATCTTAATGCCTGCAGCTTCGAGGTCAAGCACTTCTTCCTTGATAGCAAGAGCGATTTGAAGAGTTGAATCTTTAATAGAGATATCTTCACGTGGGAATGACCAATTGAGGATTGTAACTGGACCAGTCAACATACCTTTAACAGGCTTGTCAGTACGGCTTTGTGCGTAGCTAGACCATTTTACAGTGATTGGATTAAGACGAGTGACATCACCCCAGATGATTGGTGGTTTCACCCCACGCATACCATATGATTGCACCCAACCATTTTTAGAGAAGAGGTACCCAGACAAGTTTTGACCGAAGTACTCAACCATGTCATTACGTTCAAACTCACCATGTACAAGGACGTCAAAGCCAACTTCTTCTTGCCATTTAATCCATTCATCTATAATTTCAGCAAGAAAGGCATCATATTCTTCCTGAGACAATTCATTCTTACGGAAAGCCAAACGTTTGGCACGAACTTCCTTAGTTTGAGGGAATGAACCGATAGTTGTTGTCGGAAGCAATGGAAGTTTGAAGGCATCCTTTTGAATGGCTTCACGTTCTGCGAAAGCCGGTAAACGTGTGTAATCTGCTTCTGTCAAACCTGCAATACGAGCACGAAGTTCAGCATTTGCACCAACACGTTCAATAGCAAAGAGCTCTTTGTTAGCAGCAAGTGATTCAGCACCTTGACCATTACGGATAGCATCCAAATCACGAAGTTCATCTAATTTTTCAACGGCAAAAGCAAAGTGGTTCAAGATTGCTGGTTCAAATTCTTCATTAGCAGTCGTAAATGGCACATGAAGAAGTGAGCATGAGCTTGTCAATACGATTTTTTCAGCTGGAATTTGTTCAAGAACAGCCAAGCTCTTTTCGTAGTTGTTGCGCCAGATGTTTTTACCATTGACAATACCTGCATAGAGAGTCTTGTCAGCTGGGAATCCACCTTTGACAAGTTCAAGCGTCTTCTTACCTTCGACAAAGTCAAGACCGATAGCATCTACTGGCAAGTTTACAAGATCATTGTATACATCACGAACATCACCAAAGTAAGTTTGAATCAAGACCTCAAGGCCTTTCTTGTCAGCCAAGATTTTATTGTACAGATTCAAGAAGAGTGCTTTTTCGTCAGCAGTCAAATCTTTAACAAGTGCTGGTTCATCAAGTTGGATACGAGTAGCACCAAGTTCAGCCAATTTTGCAAAGACATCTTGGTAGGCAGCAATAAAGCTATCGACGAAGTCTTCTGCTTTCACACCATCTTCGAAATCAGACAATTGAAGGAAAGTGAATGGTCCAACCACAACTGGGCGAGTATCCAGACCCAAGTCTTTGGCTTCTTGGTACTCATCAAAAATCTTGTGACCAGCCAATTTTACTGCTGTTGTTTTTTCAAATTTTGGAACGATGTAATGGTAGTTGGTGTTGAACCATTTCTTCATTGGAAGAGCACGCACATCCCCCTTTTCACCTTGGTAACCACGTGCCAAAGCAAAGTATTGTTCCAATTCAGTCAAATCCAAGTTTTTCACAGACTCAGGAACTACGTTGAAAAGGAAGGCCGCATCAAGGAAGTTATCGTAATGAGAAAAGTCATTTGAAGGAATTTCAGTAATACCTTTTTCTTTAACAATATTCCAGTGTTTTGCACGCAAATCTTTAGCAGCCGCTAAAAGTTCGTCTGCAGTAATTTCATTTCTAAAATATTTTTCTGTAGTAAATTTTAATTCTCGGAATTCACCCAAACGTGGGAAACCAATGATAGTAGTTGACATCTTGTGTCCTCCTCTTTGTTGTTGATTTAATCTTACCAAAGAAATAAATATCTGTATAATTGTTATCAGTTTTCAATATATATAGTTTTAAACTATATCCTATAAAATAAAGGATTTCTGGTCTCGTTGTCTTATTTTTAATTAGATATTTGTATAGCTAATAACTATATAGGGAGATGATAAGGTCATTTTTATCAAAAAAAACCTCTAGACTTTTGTCTAGAGATATATCTTACTTTTTCTTCTTTAATATTTAGTAATCAACTCATCTATGTTCACTATTGCGTAGTAAAGTCATAAAATAAGGCGTTTTAATCAAAACTAAATCTTAAACTCGTTCTTGAAGCCAAGAAGACGTATAGGACATGTTCTCACTGTTATAGCTATTCCATATAAAATAGCCCAAAATCACCAAGACCACTAGGAAACATATTCCCAATACTGCTAACCAAATGATTTGCTTCTTTAAACTATCATACTCACTCATATAGCCATTATGAAGTTTTATAAGCTCGTCTCTCTTTTTATTGCTTGACTCTTTTGCAATGGCAATCTCAAGCTCGTACATTTGATGTTTCCAAGAATTCCGCTTGGAAGTCACTTTTTTCAATTTTTTATTTGAAAGACTACTGTTCCCTTTCTCAAATTTATTTTTTTTAGTCATATTTCCCTCTAAAATTTTCTTTTAGTTCATATCATTATAACATATGTAAAACTATCTGAAAAGTTCATTTTTCGTTAAAATTTTAAGAAAGAAAATTAAATCATGAAAAAGAACCAGAGGCTATCTTCTTATGTTATACTCTATGTATGCATGAGAAAACCGTTATTGATTTTAAAGAACTTGGCGTCAGACAAATCTTCACTCACGCCACAAAAGAGATAAAAACCAAAGACATTAAGGAAGTTAAATCACTTATAAATCAAATAGAAGCCTATCAAGAAAAAGGCTATTTTGCTGTAGGCTATGTAGCCTATGAAGCTTCTCAGGCCTTTGAACCTAAATTTCAAATTTTTGATAGCCCATTAATGTCAGAGTATCTTCTCTATTTTACTATTCACGACACTGTTCAAACAGAGTCTATCCCTCTTGCCTATGAGCCTGTTCCCTTACCAGAATCTTGGCAAGAACTAACTTCTGCAGAGGAATACAAGGCTGCTATTGAGCATATACACCACCATATTCGTCAAGGAAACACCTACCAGGTCAATTTTACCGTCCAACTTCAACAGAACATAACAGCTGATCCATTTTCCATCTACAACCGATTGGTTGTTGAGCAAAATGCACATTACAATGCCTTTATTCAACATGATGATGTCTCCATCATTTCCATAAGTCCTGAACTCTTCTTTAAAAAAGATGGTGATATATTGACCACACGTCCTATGAAAGGGACAACAAATCGTGGCTTGACAACTGAAACTGACCTTAAACAAGCACAATGGCTTGCTCATGATCAGAAAAATCGCTCTGAAAATATGATGATTGTAGATCTTCTTAGAAATGACATGAATCGTATTTCAAAAATAGGGAGTGAAAATGTAAAAAGACTTTGCCAGGTTGAACAATACTCTACTGTTTGGCAATTGACTTCAACTATTGAGACGCAACTCCTACCAAACAGTCGTTTGGATGATATCTTCCAAGCCCTTTTTCCTTGTGGATCTATTACAGGAGCACCAAAAATAGCTACTATGGCAATTATTAAAAACGTCGAAAAACAAGCTCGAGGCGTCTATTGTGGAGCCATTGGTATCTTGCTACCTAATGGACCAACTATTTTCAACGTAGCCATCCGAACACTTCAAATACAGGGAAACAAGGCTATATATGGAGTAGGAGGTGGAATCACCTGGGACAGCAAATGGGAAGCTGAATATGAAGAAACAAAGCAAAAATCAGCTATTCTATACCGTCAAAATCCTAGATTTGATCTTATCTCAACTGGACGGATTCATCAAGGTAAACTACTCCATCTTAAAGAACATCTCAATCGTCTACAAGAGTCCAGTCGCTACTTTGCTTATCCTTTCAATAAAGAAGAAGTTCAAAATCAAGTCGAAGATTTGTGTCAGTCCCTTGATTTTGACACAGACTACCGTCTTAAATTCTCCCTTGCAAAAGATGGTAAACTTACTTTTGAACATGCCCATTTAACAGAATTAGACGATGATTTTTGTCAAGCAAGATTACTTAAGCAAACACATCCTTTGAATAACCCCTATACCTACTTTAAAACAAGTTATCGACCACACATTAGTCTAGGACCTCATGAGCAAATCTACTATAATCAAAAGAAAGAACTTTTAGAAACTTCTATCGGTAACCTCGTTCTTAAAATCAAGGACCAACTCTACACTCCACCTGTTCACCTCGGTCTTTTAAACGGTATTTACAGACAAAGCCTCATTGCTAATAATCAGGTCACAGAGAAAGTTTTGACTCTGGAAGATTTAAAACAGGCTCAAGCCATCTATGGCTGTAATGCTGTGAGAGGGTTGTATGAATTGAGGGTAGATTTCTAAAATATGGATTTAAAATTGTGAAATTTCATTTTCTAGAAATCAATCACTACTTCTCTTGATAAAAAATCACAATTTAATAGTAAAATAAAGTATAATACTTACTGACAGTTATTAAAATTATTGCTTCTATTAGGTTTTAAATTTTTGAACATTCTAGAAAGGATAAATACGTTTAATGAAAAAATTTAAAGGCTTGACTTCTGCAGAAGTTCAAGCAAGTAAAAACGCTCATGGCGATAATAGGCTCTCTAGTAAAGAGGCTAACTCGCTGCTTTCAATTTTTATTGAAGCCTTCCAGGATCAATGGATTCTCATCCTCTTGGCTGCCTTAGGATTAAAAATCATCTTCAACTTTGTTGCAATGATTTTTCCTGCTATTGGGGAGGCTAATTGGTATGAGGCTATCTCACTAATTTTTGCCATTTTGATGTCTACAGGGTTCTCAGCAGTCTCTCAATACCGTAATGAGCAAAAATTCAATATTCTCCAAGAGGAGGCTTCAAAAACTAATGCTAAGGTTTATCGAGATGGTAAACTTAAAGAGATTCTCGTGGATGATATTGTAAAAGGGGATCAAATTCTCCTTCAATCAGGGGACAAGATTCCAGTTGACGGTATCATCTTGGAAGGTAAATTAAAAGTAAACCAAGCTGTCTTAAATGGTGAAAGCGAGGATGCCACAAAACTTCCTCTTGGTGACCGAGAAGAGCCAGATTCTTCAGACCTCTTTACAGAGTTTAAGGTCTTCCGTGGTACAGTCGTAACTTCAGATGAAGCTGTGATTGAAGCTACACAAATTGGTGATAACACCGTTTTAGGAAGTATCAATACGTCTCTTCAAGAAGATAGTAAAAATTCACCATCTAAAGAAAAACTTAACAAGCTTGCAAGAAACATCGGGGTCCTCGGTTATAGTGCAGGTGCTGCCTATTCAGTAATCAACCTTGTATTAGGCTTTATTTCCCTAAATAAAGCTAACAACCTCAATGGTGGCTCGATTTTCCTTCTTATCATTGAAACAATTCTCTTTGCGGTTACAATCATCATCATGGCTGTCCCAGAAGGACTTCCAATGATGTTAGCACTCGTTTCCTCAATGAACTCAGGTCGACTTTTAGCTCAAAATATTCTAGTCCGCCATCCTGATACTATTGAAACTGCTGGATACATGAATATTCTCTTCAGTGATAAGACTGGTACAATCACAGAAGGTAAACTATCTGTAGTTGACTTCTTCCTTGGGGATGGAACACTTTATGCAGCTACTGGTGAAACCGATGCTCCAGATTTTGATACGATGTCAGATAGTCTTAAAGCTGAAATGATTAATGGTATCGGTCTTAATAACGATGCCATGGTTGCTGATGGCAATGCTGTTGGTAGTAATGCTACTGACCGTGCACTTCTTGACTTCTTGATTGGACGTTCTCAACTTGATTTCGATACTAATACTATTACTGAGAAGCAACAATTCAACTCAGCAACAAAATTCGCAAGTGTAACGACTAACGATGGAAAAACCTACATCAAAGGTGCTCCAGAATTTATCCTAAATGACTGCTACTACTATCTTGATAAAGATGGTCATAAACAAAACTTTACAGATGATATTAAAGCTCGTTTTCAAGAGTTATCATTGGAACAAGCTAACCGTTCAATGCGTTTGCTTGCCATCCTCAATACAGATGGTAATGATAAAGTCTTGATTGGTATCGTATGTATCCGTGATAACGTTCGCTCTTCAATTAAACAAACCGTTGAGACAATGAACCGTGCGGGTGTTCAAGTAGTTATGGTAACCGGTGACCGTAAAGAAACCGCTGTTGCTATCGCTAAAGAAGCAGGTATCGTCACTGGAGAAAATGACCTTGTCCTTACTCACGATGAACTTTCTGCCCTCTCAGATCAAGAACTTAAACAACAATTGCCTCACTTAAAAGTGGTAAGTCGTGCCCTTCCAATGGATAAAAAACGTCTTATTGAGGCAGCTCAAGAACTCGATATGGTAGCTGGTATGACGGGTGATGGGGTCAATGACTCACCAGCCCTTAAATCAGCTGATGTTGGTTTCTCAATGGGTGACGGTACTGAAGTCGCACGTGAAGCCTCAGATATCGTTATCTTAAACAACTCATTGACTTCTATTGAGAAAGCTGTTCTCTATGGACGCACCATGAGTAAGTCAGTAAGTAAATTTATCATCTTCCAATTAACTGTTAACGTAACAACTATTGCCATGTCACTTCTCTCGCCACTTTTGGGTCTCAAAGAGCCGTTTACAATCATCCAAATTCTCTGGGTTAACCTTATCATGGACACACTTGCTGCCCTTGCCTTTGGTGAAGAGCCTGCGCTAGATCGTTATATGAACGAAAAACCAGTAGCTAAGAAAGCAAATATTCTTACTGGTTATATGAAATCCGCTATCGGAGTTGCAAGTGCCTTCATTACTCTTGTATGTTTAGCCATTCTTAAAAATGTTGGTGGTATCCAAGACTTTATCACAAATGGAACTGGTAACTTTGAAATGGTAACAACCTTTACATTTACAGTATTTATCTATGCTGTTATTTTCAACTCATTTAATACACGTAGTAATGGCTTCAATATTTTTGAACATATCGGTAAAAACAAGAAATTCTTAATCGTTATGATTTCTATTGCTGTTGTTCAAACCCTTATTATTCAATTTGGTGGAAAAGTATTTAGTACTGTTCCGATGGATATTCAACACTATATCATTGCTCTTCTTATTGCTGTATTGATTATACCAGCAGATTTCATTCGAAAAGCTCTAACTAAAAACAAATAAGATATGAGGTATTGCAAATCTTCAAAGTGATAAAAAGGACTAGGTTTTACTCCCAATCCTTTTTCTAAATTTCTAAAGGTAACCTATGAAAAAATAAGAGCAATATTATTCTATTATTGCTCTATAACAAAAAAGGCTTTAAATGAACTGCACCCCAAAAGTTAGACAGAAAAATCTAACTTTTGGGGTGTTTTTATTATGAAATTAACTTATGAAGATAAAGTTCAAATATATGAATTGAGAAATCAAGGAGAAAGCTTTAAACGACTTTCAAATCAATTTGGAGTGAACTTTTCTGGTCTAAAATATATGGTGAAATTAATTGACCATTATGGAATAAACATCATCAAAAAGGGAAAGAATCGTTATTATTCTCCTAAATTAAAGCGAGAAATGATTGATAAAGTGCTACTTGAAGGTCGTTCACAAAAAAAGTGTAAGTCTTGATTATTGTCTTTCAAGTGGTGGAATGTTGCCTAATTGGATAGCACAATACAAGAAAAATGGGTATACTCTTCTTGAGAAAAGAAGAGGGAGAGTACCTAAAATGGGGAGTAAGCCAAAGAAGAAACCTGAAGAGATGACAGAGCTAGAGCGACTTCAAGCATAAAATGAGTACCTGAGAGCGGAGAATGCTATTCTAAAAAAGTTGAGAGAACTCCGATTGAGGGACGAAAGGGAGCAAGAAGAAAAACAGAAATTGTTCAAGGATTAGTAACAGAGTCTCCTTTAGATATCCTTCTAAACATTATCAAACTTGCTTGTTCAACCTATTATTACCACTTAAAGCAACTGAATCAAGTAGATAAAAATCAATCTATCAAAGTGGAAATTCAAGCCATTTATGATGAACATGAGGGAAATTACGGATATCGTCGAATAACTCTTGAATTGAGGAATCGTGGTTTTGTAGTGAACCAGAAGAAGGTCCAAAGTCTGATGAAGCTCCTTGGTTTAAGTTCCCAAATTCGTCGTAAACGCAAGTATTCTTCATACCAAGGAGAAGTTGGCAAGAAAGCAGATAACCTTATTCAACGGCAGTTTGAAGCATCCAATCCAATGGAAAAGTGCTATACAGATGTGACAGAGTTTGCCATTCCAAATAGCACACATAAATTGTATTTATCGCCTGTTTTAGATGGTTTCAACAGCGAAATTATCGTATCGCTTATAATCTCTCAACTTCACCAAACTTAGAACAAGTGAAATCTATGTTAGACCAGTCCTTCACAGAGGAGCATTATGAAAATACAATTCTCCATAGCGACCAAGGTTGGCAATACCAACATCAGTATTATCATCAATTTTTAGAGGATAAAGGGATCCAACCGTCCATGTCACGTAAGGGAAATAGTCCAGACAATGGTATGATGGAGTCTTTCTTTGGCATTCTTAAGTCTGAGATGTTTTATGGTTACGAGAAGATGTTTCACTCACTTGAGCAATTGAAACAAGCTATTGTAGACTATATTGATTATTACAATAACAAACTAATCAAGGTAAAACTAAAAGGACTTATTTCTGTGCAATACAGAACTAAATCCTTTGGATAAATTAGTTGTCTAACTTTTTGGGGTCAGTACAAATCGAGCTTTTTTCTTTATGTTAATTAAACTGACTAGGAGTTCCTGTATATCCTGACCAGTCCTTACTATAAAAGCGATCATTCAATTTATAGCTAGGTGCAGGTGTTGGATTACTAACGAAAGAATCAACGACCCTGTCAAAGGCTACCCAACCTTTCCAGCCCATATGAATAGTGTCTTGCATAAAGTAAGGTTGATCGCCATCTTTTGAGAAATCTGCAATATTGGTAAATCCTTGACTTTCCAATTGATAACGGATTTTAGAAACCGTAGCATCATACATGTCCTGATTAAGTCCAGTATAAGCCATCCACTTGCTATTAACAGGTGGAATGACAAATATGACATTTGTATTTGACTTGGCAAATTGATTAAGAACCAGCTGTAAATCACCATATTCTTGAGAAACTTCATAGGAAAGATTTTTCTGGAAACCTTTAAGTTTACCAATCTTCTTAGATAAGCGTTCCTTATAAAAACGGTCATCAATTCCAAAGTCATTTGATTTGGTATGTGCTTCTGCATCTCTTACAGCAAGCTGATCAAGGGCATCATAAGAGAATTGGTCTGGTAACTCTTTAAGATAAGGAAGAACCTTCTTGTCATAATTAGCGTTATTTGACGCTGCTAAAGGGCTAAACAAGCTATCTTCTCGCCTATTTAGCTCTGCCATGAATTGAATATAGGTTTTATCGACAGTATTGAGATCTTGTCCTTTGGCCACTTTAGAAAGTTGAGATTTCATCGTTATCTCAGGTTTCATCTCTAAGATACGTTTAGCAGCATACTGTGAATTTGCATCCGTCTGATTTTGACTTAGGAAACTACTAAGTTGGTCGTTATTAAAGAACTGCTGAAAAGCTGCAGAATTATAACCTTTTTTAGTGAACCATTGCGGAGACAAGACGTACACAGCTGTACCGTTTTGTAATTCTGGAAGCATTTGTTGCATTCCCAAATAATGATTTAGAGAAGCTGACCCACGTTGTCCAATAAAGTATGGGCGATAGTTACGGTCGTATTTCTCTGCTAAAACAGCTGGATGAAGGGCATCAAAACGTAACCACTCACTAGACCCAAAGAAAGGTACAAAACGATGATTCTGGTCTGAAAGAGCGGTAGTTTTATTTTTCCGACTTTTAAAGTTCTCATTCGTCAGCGTTACTGCACTACGTTTTTCAGCCTCATAACTATATTTTCTGCCTTGTGGGTAGGCATATATAACTACTACTACCAAAACCAGGGCACAAATTACTGGACCAAAAATCTGCCATAAACGCTTAAGCATTGCGAAGCTCCGTTACCCCTTCAACAATCTTATTAGCTGTGTTCCAATCATCACGACCAAATTCTGAAACTGGGACACGAATATCAAAACGTGATTCCAATTCAACGATAAGTTCAACAGTTCCCATTGAATCAAGAACACCAGCATCAAAAAGGTCTTCATCCATCATGTCAGATACATCTTCCATGAACAGTTCATCAATAATTTCAATGACTTCTGCTTTTATATCCATTTTTAAATTTCCTTTACTTATTTTTTAGTGAACCAGAGATCATTCAAGAATCCAGAGAAAATCAAGAATGATAGCATAACTGTATTAAATGTGATAAAGATTCCCAAAGCCTTGGTCCATTTATTTTCGGGAAGAGGCTTAAGTCCTGCTTTTTTACGATCTTTATTAATGGTTTTCTTTTTACGTAACCAAGCATCGTTAATACCTAGACCAATACCATGAAATATACCATAAGCAATATAGTACCAAGTAATCCCATGCCAAAATCCCATAACCATCATATTGATGATATAAGCAACATTCGATGTGGTGTTACGATTTTTGAAAACCTTATTTCGCATGAGTACTATGACTAAGCGCATAAAGACAAAATCACGGAACCAAAACGACAGACTCATATGCCAGCGATTCCAAAATTCCTTCATATCACGGGAAATGAACGGTTTGTCAAAGTTAATAGGACTCTTAATCCCCATTAGATTTGAAACTGCGAGAGCAAACATTGAGTAACCCGCAAAGTCAAAGAAGAGATCAAACCCATAAACGTACATAAAACCTAGTGTGGGTAGATTAAAGATACCGCCTTGGCTCAATGCTTGTGCTTTTAATGGTGGTAAAAGCATACTCCCGAAAATCTGAGCTAAAACAAACTTATAAAGAAAACCAAGCATAATATATTTTACAGCTTGCTCTAACATGTTCAGCAGCTCGTCACGATTAGGAATTGACTGATAATCTTCATTAAAACGTTTGAAGCGATCAATGGGACCACTTGTGAAGGTCGGCATAAAGAGCATGAAGCGGAGGAATTCCCCTAGTGTGAACTCTTTAAGAACTCCATCACGCATCTCGATAATCATACCAACCGCACGGAAGGTTAAATAAGAGATGCCGAGAAAGTTTAAAAGTGACTGGGTTCCGTTAATGATAGGCTCTACCTTAACAAGAATCAAGGGAAGAACAACAAGAAACGAGTGCAAATAGAAGACCCATTTATTATCCCTTTGACTACGATAACGTTTGTATGAGTATACCCAGATGATTTGCCAGACAATATAGAAAAGCAAAGCTAAGATTTGGCTAGCATGGGTACCTGTCAGAGCAAGAACGATAAAGGTAATACTTACCAAGCATTCATAAATAGCAAAGCGCTTTTTAAAGAATAGACCTATAAAGATTGGTAATAAGGCTATTCCAAGATAGATGAAATAGAAAGGATTACCGTAGGGTTCTAAATGGGGAAGCTGTTTCAAGAAGTCTATCATCGGTTATTAACCTCACTGATGAGTCCCTTGATATCAATTTTCCCATTTGGTGTAAGAGGCAAGCTCTCACGATAGAGGAACTTAGTAGGCATCATGTATGACATCATGATATCTTCCAAGTCAGCTTTGATAGCCTTAGTAATATCGATGTCACGCTCAAACTGGTCACGTACGCCATCCTTAAGAATCACATAAGCCAAGAGGTTCTGAACCTTATGGTCTTTGTTATAACGTGGGACAGCTACTGCTGAATCGATATACTTAGACTTATTAAGGTTTTGGGAAACATCTTCTAACTCAATACGGAAACCATTAAATTTAATCTGAAAGTCCATACGACCACTGTAAAGAAGGAGACCCTCATCAGTCATAGTACCCACATCACCAGTATGGTAAGCAGGTAGACCATTAAACTCGAAGAAGGCTTCCGCAGTCTTTTCAGGATTATTCATATAACCTTTTGAAACTGCAGGACCCGATACGATAATTTCACCCTGCTGACCATTTGGAAGGATATTACCGTCTTCATCGATAATATAAGTTGGTGAATCTTCCTTGGTATAACCAATCGGTAGACGATTAAGAGTAGCTAGCATCTCATCAGTTACCGCTACTGCTGACAAGGCAACAGTAGCCTCAGTTGGTCCATAAGCATTGACAATACGTGCTTCTGGGAAACGTTGGCGGAGTTTCTGAGCAGTCTTGACAGTCAACTCTTCCCCATCGAAATAGAAATGCGTAATTTCTGGCATCTTCTCTGCATTGAAGTCTTCAGACAACATTGCCATATCTGCAAATGATGGCGTGGATGTCCAAATGGCAATTGGAAGTGAAAAGATAGTTTCAAATAGTTGCTTGAAGTCCTGAGTAATAGCTGAAGGAAGCGCATAGAGTGTTCCTCCAAGTGCCAAAGTTGGCGCCCAGTACATTACTGATAGGTCAAATGAATAAGGCGGTTGAGCCAACATTTGAGGACGTTTTGGAGTCGCAAATTCCTTGTCTGTAATCATCCAGTTGGTGAAACTAAGAAGGTTATTATGCGAAATCTGAACTCCTTTAGGTTTACCTGTAGTCCCTGATGTGAAGATGATGTAATAAGTATCATCACCTTTAACAGGGTGGGTTACTTCATAAGTAGTCTTGTTAGCAAAACTTTCCTTCACTTGATCCAATGTCAAGATTGATGCTTTAACATCCTCTAGTGGGAAGGCGTTAATAGCAATAATCAGACTCGGCTCTGCCACTTCAACAATAGCTGTCACGCGCTCAAGAGCTGAGTGACTATCAATTGGTATATAGGCGTGACCAGATTTAGTTAAAGCTACGAAAGTTGCCAACATTTCATATTCTTGACCGCCATAAACTACAACAGGTGATTTTTCTGGGATATCAAGGCTATCAATCTTAGCAGCTAAACTATCCGAATCGGCTTTCAAATCGCCGTAAGTATGGACTTCCCCTAAAATATTGTAAACAGGAAAGTCGGGTTGTGATTGAGCAAACTGCTCAATCGTTTCAATCATATCTTTAATTTTTGTACTCGTCATTATTCTTCCTAAAATTCGTTATAGATAAAATTACCTTGACCTTGTCCTAGGTAATTGTAGAGATAAATTAGGGCCATAAAAATGGCGAAATAAAGCAAAGTTTGTCCTAAAAAGACGAGGACATTTTTGTGTTTTAACATTCTAATTTTTGATACCTTTTTTATATAACATCCTTTATATTTTACCATCTTATCGGTATTTTTTCCAATAAAAAAGAAAAAATAAATCAATTTCATTTCTTTTTCATCTCTTACTTTCATTAATAAATAATACATTTAATAGCAAAAAAAAAACAGAGCCTAAACGCTCTGAAATTTTTAATTATTTTGTGTTTTTTGGGCTGTCTGCATACGATAGTACATTCCCTTAGTCCTCATTAATTGATTATGTGTTCCATGTTCAACGATATCACCATTATTCATTACCAAAATAAGGTCTGCATTCTCAATGGTAGATAATCTATGAGCAATAATGAAACTCGTCCGACCTTTCATCAGTTTAGCAAAAGCTTCTTGAATAAGGAGCTCCGTACGGGTATCAATACTTGATGTTGCTTCATCCAAAATAAGAATTTTAGGAACATTGACAAATATACGAGCAATAGTTAGTAACTGACGTTGACCTTGTGAAAGAGATTGCCCTGCATCTCTCAAGAAAGTGTCATAGCCTAGAGGTAATTGTTTAATAAAGAAATCAGCATTAGCTGCTTTGGCTGCTGCAACTACTTCCTCTCGACTAGCTTTTGGATTGCCATAGGCAATATTATCATGGATAGTAGCTACTTTAAGCCAAGTTTCTTGTAGAACCATCCCAATCTGCTTGCGAAGACTCTCACGGGTATAATACGTAATATCTCGACCGTCTAGCAAAATTTGACCCTTATCCAAATCATAAAAACGCATGAGAAGATTAATCAAAGTAGATTTTCCTGCTCCTGTTGGGCCAACAATAGCAACGGTACTCGCAGCAGGAATATCAATACTCAAATCCTTGATAAGAGGTTTATTTTGCAAATAGCCAAATTGAACATGATCAAATTGAAAATGTCCCTGAACTTCTGCTTCGTCCAAAACCGCATTTCCCGTTTCTGGTATTTCATCTTCATCTAAAATCATATATAGACGATCAGCACAGGCTAAAGCACTTTGAAGTTCAGATAGGACAGATGAAATATCATTAAAAGGTTTGGTATACTGAGTGACATAGTTTAGGAAGGTAGTCAATTGTCCCACTGTAAATGTGCCTCCCGACATGATGCGATAGGCACCAACACCTGTAATGAGAGCGTAAAGCAAGCTATTAAAAAAACGTGTAGCTGGGTTAACCGCTGACGAGTAAAAGATGGCTCCCTGTGAATAGTTAGCATACTTACCATTAACCTCATTAAAATTGCGAACCATCTGGTCTTGAGCATTTAGAATTTGTACCAGAGCTTCCTGAGTTAGACTTTCTTCGATCAGCTGAGTCTGTTTGCCTCTCCACTTGGTTTGATTGCGATAGAGTTGATAACTCTTCCTAGCAATGAAACGAGTCACAAGCATTGATAAAGGTGTCATCACTAGAACTAAGAGCATCATGAACCAGTCTAAGCGAGCCATGGTAATGATTATGACAAAGATGGTCAAAAGTCCAACGAAAAATTGATTAAAGAACATAAGGAGACCATTATTCAATTGGTCACTATCTGTAGTCACACGGCTAACCATGTCTCCAGTTCCTTGACGATCAAGATAACTGAATGGAATAGCATGAATTTTCATCATGACTCGTTCACGTAAACTTTCGCTATAAGAATAAATCAATCGATTATAAATCAAAGGGTTAAGCCACTGGATTGCACTATTAGCTAAGATAAGCAAAAACATCTGCCAAATCAAACGTGACATCAAAAAGACAGCATTCATCTTAAGAACAGCATCTACTGCATCGCCAAGCAAAATAGGGAAGTAAACAGTCAAAGCAACTTGAACAATGGTCCCAACAGTTGCTAAGGCAAAGAGGTAACGCTGACTTAGGATATCTTTACATAATCGTTTAAGCGTTGACTTGTTATTTCTAGCCTTCATCAGCGACCACCTTTTGATGTTGAGAATAATGAATGTCTTGATAGATTTTATTAGTGACAAGCAATTCTTCATGATTACCAAGACCAACTTGATGTCCCTTATCAAGTACCAAAATTTGATCAACAGCTTTTAAGCTATTTGTTCTCTGTGAAATAATAATCAAACTAGTTGATTTAAGATTTTCTCTGATAGCCGCTAGTAGACGACTTTCAGTCAAATAATCTAAAGCCGAGGTCGAATCATCCAAAATTAAGAATGGTGCTGGTCGCATCAAAGCACGCGCAATAGTAAGACGCTGACGCTGACCACCCGAAAAATTACGGCCAAAAGACTCCACTGGCTCATCTAAGCCAAGCTCCTTTTCTCTTACAAAATCAGAAGCCTGAGCCATGTCAAGAGCATGCCACAGTTCTTGATCACTTGGTTCGTAATCAAGTCCCAATGACAAGTTTGAACGAATGGTTCCCCTAAACAACTCAGCTTTCTGTGGGACATAGGCAACCCAAGACCGCCACTCTTTGAGATTATTCGGCGACAACTGATTCTTAAAGATAGTCAAACTACCAAACTGAGGTTTATAAAGATTCATAATTAAATTGACCAAGGTCGATTTACCCGAACCTGTACCTCCAATAATCCCCAGAGACTCACCTTCAAAAGTCTTAAAGTCGATTTCTTGTAGCGATGGTTGACTAGCTGTAGGATAAGTAAAAGTCATCTTGTCAATTTCAAGAGCTATGCTTGGTTGATTTGGTTTCTTAATTATTAAAGGCGCTTCAATATCCTCATCTTGAAGATTGAAGATAGCTTGGACTCGTTTTGCCGAAATAAAGCTTTGGTTGAGATTCGTCAACATCATAGCTAATTTAAGGAGCTCCGCCAAAATCTGCAAAAGATAATTAACCAAGGCGATTAGCATACCTTGAGACAAAAGACCACCTTGAATTTGCACATTTCCTTGCCAAAGTATAGCAATTAAGGTCATATTAACAACCAAGAATGTCAAAGGACTAATGAGACTTGATATCACCCCTGTTTTAAGTTGCCACTTCTTCAACTCTTTATTGACAGTGGTAAAGTTATCTAATTCACGCTCACTCTGACCAAAAGCACGAATAACCCTCATCCCCTCGAGTTGTTGACGAGTATTGGTCACAATTGATTCATTAATCAATCGAATCTTAGCATACAGAGGATTGACAATACGACTAGCTAGTACAATTATAAGAGACAATACCAAGACCATACCAATAAACCATAAGGTTAAACGTGGGCTGATACGGAATGCCATAATAATGGCTCCCGTCACAATTATTGGTGCCCTTAAAAAGAGTCTTAAAAACTGATTAATACCTGTTTGAATTTGAAAGGTATCTCCAGTCAAACGTGTTACCAAACTTGAAGTACCTATCTCATCACGCTTTTCCTTTGACAATCGCATTATTTTTGCATACAAATCATTTGTTAAAGCTTGGGCATAGCCAACTGCTGCCCTAGATGAAAAATACTGTGCTGAAATAGCAACGACAACCCCAATCACGGCAAGTCCGAACAAGAGAAAAATCATCATAAACAGATGATTTTGGTCTCTATTTGGAATAGTTATATCGACAATTCCAGCAATCACCATAGGAACTAAGAGTTCGAAACTAGCTTCGATTAATTTAAAAACAGGTCCCAGGATACTATCTTTAACAAATCCTTTGAAATAAACTAATAATGCTTTCATTTGTCTTTCCTTAAGAATGGAGGTGGTTACTCTTAGAGACGAGAGAATATTCGCATCAGAAAGAGATTCAACTGCACTTCTTTGGCGTAATAAATATTTCCACCATTTGTATAAAGTTTTCCCCCACCATAATACATGGCAACAGGTTGATAATAAGTATAGGTTTTCCCACTAGTGTTTCCTAGACTTGGAGCAACGACATCTTTAGAATAGGCATTTGCTAGTTCAACGGTGTTAACACCACCGTTATCAGCAACATAATCAATATAGGTCTTACCAAAGTTATAAGCTTGCACTGCTGTCCAAGGATCGACCTTATGGTGGACAGCTGCTTCAAGATTATCCGAAAGCACCCTCACCCCCTGACGGATACTTTCTTTTTGATCTGTAATGGAGTTGGTCACCCCCGTAGAACTTTCACTGGACTGCATTACGTCGTCTGTCTTTCCCTTGGTTTCTGTGTAAATCATAGCAAGAACCAAATCGACACTAGTTGTATTTTTAATGTCATCCTCTGCTAAGACCTCCTTAACCAGGGATTCATAAGTTAGGACATGTTGGATATTGGCATGGATTCGATAGCATTGGATACTTATTATGAACACTACGACAAAAACCACCAGACTTCTTATCCATTTAAACATATTATTTATTGACGATATCCTCGATATTTTTGATGAGAATAGAGTAGGTGCCATCAGGATTTTGAATAAATTCAACACTATCAGCATCCTGATAAACGTTATTCGGCACAATTAACTCAATCCCATTTGATAACGATAGTTTTTGATTCTCCAATTTTTTAATTTGACGAGAATGGTCAATATCTGAAACCGAAATGGGTTCAGGAATAGCTTCTTTTAGCTCATCAACGAAGGTCAAACGAGCAGTCAAATTATTATCAAAGAGCTGGTCCGCTAATTTTTCAGGTGACAACTCTTGATCTTCTTCCAAATTATTGAAAATAGCAGATTTCATTTTTCCTTGGAAGTTAAAGTCATCCTGATTGAAATTCTCAGCAATCTTCTGAGCAGTATCTTCAACCATCTTAATCGATTTTTTAACAGACTGCTCAGGTTGGACCTGCAACAGATTTTCAGAGAAATAATTGGCAAAACTACCATTATGCTTAATACGTTTTTCAATCAGATAATACTGCTTACTACTACGGTTGATAACCAAAGCTTCATCTGGTGTCTGGGCCGCAGAAGGCAGATTATTTTGTGACAACTGAATAGGATGCTGACTATTTCCCAAAGAATGAACCAAACTATCCTTAAGAGCAATGCGCAAGAAAGCAAAATATTCTTGACCTTCTTTATCAAACTGAATAAAGACCAAATCATTGGTCTTTTGATCTTCAGAAATGACAAATTCTTCCTTCCAAAGTTTGGAAATTTTGACTGAACTTTCCATCAAATCATTTCCTATATGACTGATGAAAACATTCTCTGTATCGAAATACCCTCGTTTAGCCTCATCAGAAAAAACCTTAGAGAGTTTCTTTCTAAAATACTCATCTAAACGTGGCGTTATTTCAATAGGTGATTCTGCCAAAACCAGCTCCGTATCATTTGGCGAAAACTGATGAATGATAATGCGTTTAATATATAGATCTAACATAATTTATTAATAGAGTGGGAAAGCATATGTAAGAACTTTAACATCTCCACGAATGCGTTCCAAAACTTCAGGTTTATCGTGATTTTCTAAAGCTTCAACCATCCACTCTGCAATCTGACGGCTCTCAGCTTCACCCATACCACGGCTTGTAATTGCTGGACTACCGACACGAATACCAGATGTTTTGAATGGAGATAACTGCTCATAAGGAATACTATTTTTGTTCAAAGTAATATTTACTTCTTCAAGAACGTTTTGCGCAACCTTACCATTTTCGACAACTTTAGTAACATCAACCAAGAAGAGATGATTATTAGTTCCACCTGAGATTACTCGGAAATCTGGATGTTGGTTGAAAACGTCCGCCATGGCAGCAGCATTCTTGATAACATTTTCACCGTATTCCTTAAAGGCAGGGTCAAGTGCTTCTTTAAGAGCGACAGCCTTGGCAGCAATAACGTGTTCCAGTGGGCCACCTTGCAAACCAGGGAAGACCGCAGAATTCAATTTCTTAGCGATATCTTCATCATCAGTCAAAATCAAACCACCACGAGGTCCACGAAGTGTCTTGTGGGTTGTTGTAGTTGTCACATGTGCATAAGGAACCGGACTTGGATGATGACCAGAGGCTACAAGACCTGCAATGTGAGCCATATCTACCATGAGGTAAGCACCTACAGCATCAGCGATTTCACGGAATTTAGCAAAATCAATGATACGTGAGTATGCTGAAGCCCCTGCCACGATAAGTTTGGGTCTCACTTCTTTTGCTTGAGCAAGGATAGCATCATAATCAAGAAGTTCACTTTCCTTATCAACATTGTAAGACACAAAGTTATAGGTCTTACCAGAGAAACTAACTGGTGCACCGTGTGTCAAGTGACCACCCGCTGACAAATCCATCCCCATAACTGTATCACCAGGTTGGATTAAAGACATGTAAACAGCAGCATTGGCTTGGCTACCTGAGTGAGGTTGCACGTTAGCAAATTTTGCCCCAAAAAGTTTCTTAGCACGTTCAATGGCAAGAGTCTCAACCACATCAATAACGGCTGTACCACCATAGTAACGTTTACCTGGATAGCCTTCTGCGTATTTGTTAGTCAAGAGCGTTCCTTGAGCAGCCATAACGGCTTTAGAAACCACGTTTTCAGAGGCAATCAATTCAATATTATTTTGTTGGCGTTCTGCCTCAGCATCGATGGCGTTCCATAGTTCAGGGTCAAATGCTTTGTAATCTTCTTTATCAAAAATCATTGAGGTCTCCTTTGAGGTCTAATGGGCTTTCAAACAACTCACCCACAAACAGTCGAAAGTTATCTCACTCTTTCTTAAGTCTCTGTTAGTCATTTTATTCCATAGTCAACTCTGGAAGAGCTGCCAATAGGTCATCTTTTGTTATTTTCCCTTGTCTGAGAATCCTAGCAGGTGAAACCGACAAATCCAAAATCGTCGAATCTACACCTAACAAGGCATTATCATCCTGATAGCCAGTCACCTGAAAATCAAATTGCGCTCTAATATCGTCGAAATGACGACCGCTTTCCTTCCCAGACTTATTGGCTGATGGACCAATCAAAGGCCCCTCAGCTTGAATCAACTCTCTAGTTACGGGATGGTTTGGTAATCGAAATCCAACCGTTGCCAATCCTGAATTAATCCATCTAGGTACTTGATCATTAGCTTTTAAGATGATGGTCAGAGGTCCAGGCAAAAAAGCATCGTACAATTGTTTCAAATACTTGGGTTGCTCCTTTGAATAGAAGAGGATATCTTCATACGAGGCTACATTCAAATTCATGGCTTTGTCTCTAGGCCGATTTTTTAGCTCATAAACATAATCGACTGCCTTCTCATCCAAAGCCTTGGCAAACAGACCATATACGGTCTCTGTAGGGAGAACAACGGCCTCACCATTATTTAAAATTTCTCTTAACTGTTTCTTACTTTCCATCATCCATCACGACCATTCTATCCTGTCCAAATTGATCCTTAAGGATACGCACATGCTTATCTGGAAAATGTAGTGACAAAAGTTTCCTTAAATCTTCGCCTTGCTTATAGCCTATCTCAAAATAGAGTTTTCCTTGAGAATTTAGATACTTATCTGCGTCCTCAAGGATTTGTCTATAAATGGCAAGTCCATCTTCATCAGCAAACAAGGCCATCTTGGGCTCGCTAGTCAAGACATTTAAACCAACTTCGTCCTTATCATTTTCAGAAATATAAGGAGGATTCGACACAATAATATCAAAACTACCGGAGACATTTTCAAAAACATCCGATAGAACAAAGCTGATATCTACCTGATTTAGCTTAGCATTATCCTTAGCAAGTACCAAAGCGTCAGCTGATAAGTCACTAGCCGTCACTTGCCACATAGGACGACTCTTTTTCAGGGAGACCGCAATAGCACCACTGCCAGTGCCTATATCAAGAACCTTGAGCTCTGTGTTCGGGTTTTCTGCCAAAATTAGGTCCACTAATTCCTCAGTTTCAGGACGAGGAATCAAAACACGCTCATCAACATGAAAACGTAGACCATGAAATTCCTCATAACCTAAAATATATTGGGCAGGCTTGTGAGCCGTAAGTTGCGTGAAAATATGAGCTAAAAGATTTCCTTCTTCCTCCGAAACTTCCTGTCTCAATTGAAGAACAAAATGAGTCAAATCCCATTGTTTCAAACCACGATAAACAAAGGAAAGGGCCTCAGGTTCTTCACCGATAGCTTCAAGTTCCTTCTCATAACCGGCCAGGACATCCGCTAAAATCATTTATTAAGCTCTTCCAATTTTTGTGTTTGATCGTAAAGAACCAAAGCATCGATTATTTCATCCATTTTACCAGCCAAAATCGTATCTAATTTTTGAAGGGTCAAACCAATACGGTGGTCTGTGACACGGTTCTGTGGAAAATTATAAGTACGGATACGCTCTGAACGATCCCCTGTACCAACTGTAGATTTACGCTCTGCATCTTGCTCATCTTGAGCAATTTGTGCAAAATGGTCCGCAACACGCGCACGGATAATCTTCAGGGCTTTATCACGGTTTTTCTGTTGGGTACGTTCTTCTTGCATCTCAACTTTAATTCCAGTAGGAATGTGAACCATACGCACCGCAGTTGCAACCTTATTGACGTTCTGTCCACCGGCACCAGAGGCGTGATAAATATCGACACGAAGATCCTTAGGATCGATTTCGTACTCCATTTCTTCAACTTCTGGCATTACCAAAACAGTTGCTGTAGAGGTATGAACACGACCTTGACTTTCAGTCACAGGGACACGTTGTACACGATGTGCTCCAGACTCATATTTGAGTTTAGAGTAGACTGATTGTCCTGAAACCATGGCAACCACTTCCTTGATACCACCAACACCATTGTATGATGCTTCCATTACTTCAAAGCGCCACCCTTGTGTTTCAGCGTATTTTTGGTACATAGCTAGGAGGTCACCCGCAAACAAGGCAGCCTCATCTCCCCCAGCAGCCCCACGAATTTCAAGGATGATATTCTTGTCGTCATTAGGGTCTTTTGGTAAGAGGAGAATTTTCAAGCGTTCTTCATACTCTTCTTTAGCTGCTTTGGATTCTTTAAGTTCTTCCTTAGCCATTTCTTCCAAATCAGCATCACCACTAGCTTCCTTAATCATCTCTTCAGCATCTGAGATATTTTGGATAACTTGCTTGTACTCACGGTAAGCTATGACAGTTTCACGGGTGTTAGCCTCTTCACGCGACAACTCCATGAAGCGTTTGGTGTCTGATACAACTTCAGGGTCGCTAAGCAATTCGCCCAATTCCTCATAACGGTCTTCAACCGCCTGCAACTGATCATAAATGTTCATTTGTTATTTTTCTCCTTATATACCTGATAGTTATCTTTAATTCTGTTTCAAAGGAACTATTCTTTCTCGAGGCGGATTAAACCAATGTTTTCGGCAAACCGAGATATAACTTTCGTGACCTCCAATTTGTACCTGTACCCCCTCATAGACTGGCTCACCATCTTCCATTCGTAGAACCATGGTTGCCTTTCTCGAACAGTAGTGACATATGGTCTTAATCTCTTCGATTTTATCAGACAAAAGCAAGAGATACTTAGATCCTTCAAATAGATTGTTTTGAAAATCATTTTTGAGACCAAATGCCATAACTGGGATATCTAACTCGTCAACAATTCGTGCCAAATCATAGACATTTGCACGAGTTAGAAACTGTGCTTCATCAATCAAAACGCAATAAGGCCGCGGACTCATATCATCAATGTAAGCAAAAATATCCGTGTCATTCCCAATTGGATAAGCCTTACGTCTCATACCAATACGACTGGAGATATAGCCGACCTCGTCTCGATCATCTAATCGACTGGTCAGTAGCACTACCGGCTTTCCTTGCTCTTCGTAATTATATGCAACCTTAAGAATCTCAATGGATTTCCCAGAATTCATGGTTCCATAGCGAAAATAAAGTTGTGCCACACCAGACTCCTCTAAAATTTTTATTGTACCTATTTTATCATAATTTTAAGCGCAAAAGGGAGAGAGTCCGAACAATTTTTGAAAAAAAGTTCGTCTTACTCCCTTAATTATAAAGTGGGACTAAAAAGTAACTTAAAACTTTTCAATAATCTTCTCTTGTGAAACTCCTCAACTCTAAAATACTATTTGAGGTCCTACTAAATAAGAAGTATCGTTACTACCACTTCCTTATGAATAGGCTTTAGCTAATCGTGAAAGGAGTTCTTCTTTCTCTTCATCACTAGCAAAGGAAGCTTCAATCGCTGTCTTATTATGTGCATAGAAATCTTGAACTGTGCTATCAAAATACTTGTGATAGAGTTCGTATTCCTTAGTTAAATTTGTATCAGAAACCGTACGATTGTCTGTATTAATCGTAATGTTAGCACCTGCTGCTTTCATTTTAAGGTATGGAAAATCATTAACAGTCACTGCTGCCTTGGTCTGTAGATTACTTGTTAAGCATAACTCACCCGTCAGACCGTTTTTGACAAATTCATCCAAAAGTTCTGGTTCTTGAGCCAGGATAGTCGCATGACCATTACGCTTAATTCCCATAGCAATTGACTCAGCAAGAAAAGCCGGACAGCCACACTCACCAGCATGAAAGGTCATAGGACGGTTGTAACTTTTGACTTGTTCAATAAGAGGTTTAATAGCTGCAGGTCCATAATTAAGCTCATCCCCAGCGAAATCAAAACCAACAAAGTCACTATCTCTGACTTGATTAGCTTCATCAAGAATACGAGCTGTTAATGATTGATCTGATTGGCGCATGCCACAAACCAGTGCCTTAGCAATAATACCAAATTCTTCTTGAGCTTGACGTAATCCTTGACAAACAGCATCAATTGTCTCAGTGACAGTCAATCCCTTATCCATCGACAATTCTGGTGCGAATCTCACTTCAATATAGATAACATTTTCTAAAGCAGCTTGTTTGGCAACATCATAAGCAGCAATAGTTAAAGCCTCATTAGTTTGTAGTAAGGGGCGAATATAATCAAAGGACTCTAAATATTCTAGGAGACTCTCACAGGTAACCGGCGCTGTCACGTGCTGTTTGAGCTCCTCATCATCCTCAGGCAAATCAATCTGTGCCAACTCAGCTAGGTGACGAATGGTACTTAAAGATAAAGAACCGTCCAAATGGCAGTGCAATTCTATTTTAACCAACTTATGAAAGTCAATAGCAGTCATATTTCTTTTCCTCTCTAAATAATATTCTATTAATTCAGATAAAATGATTTATAATCTTATCTTACCTATCAAGAATCAATATGTCTTCTCCAAAAGAACGTAGTCGATTCTTGAAATGCCATCAGAATTTTGTTAGGATGTGACTATCAAGAATACAAGGAGAAACTTTATGTCTGACTATATTTTACCAGAAGTTTGGGAAAATCCAACCTCTATGGGAGGTGCCTGGGGTGGCCTCAATCAACCTACAGCTGGTGCACGTTTTGAACAAACTTTACCTAAAGGTGACCAACCTTTCCAGCTCTATACTTTCCCAACACCAAATGGTATCAAGGCAACTATCATGCTAGAAGAACTGAAGGAATTTGGTGTGACTCAAGCGGGTTATGACGCTTATCGTATTAAGATTGGTGACGGTGACCAATTCGGCTCAGACTTTGTTGCAATTAATCCAAACTCAAAGATTCCAGCCATGATGGATTATTCTGAAGACCAACCAGTTCGTGTCTTTGAATCAGCTAACATCCTCCTTTACTTGGCTGAAAAATTTGGCAAACTCATTCCAACTGATCACACAAAACGTACGGAAGTTCTCAACTGGCTCTTTTGGCAAACAGGTGCTGCTCCTTTTCTAGGTGGTGGCTTTGGGCACTTCTTCCACTATGCACCTGAAAAAATCGAATATGCCGTCAACCGTTTTGCCATGGAAGCCAAACGCCAACTTGACTTGCTTGATAAAGAATTAGCAACTAAACCTTACATTTCTGGTGATGAATACACTATCGCTGATATCGCAATCTGGTCTTGGTATGGCCGTCTTGCTCAAGATAAGATTTGGGACAAGGCTGGTATTTTCCTTGATGTAAAAGAATACAAGCACCTTCAAGCATGGACTGAGAAGATTGCTAACCGTCCAGCAGTTAAACGCGGACTTGAAGTCGAATATAAAGAGATCTAATTTTTGTAACGGTTTGCCTAGGCTAACCGTTTTTCTATAATTTCATGATATAATAAAGGCAAACTCACAAGGAGACAAACATGACTTTATTTCAAGCAATTTTAGAAAAAATCAAATCCTACGACACTATTATTATTCATCGCCACCAACGACCAGACCCCGATGCCATTGGTAGTCAGATAGGGCTAAAAGAAATTTTAAAAACAAACTTCTCAGATAAAAAGATTCTTGCAACAGGTGTCAATGAACCTACCTTATCTTGGATTGCTGAGATGGATGAGGTGCCCGACAATGATTATGAAGGTGCTCTTGTTATTGTTACCGATACAGCCAATACTCCACGTATTGATGATGATCGTTATGATAAGGGAGAATTTCTTATCAAAATTGACCATCATCCTAACGATGATGCTTATGGAGACCTGCTTCTGGTTGATACCTCTGCTTCAAGTGCCAGCGAAATTGTGACCGACTGGGCTCTCACTCTTGGTCTTTCCTTATCAGATGCTGCTGCTCGTGTTCTCTACAATGGTATTGTTGGCGATACGGGGCGATTCCTCTACCCATCTACAACACCTAAAACACTACAAATCGCTGCTAAACTTCGCGAATATGACTTTGATTTTGCATCTATGGCTCGGCGAATGGATAGTTTTCCTTTCAAAATTGCTAAACTTCAAGGCTATGTTTTCGATAATCTTGAAGTTGATGAAAATGGGGCAGCTCGCGTCGTCTTAACTCGAAAAGTTCTTGATGACTTTAATATCACTGATGCTGAGAGTTCTGCTATTGTTGGAACTCCTGGCCGGATTGATAGCGTTGAATCATGGGCTATTTTCGTAGAGCAACCTGAGGGCCATTACCGTGTACGTCTTCGTAGTAAAACCATTGTCATCAATGAAATTGCCAAACGCCATGACGGTGGAGGCCATCCACTTGCTAGTGGAGCCAATTCCTACAGCTTAGAGGAAAACGAACAAATCTATCAAGAAATTAAGGATACTGTTGCCCATGCAACTCACTAATCGTCGTGTACATCTCATGGGGACTGTGATTGATGTCTCCATCTATCATAAACAGCCAGAGCCTCTACTTGATCAAGTTGAAGAGTTGCTTAATCTTTATAATAAGCGTTTTTCCGCCAATGATGACAGTTCCGAACTCATGAAAATTAACAAGGCGGCAGGCTTACATCCTGTGAAGATCCACCCAGAACTTTTTGAACTTATTTCTCTTGGAAAATGGCACAGTTGCCAGCCGGGCAGTCACCTTAATATTGCTATTGGACCTCTCATTCAGACTTGGCGAATCGGCTTTTCTGATGAAAGGCTTCCCTTTCCTGAAGAAATCACTCTGCTCTTAGATATTATTAATCCCAATGCTATCGTTCTATCCGATGAAAATCAAAGCGTCTTTCTCCAAGAAAAAGGCATGAAAATTGATCTTGGTGCTCTGGCAAAAGGTTATATTGCAGATCGTATTGCAGATTATCTTAAAGCTGAAAATGTCACTAGTGCTCTGATTAATCTGGGTGGCAATGTCCTAACATTTGGACCAGCCTTACACAATCCTGATCAAAAATGGCGAATTGGTATTCAAAATCCTAAGGAGACTAGAAATACTAACCTTCTAGTACTTGCCATAAGAGATCAATCTGTAGTTACTTCAGGGATATATGAACGCACTTTTGAGATAGATGGCAAAACCTATCATCATATTTTTGATAGTCAAACTGGCTATCCAGTCTCTAGTGACCTAGCTAGTCTCACCATTATTTCATCTCTCTCAGTGGATGGCGAAATTTGGACCACCCGTTTATTTGGATCAAGTCTCGAGCGCATTTTCCAGGAAGTTAGCTCACAACCTAATCTTGAAGCAATCATAGTTGATAAAGATAATCACTGCTTCCAGACAGCTGGCATATACAAGATTCGACTTTCCTAAAAAATAGTAAAAAAGACTTGTCAAGAAGATTAGCTTTTGATAAACTAAAATAGTTAAAAAAACTATGGTACGGAAAGTACCATGGCAGAAAGGAAATATTTTAACATGAAAAAAGATATCCATCCAGATTACCGTCCAGTAGTATTCATGGACACAACTACTGGTTACCAATTCCTTAGCGGTTCAACTAAACACTCAAACGAAACAGTTGAATTCGAAGGTGAAACTTACCCACTTATCCGTGTAGAAATCTCATCAGATTCTCACCCATTCTACACTGGCCGTCAAAAATTCACACAAGCAGACGGACGCGTGGATCGTTTCAACAAAAAATACGGTCTCAAATAAGCAACCTCTTGTTGTTAAGCCATTTTAATTGGAATGGCTTTTTTCTGTGTTCTCGGCTATAACCTCTCCTTCATATTTAGAATTAAAAAAAACAGCTTCCCAAGGGAAACTGTTTAATCATCTTATCCTGCTTTACCAATAGCCAAAGCCCAGATAAAGAAAATAGCAAATCCAAACAAGAAAATCAAACCTGCAATAGCAAGCCCTTTCAACCAAGTTGGAAGGTTTTTCTTCTCATTTGTAACAAGTACATAGTTCAAAAGCGCAAAGAATGGTGTTGTAAGGAAAGAACCAATCATAGCGAAACGAAGCATTATTGCTACTTGACCTTGGAAGAAGAAAATAATGATAAGACCAAGAATAGATGTCAAGGTCATCCAAACTTTCAAAGGTGACTCATTAGAATCTTCTTTGTTAAACAAAAGACGAAGAGATGTTTCATTCACACGTGAGTAACCATCAATAACTGTAATTACAGTACCGAAGATACACAAGAAAGCAATAAAGGTAATCAAATAACGTGACCAGTTACCAAGTACTGATGCGTACATATCGACAAACTGAGCAATATACTTAGCCGAAGCAGCTTCAACAGGTTTACCAGTTGGATATTGGATAAGGGCACCAAGTGCTACAAAGAATACTGCAAGTATAGCTGTTCCGATATAACCAACGTTAAAGTCAAAGAGTGCGTCTTCGCTATTAAAATCAACTGTTTTCTTTTTCTCAGCTGACCAAAGTGAGTTGATAGCTGAAATCTCAATTGGAGCAGGCATCCATCCAAGAAGTGATACGATAAATGGAAGGGTAACTAGCTGCCATGGTGATTTTTCAACGAAATCAGCTCTGTACTCCGGATGTTTGATTGCCGCAATAACAACTGCTGCTACTGTTGCAATAGTCAAAGCCGACATGATCCATTTAGCCATACCGTCAAGAAATTTGTAACCACCAAAGAGTAACATACCCCAGATAATTGCCACCAAAATAATTGACCATGTAGTAATACTCAAACCAAGCATTGGAAAGGCACTGGCAATGATGGCTGAACATAGAATGGAAACTCCCGCTGTGTTAACTAAGGCTGAAAAGACATTCAAGATGAAGAATACCCAAAGGTAAAATTTTCCCTTTTTAGCGTAACCTTCAACTAAAGTTTTTCCTGTATCTGCGGTATATTCCGCACCAAAACGGAAGAACGGATACTTGAAGACATTGGCAAGAATAACCAGACCTAGTAAGGCCCATCCATAAGAAGCACCCGCTTGAGTTGAGGAAACGATGTGGGAACACCACCTACAGCAGCAGATGCCATTAGGATACCTGGTCCCATTGCTTTTATTTTACTACGCCAGGTAGACTGATTAGTTGCCTCTATTTGTGACATAAAAAATCTCCTAAAACAAATTTTCAGAATAATCTGAATTGGTAATTACCATTTTACACAATTGTTGGAATAATTTCAATAGCTTTTCACATATTTTCTGAAAAATCGGCTCTATAATTTCTGTAGTGGGTAAAACCACTGTAGAGATTATAGAGCTTTTTAAGTATACACAAAAAGTCCCATAAGAACTATAATGAAGAGCGACAAAACCATCATTAGGAAGAACTTATGAGACTTATGAAGAATACCACAAAATTAATCGGAATTAATCGGAATTAAAGACCCTAACATCATTATTTCTCTTGTTTTTGAAACGGATACTCATATCGAGGTTCAAGCAAAACGGGAATACCAATACTACTACGTCTGAAAAAACGTCGTTTCCAGTGTGAAAGTTGTAGGCAAGTCACGGGGTCTGAGACATATATCGTTGAGAAAAACCACCAAATTTCAAATCTAGGCCGACAAAAGGTCTCACAACTCCTCACTGAGAAGATGTCACTCACGGATATTGCCAGAAGACTTCATGTATCAACGTCCACTGTCTATCGCAAACTTGACCAGTTTAATTTCAAGGAACATTATGACAAACTACCAGCTGTTATGTCCTGGGATGAGTTTAGTTTCAAGAAAGGTGAATTCGCTTTTGTGCCTCAAAACTATGAGAACAACAAACTCATACCCATCCTCGATAATCGCCGCCAAACCACTATTCGAAACTTCTTTTTGAAGTATCCATTGAAAGTACGCCAAAAGGTAAGGTTTATCACGATGGATATGTCAGGAGCTTATATGCCACTAGTTCGAAGACTTTTTCTAAATGCCCAAATATCATTATTGATCGTTTCCACATCATCCAGCAGCTTGATCGAGCCTTTTTAAAGAAAAGAATTGCCATTATGAACCAGTTTAATAAGAATTCACTACCTTATTGAGATTAAAAAAATCACTGGTGACTCTCTCAAAAGGACAGCCGTAAGTTATCTTGTAAATCATTTCATTCGAAAACCTTTTGTCAAACCTTAAACCCACATGAAGTCCTTGAGAAGACACTGGATTTCTCAGAAGAGTTCGCTAATTATCACAACCTCTATCACCTTTAGGAAGCGTGTTTTCATCACTCTGAACATTCAAAAAGAGAAGACCTATATGGTCCTCTCTAGATGTTATCTTTTCGTCACCCACTACAGCTAACAAAGAGCAACTCTTTTTAGCTTATTTTGCTTTAAACTTCGAAACCTTCTGCCACAACTTCAGCAAAGTTTTCTTCGATAATGCTAGCACAGTGATTACAGATAGTCGCGTTGTAGCTACGTTCTTTAGTAGTTCGATCAATACGACGACAACGGTCACATACTTCACCTTCAGCACGTTCTACTGTGAATGAAACACCTTGGAATCTTACAGCAGATTCAGGAACATCTCCTTCAGCAATAGTTAGAGCTGAAACAATCAAAAGTTGAGCAAGGTTAGTATTCAAACTTTCAAGAAGTTCTTTTACTTCAGCATCTGGATAGATAGTTAAATGAGCTTCAAGCGATTTACCAATAACTTTTTCATTACGAGCTTCTTCCAAAGCTTTTTGAGCTTTTCCACGGAAGTCCATGAAGGCATTCCATTTTTCAAGAAGTGCATCTTGATTAGCAAAGTCTTCTGCTTCTGGCAACTCTGACAATTGAACATAGTCTTCATTTTCAAATTCAAGATATGACCAAATTTCTTCTGCAGTATGAGGAAGGATTGGAGTCAAGAGTTTTGTAATCTTAACAAGAATATCGTAGAAGACTGTTTGCATTTGACGACGTTCAAGTGATTTAGCACTCTCAATGTAAACGACATCTTTGGCAAAATCAAGATAGAAGGCTGACAATTCAACATTAATGAAGTTAACTAAAGATTTGTAAATAGTCAAGAATTCGAAGTTTTCATAGGCATCACGAATACTCTTAACCAATTGGTTAAAACGAATAGTCATATATTGATCGACAGAGCGCAAATCTTCAAATGCTACTGCATCAGTTGTTGGATTGAAGTCAGAAGTATTAGCAATCAAGAAACGAAGTGTGTTACGAATCTTACGATAAGATTCTGATACTTGGCTAAGGATATCCATTGAGATACGAACATCATTGCTAGTATCTACACTTGTTACCCAAAGACGAAGAATTTCAGCACCAAATTGTTTCTCAACATCACTAGGAGCAATTGTATTTCCAAGAGATTTGGACATCTTTTCACCCTTACCATCAAGTGCAAAACCTTGAGACAAGAGTTGTTTATATGGTGCAACACCATGGTTGGCAACTGAGGTGATAAGTGATGAGTTGAACCAACCACGGTATTGGTCTGAACCTTCGAGATAGAGATCAGCTGGATATGTTAACTCTGGACGGTTTACAACAACACCATTCCATGACGATCCTGAGTCAAACCACACATCCATAATATCATTTTCTTTAGTGAACTCACCATTTGGTGAACCTGGATGTGTAAAACCTTCTGGAAGAAGATCTTTGGCATCACGTTCCCACCAAATAACTGATCCATGCTCTTCAAAAAGTTTAGCTACATGTTCAATCGTTTCTTCAGTCATGATTGGTGTTCTATCTTCAGCATAGAAGATTGGGAGTGGAACACCCCAAGCACGTTGACGAGAAATTACCCAGTCACCACGGTCGCGAATCATGTTGTAAAGACGAACTTTACCCCACTCAGAATGGAATTTAACTTTTTCAATTTCATCCAAGATTTCTTGACGGAATTTAGAAACAGATGCAAACCATTGTGGCACTGCACGCCAGATGATTGGTTTCTTAGTACGCCAGTCAAATGGGTATGAGTGAGAGATTTCTTCTTTCGCAAGAAGTAAATCTCCAAGTTTCTCCATAACAATCGGAGCTACTTTATCGTAGAATTTACCAGCAAAATCAGGACCGGCATTTTCCATCATGATTCCACGTTCGTTAACAGTTACTACAACCTCAAGACCATTAGCAACACCTACGTTATAGTCATCCTCACCAAACCCAGGAGCTGTATGGACGATACCTGTACCAGAGTCTGTTGTAACATGCTCACCAAGAATTACAAGTTCATCAACTTCACTGTCCCAAGGGTGCTCTGTAACGATTTGATTTAATTCATCACCACGGTAAGTATTAAGAACTTCTACTTCTTCCCAAGCAAATTTCTCAGAAAGACTATTTAGCAATTCAGAAGCAACAATAAATTTACGAGTTTCTCCAGCAGGTTTTACAAGAACATACTCAATATCTGCACCTACAGTCAAACCACGTGAGGCTGTCACTGTAAATGGTGTTGTAGTCCAAACAACAATATAAGTATCAGTATCTAAAACACCTTTACCATCTTTAACCTTATTGGCATAGTAAAGAGATGTTGAAACCAAATCATGATATTCAATCTCTGCTTCAGCAAGTGCCGATTCTGATGACCATGACCAGTATACAGGTTTCGCACCTTGATAGATATAACCCTTTTTAGCCATTTGGCCAAAGACACGGATTTGGGCTGCCTCATAGTCTGGTGTCAAGGTAACATAAGGGTTTTCCCAATCAGCTGAAACACCAAGACGTTTGAAATCTTCACGTTGCTTATCAACTTGTGAGAGTGCATAATCACGACACATCTTAAGGTATTCAGCGCGATCAAGTTCTTTACGTTTTACGCCTTGCTTAGCCAATACCTGTTCAATTGGCAAACCATGTGTATCCCACCCAGGAATAAATGGAGCATAGAAACCAGACATTGATTTAGATCGAACAATGATATCCTTAGAAATTTTATTCATCGCATGACCCACGTGAATATTACCATTGGCATAAGGAGGGCCATCATGAAGTGTGAAGTGTGGTTTACCTTGATTCAACTCTTGACGACGTTGATACACTTTCGCTTCTTCCCACTCTTTTTGCCAGATTGGTTCTTTATTAGGAAGTCCAGCACGCATTGGAAAAGCTGTCTTACCTAGATTTAATGTTTCTTTAAGTTTCATTATATCTCCTCTTTAATTTTTTTATACTAAATAAAAAGAGCCTTCATCAAAAAAGGACGAAAGCTCGTGGTACCACCTTAGTTTAGAGCAAGTAACATTGCTCCCTCAAATGTCCGTAAGGAGGACCATCCTTCTAGCTTACTTAATTCAGCTAGAACGCTAGAAAATGATAACTACCCAAATAGGGAATGTAGGACTCACACCATCTCCCACTCGCTGTTAATATATTTGGAAAGTTTTATTTTTCTTATTCGCTAATATTTAATTTAAAAGTTTGTGTTTCATTAAGATCTTTTTCAACAGTTGCTTCTTGTTCCGAATCATTGTCCTCGTCTACAGGTGCAGAAATTGGAAAATTAGCTACTTCACTTTCGAATGAATCTTCAATACCAAAATATACTGGAGTTGAAGTAATATCATTTGTTTCGTCAACATCTGAATTAGAGAAATCTTTAACTTGTTTATTGCTTTCAGCAGCGCGACGTTGAAGTTCAGCCATTTCGTCAGGAGTGAATTGACGAGTCGCATCGAATGAAGCGGCATCGTTTGAATCTGGAATATGTTCATCCAGCACTTTTTCAACAACTTCTTTAAAGGCAACATCTGAGTTTTGCAGATAAATAGCTGTTGGTTGCAACAATTCCTCCCACTCTGGAGCACTTGCTAAGCTAAGTTGACCTTCAACTGCAGCCAAAAGACGTTGGTGAAAAACACGACTTTGACGTTTAAGCTCTTCAGTTTCAATAGCAACACGTTTTGCTTCATCTGTAGCATCACGAAGAATTTCAGATGCCTTAGATTTAGCTTCTTCGATCAAGCGTGTCGCATTAAAGTTGGCTTTGTTAATCAAGTTAGCTGATTCATCTGCTGCTGAAGCTTTAACTTTTTCAGCTGTTTCTTGAGCCAAGATAACTGACTGGCTCAATGATTCTTTCATTTCATCAAAATAAGCCAATTTTTCTTCAAGCTCTTTTACACGAGTAGTAAGTTCACGATTGTCACGAACTAAATCTTCATAATCATCTATGATAATATCAAGAAATTCATCTACTTCTTGTTCATTGTATCCACGAAATTTAGTGGTAAACTGTTTATCTTTAATATCAAGTGCTGTGATTGCCATTACAGGCCTCCTTTATTTTTTACCATTTCTTCAAGTTCTTTTACATGAGCAACAAGTTCACGATTTCAATGAACTAAATCTTCATAACCATCTACAATAATATCGAGAAAATCATCTACTTCTTGTTCATTATATCCACAAAATTTAGTTGTAAACTATTTTTCGATAATATCAAGAACTATAATTGTCATTACAGATCTCCTCAAGTTTCATTAGCATCTCTGATGCTTTTAAATTAAATACCTACTTTTGTCGTCTTAGAAGACTGTCGATGACGACCTTGGCTTTTCCTGATTTAGAAATTCCTTCTTGTTGCCCTAGACGAAATCGGCCAAAACCTCTAACTGAAATCATATCACCAATAGATATTATCTGATCAGATTTCTCAATTTGCCTATAATTAAGTTTGATTTTGCCTGAAGCAATTAGCTTTAAAGCATTTGAACGCGATGTTTTTAATACTGTAGATAACACATTATCAAGACGCATACTAGAAAGCAAGACAAAAGATTGAGAATATTTTTCTTGATTGGAAATCCAATTATCTTTACTTACTTCTCTAAGCGTAACCGAAACCCTACCGATTTTAGTAATAGTCATTATTGCATAGCTTGCTAGATGAGAAGCAATGTTAAATTGAACTCGGCCTTCTTCATCAAGAATAACATCTCCAAATACTTGACGTTCAAGACCAAGTTGATTAAGCAGTGCGCCTAAAATTTTGGGATGTGTCAATTTATTAAATTGTCTAGCATAAGAAATCTCTAATCGTTTAATTTCAAAGTCATCTTCATCAAGCTCATAATAATCCGGAGCAAGAATCACTCTTCCATACTCTTCGTTATCAAAAGTTGAACTTACAAAGAATTTTAAATTATAGTAATTTGCTAAATCTTTGACAATCTGGATTTCACGAGGATTTAAGAAATCAGTCAAATATGGGCTATACCGATCTTCAACTAATTGACAAAATCCCCTAACCTTTTCTAAAAAAAGACGTTCTTCTAACGAGTAATGTTGTTCAATATTTTTTGCTTCAAACATCAAAATAGGACAACCTTAAGAATACTAAGAGAGAAATTTAACAAAAGTATAATTGCGATAATTGAAAAATCAATACCAGCAAAAACCAAATTCAGCCTACGAAATGGTGCAAGAATTGGCTGAACAATTTGTCTAATAGTCTTCCCAAGAGCTGTATCATAAGCTCCTGGAAACCAAGATAACAAAGCATAGATTACAAGGAGTATCTCTACCAAGTTAACAACACGTGCCCAAATAACATATAGTAATACAAACATGGCTTAACGTCTCTTCATGTCGAAGTCAAAAGTAGATTCTTGATTTCCATGACTCAAACTAATCTCTTCGATGTCAACAACAACGTTGATTGGTGTGAGCAAGTACATGGAAGAACCAACTTTTTGTAAGTTTCCTGTAAGTACCTTGCTAGCACCATCAATAAAATCTAAACAACGACGAGCTTGTGCTTCTAACATATATTGAAAATCAATTAAAACACATTCATTTTCAATCAAAAGTTCTACAATTTCTTGAGCATCTTCATATTTTTTAGGATATTTAATTGCAATAGTAGTTTTAGTTGTATTCATTTGTTGGGATCCCTGATTAACTTGTGATCGACTCAAAGGTAAACTACGAAGGACTTGAGTTTTCTGTACGTCTGATTTGATATGTTGGCGACGAGGAGGGACTGTTTCCTGAGGACGCTCAGGTTTACGTTGCTGTTGAGGTGGTGTCTGCTCAGTTTTCTGTACTTTAACTGGACGTTCTTTAGCAACATCTTCATGATCTGTTACTTCGTCGGCATCAAAATATGAAACAATTTTTTCAATTGCATCTTTTATTGCCATAAGGTTATTCTCCGTTCTCTTTAAAGAATGCACTGCCTATTCTAACAAAGGTTGATCCATTCTGAATAGCCATGTCATAGTCTCGACTCATACCCATGCTTAGTTGATCACAAGGAACATTCTTTAGTTTTTTATCTTGAATTGATTGTCTAAGTTCATTTGTCTCAGCAAAAATCTTATCAAGTTCTTGAGTATTCGCATCAATTGGAGCCATAGTCATTAGCCCTACTATACAAATTTTATCAAGATTTTTAATTTGATTTAGAACAGTGTCAAGTTCTTCAGGTGAAAAACCATGTTTCGACTCCTCACCTGAAACATTAACTTGGAGGAAGCAATTAATGGTATGATCCGCACGCTTTTGAATTTCCTCTGCCAATTTAACAGAATCCAAAGCATGAAAATAATCAACTAAATTAATAACATCCTTTACTTTTCGACGTTGTAGGCTACCAATAAGGTGCCATGTCAAATCATATTTTTTTAACGCCTGATACTTATCTAAAAATTTATCAACACGGTTTTCAGCAATGTGTTTAATTCCCGTTTCAACCAATTCTTCAGCGATTTTACTTGAAACATACTTAGTTACGGCAATTATATTGACTTCTTCGCTAGAGCGATTAGCTTTTTCACATGCTCTCTTCACCGCCTGATAAACATCATTTTTATTTTCTTCTATAGTCATTATTAACGGTTTTTAAAGAATGGTGGTGTCTCCAATTCATCGTCATCTTCAACATCACTTGAGAATGTAGACATAGTCAATTGACTATCAAGTTCACCTGTCTTAGGACGAGAAATATTATCACGTCTCAAGTCCCAGTTTCCAAAAGCTGATTGCTCTTGTTGAGGTGCTGCCACAGTTGGACGAACGCCTGGTTGTGACATTGAATGTGTTTCATTGTAGTCGAAATTCGGTTGACGTTCAAATGAAGCTTGAGAACCTAGACGTTGTTGTTCTTGAGCAACTTGCTGATTAGGAACTGACGATTGTGAAGGAGCTGTAGTCACTTTGCGTGGTTGAGCTTTCATACCAGATACCTTTTCAGCACGCTCTTGACGAACCCCCGTTGCAACAACCGTTACACGAATTTCATCTTTCAAAGTATCATCGATTGATGTACCAAGCCAAATATTAACACCGTTACCAGCAGCTTGACCAACGATTTCAGATGCTTCTTCTGCCTCTGTAAGTGTCATATCAAGGCCACCAGTTACGTTAACGATAACATCTTCTGCACCATCGATAGTTGTTTCAAGAAGCGGTGAATAGATTGCTTTGCGTGCAGCTTCAACAATACGTTCTTCACCAGAACCAATACCAATCCCCATAAGCGCATTGCCTTTATTTGCCATAACTGTTTTCACATCAGCAAAATCGAGGTTGATTAAACCTGGGTTGGTAATAAGGTCTGTAATACCTTGTACCCCTTGGCGTAGGACATTATCTGCTTCACTAAGGGCTTCAAGAAGTGGAGTTTTCTTATCAACGATTTCAAGAAGGTTGTTGTTAGAGATAATAAGAAGAGTATCAACTTGTTCACGCAATTCTTGAATACCTTCAATAGCGAAGGTACTACGCTTATTACCTTCAAATCCAAATGGACGCGTAACCACTGCTACTGTCAATGCACCCAAGCTTTTAGCAATACGTGCAATAACTGGTGCTGCCCCTGTACCAGAACCACCACCCATACCAGCAGTGATAAATACCATATCAGCTCCTGTAAGTGCCTCTGTAAGTGTTTCTTCACTTTCTTCAGCTGCTTTACGACCAACTTCAGGTTGACCTCCAGCACCAAGACCACGAGTCAATTTAGGACCTAATTGGATAACTGTTTCTGCTTTAGAAGAGCTGAGCGCTTGAATATCCGTGTTAGCTGCAATAAATTCAACACCAGAAAGACCTTCTTCAATCATTCGGTTGATGGCATTTCCTCCACCTCCACCGACACCAATAACTTTAATTACCGCACCCTGAACTGATGCGCTATCAAATGAAAAATTCATTTTATTTCCTCGCTTTTACTAGATTCAATTAATCAAACATACTTCCGAAGATTGCACGAACACGATCTCCAAGTTTTTGTTTTTGTTCATGATTTTCTTCATCAACCGGTTGAGGTACCTCGACGGTATTCTCAACTGGAATACGATTTGGTTGTGGGGTCACTCGAGGTGCTGGAGTATGAGTTCTATCAATACTCAAGGTAGGCGCCTCATTGTCGATAGGTTTACGACGAAGATACTCTTCACCACACACAGCTTGCTGAGCAATAATATCAACTTCTGTAAGGAGACCAACATACTCAACAAGACTAATTACATTTGCAAACATTGGATTACGGATACCAACTTGGTTAGGTATATAAAGTTTCACATTTGTCTCAAAAATTTCCTGAGCAACTTCAACTACACCTGGCATGATGGCCGTTCCACCTACAAGGACAATACCACCAGGCAAATCAAGTAGGCGACCTCGCGTCAAGTCTTGTTTAACTCTATCCAAGATATGCTTCACACGAGCCGAGATAATTTCAGCAAGATATTTCTCAGTGATTTCAACAGGTGAATTTTCACCTACAACCTCTACCTGAACAGTTTCAGTTTCACTTGCTTTTTCAATGTCAGCATTACCAAAATTAAACTTAAGCGCTTCTGCAATTTGCATAGATGTTTTTAAGACTTTTGAAATATCCTTGGTGATATATTCGCCACCCTCAGAGTAAATATTGGTAAACTGCAGTTCTTGAGCACGCATGCTTGCAACAGTCGTTTGACCACCACCCATATCAATAACAGTAGCACCAAATTCACGCTCTCCTTCATTCAAGACAGCACGAGTCATTGCAAGAGGAGAGATGATGATATTCTCAACCCGAATACCTGCACGCTCAACTGTCTTACGAATATTGTGAAGAATTGTTGTTGGTCCTGTGTAAATGAGGCCTCTCATCTCAAGACGAATCCCCATCATTCCACGAGGATCATGAATCCCTTGAAAGCCATCAACGATAAATTCTTCAGGAACTAGTGAGATAACCTCACGTTCAGGTGTAATACTCTTAGTCAAGGCTGATCGAACAACACTTTCAACATCTTCATCTTTGATTTCTTTTGATTCACTTGTTACAGGAATCATACCTTGTGTAGGCTCAATTTGAAGAAGATTGGCTGGAAGCCCAACATTCACTTGTTCAATCACAATACCGGCTTTTTCTTCTGCTTGCTCAATAGCTGTTTTGATTGATTTTGCTGCAGCGTCAATATCAACAATGATGCCATCTTTCACACCAGAACTCTTAACATTACTTACTCCGATGACATTCATTGATCCATCAATAAACTCAGCAACAAGAACCTTAATCGAGCTAGTTCCTATATCTAATCCTGTAAAAAAGCCATCTCTAGCCATTCACTCGACCTCTCAATCTTTCCATTCAATATCTTTGTAAACTGTATAAATACAGAATTATTCGGATACTATTGTACCATAAAAAAACGTAAAATGTCAGCATTTTACGTTTTTATTATTCAATATTAGCCTTGACTGGGGGAAGATTGAAGAGTTTTATCTTGATTAACAGTCGGATTTCCTACTCCCTGAACATCTGAATTTTCAGCATTAGCTTCTTTCTCAGTATTTTGTTCAGTTAGTGTCGTTGTTTCCTGACCCTCGTCAGAAATTTCTCTGTCTTCCTTCTTATCTGTCTTGCTTTTATCTTTCTTTTTATCCTTATCAGTTTTTGATGATTCTACTTCAGGAGTTGTTGTATAGAGGCCAACCTCCATATCTACAATACATCCATCAGAAAGCTTACTCTTAATTTTCTCGTAATAAGGTAACTTAGTCGTTAATTGAGAGAGGGGAACGCGAATAGAATTTCCATCATATAACTCAATTGTCAACAAATCTGTAGTTGCTTTTGTAGGCGTTAAATTAATAATTTGAATATTATTCTTGATTTTACTATCAAGTTTATGCAACTCTTTTACTAAATCTTCAATTTTCTTTTCATCATCCGTCTTTAAAGTGATAAATTTATCTGGTAGATTTCCTGTTGAAACAGTCCCTCCAGTCTTACCGCTTTCAAGAATAGAAACATATCCATTTGATGTTTGACGATAAGCCACGATTGGATATTCTTTCACTGCAATATTAAATTGATTTGGAAAACTATAAGTTACCGTAGCCTTTTTAACCCAAACGTTGTTTTTTTCAACAGTTGATGCAATCTCTTCTTGATTGAAAAAAACGTGAGTAATATAATCTGTATCAAGAATACCACTTGCAACTTTCACATCTTCCGGTAGAGCATTTTTTGTTCCTGATACTGTAAGAATCTTTTGCTTAGACCAAGGCGAGATAAAGAAGAGTGAAAATACGATTAAAATCGCAGCTATAAAAATAACAAGCCCCGCAAGATTTCGTTGTGCAATTGGGATATTGCTAGTCGTATTGACTTTTTTTCTTTTTTTCTTCTTGACCTTTTTTTTTACTGGTATTTTGTCCTCCTGAGATGTGGCTTTTTCTGGATGAACGCCTGTTTTGTTAGTCATCTCTCCTGAATCTTTGGTTTCTTGTTTTCTCAAAAATTCTAGATTTCGCTTCTGCCACTCAGTCAGAACTTTTTTTTCTTGTGATTTTTGATCCTTTTTTGCCATGAAATTCCTTTATTTATTTGAAATACTAGTCACTAATAGGTTATAAAAATCATCAGGAGAAGTGATTTCCTCAGATTTAGCCATAGCTTCTTTGTAAGTCTCTGCATGTTCAACAAGTTGTTCGAGCTCGTGTTTTAATGTCTCCCAACTTAATTCCAGTTCCTGCAATTGACGAGCGTAACCCTTTCTTTCAAAATAGTCAGCATTTTCAAGCTGGTCCCCACGGCTAGCTTCTTTTCCTAGAGGAACGATTAAATGAAGTTTTTTCATAGCCAACAATTCAAAAATAGTATTTGAACCACCACGAGTTACAACTAAATCCGCCATATCCATAAGAGGTTGGTACAAATCTGTCACATAATCAACTCTATAAAGATGACGCTCCAGGGTATTTAATGAGGAATCCCCAGATATATTGATGATATTATAGTTCTCAATCAGTTCTGGAGTTTTGCTAATAAAATCATTAAACACCTTTGCACCAGCTGATCCCCCAATAAAAAGGACTGTTTTTAGTTTCTCATCAAACTGTTCTTTAATCTTATCTAGTTGATCTGAATTATCAAACCTTGTCATACCCACCTTAGTAATAGCACCAACATGCCGTGTCTTCACCAAAGTTTTTGATTGTTCAAAAGTCGTAAACATAGTAGTTGCAAACTTGTATGCGATTTTATTGGCTAAGCCCATAGACAAATCAGACTCGTGAACATATACAGGGACTCTTAATAATTTAGACGCGATAACTGGCGGTACAGATACAAATCCGCCTTTTGAAAAGAGTGCTTGGGGACGAATCTTAGCAATAATTGCAATTGACTGTAGAATTCCCCAACCAACTTTAAAGACATCCAACATGTTTTGCCATGAAAAATAACGACGTAGTTTACCTGTAGCGATACTATGGAAGGTTACATCTAGACCAGACTTATCAATTTGTTCGTGTTCAATACCATGTTTATCACCGATATAGTGCACTTCCCATCCATCTTTTAGAAACTTTGGAATTAAGATAAGATTTAAAGTCACATGTCCAACTGTCCCTCCACCAGTAAAAACAATCTTTTTCGATTTTGCCATAGCCTATCCCTTCAATCGCTCAACAGTTGTGATAAATTCATCACCACGCACTTCGAAATTCTTGTACATATCCCAACTCGCGTTAGCAGGACTCAACAAGACAACATCACCTGCACTAGCTTGTTCAAAGGCAATGCGTGTCGCATCAGCCACATCTTTGGCATCCAGATAGGTTACACCAGCTTTGTCTGCAGCACGTTTGACACGAGGAGCTGATTCTCCCAAAATTACCATTTTCTTAAGTCCAGTAATATCAGGAATGAGTTCATCAAATTCATTACCACGGTCCAAACCACCGGCAATCAAAATGACTTTACTATTATCAAAGCCAGAAAGTGCTTTTTGTGTCGCTAAAATATTTGTTGACTTACTATCATTATAGAATTTTACATCATCAATCGTATCAACAAATTGAAGACGGTGTTTAACCCCACCAAAACTTGAGAGAGTTTCTTTAATTGCCTGGTTTGAAACACCTGACAATTTTGCTACAGCAATTGTCGCTAAGGCATTTTCAACATTGTGACTTCCTGGAACTCCAAGTTCATCAGCATGCATTAGCAATTCACCTTTGAAGTAGAGGCCACCATTTTCCAGATAAGCACCATCTACTTTTTCCACAGTTGAGAAGGGAACGACTTGTGCATTTGTTTGCGTAGCCAACTCTTTAGCCAAATCTTGATTAAAGTTTAAAATAATAAAATCGTCTGATGTCATTTCGTTTTGAATATTCCATTTGGCAGCTACGTATTCTTCAAAGCTACCATGATAGTCAATATGCGTCGGCATCAAGTTCGTAATCACAGCAATATGTGGATGGAAACTCTCAATTCCCATTAATTGGAAAGAAGACAACTCCATGACCAAAGTATCCTGATTTGTCACTGATTGCGCTACTTCTGATGCAGGGAAACCAATATTTCCAGACAAGACACCTGACTTTCCACCATGATTTAAAACATCAGCAATCATAGTTGTTGTGGTTGTCTTACCGTTTGAGCCTGTAATACCGATAATTGGTGCTTCAGAGACTAGGTAAGCCAATTCAACTTCAGTCCAAACTGGAATTTCTTTTTCAAGCGCACGAGCTACCATTGGATTATCATACCGAATCCCAGGATTCTTGACCATTAATTCAAAATTTTCATCCAAAAGTTCAAGAGGATGTCCACCACAAACAACCTTAATGCCTTCTTCAAGAAGTGATTGAGCCGATGGGTTTTCCTCAAATGCTTTTCCATCATTAACAGTAACAATAGCTCCTAGCTTAGCCAAAAGACGAGCCGCTGCTTCACCAGATTTAGCCAAACCAAGGACTAAAACTTTTTTATTTTCCAATTGTGTTATTGATTTCATAATTCGTCCATTCTCTCAAATTGTATCATAATCATTTTACCCTTTATCACAAGCTATTTCAAGGAGTAGTATTTTCTAGTTACAGAAAAAAGCCAATCTAACAGATTGACTTTAATATCATGCTACTTATTTTCGCCTTGTTGAGCTTTATCACGATTGGGCTCTGACATGCCAAAAATATCTTTCAAGGTGAAATAACTCAATGTAAACATTCCTACCGTGACAAAGAACTCACCAGGTAAACTGAAGAATTTAATGATTGATAACACTGCTAAAAGCAAGAGCAATGCTAAGGTAGCCATGACAAAGAGAAGATTCATAGTGTTTTTAACCGACTTTGGTGCAATAAAGAAATAGAATGAAGCAATCAATATAGCAACAATCAGATAAAACATCTCTTCTCCTCTCTAAAAATTACTCAGCTTCCGCTGCTTTTTTTCTTACGTTTATTAGCTTTATCACGCTCTGCTTTATTCAAAATTTGTTTACGCAAGCGGATAGATTTAGGTGTTACTTCCATGTATTCATCATCATCCAAGAATTCAAGTGATTCCTCAAGTGTCAATATACGTGGAGTCTTGATAACAGCCGTCTGGTCCTTAGTAGCTGAACGCACGTTTGTCATTTGTTTTGCTGTAGTAATGTTAACACCAAGGTCATTTTCACGAGCATTCTCACCGACAATCATACCTTCATAAACTTCAGTACCTGGGTTAACAAAGATAGTACCACGTTCTTCAATACGCATAATTGAGTAAGTTGTCGCTTTACCTGTATCGATAGAAACGAGAGCACCACGGTGACGTCCGCCAATCTCACCAGGAACAACCGGCAAATATTGATCAAAGGTATGGTTCATAATACCGTAACCACGTGTCATAGACAAGAATTCAGTAGAGAATCCGATAAGTCCACGAGCTGGCACAAGGAAGATAAGGCGTGTTTGGCCGTTACCAACCATTTGCATATCAAGCATGTCACCTTTACGTTCTGAAAGAGCTTGGATGATTGAGCCTTGGTACTCCTCTGGAGTATCAATTTGAACACGTTCAAATGGTTCGCATTTCACTCCATCAATTTCCTTGATGATAACTTCTGGACGTGACACTTGAAGTTCATATCCTTCACGACGCATTGTTTCGATAAGGATTGACAAGTGCAATTCACCACGGCCTGAGACAGTCCATTTATCTGGTGAATCAGTTGGTTCAACACGTAGTGAAACGTCTGTTTGCAACTCAGCCAAAAGACGCTCTTCGACTTTACGTGATGTCACGTGTTTACCTTCGCGACCAGCAAATGGTGAGTTATTCGCCAAGAAAGTCATTTGAAGTGTTGGTTCATCAATACGAAGAACTGGTAATGGTTCAACAGCATCAGTTGGTGTGATTGTTTCACCGACGAAGATATCTTCCATACCCGAGATAGCAATCAAGTCACCAGCCTTGGCTTCTTCAATTTCACGACGCTCCAAGCCAAAGAAACCAAAGAGTTTCGTAACACGGAAGTTTTTAGTTGTTCCATCAAGTTTTGAAAGGGTAACTTGGTCACCAACTTTTACAGTCCCACGGAAGATACGTCCAATACCAATACGTCCAACAAAGTCGTTGTAGTCAAGAAGTGACACTTGGAATTGAAGTGGCTCATCTGAGTTATCTACAGGAGCTGGGATGTGATCTATAATAGTGTCGAAGATTGGAGCCATAGTGTGCTCTTGATCGGCAGGATTATCAGACAATGATGATGTTCCATTAATAGCTGATGCATAAACAACTGGGAATTCCAATTGATCATCATCTGCACCCAGTTCGATGAATAGCTCTAGGACTTCATCAACAACTTCTTCAGGACGAGCTGAGGGTTTATCAATCTTGTTGACAACAACAATTGGTGTCAAATTTTGCTCAAGAGCTTTTTTCAATACAAAACGTGTTTGAGGCATTGTCCCTTCATAAGCATCGACGACAAGAACAACACCATCAACCATTTTCATGATACGTTCAACTTCTCCGCCAAAGTCCGCGTGCCCTGGTGTGTCCATGATATTAATACGAGTACCATTGTAAGCAACAGCTGTATTCTTAGCAAGGATGGTAATACCACGTTCTTTTTCAAGATCGTTTGAGTCCATTGCACGCTCATCAAGTTCCATACGTTCATCAAGGGTGTGTGATTGTTTCAACAATTCATCTACAAGTGTTGTTTTTCCGTGGTCAACGTGGGCAATAATGGCAACGTTACGGATGTCTTCTCTAAGTTTAGTCATCTTTTCCTCTTTATTATTTATTTCAACCTTTCAAGTATACCACATTTTCAATAAAATGGCAGAGATTGGATAATTGTAAACGTTTTTCAACAAAAAAGTGCTACCTTCCCTTATCCGGTTAGGCGCACCTTATCTCATTATTTGTCAATACTATAAGCAAGACTAGCGGCTCCAATGATTCCTGCATCATTTCCAAGCTCCGCTAATTTCACTTTTGTTGTACGGCGAACTTGTGGGAATGCATAACGTGTAAAGTATCCTTCAACACGACTACGCAAGAATTCTCCTGCGGCAGAAACACCACCACCGATAACGACAGAATCTGGGTTAAGAATGTTTGAGATGTTTGCTGTTGCAAGTCCGAGGTATTTAGAGACTTTATCAACAATGCTGTCAGCAAACTTATCACCTTCAGTAGCAGCTACGAGAATATCTTTACTTGTCACAAACTCACCATTGTCTACAGCAGCTTTAATAGAAGAGTTTCCTTCGTATTTTTCTGCCAAATGATGTGCTATACGTACAATACCTGTTGCTGAAGCTACAGTTTCCAGACACCCCTTGTTTCCGCAAGTACACTCAAATCCTGTGTCAGGTTCAACAATAATGTGACCAATTTCCCCACCAGCACCGGCAACACCATGAATTAATTTACCATCAACGATGACACCGCCACCAACACCTGTACCCAATGTTACAAAGACAACATTCCGATTGTTAGCACCAGCACCAACCCAACGTTCACCCAGTGCAGCCACATTAGCATCATTATCAATAGCGAATGGAATACCAAGTTCTTTTTCAATAACAGAGCCAACTTCTTGAGTTTCTGCCCAGTTCAAGTTAAAGGCACCCGTTACTGTTTTATTTTCTCGGTCAACTGCACCTGGAGATCCCATACCAATTCCAATAAAATCTTCAGCAGTAAGTCCATACAATTCCAAACGGTGTTTCAAAGATTCTACAATGTCAGGAACAATGTGGCTACCATTTTCAAACGTATTTGTTCCAATAGCCCATTTTTCTTGAACTTCACCATCTGCATTCAAAATACCAAACTTAACAGTTGTTCCACCAAGGTCAATACCTAAGAGTTTCTTACTCATTTTCCTTCTCCATTTCAATCTGATGTTCACGTCGTAAAATCATTTCAGCAATAAGATAGTTTTCCTTGTCTATCAAAGCATTCTTATAAAGCGCTTCCAGTTCAATCTTCATCATCTCGATATCATAGAGCCTTTTACCCAAGTAAACTACTACCCCAAACTGCTTCAACAACTGTTGAACGTCATATAATGTTTTCATAGAAATATTTTAGCAAAAAGCTCAAGGCATGACAAGATAATTTTGAAAACCTTTATAGATTATTATGTACCTAGACAAAAAGCCAAGTCTATTTGACTTAGGCTCTTATCTATTGACAATTCGGACAAACGCCATGCAAAATCATTTGCTCACGAGTGATGCGAAATCCTGTTTGCGATTCTACCTCTTCTTTGAAAGACGGAATCGGTAAATATAAATCAGTAATTTGACCACATTTTTCACAAACAATGTTTAAGTGGTCATGCCCCATAAAATCATAATATGTTGTATTATCATTATTAACCTTAATTTCAGAGACAATTCCCTCTTCGACTAACACTTTCAAGTTGTTATAGACCGTTGCTAAACTCATACCTGGATTATCAGGGAGAAGGTCATAATATATCACATCAGCACTAGGATGTTGATCAGACGTCATCAAATAGCGGATAACAGCTTTGCGGGATTCGGTTAATCGAATCCCTTTAGCTTTTAACTGATTCAAGATATCTTCGTAAACACCTAGACTATGTCGATGATCAGACATATCGCCACCTCTCTTCTTCTAAAAGAATTTTGTATCTATTATACACTTTTAAAGGAACTCTTGACAATCATCTTAACTCAAAATTTGATTATTTCAAGCCTGGTGCTTGTCCAAGTTCTGCAGTCAACATCCAGATCGTCTTATCAATTTCTGATTTTGCATCCGTAAAGATATCATTTGAAGGAACATCTCCTTCTTCATCTGTGATATCCAAGCCAACTTGGAACAAGACAGACAAGTATTTGTATATATCAACCAATAGCTGAATTCGATCAGACATTGGTTGATCAAATGTACCAGTAGTTTCAGTCAAACCTGAATTAGATGAAAACTCTACCAAAGTTGAGTATGGTTCACCACCAATGGTAATCAAACGCTCACTAATCTTATCAAGATGGGAATTCAAACTATCCATTAATTCATCCATTTTTGGGTGAAGATAAAGGAAACCAGGACCACGCATATACCAATGAACTTGATGCACAATAGAAGCTGCTACAGACAAATCGGCAACCGCTTGATTTAATACTGCTTTGGTTTTTGTGTTTGTTGGTGTCTCTGCTTGATGGTTAACTGTTTCCTTGATTGTTTCTTTAATTGAATCTGTCATATTCTTTCTCCTTATTTAGAACCATTATTGTTTATGTCTATATTTTAAAATATTTATAAATAAAATACAAGTAAAACGCTTTTTCTGTCTTTTTTCGAATAGTTAGGTATGCTTAGTATTTTATATTTTTTTCTTGGTACCTCTTTAGGCTCGTTTATTGGATTGATTTGTGATCGTTTTCCTGAGAAGTCGATTATTTTTCCTAGAAGCCATTGCAATCAGTGTGGGCATCCGTTACGTTTTTTCGAAATGATTCCGATCCTATCACAACTTTTCTTAAGGTTCAAATGTCGGTTATGTCAAAGCTCTATCCCATACCGTTATCTCTTCTTGGAATTGTTTTGTGGAGGAATACTTCTTCTTTATTTCTATAACTACCTAGATTTTGGAAGAACCTATTTGCTTTTTTTCAGTCTTTGTCTAACTATTTTTGATTTAAAAAATAAATCATATCCCCTTCTAATTTGGATTCTTGGAACACTACCTCTCCTATGTTTGGGAAACCACTACCTCACTTTTAGCTTAGGAATAAGTTTAGCCGTTCTGTCATATATCAAACGTTTAAATATTGGTGAAGGTGATTTTCTCTATTTGGCCAGTGTCTCCCTCATTTTCCCATTTTCCAAAATACTAATAGCTATTGAACTAGCTTGCTCATTTGGGCTTATGTACTTCCTAGTACGTAAAAACCCTAATGAAACAGTCGCTTTTGTCCCATTTCTCTTTATTAGTGTTCTAATTCTTACCTTCATGTAATAGTATAGAAAAAAAGCCGAAATAATCGGCCTTTTCAGTATTAATTCATATTGACACGGTGCCATTCATTAATAACATAAGCGAGCATCCCCAATTGTTGAAGACCCCAACCGCTAATTTCATCTGATTCCTCAGTTGAACCACCAAGGTAACCGGTATAGATTGCTACCATATAAGGTGTATCTTCCATGACAATAGCATCAACGTTGAGTGCTTCACGAACGTAGCCTGGTTTTTGATAGATGGTTAAACCAGGAAGATAAGTTTTGTAGTATTCATTTGAGAAAGACTCACCAATATAGTGGAGAATATTCTTATAATTCTCTTGGTGTTTCCAAAGGTAATCCAAGACTTGGATGTAATAATCCGTTGTTGTCTTATTACCATGCATTTGAATAGTTTTAACTTTCCCTTTTGACTTACCGTATTTATCAAGCATGCCATAGAATTTTTCCATACCGCCAAGACGTTCTGCCAATGCATAGGCAGGCGTATTCTCAGAATAAACTAGAGAATATTCTTGCATCTCTGGGATGGTCATTGCACCACCAAAGGAGGCAACATACTTATCATGTTCTCCTTGATATTCATATTCAGTATTATTAATATCAAAACGTTCAGTTAAAGAAAGCTTCCCTCTATTAACCTCATCCATAACAAGCATGTTTAGTGGCAATTTGTAGGTTGATCCTGCAGTCATTGGCTGAGTATCATTCATAGAGAATTGCTCATTTGTCTTGGTATTTTTATATGAGAAGGCAATTTGGCTAGACTCGATTCCCTGATCAGCCATAAAGGCTTCAACCACTTGGTTCAATGTCATGTTAGCATAATCATAATACAATCCATTAGCATACATCGTATCTGCATCTGCTTCCATGACTGCTTTTTTAGCTTCAGCTGACTTGTTGGTTGGAGTTACCTTTTCCTCTTTTTTCTTATCCTCTTTTTTAGTTACCTTAGAGTTAGAACCAAAAATGTTCCCAAGGTCCCCAGTGTGACCAGCCTGTTTTCCTCGCCCTGCTAAGGCAAGCATAGCAACAAACACAAGAATAACTACTACACCCAGAAGAATTAAGATAAGATAAGGTTTCTTATCATCACTGAATGATTTCGCTCTAGATTTTTTAGAGCGTTTACTTCTAAGTAATAAGGTTTCAGTTTTTTCTTCTTTTTCCTTGTGTCCTACTGGTACCGATGTTTCCTCAACTGGTTTCTTTTCTACTGATTTTTTAGAAACCTTTTTCTTATCTTTTTTGTTATTCTTCTCGTCGCTTCTTTCGACATCTTTTTTACTATCTTTACTGTCTTTCTTAACGTCTTTTTGAAGGTCTTGTTTTAGCGAATCTTTCTTCTTATATTTAGTTTTTTGGCGGCTTCCACTATACTTTTTACTTGAATATTTTTTCTTTTTTTTCATACCAATTATAGTTTAAGCTATAATAGTACAAAAAGCAAGGAGATTTTACAACCATATTACAAAAAAAGGCTCTATAATTTCTGTAGTGGGTAAAACTACTGTAGGGATTATAGAGCTTTTTGAGTGTACACAAAAAGTCCCATAAGAACTATAATGAAAAGCAACCAAACCATCATTAGGAAGAACTTATGAGACTTATTAAGAATAACACAGAATTAATCGGAATCAAAGACCAAAATATCAAGATTTCACTTGTTTTTGAAACTGACACTCATATCGAGATTCAAGCAAAACTTGATTACCCTGCACCATCATGTCCTCATTGCCATGGAAAGATGATCAAATATGACTTTCAAAAGCCTTCTAAAATCCCTCTTCTCGAGCAAGCGGGAACGCCAACTCTACTACGTCTGAAAAAACGTCGTTTCCAGTGTAAAAGTTGTAGAAGTGTCACGGTAGCTGAGACATCTATCGTTGAGAAAAACTGCTAAATCTCCAATCTAGTCCGACAAAAAGTTACACAACTCCTAACTGAGAAAGTGTCACTAACTGATATTGCAAGAAGACTTCGCGTGTCGACGTCCACTGTCTATCGTAAGCTTGATCAGTTTACTTTCAAGGAACATTATGACAAACTCCCTGCTGTTATGTCCTGGGATGAGTTTGGGTTCAAGAAAGGGGAATTGGCTTTTGTGGCGCAGAATTATGAGACAAACGAACTCATAACCATCCTTGATAATCGCCGCCAAACTACTATACGAAACTACTTTTTGAAGTATCCATTGAAAGTCCGACAACAGGTACAGTTTATCACGATGGATATGTCTGGAGCTTATATTCCACTGGCTCGCAAGCTCTTTCCAAACGCAAAAATCGTTCTTGATCGTTTCCACATCATCCAGCACCTTGGACGTGCCTTTTTAAAGACAAGAATTGCAATTATGAACCAGTTCGATAAGAAGTCACTACCCTATCGAGCCCTGAAAAATCACTGGCGACTCTTCCAAAAGGACAGCCGTAAACTATCTCTCAACTCTTTTTATTCAAAGACTTTCCGCCAAACTTTAGCACCACATGAAGTTGTTGCGAAGACACTAGTCTTTTCAAAAGAGCTTACTGACTACTATACACTTTATCAGCTTTTGCTTTTTCACTTTCAGGAGAAGAGAGTAGATGAGTTCTTTGAACTGATAGAGGAAAATAGGAGCAAGGTCAATCATTATTTTCAAACTGTCTTTAGGACTTTTCTTAGACACAAGCAATACATCAAAAACGCACTAGAAACGGACTATTCAAACGCGAAACTTGAAGCGACTAATAAGTTGATCAAAGACATCAAACGTTTGGGCTTCGGTTTTAGAAACTTTATCAACTTTAAGAAGTGTGTCTTCATCACACTGAACATACATAAAAAAAGGACCTATCCGGTCCTCTCTAGATGTTAGCTTTTCGTCACCCACTACAGTTGACAAAGAGCCCAAAAAAACACCCTCAAGACTGAGGATGATTCTAGACTTATTTAGCTTCTGCGTAAAGCTCAGCAACTTTATTCCAATTGATGATTTCAAAGAAGGCTTTGATGTAGTTTGGACGTACGTTACGGTATTTTAGGTAGTAAGCATGTTCCCAAACATCAAGTGCCAAGATTGGTTTTTTACCGTCTGAGATAGGTGTATCTTGGTTGGGAGTTGAAACAACTTCAAGTTTACCTTCTGCGTTAACCACAAGCCATGCCCACCCTGAACCAAAACGAGTTGTCGCTGCCGTAGTGAAAACTTCTTGGAAAGCTTCAAATGAACCGAATGCTTCGTTAATAGCGGCTGCTACTTCTGCAGTTGGTTCTTGTTTTTCTGGTGACAAAAGTTCCCAGAAAAGTGCGTGGTTAAGATGTCCACCACCATTGTTAATAAGTGCTTGACGAATGTCTGCTGGAATTTTTTCTACATCAGCCAAAAGCGCTTCAAGGTCCTCACCAATTTCAGGGTGTTTTTCAAGCGCAGCATTAGCATTCGCCACGTAAGTTGCATGGTGTTTGTCATGATGAAGAGTCATTGTTTCAGCATCAATGTATGGTTCCAAAGCATCGTAAGCGTAAGGAAGATCTGGAAGAATAATAGCCATAGTAAAGGTCCTCTTTTCATTTTTTTCCATCTTACCATAAAGTGATAGAGCTTTCAAAAATTTTGCTTACAAAATCTTGGAAATCTCCATTTTTTTAGCTGTTTGACGCTATTTTTAAAAGTTCTAAATCAAGTAGATAATCTTTATCTAAAGTTCCTGTTTTTATCTGGTAGTCTGTCTCAACCAGAGTCTTAATCGTTGTCTTTAAAAATGCAACTGATAAATGACGACTATCTCTTATAGCATAGCGAACCTGAAATGGATTAACTTTCCGACTTAGATAGTCTGAAAGACTTGAAACAATTTGTTGCTCGCTTTTACCTTGAGCAGATAACAATTTGACTTGCAGATAGGTGCGGAATTGTCCCAGCATAACAGCAATCAACTTAATCTCATCTTCTCCTTGCAATCGTAAATCATGAACCAATTCACGAACATCTTGAATCTGTCCTCTCAAAAGAAGTTGAGTCATATCAAAAATGTTATCTTGTAAACTTTTAGGAATAGCCTCCATAATGTCTTGCGATGAGATATTCCCTTCAGTTTTATATCCTTTTAAAAACGCCAGATTCTTTTGAATATCTGAAAAATCAAAACTTGACTTGACTAAGAGTTCCTCAAATACCCCTTTATCAAAAGTGAGTCCCTCTTGATGTGCCTGTTTTTGAAAATAAGTTCTAAGCTCTGTATCCTTTAAAGAGTTAGCTTCAAGTACCAAAGCATCACGTTTTAGGAGTTTAACCAACCGACGCTTCCCATCGAGCTTTCCAGAAGCCATTAATACAAGACGTGTTGTTTCTACAGGTGATTGAAGATAATTTTCAAGACGTTTCAATGCTTTTTCATCTAGATAAGACTTTTTAGCAGTCGTCATATCTGCGAAATGATCAAAAATAACTACCTTTTCATCTGCAAAAAAAGGCATACTTTCCAAATCGAGTTCAGCATCCTGATAATCAGTCTCGGACATATCAAAATAGGAATAGGTCAAGTCGCTTGAATCAAATCCAATTTGTTTTAAAAATTTTTCTTTAGCTTGACTATACTGACCTAAATCCTCGCCAGCCAAGACAGTTATCTTAGGAAGTTTTTCTCTGCTCAGCTTTTCAATCGTTTCCATAGCAATCATGGTTATATTATACCAGAATTTTCATTATAACAAAAAGCTCACCACCGAAGCGATGAACTTTACTTTATTAACCAGAGTTTCGAAGTCCTGTTGCAATACCATTGATAGTAATATGAATAAGACTAATTTCGTCATCAGTCAGATTATTATTACGAAGACGTTTAATCAATTCAATTTGGATGTAGTTCAAGACGTTGAAGTATGGCAATCGGAAACCCAAACTCGCTTTAAGAGATGGGCTTTCTTCAAGGAAGTCATCATGTTTTTCAATCGCAAGAATGACATTCTTAGTCAGCTGCCACTCATCCAAAATGATGTTAAAGACGCTACGAACTTCTTCACTCTCTGCCAACTGTGCATAGTGGAAGGCAATATTCATATCTGATTTTGAAAGCACCATATCCACGTTAGACAAAAGTGAACGGAAGAATGGCCATGTTTCAAACATGTGTTGAAGTTTTTCAAGGTTTCCTTCTTCAGCTTCAATATAGTGATTAAAGGCAGAACCCACACCATACCAACCTGGTAACATGATACGGTTTTGTGACCATGAGAATACCCAAGGAATAGCACGAAGTCCTGAAATATCAGTAATAGTCTTACGAGCAGCTGGACGAGAACCAATATTTAAACTTGATACTTCCTTGATTGGACTTGCTTCAAAGAAGTAATCATAGAAATGTTCATTTCCGAAGACAAGATCTCGATAAATACCATTAGAATCTTGAACAATACTATCCATAATTTCACGGAAATCAACCAATTCATCAGGATCAGTAATTTGGCGTGTTACCATGCGATCAAGCGTAGCTGAAACTAGCATTTCAAGATTGTAGTAAGCTGCATCCTTATTGCCATATTTATTACCGATAACCTCACCTTGCTCCGTCAAACGGATACGGTCTTTAATAGTACCAAATGGTTGAGAAGTAATAGCATCGTAAGATGGGCCACCACCACGACCAACTGTACCACCACGGCCATGGAAGAAGGTAATTTTAATGCCACGCTCTTCACCAATCTTGGTCAACTCGTTCTGAGCCTTGTAAAGCGTCCAACCTGAAGACAAGTAACCACCATCTTTGTTTGAATCTGAGTAACCCAACATGATTTCTTGGTAGTTATTGCTATTCTTAATCCATCGTTTAACAATATCATAACCAAGGTATTGTTTCATGATTTCATTAGAGTTTTCCAAGTCTTCGATGGTTTCAAACAGTGGAACGATTTGAACACGCGCACGCTCAGTATCAACTAAACCAACTTCTTTAAGAAGGATGGCTAACTCAAACATATCTGAGACGCTCTCAGTGTGAGAGATGATATGTTGTTTGATGACTTCTTCACCAAGATAGTCCTTCAAAAGACGAGCAGTACGGAAGATAGCTAATTCTTTTTCAAGCGTTTCAGACTTAGATACATTTGTTGATGATAAGGTACGCGGATCTTCTTGCAATTCTTTAAGAAGAACAGCAACCTTTTCAACCTCTGTCAATTCACTGTAGTTGTCAACAATGTTTGCAGATTTAAGCAACTCTGCCACACAAGCTTCATGAACGCTTGAATCCTGACGCATATCAATTGTTGCAAGGTAGAATCCAAAGACCTCAACAGCTTGAAGAAGCTCTTCGAAATCACCGGAAATCAAGACAGAATCATCATTTTCGAGAAGTGAATTTTTAATTGCCAAAAGATCATCATGGAATGCTTCAGCTGTTTCATAAAATTCGGTAGTTTGTTGTGAGACAGCTTGAAGACTTTGGCTGAGACGGTCATGCACAAAATCAGCTACTACTTCACCTGTTGAAACTGAGCCAAGACGAACATTTTCAGAAAGACGCTTAGCAGCTCTTTCATTGCTAAAGTTACCTGCTTTGAAGAAAAGAAGCGTCTGAATCAATTTAGATTGAATGTAACTAAAAGCACGACGGTATGGTTCGTTTTCACGGTAAACAGATGTATCTGGAGAAAGTTTCGCCATTTCTGCTACTGTTTCTGAAACTTCAGTCAAACGTGATGAGAGTGAGAATGAGCGGTAAAGATTATCAACTTTTTCAATATAGTAATTGAGGATAACTTCACTTTGTAATGTCGCAGAAAGTTTAAGAGTTTCTGCCGTTACAAATGGGTTCCCGTCACGGTCACCACCAATCCACATTCCCATTGTAATAGGTGTTGGATTATCAAGTTCGATACCTTTTTCAACCGCTAAACGTTTGAATTCATGCGATAGCTTGGTAATCGCCTTAATCAATGAGGAGTTGTAATACTCCATAACGTTAGTGATTTCGTTTTTAACTTTAAGTTTCTTCTCACGAATGATATCCGTTTTCATCATAATCTCTACATAACGACGCAAATCCGCATACCATTTATCCTTATTAATAAGACCATCCTTAACGTCACGATGCTTACGGAGAAGTTCGTGAATGTGGTTAGTCAATTCAAGCATGGTTTTACGTTGAACCTGAGTTGGGTGAGCTGTCAATACCGGCACGACATTAACATTTTCAAGAATGTCACGCGCATTGTCGCTTTCAGCGACAACATCAAAGGTTTCAGACAACTTACCTAAATAAGATTCATCAATATTATTTTTGCGGTTGACTTCATAAGCCAAATCCACGTCCTCAGAGATATTAATCAAGAGAGGTAACAAAGAGAAATAACGTGATGCAACGACCATATCATCATTTGTCATTTCTGAAATGGCTTGTGTAAGGGCCTCATAGTCACCTTCATCATAAAGTTCAACCAAATGTTGGATAGTCGTGAGGCCTTGCTCACCAGCTATGCCTCGTGTTGCATCATCCAACAATTCTTTCAAGATACCAACTTCTTCAGAGATGATTTCCTGGTTGTTACTGCTTTCCAATTTGTTAAAAGCCAAACCGTATTCTCCTTACTTTATGTAGTACCCTTTTATGATATCACTTTTAAAACAAAAGTAAACTGTTTTTCTGTAAATCGTCAGTTGTTTTGCAATTTTCTGACTTTTATTAAAAAATTATTAGTCCTATTTCCGAACTTTATAAAAAAAAGACTCTGAATTAGAGTCTAAAATCTTAATTATACTTTTCTTGGTAGAATTTGATTTCATCACCATCTTGAACTTTAAGTTGATTAGCAGCTTTCTCACCGATTTTTCCATTGACATCAAACATCCAATAAATCCCCTTCTCCTTGTCTTGAGAAATTCCATCAATTTCAGTAATAAAACCATCATTTTCTTGAACAGGATATATTTCTTTTAAAACATCAAGGACCGTATCACCTTTTTTGAATTCTACGGATTTTTTCTTACTTTCCTTTTCAGTTTTTAAAATCAAAGTAACCTGGCCTTGACCCTTAGACTGATGATTGTTTGTGCTACTAGTAGGTTTAGCAGACTCATTTTTTCCACAAGCGCCTAAAGTAACAAGAGAAAAGGCAAGAGCTAAACATATCAATAATTTTTTCATTTCAAAAGTCTCCTAAAAATAGACTGAATAAATGGATAGAATAGAAGCGTCGATACTGCATGATAAGTATCATAAAGAAGTCCAGAAACAACAAAGGTAAGACCGCTCTTAAATAGGAGGCCATAACTATAATCCAAGAGAACTCCGTAGAGAAAGGATAAAATAGTTACTAAAGCAATCTGCCAAACAAGTGATAACCTAGGTGCAATCAAGCTCCAAAGAGCCATCAAAATGCCGAAGGCCAAGATTTGATTAAAAACCCAGGGACCAAACCCAAAGATGAATCCTGAGATTGACATGGTCAAAGCCATAATCAAGAAACCATCTACTAACCCCAAATAAAGGACAGACACAAAAAACATAGCTGTGATAGGCTGAATATTTGGCAATCCTATAAATGCTGACCGCAATCCTACTGCCAGTGCTGACAAAATGGCTATCCGAGCCATTCGTTGAATCGTTAGTTTCATATATCTATTATGCCAGAAATAAGTTGAATTGACTAGGTATGATACTTATTTATTTAATTAAAAAAGAAAATAACTGCTAAAAGAAAGAGGCCAATCACATGATTAGCCTTCCCTGAGTTACATTTGTTTCAAGCGTTCCACCCGTTCTGAAATTGGTGGGTGAGTATAAAAGAGCTTCTGTAAACCAGATTCTTTTTTAGGGTCATTGATAAAGAGGGCTGCGCTAGCATCATCCACGTGATGTTGCATTGGCGCACTATTATCAAGTTTGAGCAGAGCGTTAATCATACCTTGTGGGTTACGTGTCAATTCGACGCTAGAAGCATCAGCTAAAAATTCACGCTGGCGTGAAATAGCCAACTGAACCAAGGTAGCTGCCAAAGGCGCCAGAATAATGGCAATCAAAGAAATAATGAGAAGAATAATTTCCAAGCCACTACTTCCATTACGATCATCATCATTACGACGACGGACTCCACCCCAGAACATCATATTGCGGGCCATACCAGATAGCATGGTGATGGCAGATGCCAAGGCAACTGCAATGGTCGAAATACGGATGTCATAGTTACGAATATGACTCACTTCATGTCCAATAACCCCTTCAAGTTCCTCACGATTCATAACCGTAAGAAGACCTGTCGTAGCAGCTACTGCCGCATTTTTAGGGCTAGACCCCGTAGCAAAAGCATTCATTGAAGGATCATCGACAATAAAGACACGTGGCATCGGTATTTGTGCCACCATAGCCATATCCTCAACAACATGATAAAGGTTCGGAGCGGTTTGTTCATCAACCTCTCGTGCACCGTTCATAGCCATAACGACATTAGTTGATTGGAAAATCATGGTAACGGCATAGATAAAACCGATAACTAGAGCAAGAATCAGACCACCGAAGCCTGAACCTAACCAAAGATAGCCAACACCGTAACCAACAAGGCCCAACAAGAGGAAAAAGACAAGGAGCAAAAGCCAAGTCTTTCTCTTATTTCGAGCAATTTGATCAAATAACATATTAGTTACCTAGTCCACTGAAATCAACCTTAGGCACAGCTTTTTCTTCTTCTGGTGTTTCAAGGAATTCAGCAGCCTTAAAGCTAAACATCTTGGCAATAAAATTGCTTGGGAATGTTTCCAATTTCACATTGTAGTTACTTGTTACACTGTTATAAAGTTGGCGTGAATAGGCAATTTTGTTTTCAGTGTTCGTCAACTCTTCTTGAAGCTGACTGAAGTTTGCACTGGCCTTAAGGTCAGGGTAACTTTCAGCAACCGCAAAGATTCCAGAAACCTGGCGTGTCAATTCATCACTAGCACGCATCGCTTCTGCAGGTGAAGTTGCAGCTGCTACTTGATTACGAAGTTCTGTTACTTTTTCAAGCGTTGAACCTTCGTATTTTGCATACCCTTTAACAGTTTCAATCAAGTTAGGAAGAAGGTCATTACGACGTTTCAATTGAACATCAATTTGACTCCACGCCTCCTTGGTTTGCATGCGGCTATTAACCAAGCCGTTATAACTTGCAATAACAAAAATCACGAGAACAACAATAATGGCAATAATAATCCAAATCATATTTTTTATTCCTTTCTTATACCTAAAGAAAGTCCGTACGACTTCTCTTACAAGTATCTTTAATAGTCTTAGTATATCAAATTTTCAGATAAAAGTGATAGAATGTGAGTTTTTTTTTTACTCTTTAGACGTGTGTCGTTTGCCTTGGGCTAGGGCATCTGCTTCTGTCATAGTGACGACATTAGCCTTATTGGTATTGCTAGGCATACTATTGATGTCATACCAATAAACATCTGCTGCTCCATGACGCGCCACATAAACTGTTCTACTTTCTTCTTGTGTAGGTTGCGCAGGCTCTGGATCAGGACTCGGTTGTTCAGCCACTGGTGATCTCTCAGGACTAGGCTCAGATGGTGCCTCAGTAAATTCAGTAACCGTATTTGTCGCTGTTCCATCCGCATAATTTATTTCTGCATTTGGTGATTGGTTATCCAAGACATCATGCGTAACTCCCTGACTGTCGAGAGTCTCCTTATCTCCACCAAGTTTAATTTCCAAAAGATTTCCAGAACTATCAATACCAACATATTGAAGTTCCACTTGACGAGGCAACAACTCGTATCCACTGTAGATAGCTGTTACCTTATAATCTAACCAATAGTTAGGATGGAGTGCCAGCCAGTTATCCAAGCGATTCTCGTAATAAAGCATACCTGACTGATTACCCTCGTCGGTTCCTTTATAATTTCCAGAGTTTAATCAGGCAGTCATAGGTACTAAATTCTTGCCCTCGTCATTGACACCAGAAAATTGATAGCCAATCCAAATGCCCTCGATTCATTAGCCAAGATTTTGATTTACCATCACCATAATAAAACTTATAGTTATGCCATCCTACAGGATCATATTTTATTTTACCATGATGTTTATTCTTCGGCTCGTCCTTATCTTGTAACTGTATATGAGCACTGTGGGCACGTCCTAGCTGGTCCTTCTCCTCCATGACAAACTGCTTTTGACCATTAAAAGCTAATATACCATTAATCTCATCTGCTTGAGCGACTTGAGGGGGCACAGCCAATGATTGTTTGCTAGCATCTACAGAAACTCCAAAACCTAAAGTAAATACTAAAACAACAAGAGCAATTAAACGAATCCTACTATTTATTTTTTCTTTCATCATCTTAACACCATAATATTTTTATGACTTTAATTATACAGGACCAAATCAAAATATACGATTAAAAATAGGGGACTCCTCATCAGGCAACAAGGTCTTCTCCAAGATAGCTATACCATAGACCGGCTCCATCTGCTCATACATCTTATGCGTCTGTCCTTGTTGGCGTAATTGTTACACATTTTCCACCAGCTGGTTAGCCAAATAATAATGAAAACGATTGAGAAAATAATGCTGCTTACGCACCTGAATCTCAATAATGACCTCAGCTCCATCATTCAACTTAGCCCGAACATCCACCGAGGTTGAAAAGAGCTCATCCTCGTCAAAGCCCTTTTTATGAAGCTGCGTCCCCTCCAAAATCTGAGCGTCCACAACATCCAAATCCAAAATATCTCTAATAAAAGCAACCGTTATCTCAGGCAGGCTGAAAATCTTCTTAGCCATGATATCCAAGGTCGGTGAGACATGCTTGTGTCTTTTTTCCATTTACCTCTCCTTAGGAAAAAATAGAGGGTTGGCCCCCCCTACTACTACTATTCGGAAAAAGCAAATGAAAGTTTGCAACTACCCCTTAAATGCTTTCACAAAAGTCTTGAGTTCCTCGTCTGCTTCTGGTGTGGTTCCATGAAGCTGGCCAAGCATATCAAGAAGGGAGGCTGTCTGACTTTCGATCGTCGCATTGGTCTGATTAATCTTAGCCACAATCTCGGTCAAGGGCTCCACTTCTTCTTCCTCAAAGATATCCACATAACGAGGAATATTAAGGTTGTAGTCATTTTCCACAATCTCTTCAAAGCTAGCCAGATGGGCAAACTTGTCCATATCCTCACGGCTCTTATAGGCATTGAGAATCTTCTCAATATGAGCATCCGTCATGATGTTCTGATTTTTCCCCTTATCAAACTCCTTAGAGGCATCGATAAAGTAAACATCACGATTGGTGCGGTTCTTTTTGAGAATGATAACCGTCGTTGGAATACTGGTGTTAAAGAAGATATTAGCAGGTAGACTAATAACCGTATCAATAGCTCCTTCTTCCAACAAAGCCTTACGAATAGTCCCTTCGGCATTACCACGGAAGAGTACCCCATGAGGTAGGACGATGGCCATAACACCATTGTCTTGTTTCAAGTGATAGTAACCATGCAAGAGGAAGGCAAAATCAGCCTTAGACTTAGGTGCTAGTTTCCCAAATGGTGAGAAACGAGGATCATCCATGAATCCTGAGCTGGCAGACCACTTGGCTGAATAAGGTGGGTTCATGAGAACACCGTCAAAGTTAGTTGGCTCTTGGGTTGGCCAATCCTCATCCAAGGTATCTGCGTTGTGTAAAAACTGGTTTTCAATCGGCACACCATGCAGAATCATGTTCATACGTGCCAGATTATAAGTTGAGGTATTCAACTCTTGACCAAAGTAAACCACGGTCTGTGGTTGACGTGAATAACGTTTGGCATTAAGCAAGAGCGAGCCTGACCCCATAGTCGCATCGTAGAGGGTAAAGCCTTGCTTGTCCTCACGACCTAAAAAGGCAATCTGGGTCATAAGCTTGGCTACAGGTTGCGGTGTATAGAACTCACCAGCTTTCTTACCCGAATCCGTCGCAAACTGACCAATTAAGTACTCGTAAGCATCACCAAGCATATCACCAGCATGACCAGCCACATCTAAGACCGCCAACTCCTTCATCACAGCCGCAACCGTTTGGTTTTGCTTTTGTGGAGTCGCCCCAAGTTTCTTAGAGTAGAGATCGATATCTTCAAAAAGGTTTTCATAAAGCTCGTCACTCTGCTCAATATCACGGAAACCCTGAGCCAGGTCCTCTAGCTGGAAGCTTCCATCATTCACTCGCTCTACTAAGGCCGTAAAGGTCAAGTCAGGATGAATGGCATAACTCATCTCATCAGTAATAACTGCCAAGAGGTCCTCGTGAGTCTCCTCATCCTCATAGTATTTACGATAGACCGCCAGTGCCTCTTCCAAGTTCTCTGTATCCTCCTCCATGGTCTCTGCCACGAAAAAGAGCATCTTGTCCGACAAATACTTGTAAAAGACCATGCCCAAGAGATAAGACTTGTAGTCATTGGCATCCATCTTAGAGCGGAGAACATCCGCTGAGTTCCACAGGGCTTGATAAAGCGACTGGGAGGTTTGTGTTGTTTCTGACATAATGTTTCTTTCTTTGTATTTTTGAATGTTATCCTATTAGTTCTAATAGCCAATCACGACTGTTTCCACTTCCTTGATGACCTCATCTGAAATATCAGAAATGGGAAGTTGGTAAATCGTATTTTGACGTGGGTTGAAAATGCCTAGATTTTCAATGGTTTGAAACTCTGGATGAATCGAACGCCTACCCATGAGATAGTAAATCAGTAGCTGCAAGGTATGGTCTTTATTAGGCTTGCTGGTGGTGACTTTAAAGTCCCAAAGGGTATCTTTGGTCAGGAAATCCCCGTCACCAGTCGTTATGGTAGCTGTATAAGCCCCTTCCATGGTAAAACCATCCGCAGTCACAGGGCCAAAGGCCTTGAAGAAGCTCAAACTACGCTCAACCATGATACGAATATTCGAAATGGTAGCTTGATCTGGGACAATACTCTCCACTGGACGATAAGCCAGAGGACCCGCACGAAAGGCACTATCAAAACCTGCCAACTGACAAGCCTTAGTAATCGACAAATCATCCAGCCTCTTAACATCATCCAGAAGACCAAAAGCCTTAGACTCCATCCTCATGACTCTAGCACCAAGTAAGGAAATCTCAAAAGCCTCCTCAACGGTTGTCCCATCCATGAAACGACTAAGATAGTCCACAGCAGTCCCAACCAAACTAGCCGCAATAGACTCCTCAGGATTAAGAACCTGACCATCATCAAGCGTCGTCACAGTAAAAGTCTTGACAGGAAGATAACCACCACGAGGCTGTTTAATCTGTTTGATACGTTGTGTTACTGATACCATGTTTGTCTCCTTTTAAAATACTCTGCATTAAATCTTAAGTCTCGACCTTAAATCTTGTGTCTTCCATCTTAGTAAATGTGAAACCTTCCTTCTCCATCTTTTCAAGTCTCGGTTTAATTTTAGAAATGACAGACTCCTTATAATCAGTATGCTTATGAGGGGATTCAAATAAATATCTACCAGTCCAAATAGTATACCTCTTGTCCTCAGGAATAATATCAAATCCTTCATAGTCTAGTTCATTCGTAATAATAAATTGAAAAATCCAAAAAGATAAGAACTCCCTGTCATCAAATAATTTTATAGCCTCCCAAATAGTATTATCCCAAAGCTCAAACTTTTCAAACAATCTCTTACTACTTAAATAGGTTAACAGAAAAAAGTCCTTTCTACGTAAGTTTGAAAAAGTCTCAGTATCTATTCTTAAATCAGAATAATATAGTCCTAGTTCGTGAAAACTAAGCAAGTCGTGTTTATTGAGAAAATATATGATTTCAGACTGGTCCAGATTCTCATTCCTAAGGATAGATTCCCACATATTTATAATCCTAGTAATAACATCCTTAGTCAGAGGTGAATCCCTTTCATATGAAGGTATAACCTCATTCAAACTTTCTTGAACAATAAAATTCATTGAAGGACTATTCTTAAACTTTATTGATTCTTTTATTACCATAATCAAAAGTTGTTTTTTCATTTTTTTAGAGAATACTCGGAATTGACTAGATAAGTATTTGTAAAAATCAGATGATTGATCAGAATCAATAATCTCTGAGATTAATTTCTCTGAGTTACTAGTAAACAGTAGTTCTAACTCAATTTTTGTTCGGTTGATTGTTTGCTCGTATAATAAATATTCTAACTTATTCTTTTTGAAACTTGATGGATAATCCGAATTATCTGAACTCTGAATTTCAGATAATTGTTCTTTTATTGTATAACCTATTCTTTTTATATCCAGAAACCCTGACTTTTCTGATTCCTCCACCCTAATTGCTTCATCGTTAAGCAGATTCATATATAAATCTGGATAAAATAGATAAGCATAAATCACAAGTAATTGCTGCTTAACTTGAACGTGTCCTAACTTTCCTCTTGTAAAGAATTCTTGATTGACATAATCATTAAAGTGTTCTCTATCTCGTAGATTCCTGTTCTCAGAACTTATTCTTTTTTTTAAAATCATCAGAAAGTACTGTATTAAATTTATCTTCTAGAACACTAAAATAGTTATTCCATATTTTAGATGGATGCAAATCAAATGGCAGTTCAACTTGTCTATCAATTACTTTTGATAAATAATTATCATCACTTTTATGAACCTTTGTAATATCACCAACAAAAACTATAGGCAACTTTCCATTTATCAAACTGAAAAGTTTATAACTTTCTTCTTGTTGCTTTTCAGACATTCTATCAAAGTCATCAATAATCAGGACTTTCGAAAATTTTGGTAATTTACTTAATGAGAAACAATAAAATTCATTCGATTTTTTCTTAAAAACTTGCCATACAGCAACTATTAATGCTACTACTCCTCCTAGTTTCAGAATCAAAGGTTTTGAGCCACCAAAATAATTACTCAACCCAATATCAACAACATTAGTCATCAGTATAGATACAGCCACTAGCAGGATAATACCCAGTCTTATAGTCCAATATAAAAGAGGATGTAATTTTGAAAATGCAATCTCGATAGTTGAACGAGTATCAGATAACCTCCAAAAATCAATGGTAATAAGTTTATTTTGGGAACCTCTCTTCACTTCTTTTAAAAATTCCGACTTACCAGATCCCCAACTACCATTTAAAAAATATGTTTTATTATCATTGAGTAATTCAGAAAAGTTTTTTGCTGCAACTGTGGTATCAATGTGCTCTAACTTAATGAATTCATGCTCCATACATCACTTTCTCCTTAGATGAACATATCCTGCAAAAGCTTCTTTTTTAGAGTTTCTAGCTGCGAAATTTTTTCTTGGTAAGAATTAATGAGGTTATCGAGGTTTGAGAAATAGGCGCCAATGGCTTGTTGTTCTTCGAGAGTTGGAATTTGAATAATTGCTTCTTTTATATCATTCGAACTAATTGATTCAAACGTTGAACCTGTACTAAATTTATTCCAGAAACCAGTCATTTTCATTTTTTCTAAAGTATAAAAAATAAAGTCATTACCTTTTATTGCTGCAACTCCACGCCCAATAACTACATTGTAATCCGTTTTACCAATATCACCAACAGGAGCTCTCACAGTTAGAATTATATCGCCAATTTCTGCCATTTTAGTAACTTCCGTCGTCCATAATCTAGGAACGACCTGCTTATCTTTAATATCTGCATTTCCTTGAACAAGAATATAATCATTCGGATTATCTGTATAGTTTTCTGACTTGGGAGATTGTCCCATTGTAATATTTGTAACTTCAGAGAGTATTTTATTTTCCCACTCACCTTCAAATCCATCCAAACGTATCTCAGGAACAGTATGTCCAGCTTTAGGAAACATTTTGGAAAGCATGGTCGCCTTGAGAGATTGGTAGTTGGCGAGATTATTTTTGTAGCTAGACAGAAGGTCGTCAAGGGTACGGAAAAGGGAGCCGATGGCAGATTGTTCTTCTATACTAGGCAAATAAATTTCAGCTGATTTTATATCGTTTGAATTAATACTCTCAAAAGTTGATCCCGTAGAGAACTTTGACCAATAGTGAGACTGTTTCATTTTTGTTAATAGTTGAAACAAAAACTCATTTCCTTTTATCGCTGCTACCCCACGACCTAAAACAACATTGTAGTCTGTCTTACCTATATCTCCAACGGGTGCTCGAACACTTAAAATTAAGTCACCTTTTTCGGCTAACTTTGTAACCTGTGTTGTCCAGACTCTTGGGATAACCCTACCATTCTGCATATCTGCATTACCTTGTACTAATATATAATCATTTGGATTATCAGTATAGTTTTTACTATCAGGTGATTGCCCCATAATTATTTCGACAGTTTTTCCAAGGCTTTGCTTTACCCATTCATCTTCAAAATTTTGAAACCTAATTTGTGGAGCATTACTTTGTTTTTTCATATACCTTCTTTTTCCTATACTCATTTAAGATATTTTTTACAACTTTGGTTAATGCTATTTCTTCTTTGTCCCATTTACTTCGTTTTTCATCTCCATCATAATTATACTCAAGGCAAATGTTTTCACTTTCCTTTTTTATTTTCTCAATGATATCAGATTTATTTTCTTCAATATATTCTTCAATAACATTTCTTTCTACATCGTCATAAAAAACAGGAATTAGGCTCAAATGCCTTCTCCAAGCTTCACCGTCTTGTTGAAGTAAATCTTTTAACAAATACATCAAGTTTATTTCGACAGAATCAGATAAGTAATAGTAATACATAGATGGGAATTTCATATCATCCATCCTGTCGAATAATTTTAAAAAATTATACTTTGGTTGAACAGACATCCCCCTATATTCGTCAATATAATGTGAACTGAATTCCAACAAGATTGTTTGGTGGTATTTTAGACGTAAAATCTGCCATGTTGTTCTTGCGTTGGGATGGATGAGTGCATAAACTGGAGCTTTTAGTTCATCGTTCTGTGGATCATCAACTAATTCCATAGTATATTCAGGAAATTTCTCATAGTACCAAGAACGAGTTTCATAATTTCCCTTCATCTCAATCCAATGATCGTGGTCAGTTATATAGTTAATAACACGTTCCTTTGGGAAAGGAGTTAATCCAAATCTATATTCGAATAATTTTTCAATATCGCCTATTTCTGCCTGACTATCAATTGCAGTATTCTTAGAACCTTTTCGAACATAAATTCGATATTCTCTAACTTTACCATAGTTTTTAGTTATGTAGTATGGAACCCTGTTTGATTTTTTTATAATTAAAACATCTAAATCTCCATTATTAATAGTTCGAAATTCAACTGTCGGAATCATATCTCCAGCCCAAGTTAATTTTTGTAAAAAATCCTGATAATTTTCTTGTGTCCACTTATTAGAAAATTGCTTAACTCCTGTTATTTTAACAGGTTTATCTTGAATACCCATGATAATATATGCGTCACAATTACTTAAATTATTTGCCATACAAATAATATCATGGAGAAGGTCGTTCTTCTTTTTATTTTTTTCTTCTTTACTTTGATCTTCGAAGAAATATGGTTTTTCTTTAAAATCCCAATATTCCCCTTCCACTCCAAGATAAAATAAATCTCTTACGATTTCATCTAATTGATCATTTGTTAACAATTATAATTACTCCCTGTAAACTGTAATTCCTTTTTTGAAAATCCTGATTTAACGTTTCCGATACATAGAGAAACAAGGAATTTCAAAAACCAATTCACTTTACATGTATTTTCATTCTAACGTTATCTTACATTCTGTATAATCAATTAATATTCCTGGAGAAACATTTGGAATAAAAACATTAATAGACAGTTCTTCATCAATAGAGATAGCTTGAATTTGAATACCTAATGGTATTTTATCAGTTGGCACTTTATAAATTAATTCTGATTTATACAAAATATTTCTTCCACTTCTTATAGTATCTTCAAGTTTGCTCTCAAAATAGAACTGGCTTTTAGTATTAAGACCTTGAGAATTCATGTTACTCCATGCTGTCTGGACAAAAAGGATTCTCTTATCTTTATTTTTTATTCCTCTAACAAGTTCATTAGCTAATGAATGACCAATTATATGTCCTCTATGAAAATATTTTTTAGCAAACATATCAGAAGTAACACATTCCCAATGGATGGGATCTTTTAATTTTTTTCTCTTCTTACTTCCCAAAGTATCTAAACTATCTCTTGTTAGAAATGCTTCACAAATATAAGGACGTTCATTTAAATCTGTTGGCAATTCAAGCAATTTATGTTTTTTATGTTCAAACCCACTACGTTCAAGCAATGGAATTCCATACTTTGATGTTCCACGATTAATTATAAAGTAATTTTCTTCAGAATTTTCTTCAGAAATTTCATCAGCATATTCAACTGATTTACAATCCAACAAGCTTTCCAATTCAGTTTCATCTGATACTCCTAGTAATCTAAATATTTCTTCTTTTCTCATAGTTCAACTCCACAATTCAGTCAAAATAACATCATCACTATTCGGTCTAATGACTTCTTCTTTATCTACTTTCACAAATACTGGAACTTGAATTGCATTACCTGTAATTATAACTTCTCCTTTACCTAAACTCGGAATTTTATTAAAGGATGTTTTATCCAACGTAGGCATAGTATTTACCAGCATACGTAAATCATTATCATTAACCAATCTATGGATGAAATAATTATGAACTTGTGAAAGAATAGTAGGTGAAATATCTGCTGGTCGTTGACTTGATAAAGTTAAGTAGAAACCAAATTTCCGTCCTTCCTTAATGATTTCTTCAAAAATATTCAATCTGTAGTCCTGCCAAGTATCTCCTACAGAATGGTTTTGAGCATTTAAAATATTATGTGCTTCATCAATAATCAAATGACTAGTACATGTAACATCATTTTCAGCTATTTTCGTTTTTTGTTGATCATAGATCATCTTAGAGATAAGCATAGGAACTAATCTAGTGATTTCCTGATTTGCATGGACGAGATTAATAATATTTAAACTAGAAAAATTTCCTTCAATGCTCTCTTTAACTTCAACAACCTTTTTCAAACTATTTAAAGCTGTATCAATTCTATGAAACAAAGGATTGATATGTTCAATATTCGTTGATTTCCATGCTGATTGGTGGACTCTTTGAAATTCAAGGTGAAATTTCAACTTATCAATCATCGATAACTGGTTAAAGGAGTTTTCCAATGCATTAGTCAAACCCGGAATACATAAGTATGCCAAAGCTTGATTATTAATTTCAGATTTTTCATTAATGAACACATTTGCAGGAGGACCTGAAAAATAATATTTATCAGAAGAATGAAAGTTTAGAGATATTAAATTATCAAGTAAATAAAATTCTGTTGTTTGAAGATAATCCCTTGCAACAGTAATCCAGTTTTCTTTAGCTTCTGAATTTACAGAGTCACCACTAGTCAAAATCTTCTTCAAAGTTCCCACAACAAAATGAGCAATACTCTTGCCATTGAAATGTCTTTCATTCCAAATTTTAAGGGATTTTCTTAAAAAAGGAACTTGTGTAGCAGAAGTCGCTCCGAATAGAATTGACAAAATATCTGGATCAAATAAATAATCTGAAGTTATTGGAAGTTTATCTGTTGTTTGATTTTTAGTATTAATTTCATATACTTTTTTATGGGTGCCCGTTATACCAAAACTATCATTTTTAGTATATTCACCATTAAAATCAATAACATAGAATTTTGAATGCTCTAAAATTTTCTCTTGATACTCTGACCGGAATAGTTCTAGAAATAACTTGTGTAAAGTATTAGATTTACCACTACCAGTATTCCCAAAAACACCAATATGAGAAGCAAAAATTTTATTAATCGATAAAGGAACAATTTGACCTTCCAAGATTGACTTGCCAATAGAAATTGTCGGCTCTGCGTTATCAATCCCATATATTAATTCTAAGTCCTTTTTTGAAGTAATACATACCTCATTACCAATCATCGGCACATATTGACTTGTGACTTGGAATTCACCATTTTCAATTACGCCTTTAGTTTTTAAATGAACGATTCGATTTATCGAATTTTTTGAAAAACGATTATCAAATTCTGTACTTCGAATTGTATTTTGTTGATCAGCAACTTTTTCAGTAACAACAGAAGCGATAATTTTTATATTATTCTGTAAAATTGTCAGATATGCTCCGATTTTTGCTCCTTGTAACACATCACCATACCATAGATACTCTGCATCATTAGATAAATGATACATTCCAACTTGAGAAATATCACCATCAACACCAACAATGACACCCAGTTTTTTGATATTTGACTTCATACTAATTATTCCTCAAAAGAAATATCTCTAAGTAACTCAGTTAGATTGCTAAGATCAAAACTAAACCAGTCACTTTCATCTTCAACTTCATGCTTTGATTTATACTTTTCCTATAATTCATTAGGTGTAATGACATTCAGATTTCTTGGATAATCACTGAGGCTCAAATTTGTAAATATTGTTTGTTTATCAAACTCGGAATAACAAAATATAAAGACATTTAATTCAGGATTTTTCAAAGATCTGTTCAACATTTTAGCAATATGTCTATCTTGAAACGAGAATCCAATAACGATAAGAATAGATTGTGGTTTATCTAGCTCAAGTTGAAATACTCTTAGCATGTCATGAAAATGGTTGTTTAGAAATGTTTCTTGGCCTTCTATGCCAGTTGGTTTAACTACTACTGGATTTTCGACTACGCTTTTCCTTATTAAAATATTGTCCTCTTGATTTCTTTCCCAATTCATCGAACCATGTGGTTTAATCAAAGATAATGTAGGAAGTTCATTAAGGTAGTTATCATTTAAGCCTCTATATGCGACAGACTTATTATAATTAGCACTATCTAAAATCCTATTAAAATACCCATTACCTCCATCATTAAAAATGAATGATTCATATTTCATCAATTCATCCAGTGACTTCTCAATGAAGAGATCATAGTTAGTTGTAAATATGTTAATATTTTTTGTTACTTGTCTAGAATTTGCATGATAAAGTAGTTGAAGTATTACTTTAATAAATTCAGAATATCTTTTTAAAACTGCTTTAATATCTTCTTCATTACTAGCCTTACTAGTATCTTCAAGAACTTTCTTAGAAACCTCTTTAACCTTATCAGATAAAAAATTATTAGCTTCCTCATCTGAAATATCATTACTTCTGAAAGAAGACATTAAAGGTATTGCTGGAACTGAAGCCCCTGATCCAATTAAAAAATTAAGCCTCTTAGTCATTGCGAAATAACGCAACTGTTTTATATCAAATTTTTCAACCATATGTATATTCCTCAAGTAAAATCAAATACTACCATCTACCTCCCCACTCTCAATGGTTCAATAACCTCTTCAATGAGTTTGGTGTAGGCTTCTTTGATGTGTTTTTTGTAGCTGAGCGGGTTGAGGGCATCAGCTGTTTCTGCTTTGTAGTCTTTGTAGCGTTGGCTCTTGGCAAGCTGGCTTTCTCCAGATTGCTTCTTGGCACCCTTACGATAGTGTTGGACATAGTAACGAAGTTCATCGAGTCCGACATACCATTCTCTGGCAAAGCGTTTGAGATGGTCGTCGATAATGGCTTCAATCATAGTGTCCAAGACGTCAGTGATAGATTGTCCTTGGTAATCTTTAGGATTGGCTTGGACTTCTTTCCACAGATTTCGGATGATTTCGGCTAGTTTAGGATTGGTACGTTCCAGACTCTGGATATAATTATCAACCGTTTCGATATCCTTGTCACTGAGAGCCTGTGGACTATCCTCTTCCTGCTGAATCATACTTTGAATCAGTGTCAGGATGTAAGCATAGTTAATCTCGTCGACTTGGACGGATTCCAGTTCGTAGTGGATATCAAAGAGATTATCATCACCATCGTCTTCTGCTCGGCTTTTGAGCTCTGCTAGGATATTTTGATAGATTCCTAGATAGGTTTCGAGCTTTTCATCTGATAGGCCAGTTTCTGCATAGATAGCCGCTTCATCGTATTCACTATAGACACGGATAGACGCCAGATACTTGTCAAAAGTTTGATAAGCCTTAGCAATGCGACGGAGTTGTGGGCTAGAGGCCTGCTCTATCGTGATGACATAGTTTTCCACATCTTCCACTTTTACTTGAAAATCTATCCAGGCTTGGATGAAGTTGGCTTTTTCTTCCTCCCAATCTGGGGCAGTGACGTCATTTTCACCTCCGTTTGAGTAGAGCTTAAGGGCATTATCCACAGCCTCTTTAAAGGCCTCTGGTCTTTGGAAGGTGATGATATGGCCATAACGCTTTTTACTATCAAAGATACGGTTGGTACGACTAAAGGCTTGAATCAAATCCTGTGGACGCATGGGCTTACGGTCGATGAAGAGAGTGGATAGACAGGGGGCATCAAAACCGGTCAAAAGACGGTCAACGACGATAACCAAATCCAACTGCTCATTGCGAGGAATGTATTTGTCTAACTTTCTGGCTAAACGATTATTGATATCCGTATTAAAGCCACGCAAATCAGCCATGTTAAAATGGGTACCGAACTCCTGATTGTAGTCGTCCATGACCTGTTTCATGTGGTTTTGGTAGTCGATAGACTCTTCTTCATTTTCCGACACAGAGTAAGTGACCGTCATCTTTGGAAAGTCGGGTAGCACGCGCTTAGCTCGCTCTGACACCTTGATACGTTCCTGTCCTGCCTTGATACTCTTGAGCAGATTGTAATAAGCCTGAGCTTGTGGAATGGACTTAACCGTTAAGATAGCCTCGTAGGTCTTTCCCACACCATTTGGAAAGCCCAACTGTTGATAACTCTTGTTTAGGATAGCATCCAAGACTTCTAGCATGTGTTCTTTATCTTCATAAACAGAGTCAGGAAGATCTTTTTCAGGAATCGGCGAAATAATAGTATTTCGATAGTCTACCTTGAATCCCAGGACTGCCCCGTCATGGATGGCTTCTTTGACCGTATACTCGTGTAGGCGTTCGCCATATTGTTGGTGGGTGGTTTGTGCCAAATCGCCTAATTGCTTTCGTTTATTTTCCTTGAAAATCGGTGTACCAGTAAAGCCATACCAGAGCGAATTGTGGAAAAAGCCTTTGATATCCTTTTGAGTCTGAGGCGTGACCGCACGGTGACATTCATCCACAACGAAAGCCACACGAAGGTCTTTGATTTTTTCCGAATCCTTTTGGTATTTACCCTCTCCAAACTTGCGCATCATGGTTGTGATTTTCTGGATAGTCGTCACAATCACACGCTTGTCATTTCCTGCCAAACGCTTAACCAAATCATGAGTATTGTCCGTTTCGTCGATATCAATGACATCATTGGCGGCGTAAGAAAGAAAGGACGAGGTCGTCTGCTGGTCAAGGTCCCTACGGTCGACGACAAAAACGGTCTTTTGGATAGCTGGAATCTGCAAGAGGTTGCGAGCCACCTTGTAGGAGGTCAGGGTCTTACCAGAACCCGTGGTATGCCAGATATAGCCTGATTCCTGACGGCGAGAGGCATCTTGAACAGACTCGATGGCATGGATTTGATAAGGACGTAAGAGGATGAGGGCTTTCTTACTATCATCAATAACGGAGTACTGCATCACCATCTGATGGGCACGTGGAATAGACAGAACCTCGTGGGCAAAGTCCATGAGACTGGTCATGGGTTTATTATCTTTGTCCACCCAAGATGTTAAGAATTGTTTATTAAGCTTATCCTCTCGTGCAGCTGCAATATAACGTGTATCAACCTTATTAGTCACAACAAACATCTGAAGGGCAGAATAGATACCACGTAACTTTCCTTCACGGTCATACTTTTTGATTTGATGAAAGGCATCCAAAAAGGCGACACGAGGACTCTTGAGCTCGATATGGATAAGAGGAAGGCCATTGATCATCAGGGTTGTATCTAAACGACGGTCCTGATCTTGAGGATAGGCCTTGTCACGTTCAACTTGATTGACCACTTCGTAACTGGATTTTCCAGCAGCGATATTGTCACGCCAGATGACAGAAAGTCGGATAGTCCCAAGGCTAGCATCTTCACGCTGTACCTCGACTTTGGCAATACCATTTTCACCAGCCAACCACTTAGCAGCTTCATAATAGTTAATGAAGTTAAGCTGGTTCTTGATTTGGCGCTTCTCCTGCTCAGTCAAGGGATGGTCAGCAAGGAGGGCAACGTTATTTTGCGCTAACTTCTCAAAAAAGTTATCCCATAATTGACCTTCATTTTTTAAGTCTGGGCGATAGGTCCACTGGCTCTCACCAGAGGTTAATTGCTCGATTAATTGACGTTCTATCTCAAGTTCTGGAGTAACTGCTGGCATGACTTATCCTTTCAACATTGTCGTAATCCCTTACATTATAGCATTTTCACGTTTTCTTTCATAGTTTTTGGAAAGTTCAAACAAAAAAACACAGCTTGGTTCCATGTTTTTATCTTCTATTTACTCTTTTTTTCTGAATGAGTTTTTCCACTCTTTGGTAACTGGCTTCAATTTCTTCCTTGCTAAAGAGTTTTGATTGTGAGTCTTCCCAGCTACTGCCGATGGCTGGATTAGTTTGATTCTTCATAAGTTTCTCTTTTTACTCTCCCCTATGAATGGTAAACCCTGTGGCTTGTTGGTTAGCCATGATGGTCATGTCTGAAATCTGAACGCGTCGTGGTTGCTTGGTAACATAGAGGACTGCCTCCGCAATATCTTGGGCTTGGAGGGCTTCCAAACCTTGATAAACCTTGGCTGCCTTGTCCTTGGCACCGTGAAAGCGAACTTGTAAAAAGTCGGTCTCAACGATACCGGGCTGAATGGTTGTCACCTTGATATCTGTGGCAATGGTATCAATACGCAAGCCGTCACTAAAAGTTTTCACTGCAGCTTTGGTTGCTGAATAAACAGCGGCGCCTGCATAAGCATAGATGCCTGCTGTAGAACCCATATTGATGATATGGCCCTCATTGGCAGCTACCATACTCGGCAAAATCTGACGTGTCACCATCATCAAGCCCTTGACATTGGTTTCGAGCATGGTCAGCAGGTCCCACTATTCGTAGTCTTGGTAAGCTGTTAGGCCTAGTGCCAGGCCTGCATTATTGACTAAGACATGGACTTGCCCCACACTTTTGAGAATGGCTTGGCAAACGTCCTTGACCATCTCCATATTGGTAACATCCAGTGCAAAGGTCCAAACTTTTTGATTGGGATAGGTCGCTTCAAATTCTGCTTTTAGAGCTTCTAAGCGCTCTACACGGCGCCCTGTCAAGATGAGGTTAGCCCCCTCTCTGGCAAAGGCACGCGCCGTTGCTTCGCCAATTCCTGATGTTGCTCCTATAATAAGTACGTTTTTTGGCATGATATCCTCCATTTCAATGATTCCGCTGCCCTAATCGTTGTTGGTCAATTCACTCAACTTCTTGATAAAATCAGGAAGTTCTAGCTTGGGGTGACTATATTTCTTGTTTCCTGACTTCCAAAATATCGAGAGTAACTGGTTGAAACCGTCTTGCAGGACCTTCTTTTGTTGGTCCGAAAGATTGCCAAATTCTTGTAACAACTGACCTATCTTTGGCAAGGCTTGGATGCCAATATCATCGAGGCTTTCAATACCTGAATCAAGGATGGTATCAAAAACCAAATCGCAAACTTGCTTGAGTTCTTGATTGGGCAAGGTCTCAATCCACTATTGGAAGGTTTCTTCCAAACGTTGACTCAACTCTGTTGGCTGGTCCTCATAAACAAAATCATTTATTTCCAAGTCAACCTGCCAAAGTAAGGCATTATGTTGAGAGATCCCTATACCTTCCGCTGCTACTAGCTGAGCAGCCTGTTCCCAGTAGAGCATGACTCTACAACAGAATCTCGAGGTCTGATAACTGTCATCTTGACTTTCAACTCTTGGTAAGCAGGATTTTCTAAGAGTGGTTTCATCAACCTTGGAGAATCTAGGAGCAAAAGCTCTGCTATTTGCTCACGTAGAACAAGTCGAGCTTTGAATAGCCGAATAGAGGGCAAGATTACCACCCTTTGAATGGCCAGAAACAAGTGATATAGCCACTGAGATTAGGCAAGTGATCAGACCGAAAGGCAATAGCTGAGTGATAAGCTGGAATTTCTTGACTATAGGTCAGCTGAAAATCCTCCTTCCATCCAATGACAATATATCTGTCCCATGAAAGACAAGCTGATGGTAGTCTAATTCAGGCAGACTAAAAATCATAGCTGCAAACTGCTTTTCCACTTCCTTGTCCAAGACACTACAGTAGTCACTTAGATTAAGTCCAGCGAAACGTCTCGACCTCACCATGGCTTCAGCCAAATCCACCTGTTCCTTAGTTACCATGAAGCTGTAGTCTGGATTTAAGTCCTTCCCTTTAGCATAGTCATGTAGATTGATGGTTTCCTTCAAATCACTTGCTAAGAGCCATTTTTCATAAGTCAGTTAGCCAATTTCATTAATGCAAACCTTATCCAAGATATTGAGAGGTTCTTGATCAAAGGTAAGCTCCTTCACCTGTTCAAGATAATCGATTAAATTGGGCATGGTAAACTCCTTGAAAGTCTTTCTTACTTTGATTTTACTAGAATTTTCAATAAATTGTTAGTGAAAAATGTGATATGATAAGAGAGATTATTTATTAGGAAAAGGAAGCTTATGACTATTTCACGATTTTACCGTATCTTACTAGCTCTTTGTGGACTGGTAGGAGTCTCTATTCAAATCCATGATGATGGTTGGGGCATGTTGCTCTACTACACCGTTTTGTCCAATATCCTCGTCTTTTCTAGTTTGATTTTCTTTATCATCTATGACTTCAAAAAAGGGGATGCGACGACTAACACAAAACTCTTGCGTTACAAGGGTGGCGTAACCATGGCCATCCTCATCACTGGAGTCATCTATCACATCCTCTTGGCTCCTATTACAGAACCTGAGAAATTCTGGACCCTCCGCAATTTCTTAGTTCACTATATTGTCCCTTGGGGATTGGTGCTTGATACCCTCATTTTCGATGCTAAGAAAGCCTTTCGTCTGCGCGAACCACTTTACTGGTCCCTATTCCCACTGTCTTACTTCTCCTTTGCCCTTCTAAACGGACTGGTTCTAAAACTGTCAATTCCAGGTGCCAAAGATAGTCCTTTCGCCTACTTCTTTATCAATGTCAATAAATTTGGTTGGAATAAGGTCATGATAAACGTCCTGGTCATCAGTGCTGGCTACATTGCTGTTGGCTATCTCTTATTCCTCTTGAAAAAATTTATCGGTCGTAAACCGGCATAAAATACAAACTGAGCTCCAAAAGGAACTCAGTTTTTCTATTTCAATAATCCTAATCTATCAAAAGCTTTATAGAGGACATCAACATCAAAAAAATAAGTTTTGACATGATATTACCTCAAATATTTTGTCCTTATTATAGCCTTATATTGATTTCAGGGCTACTATTATCCTTAGACAAACTGATACTATCCTACGATTGTATTCTTCTCAATCCAATGTATTGCTATTTCGCATGAAAGAAGTTATCATGAAAATATGAACGATTTAAAAACATTACTGAACCATTTGCCCTATAAACTAGCAGCCTATGATGCTACAGGAACCCTTCTCTATGACAATGGTGGGGCTGACGGTAGCTTCTTTCCCCGTGAGTCTGAAAATTTGCCCGATTGGATTCTGTCTGAGATTTTGGCTTCTCCTAACAAAGAAATGAGTTATCAAATTCCCACAGACAGTTTTGATCAAATCCTAATCCAGACCTATCAGGCTGCTCTCGATAAAGAAGGAAATGTCCTTGGATTTTGGGAAACCATTTATGATTTAAAACAACCTCTCAAGACCTATCTGGATAGTTCTGCTCAAGCACTAGTAGCTTGGTCTGATGCCACTAGTGGTGCTAGTTTTAAGGAAAAATCTGATAAATAAGGCTAAAAATCTTTCTTAAATAAATGAAATATTCACTTAATTCACAACTAATCCCCTAATAATACCCTCATTAAATCAGTTTGAGCTAGTATCACTAAACTTTAAAAAAATAAGTCACTGTAATATATCTCACATAATTTATATGCCGAGTGTTTTGCATTTTTACGCTATTTAATGTAGAATGGGAAGGGATGAGAAGAAGAATTAAACCGATCGTTGTTTACGTGGTTCTAGCTCTTTTAGGATTAGCATTAGTTATTGCAAACATTCACAATACGTCTAAACAGCAGGCGCGTCTCGAGAAAGTGAAATCAGCTATTCCTTCTGCTACTACACCAAAAACAACAACCAGTAGTACATCTGACAGTTCCGATGAGGAGCTGATACTCAATCCCATTATCGACCTTTCGGGTTGGCAACTTCCTCAGGATATCGACTACGATGTCTTGTCAAATTATATTTCTGGTGCTATCATCCGCGTCTTCGGTGGTTCACAGATTAGTAAGGATAGTAATGCCGCCAGCTCAAATGGAGTTGACAAATCTTTTAAAACACATATCAAAGAATTCAAAAAACGTGACGTTCCAGTTGCCGTCTATTCCTACGCCCAAGGTACTTCTGTCAAAGAGATGAAGGAAGAAGCTCGTATTTTCTACAATAATGCTTCTCCATACAAACCTACCTATTACTGGATTGACGTTGAAGAGGAAACCATGTCTAACATGGAGGAAGGTGTCCAAGCCTTTCGTGCTGAACTCAAACGTCTAGGAGCTGAGAAGATTGGCCTCTATATTGGTGCCTATTTCATGCTTGAGCAAGAAGTTTCAACCAAAAACTTCGATGCCGTTTGGATTCCAGCCTATGGTACCGACTCGGGCTACTATGAGGCTTTGCCAAATACTGAAATTGGCTATGACCTTCACCAGTATACGTCACAAGGAAGCCTTCCTGGTTTCGACAATACCCTAGATCTTAATCAAATCAACCCTGAGAAAAACAAGCGTAAAACCTTTGAAAAACTCTTTGGAAAGATTAAGAAGAAATCAACTAAAAATAAGAAAACTACTTCGACCAGTTCAACTAGCTCAGCAACTGTAACCAGCTCATCTCGTTCCTCAAAGTCGTATACTAGTGAGTAAAAACCAGTGTTTCAGACACTGGTTTTCTTCTTGCCCAAATTGACTTAGGCGTGTTTGGACAAATGTGTTATAATGGAAAGTAGAAATGTACAACTTTGAAAAGGAGATAAGTAATGGCTAAAAAAAGCAAAGTCAAGAAAACTTTGGTCGACCAAATTCTTGATAAGGCTAAAATAGACCATGATAGCTTATCCTTCAACGGTTTAGAAGGAGAGCTTCCAGAGAATGTGGCGCGTGAGAGCATCTATAAAACCCTGGCCCTTAAAGGGGATAAGACAGGACCAGTCATTGGTATTATCCCTATCACTGAGCATCTATCCGAAAAGAAATTAGCTAAAATTTCAGGCAACAAGAAAGTTCAAATGATTCCACAAAAGGATCTCCAAAAAACAACTGGCTATGTACACGGGGCCAACAATCCTGTGGGAATTCGTCAAAAACACAATTTTCCCATTTATATCGATCAGTCTGCCCAAGAAGCAGGTTTTCTTATTGTCTCAGCTGGAGAGATTGGGCGTTCTATCCGCATCAACAGTCAAGAACTTGCTGATTTCGTTAATGCCGAGTTTGCTGATATTAAGGAGTAATCATGAGACTATATTTTGTACGCCACGGTAAAACTCAATGGAATTTGGAAGGACGCCTCCAAGGTTCCAAGGGAGACTCCCCCCTTCTTAAAGAATCTATTGAGCAAGTCAGTGAGCTTGGCCATTACCTCAGTGATACTCATTTCGACTTGGTCTTATCAAGTGACTTACCACGCGCTAAAAAAACAACTGAACTCATCATGGAGTCTCAAAAAACTAAAGCTAACATTACCTATACCAAGGATCTGCGTGAGTGGCAATTGGGGAAACTAGAGGGACAAAAACTTTCTATCATTCAAGCGATTTATCCCAAAGAAATGGATGCCTTTCGTCATAACCTGGCCAACTTCCGTGCCAACAACTTTCAAGCGGAGTCCGTCTATCACACAACCAAACGTGTAGCTGACTTAGTCCGAACACTGAAAGATAGTAGTATGAAGAACGTCCTCCTCGTCGGACATGGAGCTAATCTAACAGCTTCTATTCGTAGTCTACTTGGCTTTGAACCTGGTCTTCTTCGTAAAACCGGTGGTCTTGACAATGCATCTGTCACAATTCTCGAGACAGATGATTGTGAGCACTTCACTCTCAAATCTTGGAATGACACATCCTATAGGACTCAAGTCAACAAAATTAGCTAAGTCATCATCTTATATCGTGAAATAAGCGGTCCTTAACAGGATCGCTTTTTTTGCATGAAAGAACCCATAAAACTATTACTTTTTTTGGGCTACTTGGCAATTGTTTCCGACTCGGTTCATCTTTGACAATTCTATGAACATGTTCCCAATAGTTATCAGAAAACCCTCTTTGCTTTTCTTCAGCATTAAGATGATCCGCCAAGGCATAATAGGAATCTCAGGCAACACACTTCATCTGCTCCGCATCTCTAACACCCACAAAGAGATCACCACATTTATCGTTGAGCTCTTCTACCTATTTTCTAAAAGCATCACGCTCAGTACTTAGTGCTTCAATATCATATTTTAAGTTATCTGTTCCCACCATTTCACTTCCCCCTTTATCACATTCTAGACAATAAAACGGCCTCGTTAGGCCGTTTTTTTATTTTCCATACTTCATACGAAGAATTTTTTCCTGGTTAGCATCCAAACGAAGGAGAATAACCACCTTATCAATACTCATATTGCTCTCAAGAAGACGTTCAGCTGCCATCATAAGACCATTGTTAATACCCAGTTGAAGAATTGGATTTTCTTTATCGTTAATATCAAAGATAAATTTGTTATTTGGAAGATCGAAAAGGACTTTCACAGCTCCAAAGAGTTGCTCGAAACTATCGATTTCCAAGTCAAAGACTGGTTTCGTACCTGGTTTAAGGCTACGTCCACGGTGGTTAAACCACATAGAATGCCAGCCACTGTTAAAGGCACCCATAACGTCATTGTCGTATGAATCTCCGACGTAGAGAGTCGTCGATGGATTCATATCAAATTGTTCAGCAGCAAGATTGAAGATTTCCTTTTCAGGCTTTTGGAATCCTGTCGCCTGACTGACAATGACACGTTTGGGATCCACGTAATCGTATAATCCTAACTTCTTGACTTTCTTAAGCTGATGCTCTGTTGGTCCATTAGTAATAATTCCCATACGAACATTTTTTTCTTTGAGGAAATCAAGGGTCATGCGCATTTCATCAAGCATAGTAATGTTTTCCAACTCATGCTCATAAACCTCTTGGAAATGGTTCCCCATTTCTTCATCGATTTCATGGTAACCAAACTCCAAAAGTGTCTCTTTACAGCGCCAAAAACGGAAATATTCGGTTGTCCACTCACCGGTCATTACACGTGGAAAACCGATGTCAGAATAGTGGCGGAAACGAATATAAGCCTGATTCATATGGGTCATATCAAAGTCAGGGAAACATTTTTCCATGGCAATACGATAAGGTGCCTGTTGGTCGTAAATAGTATCGTCAACGTCAAAAACAATAGAAGTAATCATTTGTCCGTTCTCTCTTATGTCGTTCTCTTGCCATAGACTTAGCAAACTAGAATGTCCGATAACTAAACTGATGAAGCAGTCAGCCCCTAAGCCTAAGTCTTGCAAAAGTTGCTTTAAGTCAACTGTCTATAAGCAGTCATGCATATCTGTTTTTTGATCAGCATGAAATTGCCCAAACATTTTTATTATACCGTTTTTGCCCTCTTATTTCAATTTTTGACCAAAATTGGGAAAATATTATTCGTGACTTCCAGTATTTCAGATAGAAAAAAGGTTTGAAACATGACATTCCAAACCTTAGGGATCTTTTTATCATCAGATGATTATTTAATTTCTTTAAAAGTCATTTTCTGTTTCACTTCACCCTGACCACCTTTGGCAATCTGGTAATAGAAATCTTTTGATGTGAAATGGTCGCCATAAGCAAAGACCTTATTGTACTGCCATTGTGACAATTGATCATCCTCTTTTTTACCGAGAGTCAAAGTTGTTTTTGTCACATTATATTCCCATTTAGCTGTTTGGTCACTATAAGCTTTGTCAAAATCAGTCTGGCTCTTAGCGGCATTAACCACTGTCGTACGGTCCTGACTCACTAGTTCCTTGTTACCACCCTCTTGGAAGGCTACATACATGACACGATTGTTGACCTCACCATTTAAAAAACTTGAATATTGGTAAACCTTACCAGGTACAACACTATCCAAATGGTGTGCCCCCCATTAATAGAAGACACTGAGACCAGCTCCCGTAACCAAGAGGCAAGCAAGTACAACACTAATAATGATATTTCTCTTTGACATGATTGGCCTCTCTCTATTCGTCACCAGTTAGGTCAGAGGAATTTGCCTCTGAGTCTGTTTCAGTATGACTTGAAGAACTTGATGATGAACTTGAACTAATGCGTGTTTCTGTTTGAGAATCATCACTTGATGAAGCTTTTGATTCAGATGATGTTTTAGTGCTTGATGATGAACTTTCTTTTTCTTTATAGACATCAACGTTGAAGGCCCGCTTATCACCCTTGTAAGTTACCTTAATTTGGGCATATTTTGCCTTGACAAGCTCTGACATTTTACCCCCATTGTTAAGGGTGTCGTAAATCTTTTTAGCGAGTGCTTTGGCATTGGCTTCAGTTCTGGCACCATCTTTAGGACCATTAGCAATATCTTCATATTTAGCAGTTTCACCTTGACGGTAAAGCGCTGTTCTTTCATTGTCCTTCTTAGCGTCAGCATTCAGACTATTCTTATCATCTACATGTGAGAAGAATTTCCATTCAGGTCTACCTGAGCGTTTTTGTTGATAAATATTTGAAACTTCTTCCTGAACCTTGTCTTGGAAAGCATCCTCAGTCAATTCATTTTCTATAGAAGTATCTGTACTTGCTTTACTTTCACTGCTGCTTGCTGTTGAACTTGATGCAGAAGATGAAGAAGAACTTGTTGAACTTGATGAAGCGTCTTTAGATTCTGATGATGAAGAAGATTACTCCTTACTTTCTTTAGAATCTTTATCCTTATCGTTATTATTGTTGTTATTGGAGAATGAAATGCTGTGATCAGAATTATCTGGAGCCGTAAATCATTGTATTCTTAGAGTGGTCATCAGATACAAAAGTAGTATTATTGATAATCACTCGGTTATTATCGCCATAATAGTTGTTGATAACAATCTTAGAATGTACACAACGGTGACCATTATCAGTAACATGATAACCTGCTGGTACATCACCATCACGTTTTAAAATAAGGACATCATCAGCAAAGATAAGATCAATATTCTGAATATTGTTATCGTAGGCTAATTTTTCAATAGAGATTCCCTTCGCTTAAGAGATTCCCCACAAGGTATCTCCCCATTGAATCACATATTGTTGACCATCTAACTGTTGTGGATTGATGTTCTGAGTTGTCAAATTATTTGTAATTTATTGTGGTGTGCTGGTAATCTAGTTTGTAATATCTGTAGCGTGAGCACTTGTTTGATTTTGATAAAAGCTATCTGCTAACACAGATATCGTAGGTAGCCCAATAGGCGCTAGTAAAGCGCCAAGCATCTCGGCTTTACCAACATAATTTTTCTTTTTCATTGTGTATTCTCCTTAATTTCATACTAATCTTAACTAGCCCCTTTATTTATCTGACATTTAGTCATTTGTCCTATCTTTAGAGGATGAATTATGATACAATATTAACGACTATTTTATGGAGGACTAACATGCCAAATCAACACATGGAAGAATTAAACGATCAACAGATTGTCCGTCGTGAAAAAATGGCGGCCTTGGCTGAACAAGGAATCGATCCTTTTGGTAAGCGATTCGAACGCACAGCTACATCTGGTCAATTAAAAGAAAAATACGCTGATAAAACAAAAGAAGAATTGCACGAAATCAATAAAACTGCTACTATCGCAGGCCGTTTGATGACTAAGCGTGGTAAAGGTAAAGTTGGCTTTGCTCACATCCAAGATCGCGATGGTCAAATCCAAATCTACGTGCGTAAAGATGCTGTCGGTGAAGAAAACTACGAAATCTTCAAGAAAGCTGACCTTGGTGACTTCCTCGGTGTCGAAGGTGAAGTTATGCGTACAGATATGGGAGAACTTTCTATCAAGGCTACTCATATCACGCACTTGTCTAAAGCCCTTCGTCCATTGCCTGAGAAATTCCACGGACTTTCAGACGTTGAAACAATCTACCGTAAACGTTACCTTGATTTGATTTCTAATCGTGAAAGCTTTGACCGCTTTGTCACACGTTCAAAAATCATCTCTGAAATCCGTCGCTATCTCGATGCTCAAGGTTTCCTTGAAGTAGAAACTCCTGTTCTTCACAACGAAGCTGGTGGTGCTGCTGCTAAACCTTTCATCACTCACCACAACGCTCAGAATATTGATATGGTACTTCGTATCGCAACTGAGCTTCACCTCAAACGCCTCATCGTTGGTGGTATGGAACGTGTCTACGAAATCGGACGTGTCTTCCGTAACGAAGGCATGGATGCCACTCACAACCCTGAGTTCACATCTATCGAAGTTTACCAAGCTTACGCTGACTTCCACGATATCATGAACTTGACTGAAGGTATCATCCAACACGCTGCTAAAGCGGTTAAAGGTGATGGACCTATCAACTACCAAGGAACTGAAATCAAGATCAACGAACCATTCAAACGCATCCACATGGTTGATGCAATCAAGGAAATCACTGGTGTTGACTTCTGGCAAGATATGACTTTGGAAGAAGCTAAAGTTATCGCTGCTGAAAAGAATGTTCCAGTTGAAAAACACTACACTGAAGTTGGTCACATCATCAATGCCTTCTTCGAAGAATTTGTTGAAGAAACATTGATTCAACCAACATTCGTTTACGGTCACCCAGTTGCTGTGTCTCCATTAGCTAAGAAAAACCCAGAAGACCCACGTTTCACTGACCGTTTCGAACTCTTCATCATGACAAAAGAGTACGGAAACGCCTTCACCGAATTGAACGACCCAATCGATCAACTGTCACGTTTCGAATCACAAGCTGCTGCTAAAGAACTTGGTGATGACGAAGCAACAGGTATCGACTACGACTACGTCGAAGCTCTCGAATACGGTATGCCACCAACAGGTGGACTCGGAATCGGTATCGACCGTCTCTGCATGCTTCTTACTGATACAACAACCATCCGTGATGTCTTGTTGTTCCCAACGATGAAATAATAGGCTCTTTGTCAACTGTAGTGGGTGACGAAAAGATAACATCTAGAGAGGACCGGATAGGTCCTTTTTTTATGTATGTTTAGTGTGATGAAGACACGCTTCTTAAAGTTGATAAAGTTTCTAAAACCGAAGCCCAAACGTTTGATGTCTTTGATCAACTTATTAGTCGCTTCAAGTTTCGCGTTTGAATAGTCAGTTTCTAGTGCGTTTTTGATGTATTGCTTGTGTCTAAGAAAAGTCCTAAAGACAGTTTGAAAATAATGATTGACCTTGCTCCTATTTTCCTCTATCAGTTCAAAGAACTCATCTACTCTCTTCTCCTGAAAGTGAAAAAGCAAAAGCTGATAAAGTGTATAGTAGTCAGTAAGCTCTTTTGAAAAAACTAGTGTCTTCGCAACAACTTCATGTGGTGCTAAAGTTTGGCGGAAAGTCTTTGAATAAAAAGAGTTGAGAGATAGTTTACGGCTGTCCTTTTGGAAGAGTCGCCAGTGATTTTTCAGGGCTCGATAGGGTAGTGACTTCTTATCGAACTGGTTCATAATTGCAATTCTTGTCTTTAAAAAGGCACGTCCAAGGTGCTGGATGATGTGGAAACGATCAAGAACGATTTTTGCGTTTGGAAAGAGCTTGCGAGCCAGTGGAATATAAGCTCCAGACATATCCATCGTGATAAACTGTACCTGTTGTCGGACTTTCAATGGATACTTCAAAAAGTAGTTTCGTATAGTAGTTTGGCGGCGATTATCAAGGATGGTTATGAGTTTTTTGATACTGTCAATAATTTTGTGTAAACACTCAAGTAGAGTTATGGAGTGTTAATCAAATAAGCTTTCAAGTGTGTCAGCACATTGGCCAAACCCTTTATGGATGCGTTGATTTTGCTTGAAATTATAATCTTCAAACAGGGTAACTAAATAACGTTCCAGAGCCTCCTCGTTAGGAAAAAGGACCTTCTTTTTCGTTTGACGTTTGATTTCTTTGTTAAGAGACTCAATGAGGTTTGTCGAATAAATGCTATGCTAAATCTGGTAGGGAAACTGATAAAAAGTTAAAAGATTATCCGTATTCTCCAGACTTTCCATGACTTTCCTATACTTTGGTTTCCATTCGGCGATAAAGTTCTCTAAAGCTTGCACTGCCATTTCTAAATTTTCAGCACGATAAATCGTTTTAAATTGCTCCAGAATAACCGCTCTATCTGCTCGTTTCACTTTACTAGCTAGATTTCGACTAATATGAATTAAGCAACGTTGTTGTTTAGCTAATGGGTAAGCCTGATTGATAATCTCTTCAAGCCCCTTGAAGCCATCGGTCACTACAAGAGAAACCTGTTGGATTCCTTGGTTTTGAAGCTTGTCTAACAGGGTGGACCAAGAAGCATTGTTTTCATTTGGAGCGATTTCATATCCAAGAACAGCCTTCTGTCCTTCTGGTGTAATGCCAAGTGCGATATGAATACATTCTTTACTAACGGTTCCACGTCTTAAGGGAAGATAGGTTCCGTCAAGAAATAAAACAGAGTAATTGGCTTCTAAGCTTCGCTCATGAAAAGTAGCGACATTCTCCTGAGTTGCTTTTGAGATATTAGAAATTGTGGCAGGACTATAGTGATGACCATACATTCGCTCGATGATATCACTAATTTCTCGAGTCGTTACACCGGTTTGATAGAGTTTGATAACCATCTCTTCCAAGTGGTCATCTCGACGTCCATAAGCGGGAAGCAAAGCTGGACTAAAGTTCCCATTACGATCTCTAGGAATACTCAACTGAACAGTCCCATATTTGGTTTCGAATTTCCGTGCATAGCTTCCGTTACGACTATTCCCAGAATTATAGCCTAATTTATCGTAAGGTTCATACCCTAAAAAGGCTGATAACTCTGCTTGAAGCAGATCATTCATAGCTGTTTCAAGAGAAGTACGGAAAAATTCATCAATATCTTGCTTTTGGGCTAGGAAGTTTAGTAGTTCTGTGGTAAACTGAGTCATAGGAATAAATCTCTTTCTAGTAATGTTTTGCAACTCTACTATAACGGATTTATTCCTTTTTGTGTTTACACAACTTATTTTACACTACCTGACTTTCTGGTGAAAATTGCCAATATGATAAATTTTGTTCCATTTAATTCTCCTCGATATTGCTATTAATATTATACCATACTAACAGTTCAGAATTCATTTTACTCTTTTAAACTTATCTTGCACAATTAAATAGAAATTTATAAAAGAAAGATTTCTTCAAAGTTTGTACAATTTTTATAATTTTCTAAAAATTCTATCTTTTTGGTTGCGATTCACTCTTTTTTGTGTATAATTATAACATATAGGAGGAAATTTATGAAAAACATTAAAGATAGTATTACCACTGCCCCTAGAACAGGTGTACTTGCAGATTTTTTTGAGAAAACCGCATTAGGCGAGTTGGGAGAACCAAACAATACTTATTTAGGTGATATCAATTTATTTAAAAATGACGAAAAAATGTCATCTTTTTATTTAAATCATAGAAAATTGCAAGGACAATTCGACAAGCATTTCTACTCAAGTATTCCCTTTATATTGGAGGAAGAATGTCGCGTTGGATCAGCATTAAAAGATTACTTAGAAAAAAGAGATGGTACACAGTATTTATATGTTCTCGGAGCCGCTGAAGGAACAATGGCTAGAACAATTGGAAATTTGAGCAATGGCAAGATAAAAACTTTATCTTGTAGCCCAACAAAAGCTAATCAGGATAATTTTTTTAGATATGGCAAGCCACTACATTCAAAATTTATTCTATCCCCTTACAATAAAATAACCAACTCAAATATCAGAGAATTATTTCCTAATTTCAATGGTTTTGACGTCATAATAGAAGATACAACATTTCAGATGTACAGCCCAGATAGAGCTAAACAAATAAAATTTACAAAAGAAAAGCTTAAAAAAGATGGTATAATTGGTTTTATTGAGAAATTTTCCAATAAAGATATTACGGAATTTCTAAAAAGAGAACATATCAAAGACTCACTTTTTAAAAATAGATTTTTCTCACAAAAAGCCATTCAATTGAAAAAAGACAATGTATTAACAAATATGAATAATGGTCTTGTTACAATTGACACATTTAAAAACATTTTAGCTGACTTCTTTAACTATGCTGTCATAAATTGGAATTCTGGAAATTTCTATACAATCTACGCATCTAATAGCAAAAATAATCTTTTAAGCTTTTTATCTAATATGACACCAGCATTAACTCCTAATCAGTTTGTACATACCGATCTTCCAGTCGCATTACTGAACTTAAATAAAAACGAAATAAAATACAGAGTCATAAAGGAAAAATAATATGTCACTATCTACTTGGATATCATACACTATCGCTTGCATTCTACTTATTTCCCCCCCTGGACCAACAGTAACTTATCTTATAACTACTAGTATGACTCATGGGAAAAAAACAGCTTATGAAATTGTTTGGGGAAGTTTCTGGGGAGGACTTGTTTGTCTAATCCTCTCCTTTATTGGGATTGGAACTATACTTAAAACTTCAGAAACCTTGTATGCAATTTTACGTCTACTTGGAATCGCTTATCTTATCTATTTAGGAATCAAAAGTTTTCTTGATGCTAATAAGGTGAAAGATAAAGCTGAAAAAATGGTACCTCCTGAAAAAGGAGAAGCCTTTAAAAATGGATTTTTATTGATATTTTTAAATCCTAAAAACATTATTTTCTTTGCTTCGTTTTTACCTCAATTCATTAATCACAACTCTCCGTTTTTATTACAAACTATAATATTAAGTTTGACCTATCTAATTGTTGGTTTAATCAACGATTATTTATATAGTTTTTTTGCTTCAAATATTGGAAACGTACTTGGAAAACATTCTGAAAAGTGGATTGCCTACATCGGTGGTATAGCTATGATACTATCAGCTATAATCGTTGTATTTCAAAATTTTTAGTAAAAATTATTTTTAACACATAAACAAAAAACACTCTAAAAACTGGATTTTTAACCTGATATACTCCCCTTATAGTGGACAGTGAAAAAATAAAAATTTTAAGGCTCTTTGTCAACTGTAGTGGGTGACGAAAAGCTAACATCTAGAGAGGACCGGATAGGTCCTTTTTTTATGTATGTTCAGTGTGATGAAGACACGCTTCTTAAAGTTGATAAAGTTTCTAAAACCGAAGCCCAAACGTTTGATGTCTTTGATCAACTTATTAGTCGCTTCAAGTTTCGCGTTTGAATAGTCCGTTTCTAGTGCGTTTTTGATGTATTGCTTGTGTCTAAGAAAAGTCCTAAAGACAGTTTGAAAATAATGATTGACCTTGCTCCTATTTTCCTCTATCAGTTCAAAGAACTCATCTACTCTCTTCTCCTGAAAGTGAAAAAGCAAAAGCTGATAAAGTGTATAGTAGTCAGTAAGCTCTTTTGAAAAGACTAGTGTCTTCGCAACGACTTCATGTGGTACTAAAGTTTGACGGAAAGTCTTTGAATAAAAAGAGTTGAGAGATAGTTTACGGCTGTCCTTTTGGAAGAGTCGCCAGTGATTTTTCAGGGCTCGATAGGGTAGTGACTTCTTATCGAACTGGTTCATAATTGCAATTCTTGTCTTTAAAAAGGCACGTCCAAGGTGCTGGATGATGTGGAAACGATCAAGAACGATTTTTGCGTTTGGAAAGAGCTTGCGAGCCAGTGGAATATAAGCTCCAGACATATCCATCGTGATAAACTGTACCTGTTGTCGGACTTTCAATGGATACTTCAAAAAGTAGTTTCGTATAGTAGTTTGGCGGCGATTATCAAGGATGGTTATGAGTTCGTTTGTCTCATAATTCTGCGCCACAAAAGCCAATTCCCCTTTCTTGAACCCAAACTCATCCCAGGACATAACAGCAGGGAGTTTGTCATAATGTTCCTTGAAAGTAAACTGATCAAGCTTACGATAGACAGTGGACGTCGACACGCGAAGTCTTCTTGCAATATCAGTTAGTGACACTTTCTCAGTTAGGAGTTGTGTAACTTTTTGTCGGACTAGATTGGAGATTTGGCAGTTTTTCTCAACGATAGATGTCTCAGCTACCGTGACACTTCTACAACTTTTACACTGGAAACGACGTTTTTTCAGACGTAGTAGAGTTGGCGTTCCCGCTTGCTCGAGAAGAGGGATTTTAGAAGGCTTTTGAAAGTCGTACTTGATCATCTTTCCATGGCAATGAGGACATGATGGTGCAGGGTAATCAAATTTTGCTTGAATCTCGATATGAGTGTCAGTTTCAAAAACAAGTGAAATCTTAATATTTTGGTCTTTGATTCCGATTAATTCTGTGTTATTCTTAATAAGTCTCATAAGTTCTTCCTAATGATGGTTTGGTTGCTTTTCATTATAGTTCTTATAGGACTTTTTGTGTACACTCAAAAAGCTCTATAATCCCTACAGTGGGTTTTACCTACTACAGAAATTATAGAGCCAAATAATAATGATATCCCATTAGTCAAATAATGGGATATTTTTATATGAGGTGTAAACGTGTTCAAAAACTGAAGTACCTTTTTAAGAAAGAATAAACTGTGGTCGAGCATCCTAAGACAAAGACAGAAGAAAGTCAATTTGACTTTTCCAGAGATCGCACAGATTATTTTCTCGACCAAGCACTTGCATTTTATTGTGAAGAAAATAACATTCCTTAAGAAAAACTCTGTTCATCTGATATCAGTGAACTACTCCTCCCCTGCATCTCTGATTTTTATGAAGATTATATGATTTTTTGTTACACAGTCTTGGTTATGTTGCTAGAACTGAATTTGACTGGAAAATCTATCACTTGGTTGAAGATGATATTAACGAAATCTTCAGTCAATATAAGACTCACATCGGGTAATATGAAATAACGCTTCTCTCGAAATGAGAGAAACATTTTCTTATTTCCAAAATTTTGCTTTTGATGCTGCGATCCAAGCTGATAAACAAGCTAGGGCTACTTCTGCATAAATCGCGTATTGTTTAGCAGGATAAAGCTATGCTTTATTTTCTTCATGCCAATGAGACTTCCAGAGACCGATGTAATTTTCTGTTATTTCAGGATTTTTAAGGCACTCCATGTAATTTGCAGATAAATTGTCTGGTTGATTCGTTTGTATGTTAATGATATAAATCACCAAAACATCCGCAATGACAGCTAAGAGTTTCAAAGCAATCTTTTTCTTGGCTGTTAGTTGAAATGCTTTCAATTATTTTTCTTCCCAATATAGTAATATATGTACTCCTATACTTTAGTATAAAAAGTAGGGATACAACATTAATGATTAAAAAGTCAAAACCTTTCGAAAACCTTGCATATCTTGCTCATAGTGTTATAATGGAACTGTCCGTCTGTCTAGAAATAATACACTTTTAGGCAGATGCGACTTAGAAAGAGGTATTTATGACATTTTCAAAAAAGGTTTCCCTTGCTGAGGTAAACCAATCCGTAGATACACCTAATAATAATCGTTTTTGGCAAAATCTTAAGGCTTTCTTGGGACCTGGGGCTCTTGTGGCCGTGGGTTACATGGATCCAGGGAACTGGATAACAAGTGTCGTCGGTGGGGCGACCTACAAGTACAGCCTACTCTTTGTCATCTTAATTTCATCATTAATCGCTATGCAGTTGCAACAAATGGCCGGAAAATTAGGGGTTGTGACCCAAATGGACCTAGCTCAAGCGACTGCCTACCACTCACCTAAATGGTTGCGATACACGCTTTGGGTGATTCTTGAGCTGGCCTTAATGGCGACGGACTTGGCTGAGGTACTTGGTTCTGGCATCGCTCTTAACCTACTCTTTGGTATTCCAATCATGGTTGCTATTCTGGTGACAGTCCTTGACGTCTTCCTACTCCTGCTCATCATGAAGCTGGGATTCAGGAAAATCGAGGCTATTGTTTCAACCTTAATTTTGACCATCTTGGTTATCTTTGCCTATCTAGTAGCCTTGTCTGAGCCTAGTGTTGCGGGAATCCTCGAGGGTTATCTTCCTACGCCAGCACTCTTCGAGCCACATGCTGCTGGGGACACCAACCAATTGACTTTGGCACTTGGGATTGTGGGGGCAACCGTTATGCCACATAACCTCTACTTGCACTCATCCTTGTCACAGACTCGTAAGGTTGACTATTCAGATGATAAAGACGTGACCAAGGCTGTCCGTTTCATGACCTGGGACTCCAACATTCAATTGTCTTTGGCCTTTGTGGTTAACTCCCTCCTCTTGATTTTGGGGGCAGCTCTCTTCTTTGGTCACGCTTCTGATATTTCAGCCTTCTCACAAATGTACAATGCCCTTCAGGACTCTAAGATTGCTGGTGCGTTAGCTAGTTCGACACTTTCAACTCTCTTTGCCTTGGCGCTCTTGGCTAGTGGTCAAAACTCTACTATCACTGGTACTTTGAGTGGTCAAATTGTCATGGAAGGTTTCCTCCACATGAGGTTACCAAAGTGGGTAATTCGTTTGTTCACACGTCTCTTCGCCCTGCTACCTGTTATCATTGTAGCTATTCTCTACGGCGATCAAGAAAAGACACTGGATCAACTCTTGGTGTATTCACAAGTATTCCTTTCAATTGCCTTGCCATTCTCTATTTTCCCTTTGATTTACTACACTTCTAAAAAATCACTCATGGGAAAACACGTCAATGCCAAGTGGAATACCTACCTCGGTTATACCATCGCTATTGTCCTAACCATTCTCAATCTCAAACTTATCTTTGATACGTTTTAAAAAAAAACAAGGCTAGCACCATGCTGACCTTGTTTTAGTTTTTGAAGGCGTCAACGAGAACTTGGAATTCTTCGTTACTAAGGGTAATTCCCTTGCCCATCTTGGTATGGTCTGGACTCCACGTACGGATATCATACTTAGCTGGTGCGCCATTAAAGCTCACACGATTGAGTTCCTTAGTCCACCCCTTGTCATTCTCAGACAAGACCAAGAGTTTTTCTTCAATTTCAAATGAAAATTCTGCCATTTGCTTACCTCCACTAGCTTTATTCGTTTTTTTTCTGTGAAAATTATGTATTTTAGAATGAAGTTATCCACAAACTTTCACCTTTCATGCTATAATTATTTTATCAAGAAACGAGGTAAATGACCATGATAAACTTTTTAGAAGCGGTAAAGCATCAGCTTCATCAGTTTGTGGAAACAGGTTACAGCAAACCTGTCCACCTAATGCAAAATCAGCTTATCAATGATATCTATCATGCTATTGATAATAAACAAATGGTCATGCTGGCTTCTAATAATAGGACCTATAAGGGCTACATCAATCGTTATGACAGCCAACGTCAAGCTATCTTTATCGAGCAGGACAAAGTTATCAGTATGATTGAACTAAAAGACATTAAACGTCTAAAAATCATATCTCAACGAGGTTAAGTATATTAGTTAACCTCTTTTTTATTTTTGAGTTGACTAATATAGTAGGTCTTGGTATGATAAGTTAACTATCAAATCGCTCGAGGTTAACTAAAATGACACAAAATCGTACACTATCCCTTATTCTTCCAGCTTTTGGTGCTGCTATTATTGCTGCACTGGCTCAAATCATCATTCCGATTGGGGCAGTTCCCATTACTCTACAGACCTTTGCTGTAGGACTTGTGGCTGCTGTTTTTAAACCGAGGGAAGCTACTCTTTCTGCTATCCTCTATCTTATTCTTGGCGCTATTGGTTTACCCGTTTTCGCAGGAGGTGGCGGTGGGCTTCAATCCTTCTTTGGTCCTTCAGCTGGCTATCTTCTTGCCTATCCTTTTTTTGCTCTTGTCACATCAGCACTAACCCATGCTAAGACCCCTATCTGGAAAAGCTTTTTGGCTTTTGTTTTGGGAGATGCGCTTGTCTTTGTCGGTGGTATCCTTAGCCTGCACTTTCTTGGAAAGATGGGTTGGTCTGCAGCTGTGGTGGTCGGTTTGATACCCTTTATCATTCCCGACCTCATTAAAGGTCTGATTGTTACTTTGGTGACTAAGCCAGTATTAAAAGCTCTAAAAAATCATAGCTACTTTAACTAAAGAAAAAAAGATTGAAGACTTTGTTCCTGTGAACAGAATCTTCAATCTTTTTATTTTTCAAAATAAATATCATAATGCTTTGAACAAGCTAGGTTGAAAGCACTGTGACAATTAGGGCAAGCTATTGCCTCTTGATACTACTCAATAACCATCTCATGCTGATAAACACCACAGATAAGGACCTTGTCCTGCTTGAGATGACAAGGATAAGCTCGAAAGCTATGTGTTCCTCCAAGCTATCATGACACTGATAACAAGCATAATACTTCAGACAATCGAAGCATTTTAGGGCAACAATATCTAGCTCTGTGTGATAATGCTGGCACCTGCTCTCATTATCTACCAAGAGACCATATATTTTTCTCGTCATTAGGCACGAACAGTCTTACTTGAACCGTCTTTTTGGTAGAGATTAATCAAACCTTCTTTAGTTGAACGAATCATATCACCAGGTTTAACTTCTTGTGGCACGGTAATAGTAAGAAGTTCCATTGGGTTTGGTGCACGATCAATCTTATTACCATTAGCATCGTGAAGATCTTTGATCTCACACTCGAAATGACGGAAGCCTGGTCCGTAGAATTCAACGTGGTCACCTTCGAGGATAACATTACGTTGACGGATCGTAGCTGTCATAGTTACTGGGTCAAAATCTACTACTTCACCAACAAATTTGTATTGTGGAATCTTACGACGGGCACCAAAGAGTTGCTCGTTTTCTGTTGGAGTCTTGTAATAAAAACCTGTTGCCAATTCACGTTGGGCAACTTTCCAAAGCTCGTTAACCAAATCATCTTTAATAGCATAAAAGGCTTCTGCACTTTCCATGTAAGCATCACAGGCCGCCTTGTAACAGTTGGCAACTGTTGATACGTAATGGACAGATTTCATACGACCTTCGATTTTCAGGCTATCAACACCATTATCGATAAGGTCCGGGATGTTTTCAATCATACACATGTCAACAGCTGACATTGAGTATTCTTCAGGAACTTCACCGTGAATACTCTTTCGCTCTTGGCCGAATGGCATGTCGTAAAGGTCATATTTCCAACGGCATGACTGTGAACAACCACCACGGTTGGCATCACGGTCTGACATGTGGTTAGAAAGGGTACAGCGACCTGAGTATGAGATACACATAGCACCATGGACAAAGGCCTCAATTTCAAGGTCCGTACGTTTACGGATTTCAGCTAATTCTTCCATAGTAACCTCACGTGCTAAAACAACACGAGTCAAGCCATACTGTTTCCAAAAATGAAAAGTTTCAACGTTTGTCGCAGATGCTTGCGTTGACAAGTGGATGTTAAGGCCTGGAGCATAGGTTGAACAGATTTCAATCAAGGCTGGATCAGATGCAATAACGGCATCGAGTCCCATATCACGCAATTCACGGAACCACTCACCTGCACCTTTTTCATTTCCTTCATGGGTAACCATGTTAGAAGCAACGTGCACGTCAACGCCACGAGCGTGAGCGTATTCGATACCTTCACGAAGTTCATCCATGGTAAAGTTTCCAGCACGGCTACGCAAACCATAGGCTTGTCCACCAACGAAAACAGCATCTGCGCCGTAATTTACAGCAACTCTCAATTTTTCCAAAGTCCCAGCAGGTACCAGTACCTCTGGGCGTTTTTTAGTTGTAGTCATAATTTCTCCAATTTGCAAGATTGTCGATTTTAGTTTTTAGGATAGATCCTTCGTTCCCTGAAAATGGAAAACTCTCAACCGAAGGAGGACGTAATTTTATTTTACACGGTCAGGTTCATAATCATAGAAACCTGTGTCCAAACCACGGTTGGCTGGGTGTAATTTATGAATGGCTTCATCGAAGAGGAAGGCTTGATCCTGTGAAAATTCTCCAGCCTCGATGAGGTCACGAGCCTTCACAAAATATTCGGTAATTTTTACGAAGTTTTCACCTGGGCAATAAACACCGTCCAACTTCCAGTGGTCAAAACCATGCTCAACGAGTTCTGAAAGCTTAGTCATCATATCCAGGTCATTATTGGCAAAGATATGTGTTCCATGCAAGTCTTCATAGACTGAGTAGTGAGAATCTGGATCTCCAGGTTCAGAAAGAAAGAGGTCACGTTCTTTGGTAACAGCTTCATCCGTTTTGATAAAGTTGTAGTAGTTTTGAAGAAGTGGTCGTTTTGAGTGGTGAATGATACTTGCCCCGTAAACCAAAACCTCAGCTGGAATTTGAAGATTTTCAGCCATGATGAAGAGTTCCGCAGATGGAATCTCACGGGCCAAAACAGCTTCAGATGCTCCTGCCTGTTTGCCCCAGAAATTAATCTGACGGCTAGAGGTTACCATGGTTGAAGCATCATAAATCATTTTGAAGGGACGTTTATCACGGTTACAGATGTAGAAAACTCCTGCATCACCAACCGTGATATAATCTGCTTTAATATCTTCAAGAAAATCAAGGTAGTCAGGAAGAGCATCCATCATACTTTGGTGCATGAGGACATTAACTGCAACAGTTAACTCTTTACCTGACTCATGTACCAGCTCTGCGATTTTTCGCATTTCTACGAATGAAAAAGGCTTAGGCAAACGAAGGCCAAAAGATTTTTCGCCGATGTAAATACGATCTACGCCAAGTTCTAGGAGATCACGTGCCTGCTCGTAGCTCTCAGCTGTCGCTGTAATCACTATTTTTTTCATAACTCATATTATAGCACAAATTGATTGATTTTTTTAGAACTTTTAGGTTTTGTTAAATCGTATTTTGATATTTAAAAATTGTTTTATAATACTAGAATTTCAAAAAAACTTTGCAATATAAACTTTTTATGGTATTATTAAAAAGATTGTAACTAGTGAAATACTGACTCAGTCTTTTAGCCTACACAAAATAGTGATTTAAGTACTTTATATAGAAAGGAGGCAGACATGGCTGACAACTTACACCGTCAATTTGATCACATCGAAGATTTCGAGATTGAACGTCGTCAAACGACCAATTATCAAGACGATCAAGGTCTAAATAGTAATAGTATTAAACTACAAGATATGATTTTCTTTGGACGTGTCTCAAGCTTCTGTGTTTCAACAGTCCTAGTTGCCTTCCTTTTCTTGGTAGCACAGGTAGCTACCTTCTGGGCCTTCTTCTGGGCAATTACCATTAGCGCCATTGGTCAGTTAGGCATTTATGTCCTAATCGAATATCTTAAAGCAAAAGAACGTTGACTAAGGAGTCAACGTTCTTTTTAGTTTGATTCTGCTACTTCTTCAGAGATATCTTTGATATCAATGAAGATATCATCAACGATAGCTTTTGTTTCTGCTTTAACATTGGCTTGCTCAGGTGTTACTTGAGCTGTTTTTTCCTTGATGAGTTCAAAGCTCTCTTTTGCAAAGTCAGCAACTTGAGCTGTTTTTTCTTGAACGGCTTTTGTCAAATCAGTTGCAGTGATGTCGCCATTTTCAAATTTTATTTTATAATCTTGGAAAGTATCGACTGCCAATTCTTTATAGTCGCCAACTTTTTCCACTACTTGATTTTGGTAAGCTTTAGGATCTTCTTTGAATGAAGCGATTTCCTCATCAATACGTGCTTTAACTGCTTTACCTTTTTCAGTTGTAAAGAAATACGCTGCTGCAGCTCCAGATGCTGCACCAATAATTAGGGTGTTTAGAAATTTACTCATGAAAAGACCTCCTTATTTTTTCTTGTCTTTTTTACCAAATAGTTTTGAAGCAACCTTGCCGATAGCAAAGGCTGAGCCTGCTTTACCGACACTTGCTCCTGCTGCACTTGCCTTAGCAGCGAGGTGACGAGCTCGAGTATTCAAGTCAGAAACACTTTCTGAAAGATCAGCTACTGCTACAAAGAGAGGATCAATCGTTTGAACTTTTTCATTAACATCTTCAACCAAGACATTAGCCTTAGCCAAAATTTCATTTGTTTGGTGAAGTGTTACGTTAATATCTGTACGAAGAACCGCAACTGTTTCTTCAACTTCTTTGACAACATGACGTGTGCGAAGTAAAGTTGGGATTAATGCAATTAGAAACGCAGCAAGTGCGATTGCGATAATAAGAAATGCAATTTCTACCATAGTTTTAGACTCCTTTGACCTGTTTAAAAGGTTAACAAAAAAACTGAATGTTTGACTCCTGCCTCGTATGACCTTTGTTATTATAATTTTCACTTCATTATAACAAAGTCTGAACAGTATGACTAGTTTTTCATTTTATAATCTGCTTTTTGACGTTGTTTACGGAAATATAAGAGGACAACTCCAAGGATAATGATGGAAATGCTGACCCATTGTGAGACACGCAAGCCGGCAAACATAAGACTATCCGTACGCATGCCTTCAATGACAAAGCGTCCAAGTCCATACCAGATAAGGTAAAATGAAGTCACATCTCCCTGTCGCAATCCCTTATTAAAATATCGTAGTCCCAGAATAATGCTAAAACCAACTAAATTCCATAGGCTTTCATAAAGGAAGGTAGGTACACGGTAGCTTCCATCAATAAACATCTGCTGACGGATAATTTCTGGAAGATAATTCAGTTGACTAACTGCTTTTCCATAGGCCTCTTGATTGACAAAATTTCCCCAGCGACCGATGCTCTGAGCTATCATGACCCCAGGGGCCGCAATATCTAGAAAATCTAAAACCGCTATAGCATGACGTTTGGCGAACCAATAAAGGACAGCTGCACCAGCAATCAAGCCACCATAGATAGCAATTCCACCATTCCAAATCGCAAAAATTTCCGATGGATTTTGGCTGTAATAAGACCACTGGAAAATCACATAGTAGAGCCTAGCACCAACAATGGCTATAGGAAAGGCTAAGAGAATAAAATCTAAGATATGCTCAGGATTGATTCCCTTTTCAGGAGCCAAACGCTGAGCCAGATAAACTGCAAGCAAAAGACCAGATACAATAAAGATAGCATACCAATGAATACTGATTGGACCAAGTCTTAGAGCAATTGGATCAATAGTAGCTAACATTAGTCTTCACCATTCTTACTAATGAGGTCGGTCAAACGGTCCTTAAAAGTTTTGGTTGCATCATATCCCATTTGCTTAGCACGATAGTTCATTGCTGCAGCTTCTATAACGACTGACACGTTACGTCCTGTCTTAACAGGAATACGGATACGTGGAATCTTAACGCCCTGTAATTCAATCTCTTCATTGCTATTTCCAAGACGGTCAAAGACCTCGTCATTTTCAAAATTCTCAAGATATATGCACAACTGAACTTGAGATGAATTACGGACAGCACTAGCTCCGTAAAGACTCATAACGTCAATGATACCAACCCCACGAATTTCAAGAAGATGGAGAAGAATTTCTGCAGGTTCCCCCCAGAGAGTTCCCTCATCCTTAGCATAGACATCTACACGGTCATCAGCAACTAGACGGTGGCCACGTTTCACCAACTCGAGCGCTGTCTCACTCTTACCGATACCAGAGTCCCCTTGAATAAGAACACCCATCCCGTAGATATCTACCAGAACACCATGGACACTAGTACGTTCAGCTAATTGAGAGTTGAGATACCAAGACATGTCACCTGAAAGTGATGATGTAGAGTTGCGTCCTTGAAGAACTGCTACACCATTTTCCTTAGCAGCTTGAAGCATCTCTTCTGGAATCTCAAGACCACGTGCCACGACAACAGCTGGAGTTTCCTCTCTAAATATATTAGCAAAAACAGAATAACGGTTATTAGCAGTCATGGTTTTAAGGTAGGACCACTCCTTCATCCCAACCAACTGAAGTCGTTCTGGTGAATAATAGTCAAAATAACCCGTCATTTCTAAACCAGGACGAGAGATATCAGCCGTTGTTATCGCTTTTGCCAAAAGCTCCTCATTCCCATAGACAACCTTAAGTTTAAGCTTATCAACCAACATTTTAACAGTTACTGTCATGTTATTTCCTCCGATTATTTACTAGTTTCATTGTATCATAAAAAGGTTTTCAATGCGGTTCGCAAAGCAAAAAAAGACCTATGACTAACACTAAGGTCAATCATAGATCTTTTCTGTTATCATTTACTCACCATTTCCACTCGTCTTCTACAGGTTCAGCGTTTTTGCGTTTTCTTCCATCCTTAAGTTTTATTTCAGGATAAATATCCTCTTTATAAGGAAGGAGGAGGGCTAAAACTAAGTATAAGAAGATTCCAAACTGCGTGGAAACCATGAGAATAATAGCTAAGACACGAGCCAAAGTGAGGTTCCAGCCAAATTTATCTGCCAAACCTGCAACAACACCGGCGACGAGTCTATTTTTTCGTATCTTATAAAAGCGATTTGGCATGGTCTTCTTCTCCTATCATTTCGTTGATATCATTGTATGATTTTTTGAGACAAAAAAAATCAGTCCTAGGACTGATTTAGAAAAATGAGTTTGCCTTGGCACAAACCACATCCAAATTTCTGTGTATTGACACGGCGTTTGCGACGGTAAGTGTGACCACAAGATTGGCACTGATAAAGGAAGTAATTTTCTGCCTGGTTTCGCATTTTGGGGGCGTACCTAAGGCCGTCCACCCTAGCTAGTAGGTCCTTGAAATCTCTATCCCCATGTTTGCAGCCCTTCCCTTGAAAATAAAGGTGGTAGTGACAGAGTTCATGACGGACGATTTTCCGAAAGGTCTCGAGGCCGTGTTCTTCATAAAGTTTCGGATTGAAATCTAAGTGTCCATCCTTTGGGAAGAAACGACCTCCAGTGGTCCTCAGGCGCTTGTTCCACAAGGCTTGATGCTTAAATTTCCAACCGAAATCTTCGATAGAAACTGTCTTAACATAATCAGTTAGATTCACGTGGATTCACCAAGGAAAGATTAAGCTTTTCGTGTTCTAAGTCAATTTTTGACACCCATACGGTAACTAAATCCCCAACAGAAACCACTTGGCTTGGATGGTTAACGAAACTCTTACTCATCTCAGAGATATGGATAAGACCATCCTCATGGACACCGATATCCACAAAAGCACCAAAGTCCACAACGTTACGTACTGTTCCTTCAAGTTTTTGCCCCACCGACAAGTCTTTGAGCTCAAGAACATCCTTGCGAAGTACCGGTGCTTCAAAATCATCACGCAAGTCTCGACCTGGTTTTAAAAGGTCAGCAATGATATCTTTAAGGGTTTCCTGACCAAGCCCTAGCTCTTCTGCTGTGTCATTAAGATTAAGAGCCTTCAATTTTGCCTTAGCAGAGTCGTCCAAATCTGTGATGTCTAACTGCTTGAAGAGAGCCTTCACCGCTGGATAAGACTCTGGGTGGACTCCCGTATTATCCAAGATATTTTTAGCGTTTGGAATACGGAGGAAACCGGCAGCTTGTTCAAAGGCTTTGGCACCAAGACGTGGGACCTTCTTAATTTCATCACGTGATGTAAACTCCCCATTTTCCTCACGGTAGGCAACAATATTTTCTGAGATAGTCTTGTTGAGACCTGAGACATGTGACAAGAGAGTACTACTTGCCGTATTGACATTGACACCAACCTGGTTAACCACGGTATCAACGACGAAATCAAGATTTTCAGAGAGTTTCTTCTGGCTAACATCATGCTGGTATTGGCCTACTCCGATTGATTTGGGGTCAATCTTAACCAATTCCGCCAGAGGGTCTTGAAGACGACGGGCAATGGAAATAGCAGAGCGCTTTTCGACCGTCAAGTCTGGGAACTCATGACGGGCCAACTCTGAAGCAGAGTAGACTGAGGCACCACTTTCATTGACAATGACATAAGAGGTCTCTGGGAAATCTTTGAGGACTTCTGCCACAAAGGCTTCACTTTCACGGCTGGCTGTTCCATTTCCGATAGCAATAATCTCAATAGCATGCTCTTTGATGAGGTCAGCCAAGTCTTTCTTAGCTTGAGCAATCTTAGCTTGACTTGCTGGAGCAACTGGATAGATGACCTGAGTTGTAATCAGTTTCCCTGTTTGGTCAACGACGGCCAATTTAGCTCCTGTACGAAAGGCTGGGTCAAATCCAAGTACCATCTTTCCTTTAAGTGGTGAGACTAGGAGAAGGCTTCGAAGATTTTGAGAGAAAAGATTAATGGCTCCATCTTCTGCTGCTTCAGTCAACTCACTACGGATACGACGCTCCATAGCTGGAATGATTTTCTTCTTGAGCGACTGGTTGATGACTTCCTCAATATAATCATTTTTTTGCTTGAAACGGGCACTGTAAAAACGATGCATTTTCTCAAGATTGTGCTTAAAGTTTACCTTGATAACGCCTAATTTCTCACCACGGTTAAGGGCCAGAGTACGGTAACCTTGGAGTTTAGATACCTTATCCGCAAAATCATAGTAAATCTTGAAGGTTTCCTTTTCATCCAGAGATTGATCCTTTAGGATCGAAGTGATCTCACTGTTGTTCCAGATTTCGTTGTAGGTCCAAGAGCGCAAGCTATTGTCCTCAGAAAAGGCCTCAACCAAAATATCCACAGCACCCGCAAGGGCCTTGTCAGCTGTTGGAAAGGCTTCGGATGTCAACTTTTCAGCTTCATCTTTGAGGTTTGAACTATTTTGCAAGATAAGACGAGCCAGTGGAAAAAGGCCTGCTTCACGTGCAATAGTCGCTTTAGTGCGGCGTTTTTCCTTATAGGGAAGGTAGAGTTCTTCCACGTCTGCCAACTTTTCAGCCGCTTCGATGGCTGCCTTTAGTTGGTCAGTCAATTTGCCCTGAGCCTCAATCTTTGCCAGAACCGTTTCCTTGCGGTCTTGGAGGGCTGTCAAAGACTTATCCATATCAATGATAGCCTTGATTTGCGTTTCATCCAGATTTCCGGTTTTTTCCTTACGGTAACGGGCGATGAAGGGAATGGTATTACCTTCTGCGGTCAATTCCAAAACGGTTTCAACTTGTTGTTTTTTTAGGCCCAATTCTTGAGCCAATGTCTCTAAATTTCGATTTTCCATAAACTCTATTATACCACGATAGGAGGTATGCTTGGGCAGAAAACCTTGTAGATGAAGCGAGATTTTTTGAGCAAGAGGTAGTATAATAAGAGAGTAAACCTATTCTTAAGGCTATTTCTTTCGGAAAATAGATGCATCTTCCTTGAAGCAAAGCTTCTTCTGCCGATTCCCTAATTTTCTGTCAGAAATGACGCCCTTAGTATCTTAATTAACTCGGAGGCTTTTTATGGCGGTTATTCAGAAAAAAACAAATGAACTTGAAAGCATGATGGCATCTTTTGCGGTTATCCCTGATTTTGAAAAGGCGGGAACTGATCCTAAGAAGGACAAACGTCTTCAAGAAGATAAGAAGAAATAAAAGTTATGGCTATTTTTCATCAACTACCAGATAGCGTTTTTCAGCTTCTGGCAGTTTTTCTATCTATTATTATCGAAGCCCTGCCCTTTGTTTTACTGGGAAGTATCGTGTCGGGCTTTATCGAAGTCTTCTTGACTCCTGAAAAGGTCCAAAACTTCCTGCCGAAAAACAAGGTCCTGGCTATTCTCTTTGGAACCCTAGTCGGCTTTATTTTTCCTTCTTGTGAATGTGGGATTGTTCCCATTATCACGCGCTTTTTAGAGAAAAAAGTGCCTAGCTACACGGCTATTCCTTTCATGGCAACTGCCCCTATTATTAATCCAGTCGTTCTCTTTGCGACCTATACGGCCTTTGGGAACTCTTGGTACTACGTGTTTTTACGTTTCCTCGGGGCTTTCTTGATTGCCATGATTTTGGGAATCTTGCTGGGCTTTGTGGTGGATGACCAGATTCTTAAGGAAAATCGAAAGGTCAGTCATGTGCACGACTATAGTGGTTTGTCAGCTGGTAAGAAAGTTTTTCAAGCCTTGATTCATGCGGTAGATGAATTTTTCGACACTGGGCGTTACCTGATTTTAGGGAGCCTGGTGGCCGCAAGTATACAGACCTACCTACCTACCCGTATTTTTACGACAATCGGGCACAATTCGGTGACAGCCGTCCTCATCATGATGCTCCTGGCCTTTATCCTCTCACTTTGTTCTGAGGCAGATGCCTTTATCGGAGCTTCACTACTCTCTAGTTTTGGAGTGGCACCAACAGTGGCCTTCCTCATCATCGGTCCTATGGTTGATATCAAGAACTTGATCATGATGAAACACCAGTTTAAGACACGCTTTGTCGGGCTCTTTGTGGGAACCGCAAGTCTGGTAACAGTCATTTACTGTCTAGTATTGGGGGTGATTTAATGTTACGTTTTCTCATCTTATCTGGGTATTTTGAGCTCGTCATGTACTTGCAAGTTTCTGGCAAGCTCAACCAGTACATTAATATCCACTACTCCTACCTGGCTTACATTTCCATGGCGCTTTCCTTCATCCTCGCTTTGGTTCAACTCATCGTTTGGATGAAGAAAATAAAGGTTCACTCGCATTTGTCAGGTCGAGTGGCCAAGGGAGCCAGCATCGTTCTCTTGGCATTTCCAGTTCTCACTGGGCTCTTAGTGCCAACGGTGACCCTGGATGCCAATACTGTATCAGCTAAGGGTTATCATTTTCCACTGGCTGCAGGGAGCGATCCTAACCAGGCCGACCAAGAGGGAACGACTATCCAGTACTTAAGGCCGGACACCAGCTCCTACTTCACCTCCTCAGCTTATGAGAAGGAGATGACCAAGGAGCTAGCCAAGTACAAGGGACGTGAGACCATCCAGATTACCACGGAAAATTACATGGAAGTCATGGAGCTCATCTATCTCTATCCAAACGATTTCGTGGGTAAGAAGGTCACCTATACCGGCTTTGTTTACAATGACCCACAGACCGAGGGATATCAGTTCATCTTCCGTTTCGGTATTATCCACTGTATCGCCGATTCAGGTGTTTACGGACTGGCAACGACAGGAAGCGACCAAACCTTTAAGGATAATACCTGGGTAACAGTCACTGGTACCATCACTGTGAATTATTATCAAAACCTTAAACAGAGCCTCCCTATCCTTAATTTGACTGAGGTTAAAGAGGTTAGTCAGCCTGACAATCCTTATGTTTATCGTGTATTTTAAAAAGCCAAGTTCAATTGAACCGGCTTTTTATGTTGAATCAAACTGTACAGTTACTTAAATCTTGAGAGTACAAAAACCATCAGCCAAACCTTTACCGATCATTGCCCGTTGTACAGTTACTTAAATCTTGAGAGTACAAAAACAGTTTTCGTGGGCGGGTTTAATTATTCGTAGTTGTACAGTTACTTAAATCTTGAGAGTACAAAAACCATGCATTACAGCGGCATTATCGGCCTTATGTTGTACAGTTACTTAAATCTTGAGAGTACAAAAACGATAATACGAACACTTATTCAACAACGAATGTTGTACAGTTACTTAAATCTTGAGAGTACAAAAACGATAATACGAACACTTATTCAACAACGAATGTTGTACAGTTACTTAAATCTTGAGAGTACAAAAACCCTTCTGCAACGTAGAAAACAATAAAGTTTGTTGTACAGTTACTTAAATCTTGAGAGTACAAAAACTGCCTAAAAATCCAGTAGTATCAAGGGTTTGTTGTACAGTTACTTAAATCTTGAGAGTACAAAAACGATTTTACTATATCATTATCGTTGTATTTGTTGTACAGTTACTTAAATCTTGAGGGTACAAAAACAACAGACATAAGAAAAGTTCTTAAGTGTAAGTTGTACAGTTACTTAAATCTTGAGAGTACAAAAACATTGATCATAGTAGACGTGAAATGGCATGTGTTGTACAGTTACTTAAATCTTGAGAGTACAAAAACATTGATCATAGTAGACGTGAAATGGCATGTGTTGTACAGTTACTTAAATCTTAAGAGTACAAAAACCTTTTCCTGTATAGTTCTTATTGCTAAACTGTTGTACAGTTAGGTTCTGTTGCAAAGTTTCCCAAAAGAGTATAGAAGTCCTAGTTTAACATTTTGACTATGCTGGGATCCCCATCAGAACTTTAATTTCAGTCGACACCGAAAATCCGAAGAGCGTTCCGTTTCTTCGGTTCTTTTTGTATATTCCTCGAATAGTCTCCATGCCCTTAATCGTGGTTGAGGCAGTTCGTAAACTTCGATAAAATTTATTACGGCGCTTAATTGGACGATGGTCCTGCTCAATTAAATTATTGAGATACTTCACTGTCCGATGTTCTGTCTTGGTATATAAACCGTTAATCTGTAGCTTTCTGAATGCAGAACTAATCGATGGTGCTTTATCGGTTACAATCACTCTAGGTTGTCCAAATTGTTTATGGAGCCGTTTTAAGAAAGCATAAGCCGCCTGAGTATCCCGTTTCTTTCGTAACCAAATGTCTAAAGTTAATCCATCAGAATCAATTGCACGATAGAGATAATGCCAACGTCCTTTAATTTTGATATAGGTTTCATCCATTTTCCACGAATAGAAGGACTGTCTATTTTTCTTCTTCCAAAGATGATAGAGGACTTTACTGTACTCTTGAACCCAGCGATAAATCGTAGTGTGACAGACATTGATACCACGGTCATACAGTAGTTCTTGAACTTCACGATAGCTCAGATTGTAACGTAGATAATATCCCACAGCGACAATAATCACATCTTTTTGAAATTGTTTCCCTTTAAAGTGGTTCATTACTCTGTCCTCACTGTCTTTTTACTGAATTTTATACTAAAATAGATTTATTGGTCAACTTTGCAACAGAACCTACAGTTACTTAAATCTTGAGAGTACAAAAACGGTCAAGCGTTTGTGACTCAATCAATACTGGTTGTACAGTTACTTAAATCTTGAGAGTACAAAAACTGGTTATACACTACTTACTTCTACAGCAGTGTTGTACAGTTACTTAAATCTTGAGAGTACAAAAACTACAGAATTAAACCGAGACGGAACTATGAAGTTGTACAGTTACTTAAATCTTGAGAGTACAAAAACTTTTGGGGTATAAGGTATTTAGTTGCACTCGTTGTACAGTTACTTAAATCTTGAGAGTACAAAAACTGGAGCACAAGCCAAGAGCGGAGCTACCATGTTGTACAGTTACTTAAATCTTGAGAGTACAAAAACTGTAGATGACAGAAAACCTATAAAAGCCAGTTGTACAGTTACTTAAATCTTGAGAGTACAAAAACTTGATATCAAAATCAAGGTTGTTAAATTCAGTTGTACAGTTACTTAAATCTTGAGAGTACAAAAACAATAAGTAGCACTTACTCCTCCATCAGCTAGTTGTACAGTTACTTAAATCTTGAGAGTACAAAAACAACAGTTAAGCCGTTATATGTTCCGTCATTGTTGTACAGTTACTTAAATCTTGAGAGTACAAAAACCATTTTACTGAAAGAAATGTCTCTCTTTCCGTTGTACAGTTACTTAAATCTTGAGAGTACAAAAACTTGGTGATCTTTTCACCCAAAACTTCCCGGGGTTGTACAGTTACTTAAATCTTGAGAGTACAAAAACTTGATCAGACTTATTTAATCCGTCTAAACGGTTGTACAGTTACTTAAATCTTGAGAGTACAAAAACTTTGTCTTTTTAACATTTCTATCCATTTCGGTTGTACAGTTACTTAAATCTTGAGAGTACAAAAACTTTAAAAAGGAGTAAAGACCACAATGGAAAGTTGTACAGTTACTTAAATCTTGAGAGTACAAAAACTGATTTCTGGGATTTTAATAGTTCTGATTTGTTGTACAGTTACTTAAATCTTGAGAGTACAAAAACTGTCTCGATAAGAACGTTGTCTTTCTTACTGTTGTACAGTTACTTAAATCTTGAGAGTACAAAAACACTTGAACTTGTTTCTGTGCTAGACGAGCTGTTGTACAGTTACTTAAATCTTGAGAGTACAAAAACTCAAACGTTGAACTATCGACGTAACCTTTGGTTGTACAGTTACTTAAATCTTGAGAGTACAAAAACCAGGTCTTGATGAAGCGTTAGAGGATTGGCGTTGTACAGTTACTTAAATCTTGAGAGTACAAAAACAAGTCGTTCTCGAACTTAAAATAGCGACTTGTTGTACAGTTACTTAAATCTTGAGAGTACAAAAACCCAATACAATCGTCACGCCAGAATTAACAAGTTGTACAGTTACTTAAATCTTGAGAGTACAAAAACAAAGAAATGGGTCGTCCGAAAATGAGATGTGTTGTACAGTTACTTAAATCTTGAGAGTACAAAAACAACAAGAAATCCTTGCAGATATTAATGAATGTTGTACAGTTACTTAAATCTTGAGAGTACAAAAACTTTCTTTAGCATTGTCTTTCATATCATCCCGTTGTACAGTTACTTAAATCTTGAGAGTACAAAAACAATTTAAGCAAGCTCGTAACTAAGTTTGAAGTTGTACAGTTACTTAAATCTTGAGAGTACAAAAACTGCGTTATGGGTACAATGACGACTATAAACGTTGTACAGTTACTTAAATCTTGAGAGTACAAAAACCCTTGTTTCAAAACTGGTTTAACAGTAGAAGTTGTACAGTTACTTAAATCTTGAGAGTACAAAAACAAGTCAGCAATCATTTGTGCTTGTTCTTTTGTTGTACAGTTACTTAAATCTTGAGAGTACAAAAACCAGTAGGTTGTTGTTATTGACGATTGATAGGTTGTACAGTTACTTAAATCTTGAGAGTACAAAAACCATCTTAGGATAGGTACTGGTCATGCCGTAGTTGTACAGTTACTTAAATCTTGAGAGTACAAAAACAACTGCCTTTCTAGTAATTCGTGTAATTCAGTTGTACAGTTACTTAAATCTTGAGAGTACAAAAACTATTACTGCGTTTTGCTGAATGTTTAGGCTGTTGTACAGTTACTTAAATCTTGAGAGTACAAAAACCTCATAACTTAACTAACCTTCTTCCATCTTGTTGTACAGTTACTTAAATCTTGAGAGTACAAAAACAAGTTCTGGCGCTTTAGTCAAGCGACCTATGTTGTACAGTTACTTAAATCTTGAGAGTACAAAAACGCTGACTAATCGTACTATTCAAGGCTTCACGTTGTACAGTTACTTAAATCTTGAGAGTACAAAAACGCATATGTTTTAAAGTATTTACTAGCTTCTGTTGTACAGTTACTTAAATCTTGAGAGTACAAAAACTGTCAGTTTCAAACGCACCACCACCGATATGTTGTACAGTTACTTAAATCTTGAGAGTACAAAAACCCAAGCGATACTTGATACACTCTAGGGGCGTGTTGTACAGTTACTTAAATCTTGAGAGTACAAAAACCGGTTTTGAAAGTGGTGTGATCTACGAGGAGTTGTACAGTTACTTAAATCTTGAGAGTACAAAAACCAAGTATGACAGTGATGGCAACATGGGAGTGTTGTACAGTTACTTAAATCTTGAGAGTACAAAAACAAGGAAAACTAGAAGACAGCTTTACAAGCAGTTGTACAGTTACTTAAATCTTGAGAGTACAAAAACCCCTTCTTTAATCGACACTACAAACCTAAAGTTGTACAGTTACTTAAATCTTGAGAGTACAAAAACAATAGTATAAACATTATACAACAGTTCCCAGTTGTACAGTTACTTAAATCTTGAGAGTACAAAAACATAACTACATGGCAGCATCAAATGATGGTGTTGTACAGTTACTTAAATCTTGAGAGTACAAAAACATTGTCATTGTGTTTGTGCCTCAATTCTGGTTGTACAGTTACTTAAATCTTGAGAGTACAAAAACTATCAGTTTCAAAAGCTCCACCACCGATATGTTGTACAGTTACTTAAATCTTGAGAGTACAAAAACGTAAGTAATTGTGGTGTTACGAATACCGACGTTGTACAGTTACTTAAATCTTGAGAGTACAAAAACAGAAAGAGTTGTCACCTGATGAGACCTTGGGTTGTACAGTTACTTAAATCTTGAGAGTACAAAAACCAATAATGCAAGAAAACTATTTAGATTAGAGTTGTACAGTTACTTAAATCTTGAGAGTACAAAAACTAGCGTTAGAAGAATATGCAAGAAAGGGATGTTGTACAGTTACTTAAATCTTGAGAGTACAAAAACACACTGGACGAACTACTTCCTTCGAGTATTGTTGTACAGTTACTTAAATCTTGAGAGTACAAAAACACGGTGTAGAGACTAAAAAAGTCACTAATGGTTGTACAGTTACTTAAATCTTGAGAGTACAAAAACTAGGAAAATTAGAAGACGAATTTACAAGCGGTTGTACAGTTACTTAAATCTTGAGAGTACAAAAACAAATTGGCAAAGCTTTTGGCGAAGGTGTCTGTTGTACAGTTACTTAAATCTTGAGAGTACAAAAACCTACCAATGTTTCCAATGCACCAGCAGAATGTTGTACAGTTACTTAAATCTTGAGAGTACAAAAACATAAAAAGATATATAACTCTTTGTATAAAGTTGTACAGTTACTTAAATCTTGAGAGTACAAAAACCAGTGTGCTTCTTTTCCATTTCTTTTAATAGTTGTACAGTTACTTAAATCTTGAGAGTACAAAAACCTCAAATGATTTTTGAGATTTTCATACCCACATAGTGATTATAAAATCAATAACTGTTCTTGTCAATCCTTACTTTCTAAAAATTTCTGTAAAAGTTTTTCATCAGATGTTTGTGAATATCTTATACGGTAACTAAAATGAAACAACTGATTTAGGATATTCAATATTACTGAATCAACAAGTGAGAGACTAGGTTGTCTCAGCATTTTTGTCAATAAATAAGGTGTCACAGTTTCTAAAGACATCCTAAAGCCTTCTCTCGTCGGAAAATCATTACTTGGATAATATTTCATTACCCTTTCATACATAAACTCAACATCATACAAATGCTCCACCTGGTCAGATAAAATATTGACGAACCTACTATTTTCTTCATCAATTTTTAAATAGCCTTGGTCACTAGGAAACAAAATAAAGGTTAGGTATGGATACTTCTTGACCAGATGACAGATTTGCCTATAAAAAATAGTATAAGATTCTTCTGAGATAAAGCCATCAATATTTTTTAGCACAATGAGATACTTCTCTGTTATTTGTGAAAGTAGACCGTCTAACATTTCTAGAAAGAGAGAAAGTTTATCAGTATTTGAAACCCATTCAAAAGATAGATTCTTGTTCTCAATGGCAAAAAATGGGCTAAAATTTTTTGTGAGTAGTTGGTCTAGTGTTAGAGGGAGATTCTCCAAATGGTATTCCACCTGTCCACAGTTTAAGTTTATATGCCGATTCATAGCTTCTTCAATAAGCTCTACATGTTCATTAATTTTCTCCAAATGGCCTACAATATCAACTTGATTGACAATTTTACGAAGGTAAGCGTGGGCAAGTGTTCCTTTCTTGTATTCCATCTGCTCCAGTAAATCCTTAAAACTTGAAATGTCGATATAGTGATAGCTATTTCGTTTCACTATTTCTCCAACTTCATCAAGTATGGTAGGCTCCTCATAATCAAAAATACTTAAGTCCTCACTTGAGTATTTTTTTCCACCAAAATACCAGCTCAAAATCTGCCAAATATAATATTTGAGTTCATTATTTTGACCAACAATTTGTGTGATTGCACCGATATTCAATTCAATACGTTCTTTGTAAGGATGTCGTACAAAAAATTTCATATGACCACCAACTTATTATCACTGACGATTTCCTCTTGCTTAGTTTTGCCACCTATAATTAATGTCATCTCTGAAAATTGCTTTTCAGTAACCGCCAAAAGTCTCACATTTCCAGCAGGCAGATTGCTCGTCTTTAGCTTTTTATAAAATTTATTTGCAAAGCTTCTATTAGGACAAGTGCGATAATAGACCGAAAATTGTAACATTTCAAACCCATTTGAAATTAATTCTTTATGAAAATTACGATAAATTCTTTTTTCATCCTTGGATTCCATTGGTAAATCAAAAAAACATAATAATCTCAACGCTTCATACCTCATCTTATTTTCTCCACTCTAAACTTGATACCACTGGGCAGTGGAATTTACTGCTATCTTTTTCCGAAATATATTTGATAAAGCCTTTGACATATTTGTCCATAGCAACTGTCACTGAACAGGTCTCTTTGCCATATTTGATTTTAGCATTGAGTAAATCTGTCAATCCCAACCTATACTCATACTTAAGGAATTCCTGATCTCGTAGATTATCATATACCCAAACATCTACAATCTGTCTAAATGGCTCCATCAAGTCGTCAACCAAATTAAACTGATTGTATTCATTTTTATGGAAGATTCCTAATAGGCCATTTAAACCATAACCCGCCACTATTCTAGCCATCTGAGCCCTCATGATAGCATAGCCATAGTTTAAGCCAGCATTGATGACATCAGCTTCTTGCTGAGTTACTCTGACAAATTGTTTACCAAAGAGCTCATTAAAGTAGACCTTGGCAGCATGTCCTTCTCTATTCGTTCTATCACCAGGTTCTATCTGCTCTTTATAGTCTGAAAGTAATCTAATGTTGTCCAGACTTTTTTCAAACATGGCTAGAACATCCTCTTGGTTATTGATTTTATAATAAGTTACAATCTGCCATGCCTTGTCCTTTTGTTTCTGAGACCAATCCAGCTGTTCTTTCAAGCGCTTGTACGCTCTAAAGTGCCCATTTTGTGAGTGATAAATTCCTGTTGGTAAATGTTCGTTATCGCAAACAACTAAAGCAATATTATATTTACTTAAGGCACTTAATAGACGAAGGGTAACAACTGTATCCCCACCTTCTGCAACGATTATCGAAATATCACTTAGTGGCACCGTAAACTCTTGTCCCATCTTTTGCACTAATAAGTTATCAAGCTTTAAGCGCATCTTCTCGCTTTGACTGACATGTACAACTCTCCAAGTCATTTCTTCTCCTCTTTAAATAACGAAAACACCCTGCCATAAAATGACAGGGTGTTGATTTCGGCATGAAGCCTTATCTTTGTAGCTTCTGCAAGATTTAAGTAACTGTGTAAGGCGTCCCTTACACTATTATTATAGTATATGATAACTATAATTGCAACACTTTTTTAACAATTAATATTAAAAATCTAGCTTAGGCTTATCACCCTCATTTTTGATGATATGCTGATTTCCTAGAACATCCGTTCTTACTTTATAAATAGAAATATTTGATTTTCCTAGCCCTTTTATGCATTGACCACCATTAGCAACGTTACCCAACACTTTAATTAACGCCTCACCTCCTTCAAATTTCTGTTTATCATAAGGTTTTAATTCAACATAATGCTTTTGTTTAGGCATAGTTCGAGAAAGAAAACGGAAAAGCTGTTGTTCTTTTGTTTCTGTTTCTTTAACGAGTAACAAATCATTTTTATAAAGTGTAAACTTGAATTCTGAATCAGAATCCACACCCTCTTTTTTCTTAATGTCATTGTATTTTTCCTGGGAAATCTTATATGTTCCTGTCCCTTTTTCAAATTGTAAATCAGCATATTTCAATCCGAGGATTTCGTATTTTCCAGTAGTATTATTGAAATAGACATCCGCTCTCCATGGAGAAACTGACTGTAAGACAACTTTATTGTTACTATCCTTCGGAGTAATATCAATATGATTGCCTAGCTTACTATCATAGTATTTAAGACTCTTGATTTCAGGACCATTGCCTTTTTTACTATATTTACGAATATAGCCATGTTCTTCTTTATATTTTAGGAAAGGATTACATGGTACCTCTTTCCCTTTTTCATTCATTTGCTTATTAGGATAGTTCTCTAAAATTGGCTCGATAACTTTCTCAAAGGTTTGTGGGTCGTGACGATACATGAGGAATTTTGACTTATCCTTCTTATAAATCTTCATAAAGGCATCATAACCATCCTGAGTATAAATATCTTTGATTTTCCCTAAGACATAAGTTTCATCCGCCTTATCTTTTCCTACTTTAGCCTGTCTTGTCGCATAAATAGTGGCATCTGATATTTTACGATTAAACTTAGAATCCACTTGATAAGAGAATAAGATACTGTCTTCAAATTCTTTACTCTTCAATGTATCAACAAAATGTTGATAAGGGGCTTTGAACACAAATTCCTTGTACTCATCATCACTAATAAGTTCACCTGTTTCAATATCAAGGAGTTGGTCTTCTGAATAACTTACAAGGGTATTCTTTTGTTTTTTCCACAAATTCAACTGACTTGAGGCGGCAATAATCAATGCATCGACAGCATGGTGATGATAAGTATCACGAGTCTTCTCAATTCCCCAATGGCGTCTCAATTGAGATGTAAATTGGCCACGAACCACGGAAACTTTTGTATCAATCTTGTGAGCTCTAAAGTGTTCTTGAAGGGCATTGAGGACAACTCTTGAAGCGTATCTTGTATCTACAAGATTTCGTTCAATAAATTTCTTTCGAACATCAAACTTTGAAATATCTTCTTCTGTAAGGAGGTATTCTTTTTTCTTGTTCGAAAGTGTTTTTGACTCACGTACAAAAGCTTTTAATTCACGGAAAGACCACGCATCATCCATACTATCTAAAGCCTGATAAGGTGTTCGTTGTCCTTTTTCTTGGTTAGCAGTTGCATAAACCAAAACCTTATTTGCAAGGCTATCATCGAATGTGATAGAAAGAGGTAAAATATGATCTACTTCAAACTGATTAGAATTATTTATCAAATCATGGATTGAGATTGTCTTACCAGTATAAAGGCAACGTTCTCCTTGCTGATGCCAAAGGCGGATTTTAGTCGCTAATTGCTTATGACCGTGGAAAACACTATGTGGTAATTCAGCCTTTCCATTATATTGGTTAGCAGCCTTAAGCATTGCTGCATCTTTTTCATCTTTGTTGGCTTTTTGAATCTTTTGAATAGCTTTCTTTTCATCATCTTCATTTGTTTCACGAGCCATTTCGATGACAATATTGTCAAAGTCTCCGTATTCTTTAATCGCCGCATTTACGATTTTTATAGCCTGGCGAACAGACTTAGCAACAACAGGATTATAGATTTCTTCAGTTAATAGTTTTTCATCTATATATTTTGTTTTATTTGAAGACGAAGTCGTTTTTTGTTTTCCAAGTCGTGTCAGGATAGTCATTTGCTCTTCTGACGTCTCATACAATTCTGGAATTAACTCCATCATCAGTTTGACAGAAAAATTATGCCATCCTTTTCCAAAAATGGAACTATTTGCTTTGCGGAATTGAACCAATTCGTCAACTTGCTTCTGGCTAAAGCTACCATCAGCAAATTCATGTTCTAAGGCTTCTTGAATACCTTCCCTCTCAGTGTTTAATGTTAAGACATAGGCTAATTTATCAAGCGTTTCTCTATCCATTTGCTCAATATCTAAGGTTTCAAGCGTTTTCATTTTTCGATAGGCTTCGAAAGTATGAATCTCAGCCTTACCTGATTTGTCGATACGGTATCCCTTGATATCTGCAACATCACAAGAAAGTAACTTAGCGATATATTTAAAAAGTTTCGCTGGCCCCATTGCCTTTTCATTTTTGACATAATTAATGATTTGATTCTTCTGTTCTTTGCTCAACTTTTTGGTTTCAGTAGGAACTGTTAGATTGTTCAAATCATTTAGCAAATTGAATTCTTGAGCCGTGTAGGAAGCTTTTGCTGCTCTAAACTCGTCTGGATAAAATGTACATTTCCCAATTAGAATTCCAAAAATATTGTCTAAAGTTTCTCCATTCGTTCTGTAACGACCATAATCAGTCCGTGACTTTTCATTTCCGGGTCCATGATAATATTTCCGTTTTCCAGTTAAAATTTCGAGATAACGATTAACAAATTCATCTGTAATCTGTGGATTAAATTCTTGTTGAGTTTGCAGTATCCTTAAGGCTTCTGAACGATAAGCTGATGTTGGAAAGACATTAATCAAGCGATGTTTTTTGCCATCTTTCTCAACAGTAAAATCACCACGTAATTGACCATATGTTTGGTAGCGTTCCAACTGTATCTGTCCCGGTGTCTTAGTTTCTAATTGTTTACTATTTTCCTTAACAATTTGTGCATAGTCTCCTATTGATGAATTTCCGTCATCACTAGCATCATCGAGGTAACTAATCCCACGGTGTTTCACCATATTTTTAAGAGCGATAAACAGTTCTTCATTAGACAATTCATCGGTCAAGCCCTTAACTCGTAATTGATATGGGTTAAGATTAATTGAAATCTTCGTAAAATCGGTGATTAATCCACTTTCCTCAAATAGACGATTTAAACGAACTCTACGATGTTTTTTACGTCGTGTCAAGCGTCTTCCTTGACGATTCGTTCTACGTACTAGGTTATTTTCCGCTTGAGCTGCTGGGAAGATGCGTGAGTTTTTATGGATAATTTCTCCTGTCACTTTGTTAAGGATACCTACACCAACAGAACCTATACCGATATCAAGTCCTAAAACTAAGTCACTCATTTAATAATCCCCTTATGCTTTTTTCTAATATTATAAACTAGTATCTGAAAATTCGCAACTTTTTTGTAAACGCTATAATCTATGTTTTAAAAAATCAATTTAATATCATTTTTATCTAAACAACGTTATTCACTTCATTCCGAAACCTAGAAAAAATATAAGTAGTCCTCCCTCTAACGACTTTGCTCATGTAAAAAACCAAGTCAGTTTAGACTTGGTTTTGGATTTTATTTTTGAACAAATGATTTTAAACTACTAACTTGTTGGCAAGGAAATCGGAATATTAAGCTTCACCTTCATCTTACCGTTGGTAACTGTGGCTTGGTCAATCTCGTATCCTATTTCAGGAAGCTTGATCTGGATCTGGTTGTTAACCATGCGAACACCACTACTAGACTGGGCAATGCTCTTCTTGAGATAAGGCAGAACCAGTGATTTTGGAACTGGAAGACGACCCAAGTGGGCACCTACCAAATCTAGTAGGATGACTTCCTTGTTAGTGCTGACCGTAAAATCAAGGCTAAATGTTGATTCGATAGGGCCAAGAGATACGGGAACCTTAGCTGTTAGATAGGAATCATTCAACTCTACGGTACTGTTTTGCAAGGTCTCATCATTAGATTCAGCTATGCTTGCTTTTAGGACTTGACGAAACTGATTACTATCAAGATTAATCTCGGTTGAAAGGCCACCTGATGAGAGGGATGCCCCACCGATACCAGCCTGGGCTAAATCAACAAGAGATGTTTGTGTTGATACATTTTTTAATTGGTCTTGACTATCGATATTGTCCGGAATAAGTAGAGCCACCACTGCCAAAAAGAGCACAATGACGAGGATAAGGAGTCGCTTAAACCATTTCCACATAGGGATACCTCATTTCAATTTTTCACTTTTGACGTCTATTGTACTGTAATCAAGGGAAAAAAGCGAGTAAGAACTGGAAATTCTCTCATATTTTTTTAATCCAATAGGTAGGGTTCAAGAGATTCATAGACCTTTAAGTAGGCATTGGCATATAGGTGAACGCCGTCATAGTTATGCTCTGCTTTCTGCTCTTTTATATCGTCGAACAGCTCAGCATTACAATTAATGAAGTGGTAACCATAGGTTTTGGCGATTTCCTCAAGAGCCTGGTTGCAACGGTCAAGATTTTCAGGTGTCCGCAGTTTCATCCACTGAATTGAGGCCTTGGTCTGCCAAGGCAGATGAAGATTAGCTGGGTAAAAATCTCCATGAGAGAGGAGCCCGTGAAGAGTGTCTCCCCCTTGATAGCAACCTTATTTAGATACTGATAGTTTTTAAGTTTGATTTCTTTTAATTCATCCATGTTAACTTTCTTCTATATAATTTTATCTAAATGAGGGAGAAGGCAAAGAGCAACCCTACAACCGTATTGGCCAAGGCGTGGATAAAGACACTTGGAAGAATGGAGCCATCTGCTTTCTTCTCATTGATAGCACCCAAAACGTAAGCTATGAGACTGATAAAGACCAAGATGGCAAAAGCCCTAAGGTAGCCAGTTAGTTGGATAAACATAAGCGCATGGATGAGCCCAAATAAGAGAGACTGAACGAGATTGGCTCCTAGAAATCCCAGTTTTCCCTGCACCATTTTCAAAAGAAAACCTCTAAAGAAGATTTCTTCTGGCAAGGCAGTCCCTAAGATAGCGAAGGCTAGAATGGCAGGAAGTGCTCCAATTCCCTTCCCAGAAAAATCTGCTGTGGCCGTTTTGCTAGAGGCGAACTAACTAAAGACCACAATCGAGAAAATAAGAAAAAGTAGACTAATACCCAAAATGGTCAGTACTAATTGTCTCTTCTTCTGACTCTCAACTTTCTTCAACCCAATCCAGTCAAAGAAACCGACCTTTTTCCTGCTCCTAATTAACCAAGTGATAAAAGGAATGACAGAGACTATGAGCAGTTCCATAATACCGCTCATCAGTTTAGACATAAATAGGGTCATGAGTTTGTCCTCCATTTCTAATCAAAAGACAGCTTCGTTCTTTTGAAAACGATTACCTTTACACCTTGATTATACTACTTTTTAGGGGAAGAAAAAGCTCATTTTCACCAGTCTTGCCAGGTTTCTTTGGCACGAATCACCCGGTCTTGCTTATAGTCAATATGGTAAACACGCCAGCCACCAATCCAATCGTCGGCCAGCTTGTACTCAACACTTCCTTGAAGGTCATCGCCCTTGCCCAAGAGTTTCTCTACTTCTTCTCTCGTCATGCCCTCAAGCTGATACTGCCGATGAAAACTCCACATGAGTTTATGGCGCATGTAATCAGGTGTATGAGCCCATTTTTCAGGAGTAAATACCCTATCACGAGGGATGATAATAGCAAAATGAACCAGACAAATGATTTCAATGATTAAGCAAAAGCCTTTTAGTCTCTTACGTCTGGTTTCTGGGGTGAGGTAGGCAATAGGACTACCTGACTTTCTCTTGTTTCCAATAATCGTCCAAAATCACTGAGTGCTCTTTTGAAAAGCGAATACGGATATCTCTGGCAACTTGTTGGGATACACGTGCGACATTTGTCAATTCTAATCCTAGCTCAGGTGTGTCGTGTTCCAAACGATACTTGTCATCCTCGGATTCAACAAAGATAAAACTCGTTGACCCTTTTTCGCTATAAGTGAGATAGAGACTATCGTAGGATACTGGAAGTTGTACCAAGGCATCCCAGATGTCACTGTCACTTGGGTTTGTAATCGTCGCTTAGTCTACCTGATCCGCTGTCGATATACGTATGACAAAGCCTTCTGCTACTTTCTTTTTAGGTGCAAGCCACTTAAACAAACTCATCGTTTTCCTCCTTTAGATGATGATTCCTTTTTGCTTGAGATTGTCCAGACATTCCTGTAAATAGGTGGCATCATGCTCTGGATAAATAATGGCTGGTAGTTTCTCCACTTCAAGCTTGTCGTAGGCTGGCATTTGCTTGCCTCGATACTCCTTGTCTAGCCACTCAGGGCTAACACGATAGCCACGTTTCGTCATTTCTTGCATAATAAGCTCATGGTATTTAAACAGGCGATATGGAGAATAATCAAAAACATAGTTAACCGTCGCATGTTTTCGTTGCCATCCCTTGCCACGAAGGGCACAACATTCTCGGTGCTGCCCTAATAATTGCTGACGAGGTAGTTTTGCAATCAACTCTTGATGCCACAGTCTCATTTTGAACCCCCATTAATTAAGGTTGACTCCTCCAGATAGCGATTAGGATACGTGATGAGGAGCTCTTTGACGGATTCCACCAAACGGGTCTGAGGAATTTGGCCTGTCGCATAGCTATCCAATTGGGCCATGAACATTTCCTTCTCGTTAGCAGTCGCCTTTTTCTTAAAATACCCCCAAATATGTTGGAAGGTATTGACGACCTGACCAGGATTTTCAGGAAGGGCTAGGGCTTGATCAATGTAGGCTTGAACCTGATCCAAACGAACCTTATCATTCTTGAGATAGTTACGGATTTCTAAGTAAATCTTGTTTGAATGGCTGAGTACCAGGTACTTATTGGCTGCCCAAAGTCGCTCGCACTGGTGACGTGGATTAGTTGTTGTCATTAGGGACATTCCTTCTTGCTTTTTTTATCAGTATAGCATAGTTTAAATAGAGATAACAGATTATGCCTTTGAGAATCCGACGATTAATCTTCAAATATTTTCAGAAAAGAGGTTTCGCTTGCCCTCTATGTAAGCGTTTTCCATATTTAAGGCATCAAAGAAAGGAGACGAGCCTATGACATTGTCCAAAAAAACTCACACTTTCTCTTGCCTCTGTGGCAGTTCTTGGTCTATTAGCAGCCTGCTCAAACCAAAAAGCTCAAACACCTGAAAGCTCTGCTAGCACCCAACAAAGTTCAAGTAAGGTTTTATCTTCACAAAGTTCTGAAGCCTCTAAACAGACTGAAGGACTAGACGGCACCTATAAAGGAACTGATGAAAATGATCGCATTACTCTTACCATCTCTGGAAATACTGGAACTTGAGAAGAGGATGAGGCAGATGGAGAGAAGGAAAGCAAGCCTGTAACTGTTAACTCTGACAATCAAAGTCTGACAATGGGTGACGACACCAAATACTATAAACTCGACGGTAATCAGTTGACTATCGAAGATGGTGACCATAATCCAAATGATATGGTTGTCTTGACGAAATAAGATGAAAAACCTTAGCCAAACCACTCTATGGAATTTAGCTAAGGTTTTTTATGTTATACTATAGGTAGAATGAAAACGGATACAAAGAGGAGGTTGACGATGACTCAAAGAAGATTATGGGTGATGCTATTTGTTATGTCGATTATTGTAACTCTTATTGGTTTGGGATTTTCTGTCTATAACTACTATGTCTTCGATAAACCTTTTATGACTACCACTACCAAAGGTTTATTAGCTTCATTTTTCCTGTGTGCGACAATGGTCGTCATCAGCCTATCCAAATCAAATAAGAAGTAAAGATAAGAAAGAGGTATAAGTTTGTAGACTTATACCTCTTTTGATACAACATTATTTAATCTTGTGTTTGTTCATCTTTTCTTCAAAGATGGCTGTCATAATCTTACGTAACTCTTGACTGACGTTAAGTCAAGTTTTTAGAGTAACAAACGTAGAATTTTAATCTATTTATTTTAAGCACTTACCTTTTCAAATTGATTAGGTGTAGGATACCCTAAACTTTGATGGATTCGTTTTGAATTATAAAAGGCTTCGATGTACCAGAAAATACTCTGATAGGCTTCTTCAAAGTTCTTATATTTAAATTGATACACCCACTCTCTTTTTAAATGTCCATGCCAAAATTCAAGACTGGCATTATGATAAGGGTATCCCCTTCAACTGAAAGAGTGAGCCATCCCATAATACTTAAGCAACTCTTCATACTCTAGACTCGTATACTGGCTTCCTTGGTCAGAATGAAGAATAACAGCTTCTGGATAGTCTTGTGATTTAATGGCCTTATTTAAAGTTCTTTGCACTAATTCTACAGTCATTCGCTTGCCCAAATCCCAAGCAATGACTTTTTTAGTATAACGATCCATAATGGTTGAGAGATAAGCCCATCCTTGTTGAGTAGGAATATAAGTAATGTCGGTTGACCAAACCTTATTTTTCTTTGTAGGTTCAGTCTGTATGAGATTTTTTCGATTGATGTGATCACTTAGTGAGTATCCAGGCTTAAATTTCTTAATGACTACAGACTTGAGTTGAAGTTGCTTCATTAGCTTCTGTACGAGTTTTAACCCGACTTTTTCCCCTTGTTTAAGTAGAGGATGATGAATTTTAGGAGCACCATAGATTCCTCGGTTAGCATTGAAGAGTTGAGAAATTTTGAGTGACAGGTATTGTCTCCTTAATTGAGTTTTAGATGGATGTCGGTTAATCCGTTCATAATAACTTGATTCAGGAACATCAAGGAGTTGACAGCTTAGTCTGACATTGAGTGCTAAAGTTTGTATGGTTTGAGCCATATCCGCAGCACTCACTTCTTTTTCTCGGCGAATATGGTCAATACTTTTTTTAAGATGTCTCGTTCTTCCTTAACTTTAGCCAGTTGTCTTTTTAATTCTAGAAAATCAGCTTTAGAGACGGAGCTTTCATTAGATTTAGAGCAGAGGTCTATCCATTTATAAATTGTTGCAGGGGCCACGTCGTATTCTTTAGACAGCTGGGTGACGGATTGACCAGAATGATAGAAGGCGATAAGGGTTTCTTTAAATTCTTTTGAATAGCGTTTTTTCATGTTTTTGTCCTTTGTCTAAATTATACAATAGTGACTCTAAGATTTAAGGATAACATCAAACCTACAGATAACGAAATACTTCAATTAACAGACTACCTTTTTAAAGTTGACCAATGGGGGTATTATGAAATTATCTTACTAGGAAATTGTGCAAGAACTATTGAATACAATTCATTTTTTCTATTAACAAAAGAAATGGTGAAGAACCATATCTAGGTAGTGTAAAATAAGTTGTGTAAACACAAAAAAGGAATAAATCCGTTATAGTAGAGTTGCAAAACATTACTAGAAAGAGATTTATTCCTATGACTCAGTTTACCACAGAACTACTTAACTTCCTAGCCCAAAAGCAAGATATTGATGAATTTTTCCGTACTTCTCTTGAAACAGCTATGAATGATCTGCTTCAAGCAGAGTTATCAGCCTTTTTAGGGTATGAACCTTACGATAAATTAGGCTATAATTCTGGGAATAGTCGTAACGGAAGCTATGCACGGAAAATTAGGCTATAATTCTGGGAATAGTCGTAACGGAAGCTATGCACGGAAATTCGAAACCAAATATGGGACTGTTCAGTTGAGTATTCCTAGAGATCGTAATGGGAACTTTAGTCCAGCTTTGCTTCCCGCTTATGGACGTCGAGATGACCACTTGGAAGAGATGGTTATCAAACTCTATCAAACCGGTGTAACGACTCGAGAAATTAGTGATATCATCGAGCGAATGTATGGTCATCACTATAGTCCTGCCACAATTTCTAATATCTCAAAAGCAACTCAGGAGAATGTCGCTACTTTTCATGAGCGAAGCTTAGAAGCCAATTACTCTGTTTTATTTCTTGACGGAACCTATCTCCCCTTAAGACTTGGAACCGTTAGTAAAGAATGTATTCATATCGCACTTGGCATTACACCAGAAGGACAGAAGGCTGTTCTTAGATATGAAATCGCCCCAAATGAAAACAATGCTTCTTGGTCCACCCTGTTAGACAAGCTTCAAAACCAAGGAATCCAACAGGTTTCTCTTGTAGTGACCGATGGCTTCAAGGGGCTTGAAGAGATTATCAATCAGGCTTACCCATTAGCTAAACAACAACGTTGCTTAATTCATATTAGTCGAAATCTAGCTAGTAAAGTGAAACGAGCAGATAGAGCGGTTATTCTGGAGCAATTTAAAACGATTTATCGTGCTGAAAATTTAGAAATGGCAGTGCAAGCTTTAGAGAACTTTATCGCCGAATGGAAACCAAAGTATAGGAAAGTCATGGAAAGTCTGGAGAATACGGATAATCTTTTAACTTTTTATCAGTTTCCCTACCAGATTTGGCATAGCATTTATTCGACAAACCTCATTGAGTCTCTTAACAAAGAAATCAAACGTCAAACGAAAAAGAAGGTTCTTTTTCCTAACGAGGAGGCTCTGGAACGTTATTTAGTTACCCTGTTTGAAGATTATAATTTCAAGCAAAATCAACGCATCCATAAAGGGTTTGGCCAATGTGCTGACACACTTGAAAGCTTATTTGATTAACATTCTTCAACTCTACTTGAGTGTTTACACATAATTATTGACAGTATCCAGTTTTTTAATCACTGAAATAAAAAAACTATTAACTAATAAATTCAATTTCTACGAAGAAACCGTATTTCTTTATGCTACTGGATATTTTGAATTTAAGAAAGGTTCAAATAATGATATGACCAAAATGAAACAGGCTATACAAGTTTTCGAACTTTTAGGAGAAAATGAGTTAAAAGAGCAATACACCGAACATTACTCTAAAATTGTTAATTAGATTTTAAAACGATAATCGAAAAAAGAAAGGATCAGTACCAATGTTGTCCTTTCTTTTTTGATATTTATAATGATGAATATCTATTTTTTAAGGTTACTAAAGCCAATTCCTATAAAATTGAAATCCTCAATTAGCTCATTCTTAGCTACAGCATCTCACCGTGAATGAAATATTCGAGACGTTTAGCTGCGTTTTACCAATAAACTCACACTAAGCGGTTCGGACTTACCGTATCATCTCGTCGGTGTACCTCCTCATTCTACGAGTCCTATACCCCAGGGCACCTTCTCGACCTTCGGTCTCACCTTGTCGCATGGGCGGAACATCTGCTTCTACTTCGCTGAGGTCTCAGCTCGTAAAAGCAGTGAGACTGCCTCCACATGTGATGCTAGAAAATATCTATATTATAGACCAAAACTTTTGTTCTTTTCTCAATTAGATAATTTTTTAGTTCAGTACAATTTTGGTAAGGTACGTTTTATTAATTTATCGAACAAATTGATACATCTCCAAGTCCAAAAGAGAAATTGTCAAAGATATCCTGGAATTAGTTGCCCTGTCTGGCTCATAAGAGCAAAGTCAACGCCTAATTCACGAATGAGACAGGGACACAGTGTAAATCCATTTTTCTCAATGATAAGAGCCAAGTCCAAAGAAGGGAATTCGCTCCTCCTTTGGAAAGGACTGCTTATACAAGTCGCTGATGATTCCCCAGTGTTTAAAAGGATTAAATTTAATTTGTTTTAAGGTCATAAATTTCTCCTTAATTCCACCATCTGGCAAAATAGAAGCCTTTTTAAATATAACTCACGCCACGCCTTCGCAACATTCTTTAGTTTAACAATTGAATCTCTTCTTTGACATATCCTTCTACATCTTCAATCTCTACAAATAGTGGGTCTAAGTGGCATAAGAATTTCCAATCTTCGGTACCTTTTTTTCTATAGAGAATCGCTTCGCCGTCTTCACTTCCGAAAAAGCTTCTGTCGGCCTCATATCCACAGCGTTCTAGAAAGTCTTTTGCCTTGCGATAGTTCGCTTCTCTTGCTTCGACATAGGCTTTCACTTCATCGTTGTTAACGACATACGCGTCGATTTTTGAATATCCTTCAATCACTTTATCGTTTTTAACGGATAGATTCGAAATTTCTTTCCAAATAATATCCACATTTTCTTCAGAATTAAACGAAAATCTAGATAGAGGGACAATATTTCCGTTAAAGACAATTTCCATATAATCCGGCAAGTATTTTGGGTTCACAAACTCCACCCCAAACCCATCTTCTGTTTCTAAAGTATACCCCGGGATTTGAGCTACAAACGCTCTCCCCTCTTCTAAAGAATCAAACGCGACTAAATCCTTTTGATAATCACCTTGATACAATTCCAATATAACCATCGATAACCCTCCATTTAACCTTTACGACGCTACGCAAATTTATTTTTCAAATCTTACAAGCAGTGATACTACATCAACATGAAACGAGTGAACCTATCTGTATGTAGAAACAGGTCTATAGAGCTTTTAACGATCGCATAAGGTTATCATTTAAAGGTATGACCTCAACAAACTAAGATTTACTTAATTGAAATCCACTCTGCCTTTGAGAGACAGGCGATGTGTTCTGTGCTAAAAACACCTTCCAATGCACATGGAACCTTCTCTTTTATATGATGATAACGGAACCCACATTTTTCCTGAACTCTCTTTGACTTTGTATTGCCGTCAAAATAACCGAACCACATTTTCTCCAAATTCAAGTCATCAAATCCATGTCTCATTATCTCACGAACTGCTTCTGGTATAAGCCCCTGACACCCCAATACAGAACTCCTATCCAGTAACCAATCTCCGCCTCAGTATCAGGAATACCTTTATCACTTGCAGAGCCAATCATCAAACCTATGCTATCCACTGGCTGCATTGTTTCTTTTAAAACTATAGCGTATGTCTCAGGTGCGGAAAAATAACTTTTTATAATTTCCCTACTGTTTTCAACACTAGTATGTACTGGCCAACCTGCAATCGGACCAACCTCTGGATTACTGGCATATTGGAATAAATCATTGGCATCTCTTTCTTCCCATGGGCGAAGAATCAACCTTTCCGTTTCTAAAATCGTTTTTTCTCCTTAAATTCCACTCTAATCATTTCTTTGGTTTAGGTGCAGGTAATTCATCATACATTGCATTGAATAAGCCAGTTAAATAATTTTTGTTGTCAACATCATCTACCAACAGCATTTCATTTGCTCCATCATATGGTGACTCGTACTTTGCATTTGGCATATATGCTATTGCAGATTTAAAAGGCTTCACTAAAAATCTATCATCATAAATTCACAATAATGAAATCTAAATATTCTTTACTTGAAGCCATAATCTACACCTCCAAAATTTGCATTGGTCTACAGGATTTTTAATACTTATATTAGTTCAATATGGTGGGCCTTCCGTTTCTACTATGCTACTTCGTAGCTCGTACAAGCAGTGTTACGCATTCAACATGATGCGTCCGTGGGACTCAAAAGGTTCGGAGAACCTTTTGAGGATTAGCTACGTTTCACTAAAAACTCACACACTCGGCGGTTCGCTATTACCGTATCGTTTCGTCGTAAACTCCTTACTCTACGACAGCTATCGCATGGGCGGAGCATCTACTTCTACTTCGCTGAAGTCTCAGCTCGTACAAGTAGTGATACCGCCTCAACATGATGCGTTTGCGGAAATAAATCAACCGGCTGGACTTTCTTCAATTCATAGCCCAAGTCTTGATAAAGTTTGATATCACGCGCCATGGTTGCTGGGTTACATGAGACATAGGTAATCTTCTCAGGTTGCATGGCGACGCTGGCTTTGATGAAGCTTTCAGTCAAGCCCTTACGTGGTGGATCCACAATGATGACGTCTGGTTTGATGCCATCCTTGCTCCACTTGGCCATGACATTTTCAGCTGAGTCAGCCACATAGTGGGCATTTGTAATGCCGTTGCGTTCTGCATTTTTCTTGGAATCTTCGACGGCTGTTTCGATGACTTCAACGCCGTAGACTTCCTTGACCTGTTTTGCAAATGACAAACCGATTGTCCCGATTCCTGAATAGGCATCAATAACAATGCTGTCGCTGTTTAGATCTGAGAAGTCAATAGCTGTTTGATAGAGTTTTTCAGCCATCTCAGTGTTAACCTGATAGAAAGACTGGGCAGAGATCTCATAGTCATTGCCCAACATACTGTCTGTGATGGTGTCTTGGCCATAAAGGGTGCGGAACTCCTTACCAAAGATGGCGTTAGTGTTCTTATCGTTGATGTTTTGAATGATTGAAACAATACTTGGAAAGGCTTCCGTAATCTTAGCAATGACTTGGTCAATACGGAAAACTTTTGGTTTGGTCGTTACAAAGACCAACATCATCTGACCTGAATAATGACCACGACGAACTACCAAATGACGAATCAAACCTGTCTGCTCCTTCTCATCATAAGGTTTGAGGTCATAACGACGGAGAAGGTCACGGACAAAGACAATGAGTTTATCAATTTCCTTGTCTTGAATGAGGAAATCTTCAATTGGAATCAAGTCGTGCGAATTCTTGCGGTAGAAACCTGTTTCAAGCTGACCTTTAACACGGCGAACGGGCACCTGCGCCTTATTACGGTAGGCGTAAGGTGTTTCCATACCTAGTGTTTCAGCAACTTCTACGTCCGAGATACCGGCTGTCTTATAGAGGTTATCGACGACTTGTTTACGCTTGAACTTAAGCTGCTCAGTGTAAGTCATATGCCCAAAATCAGCAATCCCTGAACGAAGATAAGTAGCATTAATATCCTGATTACGACTTGGTGAAAGGGTCACATACTCATCAACCTTACCAAAGCCGATATTCTTCTTAAGCTTAAGCACACGCATTCTGATGACTTCACCCGGTAGGGCATTATCCACGAAAAAGACAAAGCCGTCGACCTTGGCTACGCCTGATCCTTCATGTGTCAAATCGACAATTTCAACTTCTACAATATCGTTTTTATTTAACATAATTCAACTTTCTTTACTTTTAGGGGGCCTAAATATACCTTCAAAGGCCTTTTACTACCCTCCATTATAGCACATATAAATCAAATTTATGACTAGCCATAAATAATATAAACTTTACAGAAAAGTCATACAGTGCTATCATAGGTCCATGACAAAAAATTAAACGACTCAGCAACTTGCTAGATGTCGTTTCTATCTAAAGGAGAATAGAAATCATGCCAGATATTACCATTCATACAATCGAAACTGCACCAGAAGAAGTTAAAGACGTCCTTCAAACAGTCAAAGATGCCAATGGGGGATTCATTCCAAACTTGATTGGTCTCCTTGCTAATGCGCCAACTGCGCTTGAAGCTTACCGTACTGTCGGTGAAATCAACCGTCGCAATTCATTGACACCAACTGAACGTGAGGTTGTTCAAATTACAGCTGCTGTTACTAACGGATGTGCCTTCTGTGTGGCAGGTCACACAGCCTTTTCAATCAAGCAAATCCAAATGGCACCTCAACTTTTGGAAGCCCTTCGTAACCGTACACCAATCGAAGACGATCCAAAACTTGATACCCTTGCTAAATTCACTATTGCCGTAATCAATACTAAAGGTGCTGTTGGTGACGAAGCCTACAATGACTTCTTGGAAGCTGGCTACACTGCTCAAAATGCCCTTGACGTTATCTTGGGTGTCAGCCTTGCTAGCTTGTGTAACTACGCTAACAATCTCGCACAAACACCGATTAACCCTGAACTTCAAGAATTCGCTTAATTCAAAACCAAACGATAAACTAGAGGAGGATCTAAGCCTATGTCACGTTTTTCAAAAGAATTCCTTACTTGGTTGGACACCAACGCTGACCATATTGACCAAGAGTCTGGACCAATTGCGGACCAACTTCTTGAAAAAATTGCTGAAAACGACGTCTTTAAGATCGGCGTACCTGCTGAGTTTAATGGCCTAGGTGGTGGTCCTACTCACGTTGTTGATGTGCTTAATGAATTGGCACAACACTCTTTGACAGCTTCCTTTATTTCTTGGGGACACCGTACTTTCATCGAGTATATCTTAGCTAGCGACAATGCTTACCCTCGTGAAACATGGTTGAAAGAATTATATACCGGTGAGCGTGCTGGTGGTACCGGTTTGTCTAACGCCGTCAAATTCTTATCTGATATTGAAGAATTGAATGTTACTATCAGCCAAGAAGGTGATGACTACTATCTCGATGGTCGTTTGCCTTGGGTAACTAACCTTCGTTCTGATAAATTCGCTGCTCTCTTTGCTGCTGACTTTAAAGACGGTAGCCAACCTTGGATTATCACCATTCCATCTGAAGCTGAAGGCCTCAGCCGTTCTGAAGATTTGGAATTTGTTTCCCTTCAAGGTGCTAACACTGCCTCTCTTACTTTTGATCACGTTAAGTTAGATCCTAATTGGGTCCTTTCAAAAGAAGGTGCAGACTATATTGCCAAAACACGTCCGAACTTCCTTGGTTTCCAATTTGGTCTTGCCTTTGGTTTGGCACAACGTTCTCTTGATGAGGTTGAAGCTAGTCTAAACAGTAACCGTAGCGTTCTTCGTGAGGAATTTGAAGCAACACGTGGAAATCTTCTTGCTATTCAAGACCAACTCTTTGCGGGTCTTAATGATGCTAATTATTTCATTGAAAAACCACGTGAACTTTTCCAATTGCGTATCGATATTGTCGATGTCGTAGCCAACAGTCTGCTCCTCGAACTTCAGGCTAGTGGTGGTCGTGGCTATTTGAAAGAATCAGAGTCAAGCTTTATCCGTCGTTGGAATGAAGGCGTCTTCCTTCCAATTGTATCTCCGAGTGCGGTACAGCTTCGTCACATTCTTGCAGCTAGCTAGAAAGGCCGGTAGAACAATGAAGGTATTTTTTAAGAAAATTCCCTTGGCCCTATCTAGTCTAGTTCTTGCCCTCTTTAGTTTATCCAATCAAATAAACCACTATGCCCTGATTGCTCAGGGCATTTGGTTTCTGGCAAGTATAGGTTTTATGCTTATACTAGGACGCTTGATTCTTGGCTTTGAAAAAGTAAGGGAGGATTTGCACAATCCAGTCATTGCTTCGGCCTTTGCTAGCTACTTTATGGCTGCCTTTCTCTTTGCCAGCCGCCTTCCACTAGCTCAAATAGGCTTAAGTGTGACTTGGGTTGGGCTCCTTGGACTTTATATTGCCTATATTATTTTTTTCAGTCTGCGTTTTATGCACCCACTATCTTTGAACCAAGTCTTTCCAAGCTGGTTCGTGATCTACGTTGGACCTGCTATCAGTCTTGTGACAGTACCAGCTAGTGTTCCAACTAGCATCAAGGGACTTATTCTGGGACTAACGGGACTGGCGACACTAGCCCTCTTTCCACTTGTTTTGTGGAGAATGAGACAGATAGCCATCCCTCACCTCTATCGACCTATACTTGCCATTTTAGCAGCACCTCTGGCCCTTCTCATTACCAGCTCAATCAAGAGTAATCAAAGACCTGCAACTATTATTTTACTTGCCCTACTCTTATTCTCGCAAGCATTCTTTTTCTATGCTCTTAATCTCTTCGTAAGACTGGTTAAAAAAGGCTTTATGCCACTTTTTGCAGCTTTCAGCTTTCCCTTGGTCAATAGTGTCAATGCTTTTAGGGCAGCCACTACTAGTCTTGGACTAGTCAATCCAGCTACCCAATTGGTTTATAAGGTAGAGTTCGTCTTCGTTCTTGTCATCATGACCTATTTGCTCTATCATTTTCTAAAACTCTTATACAAGGCGCTTATACAAGCTCTTAATACCAAAAAACAAGCAGGTTCGGTGTGAACCTGCTTGTTTTCTTATCTAAATCCTAGTTCTTTTAATTTTGACTGATAGTTATCAAAATCAATTTCAATCCCTTGACCACCATATAAATCATAACTGTCAATCCAATCACCATCTGAAGGAATGGTTTGAGAATTGATCCCATGTTTAAAACTACCAGCATTTGAAAGACCCAAATCCAACATTTCCGTCATGCTCATATTGGTTGAAGTCAGTGAGTATACTTTTCCTAAAGCCTCAGGACCCTTGAAAAGACTAATAGGATTTTTAACTTGCTTCATAATAGCTTGCATCACTTGTTGTTGCCGCTTGGTACGCCCATAATCCCCTTCATCGTCCTTACGGAAACGAGCGTAATTAAGAAGAGTTCGTCCATCCATCTGTTGCTTACCGACTTTAATGGTTTGATTCGGAACATTCCCATCCTTTTCCATCCTCAAATCATCTGGAACTTGGACCGAAGATACTTTTTTACCATCAATAGTGGAGAATTTGGCATTGATTTTCACGCCATCTGGGAACAGGGTATCAATACCTGTCGCAAAGGTCTCAAAGTCGACCATGGCATAGTACTTGATATCAATGTCAAAATTTCGTTTGAGCGTCTGTCGCATAAGCTCTGCTCCTTGATGATTGTTTTGCTCACCAATATTGAAGGCAGTATTGAGTTTCAGATCCTGAGAATAGTCTGTCTCTGAAGCGCCCTTAATATTAACCAAGGTGTCACGCATAAAGCTTACCATCTTGATTTTGCCTTCCTTATTGCCCACATTGACAACTATAATAGAGTCTGTTCTGGCATCGGTAGATTTTTGGCTGACTCGTTGGTCAGAACCCAAAATAAGGATATTCACCCCATCCTTAGTGTCTTTACCGTTAAAGGTTTCGACTAAGGCCGGTCGATAGGCTTTACCATTGTTACCAGCAGCAGAAAGGTCAGTTCCTTTGTAAAATTGATAGGCCATTGCTAGCACTAAGAACACAATCCCAAGACTCAAGCATCTGAATACCAGTTTAACAACCTTCTTGAGTTTTCTTTTTTTCTTATGTCGCGTTTTCTTTGTTGAATGCGGATTGGACTTTGGTTCCGATATTACTGAAGGGGGCACTCGTCTTTGAACCTTTTTTCGCTTAGGTTTTAGTTGAGGCGCTTCCTCTCGATAGACAGGCAGACCTTCCTCTGTTAGCTGGTTGACATCCTCATAATCAGGCTCCTGATAATAATTTGAACGATTATCATAAGGTTGGCGCCATGCTTCTTGATAGTCAGCTCTTTGACCTTGATACCTCTCGTAGGAACGTTCAGCTTCATAGGCATCCAACTTTCCTTGTAGATAATTGAATTCCGAAGCCTGCTGTCCATTAAGGCGGGCAAGATTTTTTAAAAGATAGCTGTAACGTAACCGTTCATAATACGTAAATGGCACATCGTTAGATTTGGTCATAAGATTTCCCTTTAAATTTGATAGACTTGGTAAGCTCCAAAGATTTTATATCCAATTCCAACTGCAGTTAGCTCTTCAAGAGCGAAATGAGCCAACTTTTTCTTTGTATAATCACAATCAATAATGAAGAAGTACTCGCCAAGTACCGTCTTTAAAGGACGGCTTTCAATCTTGGTCAAGTCAATGCCTCGCCAGGCAAAGGTCGATAAAGCCTTGTAAAGTGCACCTGGCATATTGTCAGGTAGAGTTAAGGCAAGCGTTAATTTACAATTAATCTGATTGAGCGGAATTTCAGGAACAGTGCTCCCTAATAACCAGAAACGGGTATAATTCTTCTCAATTTCCTGAATATCCTTAGCTAAAATTTCGAGACCGTATTCCTTGGCAGCTGCATGCGGAGCGATTGCAGCATAAGGCTGGTCAGGATTATCTGCGACATAGCGAGCCGCAAAGGCTGTACTGGCTGTTGTCTCAATTTTAGCATGTGGAAAATGATCTTTAATATACTTTTTCCCTTGAGCAATCGCTTGTGGATGTGAGAAAATTTTTTCAATCTTTGCATGGTGTTTGCTAGCCATTAACTGTTGCTTGATGGGTTGAACAATCTCGGCCACAGCACGAATGTCTGCCTGGTGGAAGAGATAGTCTAAACTCTCATGAACGGATCCCTCAATGGAATTTTCCACAGGAATAACTGCGTAATCCACACGTCCCTCTTCATATGACTTGATAACTTCAGTAATGGTACCTAGAGAAACCAAGCTTGCCTCAGGAAATGCCTTTAAGGCTGCATTGTGCGTAAACGACCCACTGGGGCCCAAATAACCTACATCCATTTGATAAACCTTGCTACTTCTTCTGGCGTCCGATTATCAACAGTGACAACCAGATCTGCCAAACCTTTATAGAGGGCCATTCGACCATCATAAATGGCCTTGAATTCCTCTTTAGAATGATTGAGAAAGAGGGGGCGTTGATTTTTGATATCCTTTTTAATACGATTATAGACCACATCAAAAGAAGAGTGAAGCCATACGTTATGCTTACGATTTTTCTTCAAAAGTTTACGATTGCACTCCGTCACAACGACACCACCACCAGTAGAGATGATAACATCATCTCCCTCTTGAAGGAGTTCTTCCAGAGTCTCAGACTCAATCTGACGAAAACTTGCTTCGCCTTCTTTGGCAAAGAAATCAGTAATGGACATTCCAATTTTATCTTCGATGACCTGATCCATATCTACGAAACGACCATTCAGGTATGGGGCGACGGAACTCTTACCAACTCCCATAAAGCCCAATAAAACCTTAGCCATGCAGTAATCCTTCCAAATCACTAAAGAAGCTTGGGTAGCTCGTATTGATAGCTTCCGCACGTTGCAAGTCAACTTCGCCATCTTGAACCAAGAGGGCAGCAATGGCTGTCATCATACCAATCCTGTGGTCACCAAAGGTATTGACCTCTGCCCCGTGAAGAGGCGTCTTCCCAGTGATAATCATACCATCCTCAGTTGGAACAATATCAGCACCCATAGCATTCAAGGCATCTGCTACCACCTGAATACGATCAGTCTCTTTGACCTTGAGCTCTTCAGCATCACGAATCACCGTCTTACCTTGAGCTTGTGTCGCCAAGAGTGTGATAATCGGAAGTTCATCAATCAAACGTGGAATGATGTCACCGCCAATTTCGGTTCCTTTAAGTTCTGAAGTTTCAACCGTAATGGTCGCAGATTTAGCAACTTGGTCAATATCTGAAAGTTTTATCTTACCACCCATATCCTTGATAACATCAATGATTCCGGTACGTGTCTCATTAATACCAACATTTTTCAAGATAATCTTAGAGTTTGGCACCACGAGTCCTGCTACCAACCAAAAAGCGGCCGAAGAAATATCCCCTGGAACCACAACTTCTTGGGCAGTAAAGATCTGTCCACCAGAAATACGAATTTCCTTGCCTTCTACTTGAAGCTGACCACCAAACTGCTGAATCATATCTTCCGTATGATTACGTGTTTTTTCCTTTTCAATGATGACAGACTCACCATCAGCTTGAAGGGCCGCAAAAATAAGGGCAGACTTAACCTGAGCAGAGGCCACTGGCAATTCGTAATAAATAGGTTTAAGGGACTTGCTGCCGTGCATTTTCAATGGTGGCAAATCACGGTCAGTTTGTCCTGACACCTCTACCCCCATCTGACGTAAAGGAATAGTGACACGGTCCATAGGGCGTTTTGAAAGGGAGTCATCCCCAAACATTTCCACATCAAAATCTTGACCGGCAAGTACACCTGAAATCAAACGAATCGATGTTCCAGAGTTGCCCATATCCAGCTTGTTTTGAGGAGCCTTGAGACCGTCAAAACCAACACCGTGAATACGTACCACATCACCATCATCTTCAATAGTCACACCTAAATCACGAAAGACCTGCATAGTTGAGAGGACGTCTTCACCTCGTAAAATATCACGAACAGTTGTCACGCCTTTGGCAAGACTACCGAACATAATCGAACGGTGACTGATGGACTTGTCACCAGGGATACGCAAGCTGCCACGAAGACCTTGAGCCTTGGTTTCTAGTTTCATAGGTTACTCCTAAAAATTTTATTGTTATCCTCATTATACCATATTTGAAAGCCCAACCATATACTGAATTGTCAAAATATTCACTCGATTGTATTGCCATACTTTTCTTTCAAAAAGGCAACTGCCTCTTGAACACGGTTCCGAATTAAGTCAGCAGAGCCCTGCAAAAGATGTTTTTCCTCAGCCGACAAAGTCAAGTGGACAGGAGCTTCCACACCTTGACGTCCTAAAATAACTGGATAGCCAAGATAAGTCTGATAGATTTCTTGATAGCTAGATACTGTCACCTCTTCTTGAGCGTCAGAGAGGATAATTGCCACCAAACGAAGGGCAGCACTGGCAATACCGTATGAAGTATAGCCCTTACCATAAAAAACCTTGTGCCCCCCCTTCATGGAAGCCATAAAGAGATTTTGACGCTCCTCTTCACTCGTTAAAGCTGTAATATCTTGACCTTTCACCTTAACCTGACTCCATGCTGTAAATTGAGAGTTGCCATGTTCCCCAAGATTGTAGCCTGATACTGATTTGGGATTAACTTCCAGAACCTCTCCCACTGCTGTCTTCATTCTAGCCGTATCAAGTAAAGTCCCTGTCCCAATCACGCGTTCCTTTGGCCAACCTGTGAATTCTTGATAGAGAGCTGTCACCGCATCTACAGGATTTGAGATGACCAAGAGTATACCTTTAAAATCCAACTGTTTTAACTCCTGAGCAACCTGATAAACAGCCTCTCGGGTAAATGGGAATTCAGCAAAACGGTCCTCACCAGCATTGTGCTGTAGCTGAATATTTCCAAGAGCTGAGATGATAACATCAGCATCTTTAAGTGCTTCATAATCATTAACCACGATGTTTGCATAGTTGGCCAGATTGGCCATGGCATCCTTAAAATCCTGGGCATCTGCTTCAGCTTTCCTCTCATTAATATCAATAAAAACATAACTATCGGCTAAGCCCTGAGCAATAGCCCCATGAGCTACCGCTGCACCAACATTTCCCATTCCAATAATTCCAATTTTACGAGCCATAATTTACCTCCTTTAATACAGAAAAAGTCCTGCCAATTGACAAAGGCCTCCCTTATTAGTTATTCAATTCTTGCAAAGGTTTGAAGATGATACGTTCAATATCATTCAAATAAACAGACAGACTTTGTTGCGCAGTCAAGTATTCTTTCAAAAGGGCGTTAGCTTCTACCTTTTGACCCAATTCTTGAACAGCTGCTTGTTCTTCTGCTGTTGGCATTGTACCAGCCTGCATTTTAGCATAGAAATCCTCTTGGAAATCCGTAAACTCTTTGAAAAGAGCGCTAGCCTCAGCATCAGTTGCAATCGCTTCTTTTTTCTCTACCAAGTTTTTGTACTCAGGAAGGGCACGGATGCCACGTTCCAACTCATTTGCTAAATCATAAATATTTCTCATTTTATTCTCCTATGCGATCACCACATGATAGTCTGTATTGGCTTCAATAACAGTCTTAGCATGTTTACGATCTTTTTCATTTTTAAAAGTAATTTGAAGGATACCATGAATATCCTCACGATTTTCTTCATTGATACGAAGGTTAACCAAAGACGTTCCTCGCAACAATTCCATAATGCTAAGGATAACGTCCTCACGGTCAGGTACATCCACAAAAATATCGAAGGCACTTTCCACGCCACCCTTTTTATGAATTTCCATCTCTTTACGCTTCTTACGACCGTTGTCAAAGAACTCCCAAATAGCACTCTCATCCTCAGCCTTAATCAAATCAGCCACATGGTCCAAACGTTTTTTGAAATCTTCAATACGATCCAAAACAGCAGGACCATTAGTCATGAGAATGGAAGCCCACATCCCAGGTTCACTCTCAGCAATACGGGTCATATCTCGGAACCCCCCAGCCGCAAAGTGATTGGTCATCTCGTGAGCCTGAGCATAATCAGCTGCCTGCTCCATAAGACCAGAAGCCAAAAGATGTGGAAAATGACTGATTTGACTCGTTACCCGGTCGTGTTCAGCTGCATCAATCTCAACATAACGTGACTTAAGGCCAGACAAGATATCCTTAAGCTCAGGGATCGTTGTCTCTTTTGTCAGACTTGTCGGTGTGAAAATATAATAGGCATTTTCAAAAAGTGTCACGTCAGCCGCAATAGCCCCTGATTTATGAGAACCAGCCATCGGGTGAGAACCTACAAACTGAACATTTTTGCCTGTTAGATAACGCTCCGCTGCCTCAACGATTTCACGCTTGGTTGAGCCCGCATCTGTTATGATGACATTATCTTTAAGGTCCAGATCAGCCAACTCCTTCAAGTAGGCCATCGTTTGCTTGATTGGCACTGCTAAGATAATGACGTCCGCAAGGGGAGCAAACTCTTTAAAATCACCTGTTGCTCGGTCAACAATCCCACGTTCTAGTGCAATATTTCGAGAATAGTCAGAGCGATTATATCCAAGAATATCATAATCAGGGTGATCCCTTTTAATCCCTAAGGCCAGGGAGCCACCAATCAGACCCAATCCTACAATATAAATAGTTTTTTTACTCATTCCTACTCCCGTCTTTTCACTGATGCTGCTTAAAAGTTTTTCACATAGTCACGGTGATGTGCTACCGCTTCTTTCAACTCTTCCAAATTATCAGAAGAGAATTTATCCAAGATTTCATTAGCTACGACAGTAGCGACTACTGATTCCATAACGACACCTGCTGCAGGCAAGGCCGTTGGATCTGAACGCTCAACCGTTGCCTTGTATGGCTCATGGGTCTCAATATCTACTGACATTAGTGGTTTATAAAGAGTTGGAATTGGCTTCATAACCCCACGGACTACAATTGGTTGACCATTTGTCATTCCACCTTCAAAACCACCGAGATTATTGGTTCTACGCGTATAGCCATCCTCTTCATTCCAAAGGATCTCATCCATCACTTGAGAGCCCCTGAGATAGCCATCTTTGAATCCAAGACCAAACTCGACCCCCTTGAAGGCATTGATGGAAACAACTGCTTGAGCAATCTTGGCATCCAACTTGGTATCCCATTGCACATAAGAACCAAGTCCTACAGGTACACCACCAACAACCGTTTCAACGACACCACCGATGGTGTCACCCTCTTTTTTGATTTGGTCAATGTAATCTTTAATTTCTTGCTCACGCTCTTGGTTAACAACTGAAATTTCTGACTGTTGGGCCAATTCCTTGATTTGAGCAACTGTCAAATTCTCTGGCACATCAATTTCCTTACCACCAAAGACAACCACATGATTAGCAATTTCAATATCAAGCTCAGCCAAGATTCGTTTAGCGACAGCACCCACTGCCACACGCATAGTTGTTTCACGCGCACTGGAACGCTCCAACGAATTACGCAAATCATCAAAACGGTATTTCATACCACCAACCAAGTCAGCATGTCCTGGACGTGGATGGGTGATTTTGCGTTTAGTTTTTAAACGATCCTCAATATCTTCAACAGCCATAATGTCCAACCATTTTTGATGGTCCTTATTGATGACATGGAGGGTGATTGGAGCCCCTGTTGTTTTCCCATGACGAACACCAGAAGTGATTTCAACCTTATCAGACTCAATTTTCATGCGGCCACCACGACCATAACCACCTTGGCGGCGTTTCAAATCGCCATTGATATCTTCAGCGGTCAAGGGAAGACCAGCTGGTACACCTTCGATAATTGCCGTTAAACGTGGGCCGTGAGACTCACCTGCTGTTAAATATCTCATTTATTTCTCCAAGTACTCTTTCATTTCAACTAAAGGAATCTGATTGATAGCTGCCTTACCAATCTCTGGAACGATAACTGTCTTAATACTATTACCACGGGCTTTCTTGTCATGTGTGAGGGCTGTATAGAGCTCCTCAACACGCCATGGTTCATAGTCTACTGGCAAACCAAATTTCACACACATCTCAGCAATTTGACGTGTGATTCCCTGAGGCATTAGGTTTTTTTTCTCAGCAACACGAGAAATCTGAACCATTCCAATAGCCACAGCTTCACCATGCATAACTTTACCATAACCAGCTGTTTGTTCGACGGCATGCCCAATCGTATGACCAAAGTTTAGGTACATACGGACGCCACCTTCAAACTCATCTTCAACCACAATTTTACGCTTAACGTTACATGAACGGTAAATAATGGTCTCTGAGTTTTCCAAAATACTATGAACCGAACCATCAATGTTATCAAGGAGCTGCCAAAGTTCAGGATCGTCAATCAAACCATATTTGACAACCTCACCCATGCCTTCAATCAATTCACGTTTACCAAGTGTCTCAAGGACATTAGGATCAATTAAAACCCCATCAGGCTGAGCAAAAGTTCCTACGATATTTTTGGCAAAAGGAGTATTCACACCTGTCTTTCCACCAATAGATGAATCTACTTGGGCAGTTAGACTGGTTGGAACTTGAACGAAATGAATTCCACGCATATAGGTTGAAGCGACAAATCCTGCTAAGTCTCCAACAACGCCACCACCAAGAGCGACAATACCATCACTACGAGTCATGCCATTCTTAATCAAAAACTCATAAGCCTTATTAACAGTCTTAAGATTTTTACTCGCTTCACCTTCTAGAAAATCAAAAACGACAACCTCAAAACCTTCGTGTTCCAAGCTAAGCTTAACTTTTTCTGCATATAGGCCTCCCACATGATTGTCCGTAATAAGCGCGATCTTTTGTGGTTCCCAAAGTGACTTGACCCATTGTCCTACCCCTTTAAGAGCTCCCTTTTCAATGATAATGTCATAAGGGTTTTGTTTTAAATTTACCTCTAGTTTCATCGTCGACCCCTCCTAGCTATTGTATATGTTTTCTAATTCCTGCCAAATAGCACCTGTTGGCATATTCTCGCCTGTCCATAATTTAAAGGCACCTGCTGCTTGATAAAGTAACATGCCTAGTCCATTCACAGCCTCTATCTCTTGTTTCCTTGCCAAGGCCAAGAAAGGTGTTTCAAAAGGCTGGTAAATGATATCCGCAACTAAGAGTTCCTTAGGGAATCTTGTATCTATAGAAATGGGCAATGACTCACCATCCATACCCACACTAGTCGCATTGACCAATAAATCGGTTTGCCTTAATTCCTTTTGGAAGTGGTCAGCATCAGTTAAATCATGAAATTCTAAATAGCAATCGGTTTGATCAAGCAAGGTTCTAAAGTTTTTTTTTGCCTTGACCAAGGATTGGGGCCGAACATAGATACTAACTTTTTTTGCACCATCAAGAATTGCCTGTGTCACAATAGATTTAGCCGCACCACCAGCCCCCAAAATCATAATATGAGTATCCTTAGGATTAAAATTCTTTAAACTAGCAAAAAAGCCAAAGCCATCTGTATTATGGCCGATCAAACGACCATCACAATTGACAACCGTATTGACTGCACCAATCAGTTGAGCTTCAGGACTAAGACCATCCAAAAATGGAATTACCTTTTCCTTATATGGCATAGACAAGTTGATACCGAACATATTGTAACGTCTAATATTTTCAAATGTCTCAGCCAGGTCTGACTCTGGAATTTCCCAAGCTACATAAACCCCATTAACATGTGTTTTTTCGAAAGCTAAATTATGAATGAAAGGAGAAATTGAATGCTTGATAGGACTGGCAACAACAGCTGCTAAGCGTGTGTGTCCATCAATCCGCATCCAAAACCTCCCTAATCCTACACATGTCCGCAAGAGCAACTTGACCCGGTGCGCTGGTATTGTCAAGACTAGCAAAAGTCCATGATGACCCCACCAAGTCTCCCGCCAAACGTGACAAACGACCTAACTTACCCATTGACATAGTTACAAACTCTTGTTCAGGGTTAAAGGCCTTAAAGCCGCGTGTGAAATTCATAAGATCAAGGACATCTTGTTCATTCTTAGGCATAACGGCTACTTTAACAACTCTTGGCGTCAAGTTGGTCATCTCAGATAAAAGTTCCATAAGGTTTTCAGGTGTCTCCTCAAAGTTATGATAAGACAAAACCAAGTTTGAAAATTCAAGCATCTGGTCAAAGACTTCCTTGCGTGTGAAATACTCAAAATCAATATAATCTGGTGAATAGATAGCAGCTACATCCTTAATCAGTGTGACATATTCCCCATCAGTTAACTCAATCTTACCACCTTCACGTGTCGTACGAATGGTAAAAACAATTTCAAAGCCTGCGAATTTCTCAAAAATAGCTGGAGCAACTGTTAAGATACTATGCTTATCTAAAAAATCTGCACGCCATTCAATAATGTCTGCCCCCTCAAAACGAGACAGCTCAAGCGCTTGTGCTTCCTCTAAACTAGTCGGCATAATCGGAACTACAATTTTCATTTATTTACCTTTATTGTGTATACTTTCAAATAATTTGATGTTGGATCATTAGGATTGACGGCAAAATCCACTGGTAATTGTTGCAAGTTAACAAAGTCCGCTGAAACATCTCCCAATCCCTTACGCAGTTGCTTTTTAAACTGTTGCACTGTCATATTAGCTGTATTGGTACTTGCAATAATTGTCCCATACTCTGATAGAATATCAAGACTCTGCGCAATCAACTTGTGGTAATCCTTATTTGCTGAGAAAGTTCGTTTCTTATTTCGAGCAAAGCTCGGCGGATCTATAACGATAAGGTCATAAAATAATCCCTTTTTCTTGGCATATTTAAAATAATCAAAAACATCCATCACAACTAAACGATGATTTTCCATACTGAAGCCATTAGCTTCAAAATGAGCCGTGGATAACTCACGTGAACGTTTTGCCAAATCCACCGATGTCGTTTCAACCGCTCCCCCCATAGCTGCAGCAACTGAAAAAGCTGCCGTATAGGAGAACATATTCAAAACTGATTTGCCCAAGGCCAAACCATTAACCAAACCATCACGCACCTCATGCTGGTCAAGAAAAATCCCTGTCATTAGCCCATCATTTAGAAAAACTTCATAAGTTACCCCATTCTCCAAGATAGTGAAGGTATCAGCGGCCTCTTGTCCATAAAGATGGTCTGACTCAAAATCAAGGCCCTTGAAGCGAATTTTTTCATAGCCCCCCAAAACCTCAGGAAAGACCGTTTGGAAAGCCTCTACAATAATATCCTTCAAGGAATAAATAAAGACATTGTACCATGAAAAGAGGGCATAGTCTCCATACAAATCAATCGTTAGACCACCAAAATCATCACCATCTTGGTTAAAAAGACGAAAAGCCGTCGTTAAATCATTAGCATAATAGGATTGACGTCTGGCTTTTGCCTTCTCAAAAAGCCCCTGAAAATAAGTCACTGTCAATTGTTGCTTTTTAGGGGACAAAAACCAACCTATCCCCTTATTTTGACTCGACAAATAGCCTGTTCCTAAAAATTCTTTGGATTGACTATAAAGATAAATCAACTGATTATTTTCAGCTATATTTGGAAAATCTTCAGCTAAAAGAAGCTGTTTCCCTTGTTTGATTTTTTTCTCCGCAAAGGGACTTACCGTCAATATATTCATGCTACTATTATATCAAAAAAATGTTATAATTTCTGTTTCGTAACTAGAATTTGTCAATTATATGTCAAGGAATATGACACTCTATGACAGTAAATTTTTGAGAGTCATTTTGTTATTTGGTATAATAGCTAAGATAATATAAAATCAAAGGAAGTATTACTTTGAAAAAAATAAACGAAGCTTTTTGGAAAGGAGTTTCATCAAGACTCGGATTCGTCTTCTTGTTACTCTTCTTTTACTGGCTAAAAAACATATTCGCTTATTTCGTCAACATTAATCTTGAGTGGGAAAGCAGATATCAGGTTATGCTTTCGCTGATTAACCCTATTCCACTGGGATTAATGCTGCTAGGTTTAGGACTTTACTTCAAGAAAAGCCGTTTTTTTTATGGCACAACAATTGCTATTTATGTCATCCTTAATCTCCTGCTTATTGCTAATGTCATTTACTTTGGAGAGTTTACAGACTTCATAACTGTAAATACCATCCTGGCAAGTTCTAGTTCAGCAGCCGGGCTGGGAGACTCAGCTAAGAACCTTCTTGAACCAAGTTATATCTTTTATTTGATTGATATTCCTTTCTTCATTTATGGTGTTTTTAGGAAAAAACTAAAAACGGATAGTAAGCCATTTAATAAACGAGCTAGTTTTGCTATCACCGCACTATCGACACTCCTTCTCTCAGCCAACCTATTTCTAGCGGAAGTTAACCGTGGTGAGTTACTGACACGTGGTTTCTCCAACAACTATATTGTTCGTGCTATGGGGATTCCTTTCTTTACAGCTTATTCCGGTAACTTAACGTATCAAACTTCACAAGCTCGTTCATCCGCAACAGCAGACGACATGAAAAAGGTTGAAGCTTATGTTAAGGAGCACTATGCAGCACCTGATCTTAAGTACTACGGAATTGCTAAAGGAAGAAACGTTATCGTTATTCACTTGGAGAGTTTCCAACAGTTTCTTATTGATTACAAGCTCCAAGTAGATGGTCAGTCTTATGAAGTAACACCATTCCTTAATTCCATTTACCACTCAAATGAAACCCTAGCCTTTTCAAACTTCTTCCACCAAGTTAAATCAGGAAAAACTTCTGATGCTGAAACCTTGATGGAAACATCACTCTTCGGACTAAGTACAGGGTCATATATGGTAAACTACGGTGGTACCAATACAGCTTACGCTGCACCATCTATCCTAGCTCAAACGAGTGGCTATACTTCAGCTGTTTTCCACGGAAACACTGGATCCTTCTGGAACCGCAATAATACCTATAAACATTGGGGTTATAACTACTTCTTTGACTCATCAGCTTTCACTGAGAAAACCGATGAAAACTCCTTCCAATACGGTCTTAATGATAAGTACATGTTTTCAGATTCCATCAAATATCTGGAACAAATGCAACAGCCTTTCTATGTTAAATACCTAACCGTATCTAACCACTACCCATACACTTCCCTGTCAGGCGACAAAAACGAACAAGGTTTCCCACTCGCTGACACAAAAGACGAAACAGTTAACGGGTATTTTGCAACAGCCAACTATCTTGACTCTGCAATCAAAGACTTCTTTGATTACCTTAAGGAAACTGGCCTTTATGATAATTCGATTATTGTTATGTATGGTGACCACTACGGTATCTCTGATATGCGAAGCAGTAATCTAGCGGAACTGCTCGGGAAGAACTCTGAGACTTGGTCAAATTATGATAAAGCCATGCTTCAACGTGTCCCTTACATGATTCACATCCCAGGATATACTGGAGGTGGCATCTCTAACACATTTGGTGGTGAAGTTGATGCCCTCCCAACCCTCCTTCACATTCTTGGTGTTGACACTAGCTCTTATATCCAGATGGGACAAGACCTCCTATCTCCTGATAATAAGCAAACTGTCGCATTTAGAACCTCAGGTCAATATGTTACACCTCAATACACAAGCTACTCTGGTAGACTCTATAACACTCAAACAGGAGAAGAAATTACTAACCCTGATGAGACTACTAAAAAGGAAAATGAGGCTATTCGTAATGCGGTTGCAACCCAGTTGTCAATGAGTGATGCAGTCCAAACAGGTGACCTCCTTCGATTCTACACGCCAGATGGTTTAAATCCTCTTGATTCTAGCACAATTTCCTACACTAAACAGATGGATCAACTGAAAAAAATCAATAAAAAGCTGAAAGATAAATCAACAAGTCTCTACAAACAAAAAGGCAATAAATCAACAGCTGACCTATTCAAGACACCATCTTACAAGGAACTACATCCTGTTGAACCTGAATCAAGCTCAAACTCAACAGAAGAAAGCTCATCTAGTCAAGAAACTACAGCTGCACAAGAATAATCCTAAAAAGACTGTTCTAATCGGGCTGTCTTTTTAGATTAAATCAACCATATCTCTACATAATCAACTCTTCAACGATCTGGCTCGGACATATTTCTTGCTAGTTTTCTCCAACCATGATTAAATAAGAATCATAACAAAACATATATAGGAGATCTGATATGAATCCAATGGAATTATTTAACCAAGTGAAAGAAATGATCGAAAAAAAAGATTTTGAAGTAGCTAAAAAGTTTGTCGAGGAAAACAAAGATGATCTAGGTGAGTACTTCAACCAAGCTAAATCTCTCGTTTCAGGCAACGAAATGGTAAATGGAGCTTTAGACAAGATTAAAGGCCTATTCTAAGCCTAAATTCCCCCAATCAATAGGATTGAGGGAATTTTTTTTATTCAGATGACTAATTTAGACTCAGAAATATTATAGTGTGATATTTTATTTGTGAGAAGACAAAAAAGAGATTCCCCAAGGAACCTCTTTCCATTCTATATTACAATAGAATTATTTTTTCAAGTTGTAGAATGATTTCAAACCACGGTATTCTGCAACTTCACCAAGTTGGTCTTCGATACGAAGCAATTGGTTGTATTTAGCAATACGGTCAGTACGTGACAATGAACCTGTCTTAATTTGACCAGCGTTAGTTGCAACTGCAATATCAGCGATTGTTGAATCTTCAGTTTCACCTGAACGGTGTGATACTACTGCTGTGTATCCAGCTTCTTTCGCCATTTCGATAGCGTCAAAAGTTTCAGTCAAAGTACCGATTTGGTTAACTTTGATAAGGATTGAGTTAGCAGCGTGTTCTGCAATACCTTTTTCAAGGTAAGCAGTGTTAGTTACGAAGAAGTCGTCACCAACCAATTGAACTTTACCACCAAGACGTTCAGTAAGAGATTTCCAACCGTCCCAGTCGTTTTCGTCCATACCATCTTCGATAGTGATGATTGGGTATTTGTTAACCAATTCTTCAAGGTAGTCGATTTGTTCTGCAGCAGTACGAACAGCAGCGCCTTCACCTTCAAATTTAGTGTAGTCGTAAACTTTACGTTCTGCATCGTAGAATTCAGATGATGCACAGTCAAGTCCGATAAATACGTCTTTACCTGGTACATATCCAGCAGCTTCGATAGCTTTGATGATAGTTTCAACACCATCTTCAGTTCCGTCGAAACGAGGTGCGAAACCACCTTCGTCACCTACGGCTGTTTCAAGTCCACGTTCTTTAAGGATTTTCTTAAGCGCGTGGAAGATTTCAGCACCCCAACGAAGCGCTTCTTTGAATGTTGGTGCACCAGCAGGTACAATCATAAATTCTTGGAAAGCGATTGGAGCGTCTGAGTGAGAACCACCGTTGATGATGTTCATCATTGGAGTTGGAAGAACTTTAGTGTTGAATCCGCCAAGGTAGCTGTAAAGTGGAACTTCAAGGTAGTCAGCAGCTGCGCGTGCTACAGCGATAGACACACCAAGAATAGCATTGGCACCAAGTTTACCTTTGTTTGGAGTACCGTCAAGAGCGATCATTGCGCGGTCAATACCTTGTTGATCACGTACGTCGAATCCGATGATGTGCTCAGCAATAACGTTGTTTACGTTATCAACTGCTTTTTGAGTACCAAGACCACCGTAACGAGCTTTGTCACCATCACGAAGTTCTACTGCTTCGTGTTCACCAGTTGATGCTCCTGAAGGAACCATACCGCGACCGAATGCACCAGATTCAGTGTAAACTTCTACTTCAAGTGTTGGGTTACCGCGTGAGTCAAGGACTTCACGTGCGTAGACATCAGTAATAATTGACATTACAATACTCTCCTTATGAGTTAAAATTTTTTACACATTTATATTACCATAATATCAAGGGTTAAGCAAATTAAAACCAGAATTTTCTTGCGATTATCTATTTTTTAATATTTCAATTATTTTTGAAAATCTCAGAAAAAATAAGGCAAATGAAAAGGAATTCAAAATATTGTATAATGGTAAATAGAAAAGAGACAGGAGATTCCCTATGACTTCACTTGAAGATAAAGTGTTCCAATGCGCCAGTGGCGAAAAACGCCTGAATCCCGATGAACTTCGTCAGTATTTTGGTACCTATGCAGAACGTGTAGTCCTAGCTGTTTTATTGGAAGATGCTGAAAAGAAAATCGTAATAGAACACTTTCCACTGATTTTAAAGAAGTTATTAGCAGTTTACCCCAACCATAGTCTAAAGCTTTCACCTAACCTATCTGATCAGACACAGTTCACCTATATCAAGGACGCTCAAACACTGAATATTTCTGCAACTATTGTGGATGAAGCAAAAGCACACTCACCGTATGGTATTGTTGTGCATAGTGATAAGGCCGAAAACCTTGATAAGATACTATTCTCAGAGCTCTATCCTGATATTCTTGCTCCCAAGCAAACTGAGCAAATCGTTGAAAAAAGGGGATTTTTTACTAAGCTATTTGGAAAATAATAACATCTGAGCTGGCCCCTGGTCAGCTTTTTCTTGTTTCACAATGACTGACTCAACTTGATGAGGTTTCCAATATTGAGTCCTGTTCGATAGAGATTTTCCTTAGCCGAAGACAGAATTTGATCTAAGTCACCTAATTGACCAATGATTGGAAAAGCGGCTGAAATGCCACCTACTGGAAAATCAGGTAAGTCATTCTTCAAACTGCCACAAATAGCGATAACTGAGATAGCCGATGGTGTTCGTTTAGCTACACCTACTGGTGCTTTACCAGATAAGGACTGATTATCCATACGTCCTTCCCCAACAATAACCAAATCAGCTGTTTTTACACGCTGGTCAAAATCGACACAATCCAGTACAAAATCAATCCCCGACTTAATTTCTGCTCCTGCAAAGGCTACCATTCCTGCTGCCATTCCCCCTCCAGCACCTGAACCAGCTAGTTTTGGAACCTCAGGAGCAAATCCTTGGTAGAATTGAGCCATGTTTTGGTCAACCTTTTTAACTTGTGAAGGTGCCAAGCCCTTTTGACCACCAAAAATATAGGTTGCCCCATTTAAACCACACAAAGGATTATCCACATCGGTGATAAGACGAATAGTTACATTAGATAGATCAAGTTTATTTTTAGAAGACACCTTTTTAACGTGACCAAGATTGGCCCCTATTGGCTCAAGCTCCCGCCCCTCAGAATCATAAAAACGATAACCTAATCCATAAGCCATACCAATTCCGCCATCATTAGTAGCTGATCCACCTACACCTATAATAAAATCACTAATACCAGATTTAACCAAGTGAACAATCAGTTCACCGACTCCCTGGGTTGTTATACAAAGGGGGTTGCGTTTATCCTTAGGTACCTGCTCCAAGCCACAAACCGCAGCCATTTCAAAAATGGCAGTCTGCCCATTACTAGCATAGGGGACAGATCCATCACCTGTATAAGCATGTGGAATCTTAACAGTTTTCTTCTCAAGATTTAGATTTTCAGCAAGAGCATCTAAGGTACCTTCGCCACCATCGCCTATTGGCATGAGGTCAAAATCAGCGTCTGGTAAGGCCTTTTCAAGGCCCGATTTAAGAGCTAGGGCAACCTCTTTTGCAGACAAACTTTCCTTAAACGAATCAGGTGCAATCAGAATTCGCATCATTTACTCCTTTTATTTTCCTTTCAAGTAAGGGGACAGGGCCTGGACCAAGTCATCTGTCATATGTTGTGGACCTCGGACAGTTTTGATACCAAAGCACTTTAGCCTTTCACTATCAAAATCACTATCATTAAAGCTGTATAAAGGTTTAATTCGCATCAATTCCTTAATATTCTCTTCATCACGATAACCTTGATTAGCTATATTAGCTTCTAAAACCTGACAGAGATAACGGATGGCCTTGGTAGGTGCCGTAATATAGATTGCAACGAAGTCCCCTTTTTGCATACTGGCTTTCTGAGTCCAAAGAATATCCTCACTTGCTGAGAACTCCTCCCCGATATCGTAGTATTTTAGATTTACTGGAACAATCCAGTAGTGTGGCTCTGAAGCCTTCCTAAGATGTTTAGGAGCAACCAGAGAACGACTCCCTCTAATGAGCTCAAAAATCGTTTGGTCTGGAATTGTCTCATCTAAAACAAGGCTTATCCAAGTCTTCTTGGACATATAGTAACTAGGATAAATTCCATCTAAGTCTAAGAGCTTATCCATCTGCCTTGGATCGACCTTGATGTTAACCACATCATAGACTAAATTCGCCTTTTCTCCACTAAGTGCTAGTTTCTCACCCTTTGAGAGGGAAAAATAGGGCATACCACTTACCATCAACCCGAAAGGAAAGATAGTCTGGATATTTCTCAAAAGGATGGTCAGCTTGGTCTGAAAATTCCTTAACTATAAAATTAGCCAGACGATTATCTTGCGGGGATGAAAACAATTGATCATCATAACAAAACTCAGCTACTTGCGACAGGAGATCTCCATAAGCTTCTCTGACTTGACCAACGTAGGTTCCAGTTGCGTGAGGGCTTCGGAAAGTGTCTTAAGACTCGTCAAAATCAATATCAACAACCTGCCCTGTCAACTTACCTTCTAAATCAATGAATAGTCGATCCTCAAATCCTTCAGCCATTAATGGTTTTCTGAGCTCGTAGCCTTTCTCACTAGTTATAAAACCAAAAGGCTCCAGGCTATCATGTTTTAGGACTTTCTGTTTAAAATAAGCATCCTCAAAAGTCATTCATTCTCCCTTTTTCTAAAAAAGAGAAGTTGAGACAAACTGATATCCCAACTCCTTTTTATTTTGTTGACTGGCGTAAAGTTAGACCATGATTAAGAATAACGTCTTTCTCTTCAAGTTCTTCCTTATGCATAATTTTAGTCAACATACGCATGCTAACTGCCCCTAAATCATAGAGAGGATGGTTTATACTAGAAAGGTTTGGACGTGTGTAGCTTGTAACCGGTGAATCATTGCTTGTGATGATTTCGAAATCTTCTGGAACTGATTTGCCTGCAGCAAAGAGGCCATTCAAGAGACCTGCAGCCAATTCATCTTCCCCAACATAGGCAGCAGTGGCACCAGAGTTCAAGACACGTTGTGCTAACTCAAAGCCGTCTTTATAGCTATATTTAGCTTCAAAGACAAGTCCTTCGTTGTAGCTCAAATTATTCTTTTCAAGTCCAGACTTATACCCAGCCAAACGTAGTTTGCCATTAATATCATCAATTAGTGGTCCTGATACAAAGGCAACCTTTTCATTATTTTTAGCAAGTTGCGTTACACAATCCTCAACGGCAGCTTTATAGTCGATGTTAACACTTGGTATTTGGTGTTCGAGATCAACTGTTCCTGCTAGAACAATCGGTGTACGGGTACGAGAGAATTCTGCACGGATTTTTTCTGTCAGATGGTGTCCCATAAAAATAATACCATCAACTTGTTTAGAAATTAGAGAATGAATGACTGTAACTTCATGATCCTCATTATCATCACTGGAAGCAAGAACAATATTATACTTATACATGGTTGCAATGTCATCAATACCTTTAGCTAGAGTAGCAAAATAGCTATTTACAATATTTGGAATGACAACTCCTACAGTAGTTGTTTTTTTACTTGCCAAGCCACGCGCAACCGCATTTGGACGGTAATCCAAACGATCAATGACTTCGAGCACTTTTTTTCGGGTGTTTTCTTTTACGTTTTTGTTACCATTTACAACACGAGAAACAGTTGCCATCGATACTCCAGCTTCACGCGCTACATCATAAATTGTGATTGTTTCATCAGTATTCATAAGAAATACTTCCTTTCTAAATTTAATGCACACTTTTTCACAATAATTATAGCAAAATTTGAAAACACTTTCAAACATTTTGACTAATCCTTTACAAAAAATGAAAAGGATCCTCTTTCGATAGCTAAGGTAAAGAAAAACGTTTCAAATATTTGGCTATCATTTCGCATTTTCATGATTATTCATCGCTTACAACCTATAAGATTAAAAAAACTCAATGAAAGCAAATGATTTAATGAAAATCCAAAAACAGCTTGCATTTTCCCTATAAAAGTGACAGAATGAGTGTAAGAAATAAAAAGGAGTTTTTTCTATGTCTAAACTTGATCGCATTCGTCATTTTTTAAATGAAAATAAATCAGGGCTAGCTATTGTTTCAGATCCTGTAACTATCAATTATCTTACTGGTTTTGATTGTGACCCACATGAACGCCAAATGTTCCTCTTCGTCTACGAAAATCGTGAGCCTGCCCTCTTTGTTCCTGCTCTTGAGGTTGCACGTGCCTCTTCTGTTCTCGATTTCCCAGTCTTCGGTTATGTGGACTCTGAAAATCCATGGCAAAAAATCAAAGCTGGTCTAGCAAGTACAGACATCCCTATTATTTATGCAGAGTTTGATAATCTCAATGTAACTAAATTCCAAGGATTGCAAACGGTCTTTGAAGGTCGCTTCGAGAACCTGACACCATTCATCCACAAAATGCGAGTTATCAAGTCAGCTGATGAAATTCAAAAAATGATTGTTGCCGGTGATTATGCTGATAAAGCTGTCAATATCGGTTTTGACAATATATCTCTCGACGTTACTGAAACAGACATCATTGCTCAAATCGAATTTGGCATGAAGAAAATCGGTATCAATCAAATGTCCTTTGAAACTATGGTTCTCACAGGCAACAATGCCGCAAACCCACATGGTATTCCAGGAACTAACCGCATTGAAAATGATAGCCTCCTCCTCTTCGACTTGGGTGTTGTTAGTCAAGGCTATGTTTCAGATATGACACGTACCGTAGCTGTTGGTCAACCTGACCAATTCAAGAAAGATATCTACAATATCTGTTTGGAAGCTCAACTCACTGCCCTTGATTTTATCAAACCAGGCGTAACAGCCAGTGAAGTTGATGCTGCAGCTCGTAATGTTATTGAAAAGGCTGGTTACGGCGAATACTTCAACCACCGTTTGGGACATGGTCTTGGTATGGATGTCCATGAGTTTCCGTCAATCATGGAAGGAAATGACTTGATTATCGAAGAAGGTATGTGCTTCTCTGTTGAACCAGGAATTTACATTCCTGAAAAAGTTGGTGTTCGTATCGAAGACTGTGGCTACGTTACAAAAGATGGCTTCGAAGTCTTTACACATACACCAAAAGAACTTCTCTATTTTGATGTTTAATTAATCCAGAATGGCCTTCAATTAAGTTGAGGACCATTTCGTTTGCACTCAAATTCAAATGACATTTAAAAAGCTGACCCATCATGTGTCAGCTTTTGCTATTTATCCTTCATGCTCTTGTCTAAGATAGTCAAGCCCTTCTTCAATCCATCCTGGCAACGCTTCTGCCAAAGGTTTAAAGCCATAGTTTAAACGACTATCTGAGAAACGATGACGGTGAGGGATTTTATTTTTTTCTTCCTCAAGTGTCCTCAAAGAAAGACTGGCCTTTTGAGTAAATTCATCAAAATCAACTACCTGAACCAAGACTTCCTGGCCTACCTTTAGTGTATTGTAGATGTTGTCGATATAACCTGTCTTAATCTCCGAGATATGAATCAAGCCTGTGGTACCATTATCCAATGAAACAAAGGCACCGTAAGGCTTGATGCCCGTGATAACCCCCCTAAGCTTGTCTCCAATTTTCATCTTAGTCTGTTACCTCAATCGTTTCAATAACAACTTCCTCAAGCGGCTTATCTTGAGTTCCAACCTCAACATTGGCAATCTCATCGAGCACCTTGTAAGAGGCTTCATCTACCAAATGACCAAAAACAGTGTGACGACGATCTAGGTGAGGTGTGCCACCATTTTCAGCATAAGCTTCTGCAATTGGTGCTGGCCAGCCACCACGTTCAAGTTCCTTTTTAGCATAAGGAATCTCAGGTGCTTGAACAATGAAGAACTGGCTACCATTAGTATCTGGTCCAGCATTTGCCATTGAAAGTGCACCACGGAGGTTATAGAGTTCTTCAGAAAACTCGTCCTGGAAGCTACCACCAAAGCTTGATTCACCACCCATACCAGTACCAGTTGGGTCACCACCTTGAATCATAAAGTCCTTGATAATACGGTGGAAAATCACACCATCATAATAGCCGCTCTTGGCCAAATTGACAAAGTTAGTGACAGCCAATGGCGCATGGTCAGGGAAAAGCTTGATGACCAAATCACCATGATTTGTTTTAATCGTTGCGACTGGACCTTCTACTGTATCCAAGTCAAGTTGTGGGAAATGAAGTTCTTTTTCTACCAATCCGAGTTCCTCCAAGGCATTGAAAATGCCATCTTCTTCTACTGTTCCAGTTACATAATCAGCTTTGGCTTTAAGTTCTGGTGTGGCGTTCCCCATGGCAATTTTAAGACCAACATAGTCAAAAATTTCCATATCATTTGGCCCATCACCAAACATCATAGCATTGACTGGTGTAAGATTCTCATGCTCCAAGACATGACCGACACCTGAAGCCTTTGAGATACCAGTTGCTACCACATCAGATGAGTGTTCGTGCCATGGCACCAAGCGAACGTGGGCTGCGAGTTCCTCCGGCAACTTAAGGTCACCATCATTTTCTGCAAAAGTCCACATCTGATAAACATCATTAGTCAAATGGAAATCTGGCTCAACGTCACAAATACCATAGATAGGCACTATAGCATCATCAATCAATTCTGAACGTTCTGAGACAACTGGCTTATCCTTACCAGCGAAGCCCCAAGCAATCCCAATCTCTTTGCACCAAGCAACAAAAGCTTCAGTAACTTCACGAGCAAGGGGCTGATTATAAATTTCTTCCCCTTTTCGGTTAATGACATAAGTTCCATTGATTGTTACAAAATAATCAGGTTCTAGGTCCAGAATTTCCTCAACTACACCATAGTAGCCACGTCCTGTAGCGATCCCTGTCAAGATTCCTTTTTCTTTAAGTCCTTTGAAAACAGCCTTAATAGACTCTGGAATATAACCTGTTTTTTTGACACGAAGGGTGTCATCAATATCAAAGAAAACAATCTTAATCTTCTTAGCCTTATATTTTGTTTTTGCATCTACTGGCATCGTAAATCTCCTTTACAGTATCAAAATCTAGCGCTAGGTACTATTCAAGACAGCCCTAACGAAAGATCATACGATGTTTCCATTATATCATTTCTTAAAGCTAAAAAGCAAAAAAAATCATCTAATACCAGGTCAGTCTTAGATGATAGGTGTTTTAACGGTTAACACTCTTGATAATACGTTTAATGTCACGCTCTTGTTCGCGACGTTTGATTGACTCACGTTTATCGTAATCGTGCTTCCCTTTGGCGATACCCAGTAGAACCTTGGCAAAACCATTTTTTAGGTAAACCTTAAGTGGGACTAAGGTCATCCCTGTTCCTTTAAGATCATTTTGAAGTTTGGTGATTTGCTTTTTCTTGAGCAATAATTTCCGAGTACGTTCTGGATCTTGATTCCAGATGTTCCCTTGCTCAAAAGGAGCAATATGAACATTGATTAACCAAGCTTCCCCGTTTTTTATTTGGGCGTAACCATCCTTTAGCTGGATGCGAGCCGCACGAACAGACTTAATCTCTGTCCCTGTCAGCACGATACCCGCTTCAATGGTATCTACAATACTATAGTCATGTCTCGCCTTTTTATTCTGAGCAACAACATTGCCTTCACCTTTTGGCATAGCAGTCCCTCCATTCTCATCCTATTTTTGTTTTTTAGCAACGTCCTTGTAGAAAGGTTTGTTTTCTTTTTTCTTACGACGACCACTCTCACGTCCCTTATTATCATTATGAGGACGGTTTTGATTCTTACGCTTGTCTGGTTTCTTAGATGACTTACGCTTCTCATCATAAGAGCCTTTGTAACCACTACTATCTTGACCGCTACGCTTATTTACATGTTTACCACGACTTTCGAAATCACCATTTTGACGATCGCGGCGTGGTCCTCTATTACGGAAGGACTTAGCCTTCTCTTCACGTTCCTGACGAGCCTTGTGATCTACTTTTTCAGTGATATCGTACTCACTTGGAAGGTATTGGAAATCAATGTCTCCAGTCTCCTTATCTGCACGAATTAACTTAACTCGAATAGGTTGGCCAACACGGAAAGTCTTACCAGATTTTTCACCCTGAAGGGTCATGGTGCGTTCATTGTAATTGTAGAATTCTGGAAGTGTTGTGATATGAACCAAACCTTCAACGGTATTTGGCAATTCCACAAACATACCGAATTTAACCACACTTCCGACAATACCATCGAATTCTTGACCAACAAACTCTTCCATGTACTCTGCTTTTTTCATGGCTTCAACGACACGTTCAGCGTCAATAGCACGACGCTCAAGGGTTGAAGATGAAGTAGCTAACTCTGGAATAACCTCTTCAAAGTGTTCACGCGTTTCTTGAGACATATTGTTGGTGTACTCACGAATCATTCGGTGAACCAAAAGGTCTGGGTAACGACGGATCGGACTGGTGAAGTGAGTATAATACTGAGCCGCAAGTCCATAGTGCCCATGATTGTGTTCTGAATAACGAGCTTGTTGCATTGAACGAAGCAACATCATATTCATGACTTCTGCTCCAGGTTTGCCTTGAACTCGTGCCATGAAATCTTGTAAGTCTAGCTGATCCATCTTATTAGCTGTTCCTTTGATTTGAATACCAAAGATAGAAGCATAATCCATAAAGCGTTGCAATTTTTCCGCTTTAGGCTCTTCGTGAATACGGTAAATAAATGGCAACTTAGCCTTAGCGAAATGCTCTGCCACACATTCATTGGCAGCCAACATAAAGGACTCAATCATTCGCTCAGCCGTCCCACGTTCACGCACCACGATATCAACTGGCATTCCCTTATCATTAACCAAGATACGAGCTTCAGATGTATCAAAGTTAAGGGCGCCACGACGTTCGCGCATATCTTCTAAAATCTTATGAAGTTCTGCCATAGCTGACACAGAATCCATGATAGGCTTAAACTGTTCAATCTTTTCTGGATTTCCAGCCAACATTTCATTGACATCACTATAGGTCATACGGAAGGTTGTCTTAATTACAGATTGGCAAATCTTATGATTAATCACCTTGCCTTTTGGAGTAATCTCCATAATAGCTGACAGAGTCAAGCGGTCAACATTGGGATTTAGAGAACAAATACCATTTGAAAGACGCTCAGGCAACATTGGAACCACGCGGTCTGTCACATAAACAGAAGTCCCACGCGCTGCAGCCTCACGGTTGAGGGCAGAACCCTCTGTGACATAATAAGACACATCTGCAATGTGGACACCTAGCTCATAGTTACCATTTGGTAAACGTTTAATATGAACTGCATCATCCAAGTCCTTGGCATCAGCTCCATCAATGGTGAAGGTCACTTCTTGACGAAGGTCAACACGACCAATTAGATCTTCTTGACTAGGTACATCCGGCACAGCCTCTGCTTCAGCCATAACATCTTCTGGAAACTCCGAAACAATATCCATTGATTCCAAAACTTCCAAGACATCAATACCAGCATCTCCTTGATGACCAATAATATCTCGAACACTTCCTACAAAATAATCGTGATGGCGGTTAGGGTATTTTTCAATATCAACCTTAATAATCTCAGTCCCCTCAAGAGCAACTGGTCCTTTCTTGATATAGATTGGTTGCTGAATTTTTTGATTCTTAGACTTAATGTAACCTACATAAGGTTCTTTCTCGTCATTGAGGATAAATTTCCCGACAACCGTTTTAAGAGAGCGTTCGACAATTTCAACAACTATCGCTTCAGCCGCTGTCCCACGCAAACGATCTGCTGGCTTCTTAATAACTGCGGCAACAGTGTCACCATCAATGGCATGGCCAACGTCATTACGGCCAATAAACATGTCAATCTCACTGTCATCGACATGTAAGAAACCAAAACCATTCTTATTGGCATGAAAAACACCCTCTACAGCAACCTGATTGGGATGTTCTTTCTTAGGACGTAAGGATACAGAGCCGTCTCGATTAAAGCGCAACTGTCTCTTCCTTTCCATAGCTGATATGACTTTGATAAGCTGTGGGAACTTTTCACCGCCAGCGTGATTAAGAGCGTGGGCAATGTCATTTACACTGGATTTCCCATGCTCTTTCAAATAATTTATAATAGATTCTTTCATAATTTCCTTTACTTTTATTGACTATAACGCAAAAAATGAGTCAACCTCAGTCAACTCATTACTTACTTGAGAGAATGGAAAGGACGATTGCATCTACAATCCATAGAAAAACCATGATTCCTGTAAAGCGTTGCATAAAGGCTTCAAAACCACGTGGTTTACTACGTTCAAATAGTGCTTCTGACCCACCACCATCAAAGACATTGCTACTTGGATTTTTTTGTGGCTGCATGAATACCGCAATCACAATAATAGCTGACATAACCAAGAGCAGCGTTAATAATAAGTTGTACATAGTTATTCCTCCGAAAAAGTCCCTTTAATTCTACCATAGAACCCCTTAAAATTCAACATGTAAGGTTACTTTTCTATCCTTGGGGCAGAATTTAGGTACCTGAATTTTCTCAGGATGATTCTGTTTATTTTTACTTGTGAGATAGTTGAGGCTCCCACATTCACTACACTTTAAATTGATTTTAACTCTCACCTATATTCTTAACTCCTAGCGATTTTCTAAAGATGATTAAGGAACAAACAAAATTTCCAAAGACGATGGCTGCTGTCACAAAGAAAACCCAACGATAGCCTAATCCTGTTGCAACAGCTGAACCCACAAAGGGTCCTAAAACTTGTCCAATGTATGAAAAACTTTGATTAAGGCTAAAGATTCTTGAAATTCCTTCTTTTGGGGTCATCTTGGTCAATAAGGAATTGACACTAGGCGTCAAGGCACCTACACCAAAACCATAGGCAAAGCGTAAAAGGCCAAGTTGCAAGGCTGAACCTGCAAAACCACAAAGGAAATACAAGAGGAAACTATAGAATAAGCCCATTAAGAGCAAACGATGATTCCCAATGCGATCACCAAGTCGTCCTAAATAAGGAGTGCTTAAAAGACTTGAAAAGCCCATAGCGGACACAATTAGCCCTGAGTAAAAAAGGATATTATCACTTTGACCCAAATAACGAATATAAAGCGCCAAGATTGGAGCAATTGATTGGGCAGAAATCTGGATAATCATACTAGTCACAAAGAGGCCAATTAAAAGCGATTTGCTAGGAATTTTAGCAAATACTTGCGAAAAACTCATTATCTCTCCCTTTTCAATCAATTGGAAGTCCTCTCGCAAACCAAAGATAGTCAAGAGACAACAGATAAACAAAATCACCCCAACTAATAGAAAGGTCCCTCGCATACCAAAGGCCTCAGATATGGCACCACCTAGCAAAGGGCCAATCAAAACACCAGCTGTGAGACCAGTTGATAATGTGCCCAAGGCATAGCCAGAACGTTGCTGAGGAGCCTGACTGGCAATCAAAGCTATTGCATTTGGCACATAACCTGCAAACAATCCATTCAAGATTCTCAAAAAAAGCATCCAGAAGACATTAGGCACAAAGGCTAAGCCTCCCATTGTAAAGGTCATGACCATACTGGCTCTAATCATCATGGGCTTTCGACCATAACGGTCCGCCAAGTGTCCCCAAACTGGTGAAACCAAGGCTGAAGCTAAAGCAGATAGGGCAACAGATAAACCAGCATACCATTCTACCATAGCACCTTTAACCCCTAGTTCTTCTACATAGAGAGCCATGAAGGGCATGACAATAGAAAAACTAGCCCCAGTAAAAAAAGTTCCTATCCAAGCAATTTTAAGATTTCGTTGCCAATCAGCGGTTTCAAGCTCTTTTTGGCGCAAATAATCATCTTCTTTCTAAAATTCACTATCCATTATAACACAATGACTAACTATACGAGGTTAGCTAAATCTTTTATGGCACCCTTCACCTTCTTCTTCAAATCATCGATGTTCCCATTGTTGTCGATAACTAAACTAGCATAGGGCAGTTTTTCGGCTAAAGGCATTTGACTAGCAATACGCATGCCTGCTTCCTCAGCACTTAAGTGATTCCGTTTCATCAAGCGTTGTCCTTGTACTTGAGGTGACACCGCCACCAACCAAATCTGATCGAACCAATCCTGATAATCATTTTCAAAAAGTAAAGGAATATCCATAAAAAAGACGTCCTCTTCTTTGGCCAAGCAGTCTCTTTTTGCTGCCAGTTCTTCTCGAATAATCTTTCCCTGAATTTCAGCAGATTGATATCGCATTTCTTCACTTGAAAAAATCAGTTGCCCTAACTTAGGACGGTTCAATTCCCCATTAGGAAGAAGAATCCCATCTCCCAACCAATCAAGCAAGGCTTGATACAATCTTCCCCCTTTGACCTGCATGTCGTGCACCAGTTGATCAGCATCAATGACCTTATAACCTGCATCTTTAATTATTTCAACTACGGTTGATTTCCCTGAAGCAATGCCTCCTGTTAATCCTATAATCATCGTTTTTGACAATGAGGACACAAATGTGTTCCTCTTCCCCCTAACTTGATTTTCACAATCATGCTTGCGCAACGTGGACAAGGTTGACCTGTCTTTCCATAAACCTGTAGATAATTCTGCATTGTCCCATCCTCACCAAGGGCGTTACGATAGGTCCTTATAGTGGAACCACCCTTAGCAATCCCCAGCTGTAAAATGGCAATCGTTTGATCGTGAACCCGTTTCATGGCTGCCTTGCTAAGTTTATTTGCTGGTGTCTCAGGATGAACCTTGGCTGCCCAAAGCACCTCATCAACGTAGATATTTCCTAGACCGGCCACTAACTTCTGCTCCAAGAGTAAGGGCTTAATAGACTTGCCAGAATGCATTAAGGCTCTCTCAAACGGTACATATTTTAAGGTCTTCTTGGTAGGCTCAGGGCCAAGTTTTTTCCTTGTAAAATAGGCCTCTTCTTGTTTCCTATCCAATAAATCAAAAGTCCCAAACTTGCGTACATCCTGATAAACCAGGGTTGAGCCATCATCTAGCTTAAAAAAGAGGTGAAAATGTTTGTTGTCAGGAACCTGGTCTGTGAACAGCAGATATTTTCCCTCCATGCGCAAGTGAGAAATTATTATCAACTGACCGAAATCAAAAATGAGATATTTTCCCCTACGTCGCATGGCTTGAATCGTTTGACCAGGCAAATCATGCAAAAAACTATCGTATGATGTCTTGATCATTTTAGGGACCTTAACTTCAAGTGACAAAATAGTCCTTCCTAGTAACAGCTTTTCTAAACCTCGTCTAACTGTTTCTACCTCAGGTAACTCAGGCATCTGCCCCTCCTTCTAGAAAGAAAGCCGAGCAAGTGCCCAGCTTTTCTTAATATTCTTTTTCATTATAACCAAAATCGGCCAAATCAAGTTTTTTATCCCTCCAATTTTTCTTAACCTTCACCCAAGTTTCAAGGAAGACCTTGTCCCCAAGCATGAGCTCAATATCTTTACGAGCAAGAGTACCAATTTTCTTAAGCATAGCACCTTTTTTACCGATGACAATACCTTTTTGGCTATCACGCTCAACCATGATGGTCGCACGAATGTGAACCGTATCAGTCTCTTCATCACGCTTCATAGAATCAATGACAACAGCAACTGAGTGCGGAATTTCTTCACGCGTCAACTGTAGGACTTTTTCACGAATCATCTCAGATACCAAGAAACGCTCTGGATGGTCTGTGATTTGATCCGATGGGAAATACTGGAAACCTTCCTCAAGATTATCACTTAAAACATCTACAAGGTGGGAAACATTATTTCCTTGAAGAGCTGAGATTGGGATAATCTCCTTGAAATCCATTTGTTTACGGAAATCATCAATCTGCTCAAGGAGCTGGTCTGGATGGACCTTATCAATCTTATTAACCACCAATATAACCGGAACCTTGGCTTGCTTAAGACGTTCGATAATCATATCATCGCCCTTGCCACGCGGTTCATCGGCTGGAACCATGAAGAGGACTGTATCCACTTCACGAAGGGTTGAATAAGCAGATTCCACCATGAAATCTCCAAGTGCTGTCTTGGGCTTGTGAATACCCGGTGTATCAATAAAAACAATCTGTTCTTTATCTGTTGTGTAAATCCCCATAATTTTGTTACGGGTTGTTTGAGCCTTATCACTCATGATAGCAATTTTTTGCCCCATAACATGGTTCAAAAAAGTTGATTTTCCTACATTAGGTCGACCAAGAATGGCCACAAATCCTGATTTAAAAGTCATATATCTTCTTTCTATTTTTTAGTTAAAAATCAAATCCCAAATTTTAGGTATGAAAACAATCATACCAGTAATGAGTGCGTAACAAGAGACAACCAGAACCGCTCCTGCAGCCATATCCTTAGCATTTTTAGCTAGCATGGAAAAGTGATAATTACTGGCTAAATCAACAACATTTTCCATGGCAGAATTAACAATCTCTAGGGCAATTACTAGAAAAACTGCCTGCAGGAGAAAAATCCATTCTATCGCTGACACACGAAAAACCAAGCCAGCCAACACCACTAAGATAGCCGATACCAAATGTTTACGCATGTTGCGTTCTTCTTTAACAGCCGTTATTATCCCTGTCAGAGCAAACTCGAAACTGGTCGTAAATTCTCTGTTTTTCCACTTTTTTTGTGGGTTATTGTCGCGTAAGTCCATAAGCAGTCAAAATTTCTTCCTGTAATCCAAACATTTCCGCTTCTTCTTCTGGGGTGTAATGATCATACCCGTTGATATGAAGAAATCCGTGAACAGCCAAAAAGCCCATCTCACGCTCGTAGCTATGCCCATATTCCTCAGCTTGTTCGCGAGCCTTATCAATAGAAATAAAGAGTTCGCCGATATAACTATCAAATTCCCCCATCATTTCAGCCAATTCAGGATTTTCAGCCAAATCTTCTTCATCAAAGGTAATATCTAACTCCGGCTTATACTCCAAACTAATAACATCGGTTGGACGATCCGTATCACGATACTCCAAATTCAATTCGTGACTACGTTCGTTAGTTACAAAAGTAACCGCCATTTCCTTGTCTTTCTTGCCAAGTTTTTGCGCTGCAAAATCAAGTAATTCCAAGGTTTGTTTTTTTATTTCTTCTGAAACTTGTCCAGTCTCATCAATCATTTCAACGTACATAGCATGCTTTTTCGGAATAGTTGAGCCTACTTAAAGGACAGAGCTGCTCCCTTCCTTTCATTAACAAATTAGCTTTTTATGACGAATACTAAATTGTATTCAATACTTTCACCGAATAATTTCAGTACAATATTAATCAATTCATTATATCACAAGGACACAGAAAAAGCAGACTTGAGCCTAATTGTCTGCTTTTTATATAGTATCTATGAGAATCGCTTACTTATCGATATTATCTCTAAAGCGTTGGATATGAATGGTCAAATAGACCTATTCGTCTAAACTAAGTTCAAAAGCATAACTTGACTTGATATAGGTGACAATCTTTTGGGTACAGATAAAAGATTTTGGGTAGTTAGTCTTGACTTGTTCATATAGGAAAGCATCGTTTTTACCACCACTAACCCCACTCACAATACGTTGCGCTAAATACCGACGATGAGTAATAAAACGGTTAAAAGAAAAACTATCTTGCTCCAAGTCACAAGCAAAATGAAGACGGACAATCTCACTAATGCCAACCACAATTTGAGTCATCTGTCGGTCTTTTTCATGGAGACCCGCATCCTTTTGTGCATTGACAAGGTGCAAAGCGACAGAGGCTGCCTCATCATCTACCAATTCCACTTCTAAATCATTGGCAATCAAACGAAGGGCTTGTTTTCCAATTTCATACTCCCGAGGGTAAAATTTTCTAACTTCCCAAGCCAAAGGGTTTTGTAGGGATATTCCTTCTCTACTGCGTTCAATAGAATAATGAAGATGGTCTGCAAGAGCAATAAAAAAAGAGGGATCAAACTTGGTTTGCAGAACAGCTTCAGCAAAAGTGATGATATTCAAAAAGACCTGCATTTCAGCATCAGGCAAATCTACATAAACACGAGTCCATTCGGCCACTGTCTCCGGATTTTCCAAGACAAAGGTCTTTTCAATCTTCTCTTTATCAACCGTCTCTCCGATCTTTTTTTGAAAGCCTAATCCCTTTTACCCATAACGATGTATTCTACGTCATTATCCATGGCTTGGACAACATTGTTATTTAAAATTTTTTCAATTTGCATCATAATCCCTCATCATTTAAGCCTTTCTTTTATTTTACAAAATTTTTAATGAGAAACCTAATGACAATAAACAAAAAGTGTTGGCTATACCAAAACTTTTTCTACAGTTCTGTTCGATTCTCGATGGCTCTTAGCAAGGTTACTTCATCAGCGTACTCGATGTCAGAACCAACAGCCAGCCCACGCGCTAGGCGGGTCACCTTAATACCTGCAGGTTTAAGGACCCGTGAAATATACATAGAGGTTGCCTCACCATCGGCCGTTGCATTAGTTGCGATGATAACCTCGTCAACCTCACTATCCATAAGACGGGCAATCAAACTTTTTAAATTAATATCATCTGGTCCAACACCATTCATAGGGGAGATAAGCCCTTGAAGCACATGGTAGAGACCACGATATTCCTGAATCTTTTCCATAGCAGAAACATCTTTGGAGTCCTCAACAACCAAAATCTTAGTACGGTCTCTAGTTTCATCCGTACAAATAATACATGGGTCATCATCAGTCAAGCGACCACAAACTGAACAATAGGTCAACTCACGTTTTGCTGCTAAAAGATTTTTTGCAAAATCATTGACATCTTCATCAGACATGCTAATGGTATAGAAAGCCAGACGTGTCGCCGTCTTAGCCCCAATTCCTGGAAGTTTTGAAAAACTATCAATCAGTTTAGCAATTGGAGTAGGATAAAGCATGAGGTCCTCCATTTTTTTTATATTTCTCAACTCATATCTTAAAGAACAAATACTCAAACACTATATCACAGAAAAATCTCTCATGCAAGGCACAAGAGATTTTATATTATTAGTGAGTATTTTGATAAAGTTCCATGATAGCTTTAACGGCATTTTGATGGGCCGTACTCTTCGAGTCTAAAGCATGTGGGTACATAATCCCAACCGCCAACTTAGTACCATCTTTGGCTGTCGCATAGGCGACAGCATTAAGGTTAACTGTCGTTACTAAATTTCCTGAATCATCTGTTGCATAGGTTTCGGCTGTCCCTGTTTTACCACTAATTGGAATAATAGAACTTGCCATGGCTTTACCGGTTGCAAGACTAGAACCTGAGTTAACCACGTCATGAAACCCTTGTTGGATAATCCCTAATTGCTCAGAATCTAAGGATAGCTTGTTAAGGACGCGCGTGTCTACAGTTGAAGATAAAGTTCCTAGACTACCATTTTCACCAGCATCATAGATACCTCCGACGATGTGAGGTGCTACACGTTTTCCACCATTTGCGATTGAGGCAACATACTGAGCCAACTGGATAGTTGTATAAGAGTCATATTGTCCAAAAGCCTCTGTCAAGACATTGGCAACATTATAATTCTTGGGAATGTAACCTTCTGATTCTCCTGGTAAATCAAGTCCCGTAGACACACCCATTCCAAACTCAGCATAAGTATCACGAAGCGTCGTCATCGCCTTTTCCATATTATCAGTCGACAAGGACATTCCTGGAACATACTGTTGCCCAAGAAGTTTGATAGCAACCTGAACCATATAGGTATTTGAGGAATATTCTAAGGCCTGAGTTGCGGTAATAGCACGACTACCTTTATCTGTAAACCAAGAGGTAATTGGGGGCGAACCAGCAATATTAATAGGTTGGTCAGTTAATACCTGGTCCCCATAGATAGCACCCGAGCGCCAACCTGCGGTTAAAGTAGCCCCCTTAACTACAGAACCTGGAGTGAAGACATCGGTGATGGTTCCTAAGGCATCAGCCTTAAAATCCTGTGCCCCTTGCTCGTGTTTTTGTCCTGCCATAGCAAGGACAGCACCAGTATCCGCATTCATAACTACTGCGTACATACCTTCAGAATAGGTCGCTTTATTCTCTGAAATCTCTGAAGATAGTTGTTGGCCAAGGATATCTTCAACTCCCTTTTGGAAATCAAGGTCGATGGTCAACTGCAGATTGTTACCCTTGCTACCTTTCTGAATGATTTTATCACTATCAACCTTACCTTCCTTGTCCACAGTAATCTCACGAACAGTATGTTTTCCTTGGAGCTTCTCTTCGTACTCTTTTTCCAAATAAGAGGTACCTACACGGTCATTTAGGGCATACCCTTTTTTTAGATAATCCTTAGCATCCTCCTGAGGCAGTCCTGCCTCTGAACTTGAAACCCTACCGATAAGAGGGGACAAGGACGAATCAGACGTGTGACGTTCCCAATCCTTAGCAACTCTAATTCCATTAAGTTCCTTCTGCTTAGCTGCCACAATCGCAATCTGATCAGGAGTCAAGTCAGACGTCTTCAGTGTGACTGTTGAGAAATTAGAAGCAGCATTCATCTGAGAATAAATGTAGACTATCTTTAGCTCGTCCTCAGAATAATCAACAGCTTCATCAGGAACCGCATCAATAGCATTATTATAGATAGTAGCTTCTGCTAATTTATTACCAAATTTATCTGTTTTCTTGTCATTAGGAAGATCATTAACCACACGATTATAGTTAGCAGAATCAGCTAAATAAAATTCACGTTTCTGGCGATCTGTCACCTTAGTCTCTGTCAGTGTCACCAAAGTTGCCAATCTTTCCGCAACACTCTTCATGGTATCTGATGACACTAGATTACTACGCGTAAAGGTGATAACATCCTTACTCTGATTGGTCGTAAGAGCAATCCCCTTGGCATCAAAGATTTGCCCACGTTCGCTTGCAATCCTAACCGTATACTTGGAGTTATCCTCTAATTTTTTAGTATAAAAAGATTTGTTATAAACCTGCATATAGGTCAAACGCGCAAAAAGTAACAAAAAAAGAACAAAGACGACACCAAAAAGCAAGTAAACACGACGCGAGATGTTTACTGGCTTTCTAGGTTTATTCGCTCGTTTTTCTTTTCTCTTCTGACGCCATTTTTTCCATTTTTGACTATTTTTTTCCCAAAATGATGTCACTTTGTCTCCTCTATGTTCTTATAAGAATTTTATTATATTTTATCACAAATCATCTTCAGCAAGCTTAAAAAAATATCGAAATTTAAAAAAACTTGCCTCAATTTGAGACATGTTTTCAGATTTATAATGACAATTTTTTCATCCAGCTAGGAATAGCCTTGCTGATGCGAGTCGGCAAAACCACATAAGCATTTTCAGCGATATTATCCGCAATAGCTGAGTGGAGCCAGGTCGCAATGATGACCGCCTTGTAAGAGTCAGTTGAGGCAAATTGGGCAAGAAATCCAGCAACCATACCAGCCAAGGTATCTCCCATTCCACCCGTTGCCTGATAGGGCCCACCGACCTCTAAATGGGCTACTTCTGCTCCCTGATAAACAGCTGTCTTATGGCTCTTGGCAACTAGAATTGTTCCACTTTGGAACTCCTCTAAGGCTCTTTGAGTATTGGAAACCGACTGCTCTGAAATAGCTAAACCAGACAGTCTTTCCCATTCCTTTTGATGGGGAGTGAGTATAAGGTGACACTTTGGCAAGCTGCTCTGATTTTTCTTTGCCAAAAGGTTAAGAGCAGAACCATCAACAACCAAGTTCTGGTTTGACCTAATATTTGCCAAGACCAACTCCAAGGCCCAATCAGCTGTCTCCTCCTCACCTAGACCAGGGCCGATTAAAATAACATCTGCTGCTCTAAGGTTATCAAGAAATCTTTCAGTCTCCCTTAGGTCAAAGGCCATAGCTTCAGGAAGGTGAGCATGAAGAGCTATGATATTTTCACGATCTGTAGCAACTGTAACCAAGCCCGCACCACTGTTGACACAGGCAATAGCAGCCATAATGATGGCGCCACCATAAGGATAAAGTCCACCAACCAAAAGCACTCGACCATAAGAGCCCTTGTGAGACTCTCTCAATCTAGGTCTTATCACTTGCCTAACTAAGTCATCATCAACTTTCATAAGCTATCCTTTCAAACTACGAAGAGCAGCTTGATAGGTCTGTTCCATCAGCATGGTAATAGTCATAGGTCCTACACCTCCTGGGACAGGCGTGATCATGCTAACCTTCTCTTTCACTTGATCAAAATCAACATCACCACAGAGTTTACCTTCTTCATCGCGGTTGATTCCCACATCAATGACAACAGCACCCTCTTTGACAAATTCTTCTGTTACAAATTTTGCACGGCCAATAGCCACTATCAAAACGTCGGCCTTGTTACAAACTTTAGCCAAATGTGGCGTGCGTGAGTGGGTCAAAGTAACTGTGGCATTTTTCTCCAAGAGAAGCTGTGCCATAGGCTTACCTACAATATTACTGCGTCCAATGATAACTGCTGTCTTACCTTCCAATTCAACATTGTACTCACGGAGAATTTCCATAATTCCCGCTGGTGTACAAGGCACCATTTGAGGACGTCCATTCCAGAGGTTCCCTGTATTCATAGGATGGAAACCATCCACATCCTTTTTAGGATCAATAGCCAAAAGGATACGCATTTCATTAATATGATTTGGCAATGGCAATTGAACCAAAATCCCATGGAAAAGCGGATCCTGATTGTACTTTTCAATGACCTCAATCAGTTCTTCCTCGCTGATACTCTCAGAAAGATTGACCGTCTTACTATGGAAGCCAGCTTTTTTAGCAGCTCGTTCCTTATTACGCACATAAACTTGACTGGCAGGGTTTTCTCCAACCATAATTACCACTAGTCCTGGAACAATCCATTCCTTTTCTTTTAGACGTGCTACCTTTTCTTGCAATTGCTCCTGCATGTTAACAGCTAGGGCCTTACCGTCCATTATAATCGCCATGGTGTTCTCCAATACATACTTTTTTTTCAATTATACCATAGGAAGGCCTCTTTGTGACTTAATTTTCAAAATTTTCAAAAAGACATTTAAAATGAAACACAAAAAGCTGGGAACTTGTCCCAACTTCGTCTGATTATTCTTCATAATTAATTTACAAAACCATTTTGCTGACTCTACCCCTCAATAACTCTTAAGGTCTTTTGCTGGAATTTACCACTTTCATACATGTGATCTGCACCCGTTAGTGAAACAAGAACTGAATCACGGTAGTTCTTAGCTGTTCTTCTAGCAATATTAGGATGAGTCATCTTATTCTTAGCCCCCGCAATCACAAGAACAAGACATGAAGTGTTACTAAAATCCACGTAAGCCGCCTTTGTCTTATCAAATCAATGAAGGGCCATCTGAGTGTAAACTTTACCTGACTCAAACACTAGTGTCGCAAAGACTTCTTCTTTCAAAGACTCCTCTTGCTCATTCATACAATACTTGAAAAAATTCTTTTTTATAAGGCGGAATGTCTTTTTTCCAAAAAAAACCAACGTAAAAAGTGTTTGCCGAAACAAGCTAGCATGGTTGGATAAAAGGCAAAAATATTAGCTGTCAGAGCTGGTCACATGAAAATCATACCAGCAATCTCTGTCTTTTTAGCAGCCATTTGTGCCACTAGAAAACCTAAAGAGTGTCCCAAAAGAAGCGGTGGCTGATTTAAACTTTCAATCAAAGCCACCAAATCATCTCGATAATCCTGCAAAGTTACGGCACCAACTTTATTCAGACAGTCTTGATATGGTAAGTCATGGTAACGAAAGCTAGGTGTATGCACCGTATACTCCATCTGACGGAGACCTGTCGCAAATTCTCTCTAGATATTACCAGCACATCAGGTCTCATGAATTAGGACAATCTCTCTGTTTAAACCCATTTCTTTCATTTCGCCTTTATTAAGTCACGCTAGATTCTTTCAATGTCATCATATCATACTTTCTCTTAGGCAACCTTTATACATTCCTCACAATTGTAAGAAAAAATGACCCCTTATCCAAATTAGAGATCATTTTCTTATATTCCATTAGTGATTAGCTTTATGCATTTCTTCTTTGACCGGGCAAGAGCACTCACAATCTCCACAAGATCCTTTTCCTTTAATATAGTAACGAATACCTAAACCAGTCAAAGCGAAAATAATAAAAGCAATGATAAATGTAGACATAACAACTTCTCCTAACTATTAGCTTCTTGAAGATTTTCCAAGGTAATAATCTTATCCTTAATTTGACGAGGTTTACGAACAACGAAGTAAATCATAGTCACTAAAAACAAGACTGCTACAAGTGTCCAAAGCGATATTGGATTACCATAAAGGAGAACTTGACCAAATTGATATAAAATCAAGCTGACACAATAAGCCAAACCTGTTTGAAAAACAATAGCTCCAACCGTCCATCTCAGATTAGCCATTTCACGCTTAATAGCCCCAATAGCTGCAAAACACGGTGCACAAAGTAAGTTAAAAATCAAGAAAGAATAAGCAGCTAGAGCTGAATAATCTGCTTGCAGAGCCGTAGCCAAACCAGCTTCACTACTGTTATGATAGAGAATCCCGAAGGTGGCAACAACTGTCTCCTTGGCTGCTAAACCTGTGAGAGCAGCAACTGTTGCCTGCCAATTCCCAAAGCCAAGAGGCTCAAAAATCCAGGACAAGTCTTTACCCAAAGTTGCTAAGATACTCACTTCCGTATCAACGTTCTGTAACATAAAGTTGTAGTTGGACATGAACCAAATCAGGACAGTCAAACTGAAAATAATTGTTCCCGCACGTTTAACAAAACTCATGGCCTTACCAAAAGCATAACGTAAGACTGATAGAACTTTTGGCCAGTGGTAAGCAGGTAATTCCATGATAAAAGGACTTGTCAAACCACCTAAAAAACTAGTCTTTTTGAGAGCGATACCTGATAAGATGATGGTAGCTATCCCAATAAAATAGGTACTTGGTGCCACAAAAGAATTACCAGGGAAGAAGGCCCCTGCAATTAAAGCAATAATTTCCAACTTGGCCGAACAAGGCATGAAGGTTGCTGTCATAATGGTAATCCGACGATCCCTTTCATTTTCAATAGTCCGGCTAGACATAACTGCTGGAACACCGCATCCTGTTGAAATCAGCATGGGAATAAAGGATTTTCCAGATAGTCCAAAACGACGGAAAATACGATCCATAACAAAGGCTATACGACTCATATAACCAATATCTTCAAGCACACCTAAACAGATAAATAGCACGAAGATTTGAGGAAGGAAACCAAGTACCGTCCCAATCCCAGCTACAATACCATCAACAATCAGAGACTTAAGCCAATCCTGAACTTGGAGATAATCAAGACCAGAAGATACCAAATCAGGAACATACTTACCAAAGAGGACATCATTAGCCCAGTCTGTCCACATGGTTCCAACGGTCTGGATAGATAAGAAGTAGACCAAATACATGACTACTGCAAAAATTGGCAAAGCCAAAATACGATTGGTAACAATCCTATCAATCTTATCCGACAAGGTTAAAGCGAAATCTTCTGTATGACTCTCAGCCATCTGACAAACACGCTCGATAAAAGCATAGCGCTCGTTAATGACAATTGACTCCGCATCTTCTGTGAAAATTTCTTCAGTGATACGAATGATATCTTCGATTTCTTTTCGTTGGAATTGGGACAAGTCTAGCTCAGCCTCAACTAAAGAATCCTGTTCAAAGAGTTTAATGGCATAAAAACGCGCAGACCTTTGTGGCACCGAATTTCCCAAGACTTCTAAAATTTGCGAAATGGCAGCTTCCAACCTATCATCGTATATTGGAAAGGCAAGGTCACCAACCGTAGAAGTCGTTGTATGAGCTGCCTTTTTCACTACCTGATCCACACCAGTTTGTTTGAGGGCACTGGTGGCCACTACTGGCACACCTAGATGGTAAGACAATTTATCTACATTAATCTTTTTTCCCTGACCATCCAAAACGTCAATCATATTGAGGGCAATAGTGACTGGAATACCTGTCTCAATTAACTGCGTTGTAAGATAAAGGTTACGCTCCAAATTTGTCGCATCAACCACATTTAAAATGCTGTCAGCCCTTTGGCTTAACAAATAATCACGCGCCACCTTTTCTTCAGGACTGTAGGGTGACATTGAGTAAATTCCTGGCAAATCTTGGATTTCTAAATCCTTATTCTTTTTGACCAGACCACTCTTTCGCTCAACAGTAACCCCTGGCCAGTTCCCAACACGCTGATTATGTCCTGTTATTAGGTTGAATAAACTGGTTTTACCACTATTAGGATTACCTATTAATGCAATTTCTGTCATTTTTCCTCTCCCTCGTCCAACATGACCACACTAATCATTTGCGCTTCTGACTTGCGTAAGGTTAATTCATATCCTCTCAAACTAATCTCTAGGGGGTCTCCCAAAGGTGCTACTTTACGCAACAAAACACGTGTACGCTTTGTAATTCCCATATCCATAAGACGTCGTTTGGTTTCATTTGCTGAGAAGATATCCGTAACTATGGCAGAATGTCCGACTGGTAGTTCAGAAAGAGGGATTTTTTTCTGGTCCTCCTCTGCAGGAGCCAAATCAATTTTATCCAGAATCGAAGCATCAAAGGCTAAGCGACTACCTTTAACAATAATAATAGCGCTGTTCTTGGTCTTAGTTACCACCTCAATAGTTTCACCAGCAGCCAGCCCTAGGTTAGATAAATGCAAAAGACTATCCTTAGGGAGGTTAATGCCAAGAATTCGGTAAGGTGTTTTTAAGACCGCATCATATATGAGCATCTTTCTTTACCTACTTAATTAGTTTTGATATGACATCATTATAGCATATTTATCCATCTTTTCCGTAATATTATCCTAAACAAGAATGATTCTAGAAAAGAAAAAACACAAACAGAAAAAGACTGGAAAGCTTCCAGTCTTCACAGACAATGTTTATATGCTTAATAGATATCTTACAAAACCTTACTCAAGAAATCCTTAGTACGCTCTTCCTTGGTATTGTCGAAAATTTCTCGTGGCGTGCCTTCTTCGACAATAACACCGCCATCCATAAAGATGACACGGTCAGCTACCTCATAGGCAAAGCCCATTTCGTGGGTAACGATTGCCATTGTCATCCCTGATTTAGCGAGGTCTTTCATAACTGCAAGAACTTCACCAACCATTTCTGGGTCAAGGGCTGATGTGGGTTCGTCAAACAAGAGAACGTCTGGATCCATAGCCAAACCACGAGCAATCGCAATACGTTGTTGCTGACCACCTGATAGACTCGTTGGGTAGGCATCTGCCTTATCTTTCAACCCAACCTTTTCTAAAAGCTCCATAGCCTTAGCTTCAGCATCAGCTTTAGAAACACCCTTAGTTTTAATCGGTGACAAAGTGATGTTTTCTTTAACCGTCATATTCGGGAAGAGGTTGAACTGTTGGAAAACCATTCCCATCTTTTCACGCATTTTGAAAATATCGTTGCTCTTGTCTGTAATATCTACACCTTCAAAGGAAATCACCCCTTTTGTAGGCGTTTCAAGTAAGTTCAATGAGCGTAGGAAAGTTGATTTACCAGATCCTGAAGGACCAATGATAACCACTACTTCACCTTTTTTAATATCTAAATCAATCCCTTTGAGAACTTTGTTTTTACCAAAATACTTGTGGAGATTTTTAATCTCAATAATTGTTTCTGCCATTATTTACGTCCCTTCCCAAGTCGTTTTTCCATTTGTTTCAAAAGTGCAGTCATAGCCGTTGTCACAATCAAATAATAGAAGGCTGCGAACAAGAGTGGTGTCAAAGTCAAGTAGGTTGTCGTTGCAACAGTTTGTGCACCATTCCACAACTCCATAACCCCGATAGTTTGCAAGAGTGAACTATCCTTGATAATGGTAACAAACTCGTTACCCAAAGCAGGCAAGATATTTTTAATAGCTTGAGGCAAGACCACATAACGCATGGTATTCCATGGTCGGATACCAAGTGAATAAGCTGCTTCAATCTGACCTTTAGGAATAGACTCAATACCTGCACGCACACTCTCAGAAATATAAGCACCACTGTTCAAAGAAAGGACGATAATACCTGGAACGATACGAGACAAATCAAGATTCAAAATCCCAAACTGAACGGTTGGAAGATTCATATGGATAAGGTTAAAAGCAATCATAATCTGTACAACCATAGGTGTTCCACGGAAAACCCAAACATAAAGGCTTACTAACCACTCCAATGGTTTGATTCCAGAACGTTTGGCCAAGGATACCAAGACACCAAGGATGGTTCCAAAGAAGACCACGCAGACTGAAATCATAATTGTTACTAAGACACCATAGTTAAAGTAAGACCAAAACTGTGGTAGAAATGAAAAATTCATCAAGATACTCCTTACTAATATTCTTCAATATTATATCAGAAGACTGTATAATAATAAAGCATTTTTCTTATAAATGCGATATTTCGGTATAAAAAAATAATGATTAACATAGCAATCAAAAACTCTACGAAAACTTTTGAAGTGACTTCATTTTTTTCAATTAAAACAAGCATAAACCGAAACTCTCGCCCTAAAAAAAACACCTGAAACTATTGAGTCCCAGGCATTTTGAATTTTTGGACCCCTATCTGAGGATCCAAATTAATTATTAGTAAAGCAAATCGTAGATTTCCATTGCAATCAAGTCGATGCTATCAAATGAGTATGACTCGCGAGCTTCAACGTCACGCAATATGTACACTGGACCATTTTCAGGATCGTCACTAAATGATACTTCAGCAACAACTACTCCTTCACGTTCAAAATTACGTTTCGAATTACCACCATCAGCCGCCATCATTTCCAGACGGTTAATGATTCTCACCAAATGTGATTCCATGTTATTTCTCCTATAAATTGTGTATTTCCTACTTATTTTATCACACTTACGGGAAAAATGGGGGAATTTTAAATATTTTTCAAGGAATTGTACATAATAGCCTTGATTGAATGCATACGATTCTCAGCTTCTTGGAAGATGATTTCACTGTATTTATGAAATACTTCATCTGTAATTTCTAACTCAGCCAGACCATATTTTTCATAAATTTCTTGTCCGATTTGAGTATTAAGATCATGAAATGCTGGGAGACAATGCATAACGATGACATCTGGATTTTCGACCTTAGCAAGTAAGCCTACGTTAATTTGATAAGGCAAAAGTAAATCTATCCTTGATTTAAAATTTACCTCTTCGCCCATAGAAACCCAGACATCAGTATAGAGCATATCCACTCCCTTAACCTCTGAGATATCATCTGTAATGGTTAAGTCAGCCCCATTATTATGTTTCTGAGCTAGCTCTACAATATCAGCCTCTGGCTGAAGTATTTCTGGCGAAATAATCTTAACATTAACGCCCAAGATAGCCGATGTCACCAAGAGAGAATTAGCAATATTGTTACGACCATCTCCAATATAAGCAATGGTCAAGCCCTCTAGACTACCAAAGTGCTCCTTCAAGGTCATGAAATCCGCAATCATCTGAGTTGGATGCCAAGTATCTGTCAAACCGTTCCAAACCGGAACACCAGAGTACTTAGCCAAGTCCTCAACATCCTCTTGTTTAAAACCACGGTACTCGATTCCATCAAACATAGAACCAAGGACCTTGGCCGTATCAACAACCGATTCCTTCTTACCCAGCTGAATGTCTCCAGCACCAAGATAGGTTACATTCATTCCTAGATCCTGACCAGCCACAGTGAAGGCTGAACGGGTTCTTGTCGATGTTTTTTCAAAAATCAATGCAATATTTAAACTATCTAAATATTTATGCGGAATTCTATTTTTCTTTAACTGTTTAAATTTTATAGATAAATCAATCAACTCCTCTAGTTCCTGTTTAGTAAAGTCGATTTCTTTCAAGAAGGATTTAGTTTGTGTCATAGGTATCTCTCTTTCATTCTGAATAATATAAAATATTATATTATATTTATGTATGTTCAACAAGTAATTTTGTATTAAAACTCATTTTTAGCAATCTTGTTCCTCAATTGCCAAAAATAGATTCTTTTTACTTGCAATATAACTAATGCATGCTATAATAGAATCATAGATTTGACCTTTTTTGACCAATATATTTTCAAATAAAGGTCTTTCCCAACTCAGATAGAAAGAGGTACTGATATGCTCTGCCAAAACTGTAACCTTAATGAAGCTAGTATCCATTTGTATACCAACGTAAATGGTAATCAGCAACAAGTTGACCTCTGTCAACATTGTTATAAAATCATGAAATCTGATCCAGAGAACCCCCTTAACCAATTCAATCAAGCAGGAGGTTCCAACTTCTTCGACGATTTCTTCAGTGACCTAAACAACTTCCGTTCTTCTAACGGAGACCTTCCTAATACACCTCCAACACAAGAGGGAGGTAACCGTGGAAACGGTGGTCCTCCAGGCCGTCCTGGAGGACCACGTCAACAAGCCCCTCAACAACCTCAAGGCCTTCTCGAAGAATTTGGAATTAATATCACAGATATTGCTCGTCGTGGAGACATTGATCCTGTCATTGGTCGTGACGAAGAAATCATTCGCGTCATCGAAATTCTGAACCGCCGTACCAAGAACAATCCTGTTCTTATCGGTGAACCTGGTGTTGGTAAGACCGCAGTAGTCGAAGGACTTGCCCAAAAAATCGTTGATGGAGATGTGCCACAAAAACTCCAAAGCAAGCAAGTTATCCGTCTTGATGTTGTAAGCCTAGTTCAAGGGACTGGTATCCGCGGCCAGTTCGAAGAACGCATGCAAAAGCTCATGGAGGAAATCCGCCAACGTCAGGATGTTATCCTCTTTATTGATGAAATCCATGAAATTGTAGGAGCTGGTAATACTGGGGACGGCAATATGGATGCTGGAAACATCTTAAAACCTGCACTTGCCCGTGGAGAGCTTCAACTTGTTGGAGCAACAACACTCAACGAATACCGTATCATTGAGAAAGATGCGGCACTCGAACGTCGTATGCAACCTGTTAAGGTAGATGAGCCAACAGTTGAGGAAACAATCACAATTTTGCGTGGTATCCAGCCTAAATATCAAGACTACCACCATGTCAAATACACTGATGAAGCCATTACTGCAGCTGCAGAATTATCCAACCGCTACATTCAGGACCGTTTCTTGCCAGACAAGGCCATCGATCTTCTCGATGAATCTGGCTCTAAGATGAATTTAACCCTCAATTTTATCGATCCTAAGGACCTCGATAAACGTTTGATTGAAGCTGAGAATCTTAAAGCTCAGGCTACTCGTGACGAAGACTTTGAAAAAGCTGCTTATTTCCGTGACCAAATTGCTAAATACAAGGAAATGCAACAGCAAACCATCAAAGACCAAGATATGCCTATCATTACTGAAAAACATATCGAAGCCATTGTCGAGCAAAAAACCAATATTCCTATCGGTGATTTAAAAGAAAAAGAACAATCTCAACTTCTCAACCTCGCCGATGACCTTAAGGCGCATGTTATTGGCCAAGATGCCGCAGTTGATAAGATTGCCAAAGCTATCCGCCGTAATCGTGTTGGACTCGGTGCACCAAACCGCCCAATTGGTAGCTTCCTATTTGTGGGTCCTACAGGAGTCGGTAAAACCGAGCTCTCTAAACAGTTAGCCATCGAGCTCTTTGGTTCATCTGATAGTATGATTCGTTTTGACATGTCAGAATACATGGAAAAACACGCTGTTGCTAAATTGGTCGGTGCTCCTCCAGGCTATGTTGGTTACGACGAAGCTGGGCAATTAACTGAAAAAGTCCGCCGTAACCCTTATTCACTCATTCTCCTTGATGAGATTGAAAAAGCTCACCCAGATGTTCTTCACATGTTCCTTCAGGTACTTGACGATGGTCGTCTGACTGATGGTCAAGGTAGAACTGTAAGTTTCAAAGATACCATCATCATCATGACTTCAAATGCTGGTACTGGTAAAGTGGAAGCTAGTGTAGGTTTTGGAGCTGCTCGTGAGAATCGTACCAATTCTATTATCAACCAACTCGGAGATTTCTTCAGTCCTGAATTCATGAACCGTTTTGACGGTATTATCGAGTTCAATGCCCTAAGCAAGGAAAATCTCCTTACTATCGTGGACCTTATGCTTGATGGCGTCAACCAACGCTTGGCAAACAACGGTATCTACCTCAGTGTAACTGATAAAGTTAAGGAAAAACTGGTTGACCTTGGTTATGATCCTAAGATGGGTGCTCGACCATTGCGTCGTACAATCCAAGACCACATTGAAGATGCTATTACAGACTTCTACCTTAAAAATCCAAATGAAAAAGATCTCAAGGCTGTAATGACTTCAAAGGGGAACATCACCATTAAATCTGCTAAAAAAACTGAAAAAACTTCTCAGAAAACTGAAGCATTAAAAGAAGCCAACTAAGGAAAGAAACCAGGTCGAATGACCTGGTTTCTTATACTTTTACATTTTCTCTTTGTGAAATTATCCCTAATTCTGCCTAAATCAATAGGAAAATGAGGAGTTTTTTAGTATAATGTAGGAAAATAAACCTAAGGAGCAACTCATGAACCCAACATTTGGTGACAAGGTTGAGGAAGCTCATTATCAAACACGTTACGGTGTGTATGCTGTAATTCCTAACCAAGACAAGACAAAGATCATTTTAGTACAGGCTCCTAATGGTTCTTGGTTTCTCCCAGGCGGAGAAATCGAAGCAGGCGAGGATCACTTTAGTGCCTTAAAACGCGAGTTAATTGAAGAAATTGGGTACACAGCCATTTTAGGTCAGTACTATGGACAAGCTGACGAATACTTTTATTCAAGCCATCGTGACACATACTACTACAATCCAGCCTACATTTATGAAGTTGTAAATTTTTCAGAGATTGGCAAGCCCCTTGAAGATTTCAACAACCTGGCATGGTTTCCAATTGATGAAGCAATTGCCAAGCTAAAACGTGGTAGCCATAAATGGGGAATCGAACAATGGAAAGAAGGCAATACACTAACTGCCAAATCCTAGGAGGAAACTATGAAACTCATTAATACGACCCAGACCCATCATGAACTAGTTAACAATCAACTCGATAATACAGATGCCTTTCTTGTAGAGACATACTCTGCTGGAAATACAGATATTGTCTTTACACAAGCACCGAAACATTACGAACTTCTGATTTCAAATGAACACCGTGCTGTTATGGACAACGAATTAGAAGTTATCCGTGAATTCTTTCTCAAACGAAAAATTGACAAAGACATCGTTTTGATGGACAAACTAAGAACAGTACACACAGATAAATTAATTGAGATCTCATTCCCAACAACTGTATAAATTCAAAAAGAAGCCGTAGCCAACCGCCACAGCTTCTTTTTTATAAGACTTTAGAAGCTTGGTCCAAGACTTCCATAACCTGGCGGCTATGCTTCAACTGCTTGGCAACATTTTCAAAATCCATTGTCGCAATCATTTTTTCAAAAGCTACAAATTCATCATACATACGATGGTTTGGGTTATTAAGGTTAGTCACAGTCTCTTCTTGACCATTAAGAGTAAGACCAATTTCAGGAAGGGTGTTGGTTGCACCAAAAATGGTAATAGCTCCCTTATCACCTTGAATAGTCGAGCGAATTTCAGCACTACAGTCCTTTGCTCCAATGGCAACAGCCTTAAAGTTACCATAGTCCAAAACTAAAATTCCTGAAGTATCTACTCCTCGCTCTACATTCGGTAGATATTCCACACGATTAGGATTTCCAAAAAGACCAACAAGAAGGTGAATATTATAAATATTAAGATCTCTAAGCGCTCCACCACCCATTTCAGGATTGAAGGCAGGAGCAATTTCTCCTCGCTTAAAGGCATCGTAACGTGACGAATATTGGGAATAATTGATGTTAACAATTTTGATATCACCAATTTCAGATAAATAGTCCTTGATAACTTTAAAATTTTCCAAATATTGATTTGTTATTGCTTCTATCAAGAGAAGCTCTTTTTCTTGAGCAAGCTTAATCAGCTCTTCGAACTCTTCCAAATGCAGGGTAAAAGGTTTCTCACAGATGACATGCTTGCCAGCCAGAAGTGCTTGCTTGGCATAATCATAGTGAGTATGATTGGGTGTTCCAACATAAATGGTGTCAATATCTGGATTGGACAAGATGACTTCATAATCACTTGTCGCCTGAGTTAGACCATATTGTTTGGCTAAAGTTTCAGCCTTATCAAGTGATCGTGGTGTCGACATTATAGCCTCCAGCTCAATGCCCTCAATAGTCGTTAACACAGGAAGGACCTCTGTAACAATCATTCCTGTACCTAATAATGCCAGTTTCATTAAACTACCTCCTTCTTTCTCTAAACTCTTTTATACATGGAGTAATTCCATAAACACAACTATAATGAAAGAGGACTCCCATAGAAGCCCTCCGAGACTTAGTTACGTCCAAGCAGTTTCTTAACTCCTTGAATAGCTTTATATTTTAGCGGTTTTGGATAATAACGAAAAGTACCCATCTTACGAACGATATAACCATTAAAGTTTTGTTTAAATCGCAAAACACCATCAGAACCATCAAAGATGCCCATGATACCAAGGAAATTATAGAAACCAATACCACGTTTAATAGCCTGTGTCATCACATACTCCTGCAAGAGTGCAGGTGCATAAAACTTATTAAATTCAGGGTAAGAGCCACTGAAAAGATAGACTGCCTCTTGAGGTGTGTAAACGAAAAGACTTCCGGCTAGAACAATGTCTTCCTGACCATACTTGTCAATAAAGGCAGTTGCTTCGCCCTTGCGAACATCAAAAGTCTCAAACTGACTTGATAGCTCCCTCAACTGGTTTTGTTTTTTCTCAGATTTTGGATTGGCATCTAAATCAGCTTGCAATTTGACAATTCTAGCTCTCAACTTTGCCTGATCACTCTCTAAATGATCAAAGTAATCTTGAAAATTCAGGGTAGCTACCATAAAATCAGCATTATCACCAAAAGCATCATAAAAATCTTGATAATAATCTAAAGATTTGTCACTATACTCACGACGATCAGAGGTCGCTGAAGTGATTTCTTTAAAAATAGATAACTCATCGCGTTTCAATTTCTTCAGTTTAATACCGAATGTTTTGGCTTTTTTTACAAGAGGTTTCCCTTTTTTACTGAATGATTTGATGAGATCTTTTTCTTCAATCCCAGACAATTCTTTAACATAGTGCCAATCGGGCTCACCACCAGGATACCCTGTCTGCAAACCATCAAAACTATAACCTAGGTCAGTCAATTGACTAATCAATTGCTTCTGCTCACTACTTATTGGTTCACCATTACTATCAAAGATTTGATAAGTATCATAAGGTTTGATTACCAGTTCAAGAGCACCATTTGCCTTAGCATAGTCCTTCAAACATTGGTAAAAGTCACTTAGATGAGCCACACTTGAGTGAATTGGTCCACAATTCACCTCCATACGAAGCCCACCGGTCATAGGCATACTATAGACAATCGCTGAAACTTCTATTTGGTTACCTTCTTTCCAGGCAACATAGCTAATGCTAAATCCACGTTTCTCAAGAAGCTTAGCCATTTCTTCAGTTTGCATAAAAGAACGCTCAGAAACCTGTTGAGCATGTGTATTAAATTCTTCTTTAGTTACTTGAATAAAGCTCATTTTTTTCCTTCCTAAAATGGATACAGTAAATTACTAGTGAGATAAACAGCAAGAGAACAAGTATTGCCACTAACGGTAGTCGGATTGGACGACAATTAAGCAACAAATCCCCACTGACAGCATAAATAACGGAGAGTGGGGTCATTCCAATTAGTGGCGCTAAAATCCTTGTCCTTGTGGGTAATTTCATCTGAACATAAGCGTAATTGACCAAAGCTGATGGGATAAAAGGAATAGAGAATGCTAGGAAAATACCAATAAAGCGATGTTTAAAGTACTCATCATAGTTTAGGAGTTTCTCCATACGTTTAGACTTATCAAGTCTTCTTAAAATTTCAATTCTAGTCAAATTATCAAAAGTATTACCTATAATATTCAAGGGAATTGAAAGCAAAGGGGCATAAAGTAGCCCAACAAAAATACAAAAAATAGAACTTGAAACTCCAAAAATAGCTAATGACAGAATCATGAGACTAATAAGAACAAGTGCATTTAAAAAATTTGCCTGCTTAAAAACCAATTTTAAAAAGGTTTGATCATGATTAGCATTCCTCTATTTCTTGATTTTGGGGATAAAGTTATTTAAAAGAAGCCATAAGATTACCAGAATTAAACCTACTATCCCTATAAAAAATACCCTTTTTAGTCATTACATTTTCACAAATTTAATCACTCCTTTTATTATAACAAAAAAATACCTTCATTGATTTAGAAAGGCATCTTTTACTGTGATTACTTGTTAATCAAATTTTCTTGAGACTTGTTTTCCAAGGTACCATTTTTAAAGTTAAGAGTAAGGCTACCTGTTTTCCCTTTCTTAGTTACAAGGTTAGATGACCAAAGTGCTTGTGTCATTGTCGCATCAGAAGAAACAGCGATAGAATAAACATCTGGTACCCCAAGTGTTTTGACCGCATTATCATAGCTAGTTCCATTTTTAAGATCTTCATACATTTTCAAAGTGATTTTAGAATCCCGAACGTAAGAAAAAGTTGAAATTGACTTAACAACGGTACTATTGTTAAAAAGTTTTGCTGTAACAACAACATTATCATACTGCCAATTATAGACATCAAGCGTGGCGTCTCCTGCCTGCTCATGACTAGTTGATGTTGGCTCACCAAACCACCCCTTCAAACTATCAAGATTTGATCCCCCAGAAAACTCCTGAGAAGCATTTGCCATGATAATCTTATCAAAGTTCTGACGAACATTTCCATGCTTAACAGTTAAAACCTTTGATGCTTCATTATCCAAAGAACCTTTCGTCTCAGTCTTAGACGAAGAATTTCCGCAAGCAGCTAAGGAAACAAGTGAGACACCTAAAACGGTCAAAGACAAAAATTTTTTCATAATAAGTTACTATACACAAATAAAAGGCTGACGCCTCAAGTTTTTATGGAGCCGGTGGGAGTCGAACCCACGTCCAAGCATCTGCCAACATATTCGTCTACGACCATAGGTTATGTCTTTCATTTAACAGATAGGCGACACATAACTCAAGCCTTCTATATGCGAGCCTATAAATCTCTTTTCGACCAGCTAGGCAATGATCGAACGTAGCTTATAAATCAATAAAACTTCTAAACAAACATAAGCAATCTGCTAGAAGTCACGCGAGCAGGTGTTTAGGCTGCTACAGCGTAAGAATTAGTATTTTTTGCAGTTATATTTAACTGAGCGTTAACGTCGCCACACGAGTCGCAGAATATGCCTCATAATGCCTGTCGAATCCGTAACGACCCCAATATGAGATATTGATTATTATAGCAAAATTTTTAATAAATAGCAAAAAATTACCAAGATATACACAAAAGTATAGACTATGTACAATTTATTAGCATCTAGCTTTCTACCCAATTTACAGAAATAGATAATTCGGTTATTATTACAAATTACTATTCATTGACTTTCTCCCTAAACTCTAAAGATACTATATATCAGTTACCTTTTCTAACATTCCCTGAATTTAAAGAGCACTCTTGATAGATTTAACAACTAAAAAACGCTGAAAGCACTACGCTCTCAACGTTTCCACTTTGCACCCTAAGGGAATCGAACCCCTATCTCAAGAACCGGAATCTTACGTGATATCCATTACACTAAGGGTGCTAACAGTATACTATTATAGCATACTATATAATATAAAAAAAGACATGTTTCCATGTCTCTTTATTATCTTACAATTCGATATCTCCGAAAAGATCCGCCATTGAGAATCCAGATTGAGTTTCTGGAAGTTCGTAGTCACGTTTTTCTTGACGTTTTGGACGGCGTGGACGAGATTGACGCTTTTCGTTGTTTTCCCCTTCAGCGTTAGCTGGACGTTCTTCAAGAGCTTTGATAGAAAGTGATACACGTTCTGCATCAGCGTTTACTTCAAGAACTTTAACAGTAACGTCTTGACCTACTGAAAGAACATCTTTTGGATTTTCAACACGTTTGTGTGAAATTTGTGAGATGTGAACAAGTCCATCGATTCCTGGTAATACTTCAACGAAACCACCAAAGTCAGTCAAACGCTTAACTTTACCTTCGATTACATCACCAGCAGCAAGTTTTTGTTCAACACCATCCCATGGTCCAGGTGTTGTTGCTTTAAGTGAGAGTGATACACGTCCTGCTTCTTCGTCGATAGCAAGAACTTTAACTTCAACTTCATCACCAACAGATACAACTGATTTAGGTGAAACGTTACGTTCGTGAGACAATTCAGTCACGTGAACAAGTCCGTCTACACCACCAAGGTCAATGAAAGCACCGAAGCTTGTCAAACGAGCAACTTTACCAGTTACTACTGAACCAACTTCAAGTTTAGAGAAGACTTCTTTACGAGCTTCTATAGCTTCTGCTTCAACAACTTCACGACGTGAAAGGATGAAACGGTTTTCAGCTGGATCAACTTCTTTAATTTTAGCGTCAAATTCTTGACCTACGAATTTTTCAGTGTTACGAACAAAACGAGTATCAATCATTGAGGCTGGAATAAATCCACGGAGTCCTTCAAATTCAACTGAAAGTCCACCTTTAACAGCACGTGTTACTTTAACAGTAACAACTTCTTCTTCACGACCAACAAGTTTATCCCAAGCTTTGCGAGCCTCCAAGCGTTTTTTAGATACAAGGTAAGTTACAGTATCAGTATCTTTACCAACAACTTGACGAAGAACAAGCACTTCAAGTGTTTCACCATCTTTAACAAGGTCGGCAACGTTTGCGTCACGTTCATTTGTCAATTCACGACGTGTCAAAACACCTTCGATACCTGTTCCTTCGATAACAACATTTGCTTGATCATTATCTACTGAGATAACTTCAGCTGTTACAACGTCACCTGTGCTAACTTCGCTAACACTATTTAGCAATTCTTCAAATTCGTTCATTCTAAAAAAATCCTCCAACAAGAGCCAGCCAATTCTGACCCTTGATAACAATATATTTTTCAAGGTACCCGCAAAGACAATTATTAACATAGACGGTGCCAATGCACCCGATACCATTGACTGGGGTAGCTGGATTCGAACCAACGCATGAGGGAGTCAAAGTCCCTTGCCTTACCGCTTGGCTATACCCCAATAACAAAATGCTATAAAAAAACATCTAAGCACTTGATATCGTATATTCCGATTCAGTTTCTTAGACATGGAGAGAGAGGGATTCGAACCCCCGAACCCGAAGGAGCGGATTTACAGTCCGCCGCGTTTAGCCTCTTCGCTATCTCTCCTTAAGAACAAGAAACAGTATAACACAGTTTCTTGATCAAAGCAAGCCTTTACTTTGGATTTTAATGATTAAGATTGTAGGCTTCGATAATGGCAGCTATTGCATCATCCATTTTCTTGTGGAAACCTGCTACATTTTCTTTATCAACAACGGCAAACTTTCCATCGATTTCTACAATTTGTCCGATGACTTTCTTTCCAACAAGAAGCTCAAAACCTTCAATGGTTGCTTTGTTTACAATGACTTTGGCATCTTTGATTTGGATTTCAATTTTTTTGTCTTTTTTACTCATAGATCTATACCCGATACCTAAATCGAGCCATCCTTTCTTAGTGTATGTCCTTAATTTTACCGAAAAAGAGAAAAGCTTGCAAGGGCAAGCTTTAAAATAATCATTTATTTACTTGGAATTAGTCAACTTTGACAATCCATCCTTCTGGGGCCTCAACGTCACCAAATTGGATACCTGTTAGCTCATCATAAAGTTTACGTGTTACAGGTCCGACTTCTGTTTCTGAATAGAAGACATGGAAGTCATCACCGTGTTGTACACCACCAATTGGTGTGATAACAGCAGCTGTACCACAGGCACCGGCTTCGACAAATTTATCCAACTCGGCAATCTTAACATCACCTTGAATAGCTTTCATACCAAAACGATTTTCAGCCAGGTAAAGCAATGAGAATTTCGTAATTGATGGCAAGATAGATGGGCTAAGCGGAGTAATGAACTCATTATCTGCTGTAATCCCAAAGAAGTTTGCAGAACCGACTTCTTCAATCTTAGTGTGGGTTGCTGGGTCAAGGTAGATAACATCAGAGAAATTAGAATCATGGGCAATTTTCCCTGGCAACATACTTGCCGCGTAGTTACCACCAACCTTAGCAGCACCTGTACCATGTGGTGCTGCACGGTCATATTCGTCCTGGATAAGGAAATTCGTTGGAGCCAATCCGCCTTTGAAGTAGTTCCCTACTGGCATAGCGAAAATTGTAAAGATATACTCATCTGCCGGGTGAACACCAATAATGTCTCCAACCCCAATCAAGAGTGGACGAAGATAAAGTGTTGCGCCAGTACCATATGGTGGGACGTATTCTTCATTAGCACGGACTACTTTTTTACAAGCATCTACAAATTTTTCCACTGGAACTTGTGGCATCAAAAGACGATCAGCAGTACGTTGTAGACGTTTGGCATTTTCATCTGGACGGAACAATTGAATAGAGCCATCTTTAGTGCGGTAAGCTTTGAGACCTTCAAAAGCTTCTTGACCATAGTGAAGGGCTGGAGATGATTCTGAAATGTGCAAGGTTGCATCCTCAGTCAATTGCCCCTCATCCCATTTACCATCTTTGTAATATGAAATATAACGGAATGGAAGTTTACGGTAATTAAATCCTAAATTTTCCCAGTCTAAATCAACTGTCATGTGTATGTCCTCTTTTCTGTTACTATGTGCTCTCTAGTATAGTCCTTTTCATTGAAAATTTCAATGTTATTTTGCAAAATTCTGACAATTATTTTATAAGAGTTATTTTGTCAGCCAAAGAAAAAACTCTGTCCTCTAGTAAGAGAACAAAGCTTTCTTAACTCTATTTTTTAAGAATTTTGGCTGAGAAGACTTCCTTATCTGCTAGTCCTTCAATGAAACTTCCATTGCTAGTACGCTCTGACAGATTAAGAAGTGATAAATCAACCTCTGCAGTTTCACCTGTCGTAGCTATTACAAACAAGATCTGAGGAGTCTCTTCTACTGGTGTTGCTAGAAGATCTATCTCAGCTCCAGCATTTTCTGTAAAGACTGGACCAGCTGTGAAGACACGGTGAGGCTTGGTCTTAAGATCACGAAGAACCTGGAGACCTCGACCAGCTCGCTTAGCCCGTGGAATATCGGACGTCGCCACACGTTTGAGACTAGCTCGTTGTGTAAGTAAGTAGAAACTTTGCGTATTTGCCACAAAAACGGCTTGAACCTTGTCGTCATCCTTAAGATTGATTGCCTTAACACCTACTGCCTTAGCACCAACCACTGGAACTTCATCCGCATTGAAACGAAGGGCATATCCTTTTTGAGTGATAATCATGATATCATCCAATTGAATTGGAGTTACTGTGACAATCATATCACTTTCATCCTTGAGTTTACCATATTTAACTGACTTAGACTTATAGGTACGCCATGGCGTAAATTCCTTACGTTCGAAACGTTTAATTTGACCAAGCTTAGTGGTTGCCAGGTAAGTACCAGTTTCAAAATCATCCAGGATTTCTGCATAAAGCACTTTTTCATCTTTTGAAAAATTAGTTATAGTTTGTGATAAATGCTCTCCTAGATCCTTCCAACGAATATCTGGTAACTCATGTATTGGACGATAAATCACATTGGCCTGATTGGTAAAAATCAAGAGATGCTGTGTCGTCTTAGCCTGCTGAACCAGAATCAAATCATCATCATCACGTTTTCCAACTTCTTCAATCATCGAAGCATTGAAAGATCGTGGGCTAGTACGTTTGACATAACCACCACGAGTGATGCTGACATAGGTTTCTTCTTCAACAATCAGACTTGCGGTATCAATTTCAATAGTCTTGGTTTCTGCTTGCAACTCTGAACGACGGTCATTTCCAAATTTCTTCTTAATATCACGAAGTTCACGTTTCATGACATTAAACATGGTACGCTCATCACCAATGATGGCAGCCAAGGTCGCAATCTGTTCACGTAAATTGGCTTCCTCATTTTGGAGAGCGACGATATCCGTATTTGTTAAACGATAAAGTTGCAAGGTCACGATAGCTTCGGCTTGTTCTTCTGAAAAATCATAGCTGACTTTAAGATTTTCCTTGGCATCTGCCTTATTTTCAGAAGCTCTGATAAGGGAAATAACCTCATCCAAAATTGAGATAACACGAATCAACCCTTCAACAATATGAAGGCGTTTTTCAGCCTTTTCCTTATCAAATTTTGAACGAGCAACGATAATATCGCGACGGTGAGCAATGTAGCTAGACAAAATCTTTTGTAAGCCCACTTGACGTGGGGTGAAATGATCAATAGCCACCATATTGAAATTGTAGTTGACCTGCAGATCCGTATATTTCAAAAGGTAGTTAAGAATGGTTTGGCTGTCAGCATCCTTCTTAAGTTCGATAGCAATACGCAAGCCTGAACGGTCAGACTCATCACGAACTTCTGCAATGCCTGGAACCTTGTTATTGACTCGAATATCATCAATTTTTTTAACAAGAACTGCCTTATTAACATCGTAAGGAATTTCAGTAACAATAATCTGTTTCTTGCCACCTTTGAGTTGTTCAATTTCAGTACGCGAACGCACGACTACTCGGCCCTTACCAGTTTCGTAAGCCTTACGAATCTCATCTTTCCCCTGAATAATAGCACCTGTCGGGAAATCTGGTCCAGGCAAGAATTCCATCAACTTATCCAGTTTAGCAGATGGATGGTCAATCATATAAACAACGGCATCGATGACTTCTGCCAGATTATGTGGCGGAATGTCTGTAGCATAACCAGCAGAAATCCCTGTCGCACCATTGACCAAAAGGTTTGGAAAGGCTGCAGGTAAAACGGTTGGTTCCTTCTCTGTATCATCAAAGTTCCAAGCCCAAGGAACAGTGTTTTTATCGATATCTTGAAGAAGGTACCCAGCAATCTCTGACAAGCGTGCCTCGGTATAACGCATAGCCGCTGGTGGATCACCGTCCATAGAACCATTGTTACCGTGCATCTCAACTAGGATTTCACGATTCTTCCAGTCCTGGGACATACGCACCATGGCATCGTAAATAGAGCTATCACCATGTGGGTGGAAATTACCCATGATGTTACCAACAGACTTAGCCGATTTACGATAGCCTTTGTCATAGGTATTGCCATCCTTATTCATGGAATAAAGAATACGACGTTGAACGGGTTTCAGACCGTCACGAATGTCAGGAAGCGCACGCTCCTGAATGATGTATTTGGAGTAGCGTCCAAAACGCTCTCCCATGATGTCCTCAAGGGACATGTTTTGAATGTTAGACATAAGATACAAAGGGACGATTCGGCTTGCCGAAAATCTCTGTAGAAAAATAGGAAACCGATGCAAGGTTGATGAAGCCAAGGCGATTTATCTACTTTTCCTAAGAAATTAGTCCCGTGTTCAGTTACATTCAGTAACCAAACGACCCTTTCTGTAAAGTTTAAAATACGTTGTTAAATGGTGGAGAAGGAATTTTCACACAGTATTTAGGGCGTGTTCAACTCCTTTCAAAGAATGTTGAGTGGTTTTCTATAGAAAAAGGAATTTAGTTACTGCAAGTAACCGAACAATCCTTTCTGTAGTTTAAAGTGTTTAAAATAGATTATTGAATCAGTGATTAGAGAGTTCCTCCTCAGCATAAGCCGTCATCTCTCATTCTCTTTATGATTGTAGGCAAACTCCATCTTTTTAGCCAATCATACTTACCTGTAAAATCATCATGAGAAGCCTTACCTCTAAAAAACTTTCAGGGTCTCCAAATTTAGATTCAATTACCTTAAGTATGCATAGACGAAATACTATCGGTGTATACAATCCTAAAAGTCTAATTTGTCGACGATTCATGATGATTACAAGAAAAATTGAGGACAAAAAACTAATAAAAGAAAACCTAAGTATAGATCCATTATTCACACTCCTTAAAACGCTGTCGTTTCTTCCAAGGTAAATTTAACATTATCCTCAATCCATTGACGGCGAGGAGCTGCCTTATCTCCCATTAGCACTGAGACGCGGCGTTCGGCACGCGCTAAATCGTCAATAGTCACTTGGATAAGCGTTCTGGTCTCTGGATTCATGGTTGTTTCCCAAAGCTGGTCAGCATTCATTTCACCAAGTCCTTTGTAACGTTGGAGAAGCGCACCTCTACCAAACTTTTGACGAAGTTCTTCAAGTTCCCCATCGGTCCAAGCATATTCGACAACTTCCTTCTTGCCTTTACCTTTAGACATCTTATAAAGAGGGGGCAAAGCAATATAAACGTGCCCTGTTTCAACCAATGGACGCATATAACGATAGAAGAAAGTAAGCAACAAGGTCTGGATGTGAGCTCCATCGGTATCAGCATCGGTCATGATGATAATCTTGTCATAGTTGATATCGTCAAGGTTAAAATCAGCTCCAACACCTGCACCAATAGTGTAAATCATGGTATTGATTTCTTCATTTTTGAGAATATCTGCCATTTTGGCTTTCTCTGTATTTAGGACCTTACCTCGTAAGGGCAGAATTGCCTGGAATTTACGATCACGGCCTTGTTTGGCTGATCCACCAGCAGAGTCCCCTTCGACCAGATAGAGCTCATTTTTCTTGGCATTTTTAGACTGGGCTGGCGTCAGTTTCCCTGACAAGAGTCCCTTGTCTTTTTTATTTTTCTTTCCATTTCGGCTAGCATCACGAGCTTTTCTGGCAGCTTCACGGGCATCACGGGCCTTGATGGCCTTACGCACCAAGTTAGAAGCCAGATCTCCATTTTCCATAAGGAAATAAGTCAGATACTCTGAAACAATACCATCAACAATAGGGCGAGCAAGTGGTGACCCCAACTTATCCTTGGTTTGCCCCTCAAACTGAAGGTGCTCTTCAGGAACTAAGAGCGAGATAACCGCTGACAAGCCCTCACGGTAATCCGACCCTTCAAGGTTCTTATCCTTTTCTTTGAGTAAGCCAGTCTTACGTGCATAATCGTTAAAGGCCTTGGTAATAGCAGATTTGAAGCCCGTCTCGTGAGTACCTCCGTCCTTAGTTCGGACATTATTAACAAAGGAAAGGATATTATCAGAGTAACCATCATTGTACTGAAGGGCTAATTCCAAGTGAAAATCTTGCTGATCTCCATCAATATAGATGACTGGCGTCAGCGTTTCCTTGTCTTCATTCAAGTAAGACACAAAGTCTTGGACTCCATTTTCATAATGGAATTCTTCGCGTACTTCTTCTTCACCACGCAAGTCTGTCAATGTCATGGTAACATTCTTAAGAAGGAAGGCTGATTCTTTGAGACGCTCTGAGATAGTATTAAATTTGAAGTCTGTCGTTGAAAAGATGCTAGCATCAGGCATGAAGGTTACTTTTGTCCCTGTCTTAGACTTAGGTGCCTTGCCAATCTTTTCGAGCCCTGTAACAGGGTGACCACCATTTTCAAAACGCTGGCGATAAACACTACCATCACGGGTAATCTCTACCTCAAGCCAGCTAGAAAGTGCATTTACAACTGATGATCCTACACCGTGAAGACCACCAGAAGTCTTATAACCACCTTGTCCAAATTTACCACCTGCGTGGAGGACTGTGAAAATAACTTCTACCGTTGGTTTACCCATGGCATGCATACCTGTCGGCATCCCACGTCCAGAGTCAGAAACGGAAACAGAACCATCCTTATTTAAGGTGACAGCAATGACATCACCAAAGCCTGAGAGAGCTTCATCGACCGCATTGTCGACAATCTCCCAAACCAAGTGATGAAGACCTGTCCCATCTGTTGAGCCAATGTACATCCCTGGGCGTTTGCGAACAGCATCTAACCCTTCCAGTACCTGAATGGCATCATCATTATAATTATTTACATTTATTTCTTTTTTAGCCAAGAGTGACCTCCAAAATTTTCATCCTTATTATTTTATAAGTTTTCAAAAGAATTTGCAAAGGAAATTGAGAAAGCTCACAGGGTATCTTTATGCTGACTAGCTTTGTCAATTACTAGGCTGTATGCTATAATTATCTCATGAAAATCTTATTATTAATCCTTATCGCCTACTTGCTAGGTTCCATTCAGACTGGTCTCTGGATTGGAAAAGTTTTCTTTCACACTAATCTTCGAGAGCATGGATCTGGAAATACTGGAACAACCAATACCTTCCGTGTTCTTGGTAAGACTGCTGGCACAATCACTTTCTTAGTGGACATGCTTAAAGGAACTTTGGCAGTGCTCTTACCTATTTGGCTGGGTATCACGGAAGTGTCACCCCTAATCATTGGTTTCTTTGCAATTATCGGGCATATTTTTCCATTCTTTACGGGATTTAAGGGTGGAAAAGCCGTTGCGACAAGTGCTGGGGTGCTTCTTGGTTTTGTTCCCCTCTACTTTGTCTTCCTACTCCTGGTCTTTGCTTTAACGCTCTATTTAACCAGCATGATTTCATTTTCAAGTATCACTGCTGCAGTTGTTGGACTGATCACCTTGGCTACTTTTCCAGCCATCCACTTCTTGCTAGATGGCTATGACCCAATCTTTAGTGCTGTTCTTATCATCATAGTTTTAGTGATTATTTTCCGTCACACTGAAAATATAGCTCGTATCCGTAACCATCGAGAAAACCTGGTCCCCTTTGGACTTAATTTAACTAAACAAAATCCAAAGAAATAAATAATTTATTACTATTGACCACTAGCCAAGCTAGTGGTTTTCTTGTTCTGCTAACCAACTGACGGCCTCAAAACAAATAATAAAGATCCAAAGTCTCTACCTCGGATCTTTTTAGGCTTAAGCTTTAAAGCTGACACCATTTTCTTTTAATTTTTTAACTGTCGCAGGTCCTACCCCCTTGAGCGCTAGGACTTCTTCTTCAGTCACAGTAGCAAAAGCCGCTACTGACGTCAAACCTTCATTGTAGAGGGTCTCTACAAGGTTCGAACGAAGACCGTCAACTTCTGGAACTTCTGCAAAGGATTCAAGACTAAGATCTGTAGTTACCACTTCTTCCTTAGCAACTGTCTTAGATTCAGCAAGAGGTTGTGGTGCTACTGGTGGCACCGGTGGAACAGGGGCTTTAAGATTATTGAAAAGTCCTTGTTTTTTCAAACGGTGTTTAAAAGCTTTCTTTTTATTTTTTACTTTAGCCATGTCTAGTTTTCTCCTATTTTGACAAACGACTTTTTCTTATAAAGCACGGTTGTCATTTTTTTCATTCTCTATTAATAGTGACGTTCTCCGAACAGGCCATCTGGCATATCATGGAAACCTTTACCCGCACGATAATTGGTAAACTTACCAATTAGGAAATTGTAGGCATCTAATTTAGCCTCATAACGGAAACTTGCATCACGTGCACGCTCATCGCCATCTTCTTCCCAGATTTTCTTGCTAGCAGCCAAAGCCGTTTCGTTTACTTTAACTTGGGTAACAACCCATTCCTCAAAGTCTTTTAGAAATTCTTGTTCGTAGGTCATGTTTTCCTCTTCATTTTAAAAACCAGCTTAATGCTGGCTTCATTTTCTACTAATAGTGTGTAGAGCTAATAGCCTTACAATTTCTTATTATAACAAATAATTAGAAATTTGACTAGGTTCTAAATTCTTGATATAAGGCTTTAATGTCATTTGGACGTGTTCGACAGCAACCACCCAAAATTTTCACGCCAAAATGAGCATGCCAATACTTGCTATGTTCAACTAGGGTTAAAGCGTCTTTATCTTTGGGTTTCCAAGTCTGACTGTCGCCATCATAAACTTCACCTGAATTGGGATAAGTAATGAGCGCCTTGCCAGCATTCTTAAGAAAAGCTAGAGCCTGGTTATACAGAAGAGGTGAACTACAGTTGATGCCTACAGCCAAGATTTGATTTGACTGAGAAACAAGCTTGGCCATTTCAGCTAGAGAAGTCCCATCACTGATAGCATCTGGAATCTGGACTGTAAAACTCATATAAGCTTCTGCTTCTGGAAGCTCTTCAGCTAGAAGTTCAATCAAGGCTTGTGTTTCCAAACGATTTGGAATGGTTTCCAAAGCCAACAAATCCACACCTTGATCTAGGAGAATTTGAATCCTAGGGCGATGAAAATCCTTAAGCTCCTTGATAGTAATTTGACCATAATCACCACTATACTCAGAACCATTAGCCAAATAAGCCGCGTACGGACCAACATCTCCAGAAATCAAAGGATATGGTCGTTTTGCTTTCTCAGTCTCATCTAATGCTCCCCATACCTTATCACGTGCAGCCTTTGCTAACCGGACCGTCAGGGCAATAATCTGCTCCGCTGCTTTCTCGGTAAGTCCTGCCTCTACCAATCCAGGTAAGGTCGCCTGATAAGATGACGTGGTAATCAAGTCAGCCCCAGCAGCCACATAAGTTTCGTGAAGTTCTTGAATAACTTCTGACTTCTCAAGAAGGTACTTAGCTGACCAGAGCTTACCTGAAATATCATACCCCAGGGCTTCCATCTCTGTTCCTAGAGCCCCATGAAGAATGAGGGGAGAATTATTTTCCAAATAATCTTTAAATGTTGCCATAAAACTCCTCCTTACCATTTGTTAAAGCAAAGGTAGTGATAAAGGTAACAGAAAATCATGAAAGGAATACCGAAATAGAGTCCCGCACGTTGTGAACTATCCCAAGCAATCCCAAGCACAGAAATAGCCAACAGAACAATTGTGATATAAGGGAGGATTGGATTAAACGGTGTCTTATAGTCCAGTTCGTCTTCGGAATGTTCTAGCTTCCACTGTTTTCGGAAATTAATCTGTGCCATAGGAATAGAAAGCCAAACAACAACAACTGCAAAACCAGCAATTGATACTAGAGCTAGATAAACCGTATCCGCTGCATAGATACTTGAGAAGAGCGATAAAACTGCCCCAGCCATGGAAATCAAAAGGGCTGTCATTGGAACGCCATGCTTATTGATTGTCACTAGTTTTTTATTGAGCATTCCCTCATTGGCCAAAGACCAAAGCATACGGCTTGAAGCATAGAGCCCCGAATTCCCAGCCGAAAGAATAGCTGTCAGGATAACAAAATTCATAATGTCTGCCGCAACTGGAATCCCCATCTTGTCAAAGACATCAACGAAAGGGGCTGAGGATACCCCTGCTTCTTTCATTGGAAGAAGCGAAGCCAATACCACAATAGTCAAGACGAAGAAGATAACCAAACGTCCAATGGTTGTTTTAATAGCACGTGGAACAGCCTCTTTGGGATTATCTGTTTCACCAGCTGCAATACCGATTAATTCTGTTCCCGAAAAGGCATAATTAACCGCCAACATAACTGACACAATGGCAAGACCTCCATTGGGAAAGAGACCATTGGCCGTCAAATGCTTAAACATAATAGCTTCATGGTGACCTTCAAAACGCACCAAACCAAACATAGCTCCTAGACCTAGTATGATGAAAACCAAGATGGCGATGACTTTGATTGACGAGAAGACGGATTCTGCTTCCGCAAAAGATCTCACACTCAAAGCATTAATCCCCAAAATTACTAAGGCAAAGAAGGTTGCAAAAATCCAAGCCGGAACTGACGGAAACCAGCGTTGCATCAGCATGGCCGCACCTAGGAATTCTGTCCCCAAGGCAACCGTCCAACAAATCCAATAAAGCCAGGCTACAGTAAAACCTGTTCCAGGACTGATAAACTTAGTGGCATAGGTGTGAAAGGATCCCGTTACTGGCATAGCTACTGCTAACTCCCCCAACGAAAGCATAACCAAGTAAACGACAACAGCTCCCACAAGATAAGAGAGGATAGCACCAAGGGGACCTGCTTGTGCAATCGTATAGCCCGAGCTCAAGAAAAGACCAGTGCCGATAACACCACCCAGCGAGAGCATAAAGAGGTGGCGTGAGGTCATCTTCCGTTGAAACTGACCCTCATTTTCATAATTATGTTTTTCCATAGATTCCTCCAATAGATGTAATAAAACAAGCTTATCACAATAAAAGATCTTTGGATAATAGGTTGAAACTATCAAAGAGATAGAGAAAAACTATCACAAGAAAAAAACTCGGATTTCACCGAGCTTTTCTTACAATTCTGCCAAAATAGTATCCCATGCCTCGTCATAGCCATCACGTGTGACAGATGAAAAAACGATGAAATGGTCATTTTTGTCGAAATTGAGTTTTTTCTTAATGATCGATTCGTGCTTGTTCCATTTTCCACGAGGAATCTTATCAGCCTTAGTCGCTACAACAATAACTGGAATTTCATAATACTTTAGAAATTCATACATTTGAATATCGTCCTGAGTTGGCTCATGTCGGAGGTCAACCAAGCTAACAACGACACGAAGATTATCTCGAGTCACAAGGTACTCCTCAATCATTTTCCCCCATTTAGCACGTTCTTTTTTGGAAACACGGGCATAACCATAACCTGGAACATCCACAAAGCGTAACTTGTCGTCAATATTATAGAAATTGAGCAATTGTGTTTTTCCTGGTTTACCAGAAGTACGTGCTAGATTTTTACGACCAAGAAGTGTATTGATAAAGCTTGACTTACCAACATTCGATCGTCCTGCTAGGGCAACTTCAGGTAGGTCATCTTGTGGGTAGTGACTCTTATTTGCCGCACTGAGTAAAATCTCAGCATTGTGCGTATTTAGGACTTGTTCTTCAGTCATAGGTCCTCCTTATGCTGTTTCCAATACTGGAGCAGCTTTCCCATCAACAGCTTCTTTGGTGATACGAACCTTAGTGACATCTTCCTGACTAGGGATTTCAAACATAACATCCATCATGACTTCTTCAATGATAGAGCGAAGCCCACGCGCACCAGTCTTACGTTCAATTGCCTTACTTGCAATAGCCTCAAGGGCATCCTGGTCAAACTCAAGTTCAACCCCATCATAAGACAAGAGGGTTTGATACTGCTTCACCAAGGCATTCCTAGGCTCTGTCAAAATACGCACCAAGTCGTCAACCGTTAACTGTTCAAGGGCCGCAAGAACTGGCAAACGTCCGATAAATTCAGGGATAAGTCCAAATTTTTGGATATCTTCAGCCACAATTTCTTTCATGTATGATGATTCGTCATCAATTGCTTTATTATTTTGACCAAACCCAATGATTTTCTCACCAAGACGTTGCTTAACGATATCTTCGATACCATCAAAAGCACCACCCACGATAAAGAGAATATTCTTAGTATCAATTTGAATCATCTCTTGATTAGGGTGTTTACGACCACCTTGAGGTGGAACGCTAGCCACTGTTCCCTCAATAATCTTCAAGAGAGCTTGTTGAACCCCTTCACCTGAAACATCACGAGTGATTGAAACATTCTCACCTTTTTTGGCAATCTTATCAATCTCGTCCACGTAGATAATCCCACGTTCCGCACGTTCAATATTAAAGTCTGCCGCTTGGATTAGTTTGAGGAGGATGTTTTCCACATCCTCACCCACATAACCTGCCTCTGTCAATGATGTCGCATCCGCAATCGCGAAAGGAACATTCAAACTACGAGCCAAAGTCTGAGCTAAGTAAGTTTTCCCTGACCCTGTTGGTCCAATCATGAGAATATTTGATTTTTGCAAGTCCACATCATGATCTTCACGACTTTCTGTGAAGTTGATACGTTTATAGTGGTTGTAAACAGCTACTGCCAAGGCGCGTTTGACACGATCTTGCCCCACGACATAGTTGTTCAAAATATCTAAAAGTTCTTTTGGCTTTGGCGTTTCAGCCAAGTCAGCTAAAACTTCTTCAGCCGTTTCCTCACGAATGATTTCTTGTGACAAGGCCACACATTCGTTACAGATAAAGACGCCATTACCGGCGATAATTTTCTTCACTTCTTCTTGGTTTTTGCCACAAAATGAACAATAAACCATCTCTTCATTACGATTTCCAGCCATTTATTCCTCACTCTTTTCTAAAATAGGGTGCCATAGAAGGCATGAATAGTATTGACAAGGTTAGTAAAAGCATTTAAAAAGAGAAAAACTGCTAACCCATAACGTTTCTTACGAAAGGCAGGAATTGCGGAAAGCACACAAAGCACTCCCAATAATGCAGTAAATAATCCAAAAACACTACGTTGCATGAACCTAGTCCCCTTCTTTTTCATAGCGACTTATACTAAACTCATAGGCATTTTTTTCATTCTTGGGCACGCGGTCACGCGATACCTCTTTAAATGCCGTCGTATCTAGTTGTGGAAAATATGTGTCTCCCTCTAAATCAGCCTCAATAGTTGTTTTGATAAGCATATCATAATGTCCATCAAAAGCCTTGTAGACACTAGCACCACCAGCAATATAGAGATCCTTATCTTGCTGTTCAAACCAAGCTAGAGCTTCCTCAACACTCGTAACGGTCGTTACTTCCTCACAGTCGAAGTCCTTGTCTCGTGTTAGAATTAAGGTTTCACGTCCTGGGAGGCAACGACGGTTCATGCCATCAAAGGTCACACGTCCCATAAGAATTGCTGAACCCATGGTCGTTTTCTTGAAATGTGCCAGTTCAGCAGGCAAGTGCCACGGCATGGTGTGATTCTTCCCAATAACATGGTTACGAGCTTCCGCCCAAATAGCAATGATTTGTTTAGACACGGTATTTCCTTTTCTTTATAAGTTTACAATCCATTCTAACAAAAAAAGACAAAAAGAGCTTGGAAAAACTTTGCCAGCTCTTTATGGGCTTAAATCATAAGCATTTATTAAATTGCTAAGTCAAATTTGAGTTGAGGTTTAACAGGATAATAGTCCACCAATTCAAAATCTTCTGGTTTGATATCAAAGAAATTAGTTTCATCAGGAACATTGAGGACCAAGCGTGGTTGACAATCAGACGGCTGACGCTTGAGGAGTTCCTCAGCTTGTTCAAATTGATTGTCATAGATATGGAGGTTGTTGATGAAATAAAAGAATTTACCAACTTTCCAACCAAAATGCTTGGCAATCATCATCTGAAGTGCCACATACTGCATAGCATTAATATGATGGGCCACCAACATATCGTTTGAGCGCTGCGTCAAAGTGGCATCCAAATAAACGTCCTCACCCACACGACGAACATCAAACATGGTCTGGAAGGCGCAAGGCTGAAGTCCAGCTGTCTCCTCGAAGGCCTCGTAATCCCAAAGGGAAATGACATTACGGCGATTCCAAGGATTGGCTTCTAACTGTGCTAACAAACGATTAATGATATCGTGCTTCTTAACGACTGCCCCATAACGCTGACCGATTGAACGCTTGTCCCCATTATTAGCAGGGACGCCTTCAACTTCCCAGTCATTCCAATAATGAACATTATACTTATCTTCAAGCACATCTAGGCTATTTGTCTGGTCTTGATAGATCCAGAACACTTCTTTGATGGCAGATTTGATAGCAATGGGACGCAGAGTCGTAATTGGAAACTCTCCCTTGCTCAAATCATATTCTGCAAAAGACCCTGTGATGTATTTGGAATTGGCTGTTGTGCCATCCTTGTATTTAGGACGTGCTTGCTCTGACCAAACTCCCTCTTCCATGATTTTAGTGATATTTTCTTTAAAAATAGTGTCTGCTTTCGTCATGATTTTCCTCTTTATTCCATTGAAAACAAAGTCTCACTTAATACTCGTAACATATAGATGGAAATAACTTTGCTTATCTAATTATAGCTGTAAATAATGTTGCTTTTCATTTTTATTTTACCTTATTCTGGTGCAAATGAGAACTAAAAGCTATGGGATTACCAAAACTACGTCTTTTGAAATCCTCTAGTTCATATCAAATAATAAAGTGTTACTAACTATCAGAGTTTTTTTCAAGGCGAAAGCTCTTTTTTATGGTAAAATCACTATAGATTAGTATCCTCTGGATACTTTACAATGAAGAATAAAAGGAAACATCATATGTCTATTGGAATTGACAAGATTGGGTTTGCGACCAGTCAATATGTTCTAAACATGGCGGATCTTGCTCTTGCTCGAGGGGTGGATCCTGAAAAATTCAGCAAGGGGCTGATGCTTGATGCAACCAGCATTACACCAATTACAGAAGATATCGTGACACTTGCATCTGACGCAGCCGCTGACATTTTAACTGACGACGACAAGAAGGCCATTGATATGGTCATTGTAGCTACTGAGTCTTCCATTGACCAATCAAAGGCTGCTGCAGTTTATGTCCATAGTCTTCTCAACATTCAACCATTTGCCCGTTCTTTTGAAATGAAGGAAGCTTGCTATGCAGCAACTGCTGGTCTTAACTACGCTAAATTGCACGTAGCAGCTCACCCGAATAGCAAGGTTCTGGTTATCGCTAGTGATATCGCCCGCTATGGTGTAGGATCCTCAGGTGAATCTACTCAGGGAGCTGGTGCCGTAGCCATGCTAGTCAGTCAGAATCCACGTATTTTAGAGCTTGCGGATGACAATGTGGCACAAACCCGTGATGTCATGGACTTCTGGCGTCCAAACTATAGTTCAACGCCATTTGTTCAAGGCATCTATTCAAACAAGCAGTACCTTGATAGTTTGAAGACAACTTGGGTAGCTTATCAAGAACGTCATCAAGTCGATTTTGCTGATTTTGCAGCTTTTTGCCTTCACCTTCCTTATCCTAAATTGGCTCTTAAGGGACTTAATAAGATTATTCCCAAAGATTTGAATCCAGAGAATAAAGAGCGTCTCACAAGTAACTTCGAAGCTTCTATTACCTATAGTCGACAAATCGGAAATATCTATACAGGATCACTTTATCTTGGACTTCTTTCTTTGCTTGAACAGTCACAAAATCTTAAAACAGGAGATAAGATAGGCTTCTTTTCTTATGGTTCTGGAGCCGTCTCTGAAATTTTCTCCGGTCGTTTAGTGGAAGGCTACAAAGACATGCTTCGTTCTGATCGTCTAGATATCTTTGCCCAACGCCATAACTTGAGCGTTGCTGACTATGAGCAACTTTTCTATGAAGAGGCTCAATTGGATGACACTGGCTCAACCCAATTCAATACTTATCAAACTGGACCTTTCCGTTTGACTGAAATCTCTGAACATCAACGTATCTATAAAGGAAATCAAAATGACTAAACTCTCTTGGACTGGTTTTTCCAAGAAGACATTGCAAGAACGCAAAGAGCATTTGAAAAATAATGCTCTTTTGTCTCAGGAAAATCAAGACCTTCTGGATAATGACCAACAGCTTACTCTTGAAACAGCTAATCAAATGGCTGAAAATGTCATTGGTCGCTTTACACTTCCCTTCGCCATTTGCCCAGATGTATTGGTAGATGGCGTTACCTATCAGGTTCCCATGGTTACCGAGGAACCTTCAGTTGTGGCTGCTGCTTCCTATGCTAGCAAGCTCATCAAGCGTTCTGGTGGCTTTACAACCAAGATTCATGACCGGCAGATGATTGGGCAAGTAGCCCTCTTTGATGTCCCTGATAAAGCCACTGCGGCAAGTAAGATTCAAGCAGCTAGTCAGAAACTTATAGATATCGCCAAAGAAGCTTACCCTTCTATTGTTAAGCGTGGGGGTGGTCCTCGCAAGCTCTGGACTGAAACCAAGGGAGATTTCCTCATTGTCTACTTGGCAGTTGATACTCAAGAAGCCATGGGTGCCAATATGGTCAACACCATGATGGAAGCCCTGGTACCAGAATTAGAAAATCTCTCGGAAGGTCAAAGCCTCATGGCCATTCTCTCAAACCTAGCTACCGAAAGTCTTGTCACAGCTACCTGTCGTCTTAACACACGCTTTCTCAGTCGTAACAAGGCAGAGGCCCATAATTTTGCTAAAAAAATGGAACTGGCTAGCCAATTGGCCCAGGTCGACCCTTACCGAGCAGCTACCCATAATAAGGGAATTTTCAATGGTATCGACGCCCTAGTTATCGCGACTGGCAATGATTGGCGAGCAGTTGAGGCTGGGTGCCACGCCTATGCTAGCAAAGACGGAAGCTATCGTGGCCTATCGACATGGACCTATAATCAAGAAACTAAGGAACTGGTGGGAGAATTAACCCTACCAATGCCAATCGCGACCCGAGGTGGTTCTATTGGACTTAATCCGAGTGTATCAATCGCCCACGACTTGCTCAACCATCCAGATGCTAGAACCCTAGCAGGTATCATCGTCTCTCTTGGTTTGGTACAAAATCTTGCTGCTCTTAAAGCGCTTACCTCAACAGGTATCCAAGCAGGACATATGAAACTTCAGGCTAAATCTCTAGCTCTACTAGCTGGTGCTAATCCAGAAGAGATGCCTCACGTTTTGTCTGAGCTTCTCAAGGCCAAACATATGAATCAGGAAACTGCCCAAGCGATTTTGGAAAAACTCAGAAATCCTTAAAAAGAATACCGTAGCAGTTTAAAATATTACTTACCTTTTTAAGACTAAAAAAAAAAAGATGTTGGAACCTCTTATTCCGTCATCTTTTTTCTTGTCTTTTAAGTTCTGACTTTACTTGAATTTCTATAATGTTATAATCTAGTTATGAAAACTAGATAAAGAGGTTTTTGTAATTTGACAACACAACAATACCCTCTCTGGGAGGAATTACCAGAGATAGAACTCTATTTAGATCAAGTTTTGCTCTATGTCAATTAGGTCACCAAAAGTACTTTGGGACCAAACGATAAGGGGCTAACCGCCTCTATGGTCAATAATTATGTCAAACATGGCCATGTCGCAAAACCTATCAATTAGAAATATAATGCAGCTCAATTAGCCAGACTCATTGTCATTACCAGTCTGAAGACCGTCTTTGAGATCTCTGAGATTGCTAAAACTTTGGAAATCCTACGGACAGACGACAAAAGTCAAAAGACCTACTACAATGACTTTGTGGCTTGCATGAATGGTCAAGTCCCCAAAGAGGCTCCGCATGTCATACTTTCAGCCCGCCAGACACTTCAATGCTACCGAGCTACCCATCAACTTTTGAACGACCTTGAAGGAGAAAACAATGTCTAATAATGCTACTTTTAACACTTCTCCCAATCTCAAACTCAGTAAAAAACCTAGCTTTGGTGAGGAAGTGGCGAATAGCGTAACACATGCTGTCGGAGCTATGGCCATGTTGGTCTTATTGCCAATCACTGCCGTTCATGCCAACAACGGCTACGGCATGACTGCTGCTGTCGGAATGTCCGTTTTTGTCATTAGCCTCTTCCTCATGTTTTTGAGCTCAGCCATCTATCATGCCATGGATTACAATTCACCTCACAAGATGGTCCTACGTATCATTGACCACAGCATGATTTACATTGCCATTGCTGGGAGCTATACGCCTGTTGCCCTATCGCTAGTAGGCGGTTGGCTAGGTTACAGCATCATCATCCTCCAATGGGGAACAACGATTTTTGGTATTCTCTACAAAATCTTTGCTAAAAAATTCAATGAAAAATTCTCCCTATTCCTCTATCTAATGATGGGCTGGTTAGTTATATTCATTATTCCAGCTATCGTCACTAAGACAGGCCCTGCCTTTTGGGGACTCATGCTTGCTGGCGGATTATCTTACACGGTTGGCGTAGCTTTCTATCCTAATCAAAAATCATACTTCCACATGATTTGGCACCTCTTTATCATGTTGGCTTCAGCTCTCCAGTATATGGGGATCGTCTATTTCATGCTTCCTTAAAACTAATACTAGGATTCAAATAGTTATGATATAATAAGGCCATACGGAGGTAAATCATATGAAAAAAAGAACTCAGACGAGATACTAACAACAAAATCATCGCTGGTGTTTGTTCTGGTATCGCCAACTATCTTGACATTGATCCTGTCATTATTCGCCTTATCTGGGCTGTAGCGATTTTCTTATTGGGAATAGGTTTTCCATTCTACATCATTTGTTAGATTATTATCCCAGAAGAAAGCGAGTGGTAAGTTATAATTGAATATAAAAAAATAAGCCAGACCTGAATTTCTTACAGATCTGGCTCTTTCTTTATTTTTTCAAACGGAAAATCAAATAGCTGACATTAACAAGTAGTAAAACACTCCAAAGAATGAGGAAAGGGATATTTCCTCGGACAGCATTGTGCCAAATACCTAGGGCATATAAGGCCATAAAGACTAGCGATCCTAGAACCGCTGTTCCTTCTTTATTGTTTTGTGGTTGATTAGACATATAAATCTCTTTTATTGCTTTGTATAAAACGGCTTGACACCATAAACCATGGCGAGAAAAGCTCTGGCTTGGCGTTTGACATCATTAGCCAAAGATCTATGGGACTGGGCATAGATACCATTTGGATTGTAAAAAGACTTGTCAAAATGCTCAGGCTCTTTTTGGCCCCACTTCCTCCTCAATTTGTTGGGTGATCGAAACTCCTTAGTCATCCGATTACGAAAGGCCGGATCGTTTAGTTGGACTGGCTCCACATCCAGTTGCCAATGGCGCTTGAAATTACCATAGTTGAAACTAGCACCATTTACCACACCACTCTCAGTTACCTTCTCCGCATCGACCTCATTGAGAAAATTTCCCTGACTATCCAAAATAAACTCTATGCGATTATAAAGGAGAATCTTAAGATTAACACTGGGAGTTTCATCTGGATAAATCACCTTGCCATCACGGATAGCAATCTTTTGGTGCAGACGTCCCTGATCAAACATGGTGAAAGGTTTCCATCTGAGATAGACAGCTAAAGCTTCCTTGTCTGTCATCCCTGTTCTTTTATAATGTGTCCTCACATACTGGGCTTGTTGACTCGAAATCAGGTAACGTAGCTGATGGATTTGTCGCTCTACAAGGCCTTCCTGAGACAAGCTATCACCAGGAAAAGCTAAATCTACCAAGCTGACAATATCCTTCCAGAAGACATCATGAGGCGCCAAATCAAGGTCAAAATAGGATAATAACCGCTGAGTTTCCTCAAGCTCCCCAGATAGATCCTCTGGCATCTCTATATAAGCAAGCAATAACTTCAGTACCTGTAATGGCTGATATTCCTTTTGCCATTCCTTCCATAAGCTAGAAAAGGCTTTTGAGCCTATGAGCATCTCATCTCTCCTCAATCATTTAATCAGTTGTCTCTTGTATGAAATCCTCTATGCTTCTAATCACCTCTTTGGTCTGATAGTGATAGAAATAATGAGGAGAATCATAATAAGTGACTTCCATATTTTTCTGACCCTTTGCAAAACTAGTCGCATAATGTCGCCACTGCTCCTGACCGAAACCTGTCCCTTTTCCATTAGACACCATGAGTAGCACGGGCATTTGAGATTTAATACTAGTAGAGTTCACCTTTTTATCATTCTCTTTCGCACATAGGCTCTCATTTAACATAGCTTGCGACAAGAGTTGTCTGTAAGCTATTTCTTGATAAAGACGGCGGTCACTATCACTTAGGTTCTCATTGGGCATATATAATTGTCTCGGCAGTAATCTTAACAGACCTAATTGACTTTCCCAACGAGCTAGACGTAACATCTGAGGGTGCCTCTTCAACTGGAAATAACTTTCTGGAAATGCCCAATCAAGACAAACCACAGCTTTCACTTCACTTGGGTAGTTTTCTTGCCAAAGAGGCGTCTCTAAGGAGGCCATCGAATGAGAAAGAATAATATATGGACCTGATACTTGTGACTTGGCTAGGGATTGACGTGTCTCTGAAAGGATCACAGATACATCTCTTGACTTAGACGTGTCCTCACTGTAACCATAGTCAGCTCTTTCAACAACAACTATTTTGTACTCCTTTGAGAACCCATCATACACATCTTTAAAATCTAGGATTGGTGAAGCCGTTCCAGCACCAGAGAGAAAAACTAGGGTTTGTGACCCTTGACCCTTTACAAAGACGCTAATTTTGTATCCATTGACAGCTACCATTTGCCCTACAGAGTTAAGAAAAGCATTCTCTCTTTGCAAGGCTAACCTATGATAAGTAAAGCTAGCCAGTAACAAGACTAGAACTACTCCCAGCAGAAATAAAAGTCTCTTTATAAAAACATGCATGGTTTATCCTACTAAAAAGTCAGCTAGCTTAGCTAACCGACTTTCTGATTTATTCGGCATCTGGGCGTGATTTGCGAGCTATATCAGCAAGGATATTTTCTACAAATTCTGACACAGTCTCAGTGTGTGTTTGTTTTTGACCATAACGACGAACGTTAACAGTTCCGTCTTTCATTTCCTTGTCACCAACAATCAATTGGTAAGGAATTTTTTGCGTTTGAGAAGCACGAATCTTAAACTGCATTTTTTCATTACGTTCATCAACTTCGGCACGAACACCACGATCACGAAGTTTCTTAGCCACTTCCCATGCGTAGTCCACGTGTTTTTCGTTAGATACTGGGATAAGGGTTACTTGGTGAGGGGCAAGCCATGTTGGGAAGGCCCCCTTGTAGTTCTCAATCAAGATCGCAGTAAAGCGTTCCATAGTTGAGATAACCCCACGGTGAATCATCACTGGACGGTGTTCTTCACCGTCAGCTCCGATGTAGTGAAGGTCAAAACGTTCTGGAAGCAAAAAGTCCAACTGGATGGTAGAAAGAGTTTCTTCCTTACCAAGAGCAGTCTTAACTTGGATATCCAATTTTGGTCCATAAAAGGCTGCTTCACCTTCAGCTTCGTAGTATTCAACACCCATGTCATCAACAGCTGCTTTCAACATGCGTTGAGCATTTTCCCACATTTCATCATTGTCAAAGTACTTGTGCTTATCTGCAGGGTCACGATAAGACAAACGGAAACGGTAATCAGTCAAGTTGAAATCTTCATAAACATCAATGATCAATTGAAGAATTTTCTTGAATTCTTCTTCGATTTGTTCTGGAGCAACGAAAGTATGTCCATCGTTCAGTGACATTTCACGTACACGTTGAAGACCTGTAAGGGCACCTGATTTTTCGTAACGGTGCATCATACCGATCTCAGCGATACGTATTGGCAATTCACGATAAGAGTGAACATGGTGTTTGTAGACTTCGATATGGTGTGGACAGTTCATTGGACGAAGGACAAATTCTTCCCCATCTCCCATATCCATTGGAGGGAACATGTCTTCACGGTAGTGATCCCAGTGACCTGAAGTTTTATAAAGTTCAACTGACGCAATTGGTGGAGTGTAAACGTGCTGGTAGCCCGCAGCGACTTCCTTGTCTACAATGTAGCGTTCCAACTCACGACGGATTGTGGCACCATTTGGCAACCAGAAGGGAAGCCCTTGACCGACTTCTTGAGAAATCATGAACAAATCAAGTTCTTTACCAAGTTTACGGTGGTCACGTTCTTTAGCTTCTTCAAGGCGTTTAAGGTAAGCCTTGAGATCTTTTTTATCGAACCAGGCTGTACCATAGATACGTTGCATCATCGCATTATCACTATTTCCACGCCAGTAAGCACCAGCAACATTCAAAAGATGGAAGATTTGGATACGACCAGTTGATGGCACGTGCGGACCACGACAAAGGTCAACGTATTCGCCTTGACGATAAATAGTCAAACCACCATCATCTTCTGAGTGTTCTTCAATCAATTCCAATTTATATGGATCGTTCTTGAAGATTTCACGTGCCTCGTCTTTAGTCACTTCTTCACGGATTGATGGGAAGTTTTCTTTAACGATTTTCTTCATTTCTTCTTCGATACGAGGAAGGTCTTCGTTAGAGATTTGGCCAGCTTGATTGTCTGTATCGTAGTAGAATCCATCTTCGATAGCTGGACCTACACCAAAATGAATATCTGGGAAGAGACGGCGAGCTGCTTGAGCAAACAAGTGTGCCGCTGAGTGACGCAAGATTGGAAGGGCATCTTCGTGATCTGGTGTCACGATTTCGATGCTTCCATCTTCAGTGATTACACGAGTTGTGTCAATCAATTTACCGTTAAATTTACCAGCAAGAGCTTTTTTCGCCAAAGAATTACTGATAGATTGTGCAATTTCAAAGGTTGTCACGCCAGATTCGAATTCACGAACAGCGCCATCTGGGAAAGTAATGTTAATCATAATTTTCTCCTTTTATTATTTCATAGTTTCTAAGCATTGACTTTTGACTATCAGACTACTTCCTAGTCTTAATGTTCAACTGCTTTTCTTTATCAGAGAGGAAGTTTTCCATTTCCGTCAGAATATCTACATCCAAACGTTGAGAAAGTTCTACTAGCCACCAGATATTTTCTGAAAGTTTTTGTTCCAGTGTGTGGGGTATTTCATCATAGTAGCGTCTTCTTGCTTTCTCATCACTAGTCGTAGGAAATTTCCAATATCATTAGATAAAGCCAAGAGGTCCTCTTCTACCGTCCACTTGGAATCATGATACTTAACTTCCAAATTGTGATAAGCTTGTCGGATTGCCCAACTACGGTCCACTAATTCTTGCAAGTCCATAGTTAGTCTCCTCACAAAAAAATTGCAACATCCAAAAAGGACGTCGCAACGTGGTTCCACCTTAGTTCGTGTACGACAAAAAATAAGTCTGTCTTACACCTCTGATTGGCTCTAACGTGGCCACCGTTTTATGTTTGCATAAAAAGTTAATCGAGTAGTCCCAACCATGTCCTCTGCGTGATTTCCAGCACCGCACGCTCTCTGAAAGATTTCCCATGACTGATATGTCTCTATGCGTTATTATAGCATGAAACAGTAATTTTTCAAGCTAATTTTCTCTTTTATTAATCAATCTAAGATTTTATCTGACTAGGAAAATGTGATAGCTTTCCTAATCCAAAAATTTTTTGATATTTCTGATTTTCTTGACCTGTTTGGCAGATCCTTTGATAATCCGAACAGAGCCATTGACAGGCAAGGTAATAGCCTTAGTTGGCAAATGAGTCACCATACGGGTCAATCGTTTCATAGTGCTATCTTCACCATTAAGATCATTATGGAAATCCTTAGAAATCGTAAGGTCCAAGTAATACTCATAGACACGTTTTCCAAAGTTTTCCGCAGAAATTTCATAGAGCTTCTCAGCCCACTTAGTTTCATCTTTTTCTGGCGTTACTATAGCCGCTTCCAAAATTGCCCCTGCTAAATCATTATCATGATAATACAGTATTCCAAACATCTTGTCAGTGATGACATTGTCCAAATAAGTATTTCCATGAGCAATGATAGGTGTACCGCTTGCCAAGGCCTCCAAATAAGTCAACCCTTGAGTCTCACTGGTTGATGCCGAGATAAAGAAATCAGCAGCCTTATAGTAAAGAGCTGTTTCGCCAGGTGCAATCATACCAGTGAAAACCACCTTATCCTCAATACCAAGTTTCTTAGCTTGGGACTTCAAGTGTGGTAGATAAGGTCCATCGCCAGCAACAACTAACCGAACTTTGTCCTCTTCCTCTAAAACCGAAGGTAGAGCCGCCATAACTGCTTGGATATTTTTCTCATAAGAGACACGAGACAAGCTCAACAACATGGTTTCATCTGAGGAAATACCAAGCTTGGCTCTCAAGTCCGACACATCTTCCTCAGTAATCTCTGGACGCTGGAATTTCTCAAGTTCAATACCTGTTGGAATGACCCTTTTCTCAGCAGCAACCTTATACTTGAGCAAAAGGTCATAAACAATCTCACTCGGGCAGATAACCCCATCCAAGTCACTCATAAAACCACGAACAATGTACTTAACCATACTCGGTCGAATAACCATACCTTTGGCAATATAGCGGACATAGTCTTCATACTGGGTGTGATAGGTGTGTACAACAGGTATCTTAAGTTCACGCGCAATGGCAATCCCTAGAAGCCCCAAGGAGAACTCTGTCTGCGTATGAATAATATCTAGCTTGTACTGTTTTGCAATCTCTAAAGCCTTAGAAAAGCCACGATAAGCCACTCGACGATCCTTAAAAGCAAAGAAGGGCACACTAGGAATACGAATAATCTGCCAGTCTTCATAGCGATCAACATCTCTATCAGTCGTAGTAAAAATAAAGACATTATGCCCCATTTTTTCCAACTGCGTCTTCAGTGTGCGAATACTAGTCGCAACACCAGATACCTGTGGAAAATAGGTATCCGTAAACAATCCGATACGCATTTAAATCTCCAATACTTCTTTGTAGGCTTTAGCAAGTTTTTGGGCGACATCATCAATCGAGCGACTTTCCGCAACCTTGTATCCTGCTTCACGCTTGTCCACTTTACCATCGATAATATCTTGTAAGGCCACTACAAATTCATCCACATTGTGACCAAATGAAGCAGATTTCTCATCAATCCAACCCTCATAAACAGGGATATCACGTAAGACTACATGTTGGTGACTAGCAAGGGCTTCAAGTACTACAATTCCTTCTGTCTCTTCATAAGATGGGAAAAAGAAGGCGTTGGCACCACTCATAGCTCCCTGGAAGACATCTCCCGTGAAATAACCTGGGAAGCTGACATTATCAGGATGCTTACCATTGACAATGTCTCGAATCTTTTTAGGAATTAGCCATTTACTAATACTGCCTAGCCAAATGAAACGAACATGTGGCATCTTCTCAGCAACCTTGACAAAATCTTCAATTCCCTTACGTTGGAAGTAAAGACCCGCACAAATAACCACTGGTTGTTCTTCCTCGATACCAAAGTAATCTCGGAAAACTTCTTCCTTGCGTGGGTCCTTGCCGTATTTTTTCAGATCAATCCCATTTGAAACAGCAATGATTGGTGTGGTCACCCCATAAGATTGAATCAATTTTTTAGAATACTCAGATGGCGTAATCACGTAATCAGCCTTTTGATACATATGGGTCAAATATTTCCCAAAAAGTGACGCCATGAAGTTAGAACCAATGAATGAATTTTCAAAGTCTTCACGTGTCGAATGACCATGCATGATGACCTTCTTACCACGACGTTTTGCTGCATGCAACAACATCAAACTGTGTGGTCCATAAGTATTGATATGAACAACATCATAATCACCCAAGATGTCTGTTGTATAGGGAATCCCCGCCAAGTCCAAGGCACGCATCTGATGGTGAAGAGCCCGTCCGATTCCTGATTTTTCAAGAATCGATTTTCCTTCAAGATAAAGTAGAACTTTCATACTCATAATTATATCTTAATTTGCACCAAATTTCATCTTGCAGTTAACTTTATCTTGATTTCTCATTTAATGAGATAGGGTAGAAAAGCACAAAAAAGATCGAGTACTCTCGATATTTTAGGTCATCGTCTTAAACGTTTTTACGGCGACGATGGCTATATGCTACACCCATGACTGCTACCACTCCTAGTGAGAGCCAAGCAGTATCATTAGTTTGATTAGTCTCTGGAAGTTGAGGACCTGATTTCTCAGAGGATACAACTGGCTTAGCTGATTTTGGTGTCACCGGTGGAGTAGGCGGAGTTGGTGTTGTTCGAGGTTTTAGTAGAATGAAACTATTGTTGAATTTCATATTCAAAGGAAGGATAACCGCTGCTACAAGCAGATTATCCTTTTCACCGACAGTCTTAGTAACAGTCACTTGGACTTTTCTAAAACGGTCTTTAAGGACAAATTGGAATTGATCTGCTTTTAGATCTTGCATAACACCTGTCTTAGTTAATTCCTTGCTGAACTGAATAGTGGCTTTAGCTGGAGTCGCAAACTTATTGTTAAAGATACCTACCGTCTTCTGGGTAGGAAACCTTGGCAACCAATTTAACTTGGTTATCGACAGTTTCTCGAACAAGCTGAATAGTGATATTGGCTTCTAGCTTATCATATACCACATCTTCATCATTTCCTGGAACTTCAGTCACGCGATAATGATAGATGCTTGGCTTGCTAAGTGAGAAATCTGAAAAGACAATTTTACTCTTGGCATCATTAGTGGTTTCCCCTAACTCAACAGGATTGGCACCATCAGTAACATCAAGGAGTTTGAATGTAAACTCTCTATCTTTGAGGTCTCTACCTGTCAATTCCTTTTCAAGTTCAAAATTGAAATGAATAAGGTTATCCCCGATGGCATCTCCACAACCTCCATCCAAGTGAATGGTTGACTTATAAGAATTAGAAATAACATCAGCATGAAGCTTAATACGGTTAACAGGGTTGTGTGATTCTTCAACAGGTTGTGTCAAACGGGTTTGATATCAAACATAGACCATGCGGTCTAACTGATTAAGTTTAAGATCAAAATGGGAGTCGTCATAAGAGAAACTCTTAATCAGGTCTATAGCAGATCCCTTGTCAATTCAAGGATCTGCTAAATCAATGTAGCGAAGCTGTAGAGAACCGTCCAAAAACCGTTGATTGTCAGACCAAGTGTCAATCAATCTCAAGTTGTTATGGACAAGACGTGAGTCGTTAAGACACATTTGCCAATTTAGAAGAGTTAGACTCTGCTTATCTTAGCTTCCCCATTTAGAGATGACCTCTTCCCATGGAGGAGGTGACTGCACTTTACCCACTGTAACTTGAATGATACGTCCCACAGAATCAAGAGTAATATGCTCCCTTTCTTCTACTTCATCAGAATATAAGGTATCCAACTCCCAAATCATAAGCTTATTGTTTAGATGGATCTTGAAATAATTATTAAAAGTCGTTGTGATACGATTCTTTTCAGGATTTATCTATTCAAGACCCACAATTTCATTTTTAGGATTATAGACATTGATCTCGTAGCTAGTAGGGAAACGCAGCCTTAAATCACAGAATAGATTATTCATGATTCTATCTTCCTATTTTTGCAATCCTTTTCAACAAGAGTTACACGCTATTCTCAGAACTTTGCAAGTAAATAGATAGTGCAATCTAAAAAAACTTATATTATAGACTTTATGGTCAGACCCCTCTTTTAACATTGTTTCACTTCCTCATTTTTTGCCATAATTTTAATTGTGATTCTATTTTAAAAATGCCGAAATTCAAGTTATTGCTTTCAAAGATTGGAAGATTATATGAATGTATAGTAGAAAAAAACTGCCATCCTCTTAAGAATGACAGTAGCTTTTAACCTTATTAAGAAGGTGGACCTTAACACTCATTTATACTACTTAAGCAAGTTCTTTGAGAAACTCCACTAGGATCGCAGCTGATTGTTTACCCGCCTGAATAATAAATTCGTCAAAGGTAATATTAGCGTCATGAGCTGCTGTATCACTCATAGCACGGACAACGATGAAAGGCTTCTTCACACTTTGTGCAGCTTGAGCAATGGCTGCTCCTTCCATTTCAACGGCTAAGACTTCTGGAAAGTGCCCTTTAATAGCATCAATCTTATCCTGACCTGCAATAAAGCTATCACCAGTCGCAATAAGACCAATTTTAGAGTCGATAGAGGCTTGAGCCAAAACCTTTTCAAAAGTCTCTACAAAGCTAGGGTCACTTTCAAAGTAAAGCGGCTGCATAGACATTTGACCATAATCATAGCCAAAAGATGTCAAATCAACATCGTGGTAGACTAATCTTGATGCCACAACAACGTCCCCAATCTTAAGTTCAGGCGCTACGGCTCCTGCAGAGCCAGTGTTAATTAGGGCATCAACCTCAAAGTGGTCTGCCAGAACAGCCACAGACATGGCTGACATGACCTTCCCTACACCTGATTGCACCAAAACAACATCATGTTTACCCAATCGTCCTGTATAGTAGATATTGCCTAAAACAATTTCTTCAACCTTATTTTCCAATTGCTCCACTAGAAGCACTAATTCCTGCTCCATGGCAGCGATAATTCCGATTTTCATATAGTTCCTTTTTTACTTGTAATCTTAACAGAGATCAGCAAATACATCTATCCAACTCACAGACTTTTTAGAAATAAAAGACAGCAACAATGAGAATAATTAAGAGGACGACAATCCAAAAGAGAATGCGATTAAGCTTGTGCTGAAATTGATTACGTTTAGCATTCTCAATCCGACGGCTCTTGTATGCAGAGGGCTGATAATTAGCCTCATAGTCCTCATCATAGAACTCTTCCTCGTAATCCTGATAATAAGGATGATCCTCTAAGTCAATTTCCCCACGCTTGGCTTGCTCAATGACATCGTCAGTCAAAAGTGGCTTACTCATAACTTATTTTCCTCCAAAATGAAGTGCATAGTACTGGAGAGCAATGATGGTTTTAGCATCCTGAATAGCACCTGAAGCTACGAGTTCCATACACTCCTCATAAGTCAACTCATAGATTTCAAGAAACTCATCTTCGTCAAGCGGACGTGGATTTTCAACAGGATGGAGGTTTGTAGCCACATAGAGTTTAATTTTTTCATTACAGAAACCAATGGATGTGTAAAACTCATGAATCAATTTAAGTTCGCCCCTATACTGAGTTTCCTCTTCAAGTTCACGCGCTGCTGCAGCCATCTCATCGCCAGCCTCACCGACTTCCAGTTTACCCGCAGGAATCTCGTAGGAAACCGCCTCAATAGCCTTACGGTATTGCTTGACAATAATAATTTTCCCTTCAGGGGTAATAGCTAAAACGGCCACTGCTCCCTTGTGGAAAATCAGTTCACGGCCAGCTGTCTTACCGTCTGGTAAGAGAACTTCATCCACTGCAACTTCAAAAATATGTCCCTTAAATTTTAACTCACGTTTGAGTGTTTTTTCTTCAAACTCCATGACTTGACTCCTTCAATCTATAAGCCCAATCTAATTCATCTCCTCAATAGAACCAAGACTTAGATGAGCTTAAGCCTACTTTTGTTGGCTTGGGTGGTGAGGTTTCTTAATAGCGTAGCCTTCTTTATTGACCTGACGGCTGCGTCCAATGGCTACGCTGTCAGCTGGGACATTATCCGTAATGGTTGAACCAGCTGCTGTAAGTGCATTGTCCCCAATTTCAAGCGGTGCAATCAAGGTTGAATTGCTTCCGATAAAGGCGTTGTTAGCAATTTGGGTCTTGAATTTATGTTGGCCATCATAGTTTACAGTGATCGTCCCTGCACCAAAGTTAACGTCAGAACCAACTTCCGCATTACCAATGTAGGTCAAGTGACCGGCCTTAGTATTTTCACCGATAGTAGACCCCTTAACCTCGACGAAGTTACCAATATGAACGCCTTCTTTGAGCATTGAATCCGGACGAATATGGGCAAATGGACCAACTGTAGCGCCTTTTTCAACCACTGAATGCTCAATCATTGAGTTAGTGATAACAGTATTGGCACCGATAGTTGAATCAACAATATAAGTTCCATTAGTCAACACCGACTCTGCTCCGACTTTAGTTTGTCCTTTAAGAGTAACATTAGCTTCAATCACAACGTCCGGTGCAATTTCCACATCTACATCAATGTATGTCGCATTTGGATTTTGGAAAGTAACACCATTAATCATGTGAGTCTTGTTAATACGACGACGCATAACATCTTCTGCCGTAGCTAGGGCAACACGGTCGTTAACTCCAAGACTTTCTTCAAAGTCACGAAGGGTATACGCACCTACCTTTTCACCATTTTCACGGAAAATAGAGATGACATCTGTCAAATAGTATTCTCCTTGAGCATTGTTAGTATTAATATTTTTAAGTGCTTCGAAGAGACGTTTATTGTCAAAGACATAAGTCCCTGTATTAATTTCTTTAACCTGTTGTTCAAACTTATTTGCATCTTTTTGCTCAACAATCTTAGTGACTTCACCATTTTCATTACGGATGATACGGCCATAACCAAATGGATTATCGGCAGTTGCAGTCAAGATAGTGGCAACATTTTTATGATTAACGTGGAAATCAATAAGGTTTTTAAGGCTTTCACCAGTAATCAAAGGCGTGTCACCGGCGATAACAAGCGTTTGCCCTTCAAGTCCAGCCAACTCTTCTTCAGCCATCATTACTGCGTGACCAGTCCCCAACTGTTCAGTTTGCATAGTGAAGGCAGATTGACCATCCAAAACCTCACGAACAAGCTCAGCCTTATGACCAATAACAGTAACATTTTTAGCTGGTTCGATAACTGAAACTGCACGGAAAACATGCTCAAGCATAGTGATGCCTGAAACCTTGTGTAATACTTTTGGAAGATCTGATTTCATGCGAGTTCCTTTACCCGCAGCAAGGATAATAGCGTAATTACTCATTTTCTTTTTCCTTCTTAAGATTTTTTTGTGATGGTTTCCTTCGAGGCGGTTTTAGCCTTGAGTCCCAAATCTCAGGGCCTCCACCTCCCACTGGGATAGCCTACGAAAGAGAGGGGCCTTAAAAATAAGTCTCTTATTTCTTAGAAAATATGTCCTCATAACTGACGTTTTTTAGGGCCTCTGATTATCTATAATCGCCCTATTATACCATAAATGAAAAGGTTTTGGCAGAATGGACGGTATTGAAAAAAGAGCTGACGCTCTTTTTAGAATAATCTTTTTTGAGACTTTCCTGAAGTGAGTGCGGACGTCAGTGATCTTCTTCGAAGCTCCATGACTAATTTTTGAGCCCCTTCACTTTTTAATTTCTAGGCTCAGGCTAAAACAGTTCCCCAAACTGTTTTATTCTCAAAAATTCCGAGTTCTTGAAACACTAGTGTTTCAAGAACTTTTCTCACAGCGGAAAGTCTCATTAAATGCTCTTTTAAATCAAGTCTAAACAAGATTTGAGTTACTTATCCTTTACCGAGGTTAAAGTGATATCACCTTTATGACTTCTCTTGTTTGACATAAGTCCCTTGTAACTTTCCATATAAGATGTAATCTACAGATTTGAGCTCATCAATAGTGCGACAATCAAGGGCACACATGATAAGGCGAAGGTCATCCTTCCAGCCATTGACGATAGCCACAACCTTATCCACAGGATAACGTTCCACCAATTCAAGAACTGTTCGTGAGAGGCCTACACCTTTTGCTCCTAAGACCAGACATTTAACCATATCAAGTGGATTGCGCACGCCACCAGAGGCTAGGATTTCCACCTCCTCACGAAGGTCTTGGGCTTGCAAAAGGGTCTGAACCGTACTTTGTCCCCAGTCATTTAGGTAATCACAGTTACCACCTCGACTATTTTCAATATAGGCAAAGCTAGTTCCACCACGACCTGAGATGTCCACAGTCTTGATGCCCTGAGACATGGCGTAGCGAATGGTTTTCTCATCCATACCAAAGCCAACCTCCTTAAGCACAAGAGGAACCTCTATTTTCTGTGCATAAGCCGCCACATTTTCCTTCCAAGTGTGGAAAATACGCTCTCCCTCAGGCATGAGAAGCTCCTGCATAAGATTAACATGGAGCTGTAAAAAGACTGGATCCATAGCTTCCACCGTCTTAATCCCCAGGTCCACAGACTTATCAACACCGATATTGGTCGCAAGGTCTAAGTCTGGAAACTCATTACGATAGTCAAAGGATTCTGGTGCCTCTCCTTTTAGAGCAGCACTGTAGGAACCCGTCACCATGAGAATACCTGTTCGGCTAGCCACCTCAGCTAGTTTTCGATTAACAGCCCCACCTTTGGCAGATCCACCTGTCATGGCATTGATATAAAAGGGGAATTTCCAATCTCGTCCAGCAAAATGTGTGGACAAGTCAATCTGATCTAAATCATAAGTCGGTAGAGACTTGTGGATAAGTTCCATATCGTCAAAACTATTGTAGGGCGACTGGTACTTGAGGGCATAACGGATGTGATCGTCTTTACGATTTGTCATAGGTTATTTCTTTACTTTCTTGCGTGGATTATATTCTACTAAGCTGACCCTAAATCTCATACAAGAGCTCTATGCCTGCCTGTTGCCAGCGCTCAACTAGGATATCTCTGCTAGCTTGATCAAAGGTAAAGGCGATACCGCAGTCACCACCTCCAGCTCCAGAGGACTTGGCAATAGCATCAAGCCGTTGTTCAGCTTCTTTGAGTTTTTTCAACTTGTCCACATAGATATCTGGACTCAATGATTCTAACTGGTCGCTTACTGTTTGAAGGCTTCTCTTAAGCAAATTCTTATTTCCTGTTTCCAGTGCCTTGATGGCATCTTGGACGGCAACTTCTGTTTCACTTAAATACTTGCTTGATATGCGAGATTTGACCATTTTAACCATGTCTTTTGAGATAGCAGCTTGCTTGGTCCACCCCACTAAGAAGCGAGCTTTTAGTTCTGACACTACTGGACTGATACGGTAACCCCAGTCTATTTCCAAAAGTTCGGATAGAGTCATTTGATCTATAAGCTCCGCTATTTTTGCACGGTCAAAGGAGTGATAGGAAACCAGATCCTCGTATACGATACAAGCTAAATCTCCCATAGAACCATTGTCTCCTTGTTTGAGGAGGGTGTAACTAGCTAATTTAAAGAGAATGTCTTTGGATAAGTCTTTCTGAAGCGATGCCGCCAAGGCCTTAAGGGTCAATACTACAACTGAACCTGATGAGCCAATGCCAAATTTAACCCCATCTCGTTCCAACTTTCCAGTGATTGAAAGGTCTAGAGCAGGCAAGTTCTCACCACAATAGGCCTCAAAAGTATTCAAGGCCTCTTGAATGAGGGCGTAATTTACGTCTGGCTCACGGTCCACACTGTAGTCAAACATGTCTGAGGTCAACTGGGTAGTTTGGGCTTTCTTGATCTCTGCTGACATAAAAATAGGAATAAATTGAATTAGGGCTGTCTGCCCCGGTGTTAAGACTGAATATTCTCCAGCAATGTAGAGTTTCCCACCTGTTTTTACTGTGACCTGATTGACCGACTGCTTAGGCATCTGGCAACTCCTTGGTGCGTGAAACGATGACCTGATAATCCTTGCGTAAGTGTTCTGCTAGGCGGTCAAGGTCTTCTTCCATACAGAGCACCTTGACATTTGGTCCTGCATCCATAGTGAAATAACATTGCTCACCAGAGGCACGGAGGGCCTTAACCTTGTCCATAGCCTGATAAGAGGCTTCCGTTAGATATGAAAATGGAGGGTTAGCCGTACTTGTTGTTTGGTGCATACGAAGGGCATTGGCTTCAGTGAGCTCACCGACCGCTTGGAAATCATTTGCTTTGAGATAGGCCAACATATCCTTATAATCTAGCTCAGACTGTCTGATCCACTCTGGGAAAGAAGTCGATGTTTCGGTACACAATTTCATACCGTCTCGGCTAGATACGGGTTTCTTTTGATCTGTCAAAACCAACATAATCATGGCCAATTTGAGATCTGTTTCAACTGGATAAACCTCACCACTATCCTTATCCCAAGCTGCCAGCGGCCCAAAGAAAGAACGTGATGATGAGCCTGAAGCAAACTTGGCAATCTGAGCCAATTCAGACTGCGTTTTTCCTACTTGGAAGAGCTCGTTAGCGGCCTTGACCAAAGCTGAAAGGCCTGAGGAACTTGATGATAGGCCTGCTGCTGTTGGCATATTGTTCCATGTTTCGATTTTGACAGGCTGATTTGGATCAGTACGGAAGATATCTAAAACCTTGCTGGCCTTAGTCGTCTCTTTTTCTCCTTGGAGCTCGTCACCGATATACATGACATCACTGGTCGCATCCTTAGGCAGAAAAGACAACTTGGTTTCCGTATACATATTTTCCAAAGTCAGTGAGATACTACTGGTTGAAGGAATCATACGATCCGCATCCGCCTTACCCCAGTATTTGACAATAGCAATATTTGCGTACGATTTGACGCTTACAGGCTTTCTATCCACGTGTTTACGGCTCCTTTTTCTTGAAGTTTTTTAGCAATCGTTCGGGCTTGGTCTTTAGTACTTGTCAGAGCAATAATACAGCCACCAAGCCCTCCGCCTGACATCTTGGCTCCCAGTGCACCATGGTCCAGAGCAGTTGCTACTAGAAGGTCCGACAAGGCACAAGACACGCCTAAAGATTTAAGATGATTATGGGCTTGAGACATGAGCTGTCCAAGAAGCTTTTGATCCTTGGCTTTGAGGGCCCGTTCTGCCTTCTGACTTAATTCACCCAATTGGTTGAGGTCTGACAAGGCATCTAAACCATTAGCTTCAACCTTTTCCACAGCTTCACGGGTGTTTCCATGGATACCCGTATCAGCAATGACCAGATAAGCACCTAAATTGACCTCGATTTCCTTGAAACCGATATTACGCGTAAAGCTAATGGCTTTGTCACTCAAGCATGTCTTAGCATCCAGACCACTCGGTTTACTATGTGCTATGGTCTCCGCCTGATGAACCAGCATTTCCAAGGTCTCCCGGCTAAGCTCTTGATCGAAATAATCAAAGACCGCTCGAATTGCCGCAATGGCTACAGCCGCAGACGACCCCATGCCACGCTTTTCAGGAACACTTGACTTAATAGCATAGCTGATAGGCCGATTCTTGATTTTCAGATAATTAAGCGCTGAAAAAATCGCCGTCGTCAAGGGATCTTGAGCCTTGAGCGTCAAAGGAGTCTCAGCCGCCTGAATCTGACAGACAACCTCAATATCCTTAAGAGGGAGAGCAAGGGCAGGATGACCATAAACGACCGAGTGCTCCCCCATCAAAATAATCTTACTGTGAGCCTTGCCCACTCCTACTTTCTTAGTCATAAATTACACACACTCACAGACAAATTTTCAGGCGAGTGTCTTTCTATATTTTTCATACAGATTCTAGTGGTGACTCAAGGTCAATAAACCTCCCTGAGTGGATTAAGAGCCCCAATCTAAGGAATTTTCCTATGTCACTTCTATCTTATCATCAAAGCGCAAAAAAAGCGATATCTAACCTAGAGTGTCGCTTTGCATTAGAGACATGGTCCTAAATTGATATTTCTATCTTAAACTAGTACAATACCAATGAGGTTAAAAAATGATTGATGTCGAAAAACTAATTAAACAGAACTCCGAACTAATGGCACTATTAAAGATTATCCACTCTTTCCAACTTAATGACTGTTGGCTTTGTGCTGGAACTTTACGCAATTATATTTGGGACTACTTAAGCACCGGAAGTACATCTTCAAATATCAATTTCTCAGATATCGATGTCATTTTCTTTGATAAAAACATATCATATGAGCAAACTGTTGAAATAGAAAATCAAATAAAGAAAAAATATCCTGAATACAATTGGGAAATAAAAAATCAGTATTATATGAATATACATAGTCCTAATACTGAAAAGTATGTCAGCTCTACCGATGCTGTTTCAAAATTTCCCGAAAAATGTACTGCCATAGCTGCTAGACTAAATGACAATCAGGAACTAGAAGTATTTATTCCTTTTGGAACAAACGATTTGATTAACTTCAGAGTATCACCCACACCGCATTACTTTTCAGACAAGGACCGACAAATGATCTATAACGAGAGAGTAAAAAAGAAAAATTGGAACATATTCTGGCCAAACATTTCTATAGAATTTATCAAATAGATTAACCTATGATTTGTGATTTGCTTTTTACAAGACTTTCCGCTGTGAGAAAAGTTCCTGAAGCATAATAGTTTCAGGAACTCGGAATTTTTGAGAGTAAAACAGTTCGGGAAACTGTTTTAGCCTGAGCCTAGAAATTAAAAAGTGAAGGGGCTCAAAAATTAGTCATGGAACTTCGAAGAAGGTCGCTGACGACCGAAATCACCTAAGGAAAGTCTTAAAAAATTTTTCTTCTATATTAAAAAAGAGCCTCACGGCTCTTTTCATTTTAAATCGCAAACAAGTCGTTTAGGTTCTCAGCCATAGTTGGGTGAGTGAAGATTTGGTTAGCCAAATCTGTGTATGGAATATGATGGTTCATAGCAAGGGTAATTAGATTGATAATTTCATGAGATTCTTGACCAAAGAGGGTCACACCCAAGATTTCCTTAGTTTCAGGATTTACCACAGCTTTGAAAGCACCGCGCAAATCACCGTTAACATGACCACGAGGCATGCCAGCAACTGGAAGTTCCTTGACAGCAACTGGTCCACCTGCTGCTCTGGCTTGGTCTTCAGTAAGGCCAACCTGTGCCAAAGGTGGGTAGAGGAACATGGCAGTTGGAACTGCTCCACGTGTTTCAAGGTTATAGCTACCATCCCCTGTCAAGTAATTAAAGACAATACGGAAATCATCTAATGAAATATAAGTGAATTGAAGTCCACCATTAACATCACCCACTGCAAATACACCAGGAACGCTTGTTTCCAAATGCTTATTAACCTGAATACCGCCACGTTCTGTCAAGGCAATATCTGTATTTTCCAAGTGAAGAGGTTCGATATTAGGCTTGCGTCCTGTCGCATAGAGGAGAGCATCAAAACGAAACTCACCTTTGTCAGTAACAACGACAACTTCATCACCGTCATTTTTTACTTCGGAAGTTTTAACACCCTGCTCAAAGACAATGCCGTCCTCTTCCATGTATTGCTTGGCCAACTTAGCAATAGATGGCTCTACACGTGGCAAGAAGCTAGTCGCTGCATCCAAGACAGTCACTTGACTACCCAAACGGTTATAAAGGCCAGCAAATTCAAGACCGATATTACCACCACCTAGGATACCCAAGCGTTTTGGCAAAGCTTCAAGAGTTTGAATGCCAGTTGAGTCGTAAACATGCTTAGTTGTTGTCAAACCAGGAATAGGCAAGATATTAGATACAGCACCAGTATTAATAACAATAGTCTCAGCTGTAAGCTCTTGGCGGTCATCCCCAGCTACTACTTCAATAACCTTATTTGACACAAAATGTGCCTCTGCATCAATGACATCAACGCCATTGTCTGCCAACATTTTATAATTCTTAGCATTAAGACGACTAGTCACTGCACCACGTTCTTTCATGGTGTCGTCAAATGACCAGCCCTTCTCAGCCGCAACAATCATAGTCTTAGTTGGGATACACGCAATATTAATGCAAGTCCCACCATACATAGCTTTACTGCGCTCGATGACAGCAACTTTCTTACCAGCCGCATTCATCTTAGCAGCCAACGTTTTACCGGCTTTACCGAAACCGATAACAATCAAATCATAGTTCAACATTTCTGTATCCTCCTATTTATTGACATTATATCATTTAATTTTTCAGACTACCAATATCTGAACTGGAAAATAAAAAAGCTACAGCTTTTTATGTAACCGATTTCATATCTTATGTTAATGGAGATATATGCACCCTTTGAAAATTATGTGGTAAAAAACTAAAAAAAAAAAGAAGAACACAACATTTTTTCTAAAGAGTTGTCCACAGTTTCTCCAAAAAGCTTCGAAAGAAATATTTGCTCCTATCTTCGAGCAAGTATCACATGGTAAATCATTTCAAGCAGCGCTGCCACACCTACTGTAATTAGAAGCTTGGTCAATGATACATCGATTTTTACACCAAAATAAAAGACGACAAGATAAGAGAAAATAATTTCTGTGAGAACACGAATATGATTGGCTATGGTAAAACCTCTTTATGAGCGCATTTTTTAAGTAAAAACAGAAAGAGTCATAGGTGCTCATTACTAATGTTGAGATGTCTGCTCATTATAGCATAAAACAATACCTAGATTAGAAAAAATAAGCAGATTTAAGCTTTATAGACACTTGACGATCAACTACCAAACACACGATTACCTCTTATCCTAACTAAAAAAGTCACACCAATTCATGGCGCGACTTATCTTTCATTCTGATAGAATTATAAACTTATAGTCACTCGTCAATAGCTGTACAGCTTCTATTCAATCCTTCTGGAACAGGTTGGCTAGTAATGTGAACTTGATAAGTCGTTACACCTTGGCGAAGGCCTTCGTCATTTTCAATAGCCTGTTTAAAGCCTACTCCTGCAAGAGCTTCGATATAAGGAATGGTAACATTGGTAAGAGCAATGGTTGATGTACGTGCTACTGCAACTGGAATATTAGCAACAGCATAGTGAAGGACACCGTGTGTTTCATAAACAGGCTTATCGTGACTTGTCACACGATTCACAGTCTCAACAACCCCACCTTGGTCAACGGCAACGTTAACAATAACAGAACTTGGACGCATTTGTTTCGATTAATACTACGTGTCCCTTAGCCAAAAGACTTTGGACACCTGCAGGTGTAAGAGCTACACGGTTTTCGTTGTTTTTGATTTCTTTTGGAATACCAATTAACATATTTTCTCCTCATTCGGAGGTCATAAGGTAAAGGATTGTGCAAATCGCTTAACCACTTCCTATCTATCTTTCTGTAATGATAGCGCTTTCATTTTAACTAAAATCAAGAGAAAAAAATCTCCGCTATTTTAAGACCTTAGAATCATACTCCCCTAACTATCTAAACAATTCACAAAAGAACCCAACCAATCGGCTGGGCTCTTAAGTTGTAAACTAAATGATCAAAAGAGTATTTTTTCTTATGCACATCCTCCTTTTTATTTTCAAAAGCAGCACCAATTTAAAATCCTTAAGCTTCATGGAAAACTCTTAATAAAATAATCAAAGAGTCCTTGGTCTGCTAATTGCTTATGACCCAAGAGAAACTCTGGATGATTGGACTTCTTTCCGCAACAGTTTTTTCATTACTAGTGATTCCAATTAAGGGAATAGTCAGTCGTCTTGCTCCTTAAAATAATCAAGGAGGAAAAGAGCGTTTTCCACATAGTAATTCACAGCTACTGGCAAGGCCTCATCTTTCACAAGGAAATCATCATGGTGCCAGTCTGGTGCATTTTCTTCACCATTTGAGCCAACAAAGGCAAAGACTCCTGGTATTTCCTTTTGATAGGCCGCAAAGTCTTCGCCTCCTGTTGATGGCAGCGTTTCAATCACTTCTGCGAAGGCTTTAGAATTTTCAAAGATGAGTGGTGTGAGTGTCTGGTCATTGTAGGTCACGTAAGGTGAATTACCCCAAGTAATGTCAACTTGAGCACCAAACTGATCCGCTGTCGCCTGAACAACTTTTTCAAAGCGAGCAATGACATCTTCCCGAACCTTAGGCTCGAAAGTCCGAATCGTTCCTTCGAAGAAGCCGGCTGCTGGAAGAACATTCCAGGTATTTCCAACTTCGATATGAGTAACTGACAATACAGCTGACTCAAAGGGAGATACCGTCCGAGCAACAATTTGCTGTAAATTATTAATGATAGTCGTAGTAACCAAGACCGTATCCACACCCAAATCAGGACGGGCTGCATGGGACGAAACACCCATGACATCAACCCTAAACTGCTCCACGCCTGCCAAAATAGCACCTGAACGAAGGCCAATCTGACCAGGTTTCAAGTGAGGATTATTGTGATAACCGATGATAGCTGACACACCCTCAATACCGCCCGCTTCAATGACCTGATAGGCCCCTTGGAAATTTTCCTCAGCCGGTTGAAAAATTAATCGAACAGTCCCCTTAAGCTCTGCTTCTCTTTCTTTTAAAAGCTGAGCAGCACCAAGCAGAGAGGTCTGGTGAAAATCATGACCACAAGCATGCATGGCACCATTGTCGCTGGCATAAGGAAGTCCTGTCTTTTCCTTAATCGGTAGGGCATCAATATCAGCACGCAAGGCAATAATAGGATGACCTGACCCAATCTCAGCGATGAGTCCTGTCTTCAAGGGATAATTTAAAGGCTCAACACCTAGATTTTTCAAATAAGCTTTCAAAAAGACTGTCGTCTCATGCTCCTCCTCAGAAACCTCTGGATGTTGATGAATCTGATGACGCGTCTTTGCTAAATGATCGTAAAATACTTCTGTCATAATGAACCTCCCTCTCTGATCAGTTTTAGATTGTCAATCCATTTGTGAAACTCTCAATCGAATTGATTCCATCATACCACCAGAAGCGATACTTGAGAAATCAAAAATATTTATAGTATTCCATAAGTATTTCTTATGCCTCTAAAAAATACTGTCATTATAGGTGTTGTTGTATTAAGACTAGCGATAAGATAGTCTTATCAGCTGATTGAAAGTTCCTATCGCACCTTAGCTACTAACCCAAATAAGTACGCAAGATTGTTTTTTCCGCTTCAGTCAAGGTTCGGTAGGAACCTACTGCCATCCCTTCATCAAGTTTAAACTCTCCGAAAGAGATACGCTTGAGATAGGTCACCTTGACCCCATAAGCCAAAAACATCTTTTTTACTTGATGAAACTTACCTTCCGAAATCGTAATTCGAGCACAGCTCTTGTCACTCGCAGAACTTAAAATTTCCAGCTGAGCTGATTGACAAACAGTACCATCTTCAAAAACTACACCAGACTCAAAAAATGCAGGTGCATCAGGCCCCAGAATATCATTAACCTCAACATAATATGTCTTAGCCACATGATAGCGTGGGTGAAGCATGGCAAAGCCCAAGGGACCATTATTGGTAATCAACACCAAACCTTCCGTATCTCTATCCAAACGTCCCACAGGATAAAGGCCCTCTCGCTGATCCTCAGGCCTAATCAAATCAATAACTGTTTGGTGTTCCTTGTCCTTTCTAGCTGACACCACTCCTGACGGCTTATTCATAAGGTAGTAGACTTCTGGCGCATGCTCCAGTTCCTTACCAGAAACCATGATGGTTTGAAGACTAGCATCCACATTAAGATTATCTCGATCCGCCAGGACACCATCTACATATACCTGACGACTACGAATGAGATTCTTGACCTGATTGCGAGAACCATAGCCCGACTGTCCTAATAATTTATCTAAACGCATAGCCCTATTGTACCATGGATAAGTCTGGTCTAGTAGACAAAAAAAGCCTACCTAAAAGGTAGACTCATACTACTAACAATTACACATTCACATGGAAGACTTGCCCAACTACATAGGTCACGAGCATGGTCAAGAGTCCTACTGCCAAGTTTCGCAACATCGCTTGTTTAACAGGTGCTTTCCCAAGTTTAGCACTAACATAACCAATCAAGATTAAGGTCAGTGCAACCACAACCGCTGTTATAGGAATACGGTAAGGGTCTGGGAAAAGCAGGATAGTTAGCGTTGGAGGCAAAGATCCCACTGAAAAGGACAGAAAACTAGATACGGCAGCATGCCATGGATTGGTGATTTCTTCCATATCCACCCCATATTTTTCCTCAACTAAGACCTTGATAGGATTTTTACTGAAGGCTTGATTGACCTTAACTTCCGCTTCTGTTTCGCAATCCCCTTGACTGAGGAAGGTTTGATATAAACTTTCTCTAGCTGACTCAGGTGAGCGATCCAAAAGGGCTTGTTCCTTAGCGACAGCCGCTTCTTCGGTATCTTTTTGCGTTGACACACTGTGACATATTCACCACCTGCCATCGAAAAGGCACCGGCAAAAATCGCTGATAAGGCAGAAATCAAGATGAACCAGATGTTTGATGTCGCACTGGCCACACCGATAACCACTCCCGCAATGGAAATGATGCCGTCATTGGCCCCCAACACTCCTGCTCTCAAAATATTTAAACGTTCTGCAAAATTCTTATCTTCCAATTTCATACTCCTTATTTAGAATCATTCTAAATAATATTATAACAGTTATTTAGAATGATTACAAATAATAAACTTTAAAAAGTAAGGTTTTTAATTTCTGCTCCAATCACACGCAAACTCTAAAGCTAATAAAGCTACCTTGTCCTTTTCATCCAAGTCCATATGATTCATCAAGTTACGGGCATCCCAATTACCTTCAGAAAGGTGGTCCGCAGCATAGAAGAAGTGGCAGATGTCAACACCTCTAAACTTTGCTAAAGCTGCAACAGCAGAACACTCCATATCCACACAAATGGCTCCTGCTGACTTTCTAGCTTTGAGTTTACCATTCGTCTCACGGTAAATGCCATCAGTTGTCCAAACCTTGCCTTCCTTATGAGAAATCTGACGTTCATTGAGATAGGAATGAAAATGGTCTAAAACACCCACATTTACCGCAATCTCATCGCTGGCTTCCACATAGTGAAAACTCGTCCCTTCATCTCTAAGGGCATGACTAGGAATAATAATAGAAGTCTCTTTAATATCTTCATCAAGCACCCCACAAGTACCAAAAAGTACAAGTTTATCAGCTCCCAAGGCAAAAATATCCTCTAAAATACCCACACAGGCAGAGGCGCCTACAGGTGCATTAAAAATGGCCAACTCATTATCATCAATAACAAGCTTATAAATCGGAATAGCCACATTCGCCATGGATATTTCATAGATAAGTTCATGGGGAAACATCTCAAGCATTCGTTGAAAGGTCAAACGAGAAAAACAGGATACAGCTATTTTAGGAAAACCTTCAAGAGGCTCATGTAAGGCCTCGGGATTGATAATCGCTTGTCTATTCGCATCAAATTCAGTTAGTAGCATACGTGACCTCCTTAGTTTTAGGAACCATTATAACACAAAAAAATCAGACCAAAAAGAATGGTCTGATTCTATCACTATTTATTCTTCATTCTCCAAATCGTCCAGCTGTTTTTCGAGACGTCTTCTCTCATATCTTCCCAATGCAGCGATAGACCAATTCATAAAGAAAACAACGGGAGCATATATGATATAAGTAATTGGCCAAGCCATGAGATATCTAGGATCCAAGGGATTGTTATGATAGACATCATGGTAGTACCGATAGTTAGCTGACATTATCATAAGGGTGATAAGCCCAGTCACTAGTAAACAACCTAAGACTGTTATACTCGAACTACCAAAAGCATTTACATCAAGATGTTCAGCTCTATAAATAGACCAAATACTACTTATCAACAATGGATAAAGTAAGTAATCAGCAGAGATGACACCATTGTTAAAGAGGGAGCCATAAACTAAGCATACAAGCGTCCCTGCAATCATTATGTAAAAACATTCGGCAGCAACTTTATTAGTTAGAGCTACTTCGCGTTCATCTGTAACCTTATTATTAATCAGTTTGAATTTCATCATCTTTACTTCCTTCCTAATTCTCCCAAAACAGTTGATCCAGAGTCCTGTCCAATGTCTTGCAAATGGCAATGCATAAGGCTAGGCTGGGATTGTACTTTCCAGCTTCAATCAAACCTATGGTTTGTCTTGTTGCACCTACAGCTTCTGCCAAGTCACCCTGGGTCATATCATGCTCTGCTCGAGCTGCTTTTAAACGTAAATTCTTTGCCACATACTCCCTCCTTTACATCATATCTGATATTATCGTCGAAATTGATTAGGTTCACCAGCTATTTTCATCTTTATTATACACTATATATTTCTAATTGCAATATATATCTGTCATAATTTTAGAAATAATTTGCAAAACAAAAAGCCAAGATTTCTCTCAGCTTCTTCTCTATTTAAACTTAGGCTGGTGTTACATCCAAGCTCTCACCAATAGCCGCAAGGCGTGAGACAACTTCTTCTTGGCTCAAACCATTTTCAGAGACATAACGGTTACGTGGGTGAACACGACATTCATGTGAGCAGCCACGGAGGTATTTGTCTTCATTTTCCTCTGAAGCAAGGATACGACGGTTACAGAATGGGTTACCACAGTTGACATAGCGTTCGCAAGACGTGCCATCGAACCAGTCCTTACCGACAACGATAGGGTCTACATGGTTGATATCAACAGCAATACGCTCGTCAAAGACATACATCTTACCATCCCAAAGCTCCCCTTGAACCTCTGGATCTTTTCCGTAAGTTGCGATACCACCGTGCAATTGGCCAACATCTTTGTAGCCTTCACGGACCATCCAACCTGAGAATTTCTCACAGCGGACACCACCAGTACAGTAAACAACCACGCGCTTGTCCATGAACTCTTCCTTATGGTCGCGAACCCATTGTGGCAATTCACGGAAGTTGCGAATGTCAGGACGAATGGCTCCACGGAAGTGACCAAGGTCATATTCATAGTCGTTACGTGTATCAAGGACAACAGTATCCTCATCCAAAAGAGCGTCTTTAAACTCTTTGGGTGACAAGTAAGCACCTGTAGTTTCAAGTGGATTGATGTCGCTATCAAAGTTATTATCCTCTAAGCCAAGGTGAACAATCTCCTTCTTGTAGCGAACAAACATCTTCTTGAAAGCTTGTTCTTCTTCCTCATCAATCTTGAACCAAAGGTCCTCCATCCCTGGAAGGCTATGAACGTAGTCCATGTATTTTTGAGTGGTTTCATAGTCTCCAGAAACCGTTCCATTAATCCCTTCGTCAGCGACCAAGATACGACCTTTTAGACCGATTGACTTACAAAAAGCCAAGTGGTCAGCCGCAAATTGCTCAGCGTTTTCGATGGGAACGTATTTATAATAAAGCAATACTCGAATAGGTTTTGCCATTGTACTTCCTCTTTCTTTATGAAATATCTATATTTGTTGTTTGATAATAAAATCAACTTAACTATTATACCGCTATCAAAGAGGACTAGGCAATTGATTTGTTTGGAGGAGAATTGTCACAAAAGAAAAAGGCTGAGTACCAGATGTCTAAACCTGAGTTTCGTAAGATTGTTTTCCATAAGATAGTATTACAACTCTTTCTGTAGTGTCCCTAAGATAAGCAGTTGTGTCAGAAAAATCCAGAAAATAAGAACTCCTATATCTACAAGCGAAACAGTTCCATGTCTATAAAAGCTAGCTCTAAGAAGATTCGCAGAAGGGACAAATGGAAGTAGAAAATAAAGTTGATCTAACCAATCTGGAAGACGACCTGCCGGATACATGATTGGTGAAAACATAAGACCAATCATTAAAATAAGCTGAGACATTAGCGTGACAATATTTTGGGAAAATATATAAGCAATTGAAAATCCTAGACTAATCATTGTTAGGCAAATAAGTAACATCACAAAAACAGACAAAATTGACAAATTTAATTGGACAGAAAAGCGAAGACAGCCTAATAAAAAAGTGAAGAATACACCTGGTAAAATAGCAATTAACCATATACATAGGTCAGCTAAAGAAATTAGAATTCTAGGAATAGGTAAAGCTCGAATATAGTCCACATGACCTTCTGACTTGGCATTGGCTATAACAGGAGATGAAATCGTACAGCCAATAGAAATAACTCCCATTAAAACTGATCCAGAGGCAAGATAGTAAGCAGTTGTTGTGTCCATCTTACCAATTACCAACGGATACCCAAAAAGAAGTGAAACGGACAAAAGCACTTGAGCTAGTGTGAATAGAATGAATAGATTTTTTTGTCGAAGATAGTTCCAACGAAGTAAGTAAAAAAATTGAGTCATATCAGTTAACAAGCTCCTCTTTATAAAGATCGGAAATAGATAATGTTTTCATCTTAACTGAAAGGTTTGAAATAAGCCCTTTTTCTATACCTTCCTTAACTTGAATGAGTATTCGTGTTAATTCACTTTCTTCAATTTCCATCTGACAAACACAACCATTGACCATCGTAAAATGTTCGAATAGACTTAAAAATTCTTTACTAACAAAATTGAAAGAAATTTGATAATGATTTTTATAAGACATTTGGTGTACTGGACCAGATTTTAATAATTTACCATGGTTAAAAAGAGCAAAATTATCCGCATATTTTTCAACTTCTAGTAGATTGTGGGTAACAATGATAATAGTGTGTCCTTTATAAGCCAGTTTTTGTAATAATCGCCACTGTTTTTCACGACGTACAGGATCAACATCGTTGGTTGGTTCGTCAAGAAGCATGATATCAGCAGAGCCAATTAATGCCATGGCAAAAGATGTAAGCCGTTTTAAGCCTCCTGAAAGATTCTTCCCTTTTTTATCACGGTATTCTACTATTTCCAGATCTGCTAGAAGGTGCTCAATTTCTTTTTGGAGTTCTGAGGTACTTAACCCTCTCATTCTTCCAATCATCTCTAAATTTTGCTCAACAGTTAACTTTTCAAGAGGTGCATACTGTTGTGACATATAACTCATCATTGTTCGAGCTTGTTTACGGTTATGTATAAAAGAAATATCTCCGTAGTGAACATCTCCCTGATCAGGCTTAATAAAACCAATCATTTGCTTTAAAAGAGTTGATTTACCAGCACCATTATGTCCTATAAGAGCTGTGATTTTTGCAGCTTCTAGCTCTAAGAAGATATGGTTATTAGCAAAATGTTGTTTATCAAATGATTTTGTTAAATTTTCAATGGTGAGCGTTTCAAAAGTCATAATTTTATTTCTCCGTATTGAGAAAAGATTTCCCAATTTTCCTCCTTACCGTTACCACATGTAGGACACTCATCAGGATAATGTCCCCAAGGTTTGTGTGTGAACGACGCTCCGTTTTCATAATTAATCTCGTATTGGCGATTAAGACTCATTGGTTCTGCATATTTAGTTATTAATCGAACAGCCTCATCAACAATAGCAGATGTCAATTGAAACATAGCCGGACCATAAGCAATTGTAGGAATTTTCTTAGTAACAGTACGAATACCCCGAAATTGTTCCAAGAATAGACTATCAATTTTCGTGTAATGAATGTTTAAACAATCAAAACATCCTGTTTGATGGGGTACTACAGAATAAACACGTCCGCGACTAACTTGACTTGCACCAAAAACACACGGAATATTTTTTGTAACTACAGCTTTATTTACAATACGCTGAATATCATATTGTGGTTCATCAATAACACAAATAACAATGTCAACATTGTCTAATAATGGCAACAAGTCGTTTACACATGTTATACGTAAATTATGAGTTTCAACTTCGATATCAGAATTCATTTTTGACACTTCTTGATGGGCAATCTGTGTTTTAAGAGCCCCTACGTCTTCCTCCTTATATAAAAATTGCCTACCTAGATTACTTTTTTCAATGATATCAAAGTCCACAATTTTTATTTTTTTAGGTCCTAGACCAGATAGCAAAGTTAGTATATTGGACCCTCCTCCGCCAAGTCCTAATAAAAGAACTGTCGTTTCATTAAGTCTCTTTTGAATATCTATACTATCTTTAAAACTATTTAAATAGCGACTAAAATAGTAGATATTTGAATGATATCTTTCCTTAATACAATTTATTGTAGCACCTTCTTCAATAACCCCCTCCTTATCCAATAGTTCAATAGCACCTATTATATCTTGTTCCGTCAAATCTGGATACTTAGTTAAATAATATCTACAACGTCATTAATAGTCCTTCCATCTAAAATATTAACTAAACTCCACATTTTATCGTCCTCATCACTGATTTCAGTAGTTATACCAATTTGGGAGCCTACCCTAAACAAATTATCGTGAAGTTTATAAATAGGATATATTTCTTTTATTCTTGGACAATGGAATTTCATTTTTTCCTCACTATTTTTCAAAAAGAAAGACGAGGTGATTCTATAATTTCCCCTTGCCTTATTGTAGTAATTCTATCAAAAATTTTCCGTGATAGAATCGAAGGTAACATTTGCTTATATGTTTATTTAACATTTTTAAGCAATTAAATAATACCCCAGCTAATTTCGGTTTGAGCTACGGCCTTACGTACTTGAATGTTTTTCATTTGGAATTCTCCTTTCATCTTTAATAAGAATATTGTATACTAAACTTACATTTTTCTTACAATTATGTCATAATTGACCATTTTAACGTTATAACTAACATACAGAAATGAGTGAGGAGGTTTTCAATGTTAAAAGTTGCTATTTGTGATGACTCTGATAGAGATGCTAGCCAATTAGAACATTATTTACTTTCTTATGATAAATTTCCTCTAGAAACAAAACTTTATACAAATCCACAAAAACTCTTAAATCAGCTGACGCCAGACATCCACTGTGTCTTTTTGGATATCAATATGCCAGGAATCAATGGAATTGACGTAGCACAAAAGATTAGAAAATTTAATCCTTTCATTCCTATTATTTTTGTGACAAGTTATCGTGATTATATGGAACAAGTCTTCGAAGTTCAGACTTTTGACTATATCGTAAAACCGATAGAACCTCAAAAGTTAATGAAAGTATTGGATCGTATTTTGCGTTTTTTGGATATAGGCCAAGCACTTTTTACCTTCTCATTTGGTAAACACAATTATTCTGTCCCTTCGAGCGATATTGTATTTTTTGAGAAAGATAAACGTTCAGTATTTATATACACAAAGACAGGTACCTACAAGTCTCTACTAAAAACAAAAGAGATTTTGGAAAAACTCCCTAATTATTTTATTCAAATTCATGCTTCCTATATTTTAAACCCCAAATACATCAAAGACTTTGATTCAAAAACAGTTACTATTTTACTAAATGGGACTGAAGAACACCTACTCCCAATTAGTAGAAAGTTTCAGTTTTCTTTTAAAGAAAAGTATTACAGCTATCTAAGTGAAAGGCATTTTTAATGTTAGTAGGATTACGAATAATCAGTATCTTGTACGATTTATTTCTAGCAAGTATGTTATTTTATAGACCATTGTCTAAAATCAATATGAAAAAGAAGCCTTTAGTAGCCCTTTTTTTCATATTGATTTTTCATGGGGAACTCGTGTTCCTATTCTCTGAAAGTCGTATTTTTTTGGTCAGTAATCTCCTTCTAAACATTTTAGAATACTATCTAATCGGTCTCAATTTTGATTATCCTATTCGCCAGTCTTCCTTTTGGATTCTTTTACAAACTAGTCTAAGTTTGTTAGCAGGAGCTGTCCTAAACCAAGGAATCCAACTAATTTTACCTTTAGGGGAACTATCAAAAAATTTAGAAGCTATTAGTTTGTATCTCGGAATAAGTTTCTTCTTATCTACAGGAATAACTCTTATCTTACGAAAGCTTCTCCTATCCCATCAAAGGCTTCGTATTGCTACTTCTAAGGGAAACTGGCTTTATCAGTTTATCGTGCCTCTTTTATCTATTTTCTTTGCTTTTACAATATCTGCCATTCAAGGAGGGGTATTTGGAGCAGATTACCTGTCAATCATTTCTCTCTCATCTCTCATTGTATTAACTCTCTCCTCTCTTTATTTTAATCTGTACCTTGCTCGTCAACAGCAGCAATATTACCAAAACCAATTGGAAAAAGAACAATTACAGTTCCAAGTTCGAGAAATACAACAATCTCAAGAAGAATATCAACGTCTCCAAAGCCTTCGGCATGACTTAAAAAATAAACATTTAACTCTTTTATCGCTTTTAGAGAAAAATCCTGAAGAGGCAAAAGATTATCTTTATTCATTAACAGATAGTATAGTAGGTGAACAAACTTTCTACTCTAAAAATCAAACTATTAATTTTTTACTTAATCAAAAACTACATCATTTAAAAGATGAGATAGAAATGGAAATTGATTGCTTTGTACCACAAGAATTATCTATTCAACCAGATATTTTAGCTGTTATATTAGGAAACTGCCTAGACAATAGTATTGCAGCTTGTCTCAGACTACCAAATAAAGAAAGAAACTTATCACTTAATATCCGATACTTTCAACAAAATCTTTTTATCAATATTAGAAATAATTTTGATGAGAAAGAAAAATCTACTCGTAAATCCCGTCAAAAAGATGGCTGGGGGTTGCGAAATATTGATGCTATTGTTCAAGAATATCAAGGTAATATCAAACACTTTATAAAAGATGGACAATATCAAATAGAGATTTTATTACCAATAAAAATAGGGACTATTCCGACTAAAGAATTTTAGGTAATTGATGAAAAATGAGTAATAATTAGGTAACGTAAATATTTGAAGTCAAAATCTATATTATGTTTATTCATTAATAAACAGGTTGAGTAGCACTAGCTCAACCTGTTTTTTTCTATAACTTTCTGATTACCTAACTCGCATCTGCTCGACTCATGTTTTCTCCTACAATTTCGCAGCAGCAGCCTCATCTAAGATAAGAGTCACGTCTGGATGATGTTGCAAGACACTAGCTGGCACTTCCTCTGTCACTGGCCCCTTGACCATCTTGAAAATGGCATCTGCCTTCTTGTCACCATAGGCAAACAAGATAATCTTCTTAGCAGCCATAATAGAAGCAATTCCCATTGAAATAGCCTTTGTAGGGACTTGGTCACGACTGGCAAAGAAACGGCTATTTGCTTCAATGGTGCTATCCGTCAAGTCGACCACATGGGTTTGACTATCAAAAGGCGTACCTGGCTCATTAAAACCAATATGCCCATTACTTCCGATTCCTAAGATTTGCAGATCAATGACATGTTGTGCCAAGACGTCATCGTAATCCTTAGCCGCCTTCTCCAAATCTTCAGCCATACCGTCAGGTAAGAAGCTTTCCTTAAATGGCTTGGCATCAAAGAGTTGAGCCTTCATAAAGGCATGATAGCTCTGCTCATGCTCTGGTGATAGTCCGACGTATTCATCCAAATTGACGCTGTAAAGTTCCGAAAAATCCACGTCACTCTCAACCATCTCTTGGTAAAGGGCGATAGGGGAACTACCTGTCGCCAATCCCAATGTTTGAGCACCCGCTGTAAGGCTCTCTTTTAGAAGTTCAAAGGCAACTTTGCCTCCCTCAACTTGATTCTTAACTAAAATCTTTTTCATTCTATTCACCTCAATATTGGTATATACCATTTTCTTTATTATCTCTTTTTTAACCTTCCTGTCAAGCGTTTTCACTTGATAAGTTTAATGACTGTCGCCCTATATCGTGCTATAATAAAAAGGCTGAAAATTTTTAAACGAGGAAACAAATGAATACAAACGATTTTGATTTTGAACTACCAGAAGAACTAATTGCCCAAACCCCATTGGAACAACGTGACGCCTCTAAACTCTTAGTCATTGATCCTGTAACTAGGGAAATGACTGATACCCACTTCGACCACATCATTGATCAGCTTAACCCTGGAGATGCCTTGGTCATGAACAATACGCGCGTGCTTCCTGCCCGCCTCTACGGTGAAAAAACTGATACACACGGCCATGTAGAATTTCTCCTTTTGAAAAATACCCAAGGTGACCAATGGGAAGTTTTGGCCAAACCAGCCAAACGCCTTAAAGTAGGTGCTAAAGTCAGTTTTGGTGATGGTCGCTTGACTGCCACTGTCACTAAGGAACTGGATCACGGCGGACGTATCGTAGAATTTAGCTACGACGGTATCTTCCTTGAGGTTTTGGAAAGCTTAGGCGAGATGCCACTGCCACCTTATATCCATGAAAAATTGGAAGACCGCGATCGTTATCAAACGGTCTATGCCAAGGAAAATGGCTCTGCCGCTGCTCCAACAGCTGGACTCCATTTCACACCTGAGTTACTTCAAAAAATTGAAGCTAAAGGCGTAAAATTGGTCTACCTCACCCTCCACGTTGGACTAGGAACCTTCCGACCTGTTTCTGTCGATAATGTCGACGAGCATGAAATGCACTCAGAATTTTACACCCTCAGCCAAGAAGCGGCCGATACCCTCAATAGTGTCAAAGCTGCTGGAGGTCGCATTGTTGCAGTAGGGACAACCTCAATCCGAACACTGGAAACAATTGGAAATAAATATGATGGCCAACTCCAAGCCGACTCGGGCTGGACCAATATCTTTATCAAACCAGGTTATCAATTCACAGTCGTAGATGCCTTTTCAACCAACTTCCACCTTCCAAAGTCAACCTTGGTGATGTTGGTTTCAGCCTTTGCTGGTCGTGAATTCGTCCTAGAGGCCTACAAACACGCCGTCCAAGAACGCTACCGCTTCTTCAGTTTCGGAGATGCCATGTTCGTAACACGACCTTCGGAAAAATAAATAGTGATGTTGAGACTTCTCTTACAGGGGAAGTCTCTCTTACTGCACATCACATTCAGAAAAAATCCACCAGTTATGAACTGGTGGATTTTTTTGTTTATTTCTCTGCAAATTGACTATTATACAAATCGTAATAGAAACCTTTATCTGCAAGGAGGGATTCATGGTTCCCTTGTTCGATGATTTGTCCATCTTTAAGGACCAAAATCTTGTCTGCTTCTTGGATTGTTGATAAACGGTGAGCGATGACAAAACTTGTTCGACCTTGCATAAGTGTCTTCATGGCTTTTTGAATCAAGAGTTCCAGACGGGTATCAACTGATGAGGTTGCCTCGTCCAAAATCAAGATTTTAGGGTCAGCCAAAAGTGCACGGGCTATGGTCAAAAGTTGCTTTTGTCCCAGTGAAATGTTACTTGATTCCTGGTTTATTTCCATGTTGTAGCCACCAGGCAGCGTACGGATAAAGTGATCCACATTTGCAGCCTTCGCTGCTTCAACAATTTCTTCATCAGTTGCCTCAAGATTACCAAAACGAAGATTTTCCTTGATAGTTCCTTCAAAGAGCCAAGCATCCTGAAGCACCATACCAAACTGTTTACGATAATCTTTACGCGACAAGTTGCGTATATCATGACCATCAACCGAGATAGAACCTGCAGTAACATCATAGAAACGCATGAGAAGATTGATAATAGTTGATTTTCCAGCACCGGTAGGACCGACAATAGCCACCATTTCACCAGGATTAACCTCAAGATTAAAGTCACGAATCAAAGGTTTATCAGCTACATACTGGAAGTCCACATGATTAAAGATAACTTGACCAGTTAAATCTCCTTCAAGCACCTCAGTAGCATCATTAGCCTCGTCTGGTTCATTCATCAGTTGGAAAATACGGTCCAAGGAAGATTTAGCACTCTGCAATTGTCCAGCCAGCTGAGTCAAGTTCTGAATAGGTTGATTAATCTGCCAAACGTACTGAACGAAAGCCTGCATATTACCAATCGTCAAGCGACCAGCCAAGACTTGCAAACCACCTAGGACGGCAACAATTAGATAGGTCAAGTCAGATAAACCATTAAGGAAAGGCATCATGAGGCCTGAAATGAAATTGGCCTTAAAACCTACCTTTTGAAGGTCTTCCGTAATTTCTTTAAAGTCGTCTAATGATCTACCCTCACGCCCAAAAAGTTTAATCACATTGAAACCAGTCAGATTTTCCTGAACAAAACCGTTAAGAGTACCTAGGGCATCAGCCTGCTGCTTAAAGTAAGGTTGAGACTTACTCATAATGAAGCGAGCACCAAAGTAAGAAATCGGAATAGTGATAACAAACACAGCTCCCAACTGAAGATTAAGGTAAAGCACTGTCCCAATAACCAAGGCTAGAGTAAAGATGGCGTTGACAACCTGCAAGAATGACTGCTGCAAGGCATTTGAAACTGTCTCGACGTCACTAGTAAAGCGACCCAAAAGGTCTCCAAATTGTTGCTTATCAAAGTATGACACTGAGGTACGATTGATTTTCTCAATCATCTCATTTCGCATATCCTGAACCGTTGCTTGCACAGCATTGGTCATAAAATAGTTGGAATAGTAAGAAGCCAACTCATAGATGAGACCACGCAAGAGGTAAAAGACCAAAACTAAACCAACGTAGGACACGTTGATATGAGCACCTGCTACCCCCTTAATGATGTCCAGTGTATTTTTAGTCAGTTCCGTAATGGCTAAACCAATGACCACCGGCTCAATAACACTCATGATGACACTAATAATTTTCAGGAAAATAGCTAAGTAAAGTGGGAAACGATAAACCTGCAAGTATGACCAAAGGCGGCCAAAACTTGAGGAATGAGTTGTTTTCTTTTTATTATCCTTCATTTTCACCTCCTTCTAGTCTTCCGTAAGACTCTTTTGATTAAATTGTGAATTAGCAATCTCACGGTAAATCTCATTACTTTCCATGAGCTCTTCGTGACGGCCACGACCAACAATTTCACCCTTATCAAGAACGATAATCTGATCTGCATCCATAATGGTTCCCACACGTTGAGCCACAATCAAGACTGTCGCATCCTGGGTCACTTCTTTTAGACGACGGCGCAAGGTCGCATCAGTCTTGTAGTCCAAGGCAGAGAAGGAATCATCAAAGATGTAAAGGTCAGGACGTTTAACCACAGCACGTGCAATTGACAAACGCTGCTTCTGTCCACCAGAAAGGTTGCTACCACCCTCAGCCAAGTGAGAATCATAGCGTTCTTCCTTACTTTCGATAAATTCCTTGGCTTGAGCCACATCAGTGGCTTGATTCAATTCTTCATGACTGGCATTTTCCTTACCATAACGGATATTTTCACCGATAGTCCCTGTAAAGAGTAGGGCTTTTTGTGGGATAAAGCCAATCTTACGACGAAGAGCCTTAAGATTGTAGTCACGGACATCTACACCATCAACAAGAATGCGTCCAAGTGTTACATCATAAAAGCGTGGAATCAACTGTACAAGTGATGATTTTCCTGAACCCGTAGATCCGATAAAGGCAATGGTTTCACCTGGTCTAGCCTTGAAAGAAATGTTGTGTAGGACAGGACTTTCAGTTTCACCGGGATAGGCAAAGGTCACATTGTCAAATTCCAAATATCCCCTAGTCTCGGTTTCTGTCACGCCATCTTCATTTGGATTGATAGAAATCGGCATGTCCATAATTTCCTGCAGACGTTCACTAGACACCGCCGTACGAGGATACATGGTAAAGAGATTGGCTAGGAAAAGGAAGGACAATAGTGCATGGAAGCTGTACTCAATAAAGGCAACCAAGTCACCGATTGCTAAAGTCCCAGAACCTAATGGCTCAAGAGCAAACCAAACAATAGCCACAATCATAGCGATAATGATTTGTACAAAAAGTGGCTCGGTCAAACCAGTCAATTTGAAAAGTTTGCTTGAATTATCCGCATAGACAGCATTTTCAGAAGCGAACTTCTTCTCTTGAAAATCTTCTCTAGCGAAAGCTCGGATGACACGAAGTCCAGTCAGATTTTCACGAGCATACTGGTTAATCTTGTCGAGAGTTGCCTGTTGTTTTTCAGAAAGCGGACGCGTTTTTACCGCCACATACCAGACAACTACGGCTAGGAAAGGCAAGGAGATTGCCACAATCCAAGCCAAAGATGGACTTGTCGTCAAAATCAAGAAGACACTGGAAACCATCATCAAAGGAGTGATAACCCCTAGCTTAAGAACCTGATCCGCAAACTGCATAAGCACAAAAGCATCCGACGTGATACGAGTCACCAAAGAGGATACCCCTATCTGCTCATACTCGTGGTGAGAATACTCCTGAAGCTTAGCATAAATGTCATTACGCATGACTTGCACCATAGTAGTGGTCAACTTACCAACCGCATAGGACAGAAGTATACGACCAACAATCCCAGTCAAAACTACACCAAACATGACCCAAGCATAAGCGTAAAGCTTATCAACATCACCACGGTTTATTCCCTCATCAATCATTCTGGCAAGAACAGTCGGCAAGCCCAAGTTAGCAATAACAAATAAAATGGCTGCCGTAAAATTCATCGCTAGCCACTTAGGATAACGCCTGAGATAAGACCAAATATAAGACATAAATTCCCCTCCTTTTCTTCTTCATTTAGCAATACTTTTAGGTTCACAAGAATCGATACTAACTTCCGAAACCTTAAAAAGCACATAAAAAGGGCGTGACAAGCACGCAAATTACCTACATTCTAACAAATGAAAATATTAAAAGCAATAGAAAAAAGCAGGACTTACACCCTGTTTTTTTCTATTAAGCGACTTGAGTCGTCACCTTATTATTTTAAGAGTAACTAAAGCAGACTGATTCTAATTACTGATATTGCTGAATTTATTTAATGAATTTATATTTTGACAATTTTTTGGAAGGATACTAAAGAATATTTGATTGTAAAATATTTTGAGTGATCTTTCCAGAATCCCGATTACATCATTATGATACCAAAGACTATAAGCATTTTAAGTCACTGATTTATCAGTGTGACCTAGTCTATGTGAAACATATAGGGGACATATCTTAGGAACATTAAGAAGATAATATGAATGACTATAACTCAAGCCTTTTCTAGGAATCCTTTAAACATCCACAATCTCAGCCTGTCGTTTAATAATACGGCAAATAATTGATTTAAATATGGGATTGCCAAATCGAGCTAAAACATAATCATCTTCGTCATTTTACACTTGAACTCACGCCAATTAGTTAATACTTCTAAAGTTACATCGTCTAAATCAATTTTACGCAATCCAGCAACCATCTTTGCTTGCTACTTAGAATACTAATTTCCATATTCAACTTTTTAAAGTGTTTCATAGGCGTTGAGAAGCTTTTTATAAGGTTTATAGCCATCCCAATTACACTCAATATATGATATTTATTATAATAAATTAAGAATTCAATTTTCAGTTTAGTTTCCTGAAGAGATTATATATTTTTGTATTTTTACCAAGAATAAATTAGTATAATTTTATTTCAATTAAATTACATATACTTCCTTTAGTTCAATGTGCACATATTCCTTTCATAGATAAAGTAAAAAAACTGATGAATCATTCGATTCATCAGTTTTAAGGAAGATATGTTCATTGCAAACAAATCGTATCAATTAGAAAGATTAATCTTCTTTCTTCTTACGAGCTACAAGACCAAATCCACTCAATACTCCGAGAAGTCCAAGTGCTGCTAGGCTAGCATTATCTTCTGTACCTGTATTTGGAAGTTCACGTTTGCCATCCATATATTGAGGTGTAGAAGGTGATGCTGGTTGAGCTGCAGTTGTTGGAGTTCCATTATTATCTCCATTATCTGTAGGTCTTACAGGTTGTGGTACTGGAACATAGTTGATTGGTGTATCTTCTGTTGGGTTTTCAGGTGTTGGTGGAACATATCCTTTACTTGGATCGTTTGGATCTACTGGTTTCAGTGGGTTTCCATTTGAATCTTTTGGAGTTGTTCCTGGCACTTGAGGAATCACTGTTGTTGGTGTTCCTGGTTTTGTTGGATCTGTTGGATCGTTTGGATATTGAGGTTTATCAAGTTTTGGTTCCTCGAATCCTTCTGGTACTTTTGGTACCCATGAACCAAGTTTAGTGTAGACAACTTCGATATTTTCATCTTTAGAGTCTACCGTTAATCCTGTTGTAGCTGCTACTTCTTTTTGTTTAGCATCTTTCAGGATGTAGCCTTGAACTACTGGTGATTCAACTTTATCGAATGTTGTATCTCCATCTTTAGCTGTCCAGTTGCCGTAAGTGATTTCACCTGTTACAGAATTAATCTTACCTTCACGAGTGAATGTAACTTTATCTGTTACTTTCTGAGCTACTTCCTCACCTTTTTCGTTAACGGATGTGATTGTACGGTTCACGTGGCGAGTTGTATCAATCTGTTTAATGAGATCTTCTGTCCATTTTGGTCCATCAGGGTTGTTAGGATCGATTGGATCACCTGGTTTTGGTTTATTTGGATCATTTGGATTTTCTGGATCTACTGGTTTGATTGGTTCAACGTGTGGTTTAACCGTTACTACAAAGCTTTGATCTACTTTCGTATCTTTATCGAAGTTCTTATCTGTAGCTGTTGTGAATCCATCAGTTACGAGGTCATACCCTAGAGCTTTAAGTTCAGCAAGCTTAGCTACTGTTGAGTAATCAATTGGTTCTCCAGATTTACCTTCTAGGTTATCTGTGTGAAGTACTGTTCCTGTTCCTTCTACAACATAAGTTACTGTTGCTTTTTGAGAATCTTTCTCATAAGTGATTACAGTATCTTCTGTTGGGTTTTCAGGTGTTGGTGGAACATATCCTTTACTTGGATCGTTTGGATCTACTGGTTTCAGTGGGTTTCCATTTGAATCTTTTGGAGTTGTTCCTGGCACTTGAGGAATCACTGTTGTTGGTGTTCCTGGTTTTGTTGGATCTGTTGGATCGTTTGGATATTGAGGTTTATCAAGTTTTGGTTCCTCGAATCCTTCTGGTACTTTTGGTACCCATGAACCAAGTTTAGTGTAGACAACTTCGATATTTTCATCTTTAGAGTCTACCGTTAATCCTGTTGTAGCTGCTACTTCTTTTTGTTTAGCATCTTTCAGGATGTAGCCTTGAACTACTGGTGATTCAACTTTATCGAATGTTGTATCTCCATCTTTAGCTGTCCAGTTGCCGTAAGTGATTTCACCTGTTACAGAATTAATCTTACCTTCACGAGTGAATGTAACTTTATCTGTTACTTTCTGAGCTACTTCCTCACCTTTTTCGTTAACGGATGTGATTGTACGGTTCACGTGGCGAGTTGTATCAATCTGTTTAATGAGATCTTCTGTCCATTTTGGTCCATCAGGGTTGTTAGGATCGATTGGATCACCTGGTTTTGGTTTATTTGGATCATTTGGATTTTCTGGATCTACTGGTTTGATTGGTTCAACGTGTGGTTTAACCGTTACTACAAAGCTTTGATCTACTTTCGTATCTTTATCGAAGTTCTTATCTGTAGCTGTTGTGAATCCATCAGTTACGAGGTCATACCCTAGAGCTTTAAGTTCAGCAAGCTTAGCTACTGTTGAGTAATCAATTGGTTCTCCAGATTTACCTTCTAGGTTATCTGTGTGAAGTACTGTTCCTGTTCCTTCTACAACATAAGTTACTGTTGCTTTTTGAGAATCTTTCTCATAAGTGATTACAGTATCTTCTGTTGGGTTTTCAGGTGTTGGTGGAACATATCCTTTACTTGGATCGTTTGGATCTACTGGTTTCAGTGGGTTTCCATTTGAATCTTTTGGAGTTGTTCCTGGCACTTGAGGAATCACTGTTGTTGGTGTTCCTGGTTTTGTTGGATCTGTTGGATCGTTTGGATATTGAGGTTTATCAAGTTTTGGTTCCTCGAATCCTTCTGGTACTTTTGGTACCCATGAACCAAGTTTAGTGTAGACAACTTCGATATTTTCATCTTTAGAGTCTACCGTTAATCCTGTTGTAGCTGCTACTTCTTTTTGTTTAGCATCTTTCAGGATGTAGCCTTGAACTACTGGTGATTCAACTTTATCGAATGTTGTATCTCCATCTTTAGCTGTCCAGTTGCCGTAAGTGATTTCACCTGTTACAGAATTAATCTTACCTTCACGAGTGAATGTAACTTTATCTGTTACTTTCTGAGCTACTTCCTCACCTTTTTCGTTAACGGATGTGATTGTACGGTTCACGTGGCGAGTTGTATCAATCTGTTTAATGAGATCTTCTGTCCATTTTGGTCCATCAGGGTTGTTAGGATCGATTGGATCACCTGGTTTTGGTTTATTTGGATCATTTGGATTTTCTGGATCTACTGGTTTGATTGGTTCAACGTGTGGTTTAACCGTTACTACAAAGCTTTGATCTACTTTCGTATCTTTATCGAAGTTCTTATCTGTAGCTGTTGTGAATCCATCAGTTACGAGGTCATACCCTAGAGCTTTAAGTTCAGCAAGCTTAGCTACTGTTGAGTAATCAATTGGTTCTCCAGATTTACCTTCTAGGTTATCTGTGTGAAGTACTGTTCCTGTTCCTTCTACAACATAAGTTACTGTTGCTTTTTGAGAATCTTTCTCATAAGTGATTACAGTATCTTCTGTTGGGTTTTCAGGTGTTGGTGGAACATATCCTTTACTTGGATCGTTTGGATCTACTGGTTTCAGTGGGTTTCCATTTGAATCTTTTGGAGTTGTTCCTGGCACTTGAGGAATCACTGTTGTTGGTGTTCCTGGTTTTGTTGGATCTGTTGGATCGTTTGGATATTGAGGTTTATCAAGTTTTGGTTCCTCGAATCCTTCTGGTACTTTTGGTACCCATGAACCAAGTTTAGTGTAGACAACTTCGATATTTTCATCTTTAGAGTCTACCGTTAATCCTGTTGTAGCTGCTACTTCTTTTTGTTTAGCATCTTTCAGGATGTAGCCTTGAACTACTGGTGATTCAACTTTATCGAATGTTGTATCTCCATCTTTAGCTGTCCAGTTGCCGTAAGTGATTTCACCTGTTACAGAATTAATCTTACCTTCACGAGTGAATGTAACTTTATCTGTTACTTTCTGAGCTACTTCCTCACCTTTTTCGTTAACGGATGTGATTGTACGGTTCACGTGGCGAGTTGTATCAATCTGTTTAATGAGATCTTCTGTCCATTTTGGTCCATCAGGGTTGTTAGGATCGATTGGATCACCTGGTTTTGGTTTATTTGGATCATTTGGATTTTCTGGATCTACTGGTTTGATTGGTTCAACGTGTGGTTTAACCGTTACTACAAAGCTTTGATCTACTTTCGTATCTTTATCGAAGTTCTTATCTGTAGCTGTTGTGAATCCATCAGTTACGAGGTCATACCCTAGAGCTTTAAGTTCAGCAAGCTTAGCTACTGTTGAGTAATCAATTGGTTCTCCAGATTTACCTTCTAGGTTATCTGTGTGAAGTACTGTTCCTGTTCCTTCTACAACATAAGTTACTGTTGCTTTTTGAGAATCTTTCTCATAAGTGATTACAGTATCTTCTGTTGGGTTTTCAGGTGTTGGTGGAACATATCCTTTACTTGGATCGTTTGGATCTACTGGTTTCAGTGGGTTTCCATTTGAATCTTTTGGAGTTGTTCCTGGCACTTGAGGAATCACTGTTGTTGGTGTTCCTGGTTTTGTTGGATCTGTTGGATCGTTTGGATATTGAGGTTTATCAAGTTTTGGTTCCTCGAATCCTTCTGGTACTTTTGGTACCCATGAACCAAGTTTAGTGTAGACAACTTCGATATTTTCATCTTTAGAGTCTACCGTTAATCCTGTTGTAGCTGCTACTTCTTTTTGTTTAGCATCTTTCAGGATGTAGCCTTGAACTACTGGTGATTCAACTTTATCGAATGTTGTATCTCCATCTTTAGCTGTCCAGTTGCCGTAAGTGATTTCACCTGTTACAGAATTAATCTTACCTTCACGAGTGAATGTAACTTTATCTGTTACTTTCTGAGCTACTTCCTCACCTTTTTCGTTAACGGATGTGATTGTACGGTTCACGTGGCGAGTTGTATCAATCTGTTTAATGAGATCTTCTGTCCATTTTGGTCCATCAGGGTTGTTAGGATCGATTGGATCACCTGGTTTTGGTTTATTTGGATCATTTGGATTTTCTGGATCTACTGGTTTGATTGGTTCAACGTGTGGTTTAACCGTTACTACAAAGCTTTGATCTACTTTCGTATCTTTATCGAAGTTCTTATCTGTAGCTGTTGTGAATCCATCAGTTACGAGGTCATACCCTAGAGCTTTAAGTTCAGCAAGCTTAGCTACTGTTGAGTAATCAATTGGTTCTCCAGATTTACCTTCTAGGTTATCTGTGTGAAGTACTGTTCCTGTTCCTTCTACAACATAAGTTACTGTTGCTTTTTGAGAATCTTTCTCATAAGTGATTACAGTATCTTCTGTTGGGTTTTCAGGTGTTGGTGGAACATATCCTTTACTTGGATCGTTTGGATCTACTGGTTTCAGTGGGTTTCCATTTGAATCTTTTGGAGTTGTTCCTGGCACTTGAGGAATCACTGTTGTTGGTGTTCCTGGTTTTGTTGGATCTGTTGGATCGTTTGGATATTGAGGTTTATCAAGTTTTGGTTCCTCGAATCCTTCTGGTACTTTTGGTACCCATGAACCAAGTTTAGTGTAGACAACTTCGATATTTTCATCTTTAGAGTCTACCGTTAATCCTGTTGTAGCTGCTACTTCTTTTTGTTTAGCATCTTTCAGGATGTAGCCTTGAACTACTGGTGATTCAACTTTATCGAATGTTGTATCTCCATCTTTAGCTGTCCAGTTGCCGTAAGTGATTTCACCTGTTACAGAATTAATCTTACCTTCACGAGTGAATGTAACTTTATCTGTTACTTTCTGAGCTACTTCCTCACCTTTTTCGTTAACGGATGTGATTGTACGGTTCACGTGGCGAGTTGTATCAATCTGTTTAATGAGATCTTCTGTCCATTTTGGTCCATCAGGGTTGTTAGGATCGATTGGATCACCTGGTTTTGGTTTATTTGGATCATTTGGATTTTCTGGATCTACTGGTTTGATTGGTTCAACGTGTGGTTTAACCGTTACTACAAAGCTTTGATCTACTTTCGTATCTTTATCGAAGTTCTTATCTGTAGCTGTTGTGAATCCATCAGTTACGAGGTCATACCCTAGAGCTTTAAGTTCAGCAAGCTTAGCTACTGTTGAGTAATCAATTGGTTCTCCAGATTTACCTTCTAGGTTATCTGTGTGAAGTACTGTTCCTGTTCCTTCTACAACATAAGTTACTGTTGCTTTTTGAGTATCTGCTGTATAGGTGATCGTTGTATCTTTACCAATATCAGAAGGTATTGGCGGAATATAGCCCTTAGTACGGTCATCGGGATCAACTGGCACCAAAGGAGTCCCCATATGGTCTTTAGGTGTATAGCCAGGAAGAAAATCAATAAACGGGTAACCAGGCACAGATGAATCAGCAATCTTAGTAGGGTCAATAGGATCATTGGGATAAATAATTGATTTTGTCGAGCCATCAGGATTAGAGACGACCCAGTTGCCGAGCTTTCTGTAAACATACTTAACATCAGAGGTTTGTGGAATATATGGATTTTTAATTGCGACTGTCGTATAACCTACTTGATACTTTATCACAGGATCTGAGGGCTTTATATTTGTATATGTCTTGAGAACTTTTCCATCTTGAGCAATTGAAGCAGACATTGTTCCATCTGAACCAGTCTGAGTGTAAGTAACAACTATTCCATCATGAAAGTCTTTAACATAACTAGCACCAATCTCTCCGAATGGTGACATAACGCCATTTGAATTAGAAGGTGCAGTAGCATAGTAACCATTTATAAGTATGGGACTCGTCGTATATTTTTGGCCAACTAACCCTTTTTGTGTATAAGGAACAACCGGATTACCATTACTGTCGGTGATTTGCTTGCCATCTTTATCAACAAAATAGGTTGTTTGTGTGATCAATTTGGGTACCATATAGGATAGTTTATTGTAGTAGCCAGTATCATATTTACTAACAATATATTTAACAGCAAGAGGATCTCTTAAACTTTCAACCATCGCATAATAAGTATCATTATAGTAGGTAATACTATCAAATACAGCAGATGGTACCTTAGTATTTTGATTTAAAGTGTATTGTTTTAAAACTTTATTTGATGGCGATAATTCCGTTACATAAACAATTCCATCGCCCGTTCGATTAGTTGAAAGAACAATCTGGTTTCCATAATATGTTTGCACCCATTCATAACTGTAATGAGATTTATCTGGATCAATCCACATTCCAGATGGATAATCTGGATCACTAACTGAGAAACCCGTATTGGTAACTGAACCTGACAATACCTTTCTATCGTAGTTTTGAGCAAACTTAGTTGTATCTATTGCACTTCTTTTGACTCTTCGTCTTTGGTTAATAGAATCTGTATTCTCTCTATTACCACGCTTGTTATTATCCACTGTTTCCACAGAATTTGCATACTTTGCATTTGTCTTAACTGCAGTGCCGGCGGTACCTGGAGTACCATTAGTTGTATAAATTTCAGTTGGTCTTAATTTCTTTTCAGCAGTATTTGATTCAGTTACAGCTGTGCTCAAAGCTGATACAGTTTCTGCTTGTGCATCTACATCGGCTTGACTAGCATCTGTATTCGCTAGAGTTGCTTTAGTTGCTGCCTTTGTAGCTGCAACTTCTGATTTCACTTCTGTAGCTTTTTCAGTTTCTGGATTCACAGTTTCTGGCTTCATAGTCTCTGAATTCACAGTCTCTGGATTCACAGTTTCTGGCTTCACAGTCTCTGGATTCACAGTTTCTGGCTTTATAGTCTCTGGACTCACAGTTTCTGGCTTCACAGTTTCTACTGTTTCTGCTTTAGGCTCAGCCTTTTCCGTCTCCTTGTCACCTTGACTAGAAGCAGATGTTGTAATAGCTGTTTCAGCTGATTGTACTTCCGTCGCTGATACTACGCCATTACCTAAGAACATTAAACCAACAGCAATTGCTACTGATGCTGCTCCAAAGCTGAACTTACGAATACCGTAACGAATGTACTTCTCTGTTCGAAAATCTTGTTGTTTCCCTCGCATATGAGTAATAACCCCCTTATAAATTGTTTTATTTTTCAAAATACTTAATTTTTTAAAAAAAAAACGATAATTTTAAAATTTAATGTAACAATGTTTTTATGCCGAAACTATATACTTTGAAAATAATTTAATCGTATCACACTTCCGTATTATAAGCAAATTTTCCGATACTGTCAATAATTATGTGTAAACA